>NZ_JBALEK010000016.1:0-19716 GCF_036917815.1 Nostoc sp. | reverse complement strand
AATGGCTCTTATTTTGTTGCCAGTTGTGGCGGTGTAACCATTACGACTTTAAAGCAATATATTCAATCTCAAGACAGACCGGAAGATGGCAATTCCTCACCGACCAACATTACTGATTGAACTGCGTTCAATTTCGCTTGTTGGTCACTTCCTCATTGCCCAAAAATTCACCTCATCGCTCCCCTGAGTACAGGGTGAGCGAGAGGCTTCTTTTTGTTTTAGCTAAATCGGTATCATTCACAAAAGTTAGAGCTTTCCACTGAGGCAGGGGTTGGGATGTAGATGGATATCCAGCGATCGCACTAATTGAGGGATAAAATTCTACAGAACGCAAGTTATCAAGAAATACTCCATCCAATACACTTTCACCCAAAGGTTCTAACAGCATCACCGCTTGGGGCGCAGGAATGGCCAGGACTATTGCTTTTGCTGTTAATTCTTCGTTGTTAGATTCGAGAGTCAAACGCCAACTATTTTCGGGAGTTGAGGTAATAGCGATGACACGCTGATTCAGGAATATTTCTAAACCAGGGGCGAGGGATTTAGCGATCGCACTCATTCCCCCAGGTGCAACATAACGCGGACTGCGGTTTTTGGGTTCAGATAAAGCAACGCCTGCTGTGAGTTCGTAAACCTCCTCTGTCCAAACTTCGAGGATATGGCGCGATCGCAATATTTCCACAAAACGTCCCAACAATTCACCCTTTGGCTTCAGGTAACAAGCCCCATGATCAGCCCAAGTTCCATGCAAGCGGCGTGTAGCTAGTCTTCCTCCCAAACCACGCGATTTTTCCACCACTACCACCGAATATCCAGCTTGACTTAACTGCTGGGCGCAGACTAAACCGGCGATTCCGGCACCAATCACAGCAATATCAGTCATAAGTCAATAGTCCCTAGTTATTAGTTATTTATATATATTGGTCATTATTCTGTGAGATGTACTAGTTCAATGTAAAGCCGTGCTAGAAACGGGGTTTCCACCCACATTTCCCGATGACTGCTGAAAGCTAATAGTAGAATAAGGTACAGAAAGCTGCACGGAAGGGAGGATGGGAAATTGGATGAAATGAGGGCGGCACTAGAGTTAGCGACCGAAGAAGAATTGCAAGACTTAACGGCAATTCTATTTAGTCGTAAGTTCAATCCCCTAGACTATGTACACACACCCGAACCCATCGAAGTGCAAAGCCAAGACCGCAAAGCTTGGTTAGATTCACTAGAGGGACGCTTTCGGTTTTTGGCGGCAGATGGGATGACGGTATTACGGGGACGCACAGGCCAGGTAACTTACCGACAAGCCTTAGTTCAAGTATGTAAGTATCTAAAAATTCCCTATTCTAATCGGCTGGCAACCATTGATTTAGAAGCAGAAGTATTTTTGCATCTGCTAGGACAGGTGTGGAAAAAATTACCTGAACAGGAAAAACAAAAATTGACTGTACAGGTGCAACGTCAGCTGCTCAAATCAGAACTAAAAGAACCGCTACCACTTTTATTGCAGCCTGACCCCTTGGGGTTGCTGTTCAAAGGCGGTAGTGCGATCGCGGTTACTTCTCTTCTCCAGCCACTTGTACTGAAGCAAATTGCCCGTCAATTTGCCATCCACTTTGCTACTTATGAAGTAGCAAAACAAGCTGCAATTACAGGCTCAGAGGCGGCTGCAACGCAATTTCAAAGCTATGTAGCGATGCAAATGGCGCAACGGGGGATGACAGTGAGTGCAGCTCGTTATGGGGCAGCCCGCACCATGTTTGCCGTGATTGGCCCAATCATGTGGACTTGGTTTGTTGCAGATTTAGGGTGGAGAGCGATCGCCACTAACTATGGTCGAATCATCCCTACTATCTTCACCCTAGCTCAAATTCGCCTCACTCGTGAGGAATGTTGGGAGCCAGCTTGAACAAGGTTTTTGACTATTTCAAGTCTCGTTGGCAATCTGCTTGGAACTACTCTCTATGGGCACTGTTAATCTTCCCATTGAGTCCTTTAGTCGGGGCTGTGACTGTCGGTTTTGTCTCATTAATAACTTGGCTCAAACAATCCCGCAAAATTAATCGCCGCCCCCTCAACTGGGGATTTGCCCTTTTGAGTGTATTAATGATCGTGAGTGCTGGGTTTGCCCAAGACAAGACAGCAGCTTTCCTCGGCTTATTTAATTTATTACCATTCTTTTTACTTTTCGCTGCCCATAGCGCTCTGATTCAAACATTTGCCCAATTGCGGCAAATGGCTTGGGTTTTGGTGATCGGTTCCATGCCAGTGGTAATTCTCGGCTTGGGACAGTTATTTTTAGGCTGGAGTTTTAAGTTCCAATTTGTATGGGTTGTGTTCAGTTGGACAATTAGACCAGGGGGAAATCCACCAGGCCGCATCGCTTCACTTTTCTTGCACGCTAACACCTTCGCAGCTTATCTCACAATAGTTTTCATCCTTGCTCTAGGGTTGTGGTTGGAACAATGGCGATTGGTGATTGGCTATTGGGGATTGGGTATTAGTAAGAATTCACTCCCCAGTCCCCACTCCCCAGTCCCCCTCCTCTTCCTAACCGTGGCGGTGATTGCGAATTTCATTGCCTTGATTTTCACCAACTCACGCAATGGGTGGGCAATCGCTATTTTTGCCTGTTTAGCTTATGCACTCTACCAAGGTTGGCGCGTTCTTGTCGGTGGCGTTGCTGCGATCGTCTCTAGTGTACTTTTGGCAGCTTTTGCTCCCTCACCAGTCGCTCAAATTTTTCGGCGGGTAGTTCCTGCATTCTTTTGGGCAAGGTTAAATGACGATATGTATCCAGATAGACCAGTCGCTTTAATGCGAAAAACTCAGTGGGAATTTGCCTGGTCTTTAGCTCAACAACATCCTTGGACTGGCTGGGGGTTACGCAGTTTTGGTACACTTTACACAGCAAAGATGCAGATAGCCTTGGGTCATCCCCATAACTTGTTTTTGATGTTATCTGCTGAAACTGGTTTTCCTAGTGCTTTTTTATTTTGTGGCTTACTAGCTTGGATTTTGATTACAGGCGTGCAATTACTGCGAAAGTCAAAATATCTAAATGCAGGAGACAGATTGATATTTTTCAGTTATCTTTTGACCCTTGTTGGGTGGGTTCTATTGAATACAGTAGATGTAACCCTCTTCGATTTTCGTTTGAATGCCCTTTCATGGTTAATTTTGGCTGCTATTTGTGGAGTAGTAAATGGTTATAAACCAAAAGACAAACTTGCATCTCATCAAAATTAGCTATTAGTTTTTTCAGTGTATGCACTGGGGACATCTAGAGTTTTTAGTTAATAAGATTACTATATTCACGTCTGTGAGTGTGACTAACTACCTAATTAGTCACTGTTGCTGATTGTTGGGAAGGTGTAGGGACAACCTTTTGGGGTTTTCCTACATGACGGGCATCTCTTGTAGATGCCCTTTTGTATATTTATTATTTTTCTCAGTTAGGCACAATTTAAAAACTTTTATAAAGGAACATAAAGCATGATTGCTGAAGTTAAGTTAGGTCTTTGTAACCCGCCAGAACCTATTTCTTTGTATGTAAAGAAAGGAGAATTAAGCGGAGAATCCTACTTATGGTATAAGTACGATATCAATATTATTAAATAAATGAATAATAAGTAATGAGTAATGAGTAATACCCATTACTCATTACTTATTACTTCAAAATTAAAGACAGTTGGAGTCGGCGATTTAAACCCCAACTCAACTGATACTACGTGTAATGGTTGGAGGGGGGGAACCAGAATCAAAGTCCCCCAATTTATCGGGGAGCCACTGCGGTCTTGGGGAGCAAGTGGCGTGGATTTAGGGGGATCTAAACGTTTTGCTACCGAGAAGGGGACTTTTCAAACAACCTCTAAGCCAAGGCTTACGTTTTTCTTGGAGGACTGTCTCTTAACCTGCTATTACTACGTGATACAACTTGCTCTGGGCAAATTGTTTTATGCAACCTCACAGGTAATCGGTGTAAGCTCTCGGTAAAATGGGTGTGTCGGTAACGAAAAAAAAAGACGCATCCATAACCAACCTTATGCTCACAACAGCTAACTTTCTTCAGTACACCCAATGGTCAGGTATAGCTACCTTGGCATTTGCTGCCTTAGTAGTTTTGGCTTTTATTTTCAAATGGGGCATCCGCTTTCGGCTGGTGGGTACGACTGGCTTTATGCTGGTGCTGACTGGTGGTTTATTTGGACTCTCAATAGTCCCTTTGAGTCGGACTGTGATTCCCGGAGCAGTGAGGTACACTCTCGTTTATGACAATGGCTCAACCCAAGCGGTAATTGCCACATCACCCCAAATTACACCCACACAATTAGAAGCAACTTTACGTCAAGCAGCTAGTAATCTCTTTTCTTATGGTCGCTCAGGTACACGGGAAGATGAAAATTTGACAGTTCGCGCTCGTACCATCATCCACCCGGAAATAGGAATTTCTGTACCAGTTTACTTGGGTGAGGTGAAGCGATCGCTCATTTCTCATCAAAATTCCCCAGTCACAGTCCAAATTTACACAGACAATTTCGCCCAATTGCCAAAACCCACCGCTTAAGAAGCAGATGGAGATGAGGGAGATGAGGGAGATAAGGGGACAAGTTTTTTCTTTGCCTTTCCCTTGTCTGTTCCCAATGCCCAATGCCCACTTGCCCTGAGCGGAGCCGTACCACTTCGTGGAAGCAAGCTACGCGTAGCGTCTCGTAGAGAAGGGATGCCCAGAAGAAAAAATAATTTACTTTGTATCAGAATAACAAAAATCATTTTGTATTTACTGATACATTAATGGTTATTTTTAGATTAAGATATTCAAACTTTAGTGGTTCCACTGTGGAAAAAAGTTGATCAGCGTGCGGGTAATGGGTACTGATAGTTGTGATTTATCAGTTGTTTTCCTAACTACCACTGTTGTCATTTTGCAAAATATTTGCAGGAAAAGCAAATGAATCATTTATAGTGGCGTGCAAATATGCGCCCATACATATCTATCTGTCTGTAGCTAAGAGGATGTTTGAAAAGTCCTCTTGTCGGTACTAGAAGTTCTAGATCCCCCTAAATCCACGCCACTTGCTCTACTTGGGGAGACACGCCAGATCCTCCACTTGGTGAGGCAGCCCGGTCTTGTTGCCCCAAGAAAGAGGGACTGCCGAACCCGGAGGGGGAAACCCCAGACGCTCTCTACGAGACGCTAAAAGCGAACGCGGACTCGCTTGCCGCCGGCGCTAACGCTTTTAGCGTCTCCCCCTGGGAGAAGACCGGACTGGCTCCCCAAGACCGCAGTGGCTCCCCGATAAATTGGGGGACTTTGATTCCGGTTCCCCCCTTTTTAAGGGGGGTTAGGGGGGATCTAAATGCCTAAAGTCACAGCCAACCACTTCTAAAACAACCTCTAAACATTGGATTAAATAGCATGAACACTTACACATTATCAATTCTCGATCGCTTTTCTTGAGAATCTGACAATGGTAATGTTAATTAGTTATAAGGTTATTCAAAACTTTGATAGTTCGGAATTTCAGGGCAATGGGCATCATAGATTCAAGCAAGGTCGTCAAACTACTCAATCAGTCGGCAACAGGCTTTGTCTATTTCATTCCTTGGCTCAAACCAAGATCAGCCGGGTGTAAGGTTGGAGCTATCCAAAAACCAGGTTGGCAACAAGTATCCCTGATCACCAGTCTATTTGGTTAAGAAATATCAAAGTTTTGGCAAACTAGATTATATGTCCAATAGTTTTTCTACTCAACCTTCTTTGTCTACTCAAACCTCTAGTTCATTTTTGACGCTCACAGTTTCCCCAGCAAAAGTAATTCGTGGTTCTGGGGTGTTGCAAGCAGCCGCAGCCGAGATCGCCTGTTTGGGAAGTCGTCCCTTAATTGTGGCAGGTAAGTCTACTCTGGCCATCAGCCAACAAAATTTGCAACCAGTTTTAGAAACCCAACAGTTATATCCTGTTCAAGCTTCTTATGGTGCAGATTGCTGTGAAGCTAGCCTGAAATCTTTAAAGAAAACGGCAAAAGAACATAAAGCTGATGTGATTATTGGTGTCGGTGGCGGCAAAGCCCTGGATACAGCGAAATTAGTCGCGCAGGAGTTACAGTTACCAGTGGTGACAATTCCGACTTCTGGGGCTACCTGTGCCGCTTGGAGTGCCTTATCCAATGTTTATTCGGAAGATGGGGCGTTTCTCTACGATGTGGGGCTATCTCGTTGTCCCGATTTACTGATACTCGATTATGAGTTGATTAAAACTGCACCACAACATACTTTAGTAGCTGGAATTGGTGATGCGATCGCTAAGTGGTATGAAGCCTCAGTTAGCAGTGGACATTTGCAAGATACTTTAATTATTGCCGCAGTCCAACAAGCGCGAGTTTTGCGAGATATCCTGTTGCAAAAGTCAGCCGCCGCCCTGAAAGAACCAGGTAGTGAAGTTTGGCGAGAAGTCGTAGATGCCACTGTGTTACTCGCCGGGGTAGTTGGCGGACTTGGTGGGGCGCAGTGTCGCACAGTTGCAGCCCATGCCGTGCATAACGGTTTAACGCATATTTCCGGGCATGGCAGTATTCATGGCGAAAAGGTTGCTTTTGGGATTTTGGTACAACTGCGTTTAGAAGAAATGCTACAAGGCAATCAACTTGCTGCATCAGCACGACAACAGTTGTTAAAGTTCTACGCAGAAATTGGACTACCCCAAAAATTAAGTGATTTGGGATTGGGCAATATTACATTAGGCGAGTTGCAAACAGCCGCCGAAATTGCTCTAGTTCCTAATTCTGACATCCATCGACTACCCTTTAAAGTCGCGTTGGAACAGTTGATGGCGGCAATGGTTTCCACCACTGCACCTATAGATAGTAGAGACACTACGAATCGAGTTTCGCCCAAGGGAATCAGTGACGAGGTTTTATGAGTTTAAATTGGATTGTCCCAGCAGAACGTATACAAAAACTACCACCTTATGTATTTGCCCGTTTAGATGAACTGAAAGCTAAAGCACGGGAACAAGGGTTAGATTTAATTGATTTGGGTATGGGAAACCCCGATGGTGCAACGCCAGCACCAGTTGTAGAGGCAGCGATCGCCGCTTTAAAAGATCCCGCCAATCACGGTTATCCGCCCTTTGAGGGCACAGCTAGTTTCCGCCGTGCCATCACCAATTGGTATCATCGCCGTTATGGTGTGGTTCTCGATCCTGATAGCGAAGCTTTGCCATTGCTGGGTTCTAAAGAAGGATTAACTCATTTAGCCCTCGCCTACGTTAACCCTGGGGATTTAGTTCTGGTTCCTTCCCCAGCTTATCCGGCACATTTTCGGGGACCGGCGATCGCTGGTGGGAAAATCCACAGTTTGATTCTCAAACCAGAAAATGACTGGTTAATCGATTTAGCTGCAATTCCTGACGAAGTTGCCAGACAAGCTAAAATTCTGTATTTCAACTATCCCAGCAATCCTACCGCCGCCACAGCACCGCGCGAATTCTTTGAAGAAATCGTCGCCTTTGCCCGCAAATATGAAATTTTGCTGGTGCATGATTTATGCTATGCCGAGTTAGCTTTTGATGGTTATCAACCCACCAGTTTGTTAGAAATTCCCGGTGCGAAAGATATTGGTGTGGAATTTCACACCTTATCTAAAACCTATAATATGGCTGGTTGGCGTGTTGGGTTTGTGGTGGGTAATCGCCATGTAATTCAAGGTTTGCGGACACTGAAAACTAACTTAGATTACGGCATTTTTGCCGCCTTACAAACAGCAGCTGAAACAGCTTTACAACTGCCAGATGTGTATTTGCACGAGGTACAACAACGCTACCGCACCCGCCGCGATTTCCTGATTCAAGGATTAGGAGAGTTGGGTTGGGATATCCCCAAAACTCAGGCGACAATGTATCTTTGGGTGAAGTGTCCTGTGGGCGTTGGTTCCACAGATTTTGCTCTGAACGTGTTGCAGCAAACAGGCGTTGTTTTGACTCCAGGTAACGCCTTTGGGGTTGCAGGTGAAGGTTATGTCAGGATCAGTTTGATTGCCGACTGCGATCGCTTGGGTGAAGCTTTACATCGCTTCAAGCAAGCTGGTATCCGTTATCAGCCTGAAAGCGTAGTTTCGACTTCAGGAGCGATCGCCGATCTCGTCAGTTGAGTAGAGTCAGGAAACCCAACATTACATAACTAAAATGATTGCTGATCGTGTTTGGTATAATGTAAAAAAATAGAAAGAGTTAACAATGATTTCCAGGAAATTTTCATAGGACTTACGCAAAAACCCTCTTAAACTCTCATTCCTCCGTGACCTCTGTGTCCTCTGTGGTTCGTTTTCCGTTACCTGTGCGTAAGTCCTATTTCATACAGATCCAGCCGATAGAATTATCGTTTCAACAGCAAGAATGTATGATGTTCCTTTGGTGAGTGTAGATGAAAAAATACTTGCCTATTCTGATGTAAAAAGAATTCTGCCTTGATGTTAACTGCGATCGCCCAATTTTATATCTTAATAAGGACTTGATATTATTTCTTCGCCTGAAGTACGATAACACGACTGTCTACTTTAATGACTTGTATACCATTTTCTAAAGCGATCATCGGAACTTTCCAATAAGAATGACCACAGATAACTAATAAATTCTTAGTTATATTGACTTTTTCTAACTCCTTGCGGATAGATTCTTTCCCAACCAAATTACCTTGTGGGTAATCTGGCCCTTCATGTAAAATTAAAATATCTGGTGACTGCTTTATAAGTTCCCGAATTGCTTTAATAAATTCTTTCTCAGTCCGTCTGAAGGGTTTAATTTTTTTGCCAATAATACCAGAAATCCCGGCAAGATTAAGCTCACCATTTGTTCTGATATCACCATCAAGATAGTAAATACTCCGATTTTGTTTAAAAATCTGGATTTCTTCTTGTGTATTCCCCAAACTATCGTGATTTCCCGCAACACCAGCCACCCAAGAAAATCGTCGATTAAAAGCTTGCCAAATTTCTCGGATATCCCCCACTACTCCACTACGTCTATTGACCTCTGCATATAAATCACCTGCTAAGATAATGCCTGTATTTTTTAGTGAGGGAATTTTTCCGTTCTCTGCCAATTTTTCTAATTCTTCTATGACAAGATGACCGAGAAGTTGTTGATTTTTAGGGTCAATCCCTTGTAAATCACTAGTAATAGTAATTGCCTCTAAATTATTAGGTAAATAATCAACTTCTCCTAATAAAACTGGTAGATATTTCTCAATAACACCAATACCACCAGAATTTGCTGTTAGATACTGTATCTGATGAATGGGTAAATTAGAGATTGATATAATTTGCATCTTACTAAAGTTAATTGAGATCCTCTATTAACAATTGGTATCAAAATTTTGATAAAATTCGCGGTATCCAGATCCCCGACAACTTTTACGAAGTTGGGGATCTAAGGGAGGTTGCTACAACTATAAATTAGGTTAGCGATCGCTCTAAGTAACTTAGCTGGCTCCACCGGTTTGGTGATATGCTGCCAAAATCCGGCGGCAATTGCCTGTTGAGAATCAACCTCACCTGCATAAGCGGTGATGGCGATCGCTGGAATTCTCCCTCCTTGTTCTGGTGACATAGCTCTAATTTGACGCATCAGCATATAGCCGTCTACTTCCGGCATTCCAATGTCGCTTAACAGCAGATTTGGCTGGAACTGAGGCATAATTCGTAGTGCTTCCATCGCAGATTCCGCCTGGATTACTACCGCGCCAGACTGTTCTAAAATGAAAGCAATTAACTCTCGCGTATCACGCTCATCATCCACAAGCAGAACTTTCAGCCCATTTAGCTCTGGCAAATTATCACCTTGATAGACAATCTGCTGGCTATTGAGATGCATCTTGATCAGTGGTAGCATGACTGTAAAAGTTGCTCCCTGTTCTTCACCCAAACTTTCTGCCTGAACTGTGCCACCATGTAGCTCGACAATATGACGAACAATAGCTAATCCTAACCCCAGTCCGCCGAATTTTCTGGTAGTTGCGCCATCAGCTTGTCGGAAGTATTCAAATACGAATGGTAAAAAATCTGGACTAATTCCCTTACCTGTATCACGCACTCGAAGTTGAGCCTGAGAACCAATAGATTCTAAACTGATTTCTACCTCTCCACCTTGGGGTGTAAACTTAATCGCATTAGAAAGTAGATTCCAAATAACTTGCTGCAAGCGACCGGAATCACCTATTACGAGAAATTTCGGGTCGTTTCTTTGGTGTGCTTCCAGCGCAACTTGAATTTGGGATTTTAAATTGTCATCCAAATTTTCGTGAGAATTTTCTAATCCCAAATCGTTCGACTGAGCGACTTGTGCCGAGCATCTCGACTTCGCTCGATGGAGCCGGAGCCGAGGTAAGCCGAAGTCTGAAATCGTAAATCGCAAATTGATCGATTTGGCTTCAGCAGCTAGACGTACAGTTTCTATAGCTGCGGCGATCGCAGTTACCAGATTTACAGGCGTAATATTCAGGCTAAGTTTACCTTGCAGAATGCGAGAGACATCCAGCAAATCTTCAATTAGTTGGGTTTGAAGCTTGGCATTGCGCTCAATAGTTTCGAGAGCGCGAGTGGTGGTTGCTTCATCATACTTTTTAGTTTGCAGTAACTTTGACCATCCTAGAATCGGGTTTAGCGGCGTGCGGAGTTCGTGGGAAAGAACCGCTAAAAATTCATCTTTGATTCGGTTAGCTTGGATCAATTCTTCTTTGCGTCGCTGTAACGAAGCCATTAACTGGGCGCGTTCCAGAGCAACCGCCACCTGATCGGAGGTTGCTTGTAATAGAGCAATTTCCCCAGAAGTGAAGCGGGTACGGGTGCGGCTGGCAAAGGAGAGGACACCAAGCAGCTTTCCTTGAGCAATTAATGGTTGACCTGCATAAGCTGTAATTCCCAAATCACGGAGGATCTGGGCATTTGCATGGGTAGAGTGCAGCACATTATTGATCACAATTTGACGGCGTTCTTCTGCTACCTGTCCGCACATCCCTTCATTAAATTCCAGATATTGAATTGCTTGAAATACTTCATCAGTAATACCATTCCAAGCTACTAACCGAAATTTCTGCTTATTTTCGTGCGTATCGATTAAATAGTGAAAGTAAAAATGCAAATCCATCTGCGCCGAGAGTTTGCTAAATAAGCTGTTCATTAAATCCAAGGGGCGCTCAGTTGAAAGCAAATCACTGGTTGTTTCAGAAAGCAGTTTGAGTCTTTCACTACGCTCTTGTAAGGCTTGTTCTGCAAGCTGACGTTCCCGAAGGGCGCGTTCGCGTTCGGTGATATCAATTGCAACCCCTCCTACTAGGCGTTGCCCAGACGCGTCGGCAATGGGAAACTTATATACCAAAAACTCCCCCAGAGTGCCATCTGTGCGTGGGGCAGACTCGATGGTTTCAACGACCTGATTAGTTTGGGCAACCATTCTAATGTTATGGAGGAGGGGTTGAGCGATTTGGGCTGGGTATAGCTCAAAAATGTTTTTATTGATTGCCTTATTTTTTGCTAAATTGAATGTCCTCAGATAAGTTGGACTGACGTAAAGTACACGTCCCTCTGCATTGGTAATCCATGCGGCGGCGGGAATATTGTCCATAAAAGCTTGAAATTGCTCTTGACTCTGACTCAGCGCTTTTTTAGTTTGTTTGAGATCGCTAATATCCAGAATGAATGCGACTGATTTGTGCCGAGATTCTCCTAAAAGGGAATAGCCAACTACAACCGGGACACTGGAACCATCCTTGCGAATACATTCCTTCTCATAAGGAGTACAGGTTCCCTTGGCTCTGGCCTCAGCAATAGCGAGTTCATCTAAATATTGGTACTCAGATGGCGTGATATCAGACCACCGTAATCTACCTGTCTGAATATCCTCCTGGGTATAGCCAACAATTCGCAAAAACTCGTCATTGGCTTCAGTGATGCTACCATTGATATCACCAAAGAGAATGCCAACTATATTCGCTTTCACAAAACTCCTCAGCCGTTCCTCACTTGCTTGGACTGCCTTCTCTACCTGCTTGCGTTTGCTGATGTCGCGGAAGAAAATGTCAAGACCATCTTCACAAGGGTAGGCGTGAATCTCCAGCCACAAGTCATACTGGGATGGTGAGTAGTAGTGATGCTCGAAGTAAACAGGAATTTGCTCTGCCATCGCCCATCGGTATTGGCGCTCTAGATTCGTGCCTACCGATGCGGGCCACTCCTCCCAGTGCGACTTACCAATGACCTCTGTGCGGGGTTTGCCGTTAATTCGCTCTGCTTCGGCATTTTGGTAGATGATTCGCCAGTCCCGATCTAGAGTAATAAATGCATTACTCATGTTTTCTAGAGTCCGTGTGACCCGCTCATTGGCTTGCTGTAATGCCGCTTCTGCTTGTTTGCGTTCGCTTAAATCAACAACGAAGCCAATGACCGTTTCTTGAGTGTCTGCCAAAATAACAGAACCGAGCAAAACGGGAATGCGATCGCCATCTTTATGAATGTATTCTTTCTCAAAGGGCTTACATACTCCAGTAATTTTTATTTCTTCCACTGAACGTTCGCTCAAAAGAAAATACTCTGGTGGGGTGATGTCGCGCCAGTTCATTTGCTTAGTGGAAAAATCTTCTCGCGTATAGCCGATCATCTTCAGAAAAGCATCATTGGCTTCGATGATCGAGCCGTTGTTCATCTCAGTGACGATAACTCCAATAATGTTGGATTCTGCCAGTCGGCTAAACCGCATTTCGCTATTTTGCCACAACTTGAGGCTTGTCTCTGCCTTGCGTCTTGCAGTTCGTAACTCGGAAGAGAGTGCAGTAATTAAGAAGGATACTAGTGAGAATGTGGTTAATCGTACCAAGACTTTCAGGCTGAGGAAATCCAAGGAGTAGACTGGCTCAATCAAAAAATAGAGGGCGATCGTCACAGATAAGGCGATCGCTAACACTCCAAGTCTCATGCCGCCATACCAAGCGCTGACTGCCACCGCAGCATAAAATAATGTAAATACGCTCGGCTCAAAGACTGGCAACAACAGTTTTGTTAGCAGCAGCGCCGCCATGACTGGCAGAATCATCACACCAAAAGCTATGAACCAAGAACGCATCATCAAAAATTTTTCGGGTACTTTCACCATCATCTTAAAAGTCCTCCCGTTGCTCCGGTTTCGGGAGATACTCATTCACTAGTCTTTTGCCTGGTTCGCCCATTTTCTCTAACATTTCTTCGATTAGCTTTAGTGCCATCTGTGAAGGCACTGTAGATCCGTTCTCCCAGCGATTGATTGTTCGCAGGGAAACCCCCAACTTCGCTGCAAACTTTTCCTGAGAGACATTGAGTTGCTGCCGAAGTTCACGGATTAAATCTGAAATTTTTACTGGCTTTCCTAGTTCCATAGTAGGAAGAGTAAGACAGGTGTCTCGCCATTTGCCTCCAACTTGAGGAAGAATTTGCACAATCATCAGTTGTTATCAATTTCATCTTTTGGCGAAACATCAATATTCTGTTGTCAGTGTTCACCGTAGAAGGCATCTATAAAATAAATATTAAATTTTGTCTGATATGTGACCCCAAAATAGTATTATGTAACCTTATTGAATCAAATAGTATTCCTATATATAATAAGTTTTGTTTAATATTTTGCCTTGATAAATTTTCCAAATCATTGCTAGTTTAAGCAACCAAATCTGTAGCTAATTTTACTTCTATGGTAGGATGCTAATGATAAAACTAGAAAGCTAAAATTAATTTTTAATATAATTTTCGCCTAATAATATTTAACTGTTTTGATTAATCAACATTCCGAAAACCTCCTAAACACTCAACTGGAAAAATTACCAGGTGAAGGCTATATATTTAGCTGGTTTGATTGGTTTTGTCTTTGGTATCCTCCAGGCTGGCTAATTTTATTCAACCGCCATTGGCAGCACTATCACACAGATCCAGATGGTTGGAATTGGCTAGAATATGGGTTATTTTTAATTCCTGGCGGATTTTATCTGGCGCTGCTGAGTCGTTGGTTGCGTTTGGGTTTTCGTTCACCTCGAAAAGAAATTGGTGAATTTGATCCCAAATATCAACAAGCTTTTCGCTCAGAAGTTCTTGGTCCCATCGTTAAATACTATTTTCGGGGAGAATTACAACAAGTCGAAAACTTACCGCCAACAGGGCCATTAATTGTGGCAATGAATCACGCTGGAATGTGTTTTCCTTGGGACTTTTTGACATTGGGTTACTTATTAAGTGAAGCTAAAGGATGGGTAGTACAACCCGTAGCAAGTCCAGCATTATTTGAGCATCCTTGGGTGATTTGGTGGCTACCACCTAAATGGTCGCAGGTTTTAGGTGGTGTGCGAGCCGAATTAGATGATTTTGAGGCAGCTATCGCCCAAGATAAAATCCTCTTATATGCACCCGAAGGTATCCGCGGTCCTCTGAAAGGTTGGAAAAAACGCTATCAGCTAGAAAAGTTTGATGTGAGTTTTATGAAGTTGAGCGATCGCTATCATATTCCCATTCTCCCAGTAGTTTGCATCGGCAGTGAATTTCTGCATCCTTGGGCTGTTAATTTTACCAAATTGCAACAACTAGTTAAATTACCATTCTTGCCTTTCTCGCCTTTGATATTGGTCTTACTCCTGTTTCCCTCAATGGGAATTTGGGCAATCAGAACTCGTCTGCGTTACTTTATTAGCCCTTTAGAACCAGCAGAATTGGATAATCACTCAAACAAAGGGCGTACAGTAGCCTATCAACAGGCACAACAATTACGAGAAAAACTGCAATTTCAAATTAATCAATTTTTGGGTAAATCTTAATAATACAAGCTGAAATATGTTGAGTATAAAAGACTAGCCCTTTCAAGGTGAGTAAATATTTTGCTCAAAAAACTCCTCATGCTTACCAGTTATTAACGAAAACTTGTCCGTTCGTTAACAACATAACTTGTTTCGTTCAGAATGCTTATCTATTTGTGACAAAGCTTATGTCTTCGTTAACAAAGCTTAAACAAAACTTATCAATCAACAGCACAATATAGCCATTCTCGTTTTGATGCCTACTTGTGCATCAACTTCGAGAGTTATGTCTTTGCCTCCAAAAGTGGAATAATGAGGCTATTGTAAAACGATCGCAAATAGCGATGTCTACGTCTACGCGCAATTTTACCAAACTTACGCACCTCGTTCAAATTCATCAATGGCTTGAATTTCATCTGAAATCTGAATACATTTTTCTAATAAATCAATATTTAGTTCTAGCAATAATTCACTTGACTTAATTTCTTCGTAGCCGTAAGTCTCTAAAAACTCAGACGGTGTTTCTTCCCGCAAGTGGTAAAGCCTAAGTCGATTGAATTGCCAAATCCAAACTTCAGCAACTCCTAAACGGCGATAAAGTTCTAATTTATCAATACTTCCACTGGTGATGTTTACCTCAATAGCTAAATCTGGGATATTTTTCTGCTCGTAAAGCGAGTAGCATTCATCTGGTTCAACCCCAGCTTGCTTGAGTTGTTTTTTAATTGTGGAACTCCCCATTGGGTTGAATCGAATTCGCTTTAAGTAGAGATAGCGTTCTATCAAAATAGCCAAACGTTTTTTGATATTTTCATGTCTTAGAGACGGCGACACAATTTCTAAGATTTCATCCAAATAGGTGACACGGTAATGAGAATTATCTTCTAGTTTGGCTAGTAAAGCTTCATACATTTGCCAGCTTACCCCACTAGTGATAAACTTCTCTTCTGGATCATCAATATCTGCAAGTTTTGGGTCGTCCAAGAGTTCTTTCAGGCTGATGACCATTATTTTTTCTCTCCTAGTAAAAATCAAATTACTGTAGTGTGGATACTAAACTGACTCCACCGAAGAAGCACCAAAACGATAGCCTTTACCATAAACTGTGTGAATCAGTATAGTTTCTTTACCTACCTCAATCTTACGCCGCAGCAAACGAATTAATGCCGCTATCACATTGCTACTAGGTTGTTCTGACTCTTGCCACAAGGTTTGCATAATCTGGGCATGAGTTAGCAATTGTCCAGTGTGTTCCATAAAGTATTGCAACAACTGGCTTTCTTTTTGCGAAAGTTCAATTATCCTTCCTTGGCGATAGGCTACCTGATTGTCACAATCGAGTTCCAAATCAGCTACAGTCAGTTGTCCAGTGGTGCTTTCATAGGCTTGAGAACCGGAACGACGCAATAAAGCGCGGACTCTGGCTAGTAACTCCCGCAGTTCAAAAGGTTTAACCAAATAGTCATCTGCACCAGCATCTAAACCTTCTACGCGGTCATCAAGAGTATCTTTAGCTGTCAGAAACAGAACAGGAGTGGTTTTACTTTGGCGTCGCAATTCCTGACAAATCTCTAACCCCGTTTTTCCTGGTAGCATCCAATCTAAAATCAATAGGTCATAACTGCCTACTTGTGCAAGTGTGCTGCCAGATGTCCCATCGTAAGCGGCATCTACAGTGTAACCCTCACGAGTTAACAAGCGACTCAAGGGTTGAGTTAGTTCAACTTCATCATCAACTAATAAAATTCTCATGCTGCTTGTGGTAAGCATATAGAGATATTCTCAATATTATTCAACTGCCAGAACGCCAAGGATATTAAGAAAAAGAATGCTGACTGTTGCATTGCCAAAAGGGGAACTCCTTAAAAATAGCATCCGCCTGCTACAAGCTGTGGGATTAGATTTTAGTGCTTTTTTAGATTCAGGAACTCGCCAACTTCAAATTCCTGACATTAGCGGACAAGCAAAAGGGTTATTGGTGCGGGCGCAGGATGTGCCCGTTTATGTAGAATATGGTCAGGCACATCTGGGTGTTGTCGGTTACGATGTGCTGCGGGAGAAACAGCCGCAAGTTGCCCACTTAGTCGATTTGCAGTTTGGCCATTGTCGGATGTCAGTGGCGGTAAAAGCATCCAGTTCTTATACATCGCCTTTAGATTTACCGGCACATGGTAGAGTTGCTTCAAAATATGTGAATTGCGCTCGTGAATATTTCCACAGTCTCGATTTACCTGTGGAAATAGTGCCGTTGTATGGTTCAGTGGAATTAGGCCCGATTACTGGAATGTCAGAAGCGATCGTCGATTTAGTTTCCACAGGGCGGACTTTGCGCGAAAATGGTTTGATTGAAATCGCTACTCTGTATGAAAGTACAGCACGGTTGATTGCCCATCCTCTGAGTTACCGTCTGAACACGGGTAATCTGAGTGATGTAATTGGCAAGCTGCGGGAGGCCGTTTTGGTAGGGGTTTAATACCAATTCGTAATTACTAATGACCCTTCTAACGCCGCTTGTTCCTCGCTACCGCTACGAAAACAGTAATTCGTAATCTCAGGTATTGTTCCCAGTCTCATGTCATGTCCGCTTGATTACTTATTAAACCCGAAGAACCCTACCCCGCCAAAGCTACGCTTTGTCTCCCCTCCCGAAGAGCGGGGAGGGGTTGTTGGGGTTTTAAATACTTTAATGGAAAAGTGAGGATTTAATTTTCTGAAGAGAACAAAAAATCTTGAACTGCTTCTAAAACAAGTGCTGGGTATTCTTCATGTAGTCCCAGTGAACCAGAAATTACAATGCTTCTCACTCCTGGTAAGGCTACCAAAGCGTTCATTTCTTCTCGTGATTTCGGGGGGCTAGATTCTCCAATTACTACCATGAGCGGTACGCTTAAAGACTGCACAAGTTCCAGAAAATCAGATTGTTTGTGTACAGCATCGAGATTACCAGTCACAAAAGCAGCAGATGCAAATCGCGCTCCTGGTTGTTGAGTCGTGTACCACTTCTTTTCAATGAAACTGGGTGTAATTTTAGCGGCGTCACTAAAGACATGACGGCGGTACATAAAACTTAAGAAAGATTGGGTAGTATTGAGTTTGTAGAGAGCTTGACCAAGTATAGGCGATCGCACCAATTCTCTCACTATGCCAGCTATCTGTTGACTTGCGCCCATTGTCGGCAAAGGTCCACGCCAAGTAGGAGCTAACAACACAATCTGTGAGAAAGCAGCAGGTTGTTTCACAGCTAATTGTAAAACGTAACTAGCAGCATGACCAGCCGCGATCGCAGTAATGGGAGTATTAAAAATAGCTTTGACAAAATCTTCCAGAAATTGCTGATATATTTTTGGTCGATAATTCAAACTAGGGCGAGAAGATTCACCAAATCCAGGCCAGTCTGGGGCTACAACTTGAAAATTGGGAGCTAGTAACTTGGCAAGTTCGCCTATTTCCGAACGCGTCGAAACACTGCTGAAAGATGGTAGTAGCAATAGCGGTGAACCTTTACCTATGGTTTCATACACAACGCGCAATTGCTGATTTTCCCAATTCCAGAGATATTCTTGAACTACTCCACCAAAGCCAATGGCAGCAGAGGGAGATAATAAATTTGTTGACATGATACTAAATTTATTATTAAGAGTGAGGAGTAAAGCAGGGCTATTTCATTTTGATCTAGTCCGCCTTGGACTGCCTATGCAGCCGTAGGGTAGCCACTGTCATATTTACTGGCTATTAACCAGCGTCCGATCTTAGATTTGAAAAGTCGTGTTTTTTGAGTCGTTCAATCTCGATGAAGATCATGAGCTTATCACCATCGTCCCAATCCCAGGCTAAAAGGTGAGCCACAAATATCCTAAATCTTCTAGTTATCTTCGTGGCAAGCTTCACCTTTACACAAAACTTTGACAAAATAAATTATGAAGCCTTGATACATCGAGTAAAACATACAAATGTTTTTGCTGAGGTAGAACCATAATTATCTGTACTAATCTGTTTAGTTAGGCAAATCTAACTTACATTCCAATGCTTTTTTTTGCATGGTTTTAAAAATATTGTAAAACCCATTAGCACGGGAAGGTGTCAGACTAACATTTAAACCTGTTTCTTGAATAAAATCTGGAGTAAGCTGGACAATCTCACTTGGGGTTAGTCCATGTAATCCTTCAACCAAAAGCCCGACTAATCCTTTGGTTAGCTGGGAATCGGAATCGCCCTGAAACATAACCTTACCGTCATCCAAGGCTGCGGTGATATAAACTTGAGACACGCAACCAGGAACTTTATTTTCGGGTAATTTATCAGCTTCTGGGAACTCATTGAGCTTCTGAGCATACCAGATTAGCTGTTCGTAGCGTCGCTTCGGTTCGGAAGCGCGTTGAAAGCGCTGGACAATTTTAGCGAGCGCAGGTGGCAAAGAATCTAGAGTTGAGGACATAACAGAAGCTGCAAATGATCGGTATCACTTTGAGTGTAGATTATCTTTAGAGCAATGGCGCCGACCGTTCACTTGGCATTTTGAAGCTTGCCATTACTGACTATAACCTAGTCAAATCTAGATAATTACTGCGATCGCATTCATTTTCAGTCAGGTTTGTCAATGCGCCTAATCACAAAAACTTAATTTTTTTATAAGCAAGCTCTAACAGTAACTTCCATAGAGTTACTGTATCAACATAGACTTACTCCTATTACGTAAGTATGGGGAATGTGTAAAATTTATGTGTTGTCTGATTTTACTATGGGATGCCTAGGTTTGGAATAGTCCTACGCACTTACAAAAATAGCTGCAATTAGCTTTTAACTAAGCAGCTAGGCGATCATCAACAAGTGAAGTACTCCGGCTTGCTTCGCTGAAGCCGGAGCTTCAAAGATAACAACCATCATCGTTTCGCGTCTCATTCGTCGTTGCCACGTTGGG
>NZ_JBALEK010000015.1:0-211610 GCF_036917815.1 Nostoc sp. | reverse complement strand
TCCAGTTGGCTGAACCTTTGATTTTATGGCGATTTAACCACTGAAGTCTAGAAAGTTTTGCTTCAAAGAAGCGGTAGGATTTAGAGCCGAGAATATAGATGAGTATTTTGCAATTAAATTCTTCCCTCCCTAATAAAAATTATGATAACCCACCTAGTAGCTGGCAGGTTATTACAACATTTTTGTATGCGTGCGTAATAGTTTCAGATTTGGCTTTCAAGCCACCTAGTACTTAGAGGGTTGTTGCCACGCTAGTATAGGCTTAGATTCTATCTAAATTAACTGGCAGCAGACTTTCAACTCACCCAGTACCTGGAGGGTTGTTGGCACGTGATATTGGCATTTATAGGGCATTAGGATCGTTCATAGCGATCGCTGTTCTCGTCTCTGGCGATTCAGGAGTTCGTAATTGTCACCAAGTAGCTGGCGAATACTCCGGTAAGCTAGGACTTTGTTAGCGATCGCATCGTTAATGTGCTTTTGCAGAGTTTTCAACTGGGGAATAAATTGTACAAACCTTGCTGCACACTCTTTTTGCGCTTCGTTTGCAGAGAAGAACCTCTCCCCCAACCCCTCCCCTTGTAGGGCAGGGCTGTTTCATTCGTTCAGATCAGAATTTTGTCAAGAGTATCAACCAGAAAATTTAGTGAGTTGGTAATCGAAAAATTACTGTTTCAATCGGTAAATTTAAGTGCGATCGCCTGGTTTTTGACCCAATTAGAGTGTTTAAAAACCTGATTTTTTTGACTGATACGCTTGTAAATTAAGGTCTTTTAGGGAATGAATCAGCCCTGCCTTAAAAAGGGGGGCTAGTAGTCTGTCAAGCTAGTTTTGAGGGGTTCGTAGTTGCGCTTTAGCGCTAAAGCGCAACTACGAACTAAATTAATACCCCTCAATTTAAACTTGACGGACTACTAGTGGGTATTTCAATATCACTTTCTTTGAGGATGTTAACTAGTACCGGATAGGTGGGCAAATTGTACTTTTCTTCGGCTAGTGCTGTATAAGCCCGCATCCGTTTGGGCATTTCCGGTTTGTAGCGTAATTATAACTCGTTGAGTACAAGAAATTCGCCATATTTTGGACTGGTAGCGCGGACTAATACATCGCTTTCACGGCTAATCCACTGGAATTCGGAGTTGAGAATTTCCCCAGTTACAATATTGGGAATTTGCGTTACCCATTTTACCCAGTTTTCTGGTGCGAGGCTGATTAATCGCTTTGTGCTAATATCTGCTGCTTTAGCCATAGGGAATGTAGATGACCATAGTTGTAGTTTATGACTAAAGTGGCGATATCTACGATGGGCTATGCCTATGCACTGATGTATTAGAGGATGTCTGAAAAGTTTTTTTGTATACACCTAACCCTTGGAGATCCCCCTAAATCCCCCTTAAAAAGGGGGACTTTAAGACTCTTATTTCCCCCTTTTTTAAGGCAGGGCTGATTCATTCCCTAAAAGGCTCTGATTTACAAGCGTTTCAAGCAAAAAAGTCAGGTGACTAAAAAATCTGATTGGGCGAGAAAATCGCGTAGGCGTAGCCCGTCGTAGACATCGCACTGAAATTTACTCGTTGAGGTGGTATCTTTTCGATAACCAAATCAAGCAAATTTCTGACTTATACTATTGACAAAATCTCTAAGAGATCGAATGAAACAGCCCTGCTTTTTAAGGGGGGTTAGGGGGGATCAATCAGTGCCTAAAATCACAGCTAAGGACTTTTCAAACATCCTCTTAGAGCCAGGGCGAATAGAATTCGCGGCTATGCGAACGTAAACTAAAGAAAAATTGAGAGAATCTGGTAGGGTGCGTTATGGACTTTAGTCCTAACGCACCGAAAACCTCTGACGGTGCGTTACCCTGACGCGATAACACACCCTACCTGTATTTCAAAAATTAAACAGGACTTACGCAAACAATAGCTAAAACCCTGATTTTTAGGTAGGGGCAATTCATGAATTGCCCCTGAGCGCGTGTAGTTTTGCGTAAGTCCTATTAAATATGAGTCGTAAAGCTGGTAAATTTAGCTCCCTTAAAAAGGGAGGAAACGGAGTCAAAGTCGCCCTTTTTAAGGCAGGGCTGTTTCATTCGTTCAGATCAGAATTTTGTCAAGAGTATCAACCAGAAAATTTAGTGAGTTGGTAATCGAAAAATTACTGTTTCAATCGGTAAATTTAAGTGCGATCGCCTGGTTTTTGACCCAATTAGAGTGTTTAAAAACCTGATTTTTTTGACTGATACGCTTGTAAATTAAGGTCTTTTGGGGAATGAATCAGCCCTGCTTTTTAAGGGGGGTTAGGGGGGATCAATCAGTGCCTAAAATCACAGCTAAGGACTTTTCAAACATCCTCTTAGAGATCATTCTCCTTTGGGGGAAAACTTTTCGATTTACTGACATTATGTATAAATTGGAGTTCAGATCCTTTCAGATCGCGCCATTGACCCAATTGTAAGTTATCTAATTGTAGGTGGGCGATGCTGACCCTGACCAGTCGCAAAGTCGGAAACCCTACAGCCGCAGTCATACGCCGTACTTGGCGGTTTTTTCCCTCTGTCAAAGTCATTTCTAGCCAAGCCGTGGGTACATTTTTGCGAAATCTAATCGGCGGAATGCGTTCAGGTAACTGTGTTTCTTCTGTTAAAAGCCTAACTTCTGCTGGTTGAGTACGGTAATCTTGAATTTCCACACCTGTTTGCAACTTTTTGATAGCATAAGCATCTGGAATTCGCTCTACCTGTACCCAGTAAGTACGTTTATGACCAAAATGTGGATGGGCGAGGCGATGTTGCAATTGTCCATCGTTTGTTAACAGCAGCAATCCTTCACTATCCCAGTCTAAGCGTCCCACAGGATACACATCAGGCACATCAATATAATCTTTTAGGGTGCTATGTGTGGGTGCGTCTTTTGTAAACTGACTGAGAACACCATAAGGTTTGTAAAAAATAATATATCGGTAATTATTGGGCATCGGATAAAAGTTCAAGAAAGCAAACTAGCAGAATTAACATCCAAAAATAATGTTGCTTGAGATTGTTGACGAAGAATAGAAGCCGGACAGTTTGTATTTATAGCTCCTTGTAACATCTCTTTTACCACATTAGCTTTACGTTTTTCAGGAGCAAGACAGATAATTTTTTTAGCTGAACAAATCGTCGAGATGGTGATAGTAAAAGCATATTGCGGAACAGTTTCTAGATTCGGAAAGTGACCTGTGCTTACTTGTTGCTGACGGTTCACTGTATCCAGTTTCACCAGTTTCACACTGTAAGGATCTTGAAAATTTGCTACTGCTGGATCGTTAAAAGCTAAATGTCCATTTTCGCCAATACCGAGACAGCATAAGTCAATGGGTTGTGCTTGCAGTAGTTTCGTGTAGCGATCGCACTCTGCTACTGGTTGCAATGTATCACCTTCTATATAGTTAAATTGCTTAGGAACAACCCGCTTCTCTACACGTTCTCGCAGATAGCGCCGGAAACTGGCAGAATGGTCAGCAGTAATTCCCAAATATTCATCTAGATGAAATAGAATAATCCGTGACCAATCTACACCACCCAATGCAATCAAAGCATCAAGAAATTTGAGTTGAGAGTTACCTGTTGCTAACAATACAGCAGCTGTATCCTGAAGATTAAGAACTTGCTGTAAATGCTTTTGTGCGATTTCGGCAACATCCTCGGCCATTTCGACTTCAGAGTTATAAATCTGCACTAGTAAATCATCAACGCGAAAAAAGTTTTTAGCGGGTGGCATTTGCTTACACCGAAGGTTGTCAATTATACGGCAGTTTGTTCAGAGGTTTTACCTGTCTGCCCTTATATAGCAATCAATCATATTTGATTTCTGAAAAAATCTCGGTAGTCTTGTAGTAGCCTGTCTAGGCTAAAATGCTGCAAAAAAATTGCTTTGTTGGGTGGAGGCTTTGCGTAACCCAACATCCTGATAATCAGTTGGGTTGCGCTCCGCTCCACCCAACCTACGTCTAATGTACTATTTTAGCCTAGACAGTCCACTACGTGCATTTCAAAAATCAAATACTAGTCCTATATGCGCTATCCAGTATAGATTTTAGGATTTAGTAGATTAATTTATCGGTTTTTGCCCTGTATTGACCAAAGAACAATTATTAAGGACAAAAAAACAATGTAAACTATTGAAATTAAGTTAACAATTATTTACATTTTACCAAAAAATTATGCTGGCTGCAATTCTCTTTGACCTAGACGGCACTATTGTCAATACCGACCCCATACACTACCGAGCTTGGCAGGAAATGCTATCAAATTATAGCATAGAAATTGACGAAACATTTTATAAATCTCGAATTAGTGGGGGGCTAAATCCAGAAATTGTTAAAGACATTCTGCCACAATTATCAGCAGCAGAAGGGCAAAAATTTGCAGACGAAAAAGAGGCGCTTTTCCGTAAACTCGCCTCGAATCTCAAACCCTTGAGTGGATTTTCTGAACTACTAGCATGGACAGAGACACACCAGTTAAAAAGGGCATTAGTAACTAATGCCCCTAGATTAAATGCAGAATTTATGCTAGAAGTTTTGGGAATTAAAGAAGCTTTCCATACAGTTGTTTTGGCGGATGATTGTATTGCAGGTAAACCTGACCCTGCACCCTACCAAGTTGCCTTAAACAAGTTGGGCATTACAGCAGAAGAAGCGATCGCTTTAGAAGACTCTCCCTCTGGTATTTGTTCAGCAGTGGGCGCAGATATCCGCACTATTGGTATAGCATCTACCCACGATCCGCAAGTTTTGCAGTCAGTCGGCGCATTTATGGCAATTCCAGATTTTACTGATTTGCAATTGTGGACATTGCTGAACTCATTCATTGAACCAGATTTAAATGCGATCGCCTCTAATCTTTGAGGGAATTGGGCATTGGGCACTTGTACCCAGCGTTGTCGTTGGCGCAGCCTCTCGTAGAGAAGTATTGGGAATTGGGCATTGGGCACTTGTACCCAGCGTTGTCGTTGGCGCAGCCTCTCGTAGAGAAGTATTGGGCATGGGGAATGGTGCATGGGGAAGAAGTTACCTCTTTGGCCAATGACATCTACCGCCCGGCTCGATTAGACCCACAAGTTCCCATTGAAGACACCATCGGAGCGATCGCCGAGCTAGTCACGGCTGGCTACATCCGATACATCGGGCTATCGGAGATGGGAGTGGACACTATTCGCCGTGCCCACGCCATCCACCCCATCAGTGACTTGCAAATCGAGTACTCCCTAATTAGCCGTAATCCTGAGAGCGAGATTTTTCCTGTACTGGAAGAACTTGGGATTGGCGTAACTGCCTATGGCGTGCTGTCACGAGGACTGCTGAGTGGCTCCACTCCAGCCACACAGGGAGACTTCCGTGCCTACTTACCCCGCTTCAGCAAAGAAAACCTTGCCCAGAACCAACGCCTAATCGAAGAGTTAAAGCAAATTGCCGCCGAGAAAGGAGTTCTGACTTCGCAGTTGGCTATTGCTTGGGTACTTGCAAAAGGCAGAAACATTGTGCCGGTCATCGGCGCACGTAAGCGCACCCAACTTTCCGAATCCTTGGCCGCTTTGGATGTGAACCTATCGCCGGAGGACTTAAACCGCATCGAAACAACAATTCCCGCATCTGCGATCGCAGGCACTCGTTATAATGAACATCAAATGAAGATGCTCGACAGCGAACGCTAATACTAGCAATAGCTTGTTTATGAAGGTTTGTAGTAAGCAATTTAGTGCTGAGAAAATAAGGACTAAAGTCCTTACTACGAGCCTTTGGTTATTTTTCAGCCAGAATCGCGTAAATTTCCCGTTTAACTTGCTCTAAAAGCTCACGCACCCGATTTATCCGCTCCATATTGCCACTTCGAGCAACCTGCACCACTACAGCAGCTAATTCTGTTGCGGCATTCCGCAACTCAATAAACTCTTGGGGCTTACCTTTCACGAAACTTTTAAAGGTATCCCAAGGAGAGTCTGAGGGTTCTTGTTGGGTACGTTCTGCTAATAATTGTCTACCCTCATCCGTAATCGTGTAAATCCGCTTGCCACCTTCTTGTGCGCTCTTGAGATAACCACCTTCCTCCAGCAATTGGAGTGTTGGATACACTGAGCCAGGACTGAGGCGACGGAAACCACCATAGCGAGTTTCCATCTCTTTAATCAGGTCGTAACCATGACTAGGATGCTCTGATAACAATTCCAACAGGATGAACTTGATGTCACCCCGACGAGTCCGATATTCATCTCCCCAACCACGACCAAACATTTCATGGCCAAAGTGTTTCTCATCATGTCTGCCATGATGCTTGCCATGCCCAAACCAAGACCTGACAAGCAATGAATCATCTTCACTAACTCCTGCCCATGCAGGTGCGCCAAAACGTGACCGAAAATGTCTAAACATAAGTAAATCTCAAATCAACTTTCTCTAATATACGATATATCGGAATATATCGCGATATATCGGGATAGAATTTTGATGAAGATTTTTGAAGTCAGCAACTCTGTCAACGCCAAGCTAGTCAAAGCGGGAACCTGAAGCAGGAACGCTGCAATTATCCCAGCCCAGAGTAACCATTGAGAAAATACTTGTATTATAAATTTTAGTACTTTAATTTCCATACCCATTTTTTCATTTTGAAGGTATGCATTATAACAAAAAAAATACTTAGCCTAAAGACCCTTAGCATTTTAAAATCAAGGATTAAACCATTATTAGAAAAAATTATCCGAAAAACAAATATTCAGTAAATTTACGTATGCACATCCAGTCTTCTCAATGAATAGTAGAATTAGCCCATACAGGAGAAGACTGTGACGCTCTTAAACGAAGCTCAAGTAGAGCAACTAAAGAAAATAACCACACACTTGCGACAAGTAAGACAAGAAAAATCTCTCCGCATAGAAGAAATAGCCTCTCAAACAATGATTCGAGCAGGTGTTTTGCAAGCTTTAGAAGAAGAACGATTTGAAGAATTGCCTGAGCCTATTTTTCTTCAAGGATTCATTCGTCGGTATGGAGATGCATTAGGGCTAGATGGAAATGCTTTATCACACAGCCTCATAACCAATGTTGTCTGCCAAGACTTCAAAAATGCTCGTCAAAATTCAAACAACAAAGGAAATACATACATACCTCTGGTTCTGACCTATATATTATTATTAGTCGGTGCATCTGCTGGTCTTCTTTATACACTTAATCCACAAGTGACAGCCGAATCCGTGACTCCACAAGACAATAATCAACAGTCAATAGTCAGTAATCAGTGAACATTAATCAGGCTGACAAATGCAGATGGGCAGGGGGAGACAAGGCGACAAGGAGATTAACCCATGCCCCATGCCCATTTTCAAGATATTTGCGGTTTACGCAAATGCCAACTAGTAGATTGCTCATAAGCATAAGCTACCTGAAACAGTAAGTCTTCTCTCAGCACATTGCCAATTAGCTGTAATCCGATTGGTAGCCCCTGATCATCAAAACCACATGGCAAACTTAAACTAGGTAAACCAGCAAGATTCACAGGAATAGTCATCAAGTCAGTTAAATACATACTTAAGGGATCAGTAGTTTTTTCTCCTGCTTTGAATGCTGTAGTGGGAGATGTGGGACAAACTAACACATCAACTACGCCAAAAGCCTTTTCAAAGTCTTGTTTAATCAAGGTACGGACTTTTTGGGCTTTTAGGTAGTAAGCGTCATAATAGCCAGCAGAAAGGGCGTAAGTACCAATCATAATCCGGCGTTTGACTTCTGTACCAAAACCAGCTGCACGGGTACGAGTGTACATCGATAGCAGATTATCTGCATCAGGAGCGCGATACCCATATTTAACCCCATCGTAACGAGCTAGGTTTGCTGATGCTTCTGATGGAGCGATGATGTAATAAGTGGGTAAGCCATAGCGAAAGCGGGGACAGGAAATTATATGAATTTCCGCTCCCAAACTTTGTAGTACATCTACTGCTTTGGTAACAGCTTGTTCCACTACAGAATCTAAACCTTCACCAAAAGTTTCTTTAATGATACCAATTCTTAGCTGGCCTCTGGGTTTGAAGTCTGGTTTTAAGCTCGCAGCATAGTTGGGAATAGCAACTTTTAGGCTGGTAGAGTCTTTAGGATCGTAACCTGCGATCGCACTTAATAATATTGCCGCATCTTCTACCGTGTTTGCAAATGGCCCAATTTGATCTAAAGACGAAGCGTAAGCCACCAAACCATAACGCGAAACCAAACCATAAGTTGGTTTCATTCCCACCACACCGCAGAAAGATGCTGGTTGGCGAATCGAACCGCCAGTATCAGAACCGAGAGCAACTACACATTCTTGGGACGATACCGCAGCAGCTGAACCTCCCGAAGAACCACCTGGAACTCGTGACAAATCCCAAGGATTAGCCGTAACTTGGTAGGCAGAGTTTTCTGTAGAACTACCCATTGCAAACTCATCCAAGTTGGTTTTGCCTACCATTACCGCCCCAGCATCTGCCAGTTTTTGCGTCGCCGTTGATTCATAAGGCGGCACAAAATTTGACAAAATCCGGGAGGCGCAGGTGGTAGGAACTCCCTTGGTACACAAATTGTCCTTAATCCCCACAGGAATCCCTGCTAGCAGTCCAATTTCTTCTCCCGCAGCAATTTTGGCATCCACAGCAACCGCCTGCTCTAATGCCCGTTCTGTGGTAACACATAAAAAGCTGTGCAATTTCGGCTCTAACGCTTCAATGCGCTTTAAAGCTTCTTGGGTAATTTCAACGGCAGAACGTTCTTTTATAACCAGTTGTTGGTGCAACTCGCGGATGGATGCCATGATTGCTCTCTGTTGTGACTCAAGTCATTGATTTTAGTACATATTGGTCGAGATTGGGTATTGGGCATTGGGTATTGGGCATCCCTTCTCTACGCGAACGGCTCCGCTCAGGGCAAGTGGGTATTGGGTATTGGGTATTCTCTCCCCCTGCCTCCCCTGCCTCCCTCATCTCCCTACTCCCCACCCATCTGAAATATGTATTGAAATGTGTTTAATTAAGTTTTGAAAAACAGCAAATAGATGGCTATCAACAGTTTATTCAGTAGGTTACCGAAGTTTTGATATATTCGCTACTTTTGTGTAAGAGTATTGCAGTGTTTTCTAGTGATATAATTTTGTATTACAAGCTTTATAAATACTACAGATTTTATCAATTAATTAATTTCGCAATTTTTTTTCAGGGGGTACGCTAGGATGATCAAAATAGCCACACGTAAATATTTAGGCAAACAAAATGTCTATGACATTGGGGTTGAGCGTGACCATAATTTTGCGCTCAAAAACGGCTTAATAGCTTCCAATTGCTTCAATAAATCTCATTCGACAGCTTATGGTTATGTAACTTATCAAACAGCATATTTAAAAGCTAATTACCCATTGGAATATATGGCGGCACTGTTAACGGCTAACAGTGGTGATACCGATAAAGTACAGAGATATATTACTAACTGTACAAATATGGCGATTTCCATAGATCCGCCAGATATTAATCGTTCTGGTGTTGATTTTACGCCAACGGCAGGAAAGATTCTATTTGGATTTTCGGCGGTACGTAACGTGGGACAAAATGCGATCGCTTGTATTTTAGAGGCGAGAAATGAGACAGGAGAGTTTAAATCCCTCGCTGATTTTTGCGATCGCGTGGATTTACGTGCCGTTAACCGCCGAACTCTGGAATCGCTGATTTACTGTGGAGCCTTTGACAAAATTGAAGCCAACCGCCAACAGTTAATTAACGACTCAGAATTAGTGTATGATTGGGCACAATCTCGCGCTAAAGATAGAGCTAGTGGTCAAGGGAATCTCTTGGATTTATTAGGCGACGGATTTTCTTCAACTCAAAATAAAAGAGCAAATAATGCCTTTGAAACTGCTCCCAAATCTAAACCTGTGACGGATTTACCCCCACAGAAAAAGTTACAGATGGAGAAAGAATTATTAGGCTTTTATGTCTCAGATCATCCACTGAAATCCTTACAGCTAGCACCACTTTTGACTCCAATTAACCTATCGCAACTGGGAGATCAAAGGGAAGAAACAAGGCTTTGTGCAGTTGTCATGTTAAATAACGTGAAAAAAGTGGTGACTAAAAAAGGCGATCAGATGGCAATATTGCAAGTCGAAGACCTAACTACACAATCAGAAGCTGTAGTTTTTCCTAAAACTTATGAACGCATTAGTTCACTACTCGTAGTTGATACCAGATTGATTATTTGGGGAAAAGTAGATCGACGCGACGAGCAAACTCAATTTATTCTTGAAGATGCAGAACCAGTGGAAACAGTACAAATGGTGATGGTGGAGTTAAATCCCCAGCAAGCAGGTAATATCGATTACCTACATCACTTGAAAACAATTTTGCAAGAACAGTCAGGAGACAAAGAAAAGGCAAAAATGCCAGTGATTGGAATTATCCAAACAGAAACTTCTCGTAAATTTGTTCGTTTGGGTTGGCAATTTTGCGTACAAGATTCTAGAATAACTGTTCAAGCTTTGCAAAATGCCAGTTTTCATGCTCATATAAAATCGCTGACTGGTAGTTGACAACAGAAATAAAAAATCTACCAATACTGCAAAGCAGCTTAAAAATTAATTTTATTGAACTGTCAACAGTAAATTACCTTAAGTATTCAGGATTTTAATCGTTTTTTTAGTTACTTATGCGGATGATAATTTCATTGAGGGAGTGGTATCTTTTTATGCTAACACCCTTAAGGTTGCGAACGGGGGAAGGAGTTATAACTTGATGATCGTAAACGAGCTACATAGATTTGTTTCATACTGTAAAAAAATTCAACCCCAAACTCACGAGGACATTCAAAAATTTTTTGAAGGAGTGATATTGTTTCCTTATGACAAGGAACTTTTATTGCAAGCTTATTTATTTCTGAATATTAAAGAATTGTTTCCCTCATGCGCTGAATTACTGTTATTTGAAAAATCTCCAATTTCAGATTATACAGATTTAGGAAAGTGTGATTTTGTCTTCCTGACCTTTAAAGGTAGTCTGTTTTTAATTGAAACTAAGTTTATTGATACAGAAGCAACAGGAGCTACAGAAAGAAAAAGAAGAAATAAACATAGAAACAAGGTATTTGAGCAAGTTATTACTTTGAAAGGCCGATTTAGTGAATATTGGAATATGAGGCTAGATCAATTAGAATGTGGGGTTTTCACAACAGATTCAGAAGTTGCTTGGCGAGGAAATGGTGTGAACGTCATATCTAAATCAATATCTATAGATCAACTCGAAAAATGGCGGAAAAATTATCACAGTAGTGAGAAATTTTTATCTCATCAAGATATGTCAAAGTTTGAGGGTAAGCTTAATTTGAAAGGTTGAGCTTTTACAGATAGTTAGGAGGTTCTAGAACGTTTTGCTACCGACAAGAGAACTTTTAAAACATCCTCTAAGGTGTTTATGGTGGTAGAATATACATCAGCGAGAAACAAGTAGGAATAACCTTCAGCGTATTGAAATATCCTAGTAAGGAGCAATTGACATATACGACTCGATTCGGAATAGTTAAAGGGCAAATAATGGCAAATACGCAGAAAGCTCGTATCTACCTATATCTTTGTTGTCCATCCAGTATCTCAGGCAACTATTACGAACAAAGCGAGCAGTCCGAATCGCCTCATCTAGCTTTCGATACTGCTCACTTTGCCCTTTCACAAGAAAATCGCCGAACGGCACGGAAGCCACTTGGCTTGAGACAGTGGAGGAAGTGCCAACGGCGAATTTATTCGCCTTCAATATTTATCCGTGATCCGGCGCAATCGTCAGATGCGTAGCGCCATAAATAAAGCAGCAAGAATTGTAATCGACCATTGTATAGATAATCAAATCGGTACTGTTGTCTTTGGTTGGAATAACGGACAAAAAGACAGTCCTAATATGGGTAAAAAGAATAATCAAAAGTTTGTTCAAATACCTACTGCAAAACTCAAAGACCGCATTGCCCAATTGTGTGAACAACACAGCATTGATTTTATTGAGACAGAAGAAAGCTATACCTCTAAGACATCATTTCTAGATCATGATGTTCTACCTAAATATGGTGAAAAACCCGTGGGGTGGAAGGCTAGCGGCAGAAGATTAACTCGCGGTATTTATCAATCCTTGAGTGGGATCAAAATAAACGCTGATTGCAATGGGGCGGCAAATATACTTAGAAAAGTAGCTGCAATGTTTAAGTTTGACTTAAGCGGAGTAAGTAGAGGTGCTTTAAGTGCGCCTAAGAAAGTTCTTTTGTGGACTCTTCAGAAATCCTCGTACCTTCAGGTCGGGGAAGCTTAAAAATATGCCTTTCGATATACTTATTTTTCTAACTCCGTAAAAAATGGGCGAACGGGAGTAATTAGACAGATATTAAAGTTATCCTACCAAAGTACGCCAAAATTCAACCCAAGATGAACCGTACAAAAACAGGAGATAAAAAATGATTAATCTCAACGAAGTTGGTGCCTTTGTCTCTGCAATTACTAATTTGGGAGTAAATGTCAGGTTTGGGGTTTATCTCCCCTCCATTAGCGTCGCCAATGGTTACGAGTTGCTGGTGCGGGTAATACACAAAGACGATCGCTTTAATCCAGATATCCCACCTCTAGATTTTCCCCTACAACCTGTGTCGGGTTCTGCTAACAATCGCTGGGAAGCCAATATTAACATTCCCGTTAAACCTGGAACTCATTTTGGACAACCCGGAACCTATCTATACCGATACCAGCTACTACAGAATAAAACCGTAATCACTTCCTGGTTTACCGATCCTTTTGCTAAAACAACAGATATCGGTGAACTGTCTGCTTTTGTAACTCCCGACTTTGTTCCTGACTTTGTTTGGACTGATGATAATTGGAAAACGCCAGAACTTGAAGATTTGGTTGTTTATGAGCTACATGTAGAGGAGTTTAACAGCACCTTTGACGGTGTAGTTGAGCGTCTACCTTACCTCAAGAGTCTTGGTGTCACTTGCTTGGAGTTAATGCCAGTGACCAGTTTAAAGTTAGACTTTGATTGGGGTTATGGGCCTCTACACTACTTTGCTCCTAATGAGCGGTGGGGCGGTATCCAGGGATTAAAGCGTCTAGTTAATGCTTGCCATAATGCTGGAGTGGCGGTAATTCTGGATGTTGTCTATCAACACGTTGATTATAGCTTTCCCTATCATCTAATCTACAAGAATGCTGGTATTACCAGTCCCATGATTGGTAACAATGGACCATTCGGCCCGGAAATTGACTTCAATCAAGAGTTTGCCCGTGATTATATCCAGGCTGCTAACTTTCATTGGCTGGATGAGTACCATGTAGATGGTTTCCGTTACGATGAAGTCACGGATCTCTACGACGGCGCTACGGGTATTAAGTACGCCAAGATAGCTTATGACAACTACACTAAATCACTCCAGATTCCCCGGTTTACGCCTTCTGGTGGAGTCAAAAATGGGGAATACAGCCGGATTATTCAAGTACCAGAAGCATTAAATCAACCCCAAACAATTCTCACAAACACTTACTCCAACGGTACTTGGCAAGATGGACTGCTAAATAAAGCAGAGGATATGGCAAAGCGGAATTATGTGGATAGTAGTTTCCTTAACCAACTCGATACACGCATCATTGGCTACCCGGTTACGAAAACAGTACAGGACATTATTCAGCAACCAGTGGAAATGCCTGTTGCACCATTCCAGTATCTTGAGAGTCACGATCATAGCCAGTTAATTTATTTTGTGGGGACTGAAGCTGGTACAACAGATCCAGATAATATTCCCTTTGGAGATAGAAGCAAATATTATAAGCTACAACCATTTGCGATCGCTCTATACACCTGTCAAGGAATTCCCATGCTTTGGCAAGGACAGGAGTTTGCAGAAAACTACTTTCTGCCAAACAATGGCAATGGGCGCATCCGTTTGCGGCGTGACGTACATTGGGAGTACTTTTATGATGAATTCGGTGCTAGTCTCGTGCGTCTATACCGAACTTTAGGAAAGCTCAGGCACACTTACCCTGCTCTCCGTAGCCGCGATTCTTACAACTACAATGCCCAGTCTAATAATCAAGTAGTAGCTTACAGAAGAGAATCTAGAGCAGCAGATCAAATTGCGCTCGTGTTTCTCAATTTTTCTGATCAAAAGCAATCAATCTCGATTCCTTTTTCAAAAGCAGGTACTTATCAAGAAATGATTGACGATAGTCTACGTTCCGCCCCCTTGAAGATTTCTGTGAGTCGTGACGATGAATTAATCAAAGTTGATGTGCCATCTAACTACGGCTATATCTTTATCAAGAGTACTCCTTAAGACGCGGTAGTAATCCAAATAGAGTTAAAAGAGCGATCGCACTCACTGCTATTGGGGTAGTAATCTCGAAACCTGTGACATCATCATCACCTTGCTTAATTGCTTTGTCAAAGACAGCCTGGTTAATATCAAAGGTCTTTTGATTGGCTTCTTTGAACTGATCAATCGCCCAGTTTGACTGTCCTGGTTTGTCACCCAGGCAGAGAGCGATCGCTTCTTGTAGTTTACCGCTTTGGTTGAGTTGGCGAATTTGTTGATCTATAGCGATATAGTTTTCCCAAGTGGAGAAACTTGCCAAAGCCGCTTCTTGCTCACCAGGAAAGAAATCACCAGGAATGTTCACCAGTTCATCAGCTAAGAAGCCCGTAAAACCCTTAACATCCTTGTTCTGTTTCACAGCTGCAACGATTGTCTTCAAAGTCAGTCCATCAGTTAGCTTGGCGAGTCGGCTGGCCTTTTCCATGAAAGCTAGTTCGTGCTTGGAAGCAAATGTGGGATCGAGTAGGTAGCGGCTTTCATCAGCATTAGCACTGTAAGAAAGGGCGCGGGCTTGGCGTAGGGTGTGCATCGAATCAAAGGCTCTTTCTTTAGCCAGGGTGAGATGATCGGCAGATGAGAGAATAGCCCTTGTGGTGTACCCTAGAAAGATGAAGGCGATCGCAGTTGCAGCTAACAAGTAAGGATTAAGTGTCCGCCGCATCCTCTGACTGAGAAATACCTGAAACCCTACAAGCACAACAATTAATATCACACCAGAAATCATAATTAAAAACAGGGATCTGCCAGAGGCAAACTTTTCCTCGCTGTAACTACGCTTCAGTTCGGCAAAATTTGCCTCATCTAACTCATCGGCTGCTGGTAACAGGGTTTTATCCATAATTTCCGCAGCTGCACGGTAAGCAACCAGCACTGAATTAGTATCACCGCGTTGATGGAAGTCCCGCGCCTGCTGAATTTTGGCAATATAATTACCTAGCCCCAGTTGCATAGTCTCAATAGGTTTTCGTTCTTTATCCCCGTAGGTGATATTCTCAGCAGCAGCAACTAGCCTTTCAGTAGCTTTTTGGTATCCTTCTTCGTAACCCTTAACAGCATCTTGATTTTGTCCTGCTGGTACCAACAATTCGTTAGCGACATTAGCATCCATACCTGCAAATGCGTCCTTCAGCTGTTGAGCCGTAACAATGCTTGGTGTTGAATCTTTACCAAGAGTTTTGATGGCTTGTCGTTGCCCTTGAACTCCACTAATTGTAGTAATTAGCAATAAAATACTTGCTGACCAGGTTAAATATAAACCACTTTTAAGCAGTTGTGGGGTATTGAGTTTCCTAATTGCTTGACTTGAGACGGCGATGATTTTACTCATATTTTTTCTACTTAATGATGATTATCGAATAGCTTAACCAAGTAATTACGAATTACGAATTATCTTCACCGCAATTCGAGTCCAATGTCCTAGGGTGAATTCGTCTCCATCTTGTAGTGGAATATCCACCATTGGCTTCAATTCCACGCCTTTAAATTGTGTACCGTTAGAAGAGCCAATATCGCGCAGAGTAAATGTCCCGTCGGTCTGCCGATTTAGCAAGGCATGGCGGTGAGAGACAGCATCATCAAAATCCAGGGCAATTTCTGGGTGAATTGCCCGTACTTGGCTATTTCGACCGATGAGATTATTTGGCTTTTCTAGAGGAAATGCGATCGCTGGTTGATTGATTGGCGGTTCTGGGCTTTCGGGAGAGCGTAGAGATGGATCGATGGTGATAATCACCTCCCAAGCAACTATAGGGGACTGAGAATTGGGTATTGGGGATTGGCGATCGGGAATTTCTATTTTTTTGCCTTGCGTATTCTGTTCTTCTGCTTCCTTGGCTTTGGGAATTGGCACTTCCCCACGTCCCCCACTGACAAAGTTGTAACCGCAAATTTCACAAAAGTCGCCACTGTCAGGTTCGCGGGGAGTGCTGCAATCTGGACAGGTTTCGGTAACTTTGGTTTGTGATACTGTTAAACGAATTACGTTTTCAGCTAACACTAATTCAGGTATACCCAGAATTTTGGCGCCACATTCTGAACAAAAATCTGATTCGGTTGATTCGTGTCCTTTAGGACATTTATATGTAGACATAGGTTGGCACACTAAAACTACTGATTATGGCCGTCATTAGTTATTTGTTATTTGTATTTACCAATGATATGATGTCCGCCAAATCAACCATAATAAACAGTTTGTAGTGGGGACTTCAGTCCCCAAAGGCAGGACTAAAGTCCTTACTACGAACATTTTTTATTCAGCTTGATTAACCGGATATGATATGACTAATGACTATTATTGAGATTTAGAAATCCGAGTGGTTTTAGTCGAACGAGTTTCCAAAGCCATCGCGTCTTCCTTGGCTACTTCTCGCTTCAGTTTCACCGTACCCGTTGGCGCATCTTGGACATCAACCACAGTTTTTAATAGTTTGGCTGTAGCTTCGTTCCCTGATTCATGGGCTAGTTGCACCGCCTTGCCTAACTTAGCAGTCGCAACCTCAATATCACCCCTAGAACGGGCTTCCAATCCTTCTTGAATTGACTCGGCAAGTTCTGCTTGTCCGGTATAATGGGCAACCCGCCGATTAATTTTGGTAGATTTAGCATCATCATCTGTCCAGGTTGCCAAAATACGCGCTTCGGCTACTTTGGTTTCTGTGCCATTGAGGGTGTACACTAAACTTGCCCGCCCAGCTAACATCTCATCCCCAACGTTGCCTGCGTTCACCTCAATGCAGAAGTGGTAATCACGAGATTCTTTCTTACCCCAAGCACCTGTGGGGTAATCAACAACTTGAGCCTTGACAGATTTGGCGCGGTGTGTTAAGTCAACAATATCGGGACTCACCTGCTTACAAAACAGCACTTTTGCGCCTTGGGGTGTCCACAGACGCAGGGATACATCACTGACATCCTTACTCATAGCTTTTTCGAGAATCGCCCGAAAGTCGGCTTCAATCATTTCAGCATTGGGAATAATATCTGTCGTACCGAGGAGTTTGGTTGCAATCTCCCGCAATTGGGCGACTCGCCAATCAGTACCGACACCCCGACAATCACATTGAAAAATTCCCTCACACTGCTGTAAAACTTTTTTCAGTTGTTGTTCATCGGAATCATCGTTTTGTCCATCTGTGAGTAGTAAAGCCTGACGAACTGCATCGGGTATCTTGGTGAACTGTTTCAGCGCCTCAGCTAACCAAGTAGACATCAGGGTGCCACCATTAGCCATGATATTTTTGATCGCTGCGATCGCTTGCTGCTTTTTATCGAATGTAGCTTTAGATACAGGAAAAACCACACTGGCTTTACCAGCACCAGTGACAATAAAGAAATGGGCGTCCTCTGGTAGCAAATTTACAACTTTAACCATTGCCTCCTTAGCAGCATGAATCTTGTTACCTCCCATTGAGCCAGAGATATCGCAGATGATGCCAAAAAGTCTGCCTGTACTGGGAGCAACTGCAACGCCTTCACCCTCTTCAACGGTGACAGTCATGATGGCATGGACTTCTTTTGCACCTTCGGGTAAGTATTGGTTTTGAAAGACTTCGGCTGTGAATTTGTTAGACATAAATAATGGGTAGTGGGGATTGGGGAGTGGGGATTGGGGAATGTTTTCAAACTTTTTGTTTAGCTTCCTAAATTTTTCGATCCCCCTAAATCCCCCTTAAAAAGGGGGACTTTAAGAATCTCTTCGCCCCCCTTTTTAAGGGGGGTTGGGGGGATCTAAGACTTTGAAATTGCGGGAGTATAGGGATAAAAATTATTCTATTAAACGCAGAACTGCAACGGTGATGTTGTCATGTCCACCACGGTTTAGGGCAAACTCTACAAGTGTGCGAGATATGCTGACTGCATCTGTACTGAGCGATCGCTGTACCAAGTTACCCAAATCGGCTGCTTCGGAAAGATAGTTCCACAAACCATCAGTACACAAAATCAGATTTCCTGAACCGGGAATTGTGAAGTTGACAATTGAGGGTTCTGCATTTTCAACTGCATCGGCTCCCAGCCAGCGCGTAATTGCATGAGCATTGGGAGATTGTATCGCTTCTGCTACTGTCATTTCTCCTGCTGCTACTACTTCCGTGAGCCAGGAATTATCCTGAGTCAATTGTTGGCAACTGTGAGCAGAAATCCAATAAGCGCGACTGTCACCTAGCCAGCCAATAGTAGCAGTGCCGTTTTGCACAATGGCAGCAACAATAGTGGTGGATGGTGGGTCACTATTGAGATTTTTAGTATAAGTTAGATCGCTTACAGATGCTGAAGCAATGGCAAAGGCAGATTTAATTGCTGCATTGAGGTTTTTTTCTTGATAGGCATTTGTTAAAGCCAAACAGACACTTTGAGCGGCGGTTTGGGCTGCTAAATCAGCTTGTGCAGAACTAGAAACGCCATCACAAACTACAAGGATATTTGTTTGCGAGTCAGTTATCTGTTGTAAAGCCAGGAAGTCTTCATTGGAGTGGTGTTTGAGTCCGCGATCGCTAACTCCGGCTAATTCCGAATTTACGATCACTTCTAGGCGATTCCCTTCTCGTGACTCTTGGCGAAATCCACAATTAGAACAGTATCCTTCAGCATCAATTGCTTCAATTCCTGCACCGCATTTTTCACAGCCGTTAGTTGAGGTTGGCGGTTTACTTGCAGTCAAGGGTATGCCGCATTCTTCACAAAATTTGTCACTAGCTAACATGGATGCACCGCAATTCATACATTGCATAATTGTCATTGGTTATTTGTCATTGGTCATTTGTAGTTACTAATCTCCAATCCTTAAAAAATAGGACTTACGCACAGGTAACGGAAAACGAACCACAGAGGACACAGAGGTCACGGAGGAATGAGAGTTTAAGAGGGTTTTTGCGTAAGTCCTAAAAAATTGTCCTCGGTCGGACTCGATTGGCTTCATCGACTAAACGAATTTTTTCGTTTCCAGTTGCTAGATGCGCGATATTCCGCAAGGCTTTTTCCAATCCCTTTCTCAGATGAACTTCTTGTAACGGCTGTCCTAAAATCATGAAATCAGCAGCAGCCTGTAGTTGTCGTGAGGTGAGTAAATTTAACGCAGTTTCTAATATTTGTTTCGTCAGGTGATAGAGATCGTTACCTTCTAAAGTCAGTGCTTCAATGGCTGCGGAAGCGGCTTGCAGTTCTTGAGTACCGGGTGCAGAGCGATCGCCATTAATCAAAGTACGGGCAATTTCTACCCGCGATCGCGTATGTAAGTTAGAGGTTTGGGGTACACGTTCTAATGCTGCTACTGCAACTATCCGATTATCTTGGGCACTCAGACAACGAGCCAATCCAAAGGCTGCTGATACATAACTAGGGTCTGTCCGCAATACTAAATCATACATCTTAATCGCTAGTGGATAATTTTGCCCTTGTTCTGCTGCTAACCCCAGCGCTAGTTTAGGCGCTAATTCTCCTGGTAAGTCAAAATAAACTTGGTCAAAGGCTTTTTGTGCCTCTATGGGTTTATTCTGCGCCATCAGTGACCGACCCCGATACCAAAAAATTCGCCAGTCCCAAGGGTCTTTGGCTTCAATTTTGGCGATAGTTTGTTCTACTTCTTCGTAATAAAACAAATCTATGAAGGTATTTGCCAACCGCAACAATGCTTCATTAGAATTTGGGAATTGGTTGACGACAGCATTTAAATTGTCCTTTCGTTTGAGTGGATCAGCGATCGCGCTGGCGTTCATCACAGCATTACAGCCAGGATCGCTAGAATCTAAGATTGGTATAGGTAATTGCTCATACTCAGGCTTAATTGGTTCAAAATTACCACTGTGGTTAATCGCTAACATATCACCGCCAAACAAATTACTGGTGGCTGGACGAGGAACATTACTGGAAATAGCGACGTTCTCCCGCAGTACACCCAATAATTGATCTGCCATTTCATCAGCCGACTGAAAACGGTCATCGGGATTTTCGGCGGTAGATTTAATCAGGAATCGATACAGTGATTCTTGTTGGGCAAATAGCGATTCTTCTTCGGGACTAGGCAGCGTATAAAGGTGTTCTTTGCTAAAACCTTTAATATCTGTCAGCAGTACCGCCAAAGTTCTACCAATGGTAAATAAATCTGAAACTACTGTGGGTCCCTCACCTGCTTCGGGGGCACTGTACCCCACAGTACCGTAGATATCACCATCCAAGTCATCAATGCGACGGACACCGCCTAAGTCAATTAACTTGACATCGCCGCTTTCGACCATAATGTTATCTGGTTTGAAGTCGCAGTATACCAACCCCAAGGAATGTAAATAAGCAAATGCACTGAGAATGCGGTGAATATAGGCGATCGCTTCTGCCACTGGTAGTTTACCGCGACTTTTACGAATTTCTTTCAGGGTTTGACCGCCGACATACTCCATAATAATAAAACCCTCCGTCTCGTGGTTAACAAAGTTGTAAATCCCCACGATATTAGAGTGTTTCACTGTTGCTAAGAATTGTCTTTCTGCTACGGCGACGGCTGCACTTGATGCGTCTTCGGTGTTGAGTAATCCCTTTAACACTACGTAGCGGGATAGAATTTTATCGAAACCCAGGTAAATCCAACCTAAACCACCATAAGCGATCGCTCCTTTAACTTCGTATTGCTTGACAACTAAATCACCAGGATTCAGACTCGGAATAAACGAATACTTCTGACCACATTTGCTACAAAATCCCTTTTCTCGCCGCAAAGGTTGATTACAACTACTACAAAAGCGTTTATTCTCTGGCACCATTGGGTTAAGAATAATCGCTTTTTCTGGTTCCGTTGAAGGTAGTTCGGGGACAGAAATTAATCCTGCTCCCAGTTGTCTGCGACTACTACGAGCCGAGGTGCTAATGGTACGCCGCGAACCCTTAGAACGATTCGTTAAGGGAGAAGAACCAGTACCCGTGGTAATTGGTGAAGTTCTGAGGGTATTTGCCTCACTTTGCTTTTGGCTGATATCTGGAGATTTTACTGCTGCTAACCCACAAACATCACAGTAGCCATCTTCGATAGTGCCAGTACATCCATTCCGTGTGCAGCTAAGACTGTTCATGAAAGTCTCCTAACTCAACCCCTTCGGGGAATTCAAAATTATTGTTCCCATACTTTGACAAACTCAGCAACCATAAATAAACGTGAGTTCGATGAACCTCTCCCTCCCAGCCTCCCTCTCCGAAACGGAAAGGGAGGAGCAACGAAAAATTCAGTTCTTGCTCCCCTCTGTGCGTCGGAGAGGGGCTGGGGGAGAGGTCAAATAAGACTTGTGGAACTCACGTTAAATAAATTTAGGGACTTATTGATGATTTTTTCGGTCAAGAGTCCAAACTCCAGAGTGATTTTTCCTCTATTGTTCCCCTAATATTGGCTATTTAAACGTTTTTCATATTGGGAAACTAATTCAGATGCTTTATCTAAGGGAGTTGGGCGCATATAAAGGAGCTGCTTTGCTGTTTGTGCCAAGTCAACTAAGGTGGCATCTTCAACGAATCCCCGTGCCAGTGCTTTGGCTTTGAGGGCATCTAGTCGTCCGCGTAACTCCCGACGAGTTTGTAACAAATTGCAATGATTTATGTATACTTGTTGCTCTACTGCGATATATTCTCTGGCAATGCTGATCCAATTATCTAAACCAACCATAACTGGATTAACTAAACCCTCCTCTAGTTTGTTTTCTAAGCGTGTCAGCCATTGGCTGAGTGCATCCATCTGCTCTTGGGTTAATGGAGTGTACTGGGTTAAATACAAAACCTTTTCTTGGCTTTCCGCAAAAGCGGCGACAGATTCTGAGTGAAGTTTAATTAATTGTTTTAATAAATCGTGAGCGATCGCTAGTTTCTGTTGTAACTGAGTTTGTTGTTTCTGAGCTTGCTTTAATACTAATTCTACTTGTGCTAGCAGTGGCTTAATTTGCCGATCTATATCTGCACTCACTCCTAAAGGGTCTTGCTCAATTTTATCTCGCATCAAAGCGATCGCTTCAGTAGCTTGAATCAGTTCACCACAAAAGCCTTGATTGAGTGATTCAGCTAAGTTTTGCCATGAGATAATTTGCGATTCTGCATCTTTGAGTATCACTTCTAGATTTGCCCAAGCTGCATCAACAGCCAGCACTGCATCTCTGGCAACAGAAAAAGCCTGAGTCATTACTTGTAATAATTGTGTAGGTGCGATCGCCTTTGGTTGTTGATTGGCACTCAATAATTCTCTCTGTGCTAATGGCGTTTGCACAACAGACAGATGAATTGAAGCACCTGTTAATAATTGTTTAATTTCGTTGATTTTTTGCTCGGTTGCTAAAAACCTTGGCAGCTGCTGCCGCAATCTACTGGCTTGATCAACTACTTGCACCAATAAGTCAAAATATTGAAATAAATCGTTCATTGCCTCCAACGCTGGAGTCACTTTTAAGGCAGTAATCCCTGTCAAATGAACTTTAGGAAAACCAGAACTCCCACAAAGGCGCTGATATGTTGGTAATTCTTGTAGATCAAACAGATTTTGGCTAACTACTTGAATTTTATTTTTCCAGTCAGTTAAGAGTTGATCAAGTTCGGTAGTCATGAAGCTAGGCGTAAATAAATTGAAGTTTGTAGTAAGGACTTTAGTCCTGATAATTGTTGTTTTGAGCGATGAATCGCTCACTACGAGCTAGGATTTTATTTTATGTTTAATTATGCCTCCCTACTTAGCAACAGAAATATTGTCAGGAGAAAAAGCCGATGACCTATATTAAAAAAGTAAACTTAATTTTAATCGGAAGCCAACCCATAGAAGGAGTTGGCAAAGTTAACAGCATTTTTTTGTGATAATTTCTTCAAAACTGCGTCTTTGATGTAATCAAAAATATGCAGTTATTTTATCGAAAAATTGTGTTCATCCCCGTCTGAAGGGTACTTCTGGGTAACAACAAACTCATCAGTATCAGATGGGTACTTTTTTGTGACGATCGAGCTATCTTCTTGATCGGATGGGTACTTCAAAGTTTGAACCTGTTGATCATCGTTTTTTTTGATTACACCACAGGTTCCACCGATAATTGCCTCTGATTCTTGATTGGATAAGTCTTCCAAGCTTTGCCCTTCTAAAAATCGAGCAAAAAACGGTACCGCTTGTGAATTCAAATCTTTTGGTTTGTTGTCAGACACAATCTTCCTCCTATGAAAAGTGAATTTAAATTTATACTGTAGCTGATGATATTACATAGTACTTCCCAGCACAAGTATTAATTGATTGTTAACCAAATATTTACTTTTGAGCAATTTTACTTGTATAAAGTTGAAAATATAATAATTTTTCTCAAGCAGTTAATGAGCAATTACTACTGAGTACTATTTGCACTAAAAGAGAATTTTTCCTGATTTTTGTAATAATTGCAAATAAGAAAACAGTACATCAAATCGCATATAGATTGAATGTACTGTCTTCTGCTAATTTTGTTATCAATAAAGAATGAAATATCTATCAGATTAGCAATGCCCGCTTACTGGCTTGGGTTTGAAAACGGAGAAGATCAGGTCTATGAACAGAGTTTTGATCATCTCATGCGATTCCACCGTTTACACGGATGTTTTGCCCAGTGATCCACCTGGCTTCGTCGCTAGCGAGAAATGCTACTACATCGGCGATTTCTTGCACATCTCCCAGTTTACCAAAAGCAGCCATTTGAGCTAACCGGTCTATCTGTTCTTGGGTTTTGCCTTCTCGAAATAGTTCTGTATCGGTGGGACCAGGAGAAATCACATTAACAGCGATCGCTTTTGCACCCAATTCTTTAGCTAGTACCCGTGTAATTTGTTCAACAGCACCCTTGGTTCCTACATAGGCACTATAAGTTGGCAGCATCATCACCGTAGTTGATGAGGAAAAGTTGATAATCCGTCCACCTTCTGATATATGTTGCGCGGCTTGTTGGCAAGCAAAATAGGTGCCTTTGACATTAATGGCAAAAATCTGGTCAAACTCTTCTTCTGTCACCTGACTAATTGGTTTATAGAAGGCGATTCCGGCATTGTTGACCAAAATATCGACTTTACCAAAACGTTCAAGTGTTTGCTCAAATAACCGTTGGATGTCAGGTACTTTGCTAATATCAGCTTGGATAGCGATCGCTTCTACTCCCAACTTTTCAATTTCGGCAACAACTTCTTGTGCTTTCCCTGTATTCCCCGCATAGTTAACCACAATAGATGCGCCGTTACTAGCTAATTTTAGTGCAATTGCTCGTCCAATTCCCCGCGATGCACCAGTGATAATTGCAACTTTTCCGGCTATTGATGCCATAGATTAATCGAGTTTTATTTTGTTAAATTTAGCAATTGGTGTAATGTTGGGCATTGCGTATGGGTTATTTACCTTGTCTCCCTCATCCCCCCACTCCCCCCTCCCGACCTCATTAATTAAGATTCTGGAACGATCGCAACGCCATCCCTCACATTGAGTAACCCTGAAATAATAACTTTATCTTCTGGCTGTAACCCTTCAATAACTTGGTAATTATTATCTTTGATTTCGCCTAACTTGACTCGCCTTTGCCGAGCTACTTGTTGGGATATACCTTGGGGAGATTTTTCGGTTTCAACTACATAAACAAAAGTGTCTCCAGCTATACGAGTCATTGCTGTTGTGGGGATTAAAACTCCGGGGCGCTGATTCCAGAACACTCTCGCCCTTACCAATTGATCTGCACGTAACTGACCGTTGTGGTTGTCAAAAAGTGCTTTAATCAGTATGGTTTGTGTCTCATTACTGGCATTAGGTGCAATAAAAAATATCCTACTTCTACCAAGCTTTTGACCTTGTGTGTTCATTACCTCCACTGGCATTCCCTTACGCAATTGAGTACCTTGCTGTAGTGGCACAGAGATATTTACTTCTAAAGGTTGATTTTGGGTGATATTAACTAATGGTGTGGAAGTATTAACTAAATCACCGACTTTCACAGCGATGTTACTAACTGTGCCACTAAAGGGAGCGCTAATTTTGTCAGACTGGGGCTGTTGTATTTGAGTATTTACATTAGCTTGCTGCAAGGATTTTTCAGCCTGCAAGATGGTGGCTCGTTGTGCTTGAATCCTGGAATCAATTGCATCAAGACTAGTCTTAGCAGTGGCGAGGCGATCAGCAATCTGATTGCTAGTCTGTCGAGATACGGCTCCTTGTTGAGCTAGGCTGACAAACTTTTCGTAGTTCTGCTGGTACAATTGCACATTTGCAACGTAGGATGGTCGTTCTGCTTCCAGAGATTTGAGTGTAGCGCGGGCATTTGCCAGTTGCATTAAAAATGCTTGAGGCACAGCATTGTTAAGAGCGATCGCAGCTTGTGGGGTACGATCTACTTGGAGAATTGCCGCTCCTGCTGGGACTGAATCTCCCGGTTTTACAAGTATCTGGGTAACTTGACCCTGAATCCTTGGCTGGAGTAGGACTGAGCGCTCGGATTTTAGGCTAGCAATAAAATCTGAACTTTCCTCAATTATGCCGCTTTGGACTGTGGATATTTTGACTCTTACTCCTTGAGGTTGAGCGATTGCAGGTGAAGGTACTGAATTTTGCGGAGTGAGCAAACGCCAAACGAGGACTGTTCCACCCCCTAACAATAGTAGTGCAGGTAAAAATAACCAAAGCCACCGCCGTTTTCCAGAAGGTGGCTCAAATGAGGTTTCTGGAGCTTTTTCTCCAAAATCAGTTTGAGGCTCAGGGGATGTCATGGCTTTTAAGGAACTTAAGGAACAAATTAACTAGAATTGAATCAAAATTTCATCTGTTGATATGAAAATTACTGATTTGGCATGAGGTTTTATGGCAAATGATGTGTTACCCCATCCAAATATACAGTTTTGATGATTCTGTCTAAATCTACCGAAAGGTGAATCCCTAATTTACCATCCAGTTATTATGGACAAGGTTTGGTGATGGTGGATACACCAGGCGACTAGAAGTCGCGGCTACACAGGCAAAACCCGCCTGCGCGGGTTGAAAACCTTGGTTTGACCCTAGTCCGCGTAGGCGGACTTCGTTTGTATAGCCGCGATTTCTAATCGCTAGGGCTAAGTACAAAAACATGGGGTCGATAGATTGAATACGACGGGCTGAGGATGGTTTTAAGCCAATCCTCACTTTATGAGAATGGCCACCAAGGAAAACAAAATTTAGCAATCTCGTTAAGAAGTTTAACAACAATATTCTTATCTACAAAATTACCAATGGTTTCTCCAATCTTTTCACCTGATTCTCCTGCTAGAGATTTTCCGATATCTCGTCCGAATCCCTCAAAAATACCTCTTTTGGCTTCCTCCTTATTCGTAAATTCATCGAATTCTTTAAAAAAACCACTTTTCGCTTCCTCCTTAGCTTTCTCTGAACGGTTTTCATTTAGTACAGAATTTACAAACGTTAACTTTTTATCTTTAGGGATTGCATAGGTAATTGTTTCCACAAGTGTTACCACGTTATATTTTTTACCACAGGAGACTGGGATAACGTTTTTGGTATCAAGACCAAACTTTTTAGCAACATCCTTTATCTTCGCATCAATATTTTTTTGCTGTTCACACCCAGGAATACGGTTGTTTGAATCCCATTCCCCCATCGGTTCAACCTTCTCAACCTGGTTCATCGCAATGATAAAAGGCTTACCTTGTACCAGGTGAGGCTTAACGACATTCTCATAAAAATATAGATCAGTAGTTAAAGCTTTGTCATCTGCTTTTATAACCCACAAAACTACGTCTAATTCTGGTAACTGTTTAGAATATAAATCCTTATATTTAATATCTTCTTCTGGATTCCCACCTACACCTGGTAAATCAACTAGTTTGATATTTCCTGAACCTCCACCTAATGAATATTCTAGAGCTTCTGGTGTACAACTCTCAACGTGACTGACAGGTGCAACGTCTTTCCCAAAAAGAGCGTTGCAAAGGCTTGATTTTCCTACACCTGTCTTACCAAGAATGCCTATTTTGGGTTGATAATTAAACGTTTTTAAAATAAAATTTTTTATTTTTGTTGCTACTCCTGGCTGTAGTTCGTAAAGGTGATCGAATTGGTCTAATACATTTTCCGGCATATTTATCATGAAGTACACCATCTTAGAGAAGGACTAAGTGTATTATTCCCAAAAATGTATTTTCATTATCACAAACCATATATTTAGATACAGATGTCGTTTAATGGGCGATTGCTAATCCTGTGCTACTACCTCCATCACGGGGATGTCGGGAAATATGCTATAGATAAAAAACTCTAAAGCTGATACAAACAAGCCTATTTACTATTGTGATAATCTTATAAAAGACAATTCCCCTCGATGATGGCTATAGGGAATTTTCACACACAAAGGGATATGCGGTTTTTAGTGCTGCGGTGGGATAAGTGGCTACTCCTCATCTTTAGAATTATTTATCAACTCCCGTAAGCGCTTTATGTTGTCAGTCTTGACCAATCGTAGCTCTAAAATTTATTTAGTGTACAATTTCCCATTTCGACACAGTGATGCCTACAGCAATCAACCGGATTTAATATAAGATATTACTGCGCTAAACTACTGTTTAGGAATGTATAAATAATTGCGAATTATATTATCTAATGAATAACAATTTTAATACTGTAAAAGGAGTTAAACAATGGAGAAATTTCATATTCAATAATCAAGACTACGATTTATAACATCTTAATGCACACTGGGCTGAATATCTTGACGACAGAGACGAAAATAATCCGATAGACACTAAATCCGCACTTAAACTACTAAGCTTATCTTCTACACTTAAAGTATCGTCAGATTCTAAAAATTCCATAATTTCTGTGCAGCCTCCAGGAATTGTTGATATTCTGTTTCAGATATAAGTAAAAAGTAAAAAGTAAAAATAAAGAGGAATAAAATCGGTTTGAGAGCAAATAAATTTATTTATGGAAAAGGAAATAAAGATTTGTTTCGATACACGTAGTGCAAGAAACAAGGCATCCTTTTTAAATACCCTAAATTTATTTATGGGGATTCTCTTTTTACTTTTTACTTTTTACTTTTTACTTTTATCTTTTTACTTTTTAACTCACTTCCCTTCAGTGGCAAGCTGATTGTCAAAATAGCGATCGCACCTTTCACAAAACCTCCTCGTACCACCTCACATACCCAGGAGTTCATCTAGCTGCAAGCTTGGCAAGTCTGGAGGAATCACGGTTCGCAATATTGTGACTTTGTGACTCTCCTGTTGGGTTGTCAGATCAAGTGCGATCGCTTCCAAGCGAATTTCTAAACAGCCAAAGGGAATGTTTAATTGCGTCATCACTTCCAAACCTCCGAATGCATTAGGTAGTAAATTTGTCAATAAATGAGGACCATCTAGTAACCAGCGAGTTTGATAATCTTCAACCCATAACTTGACAACAACTTGCGGAGGCACTTCGGGCAGTACTACGCGCACTATGACAGATTTACCAGCGATTAGTTCGCCTTCTGGCACATGCAACTGTGGAATTGGCAAAGGCTCAGTGGCTGCCGCAATTATAGGTAAGGAAGGGGATAAATCTAACAGTGGTTGCTTTTCTTCAAAGGTGTAACTCCTAGTTGCATCGGCTTCTAGTTCGCTATCTGTATCATCTACAACGATTTCTTTTGCCAACCAAGCTGACGCTATATTTATTTTTATTGGCGGAGGGGGGGGCGGTAATTGTGTGATCAGAGCCGATGAGATTATTGCTTCTTCTAATACTTTTTCTAGTTCCGTATTTTCTCCTCTCTCCAGATCCGCTTCCTTCGCTATGTCTACATCTTCCCCGAAATTCCCCAGTTCGGAAGCCAACCCTTGAACTTCTTGCCATATATCTTGTTCGCGCAATGTCTCCGTCAGGATAAGTTCTGAGCGTCCCCAACCTTCATCCAACGTCTCTGTATTGGCATCTAGGTTTAACGGCAAGTTAACATCAACATTCGTATTTTCTGCACTAAGAGAAAGGGGTATCTGCGGCGCTGGAACATAGTTATCGTAGTCTTGAGGTTCCAGATCATTGATGGATTCAGGTAAAGAGTATCCCTGACTCTGCATCCACTTCCTGAGTAAAGGAGATGAATAAAGGTTGGCTGTTGTAATGGATTGTGGATTTTGCTGGGCTTCTACTTCAGCAACAAATTTTTCCTGGAATTGTAGATTTTGCTGGGCTTCTATTTCACCAACAAATTCTTCCTGGAATTGTGCATCATCTACTAGTAATTCAGGTATATTTTCATATTTAGCTAGAACTGCCTCCAACTGCGGGAAGTCTTCAGCCCCTTGAACTTCCAATGCACCTAAGGGATCATTGTTTCTTACTTCTTCTTCTGCATAACCTGGCAAAGCTTGTAGCCGTTTCAAGTATGGCAAAGTAGTGTCGAGTATTGGCATTCTACGTTGCCTGATGACCAACTGCTCCAAGTTGATGGCAGCTATGGTGGCATCTTTTTCTAGAAGTTCCTCCTGTGCAGGGAGTTTGGCGACAACATCTGTGGGAATGTTGGTATCGATTTGAACAGGTGGCAGTTTCGGCAATTGAGGCGAAGTGCCTGAATTTTTGAGCTTAGATGTCCGCAAGGTAGCTTCTCGCAGAACTTGTAGGTTAATTTGCGGTGGTAGAGGTCTGTTTGGGGATGGATTGAGCATGTGAGACTGGTCTGTTTTTGGAATCTTGACCAGATTTAATAGTTTCAAATCGAGCCTAACAGATGCCTCTGGTTCTGTGAAAGCAGTAGATAAGTCCGATGGTACGTGGTCATTTAATGTACTAGATTTTGCTGCGGCTGTGATTGCCAGTAATTCCGTTACATCTGCTGTAATGGTGAAGGACTGGCTGGCTAATCGGGTGACTTCACTAGTATCGGCGAATTTACCATACAAACTGATATCTGCCAAAATTAACTTGGATTCACAGTCAGCAGGAATATCAATTGAGGTATTGATGGTGAAGGGCAACTCTTGATCTGGTAAGGGTTGCCATACTTGGGTCAAGATTTTTGAGTTCTTGGGCGATCGCAGTTCGATTCCTAGTTCAAGCTCCCGTAGGCTTTTTGGGGATAATGTTTCAGCCTGATCTAGATTTATCTTTTCTTTAAGTTCTATGTGCCCATTGATTGGAAGAGCTTGTCCCCAAGGAGAAATATAATTATCCTGACCTAAAGTTAGCAGTAATGGTGGCGATGTTTGTGTTGCTGGAAAATCTATAACTTTTTCATCTTTGGGCAGCAGTTCAGAGGCGGGTAAAGCTAAATCTATTAAATTTTGTAAAATCTGCTCTGCTGTCTCACCTTTCAGCCACACAGGACTCACCAGCTCATCGATAACTATATCTTCTTCGGTTTCATCTAGTAGAACACTGCTAGTAGGGTTACTGTGTGTAGTAACTGCCAATTCTGCGGGAACAGCGATCGCATCATCAAAGGTAATTGCGGGTTCTACTAGGGCAGTAGATTCCAAATTTGATTCATCTACAACTTTTAGTGCCAATTCTGCGGGGATCGCGAGCGCATCATCAAAGGTAATTGCGGGTTCTACTGGGGTAGTAGATTCCAAATTTGATTCATCTACAACTTTTAGTGCCAGTTCTGCGGGGATCGCGAGCGCATCATCAAAGGTAATTGCGGGTTCTGCTGGGGTAGTAGATTCCAAGTTCCCTTTATCTACTAGAACAATTGCCAATTCTGCGGGGATCGCGATCGCATCATCAAAGGTAATTGCGGGTTTTACTGGGGTAGTAGATTCCAAGTTCCCTTTATCTACTAGAACAATTGCCAATTCTGCGGGGATCGCGATCGCATCATCAAAGGTAATTGCGGGTTTTACTGGGGTAGTAGATTCCAAGTTCCCTTTATCTACTAGAACAATTTCCAATTCTGCGGGGATCGCGATCGCATCATCAAAGGTAATTGCGGGTTCTGCTGGGGTAGTAGATTCCAAGTTCCTTTTATCTACTAGAACAATTGCCAATTCTGCGGGAACAGCGATCGCATCATCAAAGGTAATTACGGGTTCTGCTGGGGCAGTGTATTCCAAATTTGATTCTAGCTTCCCCTGCTCCCCCTGCTCCCTATCTGCTTCTTGGCACAGGACTTGCAGTTGGACTTTGTATTGCCAAGATTTACCGAGCAGATCCGACATCAAATCGCCGGAACAGCGCAATTCCCAAACTCCTGCCTGGAAATAGGTAAAAGGAATTACCGCCATTAAGCCTTCTGAGTTAGTGCGACGCGATCGCTTAAAAATTCGCCGCGTTGGTTGAACTTCTTGGGTTGAAGAGTGAGTTACCCGCACTTCCACGTCTGTATTATGAAGGTTAGAACGAGCCAAAACTCTATACTGCCCTTCCAAAATTTCCAAATTTGGCGATTCTAGGATATGCCACGAGCGAGCGCCTTGTTTCTGTATCAGAAATTGCCAGTGTTCCATTGTGAGTGATGCCCAGACCGACGAGCTGCCGAGTAATATTGTGTATTAACTTGCTTGCAAGTTTACCCCAGTATTTTGTAAATGCATCACTTAAATGGCTATCAAGTTAACTCAGTTTTTGTTACTTAACTTCTCTGACTTTAACTAGTACAGTTCGGCGGAAATAGAGCAACCATTTAAAATTCCTAAAGAGCTTATTCCATAATACTTTTGACTTTTGACTTCCGCCTTGCGGTACTAGTCATGTCAAAGTAATTTCAAGCCGTCGCCGTGTTGCTTCTGTACCAATATTTTTGGATAATTTTTTCCTAAAATGTCCAATTTGCAATAGACACAACATAGAATACATTAAGATTCACTTGACAATTTTTATTGAATTGTGATTGCCGACATTTTTGCTACAAAGAGGTAGGATGTGGCTCTTAAGTGTCATCTGCGATCGCCCACGGCGAGTGCAAAGTCCATCGCAAATCACAACACTTAACCCTAGATATATCTATGGGGTCAATCCCAAATCCAAGTTGCGCCCAAATCGCACCTTTGGTGCGATCTAAAATCCCAAATTGTTTGACAATGAGGATTTACAGGAGGGATTTCGATGCTAGTCATTTTAATGGACGATCAAATCCTTGCCCCTGAGCAAGTTTGCCAGTCTTGTTTACTCGCCGACGGGAGCGGTCAACCCCGTTGGCGTGGGGGTCAACTGCGCTGTGGTCAAGCCATTCGCAAACTTACTCAACAGCAGCCAGACCAGTATGAGTGCATGATGGGCTTTCGCATCGCCCATATAGAATAGTTGAATTTGTCAGCAAGACCAAGCAACTGCGTTATCCTAAGCTCAAGTAACTATAAAAATTTAACCACAGGAGAACGCATAATGTCTTGGCGTGGGTCTACAACGGTTTCAGATCGGATTTTTGCTTCCTTGCCTTATTTGCTACCGATGGTTGAGGTAGTAACTTTTGGCTTTTTTTTGTTAGATCAGTTTCCTCCTCTGGCAGTCGTTTTTGCACCAATTCTGGTTTTATGGTCATTTTACAGAAGTGTGCGTTATGCAGGACTGATTATTTTCTTTGCCTTATTGCTATTGGTGGTTAGAAACGAAAAAATTAGTCACTTTATTCGTTTCAACACTATGCAAGCAATCCTTTTGGACATCATTATCTTTTTGTTTAACATCTTGATGGATGTTGTTAGACTAATTCCCTCTGGTGGTTTTGCAATCCAAACCCTATCCACAACCATTTTTCTAGGCATAGTGGTAGCAGTTGGATATTCAGTCATCCAATCATTGAGCGGGCGTTATGCAGAAATTCCGGCGATTTCCGATGCAGTGTATATGCAAGTGCGTTAGAAGTTAACGCGCTGCTACGGTGTTTTCCAGGCGACCAATACCTTCAATTTCAACGCGGATGCGATCGCCTGGATGCAATGGACTGACACCCTCCGGCGTACCTGTAAGCACCAAATCACCGGGTAGTAGCGTCATCACCTGACTGATATAAGAAACTATCACATCGGGGGAAAACACCATCTGATCGATACAGGCAGATTGGACTGGATTGGCATCATCATTCACAAAAGTCTGCAATCTCGCTCCTGGATTTAATTCCCGCACAATCCAAGGTCCCAAAGGACAGAAAGTATCAAAACCTTTGGCTCGCGTCCATTGACCATCCTTTTTTTGTAAATCCCGCGCTGTTACATCATTGGCGATGGTATAGCCCCAAATTTTGGTTTGGGCTACCTCTGGTGTACATTCAAAGGCGTAATCGCCAATCACTAGTGCTAACTCTCCTTCGTAGTCAACTCTTTGTGACTGGGAAGGATACTTAATTTCCCTCTCAGATGGAATGATTGACGTGGGTGGCTTGAGAAAGATTAATGGCTCAGAAGGTACTGGAGTTCCCATTTCGGCTGCATGATCTGCATAATTCTTCCCCACCGCCACGATTTTTGAGGGAGCGCAGGGAGCCAGAATTTGGTAATTTTCTGGTGTCAAAGTTAAATCAGTGGGTTGTCCTTGTAACCAAGGCGGAGCATCTAGCACCTGCACATTGAGGGATAGCTGTAGTAACCCATAGTAAATCTGTCCGTCTTGATTTTGAATTCGCACATAGCGCTGCGCCATAACCTTGATGAATATCCTTTTCTCTGCGATTAGAAGTTGTGAGCGGGTAGCAAGCAATCCTCAGTTAGCTTTTTAGCAAACCGATTGAGCCTTGAGCCTGAAAGCGATCGCTATAGATGCCCTTAGTAAAATGGCACTAGGAAAAGGCCAAAGACTTATGTCGCCTCGTTCCCAGCCTCCAGGCTGGGAACGAATTCTGAGAGGATCTGCCTCTTTTCAAGAAAGAGAAGGCGGCAGCCCTTCGGGAATGGGTTCCCAACCTGGAGGCTCTTAACCAGTCAGGGCAAGGGCTGTATCTTAACTTAGTGCCATTCTGCCCTTAGGATAAAGATACCCTTTCGCAAAGTTGATAGCTCGATCAAGCTTGCTAAAGAAATATCGGGTTCGCCTCCCGACCTAGTTTTAATTAAGTACATGCCAAAAATCCAAACTTCGGCGATTTGGCTAATGATTCAGATTTAAAACTGCTAAGATTATAATTCCTTGTTGCTTCAGATGTTGATTAATGCAGGCATTTTAAATTAAAGCCAGGTATAAACTAGCATCAGCAGCCACTTTTGTCCATGAGGAAACTGAAAAATATGACTACAAGTTACGAAACAATGTACATTCTCCGTCCTGACCTGGGAGACGAACAGGCAGAGCAAGCAATTACCAAATATCAGAATTTGCTTCGCGATCAAGGCGCCCAGGATATGCAAATTCAAAATCGTGGTAAGCGACGTCTGGCTTATGAAATCAAAAAACACCGCGATGGCATCTACATCCAGTTAAACTACAGTGCGCCTGCAACTGCGATCGCTCCCTTTGAACGCGCCATGCGCTTGAGTGAAGAAGTGATTCGCTATTTGACAATTAAGCAGGAAATAGTAGAGGAAAAACCCCCTAAAGAGGAAAAGGAAAAGCCCACTAAAGTAGCTGCACCTGTACCTGCAACAGTCTAAAAATGAGGGAGATGAGGAGCAGGGGGAGCAGGGGAGCAGGAGAAGAATAACAAACAATGCCCAATACTTCTCTTCTTAGGCTGCGCCAACGGCAACTCTTGGAGACGCTACGCGTAGCAAGATCCCCGGAGGGGTACGCTCAGTACAAGTGCCCCATGCCCAATGCCCAATCCCCAAATCCCATTCAATAAAATTTTGTCTTTTTCTTTTCTCGTGACTTGTCTGGGAATGTTAAATTAACAAATACTTGCCAAAGGTAGTACTCCCGCAGTTATACCTAAGAGTGGACAAGATTCTGAATGGGAGCTGTAAGCTACTGTGAGCCAATCTGATACACCCGATATTCAAGTTCTCTCTACGGAAGTATCGCAACTACGCCAAGAGTTGCAACTTCGCGATCAATTAGTGCAACAACTATCTCAAGAACTCTTCCGGCTGGTAAAGGGTAACACTAGTTTTATGCCCCAGCAGCCGGAGTTTGAGCGCGATCTAAGCCAGTTACAGGCTTTGCAAGAACAACTCCAAGCTGTAGAGCAACAGGTGGCGTTCTATCAAGAGCAAATTACAACTCGTGACTCCGAAATTTACCAACTGCGACAGTCAGTTCAAGAACTCACCGATCGCAGTCGGATGTTGGAGCAAGTAGTACAAGAGTTGCCTCAAATTTACCGTCGAAAATTTGAGGAGCGGATGATGCCAGTTAGAGAAAAGGTAGCCATGCTACAACGGGAAAACCGCCAACTACAAGCAGAACTGCAAAGCGTCAGTTATCGTTTAGCACTCAAAACTCGCAATGCTAGTCACGGCGGCATTGATTTGCCAAATTTTCCCCGCCCAACATCCGAACAAACTAATATTTCGACTCCCCAGAATGCCTAAAATTACCATTATGGTGAAATCTAAGAGGTAAGAAATTGGTGCGGCAAAGGCTCTTGGAGACATCCAAGTAGTGCATCAAGGCAAAAATAACTATAGAGTTAGAAATAATGCAAAGGCTGATATTCTCACCTTTCTTACCTCCTGCTTCCTTGCACTAGTTGCGTCGTATATAGAACAATTAGCTCAGAGTAATTTTAAAAGCCCTCTCTTTAAAAGGCTGGGGAGTCTCACAAAGAATTGCATTTGATTTGACCGATTTTGGTCATTTCTGATCTTTACTGCTTGAGGTAGATGGCTTCCAACAAGCAGATCTATCCATCTGCCATTCATACTACCTAGCTCAAAACCATGAGTTTTTCTCAGCATTCTTCTTTAGACAAAAAATAAAATCAGCTTGCTATCACCAGACTCTTATCTTGGAGAATGTGAAAATATGCAAATATTGCTTGACTACACCATCCTTCTATAGATAGATTTATTACCTAGCCTGCTAGCACCAGACTGTTATCTTTGATGGGGAGAAAAATGTCTTGGTAAGTGTGAAAAATTTCAAACACTGTATCTAGTTGGGTAAGTTCCAAAATTAATCGTACAGGAGCTTGCACGTTGCATATAACCAAGCGGCAACCGCTTTGACGTGCAGCTTTTAACCCTTTTACTAAAGGGACTAACCCAGAACTGTCCATGAAATTAACTTCTGCTAGATCGATAACCCAGAGTTGATGAGCTTGAGGCACTACTCCAGCCATTTGTTCACTCAAAGCCTTACCGCCTTCCAAATCTATGCTTCCTTGGGGTTTAAACAAAATCACTTGAAGTTCTTGTGTGAGAGCCATAAATTTAACAGGGTAGTTGGAACACTTGACAAAAAATAAAAAAAGATGTCAATATCTCTTTTCTTTCAACGGCAAAATTACCATTTTACCTAGATATTTGGGCAATTGCAGTCGTACAGTTGAGAGTAATTATTTAAGTATTCATGCCGTATAATTTGTGATAACTTTCATCAATATAGGCATAAGGGTCTAACAATTTCGGTATCAACGGTGTCTTTTACAAGATTTTCATAATTTCAAGGGATATTTATAAATTTTATATAAACTTTTTATTTTCTGTTTAATAAATATTAGTTTGTGGTAATAGAGTCAAAAAAATGCATAATTAACAATAGTTAAAAATTAATGGTTACCATAGACTATAAGCTATGGATTATTCAGAATTAAACTAATGACTTAATGATTGAATATAGTGGTTTGATTGACACCCCACCCAAAAACAAGCAAAGATGTAGTAAAAGTAAAAATTTGTAAAGACGGTGGTGCGGGATGTCTTTAGAGCTGATTTCACTAGAAAATATCCAGGAAGTCGCCCACACTTATGGGTATTGGGCAATTTTTTTGGGAATTTTGCTAGAAAATTTAGGCATTCCCCTTCCTGGCGAAACCGTGACCTTAGTAGGCGGGTTTCTAGCTGGCAGTGATGAACTGAATTTCTGGCTGGTTCTTGGTGACGCAATCATGGGTGCTGTCATTGGTGGCACTTGTGGCTATTGGATTGGTAGAGTTAGCGGTTGGGCTTTTCTGGTAAAAGCTGGTAGTATCTTTCGGGTTTCGGAAGTGCGGCTGCTGAACATTAAAGATCAATTTAGTCAAAATGCTGCTAAAGGGGTATTTTTTGGACGTTTTCTCGCATTGTTACGAGTTTTTGCTGCACCACTAGCTGGTATAGCCGAAATGCCCTTTGGAAAATTCTTTTTATACAACTTTTTAGGAGCAGTTGCTTGGGCTAGTTTGATGGTGACATTAGCTTTTTTTGCTGGCAAAATTATCTCCCTAGAACAATTGGTTGCTTGGGTGGGTAAATTTGCGATCGCAGCGTTACTGATCCTGGCTGGCTTAATTGTTGTGCCCTTGTGGTTAGAGTCTCGCCAAGTTAAGGAAGTGAGGAGTGAGGAGTAAAGTGAAAAGTTATTTCTTTTAACTTTTACTTCTGGGATTTTGCATTTTTAACTCCTAACTCCTAACTCCTAACTCCTAACTCCTAACTTTTAATTTGCTGCGACCAAATGCGAGTCGGTAGTCCCCAAACGTAGATAAAACCTTCAGCAGCTTTGTGGTCAAATTTGTCTTCGGCTCCGTAGGTTGCCAAATCGGGAGTGTAGAGGGAATGATCGCTCGAACGCCCAACGATTGTAGAGTTGCCCTTGAACAACTTCACCCGCACAGTTCCAGAGACTCGCTCTTGTGTTTTTTGAATAAAAGCATCAAGTGCAACTTTGAGTGGACTGTACCACAAACCGTTGTAAACGATTTGGCTGTAAGTTTCTTCAATGCCACGCTTGTAATGGGTAACATCTGCCGTTAATGTCAAGCTTTCTAAATCCCTATGTGCCTGAATTAGGACTAACATCGCAGGTGATTCGTAGATTTCCCGCGATTTAATCCCCACCAGACGGTTTTCAATCATATCGATCCGGCCGATGCCGTGATTTCCTACCACCTGATTGAGTTGTTCAATTAGCTCAACTGGTTTTTTAGCTATACCGTTGAGGGTTGTGGGAATACCACCGTGGAAACCAATTTCGATATACTCTGGCTCGTTGGGAGTATCAGCGATTGCTTTGGTCATTTCATAGATTTCTTCTGGTGGCTCAAATGATGGATCTTCGAGTAAACCAGCTTCAATGCTACGACCAAGCAAATTCTTGTCAATACTATAGGGAGAGGATTTTTTGACTGGTGAGGGGATACCAAACTTTTCACCATAAGCGATGGTTTCCTCACGACTCATCCCCCATTCTCTGGCTGGTGCGAGGATCTTCAGGTTGGGGTTGAGAGCGGTGACAGAGACATCAAAGCGAACCTGATCGTTACCTTTGCCGGTACAACCGTGAGCGATCGCATCAGCACCATATTTTTCGGCTGTTTCTACTAATACCTTGGCAATCAGTGGACGAGCAAGAGCAGTTCCTAGAGGATAACGATTTTCATAAAGGGCGTTGGCTTGAATCCCTCCAAAGGCATAATCTTTAACGAAACTGTCTTTGACATCCGCCACTAGTGATTCACTTGCACCCGATTTCAGAGCTTTTTCTCTGATTGGCTCTAATTCATCTCCCTGACCTAAATCTGCTGCTAGGGTAATTACCTCTTCCACACCCCACTCCTGCTTGAGGTAAGGGATGCAAACTGAGGTATCTACTCCGCCAGAATATGCCAGGACAACCTTTTTGGCGCGACCCATTAATTTCTCCAGTTAGGACAACAAAGAATGAGTCATTATTATATCTAAAGTGATCCATGTATATTTTATTCATGCAATAACCTATAGGCAGATTGTCAGCAAATTTAGACAGCACAATCTATATAACCTAATTTGTGGTTAACTCTAATCGAAGTTTGCAAAAAGAGCGATCGCTTGGATATAAATATTTCTGATCTGGTTTTGAACACACAGCACTTTGTAAGTCAATGAAGTACAGCCTTCCCCAACCCTCGCATTTACAAGGCTACGCTGTACACAGAAGTCAAATTACCCCCCTTATAAAGCTACGGTGTACACACATCTCTATACAAAACCAAAATCGTCGTAGATCCCCCTAAATCCACGCCACGTGCTTCTCCCAAGGGGAGACGCTGCGCGAACAAGTCGGGTCACCGCAAGGGCGCAGTGGCTCCCCGATAAATTGGGGCACTTTGAATCTGGTTCCCCCCTTTTTAAGGGGGGTTAGGGGGGATCTAAAGCTGTAGAGCAGTTCTAAAAGACTTGTGTGTACACCGTAGCTAGAAAGGGGGGAAGGGGGGAAGTGGATAATTTATTTCTTGTCAGTCCCTAAGTAAAATTACCAGTAGGATTCTTACGTCTGATGCCAATTACAGATGGTTTGGGAAGACTTTTAGGTTGACCCTTGCCACCATCAGCAGTTGGGATGTTACTTGGCCAACTACTGCCACGAGGTACAGTCCGAGTCTGATTGAATGTAATACCATTCAAATCCAGTAATTCAATCTCACGACTCAAGAGCGTGCCATCGTTGATTGGGCTATCTTCGCCAGGATGCTGTACCGAAATAATCAGAGTATCTCCCACAAAAGTTGGCCCGGTCATCTCACAACGCACTGGTCCATGAGCAAACGGTATTAGCTCTCCCGCATGACCACCAGTAGTAGGAATGTAGAATAGCCAGTTATTACCGAAAACTCCTGTGAAGTTGGAAACATTACCACTGGCTGTGTAATCGATGGTAGTCACAGTGCCGGCAGCACCGACATTAAAGCCATTATGAGTGGTGGTAGACATATCTGTGACACCCCAAATATTTGCTTTATTGTCGAACACTAGGTTATCTACATTTGCAAAACCAGCACCAGAAATTGATCCGGCTTCTCCACCCTGAGCAAATCTCTCCCAACGGAAGGTTAGACCTGTACCATCGGCACTATCTTCAATAATTTTGTACAATCCCCCTGATTGCTGCGTCGCTTTGACATCTTTACTTAACTTGGCAACCTGGAAAATCCGCGAATCTGGATAACCGTCACTTCCTGGCGCCAACCATATTTTTCCCCAACTAAACCGAAGGTCTTGCCAGTCGTACCATCGGTATAAGCTGTTTGAGTACCGTTAGGATTGACTGATTCCGTGACACCAACAAAAAATCCTGAACTTCCTTGAAAGTTTTCTTCAGCGCTTAAAATAGTTCCCCAAGGAGTTGTACCGCCAGAACAGTTATAGCCAGTACCAATGATTTTGTTACCTAGTCCATCGGAGGAGAGGTTAAATACTTGGGTTGCAGCTGGGCCAGTTGCGATGAGATAGTTTTGATCGCCTTTTTGGTAGCTACGACTTCCCCAAGAAGTAACATTTTTATATTCATCACTCCTTTGGCTATTAATTCCCAACCCAGAAAGACCATGAATGCGGCGATTTTTCTCATCACCTTTAACCACAGCAAAACGGTTACTACGGTTACGGCGGGAGATGCGGACGATTGAACCGCCTAAGTTGTATAGAACTTCGCCGTCAAATTCAATACTTCTAGTGGAAGGTAAAGAGTAGCCAATCACTGATTGATAGGTGGTAGGCAATCCTTGGACATCAGCAGGAGCTTCTGGTGCTAGTTGAGAAAAAGGAAAGCTCACATATTCGTGATTGACCCACAAATAGCCAACTTGGTTGGTTCTATCTAAAGGAATAAAACCCGTATAATCGTTGTTGTAGCCGAAATAATCATCGGTGTTTGGAAAGACGCGATCGCCCCAGCTGATAATTACATAACGTTCATACTCTGGTGGCACTACCACATCATCAACTACGTTGTAGCTAGTTAACTTCCCATTTGCAGATGCATTGAGTACCTGTCCTTGACCAATTCCCGTTGGTAAGAAACTTTTCTGCTGTTGATAAACCGGTAGGGGATGGGGTAAGCGCACTGGTGTAAAGCTCAGTCGCCGCCTGTTGTTTGCTGCTGCAATGTTAGAAACACCATCTACGATTGTGTCTCCCAATACAGCAGCACCAGCACTGCCAGCAAAAAATACTAAAATTTGTCTGCGACTTAATGTAGACATCAAACTCTCCTCTCTAGTGACATAAAAAATCTAGTAAAGGCAAATCTTCATTTCTTCATTATTGACAGAAAAAAACATCAATTATTTACATGAAATGCCATACATTTTGAATAGCAAGTAACCTTTTTTTAAAAGGTTACTTGCTATTTAGATCACCTAACTAGACAAAACTTTTCAGTTTTTCATATAATCTAATGGCGAAAAATTAACGCCAGGTTATATATTGATTAATGTAGATTTATCAATGTATATTGAGTACTTCACTACATGGCAACTCTATTGCCTCTGCGGTTTTCAAAGTAATTTATCTAACCTTATTAGGCGCAGAGAACACAGAGTCAAGAGGGATTCTTTGACCAAAATTTTTACCCACCTTGAAAGGGCTAGTTCTGGAGATTAGCCATTTGCACAAAAAAGAGCCAGAGAACTAAATCTCTGGCTCCAAGCTGGAGACAAAAGAATCATCAAATAAAGGTCAACTTGGGTAAGAAGCTAAATTCTTCCCAGGTTATGCAGCCCTAAGACAACTCCCACTCCTAAGATATGACCAAAGGCGGTAGTCGCTAAAAGGGCTGGTAAACCAAAACCACCAAATAAGTTGGCTGAGGGTAGCGCTGGTTCGGCGCTGGGGTACTTGATGGTAGATTTGCCAAAGACAATGGCAACGATATTAGCGAGAATTATAATCAGCCCAACCGTAGGACTCCATTCCAGGGGTGTGGTTGCAGCAGCGAGTAAGGTTGAAGTAAACACCTGATTTGCTCCTGAAATTTATTAATCATTGAAAATATAATCTGAAACTTTCCGAAGCAAATTCAAGGAAATACCCTATTTTGCATCAATATTTAACAGTTATTCTTACTACTTAATACAATATTAGTTCAAAGTGGTGAGTTGACTGTGGTAACTGATTTGAACTTCAATGTCCGAACCAAACAGCTTTTAGTATTAAATTATACTTTCTTGGGTGAACTCACATTAATACACTTGTAGCAATCCTTGCAGGAGTTACGAACAAAAAGAAAAGATCCCCCACTTCTTGAAGAAGTCGGGGATCTGAGCCTCTTCGTGGCAAGCAAATCAAATAGGATTGTTAGGGACTTCCAAATAAAAAAATGTCCCAAAACTGACCCAAAAACCCTCTATATTTCTCCTTTCTCTGTGTCGCGCCAGTTGCTTCTCCCAGGGGGAGACGCTACGCGAACAAGTCGGGGAACCCGCCCAACGCACTGGCAACTCTATTGTCTCTGTGGTTCGTTTATTTGGATAATTTATTTCTTGTCAGTCCCTTATATCTATGGAATTATATCTGCACAAGATAGATGAGAAAGCCTAATTTTCATCTATCAAAAGTATGAGATATAAATTTAGCAATTTTCTCTATGTAAAGAAATTAGATACAAATACTTAATCTCAAAGTATACTTCTGTCAGAAGATGTAAAAAACATATTAGACATATTAAATTAAAATAAATATTAATTAAAGTTCTTAAACAATTCAGGTAAGTGTGCTATTAACACACGAGCTTGGAATCGCCTAAAACTTTGTTAAAATCAGCAACACACAAACTATGAACTCTACGACCGAAAAACGTATCGCCTTGATTTCCGTCCACGGAGATCCGGCGGTTGAAATAGGGAAAGAAGAAGCTGGAGGACAAAATGTTTATGTACGCAATGTGGGTGAAGCACTAGCAAAGCTAGGATGGCAAGTTGATATGTTTACCCGCAAGGTGAGTCTGGAGCAAGACTCGATTGTGCAACACACCCACAATTGTCGAACTATTCGTTTAAAAGCTGGTCAAGTTGAGTTTGTGCCGCGAGATGATATTTTTGAATATCTGCCAGAATTTGTGGATAATTTCCTCAAATTTCAAGTAGAAAATGGCATTACATATCAGTTAGTTCACACTAACTACTGGCTCTCTAGTTGGGTGGGGATGGAGTTAAAGAAAATCCAAGAGAGTAAACAGGTTCACACGTATCACTCATTAGGAGCGGTCAAGTACAACACTATAGAAAATATTCCTCTGATTGCAAGTGTGCGATTAGCAGTGGAAAAAGATGTGTTGGAAAGAGCAGAGCGAATTGTGGCGACAAGTCCGCAAGAACAACAACACATGCGATCGCTAGTTTCCACTGAAGGTAATATCGATATTATTCCCTGCGGTACAGATATTCAGCGTTTTGGTTCCATTGCACGAGAAGCAGCCAGACATGACTTGGGTATTGACAAAGAAGCCAAAGTTGTATTGTATGTAGGACGTTTTGACCAACGTAAAGGTATAGAAACCTTGGTGCGTGCAGTCAACGAGTCTGGGCTACGCGACTCTAACAATCTTCAGCTAATTATTGGTGGTGGTAGTACTCCAGGTAACAGCGACGGGATTGAGCGCGATCGCATTGAGCAAATCGTTAACGAATTGGGGATGAGCGACTTTACCACCTTTGCTGGTCGTCTCGGTCAAGATATTTTGCCAACTTATTACGCAGCTGCGGATGTTTGCGTTGTTCCCAGTCACTACGAACCCTTTGGACTCGTGGCGATCGAAGCGATGGCAAGCGGTACACCTGTTGTAGCTAGCGATGTCGGCGGACTTCAGTTTACTGTGGTTCATGAAGAAACTGGTTTATTGGCACCAGCACAAGATGTAAATGCCTTTGCGTCTGCCATTGACCGAATTCTCTTGAATCCAGAGTGGCGAGACGAATTGGGTAAAGTCGGCAGAAAGCGTGTGGAAAGCAAGTTTAGTTGGCATGGTGTCGCAATTCAGTTGAGTGAACTTTATACCCAATTGCTACAACCAGTCAAAGAAACCGTATTGCTCACTAAATAATTTTCCGCTCATGTAAGATAACTCGGTAAGCGGGAAACGAGCGAGTCTTCAGACCTGAAAGTGTCAACTATATACCAATAACTTCTGTAGAGACGCAAACTTTGCGTCTCTACACATACCTTTTATAATAAGGGTTTCAGCCATCGTAAATCATGAGAGAAATAGCGATCGCTTGGAGTTAACTAAAGGTATCGCCTGAAACGTAGAATAAAAAAACAGGAAATTATACTCATGGCGGAAATTGAAAATTTGGGAGTGACTGTAGAAGAGTATTTGGATGGATTAACAGCAGGTATTGACGTTTTGGAATTGAAGCGGTTAGAAGCAAGGGGAATTCCCACAAACCTGGCTTTGGAAGTGATGGCCATCGCACCAAAGATAATCGATGGTACAGCCACTCCTGAAGAACTTGTTAGATGAATAATGATTCTAACACCATCCCTTAGGCAACAGATTGAATAGGGAAATACCCAAAAATTCCTGCGAACTAGCGTGTTCATGCTGAAAGTAGGGCTGCTTAAATCCAATTTCACAACCGGACTATGTGATTTGGAACTATACTGAGCATCGACCTTTGAACGCGAATGGCTATGCAACCAGTTGACTTCACCACTCTTACAGCTACTTGTAGCGAAATCCGCGCTAACTGGCTGCCCTCGCGGACAGAACAGGTTTATCAACGCGATCGCTACACTATTGCGATCGCATTACGCACTTTGAAACAGCGCGATTGGCTACAAATTTCTTGGCATCCCCAAGCTGCACATATTTGTATTGGCGATCCACCACCGCGATCGCCAGATACCTTTACCTTTAGCCAACAATTAATACACCAATTGGGTGGTTTGGCACTGGTAGGAATTGAAGCGATCGCACCTTGGGAGCGTGTTATTGATTTGCAATTTGCCCGTCGTCCCGGAGAAAGCGCCCTCTATCATGTCTATGCAGAAATCATGGGCAAGTATAGCAATGTAATTCTCACCGATGCTAACAATATAATTATCACCGCAGCCCATCAAGTCAGTCAGCAACAATCTAGTGTCCGTCCCATCCAAACCGGACAACCTTATGAAACACCACCGAAACTAACTGGAACTGTGCCCAGTTTAAGCGAATCCCAAGAACGTTGGCAAGAACGGGTAAGTTTAGTCCCAGGAGCAATCAAGCGGCAATTACTCAAAAGTTATAGTGGCTTGAGTGCCGCACTACTGGAATTAATGCTGTTAGAAGCAAATATCGCAGCAGAAACATCCACCGATACCCTCAACCCCGACGACTGGCGACGGCTGTTTGAGCGTTGGCAAGAATGGCTGCAAGCTTTGGATTCCAGAGAATTTCAACCCGCTTGGACAAAAGATGGTTACACAGTAATGGGTTGGGGTGTAGTTGAAAAGGTCAAAAATATTCAGGAGTTGCTCAACCATTACTACAGTAACCAGATTGATCAACAGTTATTTTCGCAATTGCGCCATCAGTTGAGTCAGAAATTAAATAATATTCTGGCGAAATTACGGAATAAGGCTCAAACCTTTAAGACGCGCTTGCAGCAATCAGATCAAGCCGATGAGTATCGGCAAAAAGCTGATTTATTGATGGCTCATCTGCAAAACTGGGAACCGGGGATGAAAGAAATTATCCTTGCTGATTTTGAGACAAATTTGCCAGTTGCGATCGCCCTCCAGCCAGATAAAAATGCTGTCCAAAATGCCCAAAGTCTTTACAAACAGCACCAAAAGCTGAAACGCGCTCGTGCTGCTGTGGAACCGCTACTATTAGAAGTGCAGACAGAAATTGAGTATTTAGAACAAGTAGAAGCTGCGATCGTTCAGATAGATACTTACCAAACAGCAGAAGATTTACGAGCTTTAGAAGAAATCCGCGAAGAGTTGATTGGGCAAAAGTATCTAGAAGATCCAGGATACCGCAAGAGCAACGCCAACGAAGTCCCTAGCACTAACTTTCATCGTTACCTTACCCCAAGTGGCTTTGAAGTATTAATCGGTCGTAACAATCGCCAAAATGACCAATTAACCTTTCGTGTAGCAGGGGATTATGACATCTGGTTCCACGCTCAAGAAATTCCAGGGAGTCATGTGTTACTACGTTTAGAACCGGGTGCTGTTGCAGAAGAAGCTGATTTGCAATTTGTAGCTAATCTTGCTGCATACTACAGTCGCGCCCGTCATAGTGAGCAAGTGCCAGTAGTTTACACTCAGCTAAAACACGTCTACAAACCCAAAGGAGCAAAACCGGGAATTGCCATTTACAAACAGGAGACCATACTTTGGGGAAAACCACAATTAGTCATTAGTCATTAGTCATTTTCCATCATCCCCCTCATCTGCCCACTCCTCACTACTACTTTGTCAAGATCCAACATGCCTCCCATCCTGACCTATAGCGATATCACAGTTTCAACAGATTGTCCCGGCGCATGACGAGGGCGAAGATGTAAGCTGATTTCCATATCGAGCCGCTTGAGGAAAATGAGGAGTTTGCCCTCGGTGAACCTTTAGGCGTGAACAGCAATATAGTTCCACGTCGGTACACTCTCATGCTTTTCATACAAGGTAGGGGAAATGTAAGCGTGTGCCCCAGTGAAGATAATAAGTAACTCAGTGCTAAGGGCTTGCGATTGAGGATTTTGCTTTGCCAGATGACCAATTAATTTAACAGCATCCCCTTGCATTGCAATGACAAGAGGAACGTGTGAAGCATAAGGTACACCGTCTATAATCGATACCAACGTAGCGAAACTATTGGCTCTCATAAAGGCGATCAATTTATCAACATTATCTTCTTGAAAAGCGGTTGGTCTATACATGGCAATTTAACCTCACTATCAACTTAATAAAAGTCCCGTTAACTCTCATTCATATAGCAAGCGGAGAATGCTCAATTATCACTACCCCTGCTCTCAATTCGGCAAACCCTCAACCCGCATTAAATCTAATTCGCGTTCAAATATTTCATCAATTGACAACATTTGACCATCAACAGTCATAAATTTATGGTCTTTTGTTGCCCGAATTATTGAACCATCTTCCAAACAATATTCAAACACCTCTTGTTCTCCGCGATCGTGCCACTGTGCCACAGGTTGGGTGTAAATATTCCCATGAATATCAACGCTGTAGACAGTACATTCAATGCCTTTTTCTACAATTTCTCCAATGGGTATTAATCCATATTCTACTGTCAATATTTCTGTGTCATAGCTTAAACAATATTCAGCAAACTTCAACATTTGCTCAAATAATTCATCCGCAACTTTTTTCTGAACACCATTTTTAGCTGCGCCATCAACGAATTTTTCTCGCTGCTTTTGCATTTCAGAAACTTTCTTTTTACCCATCGCCCGACGCAGCAAGTCAGCTTGTCCTAGAGAATATCCAGCCATATCCTGAGCAATTTTCATGATTTGCTCTTGATAGACCATAATTCCATAGGTTTCGTCTAAAATTGGTTCCAGAATTTGGTGCTGATAATCAATCTTTTCTCGACCATGTTTGCGGTTAATAAATTTTGGAATCAGACCCGCATCTAATGGTCCCGGTCGGTAAAGTGCCAAAATTGAAGATATATCTTCTATATTAGAAGGCTTCAAATCTCGCACAATTTGACGCATCCCAGAAGATTCTAATTGAAATATCCCTTCTAACTCACCTGCTTCTAATAATTCATAAGTTTTTTGGACATCTTTTGGCAGACTGCTATGTTCACCTTTAGCTAATATCCTCTGGGCTTTTCTTTCCTGGCGGGGAATTTCATCAGGATCAATCCGATATCCTTTCGTTTCGTGAATTAAATCAACAGTCTTTTGAATTAGCGTTAGGTTCCGTAAACCGAGAAAATCCATTTTCAACAAACCCATTGATTCCAAGTCTTCCATGAAATATTGGGTAATTACAGAACCGTCATTATTTTTTTGTAGTGGGACAATTTCATCAAGGGGATCGGCAGAAATTACCACACCCGCCGCATGAACACCAAATGTTTTGTTAGTTCCTTCAATTCGCATTGCCATATCAAGCCAATGGCGGACATGGGGTTCTTTATCATATTTCTCTTTAAACTCTGGTTCTGGGGTTTGATCGGAAATCATCACCTTGAGTTTGGTTGGTTTCCCCCGCACTACAGGAATTAATTTCGCCATTTTGTCAGCTTCCCCGTAGGGAATATTTAATACTCTGGCGACATCTTTTAAAACTGCTTTAGAAGTTAGACGGTTAAAAGTAATAATTTGGGCAACTCTATCTGCACCGTATTTCTCTGTTACATAATCAATAACTTTATCCCGTTGTTCAATACAGAAATCTGTATCAATATCAGGCATTGATTTACGTTCTGGGTTCAAGAAACGCTCGAATAGTAACCCATGATGTACAGGGTCAATATTAGTAATTCGCATTGCATAAGCAACTAATGAACCAGCCGCCGAACCCCGACCAGGACCTACAGGAATATTATTATCTCTAGCAAATTTGATGTAGTCCCATACAACTAAAAAGTATTTGGAAAAACCCATCTGCTGAATCATTTTTAGTTCGTATTCCAATCTTTCTTTATAGACGGAATCTACTTCTTGGCGAGATTTGCGATTTAATCGTTCTAAAAGTCCTTGCCATGCAACATCTTCGGCGTAAGTGTCAGCAGTATGACCGGAGGGAATGGGGGGTGTAGGAATCTGAGGCTCACCCATGATATGGTAAGGCTCGACTTTATCGGCGACTTCTTCAGTAGTGGCGATCGCTTCGACAATCACATCATCCGGCAAATGGTCACGAAATAGCTGCTGCATCTCCTCACCAGATTTGAGATACTCTGTGCCGCTATAGCGCATCCGCTTATCTTCAACAATTAATTTACCCGTTTGAATACAGAGCAAAGCGTCGTGGGCTTCAACGTCAAAACAAGAAATAAAATGCGAATCATTAGTAGCAATAATTTTAATGCCTAGCTCTCTAGCAATTTTGACTATTTCAACATTCACAATTCGGTCTTCTTGGGAGCCGTGGTCTTGAATTTCTAAATAATAATCATCCCCAAATACATCTTTATACCACTGAGCAACTTTCCGGGCTGCATCTGGTCTATTACTAAGAATCGCTTGGGGGACTTCTCCACCTAAGCAAGCGCTGGTGACAATCAAGCCTTCATGGTATTGTTTTAGTAAATCTTTATTAATACAAGGACGAGAAAAAATTCCTTTACCTTGAACACCTTGAAGGTGAGAAATTGTGGTTAATTTGACTAAATTTTTGTAACCTTTAGTATTTTTAGCTAAAACAACTTGATGATATTTGGGGCGGCGTTCTTGTTTCTCAATATCGCCGTTAATTACATACATTTCATTGCCGATTATCGGCTTAATATTTTGACTACGGCAGATTTTAATCAGTTCAACCGCTCCATACATGACACCATGATCGGTAAGAGCGATCGCTTTCATCCCCAGTGCGATCGCTCGATCCACCAACTCTGGTAGCTGACTTGCCCCATCAAGTAGACTGTAGTCACTGTGAATATGTAAAGGCACAAAGGACATAAGCATCTCCAACCACAAGCCAAGATATCTCTAGGGGACTACCTTGTGGTATACCCTTTCGAGCCGGATTTTGCAAAGCAACGGAATCTTAGATTAACAGTTTTTAACTACAATTAAAGCTGTTCTTTTTCCGAAATTGTCACTGTCATCAGTGTTGTTTTAATAGTTACAGCAGTTCATCAGCATCTAACTAATGAGTCAAACAGAGAGTACCACTTCATCTGCAACCAAAGCTAGCCCTTGGTGGCAGCGTATCCCTCTCACGTTACAAATTTTGATCGCCTTAGTCGCCGCAATCAGCGTCGGAATTGCTCTTGGTGCGGGGAATCCCAATCCCAGCAACGCAGTCTTAATCAACAATTTAGCAATTCCGGCTGAATTGGTGCTAAAGGCTCTCCGCGCCTTGGCTACACCCCTGATTTTTGCAGCAGTGTTGCATACCTTGATGACTACTAACATCCCTGGTACAGCCGGACGGCGGCTAGCAGTGCTACTTTTAACTAACACTACCGTGGCTATCTTAATAGGACTTTTGGTAGCCAATGTGCTACGTCCAGGGACTTGGGGCAATGTAACCACCCCAACAAGTACGGCAATACCTACTCAGAGTATTGATCCTTGGGGAATAATCAAAGATGCTGTACCGGAAGCTGTTCTTAAGCCACTGGTTGATAATAATGTCATCCAATTGATTGTTATTGCCCTAAGTTTTGGCATTGTCCTACGGGGATTAAAATCTGAACAAATCGCCCAAGGTAAGAACGGATACCAGCCAATTGAGGATGTCATCGGGATTTTATTTGAAGCGGTAGCCCGCATCCTCAACTGGGTAATTGCCTTAGTGCCGTTCGCAGTCTTTGGAATTGTATCTAAAACCATTGCTATGCAAGGCTTTGCACCCTTTAAATCTTTGGGTGCATTCATCGTGGCGGTACTGTTAGCATTGGTATTGCAAGCGTGCTACTACCTCACCAGAGTAAAATTCGGTTCTTGGGTACACCCGTTAAAATTCTTAGCTGGCGGTTCTGATGCCTTTTTGACGGCTTTCTCAACTTCTTCTTCTGCGGCGGCAATGCCTGTAACCTTTGAGGTTTTGCAAACAAAAGTCGGTTTAAGGGAATCTTCTGCTGCTTTGGGGGCATTAGTCGGGGCAAATTTCAATAATGATGGCACTGCCCTCTACGAAGCAATGTCTGCGTTGTATATTTCTCAACTGATTGGGCAACATCTGAGTCTGCCACAGCAGTTAATTGTTATTCTTACCTCGATTTTTGCATCTGTCGGTGCGGCAAATATTCCTAATGCTGGACTGGTAACAATGACACTGGTGTTCACTTCTGTCGGCTTACCTACCCAGTACATTGCTTTGCTAGTTACTGTAGACTGGTTTCTGGATCGCTGCCGCACCGCAATTAATGTCATGGGAGATATGACTGTCAGTACTTTACTTGATGGCAAAAAGCAACGTTCTCTAGACGAGGCTTAGTTTGCCAGTTTTTAGTTGAGTGCAGCAGCTTTTCAGATATCTAATGCTGTTGGGGTCCCTTGGCGTCACATTCTTTAGTCCAGCAGCGTTCTAGAAGTTGAAGATGCCAGATTAATGAAAAGCGTTGGGGATTCAATACCAATTTAGTATCACGACTAAATAAGGGCTGGTTCAGATACTGCCAAAGGGGAAATTTAATTTTGCTGTGTTTTGGAGTCATAAAAACAATAAAATAATATAAAAGTTTTGTCTAGCAACTGCCTGATAGTGTTTTTCTAGTTAAAGGCTACACTGCGTTTTTGCAGTTGTCCTGGTGGCAATTGCGGATTTTCAGCAAGTGAATGTATGTTGTTTCCGCTTTAATACTGAAATTGCAGACACCACTTTTCTGATTCTACATTCTGTGAAAAGTCATGGTATTTCACGAAATTCCTGTAACAGATACGATTGTAAGGGCGTGCATCTGTTGTAAAGATTTTTGTCAGCGATCGCATTGCCATCCAAAATCTTAACTCGCTAGTACAAGAAGGCAAAAGTAAAAAGGCAAAAGTAAAAAGAAAGAATGCTTATTTTGTAGGCTTTCTGGCTATTTAAAATGCTTGCTTTATTTACGCCGTGTCGTACTAGCCTATTATGGATTTTGAGTTTCTTCTGATCCCACCGTTACCACCCGCCTAATTTCGTCGCTGCGAAACCCGATGGCCATTGGACGACGTACTCCCAAAAGTGCTACCACGTCGTACAATTCCAGCACTACCCCTTCTATTCGCAGGGAATGGACAATATCACCGCTTCTTAAGTCAATCACTAGTAACCCACAGCGAGGTTCAACGTTTTTCTGCTGTAATTTGTCATCCAAAGCCAACCCGCTAAAGGTCTTGTTATGTCTGGGTTGGGAAATTCCCACCACTGCAAAGTTGCCAAAAAATACACAACCGCGCAGATATCCCGGACAGAAGGCGACTGGTTCAAACACTCCCTGCTTTAAGTCGGCAAAACCAAACTCTCCCGTACCTGAGTTGAGGAGCCAGAGTTTTTCCTGATGCCACCGGGGGGAATGGGGCATAGACAGCCCCCGCAAGACGATTTCATTGCTTTCTACGTCAATAACACAGCCCCCATTTGCCCGATGCTCCCGCCAGCCTTCGTTTACGTCCGATTGGCTGACAGCCGTAACGTATTTGGGTTTTCCTGACTGCATTGCCAACCCATTCAGGTGACATCTATCTTCCGCCGCCAGCTTGCTGATAAAGGTTGGTTGCCACAGGGGAACGAAACTATGGGTTTCGCTGACTGTTGCCAAACAACTAAATAAAGTATTGACAAATACTAATTTTTGTGAATTTAAATTTTTATCTTCTACTTTACTCAAAGCGATATCGTGAATATCCAAATCTCCTGTGACATAACTCATCTGGGGCAAATAGAGAGCATCGTAGCCTTGGTGGTTTTCTCCAGGTTGGATAATGTTTTCAAATCGCCACATCTGATACAGGGAACTCATGTAGAGGCTGTTGTCATTGGCATACAACCCCATACACCGCTCAAAGCTACGTTCAAATATAGATAATTTGCCGTTTGGTTGCAAGCCGATGAAGAATAATTTCCCCACCTGATAGGTAGTGAAGGATAGACTGAGGTTTTGCTCATAAAGCCAAGCGGTAAACTGGCGAGAAGCGTTGATTTCTAGAGATGGTTTGTCAATGTTGCTGTCACTGGAATTCACTTGGCTGAGACTCCTTGATAATTCTGGTGTTTAGGCGATGAAAATTTCGCCGCAGGGCAGAAACAACCTTTGAGTCTATGCTGCTACTGTTGGATGTAAACCCCTGTGAGAAATCTATATGTATCAGGATTTGTGTGAAATGGTATGAGGTTCAACATTTCGATGAATTTAAAATTAATTTTTAATAGCGATCGCTCTTCATCAGAGAGAGAAGTGAATCAACAAGTTTAGTGTTCATTTTCTATTTCGGTTTGTTTTACATACATTTTTTCTATCAATTCCTTTTCGTTTTTTCCTTTTGGTATCTGTATGAGACACAATGAGATACTGTGTTCTTGTTCATCTTCTTGATCAAGTAATTCAAATTGGGTGAATTCATCCTCCATTAAGAAGTAACGTGCTTCTTCTTCATTAGAAAATGTGTATTTAGAACCATCACAATCTAATATTTCAGAGGATAAATCATCGTAAGTTCTTAACCTTGCCCAATTTAAGTTAGGAAAACTACAGGACATCAGCCACCAATTATCTTTGATAATAGATTTTTGTTGGAATTGCATTTTATTTCCATTTATTTTTATAGTATCTTAAACTTCTATTACTGTAATTTTAAACTCAACTAATTCCACAAAAAATCCCCCACCTTGCGGCAGGGGATTTAAATTACTTATCTACAAAACTAGGAGCCGAATTAACCGAACTTACCAGCAGTAGAAGCAATCAAGAAAGCGGCGTAAGTTACGATGTAGCCAACAGTGAAGTGAGCTAGACCAACTACACGAGCTTGAACAATTGACAGAGCCACGGGCTTGTCTTTCCAGCGAACTAGGTTAGCTAGAGGAGTGCGTTCGTGTGCCCAAACAAGGGTTTCAATCAACTCTTGCCAATAACCTCTCCAGGAGATTAAGAACATGAAGCCAGTAGCCCAAACTAGGTGTCCAAACAGGAACATCCAAGCCCAGACAGACAGGTTATTCACGCCATAAGGGTTGTAACCGTTAATCAACTGAGCAGAGTTAGCCCAGAGGTAATCGCGGAACCAGCCCATGAGATATGTAGAGTTCTCATTGAACTGAGCTACGTTGCCTTGCCAAATACCGAGATGCTTCCAATGCCAGTAGAACGTAACCCAACCCAGGGTGTTCAGCATCCAGAATGTAGCGAGGTAGAAGGAATCCCATGCTGAGATGTCGCAAGTACCGCCACGACCGGGGCCGTCGCAAGGGAAGGCATAACCGAAGTCCTTTTTATCGGGCATCAGCTTGGAACCACGGGCATCCAAAGCACCTTTGACTAAGATCAAGGTGGTGGTGTGCAGACCCAAAGCGATCGCATGGTGTACCAAGAAGTCGCCAGGGCCAATTGTCAAGAACAGGGAGTTAGTACCAGCATTGATGGCATCTAACCAGCCTGGAAGCCAAACGTTAGCGTAGTTAGGCCATGCTGTGTAAGCAATACTATCGGAGTTAGATAGCAATGTATCTAAACCGTACAGTACCTTACCGTTTGCAGCTTGGACGAATTGAGCAAATACTGGCTCAATCAAGATTTGCTTTTCAGGTGTGCCGAAAGCAACTACTACGTCGTTGTGTACGTACAAACCAAGGGTGTGGAAGCCCAAGAAAAGGGATACCCAGCTAAGGTGGGAAATAATCGCTTCTTTGTGCTTCAGCACGCGGTCAAGTACGTTGCCTTTATTTTGCTCTGGATCGTAATCACGTACCCAGAAGATTGCACCGTGGGCAAAAGCACCAAGCATCAGGAATCCAGCAATATACTGGTGATGGGTGTACAACGCTGCCTGAGTTGTGTAGTCCTTCGCAATAAATGCGTAGGAAGGCATGGAGTACATGTGCTGTGCTACCAAGGAGGTGATTACACCTAGCGCTGCTAAGTGCCAACCCAATTGGAAGTGCAGGGAGTTGTTGTAGGTGTCGTAGATACCTTGGTGAGGTAGGTTAAACGGACCTTCAACAGGAATGCCGAAGAAACTCTTGGCATTTAATGCTTCTTTGAGACTGTGACCAATCCCAAAGTTTGTCCGGTACATGTGACCGGCAACGATGAATAGAACTGCGATCGCTAAATGGTGATGAGCAATGTCAGTCAACCACAGAGCTTCTGTCTGAGGATGGAAACCACCCAAGAAACTCAGAATTGCAGTTCCTGCACCTTGCGATGTCCCAAATATGTGTCCAGGAGTGTCAGGGTTTTGAGAGTAAACACCCCAGTTGCCTGTAAAGAATGGTGTCAAACCGGCTGGGTGGGGTGGGGTATTCAAGAAGTTATCCCAACCTACGTGCTGACCGCGAGCTTCGGGGACAGCAACGTGAATTAAGTGACCAGCCCAAGCCAATGAACTAACACCAAACAAACCTGCCAAGTGGTGGTTTAGGCGGTGTTCAGCACTCTTAAACCATGCCAAGCTAGGACGGTACTTGGGTTGCAAGTGCAGCCAACCAGCAAACAGTAATACAGCAGCGAATAACAGCAAGAACACTGAACCGTTGTACAGTTCGCCGTTATTCCGCATACCGATGGTATACCACCAATGGTAGAGACCAGAGTAGGTAATGTTTACCGGATTACTAGCGCCAGCTTGGGTAAAAGCTTCGATTGCTGGTTTACCAAAGTGGGGGTCCCAAATCGCGTGGGCGATGGGACGGATGTGAAGGGGATCTTTAATCCACTGTTCAAAGTTACCTTGCCAGGCCACGTGAAACAGGAGGCTGGATGCCCACAGGAAGATGATTGCCAAGTGACCGAAGTGAGTTGCGAAAATCTTTTGGTAAAGATTTTCTTCCGTCATGCCATCATGGGTTTCAAAATCGTTGCCTGTAGCGATCGCATACCATATCCGACGAGTCGTCGGGTCCTGTGCGAGATCCTGGCTAAATTTCGGAAATTTTGTCGCCATAGGTTTAATAAATCCTCTGACCTTTAGCCATCAAATACCAGCGTCTAGAGTCCTGAGTTTTGAGTCCTGAGTACCAAGTTTTGAGTATTTTCCCAGCACTCAGCACTCAGCACTCAGCACTCCACAACTGATTGCTACCCTACTGAAAGGATGTGTGCATGGAAGAATGCCCAAGTTGTGGCAATTCCTCCCAAGAGGTAATGAGCTACCCCTACAGCCCGACCCTGAATAATACTCAGAGCGCGAGGCTGAATTGCTGGTGCTACCTTCAGTTTGTTATGCGCCCAAACAATGGACTCAATCAGTTCTTGCCAGTAGCCGCGACCACTGAACAGGAACATCAAGCTGAATGCCCAGACAAAGTGAGCGCCTAAGAAGAGTAGACCATAGGCAGATAGCGCACTGCCGTATGAATTGATGACTTGTGTAGCTTGCGCCCACAAGAAGTCCCGTAACCAACCGTTGATGGTAATAGCACTTTGGGCAAAGTTACCACCAGTGATATGAGTTACAGTCCCATCTGCATCTACGGTTCCCCAAACATCTGATTGCATCTTCCAACTAAAGTGGAAAATTACAATCGATATGGAGTTGTACATCCAGAAAAGTCCGAGGAATACGTGATCCCAACCGGAGACTTGACAGGTACCGCCACGACCTGGACCGTCGCAAGGGAAGCGGAAGCCCAAGTTTGCCTTGTCTGGAATCAGACGAGAGCTACGGGCGTATAGTACACCTTTGAGCAGAATTAGGACGGTGACGTGAATGGTGAAAGCGTGAATGTGGTGAATTAGGAAGTCCGCTGTGCCCAAAACAATGGGTGCAGCCGCCACTTTACCGCCAACAGCCAAGACACCGCCGCCAAAGACATAGCTAACTGGTTCTAGGGCATTAGGTGCAGTTGTACCAGGAGCCAAGGCGTGGATATTTTGTATCCACTGGGCAAATACTGGCTGCAATTGAATCCCTGTATCAGAGAACAAGTCTTGAGGACGACCCAATGCGCGCATTGTGTCGTTGTGGATGTAAAGTCCAAAGCTATGGAAGCCGAGGAAAATACATACCCAGTTCAGGTGAGAAATAATCGCGTCACGGTGACGAATTACTCGATCCAGGACGTTGTTTTGATTCACAACTGGATCGTAATCACGCACCATGAAGATCGCAGCGTGAGCCGCTCCACCAACAATCAAGAAGCCACCGATCCACATGTGGTGTGTGAATATGCACAACTGCGTAGCGTAATCAGTTGCCAAGTATGGATAAGGGGGCATCGCGTACATGTGATGCGCGATGATGATGGTCAGCGAACCCAAGAAGGCCAGGTTAGTAGCCAACTGAGCGTGCCAAGATGTGGTCAGGTTTTCGTAGAGACCTTTGTGACCTTCACCGGTGAAAGGACCTTTGTGGTTTTCTAGGATCTCTTTAATGCTGTGACCAATACCCCAGTTAGTGCGGTACTGATGACCAGCAACGATAAAGAGAACTGCGATCGCTAAATGGTGATGAGCGATGTCACTCATCCACAAACCGCCTGTGACTGGGTTCAGACCGCCCTTGAAGGTAAGGAAGTCAGCATACTGACCCCAATTCAAGGTGAAGAAAGGTGCTAAACCAGCAGCAAAGCTGGGATACAGCTCGGTCAACAAGTCTTTGTTCAAGATGAACTCGTGGGGCAAGGGTATGTCTTTGAGAGCAACGCCTGCATCCAAAAGCTTGTTGGTCGGTGCGGAAACGTGGATTAAGTGACCTGCCCATCCTAAGGAACCACAACCTAGCAGTACTTGCAAGTGGTGATTCAGCATGGACTCCACATTCTGGAACCATTCCAGTTTGGGAGCGCGTTTGTGGTAATGGAACCAGCCGGCAAATAGGAATAAGCCTGCTAATACCAAGCCACCGATCGCAGTTGCATAAAGCTGGAAGGAGTGTGTAATACCCCAGCCACGCCAGACTTGGAACAAACCAGAGGTGATTTGAATACCGTGGAAACCACCGCCAACATCACCGTTTAAAATGTCTTGCCCGACAATGGGCCAAACGACTTGAGCGCTAGGTTTAACGTTCAAGGGGTCGCTTAACCAAGCTTCGTAGTTGGAAAACTTCGCGCCGTGGAAAATCATCCCGCTCAACCAGATTGTCACTACAGCCAGGTGGCCGAAGTGGGCTGAGAATATCTTGCGGGAGATGTCTTCTAAATCGCTTGTATGTGTATCAAAATCATGGGCGAGTGCGTGCAGGTTCCAAATCCATGTGGTGGTTTTGGGACCTCTGGCTAAGGATCTGTCAAAGTGACCAGGTTTGGCCCATGCCTCGAATGAGGTTGGAACTGGGTCGTTATCGACGATTACTCTTGCCTTTTTTTCCTCTCGCTCCGGAGGACTTATTGTCATTTGACCTCCTCTCTTGATAAGGAATGAGGAATCATGAATACCACAAAGTGAACCATTACCGCATACTCAGAATTTTACTGAAGCCGCGATGAAGACCCGATGTGGAGAGTTGTTTCTCGTTGAATTATAGAGTCTTCACCTGCACTTTGTTAGAGATATTTTAACAATAATTCAAACTTGCTCGAATATTGCTGAAATTCCTGCCTTTGCTGGCTTTTAACGTCAAAGTTTTTGTCCAAAAGTCAATAGATTATCTATTTTATTTACAAAGGATAACAATTCGTAAAATTTATGGTTTGACTTTATGTAGCCGATGTTCCAGCTTTTACTGCTATTACCCATAAATATTTGTGTCATATTCCAATTTTTATAAGTAAAAAGCTGTATTGAATATGACTTATTTTAAAACTTCCTGAGATCCACAAGAAAACTTATGGGGTGTGAGGTAGATTTCACCTTTTGGGCTATAGTTCCAGATGGACAGTTTGAGCCAAAATAATCTGTCAATTGTCGAAGACTATCACTGGGTGCAACCTATGAACTCGTGGCAGAAAAGGGTATTAGAGAAGTTCCTCCCTGAGAGGTTATCGATTCTCAAGTGGGTAATGACATTGTTACTGGTATTAAGCTTGACCAGTTGTGGCGAGAAAGTCGCTAGCCAGGAAGTATCTACTGGTTATAGAGAAAACTCTCCACAGATTTCTCAAATTTCAAAGCAATTTTCCGAAGTTTCTCCACCATCTGCGATCCAAGAACTGAGTCCAATTTTGGAAGTTTATCAGCCACAAGTGACAATTGTGACTCCACAACCTGATCAAGTTTTCCAAGATAACAAAGTTACAGCCAGTTTTCAGGTTAAGGATTTACCAATATTTAAAGACCCACAATTACAACTGGGGCCTCATCTACACGTAATTCTAGATAACCAACCTCATATATCTGTTTACGACCTGAATCAGCCCTTGGTTTTGCCAGACTTATCCCCAGGTACTCATACCCTACGCGTCTTCGCCTCCCGTCCTTGGGATGAAAGCTTCAAAAATGAAGGCGCTTATGCCCAGGCAACATTTCACGTTTTTACAAAAACCGACGACAACAACCCAGATCCCAAATTACCCCTGCTAACTTACAGCAATCCTCAAGGTAACTACGGAACAGAACCAATCTTACTGGACTTTTACCTAACTAACGCGCCCCTGCACCTCGTTGGCAAGGAAAACGCTAACGACGAATTCAGTGATTGGCGTATTCGCGTCACAATTAATGGTGAAAGCTTTATTTTCGATCGCTGGCAGGCAGTTTACCTTAAGGGCTTCCATCCAGGAAAAAATTGGGTAAAACTGGAATTTCTCGATAACCAGGGAAATCCTCTGAAAAATGCCTTTAATACCACAGTTAGATTGATTGACTACCAGCCAAAGGGTAAAGATAGTCTGTCAAAAATTAGTAGAGGAGAACTCACAGCAGCTGAGGTACGCGGTATTGTTGACCCCAGTTATAGACCTGCACCTAAACCCACACCTACACTTTCTGTTGAAAAAACACCCCAAATACAACCGAAGGTAGAAAAACAGCCCGTTCCTGAAACTGAAGTTCCAAAAGAATCTAAAACACAGCCAGAACAACCAAAATTAGAAGTTCCAACGGCTGCACCATCTCCTAGCTTTTCCCCGACACCAGCAGAAATTATTGAGTCTCCAGAACCACAGCCAACGGCAACGCCAACCCCTGAATCTACGCCATTACCTGAAAAAGTTGCGCCTAAACCAACAAAACCTAGATTGGGCGGATTTTTCAACCGTGGGGCTGGTAAAGTCACTACCCCACAAGCACCAGTTACACCATCTCCTAGTTTGCCACCCACGCCGCCAGAGATTATTGAGTCTCCAGCACCAGAAATAATTACTCCGACACCAGAACAACAGGCAGAGGTAACACCAACTCCTGAATCAACGCCGTTACCTGAAAAAGTTGCGCCTAAACCAACAAAATCTAGATTTGGTGGATATTTCAACCGTGGGACTGGTAAAGTCCCTACTCCACAAGTAACAGTTGCGCCATCTCCCAGTTTGCCACCCACGCTGCCAGAGATTATTGAGTCTCCGACACCAGAACCACAGGCAGAGGTAACACCAACTCCTGAATCAACGCCGTTACCTACAACAGAATCAACCAAAGGCACTCAACTGCAACTCTTGCGCTAAAGTTTCAACAAATGCGATCGCACCGACAGGATTTCCGATATTATCCAAGGCGGGACTGTAACAAGCGATCGCTCCCTCACCTGGTACTATTGCTACAAGTCCACCACCAATCCCTGATTTCATCGGTAAACCAACTCTGACTGCAAACTCGGCAGAAGCTTCGTACAATCCACAAGTTAACATCACAGCATTGACAATTCGACGTTTCTGTGCTAATAAACAGCTATTTTCACAAGCTAGGAGTTTTCCTAACAGGGCTAAATCTTCAACTCGCCCAGATAGACAGCATATTTGCTCATAAGTGTCAAGTGCTGTTTCCAGATTTTCTAGATGTCCGGCTTGGGCGAGATAATTAGCGATCGCTTCATTAGCTGTTGAAGGTGTTAATCGCACTGAAGCCAGCATTACCTCATCTAAATATAGTTGGCAACCGGCTAATTGGTTGAGCCATTGACAAAATGAAAGAGTGCGATCGCTAGGGTTTTTTCCTGGTAATTTATCGGCGAGGGTAATTGCCCCACTATTAATCATCGGGTTGCGGGGGTGTCCGCGATCGCTAACTAATTGTTCTAAAGAATTGAAGGGTGCATCCGATGGTTCCACCCCAACCCACCGAAAAACTGTTTCTGCTCCCAGATGTTCTAGCAGATAAAGTAGGGAAAATATCTTAATCACGCTCATTAGCGGGAAAACACAAGCTGTATCCCCAAAACTGATGGTTTTACCTGATTTACAGCAGATGTGAACTGCAAACCAACTAGGATCAGCTTTAGCTAATTGCGGAATGCGATCGATAACTTTGCCGTGTTCAGCTTTAGTTTTCGCTTGTTGTACCCAAGCTGATAAATTTTCAGTAGTTAGTTTGTCTAGTCTTTTCAAAAGTAATACACGCTCAAATTGATTCTATAGGATTACTATTTGATTTTTGAACAACACGTAGGGTGTGTTATCGCCGAGAGTACGGCACCATTTTCAAGGCTTTGGTGCGTTAGACTCAAGTCATAACGCACCCTACAAATACTTAATTTTTTTTCAGAAATCAAACCGGATTCCTATAGTTTATACTTATTGGCGTTTTAACTCTTGTATCAATACTTGGCAGCGCTTGCTAGCTTCTCTTGCCTGTTGCCTAAACTGTTTGGCTTGCTCTTGGTTAGTTAAAAACACTTCAGATGCTTTTTGCCTGAGTTCAACAGCTTGTTTACTGAGTTCCTTAATACGAGTCTTTAATTCTTCAATTGTTTTCATCTTTGCTCCTGTTCTGAAATCACAATTTCTAAATTTTCTGCTTCTTCATAAAGTCTATCTGCTCTACTAGCCAGCAAGCTAGCATCATCAAAATCATTGTTTGCTATTGCTCTGTCATGAGCTTCATACAAATCATCAATGATTTCTTGTAATTGTGCGTAAGCTTGTAATAATACATTTCGTGTTTCTGACTTCATATTTACTGGTTAAACATTTAGCTCTCCTGGAATTAAACTTCGGTTTGGTTTTGTCTAAGTCTCTAGTAGCGACACACACGCGATGTGCAAGTTATTCTTGAAACCCCGCTTCCATTCCTCTGTGCGCTTCGGCGAGAGGCTTTAAGTCTTGCTCCCCTTCCCTTGTGTGACTTTTCACGTTATGTGGAAAAGTCCACCAAAAACCTAACCCCCTAACCCCCTTCCCTAGGAGGGAAGGGGGAAAATTCAAAGTCTCTCTCCTTTTAGGAGAGAGATTTAGAGAGAGGTTTTCCAGATGCCGTGAAAAGTCAGTTCCCTTGTAGGGAAGGGGCTGGGGGTTAGGTTTGAGAGAAAGTTGTACACCGCGTAACACACGGTAATATATCATTATTTTTCACCGGTCTATTTCAAAAAATTGGTATAAACATCCTTTAAGAGCAAAGAATACTTTATGATTCCCCGTGTCAGAGCGCCAGAATTACCAAAAAGTTACTCTTGGCTCAATACCGATAAACCCTTGTCTCTTAAACAATTCAAGGGTAGAGTCGTCATTTTAGATTTTTGGACATACTGTTGCATCAATTGTCTGCATATTCTGCCAAACCTGAAATATTTAGAACAAAAATATAAAGATAGTCTTACCATTATCGGCGTTCACTCCGCGAAATTTGACAACGAAAAAGAAACAGAAAATATTCGCCAAGCTATTCTGCGCTACGACATCGAACATCCAGTTGTAGTTGACATCGGTTTTCGGATTTGGGAAGAATATGCTGTGCGTGCTTGGCCGACGTTAATAATTATTGATCCAGAAGGTTACGTGATAGGACAGATATCTGGTGAAGGAAACCGTGACACTTTAGACGAGTTGATTCAAAAGTTAATTCAGCAACATGAAAACAAAGGTACAATTAATTTCCAAGAAATCAGCTTGACTTCAGAAAAACAACGCCAACCATTAATCACACCTCTAGCTTTTCCTGGTAAAGTTCTAGCTACTCCAATGGGTTTGTTCATCGCTGATTCTGGACATCATCGCCTGGTTGTGAGTAGCTATGATGGAGAAATTTTGCACTTAATTGGTACTGGAAAATCTGGCTTAACCGATGGTGCTTTTAACGAGGCGCAATTTTTTGCACCGCAGGGAATGGCTTATGATGCCGAAAATCAGATTCTTTATGTTGCTGATACAGAAAATCATACCCTGCGGCGAGTTGATTTAAAGCGTCAAGTAGTAGAAGCGATCGCAGGAACTGGTGAACAAAGCCGCAATATCCATCCTCATGGGGGTGCTGGTTTAGAAACCGCGCTGAATTCCCCTTGGGATTTAGTGAAAGTGGGAAATACCCTATTTATTGCAATGGCTGGACCGCATCAAATTTGGCAAATGGATTTGGAAACTGGCATTATTAAAACTTATGCTGGTACTGGTGCAGAAGCGTGTATTGATGGTTCACTTACTGAATCTGCCTTTGCTCAACCTAGTGGTATTACTAATAATGGGCAAGAATTATATATTGCTGACAGTGAAGTTAGTTCAATTCGCGCTGTGGGAATTGTAGAACCGTACCAAGTGCGAACTGTATGCGGTAGTGGCGGTTTATTTGGTTTTGGTGATGTAGATGGACAAGGTGAAGATGTTCGTTTACAGCATTGTTTAGGAGTGGAATATACTGAGAATTTTCTGTGGGTGGCAGATACATATAATCATAAAATTAAATTAGTTAGTCTGAGTGGGAATTGTCAAACAGTTTTGGGAGACGGTTCTGCTGGCTTACAAAATGATCAAGGTAAGAATAGCCGTTTTTTTGAACCTTCGGGATTGAGTGTTATGGATTCATATTTATATATTGCTGATACTAATAACCATGCTATTCGTTGCGTAGATTTGGATAACTTTGAGGTTACAACGCTGGAATTTCCTGGTTTGTGTGCGCCAGATGTTTGTATTCCACCGAATTTATAAAATTATAATCTTACGCAAAGGCGCAAAAGAACAGCTCGTGTCTGGGTGTAATTTGGTAAACACCGAGAGGCTCAGATTCCCGACTTCTTCAAGAAGTTGGGGATCTTTTTGTTCATAATTTATTTAGGAATGTTGTTGAGCGATCGCTTGATAGATGCTCAAATTATTCTTTTGCAAGTTATTTGAGTATTTCCACTATCTTGATGTAAATAAAATTACATAATAAGCTGGAGTAGGCTTAAATTATCAAGCCATTATTGTCCCCTCTGAATTGACTACACTGGTATGAAGAATAAATTCATTACTCTAGACTGTGATGACGTTGTACTTTTGGAGAAAGACACTTTTAAAGTCAGCAGATTAAAGGAATTAGTTCAGGAACAGATTTATAGCAAATGGGAACGTCATAGTGCTTCCTATTTATACTCAATTCAAAATGCTAACACTCAAATTTCTGAATTTTTCAAGCAGCTATCTATTAGTCAAGAGACTATGAAAATAGATGAAGTTAAATTAAATTTGGTTATAGATTGCCAGATACTTAAAATTAGTGGTAGAGGCTGGCAAAAAGGCAAACTAAAAATTAAAATATATATCTCAAATGTCACTACAGATAAATATAGATTATATCTTGAATTTTATCCTGATGAACCTGCTAAACCTGAATCACCTTCAGATGATATTCGTAAAATGATAGAAGTAACATGAATATTATCCTCTGCATCACGAAATGCGAATAATGCTAATAAGCAAAAAAATTGGGCTGCGATCGCACTGATTGACTCGATTCTAAATTAAATCATATGCAAAATCGCCAACTGAAGATTACTGTAGTGTTAGAATTTTATCCTGATAATCCTAATGAATCCGAATCACCTTTAGATAATCTTCGTCAAATGATACAAGCAACATGAATACTATCCTCCATATCACCAAACGCCAACAATGGGAACAAGCAAAAAATATCGGTACATATCGGGCTGATTCGTTAGAAAGTGAAGGCTTTATCCACTGTTCCAAGTCAACGCAAATACTCAAAGTTGCAAAGAAATTTTTTGATAATCAAAAAGAATTGGTAATACTTTTTATTGATTCTGATCAAGTACAAGCTGAAATTCGCTATGAACCTGCTGAAATAGGTGAATTATTTCCTCATATTTATGGAGAGTTAAATATTGATGCTGTGTATCAGGTAATTGATTTTGAAGCTGGGGAAGATGGTTTATTTGAGTTACCGCAAGAAGTTATAAATTTAGAATGACGAACCGCAGAGGCGCGGAGGACACGGAGGAGGAGAGATGGAGAGAATTTAAGCGATCGCTTTTTGCCTAGGGCGATCGCTTCATCTCAAATTTGAGTAAAAATGAAGTTATTTAACAACTAATATCCTATGGTTACTCTTCAACTCAGACAAATTCGAGTTCCACCAGGGCAAAGAATAATACTGGAAGATGTGAGTTGGCCAGTATTTGAAGCAATTCTCAAGGAGTTAGGGGAGCATCGCAGGAGTCGAGTAGCATACAGCCAAGGAACGTTAGAAATTATGGCTCCATTACCAGAACATGAACGAGCTAAGGTAATCATCGGAGACTTGGTGAAAACTTTGCTAGACGAACTCGATCTGAATTGGGAGTCTTTAGGTTCAACTACCTTTAAGCGAAAAGATATAAGTGCAGGTATTGAACCCGATGATTGTTTTTATATTCAAAACTATAAGCTAATGATTGGAAAAGACAGGATCGACCTAACTATTGATCCTCCTCCTGATTTGGCGATTGAAATTGATATCACCTCTAAAACCCAAATTAGTGCTTATCAGGCGTTGAAAGTACCTGAAATCTGGCGATATGAAAGCAACAACCTAGAAATTAGTTTGCTGCAAGGTGATCAATATGTGAAGTCTCTCATCAGCCCCACATTTCCTACTTTTTCTATCACTGATCTTATTCCCCGATTTGTGGAAATGGCGCGAACTACAGGAATGAGTTCAGCACTGAGAGCGTTTCGACAATCGGTAAGAGAACAAATACAAGACAACAAAGGCGAATAGAATTCGCGGCTACACAAACTCTCGTCCGCATCCGCGGACTAAGAAATCAACGGTTTGAACCCACGAAGGTGGGTAAAGCCTCGTGTAGACGCGGTTTCTAACCGCCCTTTTAGCCAAGCTACACAAACTCTCGTCCGCATCCGTGGACTAAGTTAAAATCAAGGTTTTGCCTGGGTATACGCGATTTCTAACAGCCCTTTTAAAGGATTCCGCGCTTTACTTAAAGAAGGGGAATTAATCTAGAGCAATTGTGACCGAATTTAATTTACAAATCCAAGAAAATAGCGATGGCTTGTCTTCTGTTATGGAGGATGCAGCACCTAGCCTACTTCCCTCCAGTAATACGATACACTGTGTCAACACTAAAGGCGATCGCCTTGACCGTTATCTTTCCCAAGAATTACCAGATTTATCCCGTTCTCGCATCCAACAGTTAATCGAACAGGGTAACGTCCAACTTAACGATCAAGTTTGTACATCTAAGAAGATCAATGTCAAGTTAGGCGATCGGATCACTCTGGAAATACCAGAAGTCCAACCCTTGGAACTGCTTGCAGAAGATATCCCCTTAGATATCCTCTATGAGGACGACCAATTACTTATTCTCAACAAACCCGCAGGTTTAGTTGTCCATCCTGCGCCCGGTCATCCAGATGGCACTTTGGTAAATGCTCTGTTAGCACACTGTCCCAATTTACCAGGAATTGGCGGAGTTCAACGTCCGGGAATCGTCCATCGATTGGATAAGGATACTACGGGAGCGATCGCGATCGCTAAAACAGATATTGCCCATCGTCACCTACAAGCACAACTCAAAGCAAAAACTGCAAGGCGAGAATACTTGGGCATAGTTTACGGTGCGCCAAAAACTGAAAGTGGCACCATAGACTTACCCATTGGTCGCCATCCCCAAGACCGCAAGAAAATGGCGATTATACCCGTAGAAGAAGGGGGACGAGTCGCCGTCACTCATTGGCAAATACTAGAACGACTTGGTAACTTCACCTTAATTCACTTTCAATTAGAAACTGGACGTACCCATCAAATTCGCGTCCACAGCGCCAAAATGGGTCATCCAATTGTCGGCGACCGAGTTTATAGTTCTGGTCATTCAGTGGGGGTAAATTTGCCCGGTCAAGCACTCCACGCTTGGCGGCTAAAATTGCAGCATCCCATATCTGGGGAATTGATTGAGGTGACAGCCACTCCTCCCGCCCACTTTACAAAACTTTTGGAGATGTTAAAAAGACGAACTACACTTTAAGCTTATCCACACCTGAAAGCAGAACCATATAAAAAACCATACCCAATTCCCAATTCCCAATTCCCATTAACAACTAGCGTGCATCAGACATGGGATAGAGTCTGTTTCACTTAGTTATATAGGATTCCTATTTGATTTTTGAACAAAATTAGGTACTGTAGGGTGCGTTAGGATGAAATCCGTAACGCACCATTCCTAAGGATTTAGTGCGTTACGCTGGTGCTAACACACCCTACGTATCTTTTTGAAAATCAAATAGTAGTCCTATATCTAAATGAAACTCCTACATAACCCAAGACTTATGCACGCTATAAAATGATCGATCAAACGGATGTACTAGCCAACCACTGACCAAAAATCGTTATTTAATTCCTGCCAGTTGCCGATAAGGTACAGACTTTTCGATATCGATGTTGAATGACGAGATCCGTTGTGGCGCATTGCCAGTAGCATTGACACTTTGTGCCATTGCCAAGAATAAAGCTGGATCGCCAGCCTTGGGCTTTTGCTCTTGTGGTAGGAATCTGCGTACTTCTACCTGCCAAATAATTTGGGGGAAACCCAATTTGGTACGGTGGTAATCTTCGTATCGCGGAGATTTGATGTTGAATGGCAATTCACCCTCAGACTGGGATGGCAGTATCCGACGGCGGTGATAAGGCACTGTGGAGTAACCAAAATTGCTCAGGTACTCTTCAGTGTTGAGTACTTCATCAACAAAGCCGACAATACCCTTGGTAGCAACTACAATTGACCAAGCGATTTTTTCCCGCTCGTTGTATGGGTCGCGTCCTAGAACACGCTGGATTACTTGCTCAACAAAGCGATAATTATTGTTGAGGTCGTAGAAGCTTCTCTTAAAGGTATTGGAAAGCAGCAACCCACGAATAAAGTCTCGCACTGTAATTTGTCCATTACGGAGTTGAGACTCTAAATATGTTTCGCGATCGGCAGCAAAGGCATGAAAGAAAATTTGACGATATGCTGCTTCGATCAGATCGCCTAAATCTGACGGAGACAGAATATTGTCTGTATTAAAAATCCTGGGCTGTTCATCACCCGGTACTTCATATCCAGCTACACGCTGGTTTTGACTTGAAGGTTCATATTCTAACAGAGGAATTGGCACTCTAAAGCCTCCATGTTCTTAATTAAAGTTAACAACTTTTAATCACATATTAAGGGAGTAGTTGGATCAGAAATTCAGATTCTGATAAAATTTCACGAAACTTAACTAAGGGTGATTTCAGTATTCGTAGGAAAAACGATTAGCCTGCTGATTCAACCCATAGTTAATTAATCAAGGGACTGGAGCTTCCAACTTAATGACTAAAAAACTTTGTTCACATATTTATAGATTAGGAGATTCAGTTTCACCTTTTTGATCTGAAGCAATCATTTTTAACATTTAGCAAAAGAAATTAATGGGGCATGGGGCTTTGTCGTTGGCGCAGCCTCTCATAGAGAAGTATTAGGGATTAGATTAATTATTCTCCCTGATCTATACCCCTTGCCTCTCTTCAGTGACCTATCCAAAATTTCAGGGGATCTAGGGTTGACTTACAGTGAGGCCAGCTACGCAAAGTTGCTTCCATCCCTGCCTCCCAGTGGGGTGGTTCCAATCCCAGTCCTAAACATAGATGAGATAGGATGCTAGCAAACTGCTGATTGTGTCCAAAGTCTCCTAGATGTGCATGGGCGTACTCATGGACGACTACACCAAACCAGTCTCTAGGTGCAACTCGACCGACATCTACCAAAATAGTAGTTGGGTTGGTGAGAATATTGCACAGCCCATCTATGCCAAAGGATTGAGCTATGGGTACTGCAAAAATTTGGATATGGCGACGCTCTTGGGGATGAAAGCACTCATGACAAACTTCTAGATAGGCGTTGATCTGAGCGTTGACGGTGTTAATATTCTCGCCGATCCAAGTGCAAATGGGGATGCGATCGCGCAAGTTATCAAACACATCCACCATACCCGGCTCTAGGGCAAGTCCCTGTACCAGACGCAGGTAATCTTGCCCACGAGTAAAAGCATCACTCTGCTTGAGATAATTCACCACCCCAAAACTGAATAAAACTCTCTTTTTTCCAGAATATCAGACCCTTGTTTTAGTGTTACTTCTTGTGCGCTGACAACCTCAACAGAAGCATCAATACGGGTTTCCGTACAAAATGATGCCGTGCTAAAGCCGCCAAACCGTTTGACTGTACTGGTTCGCATTCGCATATTTGGGCTGGCAAACCAGAATCGCTCTATGGAACTCATTGTTTCGTATTCGGTTGTCAACACTAGTCCATCTTCATCATCCATGTGAAAAAGACCGACTACAGGCATGATTTCGGCATAACCTCTTTCGCGGAGTAATTTACCAACTCTTGGGTTATCGCCATCAGGCACGATCGCAAATATAGTTTTTCCCTCATGGTTCTCTTCACCCTCTCGATCCCAAGCCATTGTGCCTAGCCAACGCACACGCGACCCTCCTACTGAAAGGCTGGGGTCAATCTCATGATACTGGCACAGTTCAATGATTTCGGGATGATCGGCATCGAGAGTTTCTACCTGTATATCCGATTCTCCCGTCTCTGAGCGCTTGAACGCCAGATGATGTGTTGCACGTTGCGATCGCCACTTACCAGCACTTAGCTGAAAAAATTCCATTGCGTCTATCAATCTTCTGACTCCTACTTATTACTCCTGCGGACGATGTTTTACGGGTTATTTCTTTTTAAAGTTATTGGTATCTAAACATTCTAAACATTACAGCTATTAGTGGTCTGGTTCAAGAAACTCCCTGGAAAGGGAGAGACAAACATAATTATTATGTAATTGTAAACTTTCATTATGTCTATTTATCATGACTTGACAACCTAGACGTTTTAATATCCAAGTGCTAAACTATTATAAATAAATGTCTACGGCAGCCCACGCCTTCACTAGCGGTAATAAAAAATACCCTTCGAGCCAGTAAATCCGAGGAGTTAATGATGAACTTCCCAATCGAACTAACTTTAGAACAGCAGTTTCGCTTACAAAACTTGAAAGACCAGGTAAAGAATTTGAGTCAAGAAGAGGCTCAGGATTTTTTATTAGAAGTTTTACGGCAGATGATGGTGAAAGATAATTTGGTCAAACACCTGCTCAAAGAAGCTTGATCAAGTAAAAAATAATATTTTTTCTTTAAGACTTACGCAGTGGCAGAGTTCCATTGAAATGCGTAAGTCTTAATTTTTTGGGGACTGGGTACTGGGGACTAGTACGACACGGCAGAAATAAAGCAACCATTTTAAATAGCCAGAAAGCCTACAAAATAAGCATTCTTTCTTTTTACTTTTGCCTTCTTGTACTAGGGACTAGGGCGTGTTTTCAAACTGCTCGTTTAGCCTCCTAACTTTTTAGATCCCCCTAAATCCCCCGATAAATTGGGGGACTTTAAGAGACTCTTTGCCCCCCAATTTATCGGGGGGTTGAGGGGATCTAAGACTTTGAAAACACGCCCTAGGGACTAGGGACTAGGGACTAGGGACTGGGGACTAGGCACTAGGGACTGGAGACTAGGGACTAGGAAGGAAGTTGCAGTAAGTCTTTCCCCCCTGCCTCTTGTGCCCAATCCCCAATCCCCAATCCCCAATTAAATATTACAGATTATTACTTTGTCTCTCATAGTAAAGACTAGGGTACTATTGATCCCCTATGTTTTTCTTTGGCTACTCGCAGTTAATCTGATCGAGAACACGCCAGATAATATCCGCCATTTGTGAATATTAAGGAGAACTCATGGTTCTTGATGCTTTTTCCAGAGCTGTAATTACGGCAGATGCCAAGACCGCCGCTATCGGTGGTGCTGACTTAGCAGCCCTGAAGTCTTTCATTGCTGAAGGCAACAAGCGCCTTGATGCAGTGAATGCGATCGCCAGCAATGCTAGCTGTGCAGTTTCTGATGCGATCGCTGGGATTGCCTGTGAAAACGCTGGTTTGCTTCAAGCTGGTGGCAACTTGTACCCCACTCGTCGGACTGCTGCTTGTCTACGTGATGCTGAAATCATCCTGCGCTACGTAACCTACGCATTGTTGGCTGGTGATTCTTCTGTATTAGACGATCGTGCTTTGAACGGTCTGAAAGAAACCTACGCAGCTTTGGGCGTACCTACCGCCTCTTCTGTACGTGCTGTTCAGATTCTCAAGGCGATCAGTGTCGCTCACATCACCAACACCAACACCGAAGCTAACGCTGGCAAAAGATTCCGCAAATTGGACACTCCTCAAGGCGACTGTTCTGCTCTAGCTGCTGAAGCTGCTAGCTACTTCGATCGCGTTATTTCTGCTCTGAGCTAATTGCTAATCGCTAACGCCTAAAGCCTATTAGTCAAGCCAACTGAAATTAAAACTCGATCAAATCTAATCTGGAGTATAAAAAGCAATGAAATCAGTTATCACTACGGTTATTGGAGCTGCTGATGCAGCAGGTCGTTTCCCAACTACCTCTGATCTAGAATCAGTTCAAGGTAGCATTCAACGTGCTAGCGCTCGTCTAGAAGCTGCTGAAAAGCTAGCTGCTGGTATCGATAACGTCGCTAAGGAAGCTTATGATGCTGCCTTCAAGAAATATCCTTACTTGACCCAAGATGGTGAAGCTGGCGCTACCCAAGTCAAGAAAGACAAGTGCCTCCGCGACATCAAGCACTACCTACGCTTGATTAACTACAGCTTAGTTGTGGGCGGTACTGGACCTCTGGATGAGTGGGGTATTGCAGGTGCTCGTGAAGTTTATCGCTCTTTGGGTCTGCCCACAGCTCCTTATGTTACCGCGTTGACTTACACTCGCGATCGCGCTTGCTCTCCTCGTGACTTGTCTCCTCAAGCTTTGGGTGAGTTCCGCGCTCTTCTCGACTATGTAATCAACTCCCTGTCATAGTAACAAGGATTGAATAGACGAGCGATCGTCATACTCTAAAACTCAGGGACTCTCAGTTTGTTGCTTTGCCTGTATTTGGTTGAGTGACTGGCCAAGAGTCCCTCAGTTGTTACTAATTCGTAATTCATGATTGAAATTGGGGGATTTAGACAGGGAAATTTTATTTTATGACAATAGATTCTCTATTTGAACAGTTAAAACACCCCAACCCGAATCTGCGGGAACGAGCTATGTGGGAACTAGCTGATGTCCGTGATGAAAATACCATTCCTCGGCTGATGGGTATTTTGGATGAGGAAGATGTTACCTACCGTCGAGCAGCAGTCAAGGCACTGGGTGCTATTGGTATAGATGCTGTACCGCTACTGGTAGAGTCATTAGTAAATAGCGATAATGCGACCATTCGGGGTAGCTGTGCTAAAGCTCTGGCACAAGTTGCTGCTAACCATCCCGATGTTCCCTTCCCGACTGAGGGCTTACAGGGATTGAAAACAGCGCTCAATGACCAAAATCCTGTTGTTTATATTTCATCAGTGATGGCGCTGGGTGAAATTGGTTCTCCTGCCTTTGAGATTTTAAGTGAAGCTCTAAAAACAATCGATAATGTGGCGGTGGCTGTAGCGATCGTCAATGCACTCGGTTCGATGGGTGATATCCGAGGGGTGGAAGTGCTGACGGCATTGACAAATGATGAATCTGTTGATCCATACATTCGAGAGTCAGCAGTGAGTGCTTTGCCACGATTAGACCAGGTGATTAATTATAAGAGAGGGTAGCCATCGTCTGAGGGTTCGCAAACAAACTCCCAGAGTGTTAGCTGCATCCTAAAGGTTCTTACATATTTAGCGATAGGAAAACTATAGCAGAATATGTACTTATTGTTTAGCTTTGTCCAGCGAATTAGCGATTAGAGGTATAGCGATCGCTCTCAAATACAACTATTAATCCCAGTAGGACAAATATAATTATAGGACTAGCCCTTTCAAGGTGTGTTATTTTCCTGTTTTTTCTGGTTCACAATCTTATAAGTTGAGACATGAGGTCGATTCTTGAGATCAGTCCTCTTGGGCATGACCACTGCCAGCATCAAGCTTGGGTCAAGTACGACCAAGGATTGACCTGGTAATGGGGCACTACTAATTTCACGTAATGCTTTTAGGCGATGTTCGCTGCTAGCGATCGCGTTACCGTCAATAATCTTGACTCGATAACCTCTCTGACTAATTCTCCACTGGTACTAGGTTCGATACCATTGATTTTGTTGTAGACTGATGTCACTGAAACACCAATTTCCTCAACTGATGCTTGATGTGCTGCATGTACTGATGGGTGAATTCCGCAGACGACAAGGCTCATTAAATTGACGAACGTAGAGAATAATAACTCACGAGTGTATTGGGTTTTTTTGCACTACGCTCAAACAGTTCATCTAGGATTTGAGGACATAGGGCTTTCTCTAAAAGCCCACGAACCATCACTGAAACTGGACTCTCGTTGACAAAACGCTCAAACACCTGGAATCAGAGAACTTATACTAATTCTCTGTGAGCTTGCACTTAATAATTATTTCTCCTCTGTTGGTGTATTTAGCGTAGTTGGCGGTTTAGCTATCTCTGAATGCAAGTTGGTATAATTGTGCAGAACTACCCTAATGTGGTAGCGATCGAGTTACGATCTTGTCACACCCCTTTTTTGATTTAAGAAGTCCTATTCCAGAATTTTCTGGTTAAAATAGTATATCTGTTCTACTCAGACTCAGAAGCTAACACTCGTTAAAACCATATATTTAGAGGCATTAGAGGCAGAAATGGCTATCAACACCGATACTTCTGGCAAGCAGAAAGCGCTGACTATGGTGCTTAACCAGATTGAAAAAAGCTTTGGTAAAGGAGCAATTATGCGCCTGGGCGATGCTACCCGGATGCGAGTGGAGACGATTTCTAGTGGGGCGCTCACCTTGGATCTAGCATTGGGTGGTGGTTTACCCAAGGGGCGGGTAATTGAAATTTATGGGCCTGAAAGTTCCGGTAAGACTACAGTAGCGCTACACGCCCTCGCCGAAGTGCAAAGAAATGGTGGTATTGCTGCCTTTGTTGATGCTGAACACGCCCTTGATCCTACTTATGCTGCTGCATTAGGTGTAGATATTGACAATTTGCTGATTTCCCAACCTGACACTGGCGAATCAGCTTTGGAAATTGTCGATCAGCTGGTTCGCTCTGCTGCGGTTGATATTGTAGTCATTGACTCAGTAGCAGCACTGGTTCCCCGTGCTGAAATTGAAGGTGATATGGGTGACACCCACGTTGGTTTGCAAGCACGGTTAATGAGCCAAGCTTTGCGTAAAATTACTGGAAATATTGGTAAATCTGGTTGTACAGTAATTTTCATCAACCAGTTGCGGCAAAAAATCGGTGTTACTTACGGTAGCCCAGAAACTACTACTGGCGGTAACGCATTGAAATTTTACGCTTCGGTGCGGTTGGATATTCGCCGAATTCAAACCTTGAAAAAAGGTACAGATGAATATGGTAATCGCGTTAAAGTCAAAGTCGCCAAAAATAAAGTAGCGCCGCCTTTTAGAATAGCGGAATTTGACATTATTTTTGGTAAAGGTATTTCTACTCTGGGTTGTATTGTTGATCTAGCAGAAGAAACTGGCATTATTATCCGCAAAGGAGCTTGGTATAGTTACAACGGTGAGAATGTTTCCCAAGGACGAGACAACGCCATTAAGTATTTAGAAGAAAAACCTGAATTTGCTGAACAAATTAAGCAATTGGTGCGTGAAAAGCTAGATAAAGGTGCTGTTGTTTCTGCTAACTCCGTAGCTAAAGCCAGTGAAGAAGATGAAGAGGAAGAAACCGATTTAGAGCCAGAAGAATAAGGAATGTAGATTTCTTAATCTGGAGCTGCGAATATAGCGTTTCTGAGTTGAGTCTAATAGATACCTAACCCTCAACTCCTTCCCTTATATATTGGGAAGGGAAGTAACATTCAAAGCCTCTCTTGTTTTGCTGAGTTCGTAGTAAGTACTTCGTGCTTAAAAATCTCGGACTAAAGTCCTGACTACGAACTTTTCAGCGCTCGTAACTAATGAGACATTATCACTAGATAATCAATGGCTCAAGTTCACGATTATGCCATTGGCGCTGATACCATTCGGCAACCAAAGGACGGACAATAAACTTAGGTTGTCCATCGCCTTTAACGTCAATGCGTAAACCTGAATAAGGTCGTCGCTTCTGAGAACCTTGACCGTTGCGACCAATGAAGAGATGCGATCGCGCCACTAATTTATTATCCTCCATTAAATCTGCTCCCTCAATCCGTTGGCGGCGCAAACTAAACCCGCTCCCACCACAAACAATCCAGTGAATACCAGAATCAGCGTGTCCTGTATCCATTGTTTCAAGGTGTTCTAAACAGTGCGCGTGACCGTTTAATACCAAATCCACCAAGGAACGCCCCTGAGTTAGGGAACCGATTTCTTTAGCTACCGCATCCAACACACCACGGAGGCGATCGCGAATAATTAGAGTTTGGGCTTGTTGCCACTTCGTCGCTTCAGTTACATAGGGAGGATGATGGAAATAAATCACCCTTCCCCGAACTTCAGAATTATTCCAAGATGCAATTAATCTTTGTTTGAGCCAGTCTAGTTGTTCGGTATCAGTCAGCGTTGTTTTATTAGTGGCTAGTTGCTTATCGATATCAACAATAAGTTCTTCAATTTGTGACAGCTTGGCGTGGAAGTCGTCTAATTGGTCGGCTTCGTTGGGATTTTCGGGACGAAGCTTTGATGAATTTTCAATGATTTGCAGCTTTTCTTGCTCGAAATCTTGACGACGTTTTTCTAAGAGTTTGCGATTAGCATCACCTTCTCTTGTTTTCGGTAGCGGTGGTGGATCGTTAAATGTATTAGAATCCAAGGCAAAGAAATCAATACCGCCATAGCGAAAAGTGTAATAGCGATTGGGAAGCCGGGTAAAGTGCCCAGGTTGATATGAAATACAACGACCTGTATCTGTCTTGGCTGTGTAGTACTGATCTAAATGATCGTTTAACTCTCCTGGAAGCGGAAACGCTTTCAGATAGTCGAGAAATGCCCGTGCGTAAGCTTCACCGGTTCCTGAGCCATGCAAGCCCACATCTAAGTCTAAGCGCGATCGCAACAGCCGACGAATGGGTAATGTTGTTAAGGATGCCAAGCTCAATAAAATCGGCAAGTTATAGTAATCGTGATTTCCCGGTACTGGTAAAATGGGGAGCTTAAAAACCATCTGGTCATAAGCAATCTGTTTCGGATGCTCTCCCCCCAAGATAAACTCTCGGTAAGGTTCGATGAAGTTCTGCTGGTAGTATTCACTCGACCCCACTAAATAGATCACATCCCCCGTATGCAGCATAAAACGGGATTCGTTGTGATGGGGCAGCATGAGTTCAGCTACCTGTCGCTGAGGATTGTGACCCCGATGCTTACCGGAGCCACTATCACCTACAACTAAAAATGAGAATTCAGAATTGTCTGTTTGACCATCCTCTAACACCAGCCGAGTTTGGTCGATGTTCCGTTCCACAATTAACGGATCTTGCCACCGTACTCGCTGATTCATTTTACGAATTTTGTTAGCGATCGCCGGATCAGATACAAGTTTCAATGCAACCTACTCCTGAATCTTTAATTGAAGGGGAGCAGGGGAGAAGTTGCAGTAAGTCTTTCCCCTCTTGTGCCCCATGCCCCATGCCCCATACCCTCATTCTCCTACTGTATCTTTCATCTCAATAGTCAGATTAGGGAGTCCCTCTAGTTTTTCTGTAGGCTCAACTTCTTCTACTAATGGCACAAAAATTCGCAACCCTGCTGGTACACACTTAATTTCTACTGGTGTTGTGCCCACGATTTCACCATCTAGAACAACCTTTTGTGGTGGCTCAGTGGTAATTTTAAATTGTTTGGCTCGCAGGAAACCAATATCATTCCGCTCTGCGGCGTTACCTGTAGAAGCGGTTTGAAATAGATGAAATGTCGCGGCGATCGCTCCTGCCTTGTTTGCTGGAGCTACAATCGTTAAATCTAGTAACCCATCATCATAAATCAAACCTGCTGGTCCCTGAGCTAAGACTGAAGTGGGAGGTGCAGCATTTGCTACTGTGACTGCACAGGCTTTAGTTTTAATGATCTTGTCTTCAGTTTCAATTTCAACATCAAAATTTTTTAAGCTTCTTAATTGCTGGATTCCTGCCAAGATGTAAGCCATCATCCCAAAGCGGTTTTTTGCTTCGCGGTCTGCCAATTCTACAGTTTCAGCCTCAAAGCCAATACCTGCCAAGAGTACCATTGGCCGATCGTTGCAATAGGCTACGTCTACAAGGCTGGTTCCTCCTTGCAAAATTGTCTCACATGCACCTGCGATCGTGTCAGGAATTCCTAAAGCTGTGGCAAAAGCGTTTGCTGTGCCACGAGAAATGATCCCAAATGGAATATCAGTACCCACTACCGCCGCCGCCGCCGCCGAAAGGGTACCATCTCCTCCCGAAGCAATGATTGCATCTACCCCTCGCTCTACCGCTTGATATGCCAGTTGGTCAGCGTCGATTTCTTCAGTTGTGAGATAAATATCTAGGTCAATATCTGGCTCTAATATTGCGCGGATTTCTGCCAGTTCTATATCTGGGTCGCCCTGACCCGCAACAGGATTGAAGATGAGACAGGCGGAACGATTCATAAGGAATTACAACTAAGCTTGGATGATTAATCGAAGATACCAAATTATCAGGGAAATGCCGAAAATCCCGGACAAAGGGGAGCAAGTTCAGGGCGATGTGCGATCGCAGCATCAACCCTAAAATTAAAGTTGACCAAAAATCTTTTCTAGGAACAGCGATAAGTTATTAAAAATTTTTATTAAAAATTAACATATATTAGCTTAACTACTTGATGTTGTAAAATAAGCAGTGGATTTTGTCGATTAACAAATAAAATCGTAATTTGACCATTTTTGGCAATGAAGACCAAAACAATTGGACATAATTAACATTTTCATTTCACCAAATTAATATTACGGATGGGTCTAATTGACGAACCACTCATTTTGGTATTATTGCTTTTTCCTCTTCCTGATCACTCTTGCCCGATACTTTCTAATCGCTGGGGGAGCATACTTGCTCTTTTATTTAGTTCTGGGAAAGTCCCTCGCCAACAGGAGTTTGCATTTAAAACCGTTGATGAGTTCTTCCATTAAAAAGGATATCGAATTATCGGTACTCTCAACAGTGGTTTTTGCTATTTGTGGAGCGTTTATGATCTCAGAGTATAGTTTGGGAGCAACGCTTTTATACACTGATATATACAAATACGGGCTATGGTATTTAGTAGTTAGCTTTATTGCGGTGCTAGTTCTTCAGGATACTTATTTTTATTTTATGCATCGGATGTTTCACCAGCCTCTGATTTTTAAATGGATGCATTATGGACACCACCGTTCAGGACAGCCAACGCCCTGGAGTTCCTCTGCGTTCGACTTCCCAGAGGCCATCGTCCAAGCACTTTTCTTTGTAGGTGTAAGCTTCATAGTTCCGTTGCATTTTATCACCTTAGTTGCTGCACTGATAACTATGACAGTGTGGGCAGTGTTTACCCATCTCGGATTTGAGGTACTTCCCTCCTCATCTAAGAGCTACTGGATTGGCAGGTGGCTTATCGGTTCTATGCATCATTCCATGCATCATAGCAAGTATAAAGTACACTACGGTTTGTATTTTACGTTCTGGGACAAACTGCTGGGTACTGAAGACCCTAATTATGAAAAGGAAACCCAGACAAGGGAGTATTAATTTTGGATGAGTCATTAGTCATTGGTTATTTACAAATGACTAATGACAAACTCATAAGTTAATATCGAACTTAAATGGGTAACAGCTTATTCACGAATTCATTATTCATCTTTATTTTTAGTTTTTTGATGATTCAACATTTTTAGTTTTTTGATGATTCAACCGAACTCCTACAAAAATATCGTAAATAAACTCTAATAAGTCCTTCTTTTGTAGTAATCCTGAAGTTTGATAGCAGCCTTTTTCATCTAATAAAGGCTTCATTACATAGTATGTAGACTGATATTTATACCAGGGAATAGAAGTCCATAAATGATGAATTAAATGGTAGTTCTGGCCTAAGATCAGGATATTAAGAACTGGGCTAGGGTATACACGAGCATTTTTCCAGCGGTCGCGTTCAACAAAAGGACGATGGGGCAAATAATCAAAAAACAAGCCTAGTATTAGTCCCACTATACCAGAAGGTACAACCCAAAAATTGAGAACGTACATTAAAAAATGATATTGAACTGATATATAAACAATTGCAATCACAATTGAGCGGCTGATGAACCATTCCAATAGTTCATATTTGCGCCAGAGTCGTCGTTGAAAGAAAAACACCTCGTGAGACAAAAATCGAAATGCAATCAGCCACAAAGGACCACCCGTAGAAACAAAATGATCTGGGTCATCTTTGGGATGGTTAACATGAGCATGATGCTGCAAATGTACTCGCGTAAACACTGGGAAAACAAACCCTAGCATCAGGGCGCTACCATGCCCTAGCATGGCATTAATTACTCGATTGCGGTGGGCAGATTGATGACAAGCATCATGAATTACCGTTCCAGCACAATGCAAAGCAATAGTATTAAAACTAAAGCACAGCCAATCTGGCCATTGCCAAAGCCAATAACCACAGTTAGATAAAACTAGCACTGTCACAGATGCAAAAAACAGTAGTAGCGTCGGATTGAAATCACCAGGAGGCACTAACAATTCCTTCGGTGGAACTTTCAGCAGCTTATGTGCTTCTGAAGTTACCGTTCTGACTTCTGTATTTACTACGTCTTTAAAGATGACTTCCAAGTTATTGCCATTTAGCTTTTTATAGTCATCAACGGCTGGGCCGATGATGATTAGGCTTTTGTCCGGGATGTCAAAAAAATTAGGATCTAAAGAGGTCATAATTTTCCTGGTTGTGATTCGTTGATAAAATGGTCTTGAAATCCCAAACTCAGCCAGCACAGAATAGATTTCTTGCCCCGATTAGAGAGATGGAACCCAGAAAATTTAGCCGATACTCTTCTCTGTTAAGATTAGTATGGCCTGTAGGATATAGGAAACAGGGAAAGTTTTGAATTTCTTGGTATACTATAAACATCAAAAAAAATATTTGATTTATCATTCATCATGCCCAGCGACAACGGCATACATATTTTGGTTTAATACCGATATTTATCGATTTGCCAAGGCAATGCTTTTGCCGATGTGCTGAAATTATGCTCTGTTATTGCTTTTGTGAAAAAAAATTTTTCGACATTATAAAGAATACAGTTATTTTAATGATAAATGCAAGAGTTTTGTCGTAATTTAACGTATAATGACAATGTTTTAGATGCAAGTATCATACTTCTAACAAAAATATAGTTTTTATTTGCTTAAAAAACTTCATCCCTTTTTCTGACTGATGTAGTAAGTATATATACTAGCGATCGCTTTCCCCCTTTCGATTCCGTGTGGTTGCAGTCTTTTTCTTTTAACCAAAACTCCATCGCGGGAGTGTCTTGGTAGCCAGAATATAGAAAACTTAGCGCGAACCATCACACTTATTTGTGGAGCATACCACTTCCGACTGTGATTCTGAGTTCAACGCTACCTAAAATATCAAATTTCCATACTTAAAAATAAGGATTTTACTATGCGTCAATTATTACTACTTTTAACCAGTATACTAAGCTGATGTGCAGCTAAATTGTATAACACGAAAACGTAAAATTATTGTAGTGCGGGCAACATGAGCGCATCGCATATACAAATTAAATACCCAACAGCTTAACCCTGAGTAAGTAGAGCGGCGTGAATAATTCAAGGTTTGTAGTCCCATTACCCCTTATCCCCAGAGAGGTCCCCAGCTTCCCTACTCCCTTCTATATATTTGAGATTCCTCAAACAAACTTTTGGTAAAGAATTGTAATCCTAAATCCCAAATCCCAAATCCCAAATTCTTATGAGTCCCTGACTACGGTAGTCTAGATGAGAGTGAATTTATCGCCTGCGATATTATATTGTTTTATGACATCAGTTGTTTCTAGTCCCCCACGCACTATTCGGATCGGCTCACGCAAAAGCCAACTTGCTCTGGTTCAGACCTATTGGGTACAAGAGCAACTAGAGAAAAGATTCCCTGATATAACTTTTGAAGTCCACACCATGTCTACCCAAGGCGATAAAATCTTGGATGTAGCATTAGCTAAGATTGGTGATAAAGGACTTTTTACTAAAGAACTTGAAGTCGGAATGCTCAATCAGGAGATTGACTTTGCCGTTCATTCCCTCAAGGATCTGCCGACTCATTTACCAGAAGGGTTAACACTGGCGGCAATTACGGAACGGGAAAACCCAGCCGATGCATTAGTGGTGCATGAAAAACACAAAGATAAACAAATCGATACATTGCCAGAAGGTGCGCTAATTGGTACATCTTCGCTGCGGCGGTTAGCACAGTTACGTCATCACTTCCCCCACTTTACATTTAAGGATGTCCGGGGAAACTTGATTACACGGTTGGCAAAACTGGATGCAGGCGAATATGATGCCCTAATTTTGGCAGCAGCAGGGTTAGAAAGATTGGGAATGAGCGATCGCATTCATCAAGTTATACCCAATGAAATCTCCCTCCACGCCGTTGGACAAGGTGCTTTAGGGATTGAATGTCGTGCTGATGATAGTGAATTGCTATCTCTACTCAAAGCGATCGAACATCCCCAAACACGCGATCGCTGTCTCGCCGAACGCTCTTTTCTGCGCTCTTTAGAGGGCGGCTGTCAAGTACCTATCGGTGTAAATACAGAAATATCTGGTGAGAATTTGACTCTAACAGGAATAGTCGCCAGTATAGATGGTCAAAAGTTCGTAAAAGATACCGTCACTGGTCAAGCTAACAATGCTGAAGCACTAGGCATAGAACTAGCAGAACTGTTGCGGCACCAGGGAGCGCAAGAAATTTTATCAGAAATTTTTGCGGTGATTCAGCGCGGTTCCTAAGCAATTGGGCAAGCCGATGTGATTAGATAAGAATTGATCGCCGTTGCACCAAAGACGCGACAAATCGCCTTGGTCGGGATCAAAGAGTTAATTTGACAATATAGACTCAGGGAAGCAAAAATTACCATGCGGATTCTATTTGTTGCAGCAGAGGCAGCACCCATTGCCAAAGTAGGAGGAATGGGTGATGTTGTCGGGGCATTACCCAAATTCTTGAGAGAAATGGGGCATGACGTGCGGATATTCTTGCCTTACTATGGCTTCCTGCCAGACAAAATGGAAATTCCCAAAGAACCCATCTGGCGAGGATCTGCCATGTTCCAGGAATTTGCTGTTTATGAAAGCATTCTGCCTGGTACTGATGTTCCCTTGTACTTATTTGGACATCCCGCCTTCCTACCCCGCCACATTTATTCTGGAGATGGTGAAGACTGGCGGTTCACCTTATTTTCTAATGGTGCAGCCGAGTTTGCCTGGAATTATTGGAAGCCAGAAATTATTCATTGTCATGATTGGCATACGGGGATGATTCCCGTATGGATGCACCAAGATCCTGATATCACCACGGTATTTACCATTCATAACCTGGCTTATCAAGGTCCGTGGCGTTGGTATTTAGAGAAAATTACTTGGTGTCCCTGGTATATGCAAGGACACAATGTAATGGCGGCGGCGGTGCAATTTGCCAATAAGGTAAATACAGTTTCGCCCACCTACGCCGAGCAAATCAAGACACCTACTTACGGTGAAACATTAGAAGGTTTGCTGTCCTTTATTAGCGGTAAGTTATCTGGGATTATCAACGGTATTGATACTGAGGTTTATAACCCAGAAAATGACAAATATATTGCTCAAACCTTTACTGCTGATAGTTTAGAGAAACGCAAAGCCAGCAAAATTGCTCTGCAACAAGAAGTAGGATTAGAAGTCAACTCCAAAGCCTTTTTAATCGGGATTGTGACACGATTAGTGGAACAAAAAGGCATTGATTTGATATTACAAATCCTCGATCGCTTCCTTTCTTATACAGATGCCCAGTTTGTGTTGTTAGGGACAGGCGATCGCTACTATGAAACTCAGATGTGGCAATTAGCATCCCGCTTTCCCGGACGCATGGCAACTTACCTACTGTATAACGATGCCCTGTCTCGCCGGATCTACGCTGGTACTGACGCTTTCTTAATGCCCAGTCGTTTTGAACCATGCGGTATTAGCCAAATGATGGCTTTGCGTTACGGTTCCGTGCCCATTGTCCGCCGTACAGGTGGATTAGTTGACACAGTAACCCATTATGACCCTGAAAATGTCGCAGGTACTGGTTATTGCTTTGACCGGTATGAACCGCTAGACCTTTTCACCTGTATGATCCGCGCTTGGGAAGGTTTCCGTTTCAAACCCCAATGGCAAGAACTACAAAAACGCGGCATGAGTCAAGATTTTAGTTGGTATCAATCTGCCAAGCAGTACGTGAAGTTATACAGGTCAATTTACGGTTTGCCAGAAGAAGAAGAGGAGACACCACAACCAGAGTTAGTTTTAAACGAGGCTGTCACGAGTAGCAAGTCCTGAAGTGCTAGGGGTGTAAAGAATAAAGAACCCCACCCCCAACCCCTCCCCGCTCTTCGGGAGGGGAGACAAAGCGCAGCTTTGGCGGGGTGGGGTTCTTCGGGTTTAGTAAGTATTCAAGCGGACATGATATAACTCCTAACTATTCATTAACTCGTCGCTTTTGCCCTAATTAACCAGTCACGATCGCGATCGCATATTTCCCCACCGGATGAGTCTCCTAAACGATCTAGCGCCCATAAACAAGCATATTTTAAATCCCAAATCGGCGTATTTAGGCAAATTTTGAGTTCAGGAATTGCTCGTGAATCACCCAATTCACCAAGGGCGATCGCACACGCCGCACGAGATTTTTGAAACTGGGGTTCGCGGTTGTGCAGATTTTCTACCAACAAATCATAAGCGGGAGCATATTTCAGCCAGCCGAAAAGTTTCATCACATGATAATGAGCGCCATAATCGTTATATGCCTTATCTCCATAAGTTGCTAAAAGTGCTGCTGGTGCTTCTTCTGGATAGATATCAAGTAAGGTTTTTGTTGCTAAATAGCAGCGTCCAAAATCGGTTTCGTAGAGTTCATTAATGAGAAAATCTAGTACTGGGGTAGCGTCATACTCATGTACTAGATCAAGTTCGTTGGGATGATCGTAGAGTACTTGCTCTAAGTAAGGTTGAATTTCTGTAAAGGTAATTTCACCACTGGGGACACCTGCATCCAAAAGCATCCGCAATCCTCGCAACCGAAATACCAGAGATACAGGACAACGGGCGATTTCTGGAATGGCTTTGTAGTAGTGTGAATCAATCAAGTCTTGAATGCAACCGCGCCGTGCATTGACGCTGGAACTTTGCAGCAGCGCCATCACCTCAGTAATTTGAGAATAGTCACCTGTGAACCGGCAAACTGTAGCGATCGCTGCACTACGGGTAGGTTCATCCTCAACTTGAGTAAATTTATTTACACGCTCTAAGGACGGCTGATAGTCAGCGTTAGCTAGGGTGTGAATAATTACTCGATAGATTTGGCCTGGTTTATCGAGCAGTTGCGCCACCTCTTCGAGAATTTCTGGATCTTTAGTCCCGATTTCTCCGATCGCCCACACGGTATTTTCAACAGTATAAATATCATCATCTTTAAGGCACTGCCGAATTATAGGTAAAGCTGATTCGGCCTGCAATCGCCCCAGACTTTCTATAGCCTTGCGTCGAACAATGCGGTGGTCTAACTCATCAGGGTTACTGGTTTCAATCGCCCGCACTAAAGCCGCGATCGATTGCTCTGTTGGGAAGTTAATTAGATGGGAAACAGCAATATACTTATCAGAAGCGTCTTCGAGTTGTTCTAATGGTGTATCGATAATTGCGATCGCTTGTTCTTCTGTTAGCCCAAACATTTTAAAAAAACGTTTATCCATTGATCTGTAAATTGCTCTTGGATAATTGCTCAAAGGTCACGTTTACTATCGTACTAGGGACTGGGTACTGGGGATTTGGAAATAGCGGTAAATTCTATTTGGGGATTGAACTACCAAAAGCGTCTACGCAGGAACAAATATGAGTGATTACTTAGATGACTACGAATTTAATAACCTCGATTTTTACAGAAAAAATCATGGTTTACAGCTTTATTACAACTGGGTCTGGGGAAATTTGGTGGCAAGAAACACCAGACTTGCCAAAGGAAAAATTGTTTTCTATTATTGGGATGAATGCTACCAAAGTATTTCTCAAGCCCGATCCTGAGTACGGGGAAGTTGGGTATCGCATCAATCGAGAGTTGGGTTTATTTTGTGACCCGAACACGCAAGAAATTCTCCACTTTTGGAAGTCACCAACAGCAAGTCAACCAGTACCAGTAGTACACATTGCTAACCGCATTGTCCAAGGCTCAGTCCAACCAAAGAAATTTGTCATACCCAAAGGTAGTGGATATATTACCTCTGTTATGGAAATTCCTTTAGAATACCCGCATCCCTTAGCAGGAGATAGCAAATATTCAGACTATTGTCCTGGAGAAAAGTTTAAGGGAGTTGAGTACTTTATATCAAATACTTGCCGACCGGATGCAACTGAAGTCCCTCCTGCTAAATGGGCGAGGGACTGTCCTTGGTTGCCCTGGATGAAGTTAGGATATGCTCATCCAGCTAAATTAAGATTTGAAACCACAATATTTAGAGTAGATTCTTTTGAGCAACTTCATCCTAGCTTGGTCAAGCTGGCGAGAGAAAAAGTACCAATTTATGAATTCACGCCAACAGAAAGCGATGAGCCGAATGTGACGAGCATTCAATACTTTAAGAAAAACTTTGAGTCCTACTTACGAGGGGATATTTTCCCACTTGAGGAAACCTCTTGAACTGTTTTTGCACCGTGCTAAATCATGCTGTGCGATGTCTACGACGGTCACTGAGCGCAGCCGTACCACTTCGTGGAAGCAAGCTACGCGAAGCGTCTCGTAGAGAAGTGCGGGCTACGCCTAAGCACTTTCAATCAAAAAAAACTAAAAGACTTATCAAAAGTTAGCTCGAAGGCTGTAATAGAGTTCGAGCCAACTTTTGAAGATTTCCGCCAAAAAGCTTTACCAGTGGTAACGCAATCTGAGAAGATCACAATATATGTATTTGTCAGCTATTTAGTTAGTTGCCTCTTGCCAATTGTTCAGTTATATGTAACAGCTAAGTGCGAGTAACTAAATACAAACGATACTCGAACCCTAATCACACATCATTCATATAAACACACATTTAGGAAACAAAAGTTATGGATCAAACCTCAGAACTCACAACAACCAATAACATCACCGCTCAAGATGTAGCAGAAGTCATTGCCGAACTTGAGCAATATCGGGAACGTCTAGTCCAAGAAACTACAGAAACAGCAAAACGGGCTAAGTTGATGAAAGTAAGCGTTATGGCAAAACTGGAGCCTGAGCTTGCCAAGATTGATTCTGCTCTCCAGGAACTCCGCGAGCAACAGGCTGCCCTGAGTGTCAGCAACTAGTAGTCTGTCAAGTTTTAATTGATGGGTAAGCGAGTTCGTAATAAGGACTGAAGTCCTTATTTTCCAAGCACTAAAGTACTTACTACAAACCCTCAAAACTAACCTGACAAAGTACTTCATTCAACTTGATAATTTAGCTAGAAGTTATATGCTCAACTCCGAAACTCAATCCGGGACGGATTCGTTAAATCTGTCCCATGATGAAACCGATGCTTTATTTCAAGTGGTGAGTAAGCAATTAGGCTTAAACAGCTTTAATCCCAATGACCAAGAGCTACTCAAGCGGATGATTGAGAGTATGGGAGACTCACGGGGCATGGTTAGGTTGAGTTTTGCGGAGGCATTGGGTAAAATCGGCAAACCAGCAACCCCTTTGTTGATGGAAGCTGTGGCAAATCATCCAAACCCAGTTGTGCGAAGAGCTAGCGCCAAAACCCTGACACTCATCGCTGACCCGATCGCAGTTCCCACCTTGGTCAACGCCCTGTTAAATGATGAAGATACAGTGGTCAAAGGGTCGTCGGTGGGAGCGCTTGCCAAAATAGGTGAGGCAGCTGTGCCAGCATTGCTGAAAATCTTAGCGTCAACCGAGTATCCAGAAAGTGCCAAAGGTCATGCTGTATGGGCGTTAGGATTTATTGGGGCAGAAGCGAAGGAGCATTTATATCGAGAAATTAACTCAGACTCGGCTGAAGTTCGGGCGGCGGTGGTGGGTGCGATCGCTAAAATTGCTCAAGAAGGCACTGAACAAGGAGCATTTAATATTTTAGTTAACGCCCTCACCGATCCATCTGAAATTGTGCGGTGTGAAGCAGCAGCAGCCTTGGGCAGCCTCACCTATCAACCAGCGATTCCTCACCTGGTTGAGTTACTGCATCATACCGATTGGGAAACTCGAAAAGCGGCAGCTCTGGCATTGATGAAGATTGGCGATCGCACTGCCTTAGAACCTCTACAAGCCGCATTAACCGAAGAAGAGGAAGCGGCGGTTCAGGCGGTGATCAAGTTGGCGATTTCTCAAATTGAGAGACAGTTAGAGGAAGATGCTTGGGAATAGGGCGATGGACATTTGCAACTTGACATTTTACTCTCTTTTTGAGAGTATTTAATTAGCAACGCCGTTTTTTGTTGATTAATGAGTATGGACAAAAAGCGTAGAGACAAATGCATCTGATTGCGATTCGTAACCTCCGCATTGATGCTGCCCACTACCCCGATGTCATAAAGCAAATTGATGACTGGTCCGCAACCGTCAAGAAAGTGGAATGGCAGAACTTGGAGGACGTTCGTCAGATTTATCGGGATGCTGAAGCGGTTGGAAATTTTACAGTCTTTAACATCAAAGGTAATGACTATCGCCTGATTGTCGGTATTGACTACGAAAACCAAACGGTTTACTACAAATATTTTCTAACTCATGCCCAATACGACAAAGGTAAATGGAAAAATGACCCTTACTTTTGACCAAGCTGCTTATAGTAGTCTGCTAGCTGAAGTTGCTCCCAAGGTGATTGAGACGGAAGAGGAGTACGATCGCGTCCTAGCTGTGGCAGAGCGTCTAACATTTTGCAAGAACCGGAGTCCAGAAGAGCAAGCTCTGCATAAGCTGATAGTAACGTTGATTGAAGCGTATGAGGCACAGAACTATCCAATGGATGAATCTGCACCGCATGAAATTCTCCAACACATTATGGAAGTCAGTGACACCCGTCAAGCTGACTTGGTGGGCATCATCGGTTCAAGCGGCGTGGTGTCTGAGGTTGTCAACGGTAAGCGATCGATTAGTAAGGCACAAGCTAAGGCACTTGGAGATTACTTTCAGGTGACACCCAGTTTGTTCATCTAATTCAGGACTAGCCCTTTCAAGGTGGGTAAAAATTTTGGTCAAAAAATTCCTCTTTAATCTCTTTACTCTGTGTTCTCTGCGCCTAATAAGGTTAAATAAATTACTTTTTAACCGCAGAGGCAATAGAGTTGCCAGTGCGCCCTTGCGGTTAAGAGACTTGTTCGCGTAGCGTCTCCCCCTGGGAGAAGCAACTGGCGCAACACAGAGAGAAAAAACAGATTTTAGGAGTCACCTTGAAAGGGCTAGTCTTAAATATTTACGTGAAAGCAGAATTAAAAAGTAAAAGTACTCCGCAGAATGCCGATGGTAACTGAGTCACTATCTGGTGTCTGTCCCGGCTGCAATATATGAATTATTCCTGGTGTGATGCTGATGTTATCTGTTAGCCGAAAACGATAAAATGCCTCAATTTGAGTAGTACTACCTGGTTGTCCACCTGCACGTCCTAAACCCGTATTGATAAAATCAGGGACATTATTCCCTACAGGTAGGTTGCTACTGGTGATTTTAGGAGGTTGACCGACATAAATTCCCCCTAAATTTCCTTTAGCAAATAAATCAGGGAAATTCATAAACAGCATATAATTCGTTGTCTCTACATTTCCCGGTTGCCCAGGAATATAAGATTTAGTATAACCACCCCATACACCTGCGCTAATCCGGGGAGAAATTTGCCAAGTTACTGTCGCACCTACGGCGTTGGTTTGTAGTGGTGCTGATTTTCCCGTAGTGGTATTAACTGTAGTTAAGCATTCATCGCCAACAAAGGTTAGTAAACAACCATTTGAAGAATAATTGTTAACGTAATACAAACTTAAATCTAGAGTATTGGTTGGTGTCAGCAGCAATTGTACAGCGGTAGTGGTGGTTCCATCAAATAAACCGCTACCTTTACTGGGATTTCCTGGTTGATAACTAGTATAAATTGCCTGCAAACTAGCACGATTAGCAAATTGCCAATCAATAGCTATACCGCCGTGACCATATCCCATATTTAAAATTGGGTTTCTTTGGGCAAAATAAGACAACGGACCTGTTGCAGCACTTTCTACCCGATTCGGGCCTCGGAAAGCAGTTGTCATACTTACGCCTTCTGTTCCCACCATTACTGCTAATTTATCTGTCACCAGCCAATGAAAATTCAGGTCACTTACATTCAAGCTATCTGTAGGAAATTCGTAGCCAAGTAAAACATCATTCCGAGAAACACTATTGGTAAATCTAGGCGAAGTTTTGCCTCTACCGTCTACAAGACCTGTAAACAAGTAACTACGGGGAGTGATTTGACTAGTTAAATATAGTTGTGCTAGGGAGATAACATTAGTGTTTGTCCCTGCATCATTTGTATCTTTTTGCCCATCTCTAGGATTAACATCACCACGATTGCTAGTCCGTCCTTGAATGCCAACTATCAATAGTCCACTGAGTTTGGTTGTTGTTGAAAATCGGTTGGCTTCGATTTCGGCAGTTCTCGCTTCTAAATTATCGACACGACCCCGTAAAGTTGCTAATTCAGGGGCAAATTCTGACTGCAATTTTTGCAATTTTGCTAAATCTTCGCGGGTGACTAAATCACTTGTGGCTGTAGTGATTAATTCGTTGACTCTATCTAAACAAGCATTCACACCGGCGGCAAATTCATATCGAGTTAAGGCGCGATTACCGCGATAGTTGCTATCTGGATAACCGGCTATACAACCATAGCGTTCTACCAAAGATTGTAATGCTTGGAATGCCCAATCGTTGGGTTGTACGTCCTTAAGTTGAGATACCGATGTAACTTGCGCCATCGGATCTTCTGGGGAGAGGGGGGGAGATGAAGATGAGGGGGATGAGGGAATAATATTATCGCTCTTAACTCCTGACTCCTGTCTCCTGACTCCTGACTCCTGAGTAGTTATGGTGTTTGTGTACTCTTGTGCTATTGCTTTTTGTACAACTCCGTTTACTCCCGCAATGAGTAACCATGAAAGCATCCAGGTTTGGTGATGGCTGCGGCTAATAAGTCTACCTTTCAACTTTTTACACTCGGCTCACATACTTAAGTGAAGAGTGTATTCGCGATCATCCAGCATTTACATGGGGAAATTTACCGATTTTGGCCAAAATTAGACTTAACTCACATCTTGCACCTAGCCCTAGCGATTAGAAATCACGGCTATACAAACTCTCGTCCGCCTACGCGGACTAACGCAAATCAAGGCTTTTCAACCTGCGGAGGCAGGTAAAGTCTCGTGTAGCCGCGACTTCTAGTCGCCTGGTGCAAGATATAAGTTAATGCTTCTGGGCAACTTCTGAAAGGGCGAGTATAACAGGGTATTAGGTAGTGGGTACTGAAATTAAATAAACCTCATGCAGGTATGATGAAACGCGTCGTTAAAAAACCCCAAAAAAGGCTAAAACGGGGAAGTTGGTTGTCGTCAATGCTAGCGATGTCTACGACTGGCTGCGCCTACGCAATTCTCTTAAGTAGTGCTAGTCTAATTATTGGTTTTGCCTGGATTAGCGTTCTCTTCATCTTCAATCCAGATCAGGTAAGCTGGCTAAATAAAATTTTACCTGCATGGGCACAAATCCCCCTTGGCAAGCATGAACGCCCCCAAACTCTCAAACAAATTCAACTTGATTTGACTAAAAAAAACCAAATTGTCGGAGAAACTCTGCCTTTATATCAGGATGCGAAAAACTCATTTTTACTGCCAGTTTTTCAACAGCGTCCTAATTGTCAAGAACTTGTGGAACTCAGGGTTTACCAGCGTTCAGAAGAGTTAGAGTTTAAATCTCAGTCAGAAAATTACTACTATTTAGCGACTCAATTATCTGTAACTGGTCCAGATGAATCCTCTGTGATTTCTCTCGTTCTTGATGGCACATCAGAACTCCAGGAAAACAGTATTTCCCTACCTTTAACTGAAGTGCAACGCTTTGAAGGTGGGACACCATCATCAGGAGTTTGGTTTAATTTACGGGGTCAACGTCAAGAAGGAACTGGTGCGTTCGCTTACGGTGACATCATATACTACAATCCAGAACGCACAAATTTACTACAAATGTTGTCTTGGGCTAGTCCTAATGGACAATTACCCAAATGGCAGCAGGTAACTGGTGATAGTACCAAAGAGTTAGTTATTGATCAAACAGTTGGTTTAGAACCGCACTTACAGGTTTATCAAGTCAAGCCTTTGAAGTTATTCCTCAAACCAATTCAATTGGAGGCGATTGCCCTCAAATCACCAGCCCTCAAGGATTATGCATACCAAAATGCCCTATCAATTGCCCGTAGCGGACTATGGACACCAGCCTTTGAATGGCTGAAATTCATCAAGAAACAGCGCAAAGGAGTTTTACCAGAGGCGGCGCAAGGGCAAATGGATTTGATTCGCTTGCATTCCCAATTCACTAAAACCCAAGCCCAGAAAACTTGGGCAAGTCCTAGTCAAGAAGCACTGGCAGATTTAATTGATGGTCGCTGGAGTAAGGCTTTACAGGTATTTGAAGCGTCGCCACGTAATGCCCAAGAAATTGCTACCCTACTCAAGGCTGATAAAAACCGTTTGTGGAATCGCACTGCGGCGGCTTTGCGGGTGAACCCAAATAGACTAGATGTGCAAGCTTGGTTCGCTTTGATTTTAGCAGTTCAAAGGGGAGAAGGACACGCTACTTCCTGGTTAAAGGCGCAACCAAAAATCACAAAAGAGAATCTTGCCTATATTCAAGATTTGTTAGCAAGACTCAATGGTGAGAATACAAAGTCGCAAATATCTAGTCAAATTGTTGGTACAGTGCAACCAATCACTCAAGTTACCAAAACCGAGTGGCTGCAACCAAATTCTACCGCAGATTTGAAACTCACAGATAACCAAGTTTGGTATCAGGTGGAGGTGAGTGCATTTAATGACGGGAAACGTTGGTTAAATTCCCCCTTTGAGAATTTCAACCCACCCGAAACTGATGCAGCCAAATTTTTCTGGAAAACTTTGGGAATCACTTCTGACCCAGAAATTCAGATTGTGGTCTGGTTGTCAAATGGAGAACAACAAATTACTATAGCCGCTATCAAAGCAGTGCAAGTTCGGGGTAAAGTTTTGCGCCTATTAGTTGCTAGCCCAAAAATTCCAGAGAATCAAAACGATGTTCTCCAACCCAAACCTTTAGCCTTGACAAATGCAGCACTGGAATGGGTACAACCATCTCCTATTACTCTACGAGAACTGTATCAACAAAATCCTCAACGGGTGAAGGTAATACTATCGAGCGTGTGGCAATCTTTACAGCAATCTGGTGAACTTGCATCTGGTGGTATTCCTAGCTTTGAGCAGATGCAGGAAAAATTGGGTGATTGGCCTGTTCAAGTGATTGATTTAACAAATAACGGTCAACCAGAAATAATACTGACTATCTCACTAGCAGCAATAGCATCCTTGAATCAGTCTACACCTGGAATTCAGGGGGAAAACACAGAGCAACACCCTGACCGGACTATAATTTTGTCTGATAGAAATCAAGTCATTTACAGTGATTTTACAGGAAATGACCGACAAAGATTGTCTGCGATCGCCAAGCTTTCAGGCGTGCAATCCTTAGCTTTATTAGTAGAAAATGCTCATAACTACAGTTTGAGGCGCTGGTCAGAGAAAAATCAGCGCTTTGAGTAGCACGCCCTTTACTCAAATTTAGATTTAGAGAGGGCAAAAGCGTAGGCGTAGCCCGCACTTCTCTACGAGACGCTTCGCGTAGCTTGCTTCCACGAAGTGGTACGGCTGCGCTCAGTGACCGTCGTAGACATCGCTATCTACAAAACTGACTTATTCTTTTTGGCTGGTTTCGGCTAAACGTTGGTGCTTCAGGTTTTCCAACTGCTGCAACAGAGAGTCTACCTCTGCTTGCAAGTGCATCAATTTAGCTTGCTGATCGTCTTGATAATAAGACTTGGTTAACTTACTGACCCAGTTAGTCTGGGACTCGCGATCGGAAACACTAGATAAACAAGTAGGCATCGCTAATTAAATCCATAATTTAACTCACACCATTAGAAATATTATAATAATGCTTTTTTAAGCTTTATTAAATTATTGTGTATTTTCAATCAATTACTCTAATGGATTTCAGCTTCAATCATAAGAGACGGTGATCATAATGTCTGTGTTCCAAAGAAAACATCGCTCCAGGTGTGCATATCCGTTCACTCAAGAAAGCTAGACGCAGCATCCCTAAGCTAATTTGTTGAACCGAAGTCACGGTGGCGGTTATGATAAACTGACGTTCTAAATAAAATAAAAAATCGCAAGTGAAACGCCTGCACCACAAAAAATAATATTCTTAATGGAATAAAGGGACTCTTAACTGGGAACTGGCAACGAAAAATTCACTTTCTTCCTCTTCCCCATTTTGCGCTTCCTGATCCCACCCTCTCTAAATATCCAATCCTTACATTCAAAAATTTTAAATCCCGTGACTTTGAGCCTGTCTGTTGCTACATCTCATCGCCAACCCTGGCCTGGACTGATAGAAGCCTATCGCCAATACTTGCCTGTCAGCGAAACAACGCCGGTTGTCACTCTGTTGGAGGGTAACACACCTCTAATACCAGTGCCAGCGATCGCAGAACGCATTGGCAGACAAGTACGTGTTTTTGTAAAATATGACGGTCTGAATCCCACCGGCAGCTTCAAAGACCGGGGGATGACTATGGCAATTTCCAAGGCCAAGGAAGCAGGGGCAAAAGCAGTAATTTGTGCCAGCACGGGCAATACTTCCGCCGCCGCCGCCGCTTATGCCAGACGTGGCGGTATGGATGCCTTCGTACTGATTCCCGACGGCTATGTAGCGCTGGGCAAGTTAGCTCAAGCGTTGCTATATGGGGCAGAAGTATTGGCAATTAAAGGTAATTTTGACCAAGCCCTAGAAATTGTCCGCGAGATGGCCAAAAGCTATCCGATTACTTTGGTGAATTCAGTCAATCCCTACCGTTTAGAAGGGCAGAAAACAGCAGCCTTTGAAATTGTCGATGTGCTGGGTGATGCGCCAGACTGGGTGTGTATCCCCGTAGGCAATGCGGGGAATATCACAGCATATTGGATGGGATTTTGTCAATATCATCAAGCCAGAAAGTGCGATCGCTTACCCCGAATGATGGGATTTCAAGCCGCAGGTGCAGCCCCCTTAGTACATGGTCAGCCAGTACCGCATCCCGAAACCCTCGCCACAGCAATTCGCATTGGCAACCCTGCTAGTTGGGAATTAGCGATCGCAGCCCAAACCGCCAGTCAGGGAAATTTCCACGCCGTTACCGATGCCGAAATTCTCGATGCTTATCGACTTTTGGCAGCATCAGAAGGCATCTTCTGCGAACCTGCTAGCGCCGCTTCTGTAGCTGGGTTGTTGCAGGTGAAAGACCAAATTCCCACAGGAGCGACCGTGGTTTGCGTCCTCACAGGCAATGGTCTCAAAGACCCAGATACAGCCATTAAACACAATCACAGTCAATTTCAACAGGGTATTGCAGCAGAATTGGGCGCAGTCGCCAAGGCGATGGGATTTTAGGGCATGGGGCATGGGGCATTGAAAAGAGGCAGAGGGGCGGGGTGCGGGGGGCAGAGGGGAAAACTCTTCTCCCTGCTCCCTGCTCCCTGCTCCCTCATATCATGTCCGTATAAATAGTTATGATTCCCACAGTCATTGCACCCCACCCCCAACCCCTAAGAGCAAGCGAGGAGGGGAGACAAAGCGTAGCTTTGGCGAGGTGGGGTTCTTTGGGTCTAATAAGTAATCAAGCGGACATGATATCACTCCCCCACTCCCTACTCCCCCTTCTCCTTTGCCTCTGCTCGCTCGCGTGTCAAGCTATCAATAGCATCACCCAAGGCGGTAGTAAGATTATTGCGGGTTTGGGCGTGGTTGTCTTGCTCAGTTTTCAAAGCTTGCAAAAGGCGATCGCGTTCTTTAATCATGGCGATGAGTTTAGCTTGCAAGTCCTCCATAGATTTTAGTTGTTCTATTTCTTGTTGGATCGCTGCGACTGGTGTAGCAGCCAGTATCCCTGTCTCAATACCTTGGAGTTTGTGCAAATCTGCCTTGAGGGATGCGATCGCCTGTTGGGAGAGTTGGGCATCTGTGCGCCGTTGTTCTGCCTCTGTATTATAAAGCTTACGCCACTTTTGGGCACTTTCCCAAGCCGCATCGCGATCGCGTTGAAGTTCTGCCATCTGCTCTTTGATTGTCTGAATTTCTGTCAACCACTGCTGGGTTAAATCTTGATTCATAAATTAATAGTCATCAGTCAAGAGTCAATAGTTATTATTCTGCTATCCCAGATTGCTTTATGTCTCTATCTAGCTCCAGCAAGTTTGACAAACTCGACCAAATTTAAATATGCGTTATCCACAACCCTTGTAGAGACGTAGCAGTGCTAAGTCTCTACAAAGATTTTGGTATTACGTAAAATCGTTTTGCATTTAGCTCACCCTTTTGGATGAGTCATAGATCAACCGATCAGGTGACCTGACTGAAGGAAGCTGAGATTAATAATAAAGAGGACTCTATTAATAAAGGACACGGATTGCATTTTACCTAAGAAAAACCTATGAAATTTGTCACCTTAATAAATTCTGCACTCATTTTTGCTTCTATTACCCTTATACCTGGAATCGCTGGCGCTCAAACTGCTACTACCAACAGTAGCGAAACAATCGCTATTAACTCTAACAATTTGCCCAGTAACTCAACTTCTGCCAGTTACTTACAGCCTTTCAATCTAGTTACTTTTGCCTATCAGGGAGGTCTGAAAAAACACGGTATTCCTAGCGGAGACACGCTAATATTAGAGACTCAGAAAAAAAATATTATTGCGAAAGATTTGGTTAAGGCTGCTGTGAATGCAGATAAATTACCATCACAACTTTTAAACGACCAAAATTATCTAAGTGCTGTTAATTTACAACTTAACGCATTGCCCGATTATGCTGCTGCTGATTGATTTGGTTTTCATTATATCTTTTTAGAAATCTAAGTTTGTAATTCTACTATATTCCTGCGCTTATTACCAAAGATAAATAAAAGCTTGTTATACACAGCGATCCCTGTGTATCAAATAAAGTTTGATATTCAAGAACAATTTATAGATTTTGAGATAAGTTGCACTTCTGGTGTGCTAAAAGCTCAGAAAATTGTATAATCGACAGCTTATTGAGCAAAAATTTCGTTTTCTATAGAGAATGACAGAAGTAATTAGATCGGGGAGCGGAAATAACATTGAGTCCATTGAGTTTGAAGAGCAGTCCTTAGAAGAAGCTAGAGAAATAGGCGATTCTCCAGAGGAGAGCCTTTGCCAACTTAACGAGGAAGTCATTTCTTTAGGAAATTTGGGCAATACTTACGAGTCACTAGGCGAGTACGACCTGGCAATTGAATTTTATCAGCAGTGGTTGGATATAGCTAGAGAAATAGGCGATCGCAACGGGGAAGCCAAATCTTTGTCGGGGTTGGGTAACGCTTACCAATCACTAGGCAAATACCAGCGAGCGATTGAATTTTATCAGCAGTGGTTGAGTATCACCAGAAAAATAGGCGATCGCACTGGAGAAGGCATCAGCTTGGCAAGTTTGGGGAATACTTATGAATATCTGGGTAAGTATGAGCAAGCGATTGAATTTTATCAGCAGTGGTTGAGTATAACCAAGAAAATAGGCGATTGGACTGGGGAATGTATTTGCTTGGGAAGTTTGGGCAATACTTATGAATCATTAGGGCATTACCAACTGGCAATTGAGTTTTACCAGCAATGGTTAGATTTAGCAAGATTCATCAGCGATGCCTACGGCGAAGCTATGTCCTTGAGTGCCTTGGGCAGTGCTTATAAGGCTTTGGGACAGTACCAAAAGGCCTTTGAGTTCCATCACCATTCATTACAGATTAGAAAGGATCTCGATGACCGAAATGGGGAAGCAAACGCCTGGTTTAATTTGGGTTTGGTGTTAGAAAAAATCAATCGAAAATCAGAAGCGATGGATGCCTTTTGCAATGCTCGCAAAATTTATCACGCAATGGGACTTGATGCAAGTCTGCAAGATTGTAACCATGCCATTGAGGTTCTTTCTCAAAATGTTGCAAACGTAGCATCTGGCTTCTGGTTTGGAAGATGGTTAAGTCATTTAGGGATTTCCAACAAATAGATATCTGGTGAAAAAGAATGTAGAGACGTAGCAGTGCTACGTCTCTACAAGGGTTCTGGGTAACGGATATTTAAATTCTGGAGATGTCTATTAAATACTGCAACTGAGTTGTTGCGATCAAAGGAAAATACAGAAAACGGGTCTTTTCGATTCCCTATCTCCATCCCAGGAGTACCTACAGGCATTTGGGGAACAGATAAACCAACAACATTTGGCTTTTCTTGAAGTAGACGTTTGATGTCATCTGCTGGGACGTGTCCTTCAATGACATATCCATTCACAATTGCTGTGTGGCAAGATGACAAGTTATCTGGTACTTTGTACTTTTGTTTAACTGTTTCGATATCAGGCGTAGAGAAGTCTGTAATTTTAAAACCCTGTGCCTTTAAGTGATCAATCCACCCACCACAACAGTTACAATCGGGACTGTGATATACAGTGGCATTTAGCGTTGTTGATTTTAATCGGATCTGTTGATCCTGGATGCCTCTATTGGAACTTACTAGTTGAGCATGAGCATAACTCATAGAAGCAGTACTTCCCCAGATGCCCAAAACCCCTGCTGTTAGAGAAATTATTACCACTACTCGCACAGCAGCAGGTATCAAGATGGGAAGTAACAATTTTTGCCAGCAATAAATAAATTGTTTGTGCGACATCTAAGACTTCCTAAATACAACATTGCAGAAATTTGTAACTAATTCTCTTCAAAAGGACTCTGCGTACCTTTGCGCTAAAAAAGGCTACAATATAAATACTGTAGCCTTTTTTAGTAAAAATAGAGGAAGCGATCGCGCAATGGCTACATTTTTTTTTGCCTGAGTGCCAATTTTTTTGTCCAAAAATTACACAGCTCAAAATAATTCGTAATTCCTAATTAAATTCTTAACTACGAATTACGAATTACAAATTAGTTAAACGTATGATGGTGTCAACAAACTAATTGTTTGTGGTTTAAAACTCGATGCACTATCCCAATAATTCACCTGGTTAATATTCACCTTCAGCAAAGCAATGTCGGGTTCGTCCAGTCCTTTAGGAAACCAGGTTTGAAGTTCCGGCTTCCATAGCTCTCGCAACTTGTTCCGGTCTTCCACGAGTTGTGCTGTACCTGAGATAGAAACGTATCGCTGCTGTTGGGATGACGAGAAACTAACATTGACCTGCTCATGGTGTTCAATCTCAGTCACCTTATGGGAGGCCGCATAAGTAAAAAACCAGAGTGTGGCATCAGAGGTAATCTCGCCACTCTTGGACATCGGGTAACTATGCAAGTTGCCGTCATCATCGACTGTGGTAAACATACCATAATCAATATCTTTGATTAGTTCACGCAGCTTGGTAATCTGCTGATTGCTGTCTGTAGAAGTTGCCATTGTTTCTATTTTTTATCTATTTCCTTTTTCTAGGCTGTAAATTTTTAATTACAACCAGGTTTAAGGCTGGTAAACTTATTTCTCAGTATTCACCTTTTTAGTTGCAATTGCGTGAGCCTAGAGGTGTAATTCTCTGAAAATTATCTCATTTAGTTATATCTATAGAGATATTACTTCAGAGCCACTGCTGGATCTCTGCATGAATTGTAGGCATGGCATTTGCGATTCAGATTCAGTGATGCGATCGCCGATGTTTTTTTGAATACAAATATAAAATCAAACAGATTTTGTAACTGTGAAATTTTATTTATACTACATCCAGCAGCGATCGTTCTCATAAGTAGGTACATATAAGTGAGTGAGTATGAGCCTGGTTTGAATAGCATAGATATCACAAACAGATTGGCTATTGACATACTCCCCGGCGTGAACGCACGGGGATTCTAATTCATGGTTCACAGAAATCTGCTTGCTATATCAAGTTTCCCATCAATAGTATTGGCGGTCTTCTCCCCATGCTTTCCATCTTTCGATATAAAGCCGTCCTGGAAGGACGAGGCTTTTACCCAAATTTTCGGTAAAATTATATAGGATTACTATTTGATTTTTGAACAACACGTAGGGTGTGTTATCGCCGAGAGTACGGCACCATTTTCAAGGGTTTGGTGCGTTAGACTAAAGTCATAACACACCCTACAAATACTTAATTTTTTTTCAGAAACCAAACCGGATTCCTATAGGTATTAAGCCGACACCGAAATCAAGATTGTGAAATTGACTCCTCACCAACAAAGACCGTTGGAATGGCCATCACCATCAACATTACTAAGTTAGCAACCCAAAACAACACAACAACGCCAAAACCCACCATTGTCTTATAGGAAAATGTTAATTGCGTGAATCCATCCAGCAGTTGCCACAACCGAAAAGCTGTGTAGAAAAAACCAATGGGTACAACAATACTTGGCACCAGCCAGCGACTAAAGACACGTTCGCTCAGGAGTTGCACGGCTACTATCAATAGGTAACTCCCCCAGAATACCCATGAAGATGTTTGCCTCCAAGCCGGAACTAACAAGCAGATTGGTAACAAAACTCCAGCAACCAAGGCTAACTTGACCCACCATCGCAGAAATTGCCATTGCTTCTGGTTAAACCCAATTTCTGCCGTAAAGGGTAAACGTCGAGCTTTCACGCCAAAACCATAGCCAATAGCTAGGAGGGTTGTAATCAGAATAAAAAGCGTAATAATCAATCCATTATTAACTGCCATCTGCTCTTACACCTAGGCATCATGTAAAAATAAGTTGTACAAAATTTGTTTGGAATAGCTTGCTAAATCTAGCTTTCACACAAAAATTGTTTAGGTTATTTTTACACAAATCCTAACACACTTATTCGACGAGTACCAATTCTCATACCCCTAGTTTAATCTTGCCACATCCTCCCCCACCCCAGATCCGAATAACGATGCGGGAACCTTCTACATTGGGATTGCAGGCTAACAAAACCTTCATAACGCTCAAATCAATGCGACGAGTGTAGACTATTGGACAAGCTGCAACATGAGCGAATACCATCGTTACAGATTATACCTGCAACTATTTTTTAGCGGAGATATATTGAATATGCTTTCATAAAAAGATAATATTTTTTATTGTTACTAACTGTACCTTATAACAGCAGGAAGTGCTGTAACACCCAGCAGCGATCGCCATTAATCACCATAGTTATCATACTTGCGAACCACTCATGATTTCTTCTGGGCGTGCTAATCTATCAAGTCCTGCTCAATAGAATATTCTTACTCAAAAATTATGTTAAATTTGTACCCTCTGAATGAGCCTCTTCAACCTATAGCAGGAGTGTGATGTTCCATTAACCGCCTACTATCAAGAACTAGGTAATAAAATTGCAGTATATCTGCCTTTCAAATTATGGACTGGAAGTACAGGTGGAAAAATGGCTATAAACCAAGCCGAGATGAAGCGGCAAAAAACCCTCATTTGTTAGATGAGAGTCAGTTCGGGAACGAGCAAGACCGAAAGCTTGCTGAAGAATCTGCAAGGAAGCATTTGGGCATACCTGCACCGACTTTAGACGAAGAGAAGTCAATACTACCTCATGCGGGTTCGCCTAATGAACAAGTTTAATAACACCATTTCCAAAAATTTTTGCAACAAATAAATAAACTGGCTATAGGGGCGTACAGATGTACACCCCTAATTATGTATATCTAGTACTATGTACACTCCATACCATTAGGAAGTTCGACAAAATGCAGATTTATCAAATTTTCAATCGATTAAACAATAGCAAATTTACTAAGTTCCTGACTCAAACAGTAGCTTTAGGCGTAGGCGGTTTTGTTCTACTCTCAACTACTAATGCTTATGCTGCCGAGCAAGTTGTTTTAAAGTATGGTAATTTTCAGGGGCAAATATCTGTTGAAGAATTAAGTCAGTTTACAGAAACAGGCAAGACTACCCCGACATTAACAGCTTATTTGCAAGCTGCTAAACAAGACCCCGCATTAGCTCGAAAGGCACTAAAAGCACCAATAAAAGCCGATCCCGCCTTTTTAGATAACCTACTGTCTAGTTGGGCTGGGCCAATTTTAGTGAACCAAATTGGTGAGGTAGTTCACCCTCCCACAGGACAACTCGATCAGCAGGCTCTGCGAAGCGCTTTAAGTGCATCTATTAAACAAAAGGGTGAAGTTACACTACTTGGAGCTATTCAGAATTATCCTAATACTTCTGTTGAACTTGAAGGCGATCGCCTCATCTCTGTTTATGAGCGCCTAAGCAATCTTGCAGCACTTTTGTAAGTTAATACCGATGGCTCTACCTATGGGTTGTAGCCTATTACTCAAAAATTCCCTAACGTAATTATAGAGTTTAGTTTAAGCACAGGGAAAAGATTTTTATGACAACCGATGTTTCTAGAGATACTAACAAGGATGTTAATGGATCGCTGATCAGTGGTATTATCCTGAGTGTTTTGGGGGTTATTGCGATCGCAGCACCTAATTTCACCACCCTATTTGCCGAAAGCTGGATTGCGGTGATTTTGATTTTCGCCGGATTTACAAAACTAGTTTATGCCACTCAAACCCGCCAACAAGGAGGTTTTATTTGGAAACTTCTATTGAGCGGACTTTATATTGCAACGGGTATAATGCTGTTTGTTTACCCTTTTACTGGTGTTCTGACACTGACTCTGTTACTTGGTACTTTTTTGCTAACTGAAGGTACATTTGAGTTAATTTTAGCCTTCAAGTTACGTCCCCAAAATAACTGGATATGGGTACTACTTGATAGCATTATTACCCTAGTCTTGGGCGGAATGATTTGGTTCGAGTGGCCTTTCAATGCGCCCTGGCTTCTTGGGACACTAGTTGGTATCAGTATTCTCTTCACTGGCATTTCACGCGTGATGTTCTCATTGAATGCGCGTTCTACCTCGAATCCTTCTGACCAAGCTACGAATGCTACTTAGTAGATGGGAGTGGGGAATAGGTGAGATCAGGGAAATGAGGGAGAAAAAACCAATGCCCAATACCCAATACCCCATTCCCAAACTTTATAATACGTTGCAGCAGCGATCGCCTTTGAATTGCTAAATTAACTAAGGAAATCAAAATCAAGGCCAGCTAGCTGCAATCAACAATGGTATCTACTGCTACTCCCTTCTCGGATATCCAAAACCATTGGGCACGCTTATTTATTACAGCCTTAGCCCAACGTGGTATTGTCAGTGGGTTGCCGAATGGCGTTTATCGCCCCGATAACTCACTCACCCGCGCTGAATTTGCCACCATCGTCACCAACGCATTTGGGACAGTTACCAAGAAGCGGCAGTATGTCCCCTTTGTTGATGTGCCCACTAATTATTGGGCAGCAGCCGCCATTCAAACAGCTTACGAAAAAGCATTTATTAGCGGGTTTCCTGATAATACCTTCCGTTCGGCTAACCGAATTACTAGAATAGAAGTCTTAGTTTCTTTGGTGGGAGGCTTAGAAATTGCCACCAAGGTAAAATCTGACCTCCTCTCACAACTCCCACAAATTTATCAAGATTCTGTTCAGATTCCTGGGTATGGCAGAAATCAGGTAGCTATTGCCACCAGTGCTGGATTAGTGGTTAGTTTCCCAAATATCAAATTACTCAATCCCAATCTCGCAGCCACTCGTGCAGATGTGGCAGTGATTATTTATCAAGCTTTGGTGTATTTAGGTCAGGCAGAAAAAATTGCCTCTACTTACCTAGTGCAGCCGCCAATATTAACGCCCGCACCAGCACCAATACCAACACCAATACCAACGCCGACACCTACACCTACACCTATCGGTAGTGTTAGGGTAAATCATAGCCGGGAATTCCGGGGGGCATGGGTAGTATCTGTGTGGAATGGTGATTGGCCTTCTAAAGCGGGACTTCCTGTTGCCCAACAAAAAGCTGAACTCACCGAGATTATTACTAAATTACAAGCGCTAAACTTCAATGCCCTGATTTTTCAGGTGCGACCGGAGGGTGACGCTTTGTATGAATCGCAATTAGAGCCTTGGAGTGCTTGGATTACGGGAACTCAGGGTCAAGCACCAGAACCATTTTATGATCCTTTAGCGTTTGCGATCGCAGAATGTCACAAGCGCAATATTGAACTCCATGCTTGGTTTAACCCCTACCGCGCCAGCACATCCACCAACCCAGCAAAAACAGTCCGTCCCCACATCGCCGCTACCAATCCCGAAAGCGTTTATTTGTGGAAAACTCAACGCTGGATGGACCCAGGACTGAAAATAGTTCAGGACAGAGCTTACAACGTAATTATCGACGTAGTGAAGCGCTACGATGTTGATGGCATTCACTTAGATGATTATTTCTATCCATATCCCATCGAGGGGCAGTCTTTCCCCGATGACAAAACCTACGCTGCATATAAGGCAACCGGTGGTACACTCAGCCTTGGCGACTGGCGACGGGACAATGTTAACAAAATGGTACAGCGCCTCTACCAGGGAATTAAAGCCACCAAACCCGACGTTAAATTTGGTATCAGTCCCTTTGGAATTTATCGCCCCGGACAACCCACTGGGATTACTGGATTAGATGCTTATAACGTGTTATATGCAGACTCGAAAAAATGGTTAGAAGAAGGCTGGATTGATTATATCGCGCCTCAACTTTACTGGCGCACAGATCAACCACAACAAAGTTATCCGGCGTTGCTAAAGTGGTGGACACAGGTAAACACAAAGCAAAGACACGTTTACGCTGGTAACAATTTGACAGAACCAAGCAACAAGAGTCGGGAGAGTGATGAGATTGAAAAGCAGGTGAAAATTAGTCGTAGCCAAGCTGGACAGTTATCACTGGGGAATATCTTCTTTAATCTCAGTGTTTTGACAGAAAATAGTCAGGGCATTGCTGATAAATTCCAAAGTCTGCTTTATAACAAACCTGCGCTACCTCCAACTTTGCCCTGGCAGAATACAACCCCACTCCCTGCACCAATTGGATTACAAGTCAATAACCGCAAACTGAGTTGGCAGCCTGGAGATAATCAGCCGGTTCGTTCTTGGACACTTTATCGACTGAGTGGCGATACTTGGACAATTCAACGAATTTTGTCTGCTGGTACAACCTTCGCTACCGTCCAACTAGCGGGAACCTATGCGGTGTGTGCGGTGGATAGATTGGCCAATGAGAGTGTGGGAACAGTTATTACAGTTAGTTGAATAAAAGTGCTGTTTATGAGTGCGTCGCCTTACCCGTCGCAGGCGATATCTACGACCGGTAAGGCGATCGCTGTTATGCTGTATAGCTTGATTTTGAGGTGTAGGCTTCCTCGGTTTCAATAAATCTAATGCCGTGTAAATCACCGAACAAGGCAAAAGTAAAAAGTAAAAAGGCACTCATAAAGACAATACCTTCGCCAATTTACGAGGGTGAGTTGATGGTGCTTGAACTATTAAGTCCCTTTTCTCTGAGGTTTGGCAAAAACAATAAGTCCTAAAAATTCCTTTCAGGTTTACCACAAGGTTTTTTTAACGTATTGACCGCAGTATAAGGGTTTGAGATGACAAACTACCTTTGAAGCGAAACGCTTATGTATAGGTAATTTTGCCAGTTTTGCCAAAATTTTGGTAGGCTCTTATTTTGGCAAAGGTATTGAAAGAAAAAGAAAAATGGTTTGAGAGCAACTAAATTTATTTATGGAATGAAATAAAAACATTTATAACGATAGCGGCGGCGGCAAGCGAGTCATCGAGCGTCGTGGCGCAGCGCGTTCGCATGATTGCGTCTCGTAGAGAGAAATAAGGTGTCATTATTAAATCCCCTCAATTTATTTATGGGGATTATCTTTTTACTTTTTACTTTTTACTTCTTAACCACGCCATCGATGATGCTGGTAAAATCATTGGTGACTCCAGTGGTACATTTATTTTTTGAGATTCCCTAAATATCTAACCCAACTAGCATCAAGTCAGGTGGATGTTCAACATTAAACTGGTAATATATCTCTCGTCGCTCTTGAGGTGGAAGAGTTAACTGCCATTCTAAAATCCCCATTTCACCAAGTTGAATTTGTGGGTTGCTGCGACTGAGGCGGACTTTAATTTGCTCGTTGCGGCTAACTGGTAATTGTTCAGTTAGTTTTAGATTTACTTCTTTGTCGAATAAGTTAGTAATTATCAACCGATGACTATAAGTAATACGGCGCTGGTTGCTAATTAATCTTTTGTCTACCAGCCGCTCAACTAAATCGCGCTCAATTTTTAAACCCTCGTCAATTCCTAAGTTCAGTTTGAATTCTTGCCCTGGTGCAATATTCTCTAACCCAGTAGTGCCGACAAAAACGTTATCGCGGAAAATATTCGCTTTACCTGGTAACAAAGTCGCACCGTTGGGACTATTTTTCACGTTAGCTTGTAGATAAGCAAAGCTAACCAAACGTGGCATTGCCACATAATCAAAACTACAAGGATAATCATCGTTGAAAATTGTAGTTTTATGGGGTGCGCCATCACTGGGAATATTACCACCACCATTCAGTTTAAAGGTAACTACACTCCCTTCTTTGGATACTTCTGCTGTAACGGTTTCTGCTGGAATGAGACTATCCTCTACAACTTCGTCTTCTTCTTGCCAATCTGCTCTGGCAGCAGAAGCAGGCGGCTCTGGTATGGTAGGTAGCAGTGGTGGCTGGGCAGTAAATCGATGTCGTTGTAACAGTTGTGGACGTGGGGCATCAATATACCAAGGTTCAAGTTTGGGTGGAAGTGTACCTAATCCCGGTTTGGCGGTAGAAAGGGTAAGATTTGCACCAATCCAATCTTCACCAGTGCTTTGGGTGATTTCTGCAAGGTAGCTCAGATGCACAATATCGCTGGTGGTGCTAAAGCGCAAGTCATAAAAGGGAGTCCAACTAGCGCGATTTACTATGTAGGATACCTCTAATTCAAATTTGCCTTCACCCGCTACTTCAACTGCGATAACTAAGCTAAAACTCTCTTGAGGATGGGTTGTTTGGATTTTTTGCAATGATGTGTGAAGTGCTTGCAGTTGTTTGTCTAATTCTTGCTGTTGGGTTTTGCACTCTCCAGAGGCGATCGCATATTCACTATACTGGCTTCCCAGAAAGTTGAGGAAATCCAAAGTTTCGCTGAGGCTAAGATTTTTCCGAGACAAACTCTGTGAAAAGGGTTCTTCTGTTTTTTCACGTAAGCCGGCGATAAAACTAGACTGCAATGCTAAAGCATCCACTTGGGCTTGGAGGTGGCGTTTTTCTGCTTCTAGTTGCTGAATCTGCCTTGTCAAATGTGCTACTCGCTCCGCTACCGGTTCAGTAGTGTAGGTGCGATCGCTACTAACTCCCACCAAGCGCACCCCTACCGTACCTGTACCGCTAACCCTGACAGAGTCAGTTTCCAGAGTCAGTGGCACTGGGGTAATTACTAATTCCTGTTCAATTCCGGTTAAATCAACTACACCTCGCCGTGTAACTAATGCTATGTCAGAATACACAGTAACAGCTACAATCTCGCTTTGCACTGTTTTGCGCCAAGACGGTATTTCCGGGTTAACCACTGCCAGTTTTCCCCCATTTTTAATGATTATGCTGGTTAATTGTCAATGCTTCCCGGTCTAACCGTCAACCCCCCCTTTACGTAATTCGTAATGACGCTCTCTACGAGACACTGCGCGAACGTAGACTTGCTACCGCTACGCTAACGCAATTCGTAATTATGAATTATTTTAACTGTGAGTTGGTTCAAAAGTACTAAAAGCCGGATCAGCATTTTGGTCTACAATATTTTTTGCCGCAGCTAGGAGATACTCATAATAGGCACGAGCCACGATAGATAGCTGCTTGCCAGATGGGTAAACCATGTACCAATGTCGCTGAATGGGAAAGTGTTGTACATCTAGAATGCTAAACTCTGAGGTATCTAATAGTAAGGTATGACGGGATAAAACAGAAATTCCTAAACCACCTGCGATCGCTTGTTTAATTGCTTCGTTACTTCCCAATTCTAGCTTGACTTTTACTGTTACTCCTTGTTCTTCAAATAGCTTCTGGACGGCGCGACGAGTTCCTGAACCAGGTTCTCGCATAATAAAAGGTTCGTTAGACAGGCGTTGTATAGGAATATTTTTTTCCTGGGATAACGGATGATTACTCGGTGCAAAGACTATCAAAGGGTTTTCTAAAAATGGTTCACAAGTCACATCGATGTTATCTGGTATTTGACTCATAATATATAAGTCATCCAGATTTTGACTCATCCGTTCCAAAATTTGTTCATGATTTGTTACTTGCAGCGAGATATCAATCCCTGGATAAAGTTCGCAAAACGGCCCTAACAAACGGGGAATAAAATATTTTGCTGTTGTAATCACTGCCAAGCGTAATTGTCCCTGCTTTAACCCTTTTAAATCTGCCACCTTCATTTCATACTGGGCTATATTGTGAAAAATCTGCCGACAAGTGGCAAATAATTCCCGTCCGGCTTCCGTCAGATACAACCGCTTCCCCACTTGCTCAAATAATGGCAATCCTACCGATTTTGTTAGTTGCTTGATCTGCATAGAAACGGTAGGTTGGGTGAGAAACAATTCCTCAGCAGCACGAGTAAAGCTACTGTGCCGTGCCGCCGCCTCGAACACCTTTAACTGGTGTAGCGTCGCTTGCTTCAAGGGTGATTCTCCTGTATATGGCGATTAATTGATATAAAACTAGTATTGCTGAACACTGGCAAATGATACAGTGATTCTCACAGAAAGTTACGAGTTTTACCATAGATAAAACTCTACTATCTATATTAAAATAAAGGTATTTTACTTATGGATTGGAGAAGCTATTATCAGAACAGCAAAAGCGTAAAATGCCTTCCATCTAACGATGAATGCTGAATGATGATTTTCAAAAATTCATCTATCATCATTCATCATTCCATAATTCTTCTGTAACTTTTGTCGGTAGCTTGGTTAAATCTGGTAATCTTAGTACCTCGATTTCAGCAACTTGTTCTTTAATATTCACTGGCAAGTTTAACGCTTGGTGTTTTTCTATCCAGCAACTTGCTAATGGCAAGGTTAGCTCCATTTCGTCTAGAGGCCGAGGAATTACCATCACTGCATTCAATTCCCCAATGCGTTCTGCCTCAAACATTCCCGCTTCCACTGCTACCGCCACATTTGCAACAGAACCGCGAATAATGGCTGTACACAAACCCGCACCAATTTTTTCATAAGCTGCCAAATGAACATCAGCAGCTTTGAGCATGGCATCACACGCTCCTACCATTGCGGGAAATCCTCGCGTTTCTACCAAACCAATTGCTTGGTTACTCAGACGGCTGTAATTGCCCTCTTCCATCAATTTAGTGAAACGGGTTGTGATGGGAAGTACTATATCTAGGTTGGGATAAGGTCGGGGAATCACCAAACTAGAAATTAACTGACCAAACTGTTCAGCCGTTTGCACACCTGATTCTACCGCCAGACGTACATCAGCAATTCCACCCCGAACGATGGCAGTACAATGGCCACTACCAATTTTTTCATAGCCAACGAGGTGAACTCCCGCCGATTTCAGCATCATATCTGCTGTACCAACGATCGCGGGAAAGCTGCGGGTAGAAACTAAACCCAAAGCAGTATCCTGAAAGGTTTCTTGATTACTCGCTCCCTGGATGGTACGAATAGACCGTTGATTAGATGTTTCCATGATGAATTCTCCAAAATACGGAAAAAGCCGACAACTTACAATTAACACTTACTCGAACTAATCGTCAGAGTTTGGGTTGCTCAAGGATTGTCTATGAGGAAACAATGTGGTCAACAGTCTGCTTATGCTGCCTTGCCCATAAATTTGAGTCCCGAAGCTGTTAGGGGATTCTGTGGCTAACTCATGGGAGTCTGAGTGGTGTTCTTCAGACGCTTGGGCGGCTGACTCCACCTTGGATTCAGCATCATTAGCCGATTCCTCCAAGGGAGGAGATTGACTTTCTGGAGTGGTGGAAGATTTAAAGAAAGAAATCGACCGATGTTTTAAATCTAAAAAACCCGAAGTTGAGAAGCTAGTTGAGGAAATTACCTTTTCCTTAACTCCCCCTGAGCCATTTTCCTCTTCCTTCGGCGGTGGTGCATTTGTAGAAGTTGGGTTATCTGTAGATGGTTCCAGTTGCTTTGTTTGGGCAATCTGACGACTGGTGTCTCCTAAAATCGAACCAGGTGCTACTACTTCTCCAGGTTCAACTGAGTAGTTAAAAACGGTTGTCGCTGAACCAATACAAGCATTTGCTCCAATTTTGCCCTTGCCAACCATCAAAAAACCGGCTCCCAGGTTGGCACCTGTTTCTACCTCTAGGATGCCTTCATGGACTTGGAGGATTGATCCCATACCAATACAGACCCCTGGCCCAATGATGATCTTGCTGTTTACAGCCGCTTGGAGGATCACCCCAGGTGCAAGTACCGCGCTTGGATGAATAGTCACCTCGCCACTAATGTAAGAATCAAAGTTGTTGCTGAGGCGCAGTGGCGGCACAGACATGGAAATTTTAACCTCGGAAGCCGGAGTGGGGAGTGGGGAGTGGGGAATGGGGAATGGGGACTGGGGAATGGTGGATATTAAAATTTCCTATTTCCTACTCCCTATTATGAGGAGTAGTGAGTGGTGTATATTAAAATTCCCTACTCTCCACTCCCCACTCCCCACTCATTTCTATGGTCGTTGAATAATCGTTTCTAATACCCGACGCTTGGCTTTGGGGTCAACACCAATTAAGCGCACATATTCCCCTTGGTATTGGCCGAGGTGTCCTTCTACGGCGGCGATCGCTTCTCTTTCTGAGGAGGCTTGAATTTGACCGGTACTAGTCCAGGAACCTGTACGGAACCGTCGCTGATCTACGTGTTCAATGCTAATTTTAGAGCCGCCAGCCAATAATTGCCGGAGTTGGTCTACTACTTCTGTACTCAAGCGGGTACTGGTAGCTGTTGCTGTTGCTGTAGCAGAGGGTGCTGCACTAGTAGTAAATGATTTCTGACTAGCAGAAGAGGCTACTTGACCATTTGGACGTTGGATAATTGTTTCTAATACCCGACGCTTGGCTTTGGGGTCAATACCAATTAAGCGCACATATTCTCCTTGGTATTCGCCGAGGTGCTTTTCTACGGCGGCGATCGCTTCTCTTTCTGAGGAGGTTTGAATTTGACCGGTACTAGTCCAGGAACCTGTACGGAAGCGGCGCTCATCTACATGTTCAATGCTAATTTTATACCCACCAGCCAATAATTGCCGGAGTTGGTCTACTACTTCAGTACTCAAGCGGGTACTGGTAGCTGTTGCCGTAGCAGAAGATCCACTGCTAGTAAATGATTTCTGACTACCACTACCAGAGGAGGCTACTTGACCATTGGGACGTTGGATAATGCTTTCTAATACCCGCCGTTTGGCTTTGGCATCAATGCCGATTAAACGTACATACTCACCTTGATGGCTTGCTATACATTCTTCTAAGGCGGAGATGACTTGATTTATGGAAGTTGCTTCAATTGGCTTGCAACTAGTCCAGGAACCAGTTCGGAAACGACGCTCGTCTACATGTTCCATACCGATTTTATAACCACCTGCCAGAAGTTGGCGGATTTGATCTAGAGTTTCGCCACTGACTTTGCCACTGCTAGAGCCGTTACCGTTACTGCTGCTGTAGCTGCCATTGCTATGACTACTAGCCGGAGCCTTAAAGCTGGTAGCTGGTTTAGCATCACCATCTGGACGTTGGATGATGTTTTCTAGCACCCGCCGTCTACCTTTGTCAATGCCAAACAGTCGGACATATTCGCCGCTATGGTCTTTTAGACAGCTTTCTAATGCGGCGATCGCTTCACCGAGCGATCGCGGTTCAATTGGTTGGCAACTAGTCCAAGAACCCGTGCGGAAACGTCTTTGGTCTACGTGTTCCGTACCAATCTTATGCCCTTGCTGCAATAGATACCGCAACTGATCTATTGTTTCTGCACCCAAACTATTGCTCGACACGTCACTACTCCTTTCTAGCTCTAAAACAGTGATACCATTACCTGTATAAGATTTAGCGTTCTCGTCCCGAATGGGTGCTATACATTTGCTATCCGCAGCACAGAGATAACCAGCTCGTAATGCCTGATTAATCCCAACCACATGATGGGCAAATTCATTATCCTGATCTTGCACATCTGGCAAGCGGTCAGCTTGCTGCTGGCTGGTAATTATCGCTCCCGAAGGTACATACTTCCCAGGGGGAATCTCTACGTCTTGAATTAAAGCGTGCATCATCACGATGCAACCTGCACCCACCCTGGCATTAAATACCGTCGAGCGAAAGCCAATGAAGGAATTATCCCCTACATAAGCTGGCCCGTGAATCAGAGCCATGTGGGTAATGCAAGTGTTTTTACCAATCCATACTGAGTATTTATTTTGGTCATCACCAATTACTCGTCCTTGCTCCAACCCATGAATGACAACACCATCTTGAATATTGGTGTTTTCACCAAGATAAAAAGGTGTGCCTTCATCCGCTCTAATCGTAGTCCCCGGAGCAACGATTACATTTGCACCTATTCGTACATCCCCAATCAGATTGGAGAATGCATGTACAAAGGAAGTTTCATGGATTTGGGGTTCAGCTAAATTTCTTGACCACGGGGTTGGGGGTGCCGCCGTGCTGCGAACTGCCATTGCGAGACTCCTCCTGTATTGTCATTAGTCATTTGTCTTTTGTCATTTGTCGAAAACTAATGACTAATGACTAATGACCAATGACTATCAATATTGATCTTTTTTGCTGTAAATTAGGCGATCTTCAACGTAAATAGTATCTATGATCGCCACCACTGCTGCATCCAATGGACGCTGTTCATTGCCAACAACTTGACGAGCGGCACTACCACGAGTGATGAGTACCCACTCATCTACTCCTGCTCCCACAATATCTGCTGCTACTTCATACTCTGGTAGGATATTGCCGTTTTCATCTACTAATTGTAACAACAGTAGTTTCACACCTCTAAGACTCGGATCTTTTTGGGTGCTAACTACTGTGCCGCGAACTTTGGCAATTTGCATTACAAATTACGGTCTTCTACCGAAAGGACGAATTGCATTCACATTTTCCCGGAACTGCTCTACATCTTCGGTATAACGAATTGGGAGAACGTATTCTAAGTTTTCGTGAGGACGAGCAATGATATGAGTAGATAGCACTTGTCCGCCGTTGACTCGTTTCACGGATTCAACACCTGCGGCCACAGAAGCTTGCACTTCCGAAACGTCACCCCGAACAATTACCGTAACTCGACCACTACCGATTTTTTCATAGCCGACTAAAGTGACGCGGGCAGCTTTCACCATCGCATCAGCAGCTTCCACTACTGCTGGAAAGCCCAGCGTTTCAACCATTCCGACTGCAATTGACATTAGTTTTAATCCCTATTTCAAAGTTTGTAGCCTTGGACAAAAGTGATGCTCAATCAGATAAAGAGCGTTAATTACTTTGTTTAAAAAGCTTTTAAGTACGAAATTGTTCCACTGCTTCTGTGTAACGTATCGGCAAGACGTATTCCAGGTTTTCGTGAGGACGAGCAATGATATGAGTGGATAACACTTCACCACCATTGACTCTTTTCGCCGCTTCAACCCCAGCTGCTACAGAAGCTTGAACTTCCGATACATCTCCCCTAACGATTACGGTGACACGAGCGCTACCAATTTTTTCATAGCCTACTAAAGTGACACGGGCGGCTTTCACCATCGCATCAGCAGCTTCCACCACTGCCGGAAAGCCCTTCGTTTCAATCATACCAACTGCAATTGGCATCGCAGAACTCCTACAAAATGAATCTAATCAGTACTGTTGTTTGAAATTTTTGACGGGGAGGGCTTGATCTTAGAGCTAAGAAAACACTTCCAACTTAAGCATAGGAAAGGTTGGCATCCCTGGCAATATAAATTACTATAATAGTTTATGATAAGAAAGTTTTAAAAAACTTAACATAAGTTTATTTATGCTTCTGGGCAATTAAAGTTTACTGATTCCTAGAGTAGCCGCTTATGCTTTATAATTTCTTTATTACATTCACAAAACGACATTCATAACCAAGGCTAATTCTATCTGGCGAGGTACAAGCATCTGCTACATGTTTTACTGTATCTATCTTTCGTCGAATATCGCTAGAGGTACAACGACTAGGTGAAAAACAGATAATTTTTTCAAATATATCCTATAAAGTACTTCGCTCAAAGTAGAAATACAAATGTAAAAAGGTGGGTGAGGTTAAGCTAAGTAAATGCTTTTGCTTATGTAAAGTTATATTTTACTTATGCTAAATAGGGTGAGGTTAGGTAAAAGTACTCGCTGGAATGTAGCTGAAACAATATTAAAAAAACATCGGTATTTTGGTAAATTAATTATATATAAATAAATAATTGTTTTAGAGCTTTTTTTTAATCAAGGCTGAATCGTCAAGGGAAATTTAAATGGATCAATTTCTATTTTCAACAAGTTGGTTTGTGCCTTTTTATAGCTTATTAGGCGCGATTTTGACCTTGCCGTGGGGAATAGGAATAATTCAGCGAACAGGACCAAGACCTGCGGCATATATCAATTTGTTGACGACCGTTGTCGCTTTTGCTCATAGCCTGTTTGTATTTAAAAATATCTGGGATAGAGAACCAGAAAACTTACTGGTCAATTGGTTCAAAGCTGCGGATTTAGACTTATCTTTTGCCTTGGAACTGTCGCCAGTCAGTATTGGGGCAATAGTTTTAATTACGGGGTTAAGCTTACTGGCACAAGTTTACGCTCTGGGTTACATGGAAAAGGACTGGTCGTTGGCGCGTTTTTTTGCGCTGCTGGGATTTTTTGAAGCAGCGTTGAGTGGTCTAGCAATCAGTGATTCTTTGTTTCTCAGCTATGCCCTTTTGGAAGTATTAACGCTTTCAACTTACTTGCTGGTGGGGTTCTGGTATGCTCAACCGTTAGTAGTGACGGCGGCGCGAGATGCGTTTTGGACTAAACGGGTGGGAGACTTGTTGCTGTTGATGGGTGTGGTGACACTTTCCACCTTAGCGGGGAGTTTGAACTTTTCGGATTTATATGAGTGGGCGCAAACAGCTAATTTAAGTCCAATGACATCGACGTTGTTGGGGTTGGCATTAATTGCTGGGCCTGCTGGTAAATGTGCCCAATTTCCCCTGCACCTGTGGTTAGACGAGGCTATGGAAGGGCCAAACCCCGCCTCGGTAATGCGGAACTCGCTGGTAGTAGCTGGTGGTGCTTATCTACTGTATAGATTTCAACCATTGTTAGCTTTGTCGCCAGTTGCCTTGAATGCCTTGGTAGTTATGGGCACGGTGACAGCGATTGGGGCGACGTTAGTATCCATAGCTCAAATTGACATTAAGCGATCGCTATCTCATTCTACCAGTGCATACATGGGCTTAGTGTTTTTGGCAGTGGGGTTGCAGCAAGGGGGCGTGGCCTTGATGTTGCTGTTAACTCATGCGATCGCTAAAGCATTATTATTTATGAGTTCTGGTTCAGTCATCTTGACTACCCAAAGCCAAGACTTAACAGAAATGGGCGGTTTGTGGTCACGGATGCCAGCTACTACTACTGCCTTCGTTGTCGGTTCCGCCGGGATGGTAACAGTGCTACCCTTGGGAAGCTTCTGGGCAATGCTAGCATGGGCTGACGGCTTTGTGAATATTAGCCCTTGGGTAATTGGGGTTTTAATATTAGTCAATGGTTTGACAGCATTAAATTTGACCAGAGTATTTAGATTAGTCTTTTGGGGTAAACCGCAACAAAAGACCCGTCGCACCCCCGAAGTGGGTTGGCAGATGGCCTTGCCAATGGTTACTCTGACAGTCTTGACTCTGCTTCTACCCCTGATGCTACAGCAATGGTATTTGCTACCCAATTGGGAAAGTATTAATTGGTATGTGGCGTTAGCGTTGTTTGGTTCTACCTTAGTGGGCGTAGGTGCAGGGTGTACAGTTCATCTGCACAAAGCTTGGTCAAGATCAAGAATCTTGGCGTGGAGATTTGTGCAAGACTTGTTAGGTTATGATTTTTATATTGACCGAGTTTATCTTGTAACGGTGGTAAGTGCAGTAGCATTTCTATCTAGAGTTTCAGCTTGGAGCGATCGCTACTTGGTTGATGGTTTAGTAAACTTGGTTGGATTTGCGACAATTCTCGGTGGACAAACTTTAAAGTACAGCATTTCTGGGCAATCTCAGGGCTATATGTTGACCATCCTAGCAGTTGTCAGCGTCCTGGGTTTTTTCATCAGCTGGTCATTGGGTTTACTGGATAAATTGCCTTTTTAAAGATATTGTCATTGGTCATTTGTCATTTGTGATTGGGTAAGGGACTTCCAAATAAAAAATGTCCCAAAACTGACCCAAAAACCCTCTCTATTTCTCCTTTCTCTGTGTCGCGCCAGTTGCTTCAAGTCGGGGAACCCGCCCAACGCACTGGCAACTCTATTGTCTCAGTGGTTCGTTTATTTGGATAATTTATTTCTTGTCAGTCCCTAAGAGTTTTTTACCAGTCCCCAGTCCCCATTCCCCATTCCATACCTACTTATGCTTAGTGTTCTAATTCTAGTGCCGTTAATCGGCGCAGCTTTCATTGGTTTCTCACCCTCTGGCATCAGTGGGAAATTTGCCCGTGGGGTGGCTTTGGTCTTTGCCAGTATCGCTTTCTTGTGGACAATCGTATTAGCAATTCAGTTTCATCCAGGAGAAATTACTCAACAGTTTGCCGAGTCTATCCCTTGGGTAGATGTTTTAGGTTTGAACTATAACCTTGGGATTGATGGTTTATCTTTGCCGTTGCTGGTTTTGAATGGATTGTTAACTTGCATTGCCATTTACAGCAGCGATGAATCTCTACAGCGTCCTAAATTTTATTACTCTTTGATACTACTATTAAGTGTTGGGGTAACTGGAGCTTTTCTGGCACAGGATTTACTGCTATTTTTCCTGTTTTACGAATTAGAACTAATTCCTCTATATTTATTAATAGCCATTTGGGGTGGCATCAAGCGGGGTTATGCTGCTACGAAATTTCTCATTTATACAGCCGTTTCGGGAATCTTTATTTTAGCAAGTTTCCTCGGTATGGTTTGGCTGAGTGGTTCCTCTAACTTTGCACTAGCAACCTTGAACGCTACAACTTTACCTCTAGCAACACAGCTTTTATTGCTAGCGGGAATTTTGATCGGTTTTGGGATTAAAATCCCCTTAGTTCCCTTCCATACTTGGTTGCCAGATGCTCACGTTGAAGCTTCCACACCGATTTCAGTGCTGTTGGCTGGGGTACTATTGAAGTTGGGGAGTTACGGCTTACTGCGATTTGGCATGAACTTGTTACCAGAAGCTTGGGCTTATGTGGCTCCTTGGTTGGCCACTTGGGCAGTGGTAAGTGTATTGTATGGTTCATCCTGTGCGATCGCCCAAACCGATATGAAAAAAATGGTCGCATACAGTTCTATTGGACACATGGGGTATGTACTTTTAGCGGCGGCGGCGGCCACACCTTTAAGTGTCTTGGGTGCTGTGATGCAAATGATTAGCCACGGCTTGATTTCCGCAATGCTGTTTTTGCTGGTTGGGGTTGTCTATAAAAAAGCCGGAAGCCGCGATTTAGAAGTCATTCAAGGATTGCTAAACCCAGAACGGGGTATGCCAGTAATCGGTAGCTTGATGATTGTGGGAGTAATGGCCAGCGCTGGTATACCGGGAATGGTCGGGTTTATTTCCGAATTCGTAGTTTATCGGGGGAGTTTTCCAGTTTTTCCGGTGCAAACCTTGCTATGTATGCTTGGTACTGGTTTAACGGCGGTTTATTTCTTAATACTCGTCAACCGCGCCTTTTTTGGCCGCTTGTCTGCACAAGTTACCAACTTACCGCGTGTGTATTGGAGCGATCGCGCCCCAGCTGCAATTTTAGCGGCGCTGATTGTGATTTTCGGCATTCAACCTGGTTGGTTAGTGCGCTGGACTGAACCAACAATTACAGCAATGGTGAATACCCAAAACGTAGTAGCAACAGTGTCCTTGGATAAAGCAATGCAGACTAGAGATTAGGGATTAGGGACTAGGGACTGGGGAAAAGTTTTCTTAATACATAATACCCAATGCCTAATCCCCAGTACCCAATCCCCAGTACCCAATCCCCAGTACCCAATCCCTAAACTTTCTGGAGAGATCGCAATGGTAACTATTAAAAAGAAAGCTACTCACAACCCCTTAGCTGAGTATATTCAACGTCTGCAAAAAGGAGAAGCATTACTCCCCGACAGTCCAGAAAATGTGCTGGAAGTTGTTGGTATTCTTAAAAGCTATGGTGTAGTTTTAGATGCTTATTCAACCAATCTTAACTATATTGCCGAGCATCAGTTTTTAGTATTTTTCCCATTTTTTAAATACTTTAATGGAGAGGTTTATTTTCAAAAATTGCTCCGTCACTGGTGGCACGATCGCATTAATTTTGAATATGCTGAATATTGCCTGAAAGCCATGATGTGGCACGGTGGCGGCGGACTAGATACATATTTAGATACAACAGAATTTAAAGAAAGAGCGCAAGCCGTTATCGCCGCAAAATTTAAAAATAATCCCTTCATTCCAGGTATTAACCAACTGTTTCCAGATTTCTTAACAGAACACTTGCGCGTCTCTGCTTACTATACCGGTTTAGGTCAATTCTGGCGAGTAATGGCTGATATGTTCCTCAGTTTATCAGACCGCTACGACCAGGGCGAAATCAAATCGATTCCCCAAGTTGTAGACCACATTAAAACAGCGCTAGTGGCAAATGCCTCAAACCCAATTACCTACGCCGTCAAAATTCGGGATGAAGTCTATGAAATCATTCCTAAAAGCGTTGGTTTAACCTTCTTAGCAGATACAGCAGTACCTTATGTAGAAGCAGTATTCTTCCGGGGAACTCCTTTCCACGGAACAGTTTCATACAACGCCCAAGGATATCAAATTCCCCCCGATCAAACTCGATTTCAATATGGCGCATTGTATGCAGATCCTTTGCCCATTGGCGGCGCGGGTATTCCTCCCACCTTGCTGATGCAGGATATGCGTCATTACCTTCCAGAGTATTTGCACGAAATTTATCGTCGCAGTCTTCGGGGTGAAGATGATTTGCGGGTACAAATTTGCATAAGTTTCCAAAAATCGATGTTTTGCGTGACCACAGCAACGATTTTGGGACTGATGCCTCATCCTTTAGATACTAAAGATCCAAATGAGGAAAAAGGTAATCGAGTTTATTTAGAGAAGTGGATGAGTCGGTTACAAACTTCGCGGTTGCTAGATGTGAATAAATAGTTGATTTTTGGTCAGGATTATGCTTCTGGTTCGATGCCTAGCGATCGCAATTGAGCAGTTAAGCGATCGGCTCTTTCTTCACCAGTCAACAACAAATTACCTTGCAAATCCCACCAGCGTAGCCAAGGTAATTCCATATTGTAATATTGTCCTTGCCAGAGACCTAACTCAACTTCCAAAGGTTCAATAGTATAATGTCCGCGTTCATTTGCGGTTAATAACTGATATTGTCCACCAATTAATTCATAAACTTCCACACTGGCTTTATTCACTTCATAAATGCCGTAAAAGGGAGGACGAATCACCTGCTCATAAATCCAAAATTTCCCCTTCCACGGAGTTTTATCTCGCTCCTCACTACCATCGCCAGAGACAAATTCTAATACAATTAATGGGGCAATAAATTCTCGCCAGAGGACATAAGACCTGCGCGTTTGTCCATCCAGAGTAGGTGGTACATTGCCTACATAGAACCAGTCAGGAGCTTCTGCGCCTTTTTCTGGCGGGTCAGTGATGCGCCAGTAGATACCGCTATCTTGACCAATACAGTATTGCCCATCAGGATGACGTTTTTGCAATATCGGTTTAATTGAGTCGGTTAGGAGAATGCTTTGGGGATGTTCCTGAAAATTTTTCACGAATGTACCGTCAGACTCAGGAAGTTGCGTATGGTCTGGGAACGGGGTGAGGGCAGTGGATGGATCGGTTGCAGAGGTCATAAGATTACCTTTGCAGGAGTAAGGGTTATTTTTTAGTTTAGCAGTGGAAGAAGGGAGAAGGGCGATCGCAATATTTCTGTTAAGTTCTATACTTCACTGTAGGAAGATGGCGACCAACATAGCCAATAATGACTTGTCCTGGTTTTACTGGAAAAAAATGAATTCGCCAGTTGCAGAACCTCAATTTAACATGCCGCTCAAATAGACGTTCTTCACCATCAGGACAACGAAAAGTTCTTTCTTTAAAATATTTATCAAGGGTTGGTTTACTTTCCCCCGATTCCTCAATAGGATACCCGTCGAGATTTAAATAGCCATTCTCCCAGTTTTTACTGCATTTGTGAAGCTCAAATAATATGCTCACAACAGACTGTAATTCCAACTGTCCAGTACGGATATCTTCTAACTGCCTTCTAACAGCATCGCAGAATTCTAGGTTAGGAAATAATTCCTCTCTGCGATTCCAAACTTCTAAACCATCGCTAACATTTTGATAAATGCGCTCTTGGTGTTGTTGAATCAGACTAGCGTGTTCTTGTACATGGCTGCTACGGCTAGCATGGATAATTTCTACAATTTCGCTGATTATCTCTCCATCCTCATCGCGGAGGATTACCTTTAACCCTTGACCTTTGACTGGCTTTATGGTCTTAATTAGCTCAGACATTCTTTGCTGTGCTACTTGTTCATTTGGAGCTGGATGTTGCAGAGATAACTCATTTAATATTAAGTTAAAATCCACCTTTTACTCTCCCGCAGGCTCAAGTAAAACATCTAAACTTTTTTCCCATTCATCGAAGAAACCATCAGGCCATTTATCAATCCAAATAATTTCAAAACCAAGGTAATCCTCTTTGGCTCTTTCACAAAATGCATCTTGAGCAGTACCAATGCGTACTAATTCACCATTCAATGCTAAACCGACATTTGGCAATAATTCTTGTTGATAAGATTGACGCAGCAAAAGTAGCGATTGTAATATAGAAGATTTTCCTGTACTATTTAGACCAGAAAGTAAAGTTAGTGGCTTAAATTCGATTAACTGATTTTCAAATGCTTTGTAATTGGTCAATTTCAGAGAATTAATCATAATAATACTTCTTGGATAATTTTCTCTACCGTTTCAAACCTATGCTCGATTTTATTTTTTACCTGAGATATTGATACTAGAAAATCTGCATCGTTATCTACATATCTAACAAAAGTATCTATGAGCTTTCGTTTTCTATCTTTTAAGATTTGAATATTTGCTATATTTAGTCTTCCAAAATTTACAGCCCAAACTTCAAACAAAGATTTATTAAGGGGGAACTTTCTTTTGTTTTTATTAGAAATCTTGCGAAAAGCGTCATTGTTAAAAATGTCAAAGGCTGCTATCATCGCTTTCTTAAAATTTTCTTCTATATTTGTTATTTCCTCACTAGAAAGACTATTTATTTTCGATAAAGCTTTACTGAAGAAAGAATCTCTAGTTTCCTCTTGATATTCTTTATAAGAAATTAGATAAAAAGCAAGAAATCCTAGTACAAATTCCCTATCATCCATTCTCTTTTTCTTGGAGTCACTGAGATTAACAACACGTTTAAATTCTGAGAAAGAAGCTAGTTTTGCTACCAATTTTATAGCTTGCCCAGGATTTAAAGCATGGCGCAATTCTTGATTGGAAAGAGGCACACCTCCCGTATTAATACGTTTAAATATATTATATTTGACTTCTAAAGGCGTACCTTTCTCAATTAAATATACTGTCACTTGAGTTTCTAAAATACGACGTTGGTATCTCCGTTCTAATTCATCATAGTTTTTGTTATTTAAGTCTTTTAGATATTCTAATCCAACTAATTTCAGTCTATTATCACTTTTATCAATTACAAATTGCTTGAAGGCAGACAATCTTTGTAATCCATCTACAACTACCCATTTATCTTCATCTGTCTCTTCATTTGTAGCATCAATATAAAAAGCAGGTAATGGGATTCTAATCAAAATAGATTCAATTAATTTACTTTTTGCTTCTAAAGTCCATATATTGGCTTGTCGTTGAAAATCAGGTGCTAAATCAAGGGCTTCTTCGTCAATTCTTCTGAGTAATTGCTCAATAGTTGGCTCCCTTGTAGCAATATTTATTTTTTCTGGGTCGTATTGAAAAGTTACTTTTTCATATTGTTCTTCATCATTGTCTTCTTCATCTAAAATTTCTTCATTAGCTAATTCTGTGTTATAATTATTCAAATTTACCACGGCGCTTACTCCTTATTATTAACACCCATTAATTCAGTTATTCTTGATGTTTAGTGCTACTACATCAGCAAATGTGGCTGTTTAACTGGCGTACTTTAATCCTACTATGTCCACAAATAATAAAGGCGCAAAATTTCGCGCCTCCACGTACCTAGTCTATTGCTTGTTTACCTTCCCCAGGCAAATCTAAAATAGGCGCGATCGCCTTCGCTAAAGTTACAGCGATGTCTAACGACAAGCTGCTGCACGTCTCGCACTAGTCCAAAAATATTACGCTTCTGGTTCAACGCCGAGGGATCTCTGACGACAAGCCTCTGCGCGTCTACGCCATATTTATGTAAAACTCAGGCGATCGCTATCTAAATATTCTCGACCCACAGAAGATTATTTGCGTAGCTACTGGTTTTAAGAGCGTTGTAAAATTTTTCGTCTGCTGTCACCATCTGGCATTTTTGCGTAATGGCAAGAGCTAAGTATAAAGTGTCATACACTGCGCGATCTGTCTGAATGGCAATATCTAAAGCAAGTGGCATCAATGGCTGAGATAAGTACACTTCTACAGGAACTGCATTTAAATCTACTAATATTTGTCTGGCATTTTCAGCAGTGTCTTCACCGCGACGTACTCGTTTCCACAAGACGTTTCCCACTTCTGGGAAGAAAAAATCTGGAACTAAGAAAGTATGGTTACTTGCTATTAAACGCCTAGCTGCATGAGAGTAGACTTCGGGGATGAACCACTTGATGGCAATGCTAGCATCTAAAACATACTGACTCACCGTTCTCTGTCCTCGCGGATAAGTTCAGTACTATCACTGAAAATTTTTCCTGTATATCTCACTTGAGCGCGTGCTACAGCTTCTCTGACTTTTTCTATGTCACCGCCAGTGTGATAATGTATCGCTTTTTCAGATGCTTGTTGTAAGATGTGCTTTAATTCTTCTTGCAAAGACCTACCATGCTGTTTTGCAAGAGTTTCTAGCTTTTCTAGAATCACAGGATCTAAGTCTTCAACTAAGATTTGAGCCATATTCTGAGAGTGATTTTTTAGTTGCTTATATTTCAATACGGTTCAGTTAAGGGTTATTGGCATAGAACAATTGGTCTTTCAGACGCGATGAATCGCGTCTCTACATGAGGGTTTTTGGCTTAACTGAACTGTATTGGCTTATATTTGCAATTTTAAGGTAGTTTAGCGGGTGATGTCTAACAGCGAACTACTGCGCGTCTACGCACTTTCAACCCGCAGTCCAAAAATATTAGGCTTCTGGTTCCACTCCGAGCGATCGCAATTGAGCAGTTAAGCGATCGGCTCTTTCCTCACCACTTAACAACAAATTACCTTGCAAATCCCACCAGCGCAACCAAGGTAATTCTGCGTTTTGATAAACTCCTTGCCATAAACCTAACTCAACTCCCAAAGGTGCAATAGTATAATGTCCGCGTTCATTTGCTGTTAATAACTGATATTTTCCACCAATTAATTCATAAACTTCCACACTGGCTTTATTCACTTCATAAATGCCATAAAAAGCCGGATGAATTACTTGCTCATAAATCCAAAATTTGCCCTTCCAAGGGGTTTTGTCTCGCTCATCACTACCATCCCCAGAGACAAATTCCAAGGCAACCAATGGGGCAATATACTCTCGCCACAATACATAAGACCTCCGCGTTTGTCCATCGAGCAAAGGCGGTACATTTGGTACATAAAACCAATCTGGCGCTTCTGCACCTTTTTCTAGGGGGTCTGTCAAGCGCCAGTAAATACCTAAGTCTTGACCGATACAATATTGACCTTCAGGGTGTAATTTTTTGAGGATAGGTGTAATGGAGTCAGTGAGTAAGATGCTTTGAGGATGCTCTTGCCAGTTTTTCACGAAAGTGCCGTTGGACTCTGGTAGCTGCGTATGATCGGGGAAAGGAGTTAGGGCGGTGGATGGATCGGTTGCAGAGGTCATAAGACTACCTTTGCAGGAGTAAGGGTTGTTTTTAGTTTAGCTTGCCATTAGACTAAGGCTGCCAAGACTTTCTCAAGTGCTAGACTTCTGGTTCAACGCCGAGCGATCGCAATTGAGCAGTTAAGCGATCGGCTCTTTGTCTTTCTAATTCCGCTCTTTGGCTTTCCTGTTCCGCTCTTTCTTCACCACTCAACAACAAATTACCTTGCAAATCCCACCAGCGCAACCAAGGTAATTCCGCATTCTGATAAACTCCTTGCAAAATACCTAACTCAACTCCCAAAGGTGCAATAGTATAATGTCCTCGTTCATTTGCTGCTAACAGCTGATATTGTCCTTCAATCAGGTGATAAACTTCCACACTGGCTTTATTCACTTCATAAATGCCGTAAAAAGCCGGATGAATTACCTGCTCATAAATCCAAAATTTGCCCTTCCAAGGGGTTTTATCTCGCTCCTCGCTACCATCCCCAGAGACAAATTCCAATACAATTAATGGAGCAATGTGTTCTTGCCAAAGCACATAAGAACGGCGCATTTGCCCATTGAGTGTAGGCGGCACATTGGGGACATAGAACCAGTCAGGAGCTTCTGCACCTCGTTCTGGTGGGTCAGTAATCCGCCAATAAATCCCACTATCTTGACCTATGCAATATTGCCCGTCAGGATGACGTTTTTGCAATACTGGTTTAATGGACTCCGTTATTAGAATGCTTTGGGGATGTTCCTGAAAATTTTTCACGAATGTTCCATCAGAGTCTGGAAGTTGCGTATGGTCTGGGAGTGTGATGCTAGTAGCTGGATTGGTTGCAGTCATAGGGCTACCCTCGCGTTCAACGCGGCAGTTTGTTATTTAGTTTAGCAAGGGTAGACGTAAAGGGAAATCTGAAAAACTAAGCATTCTAGCCTACGGGAACATCTGACACCGAGCGATCGCACTTTGCATTCATCTCAAAGTACACGCAGTAAGCTAGGAATGCTTTCAATCGCTGAAAAATCCTGAATTTCTGCCAAAGCTTCCCGAAAATTACCTTCTCGCACATCATGGGTAACAACCACAATCTCTGCTAGTTCCCCTTGAAAGCCAGTTTGGACAATTGACTCTAAGCTAACGCCATAGTTACCAAAGCAAGTACCCAATTTACCGATAACTCCAGGTTGGTCATTGGTGAGGAAACGGGCATAAAATCGAGTGATCAATTCTGCCATCGGCGCAATTTGGCAGTATTCCTGATGTCCACAAGTTAATAGGGGATTTGCAACTGCTGGATTGGTTTTGAGGATAGCAACTAAATTCAAAATATCCGATGTCACGGCACTTGCGGTTGCACCAGCCCCAGCACCGGGGCCAAAAAACATTACCTGTCCAATTGGTTCTCCTTCCACAAGAATGGCATTGTAAACGCCGTTGATGCTAGCCAAAGGGTGAGCTTGGGGTACTAAGGTAGGATGAACTCTGACGGAAAGAGGGGATGAAGGAGTATCACGTTTAGCGATCGCTAACAATTTAATCACAAATCCCAATTTTTCAGCATAAGCAATATCTGTTTTGCTGACTTGCCGAATCCCCTCAGTATAAACATCTTGTAAGTTGATGCGTCCACCAAAGCCTAATGACGCCAGGATAGCAATTTTATCACCTGCATCTAAGCCATCGACATCTGCTGTCGGGTCAGCCTCAGCATAACCGAGGCGCTGGGCATCAGCTAAAACATCGCTGAAGTTGCTACCTTCTGTTTGCATCCGCGTCAGGATGTAGTTAGTTGTACCGTTGACGATGCCAGTTATCGTGTGAATGCGGTTAACACTTAAAGACTGCTTTAGGGGTTGAATCACCGGAATCCCACCACCCACAGCAGCTTCTAGCATGACGTATACACCAGCTTGATTGGCAGTTGTGAAAATTTCCGCCCCAAAGCGGGCGATGGCTGCTTTATTGGCGGTAACTACGTGTTTGCCATTACTTAAAGCTTTGAGAATTAGCGATCGCGCCGGTTCCAATCCGCCCATTACCTCGACAACTATATCTACCACCGGATCGTTGACAACAGATTCTAAATCTGTAGTTAAGACTTCCGTAGACAATTCTACTGCACGGGGTTTATCTAGCGATCGGACTCCCACCCGATAGATTTCTACCTCTTGCAACAATGGGTGACGCCCAGCGCTATCTTGCAACAACTGCACTGTTCCCGTTCCCACGGTGCCTAATCCCAGTATTCCTAGTTTCACACCCACAAATTTTGCACCCAATTTCACCAATAACAATTGTAGGTAGAGCATTTGCCCTACCTACTGATTATCCTGCTTCCTTTGTCATTTGTCCTTCGTTGTTCGTCCTTTGTCTAAAACTAATGACTAATGACCAATGACTAATGACTAATGACTAATGACTAACTTAGTATGTTTCTACATGCCAGCGATGGGCTTTCTTGAGTTGCTTCTGGTAATCACTCCAGGTTACGCCTTCCTTAGCAGCAGCAGTTGTTAAGGCTGCATCGATACCTTCTTCCATACCGCGTAAACCGCAGATGTAGGTGTGGGTTTTTTCATTTTTAATCAATTGCCACAATTCATCAGCGTGTTCTGCTACGCGGTCTTGAATGTACATTCTACCGCCTTGGGGATTTTTCTGTTCGCGACTGATGGCACCAGTGAGGCGGAAGTTATCAGGATATTTTTGTTGAATTTCTTCCAGTTCTTCCTTGTACAAGAGGTTTGGAGTTGTTGGCACGCCAAATATTAGCCAAGAGAATCCTTTAAATTGGTATTCTGGGTTAGCTGCTCTTTCCGCATCTTTAAACTGCCGCCACAGATAAGCCCGCATCGGGGCAATACCTGTTCCCGTTGCCAACATGATGACATTAGCATCAGGCTCTTGGGGTAACAACATTTCCTTACCCACAGGCCCTGTAATTTTGATGTCTGCCCCTGGTTCCAGGAAACAAAGGTGTGTAGAGCAAACACCGTAAACTGTTTCGCCAGTTTCCGGGTGCTTGTACTCCAACTGGCGGACGCACAGTGATACTGTCTTATCATCTACATCATCGCCATGACGAGTTGAAGCAATGGAATATAATCTAAGTTTTTCCGGCTTGCCGTTCTTGTCTAATCCTGGTGGAATAATGCCAATACTTTGACCTTCTATATACTTCAAATTACTGCCAGATAGATCAAATTTGAGGTGTTGAACAATACCAATACCACCTTCTTTGACTAGGGGTTCATTAGATATTACCTTGCCAATAAACGGAGCATTGGGACGGTAAGTGTTAACAGGAACGTCACCTTGGTCTTTTTTGGCTTTCGCTTCAGTCATGGTGTTGCCTTTCTTGTCCTTGTTCTGTTCTTCAGCTGGTGGTTTAGCGAAACCCTTGGCTTCACTATGAGCATTTACAGGTGTGGCTTTACCATTCCCTTTACTGTTAGCAGTTTCCCCAGATGTACCTAACTTGCTGACAACGCTTGTAGCATTCCCAAATGAGGCTTTACCATTAACTGGCTCTAGAGCAGTTACGGGGTGGATGCTAACAATTGTGCCGCCTAGACGAGTGATACGTCGCATTTCTTGATTCATGCGGTTGTAAGGCACTCTGATGAACACACTGCCACTTTTGCGAATTGGGTAGTTAGTTTGATCGGTTTCTTCGCTCTGACGCAAACCTACCACTTCATAGACGAAGACGCGGCTACCTAATTCTGTGTTGGCAGCACCCTCAACAGCACCTTGATTGTACATTCGTTCTAGCACTCCGATAATTTACTTAACCGTTTTTCAAAAAAAAACTATTCCCATCCTATGCCAGCTTTAGTTTACCGGATTTTCGTTTCACAAAACTGGCCTTGAAGGAAAAACGGCATCATTAAATTAATGCCTTGCTAAGTACACTCACCAAAGACATGCAGCCATAGCAAAAAACACACCTGTTCACCTTCTAAGGTAAAGGATAAGTCTTGTGGAGAATGTTAATAATGAGTCAATTTAATCTTTTTTTCGTTAACTACCACCCCCATCAGGGAGATAGTTTTTTACTTTTTAGGAAGGTCAAAAAATTGGCTGCCAGAATAAATTATACCTTATAGACTTGATTATATAGAGTTATAAGTAGCAGAATGAGAGTGGCGCAACACTTACGGCAATGCTGATCCCCATTTTTAAATTAACAACTAAATCAACAAAATCATTGAGAAATCAGGCTAATTCTTCTTGAGGACAAATATTGTATGGGATACCCCATTCTGTTAAAATCAAATATACCACTAGGATTAAATACTTACCGGCACCAACATTCAGGCTAGTCCGACGAGTAGCAACTTATAAGAGAAGGCAGGAGGCAGATAGCGCCGGCGGCAACCGAGTCCGCGAGCGTCGGGCAGGAGGCAGGAGGAAAGAAGTATGAATGAAAACTTTAGTTCTGGGTCAAAAACCCAGTTTAAAACGAAGAATTGTATTGAGTGGAAAGTGCCGCGACATACAAGCCATCTACAGCCTAACTCCTACGCTTTTAAACGTGGGTTACTCCTGCCTCCAGCAATAACTGCCTCTTCCCCCTCCTGAATACTTTGTTGTCTAAGCGTTTGGTGTCTTATAGATGTGCTGGGTAGCAAGAACGCAGGATAAACCAAAGGGGTAAACTCCTGGCTTCGGAATCTGCTGTGCGAAAAATTATTGACACAACTTTAGTATTTTAGAGGAGATTTATGACAAGTAAGCCGGAACGCGTGGTACTGATTGGAGTAGCCGGAGACTCTGGGTGCGGTAAATCTACGTTTTTGCGTCGTTTGATAGATTTGTTTGGTGAAGATTTAATGACAGTCATCTGTTTGGATGATTATCACTCTCTCGATCGCAAACAGCGCAAAGAAACGGGGATAACGGCACTAGACCCCAGGGCGAACAATTTTGACCTGATGTATGAGCAAATTAAAGCGCTAAAAAGTGGTCAAGGCATTGATAAGCCGATTTACAACCACGAAACCGGCTTGATTGATCCGCCAGAGCGGGTTGAGCCGAATCATATTATAGTTGTTGAAGGGCTGCATCCTTTATATGATGAGCGGGTGCGATCGCTAATCGACTTCAGTGTTTATTTTGACATTAGTGATGAAGTCAAAATTGCCTGGAAAATTCAGCGAGATATGGCTGAACGCGGTCATCGTTACGAAGATGTCTTAGCGCAAATCAATTCCCGCAAACCTGACTTTGATAAGTTTATCGAACCACAAAGAGAATTTGCCGATGTGGTTCTTCAGGTGTTGCCCACAAACTTGATCAAAAACGACACAGAGCGTAGAGTCTTAAGGGTACGTATGCTCCAGCGCGAAGGTAAGGAAGGTTTTGAGCCAACCTACCTATTTGATGAAGGTTCAACAATTAATTGGACTCCCTGTGGACGCAAGCTGACCTGTTCTTACCCTGGTATGCAACTATACTACGGTTCAGATGTTTATTACGGCCGCTATGTCTCAGTACTAGAGGTGGATGGTCAATTTGACAACTTGGAAGAAGTAATTTATATCGAAACCCATCTCAGCAATACATCCACTAAATACCAGGGTGAATTGACTCACTTGTTACTCCAGCACCGCGAGTATCCAGGTTCCAATAATGGTACTGGTTTCTTCCAAGTGCTTACAGGTTTGAAGATGCGTGCTGCCTATGAACGGCTAACAGCTACGGAAGCAAAGTTAGCGGTTCAGGTTTAAAGCACCAGTGTTTGTGTCAAAGCTTGTGGGGGCGCTTCTGGGTGTCCCCCTTTTTTTGTGTTATTAAATACATCTAAACTACAAAATAATTAGCATATATTTATCTTATTTACGGTTACTTACGTTATGATTAGTGGTTTTTATCAAAATTAAGAAGATACTCACTACTGAAGTATAAATATTGTTATGATTTCATAAATTAGTAGTTGAACTGGATACTACATTTAGTCAACGAAAAAAACTCTCGATGGAGGAACTTCCTTTGTCTCGTCGATATCTATTTACCTCTGAGTCAGTTACCGAAGGTCATCCAGATAAAATCTGCGATCAGATTTCTGATACCATTCTGGATGCCTTACTGACACAAGACCCCAGCAGCCGTGTTGCCGCCGAAGTAGTAGTTAATACTGGTTTGGTGCTAATCACTGGTGAAATAACCACCAAAGCCAATGTAAATTTCGTCAATCTCGCCCGCAAGAAAATTGCCGAAATTGGCTATACCAATGCCGATAATGGCTTTTCTGCTAACAGCACCAGCGTTTTGCTGGCTATAGATGAACAATCACCCGATATTGCCCAAGGCGTTAACACTGCCCACGAAACCCGCCAGCAAGATAGTGATGAACTATTCGACAAAATTGGTGCGGGTGATCAAGGTATAATGTTCGGCTTTGCCAGCAACGAAACACCAGAACTGATGCCCTTACCCATCAGTCTTGCTCACCGCATTGCTCGCCGATTGGCAGCAGTCCGCAAAACAGGCGAATTGTCATACCTGCGTCCTGACGGTAAAACCCAAGTAACTGTGGTCTACGAAGATGGACGCCCCGTAGGCATTGATACTATCCTGATTTCCACCCAGCATACAGCCACCATTGGGGAAATTACGGATGAAGCGGCGGTACAAGCCAAAATTAAACAAGACCTCTGGGCAGCAGTAGTCGAACCTGTTTTTGGGGACATTGACATTAAGCCTAATGAGGAAACACGTTTTTTAGTCAATCCCACTGGCAAATTTGTCGTTGGTGGTCCTCAGGGAGATTCTGGTTTGACAGGACGGAAAATAATCGTTGACACCTACGGTGGTTACTCACGGCATGGTGGCGGCGCTTTTTCTGGCAAAGACCCCACGAAGGTAGACCGTTCTGCTGCTTATGCAGCTCGCTATGTGGCGAAAAATATTGTTGCCGCCGGGTTAGCAGAAAAAGTTGAAATCCAGTTATCCTATGCTATTGGCGTAGCACGGCCAACAAGTATCCTAGTGGATACCTTTGGCACTGGCAAAGTGGATGAAGAAACCTTACTGGAATTAATCAACAAGCACTTTGAACTCCGTCCAGCAGGGATCATCCATACCTTCAATTTACGCAACTTACCAAGTGAACGAGGCGGACGTTTTTATCAGGACGTCGCGGCTTACGGTCATTTTGGGCGGACTGATTTAGACTTGCCTTGGGAACAGACCGATAAAGCCGAATTGTTGAAGCAAGCGGTAAACGAGTCAGTTTCAGCAGTAGTCGCTCAAGCACTAACTTAGACTTAGACGCTACTGGAAAAATTTAGTTGATCTACGTGAGGGTATTGGCAACTTAACAAGTTACCTAGTCCCTCATTTTTTTTTAATCTGTCTGTAGATAGCGGCAATGTTGCGGGCGTCATCAATGCCACGATGATGTGTGCCTTTTAATTCTATCCCCAACTCATTGAGAGCTTGTGCCATGCCAAATTTTTTAGATACGCCAAGATATTCTGAAAATTCCTCTTTAATATTTATGTGTTCTGAAGTAAAAGGATAAGGGAAATTATGAAACGCGCAATCTTGAATAAATTGCCTTTTGTCATAATTGCCCCAAGAACAAAATATCTGATTGGGAAATAAATAAATCCATTCTTGAAAGCGAGAAATTGCCTCTAAAAATTTTGGGGCTTCGTCAACATCTTGCTGTCGAATACTAGTCAATGCGGTGCAAAAACCTGTCAGTTGTGGATGTCTCACAGGTTGGATGAATTGCTGAAACTCTGAATCAATTTCCCACGTTGCTCTATTGAGCATCACAGCACCGATTTCAATGATTTCCATTTGGTGACGGGGAATAGTCCCACTGTCACAGCACGTAGCTTCAAGATCGATGATCAAATAATAGTGGGATATTTTTGTTTTCACTTTAGGTAATAGAGATTCGTCATTAGATTGATGAAAAAGGTTTAACCCAACGGAGTTTAATAGCGATATTAAGAGCGATGGCACCCAACGCAAACCACAATAAACTTTCTGCTGCCAACACCAAAAAAGGCCAAATTGTGCTATGAGAATTCCATCCAAGTTCTATCTGAGTTAATCCTCGCACCAATCCAAAGGCCAGTACACCACCAGCTTTGAGTTGGGGATTTTGATCTGAGCGGATGATATAGCGGTAGGTGACACCAAATAGCAACCCTGAGAAAATAGCGATGGCACCACTCACCAACAAGTGCCAGTTAACATCACTTTGCAGACTTACCAGTGTCTGAAAATATTTTGCCAGGACTAAAGTATTTAAAAGATTAGTAATCGCAAAGATAAAAAATAGGGAAAAACCTCCAACTATTCCAGCCTTGAGAGATTCTAGGCGCTCTGCCATTAATTGAGGATCTAAAGTTGCGTTCACTACTTTAATAAATTTACTCAAACAATTTTAATTAATTGTAATTAATTAAATGGTGTTATCACATGGGAATTTTGATGATAAACTCAGTTCCCACACCTGGTTGAGAATTCACATCTAATACACCTTTGTGTTTCTCTACAACTATTTGATATGCGATTGACAAGCCAAGTCCAGTGCCTTTACCAACGTTTTTGGTGGTAAACAACGGCTCAAACAAGCGTTTTTTAAGCCGTTCAGGAATCCCAACTCCATTGTCAGCAATCCTAATTACAACCAATTGTTTAGAATCTATTTCTGTTGCAATTTTAATCTGAGGAATTACATTGCTAATTTTGCCTTGTATTATAGCCTCATCAAGGGCATCAATTGCGTTTGCTAGAATGTTCATAAATACTTGATTCATTTGCCCTAGATAGCAGTATATCTGTGGTAATACTCCATAACTTTTAATAACTTCAATGGTGGGGCGATCGCCATTAGCTTTGAGGCGGTGTTGCAAAATCATTAATGTACTATCTAGTCCTTGGTGCAAATCAGCAGATATTTTGGCATCAGTATCCGAGCGAGAGAAATTGCGGAGTGAATCAGAAAGGTTCTGAATTCGTTCGCTTCCTAGCTGGAGTGAGTTCAAGATTTTTGGCATATCTTCGAGAACAAAGTTCATATCCAATTTTACAATTGCAGTGGTAATTTGAGCCGTTGGGTTTGGATACTCTTGTTCATACAGTGCGAGCAACTGGGTTACTGCTGTAATGTGCCCTTGCAAGGGTGGAATATTGCTGGAAATAAAGTTGATGGGGTTATTCATTTCATGGCCAATACCAGCGACTAACTCTCCGAGTGTTGATAGTTTCTCTTGCTGCACTAATTGGACTTGGGCTTGTTGCAAAGCCTTGGTGCGATCGCTAACTTGTTGCTCCAAAAATTCAGTCAATTGTTTGAGTTGTAAATGCACGCGGACTCTAGCAATGACTTCTTCTTGTGCAAAGGGTTTTGGGATATAGTCTACGGCACCAAGGGAAAATCCTTTCGTTTTGCTCTCCGTATCTGCTAAAGCAGTGGTGAAAATAATCGGAATGTTTTGGGTAATAGGATTGGCTTTGAGGCGGCGACAAGTTTCAAACCCGTCAATACCGGGCATTTGTACATCCAGCAAAATCAACTCTGGTTGATTGCGTTCGGCTTGAGCGATCGCACTTTCTCCATCGACTGCAACACGAAAACGAAACCCCTCACTATTGAGCGCTTCACACAGGACAGATAAATTTGTCGGATTATCATCTACGATCAAAATAAATCCGGTATTTATATTCTTATTCATGATGGATTTCAAAGTAAAATTAAACTCCAATTAATTGATGTATTGTTCAATAAAAATTTCCAAACGTTTGAGTTGGAAATTACTAGCAAGCTGGACAAGTTGCTGAACAAAAACTTTTAGCTGTCCATCAGATGCAGAAAGTTGTTCAGCCAGGTCTAAAATGTTTTGAATATCGCCGTCTTGTACGAGTTCGAGTAACTTTTCTAAAACCTCTTTAGCAGGATAAATCATCTCATTTGTTTGTTCCAAACCACTTGCCTCAATTTTTTTTATTGCGTTTATCTGACCGTCAAAAATCCATTCCAGGTGTAAAAATTGTCGTAGCATTTCCAGCAGTGTTTCAGCTTCTACAGGCTTTGGTAAGAATGCATCTGCACCTAGATCAATACTCTTATACTGATCGGCTGCAAACACACTGGCGGATGAAGCAATGACAGCAATCCCTTTAAATTGCTCAGACTGACGCAAACGACTAATCAACTCAAATCCATCTAATATAGGCATCACCAGATCGGTGATAATCAAGTCTGGTTTGTGAGCTAGAGTCTGTTGCAGCGCTTCCTGACCTTGACTAGCTTCGACAACAGTAAACCCAACTGGCTCTAGTAAATTTACAATTACCGATCGGTTTTCCCATTTGTCATCCGCAATCAAAATGGTACGCATTTCTCCTTGATAACCAATAATAGTTCCTTGCTCAACCACTCTAGAAACCTTTGCCCAATCTTTAGATTCTGGCAACTTTGCCTCAAACCAGAAAGTGCTACCTTTACCAAATTCACTTTGCACCTGAATTTGACCACCCATCAACAAAACAATTTTTTGGCTGATTGCTAATCCCAAGCCTGTACCTTCAGATTGTCGTTTCTGATTTCCCACTTGCTCAAAAGGCTGGAAGATTTTATCAGCTTGTTGAGGGATTATACCTGTGCCAGTATCTATCACCTCAAAGCGAATTTTGTAGTTAATCTGTCCGTTGGCATTTGACTCTTGAGCAATGACCTGAACTTTGAAGGTGACACTGCCTTGATGAGTAAATTTAATGGCATTACTAAGCAAGTTAATCAGTACTTGCCGCAAGCGTTTTTCGTCAGTATGAATGCCCGTTGGCAAATTAGGATCGAGTTGGACGTGAAAGGCGATCACCTTTTGTTCTGCACGGATGCGGCAAATTTCAGTAACGCTATCTATAAAGGCAGGCAAGTAGAAATCAACAGGATACAATTCCAGTTTCCGAGCTTCTATTTTGGAGAAATCCAGAACATCATTAATTAGGTTTAAAAGATGGGAACCACATTGGTAAATGATGCTGACTCCTTTACGTCCTTTTTCACTCAAAGATTCTGTGCGTTGGAGGATTTGTGTAAAGCCTAGAATGCCATTGAGGGGTGTACGTAGCTCATGACTCATATTGGCCAGAAATTCACTTTTGGCTTGGTTGGAGTTTTGAGCAACTTCTTCTGCAAGGCGTAGTTCTTTCTCGATGCGCTTGCGCTCTACAATCTCACTTGAAAGCGCTCTATTGATAACTTCTAGCTGGGCTGGGCTGGGTAGTGACAGAGCTTGAGGCATGAGAAAAAATAACGCAAATGCCGTATATATAGAAATAATGGCAGTTAGAGCTTTTAAGGTACCTGCAATCCAATAGTCTGGATGCCAAAGCGTCCAAATATCCATCAAGTGTCCAGTACCACAGGCAATGATAAAAGCACCAAATAACAAAAAGACTCCATTGAAAGGAACGTCTTTGCGCTTGGAAATAAAGTAAATTAGTAGGAAGGGAATCGAATAATAGGCAAAAGCGATCGCGGCATCAGAAATAATGTGCAACCAAACTAATCCAGTTTGCCAGAGATAACAATGTCCGTGAGGAATAAAACCGTTAGATTGGAAAGGATGGTTGAAAAATGTCGGCATGATACTAGGGATTACTGGATGTGAAATATATACCTATAACCCTAGTATTCCCAAAGCAGCAAGTGGAAAAGCGCGATCGCTACTTTTTTACATTCGTCTTTATCATTGCTTAAAGTACTAGCCTACCAAGAAAAGATGGTATATGATTTGCGACACCGATAGCGAGTCATCGAGCGTCATAGCCCGTCGTAGACATCGCCCGCCAAAATTTCAGAGAGTCCGTGTAGGCGGCCTACCCTGCGGGTTCTCCAAGGGCGAACGTTTGTGTAGCCGCGATTGGAAATCGCCCGGTGTTTCTTCCAAAAGTGGATGCTCCCGATAAAAAAATCTGAGCCTACCCAATCCCTGTATGATAAATATTAGAAGCCTTTTGTAATTATTTGAAAAGTGGGACTATGGAGATTTTGACACTAGGTTGGGTATCATTGTTAGTTGTGTTTACTTGGTCGATTGCAATGGTAGTCTGGGGACGTAACGGACTGTAGAGGTATTGTGGAAAGTCCATTCTTGAGTATTTTGGCTTTATTTGCTGTAGTGCTGCTCGTAGTAGTCACTGGTGGTATTGGTTATTTGACCCTGGCAGATTGGCGCGATCGCCGTCGTCGAGATGAAGAGAAACGCACCACCCGCAGCGCCACTCCCAAGCGGCGATGATTCGTTTGTGGTTGAAAAATCTGATTGTAGGGACATGATAATATCGTGTCCCTACACTATTTTTTATGACATTCCAAGGAAATAATTGTTACCTTTGCGATCGCTGAGGGAATTATGAGATAGAAACTTTCAATATTTAAAGTCCCATTGGGAATGGAAAACGCCTCTACTAGTCAAACCACACAACCAAATTCAGAACAGCAAGAATCTCATTCAGATTTGACATACTCCCTGCGTCAGAATGAGCAACAAAAAGCCTTGTCTGGAGTTATTGCCCGCATTCGCGAGTCTCTAGACATAGATGTGATCTTCAAAATTACAGTCACGGAAGTACGTCAGCTTCTGAAAAGCGATCGGGTCAGTGTGTTTCGTTTTTATCCAGAATTGGCATGGGAAGGGGAATTTATCTATGAAGATGTGGCAACAGAATGGGATTCAGCACTAGCAGCCAAACTGCGTGACCACTGTTTTAGTGAAGAGTTCGCAGGGTTGTATCAACAAGGTCGGATTAAAGCAATAGCTGATATTTATGAAATTAATGCCAGTAATTGCTACATCCAGATTCTGGAAAGATTTCAGGTACGTGCCAATATAACTGCCCCCTTGATCAAAGGTAAAGATTTATGGGGATTGTTGTGTATTCATCAGTGTAATAGTCCTCGGCAATGGGAAGTATCAGAAATTGAGTTTGTGCAATTAATCGCCGAACATCTGGGAGTTGCTTTACAGCAAGCAGATTACCTAGAACAAGTAAAACTACAATCGGCACAACTAGCACAAGCAAAAGCCAGAGAAAAAGCAGCCCAATGGCAGAAAACCATCGCCATCACCATTGAGAAAATTCGCCAGTCCCTAGACTTGGCAAGCATTTTCCACACAACCACTGGAGAACTTAGACAGCTGCTAAATGCTGACCGCGTGGCTATTTATCGCTTCAATCCCGATTGGAGTGGTGAATTCGTGTTTGAATCAGTGGCAGAGGGTTGGATCTCCCTGATGGAACAGCAGTTACAGCAACCGGAATTGCTGGAGAACGTCAGCGAATGCAGTGCCAAAGATTTAGCTAAACCCCCAGTTGCTGATACTTACTTACAAGATACAGAGGGTGGTAGCTTTAACCAGTGTCAAGTATACCGTGTTTGTAATGATATTTACAGTGCAGGCTTTAGCGACTGCTACATTAAAATCTTAGAGATATATCAAGCAAGAGCTTATGTGATCATTGCCATTTATCACGGTGAGAAGCTCTGGGGCTTGATAGCAGTTTACCAAAACGCCAGAACCCGTCATTGGCAAAAAGATGAGGTTTACTTGCTGACCCAAGTGGGTACCCAACTAGGTGTGGCTTTGCAGCAAGCGGAATTTATCCAACAAATGCAGATCCAAGCAGCAGAGATCAGCAAAGCTGCTGAAAGGCAAAGGGCGTTGGCGAACACCGTAGAAAAAATTCGTCAGTCACTTGATATTGAAGCCATTTTTAAAACTACTACTCAAGAAGTCCGTCGGCTATTAGAAGTGGAACGAGTCGCAATTTATCGCTTTTATCCTGATTGGAGTGGTGAATTTGTGGCTGATTCTATTGTTGATGGCTGGACACCAATGGTTAAGCCCCAGCCGATCACCGAACGCATTCTTGTACAGGGAACAAAAGCGGGTAAGTATCCACGTAATGAAGTTTTTGTCCCAATTTCTCAAGGCGAAAAGCTCTGGGGACTACTAGTAGTTTATCAAAATTCCCAGCCTCGTTATTGGCAAGATGAGGAAATGAACTTGTTAGCACAAGTTGGTGTCCAATTGGGGGTAGCATTACAGCAAGCTGAGTCTTTGAAACAGATGCAGGTGCAAGCCCAAAAACTGGCTAAAGCCGCCGAACGAGAACGGAAAGCAGCCCAAAGGGAGAAGGCTTTAGCCGCAACGGTGGAGAAAATTCGCCAGTCTCTTGATATTGACACTATCTTTGCTACAAGTACAGAAGAAGTCCGGCGACTATTGGAAGTTGACCGAGTGACAATCTATCGATTTGGGCTTGATTGGAGTGGCGAATTTGTTGCTGAGTCTTTAGCCCAAGGTTGGAGACCAGTAAAGGAAATTGTACCTATAGTTGCAGATGATTACTTGCAAGAAACCCAAGGCGGAAACTTTGCTAATGGTAAAAATCTTGTTATTAAAGATATTTATAGTGCCAATTATTCTATGTGTCATATTGCCCTGCTTGAGCTAATGGAGGCTAGGGCATATATGATTGTGCCGATTTTTCAGGGTGACAAACTCTGGGGATTACTAGCAGCTTATCAAAATATCAAACCCCGTGATTGGCAAGAAGATGAGGTAGATTTGCTGATGCAGATTGGTACTCAATTAGGGGTAGGACTTCAGCAGGCGGAATTGCTCGAACAAACTCAACGTCAAAAACAAGAAATCACCCAGACTCTTAAGGAATTACAGTACACTCAGAGCCAGTTAATTCAAAGTGAGAAAATGGCAGGCTTAGGGCAGTTAGTTGCTGGTGTAGCACATGAAATTAATAACCCCATTAGTTTCATTTACGGGAATATGACCTATGTTAATGAACATACCGAGAATTTATTTAAATTACTGCGTCTCTATCAAAAACAGTATCCCAAACTAACAGGAGAAATTCAAAAGCAAGTAGCAGCATTAGATTTAGATTTTATTGCTGATGACTTGCCCAAAATTATAATTTCAATGAAAATGGGGGCAGAGCGGATCTCTCAACTAGTCTTGTCGTTACGAATTTTTTCTCGACTTGACGAAACAGGAATAAAGCCCATTGACCTTCATGAAGGCATCGACAGTACCTTGCTAATTTTACAACATCGACTGCAATCACAGACTAATTCTTTTGCCATTGAGGTAGTTAAGCAATATGGTGAATTGCCTCCAGTAGTCTGCTATGCAGCCCAGATGAATCAGGTATTTATGAATATTCTTAACAATGCCATCGATGCACTGGAAAAATCAGCAATTAATGGAAAAATAATTGACAATCCTAAAATTTGGATTCGGACAGCAGTCATAGAAGGAAATACTATTCTGATTTGGATTGCTGATAATGGTTGTGGGGTTCCAGAGATTGTGCGATCGCACATTTTTGAACCTTTCTTTACCACTAAACAACCTGGTCAAGGTATTGGCTTGGGGTTATCTATTAGCTATCAAATTGTTGTCGAAAAACACGGCGGTAATATCAAGTGTGTTTCTGAACCTGGTAAAGGCTGTGAGTTCTGGATAGAAATTCCGATGAAACGAACAGTTAGTTTAAAAGAGGGTTCAAATTTTATCGCTAATTGACTTAACGAAGGAATACGGCCTATGAGACGATTAAAGTACTTGCTTTTGATGAAATACCACAAATAGCTAACTTTGAATAAATTACTAATATCAAAAAGCTTCAAGGATATGATGATATTTATCGGATTCGTATAGGTGATTATCGGATCGGGATTGTATTTGACGGTGAAACACTAATCTTTCAGCGTGTGTTACATCGTCAAGATATTTATCGATATTTTCCAAAGTAAGTCAAATTAGTTATTTTGTGGAATTGTGCGATCGCACTGTGGAGTTTTGGCGATCGCTCTTTTTAACCAACCACAGAGGCGCAGAGTACACAGAGGGAAGAAGAGAGCGATGCCTTCTCTACGAGACGCTACGCGAACGCCTATGCTCTTTTTAACAAACCTTATTAGGCGCAGAGAACACAGAGGACGAAGAGAGCGATCGCTTGGTAGAATACATATTTTATTGCTGATGTTGCAACGAAGCCACTAAATCAGCTTGCATTGAGAAATCTAGTAAGGCTTCGGCTAAATCCTCTAACAATGTTAAAATTATATATCCATAAAGGAGAAGATTATGAGCAATCAATCTGTTCCTAAAACAAATAGTCTCTATGCACAAGATTATCACTTGTGGTTAGAATACACTGTTGATTTATTAAAAAACAAAAAGTTTTTAGAATTAGAGTTAGAAAATTTAATTGAAGAAATTGAAAGTATGGGAAGAAGTGAGAAAAATGCTTTAAGGAGTAATCTTAGAGTGCTTTTAATGCACCTTCTCAAATACAAATTTCAACCCCAGAACCGATCTAATAGCTGGTTATATACAATCTATGAACATCGTCAAAGATTACAGGAAGCATTTGTAGATAGTCCTAGTTTAAAATACTATTACACGGAAGTTTTTGACACTTGTTATCAACACGCTAGAAAAGAAGCATCTATTGAAACAGGTCTTCCTCTGTCTATTTTTCCCAAAGACTATCCTTTTTCTGTTGATGAAACCTTAGATTCTGATTTCTTTCCAAATTAATCATAATCGCACGCTGAAGATTTTACAGGCGATGCCTTCTCTACGAGACGCTACGCGAACGCCTACGCTTTTTTCAACGAACCACTCTAGACGCAGAGGAAGAAGAGAGCAATGCCTTTGGCGGGCTTCTCTACGAGACGCTACGCGAACGCCTACGCACACTAGAGATTTTGCAGGCGATCGCTTTTTTATCTCACGCAAAGGCTCAAAGGAAGAAGAGAGCGATGCCTTCGGCTGGCTTCGCCTACGCACAATGGAAATTTTGCAGGCGATGCCTTCGGCGGGCTTCTCTACGAGACGCTACGCGAACGCCTACGCTTTTTTCAACGAACCACAGAGGCACAGAGGACACAGAGCAAGAAGAGAGCGATGCCTTCGGCTGGCTTCTCTACGAGACGCTACGCGAACGCCCACGCACGCTGAAGATTTTACAGGCGATGCCTTCTCTACGAGACGCTACGCGAACGGCGGGCTTCTCTACGAGACGCTACGCGAACGCTTACGCTCTTTTTAACAAACCTTATTAGGCGCAGAGTCAGAAGAGAAGGGGCGATGCCTTCGGCGGGCTTCTCTACGAGACGCTACGCGAACGCCTACGCACGCTGAAGATTTTGCAGGCGATGCCTTCTCTACGAGACGCTACGCGAACGGCGGGCTTCTCTACGAGACGCTACGCGAACGCCTACGCTCTTTTTAACGAACTGCCAAGACACCAAGGAAGAATAGAAGAGAGCGATCGCGTTTGTTGTGAAAGTACAATTAGGCTATGGCTATATCACTCTAATTCTAAAAATAGTGACTCCAAATCTCTATATCCACTCATGACACGGGTAATATCAATTCCATCTTCTCTGGGATAGTATAAGATGATATATTCTTCAATGTTAAATCCCCGTAGATTGGGAGATAATTGCTCATAACTCTTCCCCATGTTGGGAAATCCAGCAACTAATTTGCATTTCTGGCGAATTGCATCAAAAAGTTCACTAGCAGCACTGGGACTATTCTGAGCAATATACTCACAAATAGCATTTAAATCTTTGACTGCTTCATCAGAAAAAGAGTAGTTACTCATTTTTGAGACTCAGCAATTTTATTGATTTTTTCTTGTAATTGAGCAAATACTATCTCACCATCTGTAACCTCTCCTCTTGCAATTTGTTCCTTTCCAATAACTATTTTTCCCCGAAGTTCTTCCAAACGTTGTTCTCGTGCTTGTAGCAATTTCAATGCTTCGTTCATCAATTCTTCTACATTAGCATATCTCCCAGTTTGAATTTGGGATTGAATAAACTGCTCATGCTCAGGTTTAAGGGAAATATTCATGACAAATAATTCTACTAAATTTACTATATTCAAATTTTATCGCTAATTGACTTGATGAACGAATACGGCTCAGTTTTCAACTGAAAGATTAATGCGATCGCACTGTGGATATTTTGCAGGCGATCGCTCTTTTTAACGAACCGCAGAGGCGCAGAGAACACAGAGAAAGAAAAGGGCGATGCCTTCGGCTGGCTTCGCCTACGCACACTGGAGATTTTGCAGGCGATCGCTTTTTTAAACGAACCACAAACTACGCAAATAATGATTTTTCCGCTATTTTAGCAGCAATTGATCTACCAATATTATGGAAATATTCATTTGTTAAACCTCTAGTTACAGGATGTTTAGCTATAACAAACACAGTCTGACTATTTTGACAAATTAAGAAACCTTCTGAAGTTGATGAAAACTCAACATCAGTTATTTTTTCAGTTATTCTTCTCCAAGAAGATTCATATCCTATACCATAGAAAACAACAGCTTTAGGTTGATGTTCTTTTATTCTTTGACTAATGTGATTTATTCGCTTTTCAAGACAATAATTTTCATAAGTATCTCTATTAGATAAAAAAGTAAGCTTAGAATATTCACTATATATCGAATGTTTAAGAGATTGTGAGGGTAAAGGTAATAATTCTAATAAACAAGTCTCTTTATCTTTTCTAGCTAATTCGTTTTTTTGATATTTACGGACATCTTCTATATCAATATTCCCTGTTCCTTTAGCACTTAAGACAATGCGAATCAATTTATTCCATGTTGGTTGTATTGTTGCGTCCCATGTTCCCATATCTATATGATATTCTGCAACATCATCTATTTCACATCTGCCCCTGTTTGACCATATATTTATTCTTTTTTCAATATCTTGAAAATCTTCTCCTCTTTCTTCCATACCAATAAACCAATAATTTCCTTTATAATTACCATATCCATAAAATGTATCAACTCTTTCTTCTAGAAACTCATCATTAAAAAAATCTTGACTTAACATAACTCTGTTATTTTACTTGGAAAATTAAAATTTGTTAGTCAAAAGTAATTGAGTATACATGGAATGTCAAGTAAAATAACCAAACTGAAAATTTTCCTAAATTATCAAGTCTATAATAAATAAACTTTCTATTCTTTGCGCCTTTGCATGAGGTAATTCCCCAACAAAAAAACTTGCCTCAGAAGAATCACACCCCCAAGGCAAGCTAACTCTCTAAATTCTTTACTCCGCGCTCTCTGCGCCTCTGCGGTTCGTTAAAGTTGCTTCACTTCCGAAACCAACTTCGACACCATATCTTTAGCGCCACCAAAAAGCATCGTCGTCTTATCCTTGTAGAACAACTCATTATCTACACCGGCAAAACCCGTACTCATCCCGCGCTTAATCACAATCGTCTGCTTCGCCCGATCTACTTCCAAAATCGGCATACCATAAATCGGGCTATTAACATCACTCCGCGCCGCCGGATTTACCACATCATTTGCCCCAATTACTAAAGCCACATCTGCTTGCTCAAACTGGGGATTAATATCATCCATGTCGTACAACTGCGTATAAGGCACATTTGCCTCCGCCAACAACACATTCATGTGCCCCGGCATTCTCCCAGCAACAGGGTGAATCGCATACTTAACATCAACACCCATCCGTTCTAACTGATCTGACAATTCCCGGACGCTATGTTGCGCTTGGGCAACTGCCATCCCATAACCAGGTACAATTACCACAGAACGGGCATAACCCAACATCATCGCCCCTTCTTCGGCATCGATGCTGCGGACAGTTTGATCAGTTGCACCACCACTAGCAGCAGCACCACCAGAACTAGAACCTGTACCAAAAGCGCTGAACAGCACACTAAATAAGGAGCGGTTCATCGCCTTACACATAATCTCGGTGAGGATTAAGCCAGATGCTCCCACCAAAGCCCCAGCGATGATTAACATATTGTTCATCACCACGAACCCAGCCGCCGCCGCCGCCACACCTGACAACGAGTTCAACAGCGAGATTACCACTGGCATATCGCCGCCACCAATGGGGATAACGAACATCACACCCAGCACCAATGAAACGCCAACCACTCCCAAGAATATGGGTAAGCTATCTGGTGTGATGATTAAGTAGGCACTACCTACTATATAAGCACCCAGAAGCAAGAGGTTAAATGGTTGCTGGAATGGAAATGTAATCGGGGAACCGCTAATTAAACCTTGCAATTTGGCAAAGGCGAGAAAACTACCTGTGAAGGTAACACCACCGATTAACACATCCAATAGCATGGAAATGTTCACATCTAGCGGTATCGCCTGAGAACTATCTAATAACCGCCAGAATTCAGCAACGGCGACTAGCGCCGAAGCCGCACCGCCCAAACCGTTGAGTAAACCCACCATTTGGGGCATTTCGGTCATTTGGACTTTGTAGGCAACGATCGCACCAATCAGCGATCCAATCGCCAAGCCCAACAATATCATCTCGTAGTTCAACACATGTTGATCTAACATTGTCGCTGCGATCGCCAGCAACATCCCCACAGCCGCGACAAGATTACCGTTCCTTGCTGTAGCAGGTGATCCCAGCTTTTTCAAGCCCAGAATGAATAACGATGCAGCGACTAAGTACGTCAGCTCAATGCCAGTTGGTAAAAAGTCGCTCACGCCTTAATCTCCTTCTTTTTGAACATTTGCAACATTCTGTCTGTCACTAAAAAACCACCCACAACGTTGACTGTTGCCAATACCACAGCAATCAAACCGAGAATTACGGACACATTCGTTTCTCTGGCACCAGCAGCAACTATTGCTCCCAGTACCGCAATCCCAGAAATTGCGTTTGAGCCTGACATCAAGGGTGTGTGTAAAGTCGGTGGTATTTTGTTGATGACTTCAAAACCGATAAAAGATGCCAAAACAAATACAAACAAAGCAGCAATTAATGCCTCTGTCATGAAATGAAAACTCCTTTAAATGGGTATTGGGCGTTGGGCATTAAGAACGAGTTTTTGAGGTGGATGAACGGAGTTCCGAGGTGGATGAATCAGTCCTTTGTAGAGACGGCGATTTATCGCGTCTCTTGCCTTAACCGAACCGTATTTTGCCTCCACTCCCCATTCCCTAATTAACCGCCGGTTGTTGAGTATTCAGAGCTTGTAGCGCATCCCGCACTCGTTGATTGCGAATTTCACCTGCATGGGTAACGCAAGCTGCATCAACGATGTCGTCGCTAAAGTCCACCTGCAAAGCTTTATCTTTAATTAGCAGTTGCATCAACGATGTTACGTTCTTGGCATACAATTGGCTGGCGTGAATTGGCATCGATGATGGGAGATTAATGGGGCCGATAATTGTCACGCCGTTCCACACAATATCTTTACCGGGTTCAGTGCAGGCGCAGTTACCACCCTGTTCAGCAGCCAAATCTACAATCACTGAACCGGGTTTCATTTGTGCCACCATTTCTTCTGTGACGAGCCGTGGCGCTTGTCTCCCAGGCACTTGAGCAGTAGTAATCACCACATCAGAATTTTTGACATGTTCGGCGACAACTTCTTGGGTACGTTGTTTGCTAGCCTCAGAAATTTCCTTGGCGTAACCACCTGCGGCGACGGTTTCTTCCTCTAATTTAACTTCAACGAATTTCGCCCCTAAGCTTTGCACTTCTTCTTTAACGGCGGGACGAATATCAAAGGCTTCTACCACTGCTCCCAAGCGTCTAGCTGTGGCGATCGCTTGCAATCCGGCTACACCAGCGCCCATAATAAATACTTTCGCTGGTGCGATCGTACCTGCGGCTGTGGTTAACATCGGGAAATATTTCGGTAATGCAGCTGCGGCAATTAATACAGCCTTGTAACCTGCTAATGAAGCTTGCGAAGACAAAGCATCCATACTTTGTGCCCTGGTAGTACGGGGAATCATTTCCATACTCAAGGCTGTGACTTTCCGATTTGCTAGTTGCTGCGCTACAACAGGATTTCCCAAGGGATTGAGGAAGCTAACTAATACAGCCCCTTCCTTTAACAAATCAATTTCTGAACGTCCATCTTCTCGTTCTTGCGGTGGGCTGACTTTCAGCAAGATATCTGTTTCACCCCATAATTTGGCAGTATCGCTGATGATTGTGGCTCCTGCTGCTTCATAAGCAGAATCGCTAAAAAAAGCTCCCTCTCCAGCACCCGTTTCTATCCAGACTTCCAAGCCTTGTTTTACCAATCGGGCAACGGTGTCAGGAATTAATGCCACACGACGTTCACAAACTTCAATTTCTTTAGCAACTGCTATTCTCATGAAATCTCCTGAAGATAAATACTTAATCTCTGCTAAGTAAGCGATTGTCTAGATGAGAGTATCCCGCACTCATAGTACTTAGACAGCAATATCAGCCATGACTTTTACTAGTAGATTGAACCTTGAAATTTTCCTCTCCAACTCTTGGCTCTCCAGGCAAAGCCTCACTTTGCCGCCCGCAGATGTCATATTTTCAGATAGTTGCAAACAGGGTTATGTATTGCACATCCTAAATTGATTCCCAAGTTTTGCATCTTTATCTTCCGCTTATTTTCGGGATTGAGAAATTTTTGGTATTCCTTTCTTATAGAGTAATATTGACCAAATTTTTGAAGCTTGATAATTTCCCAATCAAATTTTAATGATTACGACTTATTTATAATCAATTTAGCCTAAGTTAACTAGCGATCGCTGATGGCGCGGCTCAATTTTTATAACAAAATTCTCAAATTTAGATACACTTATACATATTTAGAAACACAATCTCATCCCAACTGTGTTTCTATCTAGTTCAAATTTGACCAACTTACTAATCAAATCAGGACTTGACAACGTGAATGAAGTAATTTTAATATGCATCCAATTTGCTACTAAGTAATTTTACGGTCGTCCAAACTTCACGGAAGATGGCACTTTTTATTGCAATTAAACGTCCATTGTCATGAAGTCAGTAGTAAAGTTTAGTAACGAATACTAACAAACAGTTATTTTAGATAACAAATTTATATTTTGGTTGAGGAAGCCCAATTATGCGACGTTTACTTTCTGCTTTAGCCGTGACTACCGTTTTAGTCACTGGATTTCCAGCCCTGACTTGGGCACAAAACGGATTGACGCTCTTTAGCGGCATCAAAAGGGAAAATGAACTGCCCTTGCGGTTAGATTTTGGCGGACAAGCTAATGGTTGGGATCGTTATATATTAAGGATTCCAGCCCAAAAAATGAAATTAGCAGTTGGTCAATTTGCCATTACCTACCCTGATTATTACAAAGGAACTTTTGACCCGAAACAAATTGAAGTCCGAGTCAAAGGCAAAGCAGTTCCGCTTTCTGAGGTGAAGTGGGACAAAGAAGGTAAGCTGATTAATATTTTTCCCCAAGACCCGGTGCCAGCAGGTACTAAGGTTGAGTTAGTCTTATCTAACGTGCAAAACCCAGCCTTCGGCGGAGTTTACTATTTCAACTGTCAAGTTCTCTCCCCTGGTGATGTGCCACTACTGCGTTACGTGGGAAGCTGGATTATCAGCATCAATTAGGAGTAGGGAGTGAGGAAGGGAATAGGTTACAGAGTACGGGTACAGATTATTCCCTATCACCTGTCACCTCTCCCCTAATGCAAATTCCCATTCCCCTAAGAAACTGATACAATTAGAGATTGTGAGTTTTTATAAAAATCACCTAAGAGGAGAAGAGTATGAAAAGAACACTGGGCGGTACTAGCCGTAAGAGAAAAAGAACCTCTGGTTTTCGCGCCAGAATGCGGACACCAGATGGCAGAAACGTAATTAGCGCTAGGAGAAAAAAGGGACGTCACCGTTTGAGCGTTTAGGGCATATTAAGCTAAAAGAGCATCTGTGGCTTTGTCCAAAGCAAATCGGCTAAAATCTCGCAAGGATTTCCAGGCAGTTTTCCGGGAAGGAATTCGGCGTAATGGCTCTTATTTAACATTGAGAGCCTTAAAGCCGTTATATCCAACAAAACCTTCTTTGGACGGTGCCACCCAGACTAGACAAGCATCTGACTCAGTAGATATTGCCAGCACGCGAATTGGCATTTCCATCAGCACAAAAGTTAGTAAAAGGGCAGTGGTTCGCAACCGAATCAAACGGCAAATTACTGCTGCTTTACACAGCTTACTGCCCAAATTATTACCAGGATGGCGGTTAGTGTTCATTGTCAAACCCACAGCAGCAGAATCTAAGTGCGTAAGCCCACAATTTCTGCAAGAATTAGAGCAGTTGTTGGCACAAGCTGAGGTGTTCGATGGGAATTCGTGAAGACGTATATTATGAAGGTGGACCCCATGTTGGGGATTTAATTATCAACCTGCTGATTGGGCTAACCGTGGTTGGGATACCATTGACAGTTGGGGCGATTGTCAGGGCATTGTGGCTGCGTTTCCGCATCACCGATCGCCGAATTACCGTGATTGGAGGTTGGCAAGGGCGCGATCGCACTGACATAATTTATTCAGAAATTGTCAAAATAGTCAAAGTCCCTCGTGGTATTGGCTTTTGGGGAGATATGGCCATAACCCTAAAAAACGGCAGTCGTCTCGAATTGCGTGCAATTCCCAAATTTCGGGAAGTCTATGACTACATCAACGAAAGAATTGCCGCGAAAAATCCTGAATATAGCGCCGCCGCCAACAAGTGATGGAAGTGGGGAGTGGGGAGTAGGGAATAGTGAATGCAAAATTTACTCACATCAAATCTAAAATTCCGAACTTCTCACTTACTAAAAACTACATACCACTCCCCACTCCCTACTCCCCTTTTTTGAAATGTGCGGCTATCCGTAGCGAAAGATAGTCGCCGACAAATCATGTATTTAGATAAATTAGATTCAGTTTACAGTACCTCAGGTTTAATTCAGAATAATGGATTTTGGTATCGGCTTTCTCTCGAACAACGTGATGCTGCCAATCATAGATTTTTTCTATGGTATAGTGCCTAGCTACGGATTAGCGATCGTTGCTTTGACCTTGATAGTCCGCTTCGCGCTCTATCCCCTGAGTGCTGGCTCAATTCGCAACATGCGGAAAATGCGAATTGTACAACCTCTGATGCAGAAGCGGATGGCAGAAATTAAAGAGCGTTATAAGGATGAACCGCAAAAGCAGCAGGAGGAAATGGTCAATGTTCAAAAAGAATTTGGCAACCCTTTGGCAGGCTGTTTTCCATTATTGGTGCAAATGCCAGTCTTGTTAGCGCTGTTCGCCACTTTGCGGGGTTCGCCTTTTGCAGGTGTAAACTACAGCGTTAACCTGCAAATATTTCCCGCAGAACAAATCGAACAAATTCAACCGCAAGCCTTTGCCACTGCTTCTCAAAATATTTACGTTGCGGATGGGGAACACGTTAAAGTAGCTGCTATCCTTCCTAGTGGAAACAAACTAGCGGTAGGTGAACAAACCAAGATACAATATCAAACCGTTGAGGGCAAACCATTTCAGGTACTCTTAGCAGAACACCCAGAAAATAAGCTGATTCCTGATTGGAAAGTCACTAAAGGGGAAGATAAGATAAAAATTGATGCTGAGGGTAATGTAGAAGCCTTGCAACCGGGAGATGTCACCATTCAAGGTACAATTCCTGGACTAGCAGCAGATAAAGGCTTTCTATTCATTGATGCCTTAGGCAGGGTTGGCGCAAACGATCCAGATGGCACAATCCACTGGGATATCGTCGCCATGATCGTCTTCTTTGGGATCAGCCTTTATGTTAGCCAATTGCTTTCTGGGCAAAATTCCAGTGGTGGCAATCCGCAGCAGGATACAGTTAACAAAATCACACCAGTTATCTTTTCTGGGATGTTTTTGTTCTTCCCCTTACCAGCAGGGGTGTTGATGTATATGGTGATTGGTAATATTTTCCAAACCGCACAAACTTATCTTCTCTCCCGCGAACCTCTACCAGAAGAACTACAAAAAATCGTAGCAACTCAGGAGAAAGAAGCAGCAGTGACAGAACAAAAGGCACTGCCCTTTGAACCAAAAAGTGCTAAGAAAAAGGCGACAGGGGGATCATGAGTAACATTGCGATGGAGCGAGGTCAGGAGTGGTTAAAAACACTGCTAGAACTCACTGGAATACCTGCTGAGATTCAGGGTCATTTAGAAACTGCTCAATCTCAAGACGGCGATTCCCCAGAACCAGATAATTACTGGTTGACTATTGACCAAACTAACTTCACCTCAGAACAAATCCAGGTATTAATTGGTGCTGATGGTTCTGTGTTAGATGCGGTTCAGTATCTAGCAAATTCAGTTCTTAATCTTAGCCAACCCCCAGAGGAACAAGCCTCTTACACCATTGAGTTGAATGGCTACCGCGTCAAAAGAGAAGCCGAAATTCGCGCATTAGCAGAAGCAGCAGCCGATGAAGTGCGCTTTTCTGGTAGAGAAGTGGAAATCAAATCTCTTAGTTCTGCTGAACGTCGTCAAGTCCATACCTTCTTGAAGGATTTTGGAGATTTGGAAACCTTCAGTCGTGGTAAAGAGCCGCAACGTCATCTAGTTGTGCGACCAGCTTCGTTGGAAGAAGTTAGGAGTTAGACGCGATTAATCGCGTCTGTACGTTAGGAGTTATGAGTTTGGAGTTAATTGAAAACTCATAACCATATAATTTCAAAATTTCTCTTGTTCTTAAGAGAGAAAGTAAAGATGTAGTATCAGTATAATTGCTGATAATCAAGATAAATTTTAGTGAGGATGTCTCACAAATCCTATGGACGCAATTTATATTCCGCAGCTAACTCAAGCCCCGGAGCGGACAGAGGAAATTCAAGTTGAGGAATTTCTGCCTGGTCTGGAAACGTTGACACCAGTTCGTGGTCATGTGCGCGTGCAGCATCATGGCAATTACTTGGAAGTGTCTAGTCAGGCAGAAACGATTATTACTTGTACCTGTAATCGCTGTTTGCAGCAATACAATCGACGTTTAGGGCTTGATACGAAAGAAATCATCTGGTTGGACGAAACTGCAAATCAGGCAAATGACTTGCCTTTAGAAAGGGAAGTGGTTCTGGAAGATTTGCTGGAAACCCTACCGCCCGATGGTTATTTTTATGCCAACGAATGGCTGTATGAGCAGATGTGCTTGGCAGTACCCCAACGCCAACTGTGCGATCGCAATTGTCCCGGTATTCTTGCAAGTACTGTTGATAATCCTGATAGTTCTGAAACTCCAGTTGATAACCGTTGGGCTTCTCTGGAAGCACTGAAAAAGCAACTTCCGGGATAGTAACGTAATCTAGTACTTTTCTCAGTTAATTTATGAGATTTATATAGAACCCGATTTCTTGAAGAAGTCGGGTTTCTAATTCTCTCGCATAAGATTTAGTATATCTAAATATTTTTTTATAAAAGAAATTTTTAATATTGTAAAATCCTAAAATGCATTCATAAGATAATTGACACAAAATGTTTATTTACAAGCTTAAAGTATTTAATTATAAGTCATATCTCGATTCTGGTCTAATAGAATTTACTCCAGGGATCAATATAATTGTTGGACAAAATAATTCAGGGAAAACTTCTTTACTTGAAGCACTTACACTAAATTTTGATAACCAACCACATTTAAGTTTAGAAACGTTACCAGATAAATCCTCAATAATAAAGGAGCAATCAATAATTGAGGTTTATTTAACCTTAGAAAAAAAGAATTACGGTCTTTCATACAACAAAGTACGTCTCCAGTTGGAATTCATGCATCACCGGAAATATACTTTAATGACGAAGATAATCCACGCGAACGTCATGAGATTTCGCTAAGGCATAATTTTGAAATATTTAGAGATTTTTTAGAATGAAGAAGCCACATGGCTAGAAACTCCTATCAGCATTACTCAGGTTCAGGAATATCTTGACAAGATTAAACAGGACAACTCTTATCTGCTTCAAGGCGCAAAAAGAGAAGAAGTTTCAGATAATAATTGGTTATCTAAGATTCACGGTGCAAAGATACTTGAAAGTATATTTCAAAAATTATGTGACAATAAACTTGAATTTAGAAAAACAAAACACTCTTATAAGCTTACAGAATGGCTAGTTGAAAATAAACCTGATTTCTTGTCTCAACTAGCTGAAGAATTAGGAAATTCCTTAAATAAAAGTCAGTAGTCATTTTGATACTGATTATCTCATCATGCTTACCACAACAGAGTGATCGCTCACCCTTGAGAAATATCTCACATATAGCGATCGCACTGGCAACCGCTATGAACTGGTAGATGTTAGTTTTTTAGTTGTGAGAGGCGATACAAACCTGAACAATGAGAGAAGAACAAATACCCACAGCTAAATATGAACTTCCGTGAAGAATTTAAACTGCTGCTACGCGCCCGCAAACTCCGCAATCTCGCCCGACTCCTCAAGTCGCAACCAAAAAATATTGTCCTACTTTCGCCACGCATCGCCATTCTTGACGATTGTATCTCGGCTCGACATTACACAAATATTCTGTGATGTAGATGACTTCTAGTAAGCAGTGGGAAAACTTATGGCAACAAATACCACTTTTACAAGGCATCACCGGAAAAATTAGGGTGACTGACCATCAATAACATTTAGAAAATCTTCAGCCGTGATAATCGGGCAAGAAAAATTATCTTTTAGACTGAGTAAATCGCGATCGCCGGTCACGAGATAATCAGCCTCACTGACCACAGCCAAAAGTAAAAAAGGCACATCAAACGGATCGCGACATTCAGGAATTACAGGCAAGCGGTCGGGCATCGCTACAGCTTCACAAAAGATTATGTAATCCGATAGTAAATCTTCTTGCTCAGTTGGCGTGAGCTTAAACTTTGGATAAGCCAGCACTCGGATTAACTCAGTTGTTGTCGTTTTAGAAACCAGTGGAGTGAAGAGATCGTCCTGCCATGCCAAACGAAGCCTAGATACTCTGCCCCCAAATATCAGCGCCGAGATGATGATATTAGTATCAATTACCACCCGTGGACAAACCATTACGATTGACGCGCCCAAGCCACTGCATCAGCCACATCCTGCTCACTCAGTCCTAAATCCGCCAGCTTAGATCGAACCGCATCAGCCCGATGAATTTTTACAGGAGTCAGAATAATTTGCCCCCCCTCCACCTTTACCTCAAAATACTCAGCCTCACCGATTTCACGAGTAATACTTTTAGGCAGCGTTAGTTGATTTTTAGAAGTTAACTTGGCGAGCATGACTTGCCTCCTAGCCTTTGCTATCAAACGTAAGGATTCCTTACTTGAGTATATACATCCTACCTTACTAAATCTAAAACCTTCCCAGGTTTGGTAACAGAACATTAAGAGCATCTTAACCAAGGTGATTTCCCGCCCGTGCGATCGCAATTGTCCCGGTATTCTTGCAAGTACTGTTGATAATCCTGATAGTTCTGAAACTCCAGTTGATAACCGTTGGGCTTCTCTGGAAGCACTGAAAAAGCAACTTCCGGGATAGTAATGTGGTAATTCCGTCAGACTCAAGTCTGAGGCTACAAGAACTTAGCCTGCCTACGCAGGCTAATTGTTTTATATTTTATTAAACATTTAAACACGCTATAGGGCTTTTCGTTTGTATGCAATACATTTTGACCTCTCTCCAAACCTCTCTCCTAAAAGGAGAGAGGCTTTGAATCTTGCTCCCCTTCCCTCGCAGGGAAGGGGCTGGGGGTTAGGTCTGTACTTCATGCAATTGAGAACCGCTATAACTTATATTTGATCTGATGTTAACCAACTGTTTATGATACTGCTCCAATAGGTTAATATTTTCGGCATCACTATTATCATGACTACTATTATCATCAAAACTATTCTGGTCACTGCTCAATAATTGTGACTGAATATCTGAGTTGATTAAAATATTGTTGCTTTCAATTATAGGGCTAGCAACCATACTGTTGATTATAGACATAACCTCTGAGCTAGAAATTTCAATCATCTTATCGGCTACAAGTTGACTACTGAAGCTATTGCTGGCAATCATGCTATTGAGCGTAGGGCTGGCAATATTTTCTACGGTTGCAGCTTGTGTACTATGTTGTGCTGTCTGTGTGACAATCTGACGGACTTCACCATCAGTCAAGTTGTGGTTAGCACTCAGCATGAGAGCAACGACACCAGCAACGAAAGGTGTTGCCATAGATGTACCACTATAAGTCGCATATTGATTACCTGGAATTGTAGAGGAAATATTCACACCAGGTGCAGTAACGTAGGCAAGTGGATCAGATCCAGCACGATTAGAGAAGTCGGCTATATTGTTATTCTGATCTACCGCTCCTACTGTTAGTCCCCAGTTTTTGGCATAACTTGCCGGATAATCGGGGGTATCGGCACTATCATTGCCAGCTGCCATGACAACAACAACATTTTTGCTACTAGCATATTGAATAGCTGACTCTAGAGCCATGTTAGGATAAGCACCACCCAGGCTGAGGTTAATTACATTAGCTCCATGATTCACGGCATAGTAAATACCTTCTGTTATGCTAGTGTCAGAGCCAGCACCAGAGTTATCCAAAACTTTAACTGCCATAATCTTGGCATCATAAGCAACACCAGTGATGCCAGAACCGTTGTTTTCTCCAGCAATGATGCCAGAAACATGAGTGCCATGACCGATTGTGGATGTGTCTAGGACATTATTATTGTTGTCCACAAAGTTCCACCCGTGAACATCATTAGCATATCCTTGTGCCGCATCATTATTGGGGTTTGTCCAGATATTATTTTTCAACTGTGTATCATTATAATCTACCCCAGTATCCAGAACGGCAACGACAACACCCTTACCTGTATATCCCTTTGCCCAAGCTTCTGGAGCTTTTACCAGGTTATCTCCCCAATTATTGCCACCAATATTAGGAACGTCAGAAAAGGTATTTTGACCAGCAGCTTGAGCCACGGATGTTGCGGCATCAATTAAGCCATAACCGGATATGGGGTTATATGTTCCACTAGTGCTAAGAGAAGTCGTAGTAAACTGCTGATTCTGATTAGTGTCCGTCTCTAAATAACTTGTCCCTTGGTTAAAACTACTATAACTATTGAAGTTCAAGTCGTAGTTATTGTTGAGGTTTAAGTAATTATATGAAGGGAGAGAATTAATATTTAGACCGTTATTAGACAAGGAATTGTTACTCATGTAATCCATAGACATCAGTATCCCCCCTTAGGAATTGCAATTGGATTTTGGCAATATAAGCAAACTGTCAACAAAACCTTAGTTAATTTCAGGTTTTAAAGATTGTTCTCATTAATTAAATAATTAATACTTTTCTGAATAGTGATTTGATATATATTTGACAAATCAACTTAAGAAAACTGGAAATATTTGAGTAGAATTCCCAACTCCATTATTCTAAAAATTAAGGATGGCAAGGCAAATATCACATCGCGTGAAAATGAAATCGGAGACTTTATTAGGACTTACGCACAAGTTACGGAATAGCGAACCGCAGAGGCGCAGAGGACACGGAGAAATCAGAGTTTGAGAGATATTTTGCGTAAGTCCTGTTTATAATCGGTGGGCTGGCCTAAGAGGTTTCTTGAACCTAGCCCAACCAATTTGCCTAACTAGCCCTGGCCACTAGAAGTCGCGGCTACACAAACAAAACCCGCCTACGCGGGTTAAAATTTCGTTAGTCCACACTTAGTTTGTGTAGTAGCATTCGCCCTTGGCGTGTGGAAGGCATCATTCTATTCGCCCAATACTTTTCAAACAACCTCTTAGACTCAAAAAATCTGCTGAAGGCAAAACCAACGATCGCACTGGCAACCGCGATGAACCAGTAGATGTTGGTTTTTTAGTTGTGAGAGGTGATACAAACCTGAACAATGAGAGAAGAACTAATAACTACAGCTAAATATGAACTTCCGTGAAGAGTTTAAACTGCTGCTACGCGCCCGCTACCCCTTGATTTATATTCCCACTTATGAGGAGGAACGGGTAGAAGCAGCAATCCGAGAAGAAGCCACCAACCAAGGTAATCGCCCAGTGTATACTTGGGATTTTGTCGATGGCTATCAGGGAAACCCCAATGATGCTGGGTTTGGGCGGCGTAACCCGTTGCAAGCTTTAGAATTTATCGAAAAATTACCAGCTTCGGCACCTGCGGTATTAATTCTCCGAGATTATCATCGCTTTTTAGATGATGTGGCGATCGCCCGCAAACTCCGCAATCTCGCCCGACTCCTCAAGTCGCAACCAAAAAATATTGTCCTACTGTCGCCACGCATCGCCATTCCTGACGACTTAATGGAAGTGCTGACAGTCGTTGAGTTCCCCTTACCCGCCGCCCCAGAAATTAAAACTGAGGTGGAACGCTTACTACAAAATACTGGTAACTCCCTGTCTGGCAAAGTTTTAGATGACTTAGTGCTATCCTGTCAAGGACTTTCGATGGAACGGATTCGCCGGGTTTTGGCAAAGGCGATCGCTACCCACGGAGAATTGCAACCAGAAGACGTGGATCTCGTTTTGGAGGAAAAACGCCAAACTATCCGCCAAACCCAAATCCTGGACTTCTACCCCGCCACTGAGCAAATTTCTGATATCGGCGGACTAGATAACTTGAAAGATTGGCTGATTCGTCGGGGAGGCTCCTTTACTGATAAGGCGCGACAGTACGGATTACCGCACCCCCGTGGTTTAATGTTGGTGGGTATTCAGGGAACTGGTAAATCGTTAACGGCCAAAGCGATCGCTCATCACTGGCATTTACCCTTACTACGTCTGGATGTGGGCAGGTTATTTGGTGGTTTAGTGGGTGAATCAGAATCTCGGACTCGCCAAATGATCCAAGTAGCTGAAGCCCTCGCTCCCTGTATTTTGTGGATTGATGAAATAGATAAAGCCTTTGCCGGAGTTGGTAGCAAAGGTGATGCCGGAACAGCCAGCCGCGTATTTGGCACTTTTATTAACTGGCTAGCCGAAAAAACCTCACCCGTGTTTGTCGTCGCTACCGCCAACGACATCCAAGCCCTACCGCCGGAAATGCTTCGCAAAGGGCGATTTGATGAAATTTTCTTTGTGGGTTTGCCTACCCAAGAAGAGAGAAAAGCAATTTATGACGTTCATTTATCCCGATTGCGCCCCCATAACTTGAAAAGTTATGACATCGACAGGCTAGCTTATGAAACGCCTGATTTTTCTGGGGCAGAAATTGAGCAAACTTTAATTGAAGCGATGCATATTGGATTTAGCCAAAACCGCGACTTTGCTACCGATGATATTTTAGAAGCAGCCAGTCAGATTATACCCTTGGCGCGAACTGCCGTAGAGCAAATTCAGCAACTCCAAGAATGGGCGGCGGCTGGGAGAGCGCGTTTAGCATCGAAACACAATCCTTTAAGCGATCGCCTCCGGCGCACTACGTGAGAGCATTCAGCAGTAGCTACAATAATCAGTTAGTCAAAAGTCCATAGTCAATAGTTACAGCTATTTTCAGGTAAATAGACCACGCGGTAAGGGCACAGCATTGCTGTGCCCCTACGACAGATGTGGTTCAAATACACGAAAACTGCTGTAATGATCAATTATTATGGACTATTGATTATTATCGGCATGGGTTACTTGCTTCTCAACTTGTAACCCTTGAGAGCTAGTTCAACGCTACTCCACTCAACGGGGGAAAAATGCAGGTGACTGGCTCCCCTTGAGCGCCACCTAAAATCGCAAATCCAAAATTGTTTGACTGTTGATAATCAGGTTTTAAATTATGTTGTCTGGCTTCACAAAGTTTATACTGGGGTTTGTCTTAGCGATCGCTGTGCTAGTAGGTAGCGGCGTTGCAGTTGCACTGTATTTCATCAATCGCACTGGCGTACCCCCTGCTAAACCCGTTTTTTCCAACGATAGTCACTCGGTGAAAGCCCAAGCCCCAAAAGCGACTGAGCCTGGAGGAGGTAAACCCACTCTTACATCACAAACTCAGGCTCAATCGTCTCCAAGCCCAACCCCTACTCCCACGGAATCACCAAAGGCTACCCCCTCACCAAAACCATTGCCATCGGGAGCTTACCGAGGGCGTGTTAGTTGGGCTGAAGGCTTGAGCTTGCGATCGCAACCAAATCAAGAAGCTGAACGTATTGGTGGGGCTGGCTTTAATCAAAAAATTATTATTTTAGAAGAAAGCGAGGATAAAGCTTGGCAAAAGATCCGTTTGGAAGGTACCGAACAAGAAGGTTGGGTAAAAGCAGGTAATACTGAAAAAGTTGAGGGACAATAGAATAGCCATTCAAAATTCAAAATTAAACCATTTTATTTACGATAAAAGGTTAACTAAACTTTCAGTAATGGGAGATTTTGTTTGTTGCTCAAAGTGTAAAAACATCGGGCTGGGATTTGCTTCTAAAAAGACATACTCACCCGTTGGTTTTAAACGCCAGTCTATGGCCGTCCACTCTAACATCAAGGCTTTACTAATGAATATTCATTCTTATAGCAGTTCCCAGTTGAGTGAGGTACAAGAACCCCACCCCCAACCCCCTCCCCGCTCTTCGAGAGGGGGCTATTATCTACCTCAGTAAAGTAAGAAACGCTATATATGAAATATTGATATTAAATCCTCCCATAACATTTTGAGCTAACTCATCTCTACAAAATCTAGCTCGATTGCTTCTCGGTCAGATATTTCTAGTTCAAAGGGATGTTTAATATAATTAATTGACCGACATTTTCCCAGAGAAATGTACTCTATGGTACTATATCATAGCGAGGAGTACGAACATTCTTCAGTACCCTTAAAATCTAGCTATCAAGTGGGAGCAGTGCTTCAAAGTGATGTTCTAAGAACTCTGACTATAAATCACCTATCTAGTAGTGCGTAGGTATAGCCATCAAAACCCGATCTCACTTGAAAGCATTGCTCCCATAATGTCAAGCCCTATATGTAACCAAACAGATTAGGTTTCATGTAAACATAATTAAACTTTCTAAGTTGAAGTGAATAGATAATTGCTAAACACAAGGAGAATCAAGTATGTACATAAATAATTTTTACCGTTTCATGATTCTGATGGGTTTGACTTTCCCCATCCCACTGGGGATTTTGACACCTCCAGTATTTGCCGAAACTGGCAATCTAGCACAAACTACTGTAACTCCAACTGGAGCTACTATCTCATACAGTTTCCCGAATGAAGGAATTACGTACACAACAAATGGTGCTTTTACTTACAAGGGTCTGATCTTCCAACCCAAAGACATTAACATAGTCACCTCAGCGATCGGCAAACAAATAACTGTCACGATCGCAAATGGAGTTGACACCCTCACAACATTTACACTTCTTTTACCTAATAACCCGATCCAGAATAGTAATACCCAAATCACGGCTGTAGGAATTATCAACAACTTCGTCGCTCCTAAAACAAACAACAACTCTTACACTCTCCTCAATGGCACAGCCTCCATCCTAACCGCCAATCCAGCTACTAATTGATGGTGCGATCGCATTAAGAACACGAATCAGTGTAAGATTCAGATCCCCTGACTTGATAAACAACCTTTAATTCGCTATGTTTAATTGCGAATAAGAGGTTATTTATTTTTGTAAAGTTTGATGTTCCCTATTCAGGCAATCATTTAATTTTTCAGATAAAATTAAGACATGGGGTAATGACATGATGCTATCGTGAGAACCAGGAGTTTTGTAAATTTCTATTCCACCCGCAGCTAGTTCTTTCCATTTATCTATGAGATAATACTCTTGGGCGGGTCTTTCCATTGCCCAAAATAGTGTTATTTTTCCATTGTAATCCTTTGCTATGTAAGCTCTTTCCGCTTGAATATTAGCATCTCGAACAGCTAAATCTAGCACAGAAATAGGTAAAGGTAATTGCATCTTCAGATGAAGTTTGTAAATAATTTCCCTGAGAAAATTTTGCAATCTCTGATTGACCCGATCAACAAAAAACATAAGTTGCTGTTTTGGTTCTAAGCTAACAATATGACTAGTATTCCTTTTTATTATGTCTTGCCCATTAATTAGGAAATGACTGAAACGCTTTTTCAATTTCTCTACGAAAGACCGTTTGATATTTCCACCTGTTTTTACTTGGGGAGGATAACAATCAAATAAAGCTAGCAATTCTACCTTTTCCCCTTGTGTTTCTAGTTGTCTAGCCATTTCAAATGCTACCGTACCTCCTATACACCAGCCACCCAAGAAATAAGGGCCTTGAGGTTGAATAGTACGTATTTCTTTGATATAGTGGGCTGCCATATCTTCTATGCGAGTATAAGGAGCCTGTTTTCTATCTAAACCCTGTGCTTGTAGCCCATAGACTGGCCGATCTAAATCTAAATTACCCAGTAGTGTACGGCTGTGGAAAAGATTTCCATATAGTGAATGGATATAGAAAAAAGGTAGTTTAGATCCCTGTAGTTGAATGGGAATTAATGAAGACCAACGGGTTGAGCATCCTTGTTTGCGGAGAATATTAGTTAGTTGTTCAATAGTAGGAGATTGAAAGAGAATAGCTGTAGGTAGATTTTCACCAAATATCCTATTAATTTGAGAAAACAGACGTATTGCAAGTAATGAATGTCCTCCCAAATCAAAAAAATTATCTTTTATGCCAATAGGATTAATATTTAAAACATTTTCCCAGATTTTAGTTAACTGAAGTTGTAATGGATCTTCTGCTGTAGCAAAAGTTTTTTCTATTTCAACATTAGCTAAATTATCTACAGGTAAGGCTTTGCGATCAACCTTGCCATTAGTATTAAGTGGCAAAGTATCCAGGATGACAAAGACTGAGGGAACCATGTAATTCGGTAGCTTCATCTGCAAGAAATTACGTAGTTCTGCGATCGCAATTACTTGCTCTGAATTAGGAACTACATAACCAACTAAGCGTTTTTCTCCAGGAACAACTTCTGGTGCTATGACTATAGCCTGCTTTACCCCAGGATATTGGGCTATGGCTAACTCCACCTCGCCCAGTTCGATACGGAAACCGCGAATTTTTACTTGGTCATCAATCCGTTCCAGATACTCAAGGTTCCCATCGGCGCGATAGCGAACTAAATCCCCTGTTTTGTAGAGTCGAGCATTCGGCTCTTGGCTAAATGGGTTGGAGATAAATCTTTCTTTAGTAAGTTCAGGTCGATTCAGATAACCCAGCGTTACACCCGCACCACCGATATACATTTCACCGGGAACTCCCACAGGCACAGGCTGCAAAAAGCTATCCAACAGATAAATTTCAGTATTGGCAATGGGCTGACCAATTAGAGGAATTCCATCTTTGGGAATCGAATAGCAGGTAGACCAGACTGTTGTTTCGGTAGGTCCGTACATATTCCAGACACTCTGGGTACGATTCACCAATTCCTTTGCTAAAGCTGGTGACAAAGCTTCCCCGCCACATAGAATCTTTAGATGTTGGGAACCTTGCCATCCAGCAGCTAGCAGTAGTTGCCAGGTTGCGGGAGTAGCCTGCATAACTGTTGCTTTGGAATCGTTGAGAGTTGTAAGCAGTTTCTCTCCATCTGTAGCGACTTCACGACTGACTATTAAAGTAGTTGCCCCCACAATTAACGGCAAGAATATTTCTAGAACAGCAATATCAAAAGAGAGTGTAGTGACCGATAGCAGAATATCTTGCTGAGTTAAGCCTGGTCGCTCACGCATACTTGCTAGGAAGTTAACAACGGTTCGGTGAGGAACTTTTACACCTTTAGGTATTCCTGTAGAGCCGGAAGTGTAAATTACATAAGCAAGGTTTTCAGGTGTTATATCTTTGTCACAGACCAGGTTTTCCTGATCCTGCTCAACAATAAACTGAAAATCAGCATCAATTTCTACTAACTTAGCGGTGTGTTTGGGTAAAAACTCTACAAGCCGTTGTTGAGTTAATAATACCTTCGCTTGCGAGTCTTCCAGTATAAATGCTATACGCGCTTCTGGATGCTTTGGATCTAGCGACAGATAAGCTGCACCAGCTTTGAGAATGCCTAATACCCCCACTACCATTTCTAAAGAACGGTCTAGACAAATTCCTACTAGCTCGTTAGGTTGAACTCCCAGCGATCGCAGATAATGAGCTAATTGATTAGCACGACTATTGAGTTCACGGTAGGTAAGTTGTTCGTTTCCAAATACAACTGCTACAGCATCAGGTGTACTTTCGACCTGTGCCTCAATCAGTTGATGAATACACGCCTGTTTCGGATAGTCGGTTTGAGTATTATTCCAGTCAAGAAATAACTGCTGCTGTTCGGCTGGCGTTAATAGGGGCAACTCTGAGATACGTTGCTCTGGGTTCGCAAGAATACCTGCTAGCATTGTTTGGAAATGTCCAAGCATCCGAGCGATCGCGGCTTCATCGAATAAGTCAGTATTGTATTCAAAGGAAGCTCTCAATCCTTTGCCCGTATCCCGCATCACCAGGGTTAAATCAAATTTTGCCGTGCCACTGTGGGTGTAACCAAAGGTCGAGGCAATTTTCAAACCTGCTACTTCTCGCTCCGCCCCCTTTGTCCAAGGGGGATTCATGGCGAACATTACTTGAAATAGTGGTGAATGACTGCGATCGCGTTCCGGGTTAAGTTCTTCCACCAATTTTTCAAAAGGGAAATCCTGGTGTTCATAAGCACCTAAAGCAACCTGACGCACTTGATCGAGTACTTCCCGAAAACTGGGATTGCCGGAAAGGTCAGTCCGCAAGATTAAGGTATTGACAAATAAACCCATCAATCCTTCGGTTTCTACCTGATTACGACCGGCAATTGGGGAGCCAACAAGAATATCCTCTTGTCCTGTATAGCGATAGAGCAATATCTTGAAGGCTGCTAATAAAGTCATGAACAGTGTTACCCCTGACTGCTGACTCAAAGCCTTGAGCGCATCAGTCAACACCTGTGGTATCATCTGGCGACAGATTTCGCCTGAGCAAGTTTGAACAGGTGGCCGTGGGCGATCGCTGGGCAGTTCTAGTATGGGCAGGTTGCCACTTAACTTTTGCTTCCAATAATCAAGCTGAGATTCTAGGACTGCACCTTGCAGCCACTCACGCTGCCAGTGAACGAAGTCAGTATACTGGATAGATAATTCCAGCAATGGCGAGGGTTTGCCAGCAGCAAAGGCTTCATAAAGTGCTGTGAGTTCCTGAAAGAAAACCTCTGAAGACCAGCCATCTGCAATAATATGATGCAGAATCAGCAGCAACACATGCTCTTTTTCGGTTAGGCGTAGCAGTTTCAAACGGAACAATGGCCCTTTAACCAGATCGAAGGTTTGTTGAGCTTCCTCGGCAGCCCATCTTTTGTCTTCAATTTCCCGCACTTCTAGAGGTAAGTGACTCAAATCGACAAGCGGCAGATTCAGGGTTATATCTGGAGATATGACTTGACTGGGTTCCCCATCTATGGATTTAAAAGTAACTCGTAGGATTTCGTGGCGGCGGACAATTTCAACTAGACATTGCTCCAGTAGTGCAATATTCAGTGAACCGGTGAGGCGATAGGCTAGCGGTATGTTGTAGACAGAGTTACGAGGATCGAATTGCTCTAAAATCCATAAGCGTTGTTGAGCAAAAGAAAGAGGGAGTTTGCCATCTCTAATATGAGGTAATATCCGGGGAAGATTGTTACTACTAGCAGAGTTAGCCTGGAGGAGAAATTCTAGGATTTCGGCTTTCCGTTCTCGCATCTGCGCCAGCAAAGCTGGTGTCAAGCTTTCCTTAGCAGCTCGATAGCGCAGGCTACCGCCTTCAACCCATAATTTCACATCTAGATGACGTAGTTCTGATAAAAACTCATGAATGGTTTTCATAGTTGTCCCTCTTCGTAGTCGCTCATAGTCTCAGTCTGAGAAGCTTGGGAATTTTGCGTTGCCCATTGCAGTGTTTCAACTCGTTCAGCTAAGTCAGCTACAGTTGGTACTTCAAATAAGTTGAGTAAAGGTATTTCTACTTGAAATGTTTGACGCAACCGGGAAGTGACTTGAATCGCCAGTACTGAATGTCCACCTAACTCAAAGAAGTTGTCGTGAATGCCGATATTTTCTAAGTTGAGGACTTGTGACCAAATGCCAGCAATCTGCTGTTCAACTAAGGTGCGAGGTGCAACGTAACCCTCCGCGAGTTCTGGACGAGCAAAATCGGGTATTGGTAGAGCCTTCCGATCAACCTTGCCATTCGGGGTAAGGGGCATTACATCCAGCGTCACAAAGGTAGCAGGCACCATATAATTTGGTAGCTTTTCCTTCAAGAACTGGCGTAACTGTGGGATTAGTTGATTATTTGCTGCCTGCTTTTGCATGGGGCTATTAGCATAAGCACTCCACGACTGAGGTCTTACTTGATTAACTGTCTGCGAATCGATGACAACAGCGTGTGCCCCTTTGAGAGCAATTCGTGTAAAAACAGCCTCAAAGTAGCCATCTTTAGCAGCATTTGAGCATCTGATGTCTACGTCGTAGGGTAAACTTTCACCCAATGCCCAGAGATTTTCTGGATCGATACCTGCTGGTAACTTCTCCAATGCTTTGATTACATCTGCAACAGTTTCTAATTGGCTATCGCCTTTCAGTAACGCCAAAGCTTGAACTTCTTTCTGAATTCGAGCGTTGGGAATTTTTTTAATGCAATAATAATCTGGCTGAGTTTCTTCTAAAACTTGCCGCACATCCGCTACTGTCAAGTTTTCATCTAGCCAGTCATGCCATGTTGCTTCAATAGCTGTGGTTGCTTCTGGTTCAATGTGCAGAAATACATCATAGTGAAACTGGGTTGTCTCATTCCAAATATGACCACGACGCAACTTGATATCAATATGTCCAATGGCCGGAATATACTGTTTCAGGGCATAAAAAAAATCTGGATCAACAACTAGTTCATCTTCATTACGAACTCGATTTTCAGCAATGTTTCTCAGTTTTTCGACTGACATTGATGAGGATGAGTTTTTTAGCTGCTCGGCAGTATGATAAGCTTCCAAGAGTCCATAGCTTTGGACATCACCGACGTAAATCCAACCCCCTGATTTTACTGCCTCAACAGCATTTTTTAAGACTTGCAGGAAATAATTAATATCTGGGAAATATTGCACAACTGAGTGAATAATTACCGTATCAAAGGAATCTGGCTCAATTCCTTGAAAATTATCTGCTGCTCGGTGGTCAAGGACAATTTCTGGTAATTTTCTCTCAGATATTTGCAGTTGCTTCTCTAATTCTTGCAAGGCTGAGGCAGCATAATCTGTGCCAAAGTAATACGTACAATTTGAAGCAATTTCTAATAGAATTTGACCTGTTCCACAACCAATTTCCATCACTCGACTGGGTTGCAGACCGATAATTCGTTCTACAGTTTGGTCTAGCCATTCTTGGACTTGCTCTTCAAAATTATCTTGATTACTTAACTGCTTGATAATGGCGGCATCGCCTAATGTTTGGTCTTGTAAAGATTCTGGTGAGGTGTTCTTTAAACCTGATTCATATAGTAAATCCCACCTTTGATTCCAGGCTTGGATATGTTGAATACTGCTATCAGATTCCGATGAAGACTCAACTTCAGATGGTGTTTTTGGAACTAGATAAGCGACTAAAGTTTTCTCATCTGAGATATCTTCCCGCACAACAACAACGGCTTCTTTCACACCTGGATGTTGACCTATCACCGTTTCAATTTCACCCAATTCAATCCGAAAACCGCGAAGTTTCAACTGATTGTCAATTCGTTGCAGATACTCAAGGTTGCCATCGGCGCGATAACGAACTAAATCACCTGTTCTATAGAGTCGAGCATCAGCTTCTTGGCTGAATGGGTTGGAAATAAACCTTTCTGTAGTTAACTCAGGTCTATTTAAATAACCCAGCGCTACACCTGCACCACCAATATAAAGTTCACCAGCAACTCCCACAGGCACGGGCTGCTGGTAAGCATCCAATAGATAAATTTCAGTATTGGCAATGGGCTGACCAATCAGGGGGATTCCGTCTGCTTGAATCTGATAGCAGGTAGACCAAATTGTTGTTTCGGTTGGCCCGTACATATTCCAAACACTGTGGGCACGATTCACCAATTCCTTGGCTAAAGTGGGTGGTAATGCTTCCCCACCGCAGAGAATCTTGAGTTGTTTGGAACCATGCCAGCCAGCCGCCAGCAGCAATCGCCAGGTTGCAGGAGTGGCCTGCATGACTGTTGCTCCTGAATAGTTGAGAGTTTTAAGCAGTTTCTCCCCATCCATAGCCACCTCACGGCTGACTATCAGAGTAGTTGCCCCCACGATTAACGGCAAGAATATTTCCAGACCGGCAATATCAAAGGAGAGAGTGGTGACAGATAGCAAAACATCTTGCTGCGTCAACCCTGGTTGCTCACGCATACTTCCCAGGAGGTTGACAACATTTTGGTGAGAAACTTTTACGCCCTTGGGCTTTCCTGTGGAGCCGGAAGTGTAGATGATGTAAGCGAGATTTTCAGCAGTTGCTAGGTAAGTGGGTTTGTGAGTTGGATAATGGGCAATTTTTTCTCCATCTGTATCCAAAGAAACCACCTGTACTTGACTCTCTGGTAACAAATCAAGTAAGTTGCCTTGGGTAAGTAACACGGATACTTGAGCATCATCAAGCATGAAAGTCAAGCGTTCTTTGGGATAGGTGGGGTCTAAGGGGACATAAGCACCACCTGCCTTGAGTAGACCTAGCAGTGCGATCGCAATTTGTGTTGACCGTTCCAAAGAAATACCAACTAGCACTCCCGGCTTGACTCCCAAGGATTGGAGATAATGAGCAAGCTGATTGGCACGCTGATTGAGTTCCAGATAAGTCAGTTGTTGATTTTGAAACACAACAGCGATCGCATCTGGTGTTCGCTCAACTTGAGTTTCAAACAACTGGTGAATGGATTTCTCTTCAGGATAAGCTGTTTGTGTATTGTTCCATGCTGCTAACAACTGTTGCTCAGTGGTTGGCAAGATTGGCAATTTGGCAATAATTTGATTGGGATTAGCAACTATACCTGCTAAAAGAGTCTCAAACTCTGCCATCCGGCGACGGATAGTATCAGCATCAAATAAATTGGTGTTGTACTGACATTCTAGGGTAAGCTGACCACGCAATTCTGTAGCATTAATAAACAGTTCAAAATTCTCGAAGGCGCGAGGATTGGAGAAAAACTCTACCTCCAGCCCTGCAAATGGCAAACTGTTTCCATCTAAGCCCTGATCGATATTGAAAGTAATTGGTACTAAGGGAATACGACTAGAATCCCGTGGAAACACTAATTTTTTGATTAGACTACCAAAGGTAAATTGTTGGTGGTCGTAGGCATCTAATACAGCCGATCGCCGCGTTTGCAAGTAGTCACTAAAGGATTTTTCCCCATCAATGCGGCTACGCAATGGTAGTAAATTAACGCAGTGACCTACGAGATTATATTGACCTAAAGCGGCTTGTCCGGCGGCGGAAATACCTACAACCAAGTCGTTCTGTCCTGTCACACGGTGGAGCCACACCTCAAATCCTGACAAGATGGTAGTCATAAAACTACAACCAAGTTTTGTTCCTAGTTGTTTGAGGTTGACAACTAGTTCGGGATTTAAACGCCAATCTTCGCGGGCGGCGTTAAAGGTTCTAAATAATGGACGAGGGCGATCGCTGGGGAAATCGACTACCGGCACAGAATCGGAGAATTGATCTAACCAATATTGTTCTATAGCGATCGCTTCTGAACTTTGAGCTTCATCTTCTTGTAAGGTCGCATATTCACTGAAGGGTTCTGGTTCTTCCAATTCAGCAACAATACCCTGTTGCAAGCCAGAATAGAGTTTACCCACATCTGGCATCAACACCGCCCATGACCAACCATCGCAAATAATATGATGGGCAGTCAAAATGGCTAAATGCTCTTGGGGATGCAATTTGACAATTTTTGCCCGAAATAGAGGGCCGTGTTCTAAATCAAAGGGTTGCCCTACCTCTTGTTGCCAGATACTAGCTATTTTTGTCTCTTGCTCCTGTGGCTCTAGTCCAGAAAGATCGATGATGGGGATTTCTATTTTCAGGGAAGAAACAATGCAGAGTGTATTGCCATCTGTACTAAAGGTTGTCCGTAACGCTTCATGACGTTGGACTAATTGTTGCACAGCAGACTGGAGAGATTCTACATCCAGATTTCCTTTTAATCGCAAAGATTGGGATTCGTTATAAGCACAATTCGCACTGTCTCCCATTTGCACAGAAGCCCAAATTTCTTTTTGAGATTCGGTTGCGGGAGCAGTTAATAATAATTCTCCATCTGAAAATGGATCGAAATCAACAGATGTTAATGCAGATTGTGAATTCCAGGGTAATAAACTCATAAAAACCTTTGATGTTCTAGTCTTTTTTAAATGGCTCAGAAATGCGGATATCTTAACTGAATACGATTAACGATGAAACAAATTGCTTAACTTGATTGCTGATTTTTCTAAAACATTCAGCCTTTTTACTCCTGAACGTAGTAATTCAAATTTGTTTTTTGGTTGACGCTTAGATAAGATTCCCAGTGCCAATATTTTGGCGTAATCTTTGATTGCAGATTGACCGGGTGGGGTTGGTTCTAAACCTAACTTTCGGAGATAATGGTTAATTTGATAAATCCTCGCTTGTAAATCGAATGACCGCATACAGAAATTGATACTGAAAGAAACAGAAACATTACTACCATTTTTAACCCAATGAGGTGCTAGGACTGGATGGTGAACTGCTTTACCTGGAGTTAAATGATAAACGTTAGCTTTTGTTTGTTTTTCTTCTGTGTAGTTCGCTGAATCCAACTGTCCAATGTAATATTGTTCAATCTGTTTCTCCGTTAGGACTGAGCGATCGCGTGGATTGAAGAGATTCATATCCTTATCGCCATGAATCTGAAATAGGAAATTTGATTCATGGTCAATGTGGTAAGGAGTAATTGAATAAGGAGAGGCGATAAAGACGTAGGCATCCAGCCAGGTGATTTCTTTTCGTAAGGGTACGCCCGTCAGTTCTTCCAGTTCAAGTACAATCTGCTCTAGGAGGATGTTGTATTCGGGGTCAAGCTGGGCGCTTTTCAGCAATATCCAAGAACCTGATTCTTCAATGCGTGCGATCGCTTCTAAAACTTGCTTTTTACGCGGTACTTCTGACCATTTTAGGTTGACTGGGATTTGACCGACTTGACAAGCAATCTTTCCAGCTTCACCTTTACTCAAAATGGTATTAGCTAGTTCGACCAAGCGGGGAATCTCAAATAAGGGATGTCCTGCAAGGTTATGCGAAAACATAAAAGATGAAAGATTGAATTCCTCACGAAATTGTGGTATCTCTGTCTCGATAATGGGAGTAGGAAATTTCTGGGCGGAAGCAAGCAAATCTAGCTGCTTAGATGATGAATTTGCTAGTGACATATCAGTTTTTTAGTAAATATTTACTACCCCCGTTTCAGGAAACACTGGCAACTTGTAGGTATTTGCCGGGTCGCTCAGTATCGGGAATATACCAGGCGGGGTTCCCTTGAGGATCTCGTCCTAATTTGGCATTAGCTTGCGGAGGACGATTGCGTAGGCTGTTATTGGGAACTTCGCGGTTTGTTAATTCTATAGACGGTGCAGACAAGAAACCAGCAGACTGCATTTCAGCAATACTTTCTTTCAAGGCTGCCATTACGAAAGCTAGATCGGCTTCGGAATGGGCTGTCGTCAAGAAGCAAGGACGATGATCCCAAGTATGTACTCCCTTATCCCGCAGCAAGTAAAACAGCAAATCTCCGTAGGGAAACTCTGGTGCAGACTTCACCATGAAGAGGGAGCCGAAATTATAAGCTGTGAACGGAGCCTGAACTTGTTGGAAATAACCCATAAGTTCCGCTACAAACTTATCGGTTCTGGCATTGAGATTTTGCTGTAAGCTAGGGCCACTCTGCTTTAAATGCTGAAGTACTGCTTTGGCGGCTGCTAGCGCTAGAGGATGGCGGACGAAGGTACCAGCAAAGTAAGTCACGCCTACCTCTGGAACAGAGTCATCGCCAAACTGCCAAAACCCACCATCTAGAGCATCCATATATTGTGATTTGCCGGCAATGACTCCAATTGGTAGCCCACCGCCCACAATCTTGCCGTAGGTTGCTATATCCGCCTGTATACCAAAATGTGCCTGAGCGCCACCTGGATGAATTCTGAATCCAGTCACGATTTCATCAAAAATCAGGGCAATACCAGCTTCCTGAGTGAAATCACGCAATTGCTGAAGGAATTCCTTGGGCTGGTATTCAGGGCGACGGCTTTGTACAGATTCCACCATCACTGCTGCTAACTCATCAGCCCGACTTCTGAGGATTTCTAGAGACTCAGGCGAATCATAGTCCACCACCAAAATGTTCTCTACCATTTCTGGTGGGATACCAGGAGCAGCCGGAATTGACCGGAGTTTTTTTGTACCCCGAACAATGACTTCATCTAAAATACCGTGATAAGCTCCAGAAAAGATGGCGATTAAGTTACGCCCTGTGATGGTGCGTGCCATCCGCATCGCTCCTAGAACCGCTTCTGAACCTGTGTTGCAAAAGGCTGCTCGGTCAAAGTTGGTCAACTCACACATCAGCTTCGCCACTTCGCCAACTAAGGGCGTTTGCGGGCCAATTTCCATGCCGAGTTTTAGTTGTGCTTCAATTGCTTCGGTAATAAAAGGTGGCGACCAACCAAACAAATTCAAGCCAAACCCATTGCTTAAATCGACATATTCATTACCATCAACGTCCCAAAGTTTAGAACCTGATGAACGAGATACAACGATGGGGTAAACCATCTCTTTCATCGTCGGGTTAAAGCCAGAAACAGTTCTTGGATCTGCCAAATAAGGGCGATGAGATTGAGTGTATTCTTTGGATTTTTGAGTCCTTTTTGTATATCTTTGGATAATTTTTTCTAGATGAGTGCGTTGTTGTGCTGTCAGAGTTTTAGTCTGAGTCTTTTCAATTCGAGCCGCCGCACCAAACGCCTTTTTAACACCATTTGATTCTGGATCTACCGATGCTGATTCTTTACTAGTTTGGGTTGGTGGGATGGATACAATATTTTCTGGCTTGACACCATTATTTTGAGATGTCGCTACAGGTACAACTGGGATTGTTACAGATTGACTGTTGTTACCCAATAGCGCCAATTGCTGAGTCATGATTTGTAGCTGCTGATTAATCACATTTTCTAGGGAACTGGATGCAGCAGTTTGGGGAGAAATCTGAGGTGCAGATCCATTTGTATGAACTTCATGCACTACCAAAGTGGGTGATGTGATTACAGGTGTTGGTAATGGTATTTCTGGAGTTGGTTCTGCGACGGTTTCTATTAATCCTAATGCGGATAAAGTTTCGGGAGACAAGGCTTGATTGATCAAGTCAGCTAGCGTTACTAAATTCGGGCAAATTTCTAGTAACTGCCTAAGTGTTACCTTGACTTTAAATTTTTTCTTCAAAGCTAACCCGACTTGCGTCAGAGATAAGGAATCTAACCCCATTTCTAAAAATGTTGTCGAGTTGTCAATACTAGCTATTTCCAATCCCGATGTTTCTTCGATAATTTCTTTTAGTAGTGGAATGAGCTTTTGCTGAGGGAATGTTGTCATAGTTTGGGTCTTTTCTAATAACTGGGGATTTGGAAGTTTGGGAGTTGCTGCGCGATTGGGATGAGGTGGAGGATCAATCCAGAAGCGTTGGCGTTCAAAGGGATAAGTAGGTAGAGGAATTCGTTGTCGCGTTTCCCTTTGATAGAAGTTGCTCCAGTCAATAGATACTCCTGTTAGCCACAGTTGTCCTACTGCTTTGAGTAATGCCGTCCATTCAGCTTCGTTCTCTGCGTTATCACTTAGGGAAGGAATCGCTATCTGTTGTTTAATATCTTTTGCTTGTTGGCGGGCTAAGGTCGTAGTTGTGATTCGTGGCCCAACTTCTAACAGTATGCGTTCTCGCTGCTGCCATAAGGTTTGTACGCCTTCGGCAAATCGCACAGTCTGGCGTAGATGTGTAGCCCAATACATCGGATCAGTTGCTTGCTGGGCTGTAATCCAGTCGGCGGTAACTGTGGAAACAAAGGGGATTTGGGGTGGCGATAATTTAACCTTTCCAACTACCTCAGCAAAGGGGACAATAATGCTATCCATCATTGGGGAATGGAAAGCGTGGGAAGTGTGTAAATGGCGACAGACAACTTCTTCGCTTTCTAATTGTTTTTGGAGAATCGCCATCGCCTCTGTGGGGCCAGAAACTACACACAGGGAAGGGCCGTTAATTGCGGCGATCGCTAGTTCTGAACTCAATCGCGGCTCTACCTCTTTGGCTGGTAGGCGCACTGAGAGCATAGCCCCTTCTGGTAACTCCCACATTAAGCGACCGCGATTTGCAACCAACATCAGCGCATCTTCTAAGGTAAATACACCCGCTATACAGGCGGCGACAAATTCGCCAATGCTGTGGCCAATCATGGCTTGGGGCTTGACTCCCCAACTTTGCCACAGTTGCGCTAAAGCATATTCAATGACAAATAATGCTGGTTGAGTAAAGCAGGTTTGCTGTAGGGAGATAGCCGCAGTTTCGCGTAGGCGTAGCCCGCCGTAGGCATCGCTCGGTGCGGGATACATGATTTCTCGTAAATCCCTGCCCAATAAAGGTTTAAGGATTTCAGCACATTCATCTACTACTTCCTGAAATATCGGTTCACGGTTGTAGAGATTTAGTCCCATGTTCACATATTGCGATCCTTGTCCGGGGAACATGAAAACAACGCCTGGATTGCGGATTTCTGTGTGGCGGTTATTTACTTGATTTGGATCTAAAGATTGGAGGGCTGCGATCGCATCTGTTATGTCGTGACAAACTATACTGCGTCGGTAGTTGAAGGCTTTGCGCCCTCGGTGTAAAGTATAAGCGACATCAGCTAAGTTAATTTCGGCATTGTACTGTAAATACTGCTGTAAATTCGCTGTTGCAGCCTCTAAAGCTTTACTAGTTTTTGCCGAGAGCAACAATAGCTGCTGTGGGCGCGAAGCACCTGAACTTGGGATTTGTGGCGCTTCTTCTAGCACTATATGAGCATTAGTCCCGCCGACACCAAAAGAACTCACACCGGCTCGTCGCAAAGTTCCACCTTCTGACCATTCAGTTAGTTTGGTATTGACATAAAAGGGGCTGTTGGCAAAGTCAATTTTGGGGTTGGGAGCCTCAAAATTTAAACTAGGTGGAATCTTTTTATAATGCAGGGCGAGAGCAGTTTTAATTAACCCTGCTACCCCAGCCGCCGCAACTAAATGTCCGACATTGCTTTTAAGAGAGCCGATGGCACAAAATTGTTTAGCATCTGTATGTACACGAAATGCTTGGGTCAGCGCTTCAATTTCAATTGGGTCGCCCAAAGGTGTAGCTGTACCGTGAGCTTCAATATAAGAGATAGTTTCCGGGTGAAAGTTGGCATCAGCTTGCGCCATTGCAACGGCCTCTGCTTGTCCGTCTACACTGGGAGCCGTAAAGCTTACCTTATCAGCGCCATCATTATTGATACTAGAACCCCGAATTACAGCATAGATGCGATCGCCATCATTGAGTGCATCTTCTAAACGCTTGAGGACAACCACTCCTGCACCACTGTTAAACATTGTGCCCTGAGCGCTGGCATCAAAGGGACGACAATGCCCATCCCCAGAGAGCATACTGCCTTCTTGAGCCACATAACCGCTATTTTGAGGTGTAGTCATAGAAACACCACCTGACAAAGCCAAATCGCACTGATAACTGGTTAAGGCTTGGCAAGCTTGAATGACTGCTACCAAAGAAGTGGAACAGGCTGTATTGACGCTGACGGCTGGGCCTTTGAGGTTGAGCTTGTAAGCAGCACGAGTGGTTAAAAAGTCTTTTTCATTCGCTAGCATCGTCTGAAACTCACCGATGCGATCGACAATTTCCATACGACCAGAAATGTGGTTAGCAAAATAAGTATTTTGACCACAACCAGCATACAAACCTATCAAACCCTCAAAAGACTCTGATTCATAACCGGCATTTTCTAGGGCTTCATAAACCAACTCTAGGAAAACTCTGGCTTGTGGGTCCATAACCACAGCTTCCAGTGGATTAATGCCAAAGAAGTCAGCATCAAAGGTTTCGCCCCCAGGAATGATTCCTCTAGCTTTCACGTAGCTCGGATCTTTGCAAAGGTTCGGGTCAATACTAGGGTCTAACTCCTGATCTTGAAAGAAAGTCGTTGATTCTAATCCCTCACACAGATTGCGCCAAAACTCATCGACATTTCCAGCGCCAGGAAATCTCCCTACCATGCCAATAATGGCAACACCATCAATAGGATCTTGGTTATCGGATGCTTGCATATTTACCATTGCTTAAAGAGCTTGCTGATGATTGCGGCGACGAGTACGAGATGCTTGTTGACGTTGGGCGCGATTTTGCAGCTTGTCAGAAGATGGTTGACTGTTCTGATTTGAATGCAAATAGTTTGCTAAAGAGCCAATCGTTGAATACTGAAATAGCTTCACAGCAGGTAGCTCAATACCAAGTTCCTGTTGTACTCGCACAGCAACTTGCAGAATTGAGATTGAAGTTCCTCCCAAATCAAAGAAATTATCATCAATCCCAACGCGATCGATTTTGAGCAGTTCGGACAAAATACCTGCAAGCAGACGCTCTGAATCGGTTTGGGGAGCAATGTACGCTTGTTCCAGTTGCGGACGTTCTCTACTTGGTGCTGGCAATTTATGTCTATCTACTTTGCCATTTGCAGTCAAAGGCAGTGATTCTAAAATCACAAACGCTGATGGCACCATGTAATTAGGTAGTCGTTGTTGTAAGAAACTCCGCAATTTATTGTGTGTATAACTACTGTTATACTGAGGAACAATATAAGCTGTCAACTGCTTTTCACCTATTTCATCTTGACGAGCTAAAACGACAATTTCACGAACATCAGGATGCTGTGCAATTTCCCGTTCAATTTCCCCTAGTTCAATTCGGAAACCGCGAATTTTTACCTGATTGTCAATACGTCCTAAGAACTCGATCTTGCCATCTGGAAGATAACGAGCTAAATCTCCAGTCTTGTAAAGGCGCGTTACCAAATTGCTATCAAAGGAGTGAAAAATAAATTTTTCGGCAGTCAAGTCGGGACGGTTCAAATAGCCTCTAGCTAATCCATCACCACCAATGTACAATTCGCCAGCTTCTCCAATTGATACTCGTTGAAGGTTGTGATCTAATATATAAACTTGGGTATTAGCAATTGGGCGACCAATAGGAATAGAGACATCTGGTTGTAGTGGCGCTGTTATCGGATGGCAGCAGCTAAAAGTTGTATTCTCAGTTGGACCATAACCATTAATTAGCTGGCAGTTATCTACTGTTTGGAGAAACTTCTGTACATGAGGAACAGATAAGACATCGCCACCCGCTAAAAGTTGACGCAAGGATTTTAAAGCATCAATTTTTTCATCCACTATGAGGTGGAACAAGCCGGCTGTTAGCCAAAGAGTAGTAACTTGGTATTGTTGAATAATCTGCGCTAATTCTTCTAAAGACGGTGTATGAGGAGGGTAGATTACTAGCCGCCCACCGTTAAGTAAGCAACCCCAAATTTCAAAAGTTGAAGCATCGAAGGAAATAGGAGCAAGTTGCAGAATTATTTCTTCAGGCGTGAGGTGAGCATAATTAGTTTCTTTGACTAATCTAACGACACCACGATGGATAACACTAACACCTTTGGGTGTACCTGTAGAACCTGAGGTATACATGACATAAGCCAAGTTATCAGCAGTGACGCTAGTGCTTAGGTTCTCTTTTTTATTTTGGGTAATTGCATTCCAATCTGTATCTAGGCAAATTACCAATGCGGTATGAGTGGGTAATTTGGCAACTAATTCTTTTTGAGTTAATAGTACTGATACCTGGGTATCTGACAACATGAAAGCTAAACGTTCTTGTGGATACCCTGGATCTAGAGGTACATAAGCTCCACCTGCTTTGAGGATTGCTAAAAGTGCTACAACCATTTCTAAGGAGCGCTCTATGCAGATTCCTACAAGAATTTCTGCACCTACCCCTAGTGTTTGCAGATGTTGTGCTAGTTGATTAGCACGACAATTCAAATCTCGATAGGTGAGATGCTGATTGTTAAAAATTAGTGCTACAGCATCAGGTGTTTTCTCTACTTGTACTTCAAATAACTGATGAATACACGCTTGCTGAGGATAATCAGTTTGAGTCTGATTCCACTCGACCAGTAGGTGTTTTTCAGATTCTTTCAAGATAGGTAATGTTAAATTATATTGTTCTAATTTATTTTCTGATAATGAGGTTTGACACTCAGATGCCAGTAATTCTTTTTTATTTACAGCCAATGAATCAGTTATTGGTTTCATCTTAAATTTCCGCAAAAAATATATTTTTTGCAATCCGTGTGTTTTTTAAGTAGTGCTGCATTTTTAACTGAATAAATTTATGGGCTAGGGATGCAGTTAATGTCAGTACTAAAATATACAAAATCAGAATGATTACTGGAAGACAAATATTAAAGGTTGTTCCCAAATTCACATGAAAGATACTTTTGTATATTAATGATATAGATTTTTGGATAAACCACTGAACTATGTAAATCGAGTACGTTCTTGTTCCAAGATAAGTGAGTAACGAAGAATTTATGCCAAGTTATTATCAGTTAGTGTTCAATGGCACTAACTCTAAGATTTAGTTCTTTCATTCTGACCTATTTCCTCAAAATCGTAGTTACTTTCAATACATCTTCATTGAAAATTAAAACTTTGAGAGATGGTTTGCAATGGAAGAAAAATATTAGATTTATTCGTAAATGAGAAATGTATACGGTAAAAAGATTTCAGCGATTATAAAGGAATGTGCCTTAGCGTCGCTCGTAACACTAAGTATACGCAAGAATAGGGCTTTGAGCATAACTATAGCGGTTCCCATTCAGATGCAGTACAAGGTTACATCACGAGGTGTAGGGGCACGGCAATGCCGTGCCCCTACGGGTGTACCTCACGTAAATGATAACTGCTATATACACTTGAGGTGATGGACAAGCATCTTCTCCCCCTTTTTGGCTTTTCTCTGACTTGTGCCAGTTCAGGGTGTGGAATGTGGGTTACATTAATTAATATACTTTGATTTATTCTTGCCTACTTACTTAACGCTAACTTGGTACAGGGCAGGTAGCACGGCACTAAGATAACTATTGATACTGATTAAGGAAGCGACTGAGGGCACTTGCTGAAGGGTCTGATTGTGTTCAGGTAGCGTAGTTCCATCTCTTTAACTCCCCCTGAGTTCAAACGGATAAATTCAATAGAGATATGAGTGAAAAAGAATTGTTTTGACGTAGCAGTGCTAGGTCTCTACAAGGGTTCTGGGTAACGCATATTTAATTTCTGGAGATGTCTAATGGCTAATAGTTTATCTGTTACTCAATTTGGGGTAAAATCATAAGTCTGCTAATTAATGATGATGCTTGCTGACAGGAGATGCTTCTATGGCCCGGATGTATTATGACGAAGATGCTAATTTAGACCTTTTGGCTGGAAAAACTATTGCTATTATCGGCTATGGTTCTCAAGGTCATGCCCACGCTCTCAATTTAAAAGATAGTGGTTTGGATGTGATTGTGGGACTATATCCGGGTAGTAAGTCAGTAGCAAAAGCTGAAGCTGCTGGGTTAACTGTGAAAAATGTTGCAGATGCTGCCAATGCTGCTGACTTGATCATGATTTTGTTACCTGATGAAGTGCAAAAAACAATTTACAAAAACGAGATTGAACCGAATCTAGAAGAAGGGAATGTGTTAGCTTTTGCCCACGGTTTCAATATTCACTTTGGGCAAGTTGTACCACCAACTAACGTAGATGTGGTGATGGTAGCACCCAAAGGACCGGGGCATTTGGTACGCCGGACTTATGAACAGGGCGAAGGGGTACCAGCATTATTTGCAGTTTATCAAGATGCCAGTGGTCAGGCACGCGATCGCGCCATGTCTTATGCTAAAGGTATCGGTGGTACACGCGCTGGTGTTCTCGAAACTACTTTCCGTGAAGAAACCGAAACTGATTTATTTGGCGAACAAGCGGTATTGTGCGGTGGTTTGAGTGCTTTAATCAAAGCCGGATTTGAAACTTTGGTAGAAGCTGGTTATCAACCAGAATTAGCTTATTTTGAATGTCTGCATGAAGTCAAGCTGATTGTTGACTTGGTTGTAGAAGGTGGTTTAGCCAAAATGCGCGACAGTATTTCTAATACGGCTGAATATGGCGATTATACCCGTGGTCCGCGGATTGTGACTGAACAAACCAAAGCTGAAATGCAGAAGATTCTCAGCGAAATTCAATCTGGGCAATTTGCACGAGAATTTGTTCTGGAAAACCAAGCTGGTAAACCAGGATTTACCGCTTTACGTCGGAAAGAAGCTGAACATAAAATTGAGGAAGTTGGTAAAGATTTACGCGCTATGTTTAGCTGGCTAAAAAAGGCTTAAACAAAAGAAGGAGCCTAATGACTAAAGTCACTCACTCATTTTGAAGGAGTGGTGGGCATCTTGCCCGCTACTCCAATATGGCAACAACATCCTCGAATACGCTTTAGCTGGGTTATGTATTTTTGGTGTCATTACTAATAGGCGACTTAATGGTTATATACTCGATAAGACTCACAGGAAACATAATTCCCGGCTTCTTAGTAGGAGGATTTAGTGTGTTGAATACTCTGTCCCAAAATCCCTGAATGCCATAGTTTCCATTGAAGCAAGTGTGATGAAGATCGTGAAAATCTGATGGGATGAAAAATATTGACAAAGAACTATGACCTTCTAGATTGTAAGCATTGCCTATAACGCTCCATGCAGATAGTTGAGTGATGTCATATCCAAATATAAAAATAGGCAAAACGTCTGTGAGGGTAACAATAATATATTCAACAAAACTCTTATGCCCAGCAACAAAACTTGATGAGTCACGAAACTCATGATGTTTAAGATGGATTTTCTGCAAGAATCTTGTGTGCAAGAGCCAATGAGCAACATAAAAACAGAAATCAGCAGTAACTATTCTCATCAAGAACCATCCAAAGTTTAGGAGTAAGCTATTTCCTCTATGAACCTCTGGAGCTAGATATAGAATTATTAATGCTGATAAAAAAGCTTTGATTTCTCCTATAATAATGCCTTTCAGACTAAAGGAAGGAAATGGTTGATTTCTGACTTTATTGACCCTTGCAGTCAGCTTATCCCTCAAAACATCGTTGGTTTTGATTCCTTTTTCAATGAGAATGCCAATACTATAAAATGAGATAGAACCAACGAGCCAGTACAACAGCACCTGTGTTATAAAGTTGCTCTCGATATTGTTTAACAGAAAATAGAATATTTGCTGAACAATCGTGCAAGCAATACCGATCTTTAGATAAAATTTTATCTCAAAACAGAAATTCAAAATTTTTTGCATCTCTGTAACCTTATATTATGTGACTGAGGCATATTCTGTTAATCTTTGATATCTTGAACAATGCGAAAACCAGCGTGTTGATAAAAATTGGGACGGAACCAGTTGCGGTAATATTTTAAAGCTTCTGTACCATTAGTTATCCAACATCCTCCTAACATCATTTGATGTTTATCATCAAAAAAGATGGCAGAATTATCTTCATAAAGAAAATGAGGTTCGTATCCTGTAAACGGGGTTAAATTATCATTCAACCATTCCCAAACATTACCTCGTAAATCGTACAATCCAGAGTGAGTTTTTGCACTTTCTAACATCCCGACAGGACTAGGTGAGCCAAACTTTAAGTTAAGATTGAAATTGTCTATGTTTTCTATCAAACCATTATCATAAGTTGCTAAGTGGTACTCGGCTTCACTCATTAAACGAGTATCTTTACCTTGCCAACAACAATAAGCCATTGCTTCATAATGATTGACTTCTACAGGCCAATCTAAGGGTAAATCTATTTCATCAAACATGGCTCGATATTTGTAGCTACTATTTTCATGTAACCAAAATTTGGGACATTGAATATTGTACCGAGTTTTCCAATTCCAAGATTCTTCATCCCAATATTCTTGATTTTCGTAACCACCAGCTTTGATAAAATAGATAAATTCGCCATTGGTAATTAGATATTTAGTAGCGAAAAAAGGTGCAACTTCAACAGTGCGATCGCCATAATCAATATCCCATCCATAAGTTGAATCATCAAAGGCTTTACCAAGTTTTACTACCCCACCAGTAACTTCTATCATTTCGTTCTGGGGAGTGTAACCATTAAAAGGGGCATATTGCCAGTTTTGCGGACGTTTCACTCTCTCAATTGGTAGTTGGCGAATTAACATTGAAGAGGTTTCAATGTGAATACGCTGGTGTTCAATCCCCATCATTAAAGCCCAAAGTGGATGAGTGGGATCAATTGGCAGAGTAATTGGGGTTGTCTTAATTAGTTCGGAAATTACGGAATATGCTTGTTTTCGATACTCCCAAGTCTGTGAAACTTGCGGCCATTGCAGATGAGCGATCGCTTCATTCAATTCCTCTGGTATTTCTGGATCAACTCCAATTTCAAATATGATTTCATAGTCTGGATTTATGCGTTTTTCTAATAAACCCACCCTAATTAATTTATTGATGTAGAAGACAGCCGAATGTCCCAGATAAAAAATTAGTGGATTCCTCAAAGGATCAGGATTGAGATAAAATGTCTTTTCCCCAACCAGACTTTTTAACAACACATCTTCCAGTTGCCAAGCATTGTTAAAATAATCGAGGATAATTTGGTTATTGCAACTATCAAGTTTTGGCGGGTAAGTAGATTGAAAATTGTTCATAGTGTCACTTAAACATTGAAATTAAACTTTGAAGGAGCGAAAATTAAGCTTGACAAAGAATTAATCCAAAGGAATGCTTGGTATCCGTCCAAGTCTTTAGTGTCTTAAGTCCGTGTGTCTCCAGTTGTTTTTGCATAATTACTAAATCAAACTTGCGAGAAATTTCGGTAAGAATGCTTTCTCCATCTGTAAACAACACTTGTAAATCTAACGCTTTTAGAAATACTTTATGACTATTTTGGCAATGCAGATACATCTCAATTTGAGCATCAGTTTGATTGTAAATAGCTTGATGAGTAAATAAATTGATGTCAAAATTGCCTTGGAAACGCCAATTTAAATGAGAAAGCATATTCAAGTTAAAAGCAGCCGTTACTCCTTTACTATCGTTATAAGCTGGCTCCAAAATTTCCTTGGGTTTTTGTAAATCAATCCCTAAAAGAAAGTAATCGCCTACCTGTAAAGTCCTAGTAACTTGTTTTAAGAAATCATCACATTCTTGTGGACTAAAATTACCAAGAGAACTGCCTAAGAAAAAAATCATCCGTGATGTTGTAAAGGCCGATTCTAGTTTTATTAATGCTTGTTCATAAGTTCCTATTAATCCCTCAATAAAGAAAGTCGGATATTTATGCTGTAGCTTTAGTACGCTAGATTTAAGGATTCCCTGACTAACATCAATGGGTATATACCTACAGTAACTGGCAACTTTTTGGTAAGCATCTAACAAAAACAGAGTTTTTGTAGAACTGCCACTGCCTAATTCTACAAGTTCACAAGCACCCGTTATCTGAGCGATTTCATCGGCATATTGGTGCAAAATCCATGCTTCTGTTCGTGTTGGATAATATTCTGGTAATTCACATATTTGTTCAAATAATTCTGAACCGTAATCATCGTAAAAATATTTTGGAGGTAAGTTTTTTTGATTTCGGGTTAATCCTTGAATGACATCTATACCCTCATTATTCAAAGATTGGTAATGCTCATTAAGAATCTTTATAGATGTCGATAACATGATGTAAATGCCTTTAGTTTCAAATTAGATTATTAAATATGACAGATTTACTATTTAATAGCAATGCTTATTGTTATATAATTAGTTATTCTAATAGTACTAAATCTCTATCAAGCTAGTGTACTAATACGGAATATTTGACTAATTTAATGTTTTTTGAATAGTTATAAAATCTGAGCTAATAAGTAATATCATGTCCGGCTTGTTATTGCGAACGAAGCGTTAGCGTAGTGAAGCAATCCCAAAACCTTTGCGATTGCTTCGCTTCACTTCGTTGCGCTCGCAATGACATATCGCAAGTGATTTAGCGGACATGATATAAGCCAGCAAGATTAACAATTCAAAATTCAAAATTAAAGTATTTGTAGGGTGCGTTATGACTTTAGTCTAACGCACCAAACCCTTGAAAATGGTGCCGTACTCTCGGTGATAACACACCCTACGTGTTGTTCAAAAATCAAATAGTAATCCTATATTACCAATGAAAAATTACAATCCTCATTAGTTAGTTTTATTTGTATTAACTTACATTTAAGTTAAAAATAATTGTAGGTTGAGTAGCGATCGCTCAACCAAAACTATTTTTGTTATTACTTGAATAGATAATTTAACTTTATTAAAATACAAAGATTAAGTAGGCGAGATTAAATAAAAGCAGGTTAAGTATAGCATTTCCCAAGCTAGTAAGGTACACCCGTAGTGGCACGGCACTGCCGTGCCCCTACACCTTGCGATATAATGTTGTACCTCATCTGAATGGGAACAGCTATAAGCTAAAAAACATTGAGATTAGTATGTAGTGTAACCCACAGGGTTACACTACATACCTTTAATTACCTTACTGCTTTTTAAATAAATAAACATCATCCTGTTGATAAATCAATTTAAATGCTTGGTTATTTTTGAGTTCATAGGGCAATTCTGGATTGAAGTCAAGTTTATTTTCCCGATTTTTAGTTCGGGCATCAAGTAATACATATTCAATATTTCCACTACTTATATCATCAATTTTACTGTCTGTACTAATTAGATTAATAATTTGGCGTTGGCTCAAATGAGGAGCAATTCTTGATGTTGTTAAAACGCTTCCTTGGGTTTTAACCAAACTTACTGCTGTATGCAGAGAGTTAAGAATTGACAGACTAGATAAATAACGTGTTATGAAAAATTCATACTTAGCCAGTGCCAAAAATGCAATTATAGCCCAAACTATTAAAAAACGCGGTTTTAGCCAAGGTCTTTTTTTGTCTTGCTGGTACTGCCATATTGAATACAATAACCAAACAATTAAAAATGGGAAAATTGTTAAAGAATAATGGTGAACTAAGTCTCGCTGTGCTGAATAATCAGAAATAATATTCAGCAAAAACATTGGTAAAGCTGGTATTATCATCGTTGCGTGTCGCCAGTGTAATCCAATAATTACTGGTAACAGAAGTAATAAATAATAAAATAGTGTTTCCGGTGCAAAGAATTTTCCTAAAATCAAGCTAGGATTAAAAATAATATTCCAGATGATTTCTTTGGGAGAATCACCTAGAGAACTATAAAATACAACCCCACCTGCTTTACCACCTCGAATCATCGGGACGAGATAACCAACAGTCATCAAGTACCAAACCGCACCTGTGACGATACAACCAATTCCATAGATACGTCGATGCTGGATAAACCACAGCCAAACTCCGAAAGCAATTACAGTTAAACTTAAAATATCTTTGCAACTTAGGACTAAAGCGATCGCTATAATTAACTGCCAAGTTCGATTACTAATTCCTGCCCACATTGCCCATAATAAGGCAGGGACAGCAATCGCTTCTGGACGGAAATCAGTAAAAAAGTTGGTGTTAAATAAACAAGGATAGAGTAGGTAGGAAATAGAAATTGCTCGTGCATAATTTATAGATAAGCCAGCTTGTAAACTTAAGGCATATACGGGTAAACATCCTAGTGCTAAAGCGATCGCTTGGACTGCAAATAGCCAATGCACATCGGGATAAATTTTGTAAAGTGGCACAATTAGATATAAGATAAAAGCTGCATGATCTCCAATCATCTGAAAGCCAAAGAATGATGAAATTGTCGGTAGTCCTTGACTTGCTAAATATACCCATTGATCGAAGACAGCTAAATCCAAAGCATTTGATTGAAATAATTCATGTCGTAAGCTGCTACAGATAAATAAGATTAAGGCACTTACGCCGATCATCCAACTGATATAAATAAGCCCAGATTTATTTTTCACACTATTTAGTTTTATTAGCAGATATGATTAGGATAAATAATTCTAACTATTACTATAGGACTCATATTTAATTTTTGAAATATACGTAGGGTGCGTTATGCCTCTGGCTAACGCACCACCCGAAGCTTTTGGTGCGTTCCGCTACGCGATAACACACCCTACAGGTACTTAGATTTTTTCAAAAATCAAATCGAATTCCTATATTCTTTCACAAGAATAGCGGTTCTCCATACTTAAACCTGGGCTTAGGGTCTTTATAATTTCACATTTAATATATATGAATATTTCTTCTTTTACTGTGCTGAGAGTGATGAAAAAGCGTTAATTAGAGAAGCATACGGCGATGCCTTCACAACAGGCATCGCGGATTTTAGATTTAATCTAATCTAAAATCCCAAATCGATTTAACGATTTACCGCCGCAGCTTCTCGCGCTGCTGCTGCTTGATCTGGGTGGATACCCAAGCGGGTGAGATTAATCCGACCTTTGTTATCAATTTCGCGCACTTTGATAATCACTTCATCACCCACCGCTACTTCATCTTCAACTTTGCCAACGCGGTAGTCGGCTAGTTGAGAAATGTGGATCATGCCTTCTTTTCCAGGCAGAAATTCCACAAATGCACCTATGGGTATAATCCGAGTGATGCGTCCTGCATAGACATCCCCTTCATGCAGCTTGCGAGTCATGCCTTGGATGATGTTTTTGGCTCTCTTGGCCTTGTTCTCATCGACGGCGGAAATCGTCACGGTGCCATCATCTTCGATGTCAATTTTTGCACCAGTTTCCTCTGTGATCCCCTTAATAGTCTTGCCTCCAGGGCCAATGACCAAACCAATCATGTCTGAATCAATCTTGATTGTTAACAGACGTGGGGCATAAGGTGAGGTTTCAGTACGCGGCGTGTCAATGCAGGCGAGCATTTTCTCCAGAATGTGCAATCGGGCTGCTTTGGCTTGGTGGACGGCTTGGGCTATAACCTCCAAAGACAAACCGGAGATTTTCATATCCATTTGCAAGGCGGTAATCCCGGTATCCGTGCCGGCAACTTTGAAGTCCATGTCGCCCAAAAAGTCTTCAATGCCTTGGATGTCGGTCAGGATTCGCACTTCGTCCCCATCCTTAATCAGTCCCATTGCTGCGCCACTGACGGGTTTGAGAATTGGTACACCAGCATCCATCAGGGCAAGGGTGGAACCGCACACTGAACCCATTGAGGTGGAACCGTTGGAGGAAAGTACTTCCGATACGATGCGAATGACGTAGGGAAATTGTTCTTTTGACGGTAGCACAGGTAGGAGCGCTCGTTCTGCCAACGCCCCGTGACCAATTTCGCGTCTTCCTGGGGCCCGCATTGGCTTGGTTTCACCGACTGAGAACGGCGGGAAGTTGTAATGATGCAGATAACGCTTGTGTTGATCGAGCTGCATGTCATCGTTGAGGTTTTGGGCATCCCCCGGTGTACCCAGAGTACAAGCGGATAATACCTGAGTTAGTTCCCGGTTAAATAAACCGCTACCGTGGACTCGCTTTGGTAAGACATCAACTAAACAAGAAACAGGACGCACTTGATCGAGTTTACGACCATCAACGCGGACGTTATCTTCGATGATTTGTCGCCGCATGAAGTATTTGGTAATATCTTTAAAAGTGTTACCAAGTGCCTTCTTATTTGCAGTTGCGGCAACTCGAATTGGGTCTTCTTCTGACAGTTCAGTAATCGTCGCGGCAATTTCATCCTTGACGACATCTAAAGCGGCATCGCGTTCGGGTTTGGTCAAGCTAAATTGAGACAGGATTTTCTTAATCTGACTGTTAGCGCGATCGCGGATATAATTTTCTAGCGTTTGGTCTACTTGTGGTGGTGCTTCTTGCACTATTACTAGACCCAGTTCTGCTAATAAATCTTGCTGTGCTTTGATTAAGTCCCGCACTGCTTCATAACCAAAATCAATCGCCTCAAGAATATCTCGTTCTGGCAACTGATTGGCTCCCGCCTCCACCATGATTACGCCATCTGGTGAACCTGCTACTACCAAATCCAAGTCTCCGGCTTCAATTTCTGAGTATGTGGGGTTGATAATGAAATCATCTCCCACTAAACCAACCCGCACTGCTGCCATCGGCCCATTAAAAGGAATTTGGGCAATCAGGGTCGCAATGGAAGCACCTGTAACTGCTAGCACATCGGGTGGCACTAACTCGTCCATTGACAGCGTTAAGGCAATAATTTGCAGGTCATCCCGTAGCCATGAGGGGAACAAGGGACGCATGGGACGGTCTATAAGACGGCTGGTGAGAATTGTTTTTTCTGGTGGACGACCTTCCCGCCGCATGATCCCTCCGGGAATCCGACCTGCGGCATATAACCTTTCTTCGTAATCTACAGTCAGGGGAAGAAAATCAATGCCTTCTCTGGCTTGCGATCGCGTAGCCGTTACTAAAACGGATGTGTCTCCTGATTCTATCAAAACCGACCCACCTGCCTGGGGAGCTAGTAAGCCTACTTTCAGTCGAATATCCCTTCCATCAAAGGATATTGACTTATCAACTTCTGCCATTCAGTTCTTTTTCCTTCTCTTTCGCTATTCTCTTTCTGTGGCAATCCTAACATTTATGCCATATAGCTGACTTCTAGTACATACAAAGATAGACAAGTCGTTCAACCCAAAGTGTGATACACGATCAGCGTGTCTACCACCTGCCCGCGATCTAGCTTCGCCGCACCCGGAATGCGCCCAATAATTTCAAATCCTAACGACTGCCAAAGTGTAATTGAAGGTATATTAGTTTCAAAGACCAAATTAAACATTACTGCTTCGTAGCCCAGATTTGCTGCGATCAAAAGCATCGCCTCTCCCATGAACCGCCCTATCCCCTGACCCCGTAACCCTGGTTGTACAATAAAACCAGCGTTGCAAATATGGCTACACCGACCGGGAAAGTTTGGCTTTAAATAAAATGCCCCTAATATTTCTTTTGGCTTGTGTGTAGGATCTACAACAGATGTCCTGACAACAAAGGCATCCTTGCTTAACCAGTAAGCTGAAAATTCTGCTTGAGATAGAGGTTGCTTTTGAGGATAGGTTTTACCTTCAATAATCACAACATTGAGTAATGCTCTTACAACCTCCTGTTCTTGAGGATTCATATAATCTAGTTCTACTAATATCCCATTTTTTAAAACTTTAATTAGAGGAAAAATCATTATTTACAATGTTTGTATTGAATATTTACTTAAATGTTTATTATATGCAAGATTGGGCTAATAAATCTAATTTTTAAGATGCAAAAAGTAGAATGGTTGCAATTTTAATTCTTGAGTTTTGTAAAAATATATATAAGTAATTAGCAAATGGCGATCTTACACTGTAATTGGTTACTAAAAAATCAAAATGGTTGTTTATTTATTTGGGGGGAAACTTGGCGATCGCCACGAGTCAATTTCGAGTTTAGTGGAACTGGAGATATAGCACCACATCCATTGGCAATGACATCAGTTGAGTTGAGTGAGTGGTTGCGTTCGCAGAACATGGCAATTACCAACTTCATCCAGCAGCCTCAAGTTGCCATTGCTACTACTGGGCGAACACGGAAAGCCCCCAGTGCCACTGAGATCAGTTTGCCAACGCACTCCCAAATTATTGCCCTACCGACTTACATCCCAGAAGCTAATAGCGAAGGAACAACAGCGATTTTCCCTGTACATTCTGCCAGCTTGGGGCTAGATACAGACTCCCCGCAATATTTGCAACCCTGGCGAGTTGAGGGTTTTTGTCTTAACCCCAGTGAAGCAGTAAAATTTCTCGCTGCTGTTCCCTTAAATGCTGCTAAAGGGGAAGATGCCTTTTTGGGTGGAGATTTACGCTTTTGGTCGCAGGTTGCCCGTTGGAGTTTAGATTTAATCTCGCGCTGTAAGTTTTTACCAACAATTGACCGACAATCAGATGGTGCATTTGCTGCTAAGTGGCAAGTACTTCTAGACAGTGCAGTAGATGGAACCCGCCTAGAAAAATTTTCTGCAAACATGCCGTTGGTTTGTCGTACTTATCAAGAGGGAATGGGGACACTTCGACAAGCTCAGTGCATCGCTGGGGACACTTCGACAAGCTCAGTGCATCGCTGGGGACACTTCGACAAGCTCAGTGCATCGCTGGGGACTGGAGAGGAGTTTTCCCAATCCCTAATCCCTAATCCCCAATCCCTACTTTATATAAACTTCCCTACCGAACCTCAAGAATTACTTTTGGGATTTCTCAACAGTACGATAGATGCCCAAGTGCGAGAAATGATGGGTTCTCAACCTCCAATTGAAGCTAAGGTGATTGCATCTTTACCATCTGCGGTGCGACAATGGTTGCAAGCCTTAACTAGTGCATCTCATATAGTTAATGCAGATACCATTGAAGTGGAACGACTAGAAGCGGCACTGAAGGCTTGGACTATGCCGCTACAATACCAATTAACTCTTAAAACTCTATTTCGTACTTGTTTTCAACTGCGTTCTCCAGAGTCTGGCGAAACAGATTGGACATTGGCGTATTTCCTGCAAGCGGCTGATGATCCTGAGTTTTTGGTGGATGCGGCAACTATTTGGAACAATCCAGTTGAACGATTGGTTTATGAAAATCGGACAATTGAGCAACCACAGGAAACATTTTTGCGAGGTTTGGGGCTAGCTTCCCGATTATATCCAGCGATCGCACCCAGTTTTGAAACCGAATATCCCCAATCTTCTAATATCACCCCCATCCAAGCTTATGAGTTTATCAAAGCTGTAGCTTGGAGGTTGGAAGACAGTGGTTTGGGAGTAATTTTGCCTCCCAGTTTAGCCAACCGCGAAGGATGGGCAAACCGTTTGGGTTTGAAAATTACCGCCGAAACCCCAAAGACAAAACAGGGACGTTTGGGGTTGCAAAGTCTACTAAACTTCCAATGGCAGTTAGCAATTGGCGGACAAACTATTTCTAAAGCTGAGTTTGATAAACTTGTGGCTTTAAATAGTCCACTAGTGGAAATTAACGGCGAGTGGGTAGAATTGCGCCCCCAAGACATCAAGACAGCCCAAACATTTTTTACCACTCGCAAAGACCAAATGGCGCTTTCCTTGGAAGATGCCTTGCGTTTCAGTACAGGGGATACCCAGGTAATTGAAAAGTTACCAGTAGTTAGCTTTGAGGCATCTGGGGCATTGCAAGAGTTGATTGGGGCGTTAACCAATAATCAAGCGATCGCACCTTTGCCCACACCAACAGGCTTTAAAGGGCAGTTGCGACCTTATCAAGAACGTGGTGCTGCTTGGCTGTCCTTCTTAGAACGTTGGGGCTTAGGCGCGTGTCTCGCCGACGATATGGGCCTCGGTAAAACTATCCAGTTCATCGCTTTTCTGCTGCACTTGAAAGAACAGGATGCACTCGAAAATCCAACTCTATTGGTTTGTCCAACTTCTGTTTTAGGCAACTGGGAAAGGGAAGTAAATAAATTTGCACCAAGCCTGAAAATTTTGCAATATCACGGTGACAAACGCCCAAAAGGGAAAGCATTTTTAGAAGCAGTGAAAAAGCACGATTTAATCGTTACCAGCTACTCACTTCTTCATCGAGATATCAAGTCATTGCAAAGTGTATCTTGGCAGATAATAGTTTTAGATGAAGCTCAAAATGTGAAAAATCCAGAGGCGAAGCAGTCAAAAGCAGTGCGTGAATTAGAAGCTACGTTTCGGATTGCGTTGACGGGGACACCAGTAGAAAATAGACTGCAAGAACTCTGGTCTATTTTGGATTTTCTCAATCCAGGATATTTAGGCAATAAGCAATTTTTCCAGCGTCGGTTTGCTATGCCAATAGAAAAGTATGGTGATACTGCTTCTTTGACTCAATTACGTTCATTAGTGCAACCATTTATACTGCGGCGATTGAAAAGCGATCGCGACATCATTCAAGATTTACCAGATAAGCAAGAAATGACCGTATTTTGTGGTCTTACTGGTGAACAAGCTGCACTTTATCAACAAGTAGTAGAACAATCTTTAGTAGAAATAGAATCTGCTGAAGGATTGCAACGTCGGGGGATGATTTTGGCTTTACTAATAAAACTCAAGCAAATCTGCAATCACCCAGCCCAATATTTGAAACAGGCGACATTAGAGCAACATAATTCAGCCAAACTGCTGCGGCTAGAAGAAATGTTAGAAGAAGTTTTAGCAGAAGGCGATAGAGCTTTAATTTTCACACAATTTGCTGAGTGGGGTAAATTACTTAAACCCTATTTAGAAAAACAGCTTGGGCGAGAAATATTCTTTTTATATGGCAGCACCAGCAAAAAACAACGTGAGGAAATGATCGACCGTTTCCAACACGACCCCCAAGGTCCACCGATTATGATTCTTTCTCTGAAAGCGGGTGGTGTAGGATTGAATTTAACACGAGCAAATCATGTATTCCACTTTGATAGATGGTGGAACCCAGCCGTAGAAAATCAAGCCACAGATAGAGTATTTCGGATTGGCCAGACCCGGAATGTACAAGTACATAAATTTGTTTGCACTGGCACTTTAGAAGAAAAAATTCATGACATGATTGAAAGTAAGAAACAACTAGCTGAACAAGTTGTGGGTGCTGGTGAAGAATGGTTAACTGAAATGGATACAAATCAACTTCGCAACTTACTACTACTCGATCGTAGTGCAGTAATTGACGATGATGCAGAATAAGTTTGTAGTCAGGACTTTAGTCCTTGATTTGAGTGCTTTAGCGCTCACTACAAACCTATAATTATTTCTTCCTTTGCGTCCAACTCTGACGAGATGCTGCGCGAATGCGGTACCCTGCGGGAAGCCGAAGCGTCTACGTTAAAAAATTGACTTTGACAAAGAGTTAAGCCTTAACTGAACCGTATTAGGTTGTGCGTTGTTAATTTTGAATTTGGAATTGATTATGACTAATTACACATTACAAGCAAGTCGAGAATGGTGGTCACAACAATGGCTAGATTTGCTAGATTCCTATCGCTTTAAAAAGCGCTTAGAACGTGCGAGAAATTATGCTCGTCAAGGAAATGTTTTGAGCATCGAATTTAAAGGTGCGAAAGTATTGGCTAGAGTGCAAGGGAGTGAAATTGAACCTTATAAAGTTTCCCTTTCCCTTGAACCTTTTAGTGATGAACAGTGGGGTTATGTAATTGAAACCATGTCCCAAAGGGCAATTTTTGCTGCCAAGCTACTAGCAGGAGAAATGCCACAAAATATAGAAGAAGTGTTCACAGCTAATGGTCTTTCTATATTTCCTTTTACCCTGACTGATGTCCAGAGTAAATGCTCTTGTCCTGATAAAGCAAATCCCTGTAAACATATTGGTGCGATATACTATCAGTTAGGCGATCGCTTCAGTGAAGACCCCTTTGTACTATTTCAATTGCGCGGACGTACCAAAGAGCAAATCATCAGTGATTTACGTCAGTTACGTAGTGCCAAAATTCAACATAATACCACAGAAACGCCCGATATTCAACCGTCAATTCCTAATAACAAATACTCAGTAAAAATTGACTCTTTCTGGCAATATAATGAGCCACTAGAGTCATCATTGGTAGTGATTGCACCGTCCACTAATGAGATGGTTTTAGATGTATTAGGAGCAATCCCCCTAGCGAAGGAAGAGGAAAATACAGTAAATTCAACTTCGAGTGATGTGGTAATGAAGTCTTTGAATACAGTTTACAGAGATGTGAGTCAAAAGTCTTTTTTAGCAGCAATGAATGTGGGAGGAAGTTGATACTAATTCGTAATTCGTAATTATGAATTAGGTTGAGTAGGTAGTTCAATCTTTACTCTTCCCGCCTTCTCTCACCCATTCCCGAACCGCCTGACGAATTGCTCGTCTGCCATTTGCCCGATTTTGCTCAATCAGTTTCGGCAGATATCGAATTGCTAAAGTAGGAAATACTAAACTGTTCTCTGATTCGATATATTCCCCATCTTGTAGTTGGTAAATTTTGAGTTCACCGGAGTCATAACACCAGAGTTCTGGTACTCCCAGGCGTGCATAAATGGGAAACCGATTTAGAGACTTACTGGTAACATCAATTTCCAGTGCCAAATCAGGCGGTGGATCTTGTCTCAAGTCCAGATCCAATCTACCCCGAATCGCAGCTTCATTCTGGAAATAGAAGCAGTTATCTGATTCTACCCCTGCCATTCGGCTTTCTCGCTTCCAAGTAGTCGAGCCATAACTTTCATAGTCTATAGCCAACTCTTCAGCGATGTCTTGAACTGCAATACTAATTACCTCTTTGTAATGTTCGTGTTCAGGTAAAGGTGTCATAATTTCCAAAGTAGTGCGATCGTAAGCTAACCTTGCTGCCCGATGCTCTCCCAAGTCTTTTAGAAGATTTTCAAACTGTTGCCAGCTAATGTCGTAAAGTATTACTCGGTCTGCTCGATTCTTGGCGACTGTCATTGTTACGACCTCCAGAATATTTTATAAAGAAGAATTCAGAACTCAGGAGTCAGAATTCAGCATGAGTTCTGTACGGTTCTTTGATGAATATTGGTTTAAAACCTTGCCCCTCGTGGGCGAAACAAAGTTTAAACATTGTTCGTTATTAAAATGCGCGACCGTAGCTAAGATAATATCTAGCATGAGGGCAAAAAGCAGTCTCGATAGTTTTACCCCATTAGGTGAATTGACAAAAAAAAGCGACTTGTTTTTTGTGAGTTGAGCATTGCACGATATACCCTACACCCAGACCAGAATGCGGGTAAGGAAAATTTATAGTTTCGCACTCCTCAAGCTGAAAAATAAACTGATCCATTTTTTGGTTACAGACAGGACATTTGGGATATTCAATATCTTGTGCCCAGCAAGGCCAACCTGCCAATTTGTCTCCTAGATTGTTTAATAAAATATATTCACTCCAAACCTTCTTCCTATCATTAAATAAAGTCCCATATTGTTCTACTTCATCAGGATGGGGGTAATCCTCAATTTCTTCCCAACCTACGATCAACTTAGTAGGAAAAGTCTTTTCCATATCGGGAACTTCAACATGATTTACTTCGCCCTTCGGTTGAATGATCCTAATAACCTGAGATGTTGAAAATGCTTTACAGGCTTGCATCCAGCAAGTATCTATTAACTCTTCAATGATCGCTTCCGGTTCTGGATTGCCAAGAATTAACTCTGATTCTTCCTCATAGAGTTCTGATGTTTCTATAACTGTTGTCTCACCAAACTCATCTTCATAAGCAGTTACAGATATAACTATATCAGAATAGCCTCCCATAGGCTCTCTTAAAGTAAAGCTCCCAGTTTTGATTTCAAAGTTACTTTCACAGCAGAAAAGCTGAAGAAGACCAGAGCCGAACTTTTCTTCTAGGCTCCCAGGTAACTCATGAAGATTTAACTGAAGAACCAGCCTCATTGGGTTTTGACAATTATGACAAACAGGCCAAGTCTCTCCATTAAAAAACCAGACTTTACCCGAAGTTTTGGAAGCGTCTAAAGTGCTTTCCCCATCTATAATAATCGGTTTCCACGCTTGTCGCTTCAGGTCACTTAGCTGATTTTTTACCACACCTAATACGATGAAAAAGTCAATTTATTTTAGCCAATATCTTAAACGCTTAGGTGATTTTCAGGAAAAAATTACCAGGATGTTGCCTAGACTTCCTGTGGGTAAGCGCAATCAATAAAAAAGCCCTTGCTTTTATGCAAGAGCCTCTAAACTATTTAATTATCAGTGATGAAATAAACTTTACAACCTAGTCGAGGTCATTCATAAACATCACTGGCTCAGTATCACGGTTAATTCCTTTCTCAAAACCACCAGCCGCAGCCCGTGCGCGACCGGCGTGCCACAAGTGACCAACTAGGAAAAAGAATCCTAGTACGAAGTGAGAAGTCGCCAACCAAGCGCGAGGAGATACGTAGTTGAAGGAGTTAATTTCGGTAGCCACACCACCCACGGAGTTTAGAGAACCGAGAGGAGCGTGGGTCATGTATTCAGCAGCGCGACGAGCTTGCCAAGGCTGAATATCATTCTTGATTTTTTCCAGGTCAAGACCATTGGGGCCACGTAGAGGCTCTAACCAAGGGCCGCGGAAATCCCAGAAGCGCATGGTTTCACCACCAAAGATGATTTCACCAGTTGGAGAGCGCATCAGGTATTTACCTAGACCTGTAGGGCCTTGGGCAGAACCGACGTTAGCACCCAAGCGTTGGTCACGAATCAAGAAGGTCAAAGCCTGAGCTTGAGAAGCTTCTGGTCCGGTAGGGCCAAAGAATTCGCTTGGGTAAACGGTGTTGTTGAACCAAACAAAGATTGAGGCAATGAAGCCCATCAGGGAGAGAGCGCCCAAGCTGTAGGAGAGGTAAGCCTCACCAGACCAGATGGATGCACGACGTGACCAAGCAAAAGGCTTGGTGAAGATGTGCCAGACACCACCAGCAATTAAGATAAAGGCAATCCAGATGTGACCGCCGACGACATCTTCCAAGTTATCAACGCTGACAATCCAGCCTTCGCCACCGAAGGGAGACTTGATTACATAACCGAAGATAACTGCTGGGTTCAATGTCGGATTGGTAATAATCCGAACATCACCACCGCCTGGTGCCCAGGTGTCATACAACCCACCAAAGAACATTGCCTTTAGAACCAACAGCAATGCACCGAATCCCAAAATAATCAGGTGGAACCCGATGATGTTGGTCATCTTGTTCTTGTCTTTCCAGTCGTAACCAAAGAAAGAAGAGTATTCTTCTAAGGTTTCTGGGCCACGGACAGCATGATAGATACCGCCAAAGCCAAGGACGGCTGAGGAAATTAGGTGGAGTACACCGACAACAAAGTAGGGGAAGGTATCGATGACTTCACCACCAGCACCAACACCCCAACCCTGAGCGGCGAGGTGAGGTAACAGGATTAAGCCCTGTTCGTACATGGGCTTTTCAGGAACGAAGTGAGCGACTTCAAACAAAGTCATCGCTCCAGCCCAGAATACAATCAAACCAGCGTGGGCAACGTGAGCACCCAGTAGTTTGCCAGATAGGTTGATTAAACGTGCGTTACCAGACCACCAAGCAAATCCAGTGGATTCTTGGTCGCGTCCAGCGCCGCCTAAGATAGTTGGTCTATTAGAGAGCGTTACCACGTGGTAATACCTCCTCAGGGAATACAAATTGTTCGTGGGGTTGATCTTGAGGAGCCATCCAAGCGCGGATACCCTCGTTCAGCAAAATGTTTTTGGTATAGAAGGTTTCAAACTCTGGGTCTTCCGCCGCCCGCAATTCTTGGGAAACGAAATCATAAGCCCGCAGGTTGAGTGCTAAACCGACGATGCCGACGGCGCTCATCCACAAGCCTGTAACTGGCACAAACAACATGAAGAAGTGTAACCAGCGCTTGTTAGAGAAAGCAATACCGAAAATCTGTGACCAGAAACGGTTTGCCGTCACCATTGAGTAGGTTTCTTCCGACTGGGTGGGATTGAAGGCGCGGAAGGTGTTAGCACCATCACCGTCTTCAAACAAGGTGTTTTCGACTGTTGCACCGTGAATGGCACACAATAAAGCACCACCCAATACACCAGCAACACCCATCATGTGGAAGGGGTTGAGTGTCCAGTTGTGGAAGCCTTGCAGGAATAGCAGGAACCGGAAAATTGCCGCTACGCCAAAGCTGGGTGCAAAGAACCAGCTTGATTGTCCCAAGGGGTACATCAGGAATACGCTGACGAATACGGCGATGGGAGCGGAGAAGGCAAGAGCGTTATAAGGACGGATACCTACTAGACGGGCAATTTCAAATTGCCGCAACATGAAGCCAATCAAACCGAAGGCTCCGTGTAGGGCCACGAATGGCCACAAACCACCCAATTGGAACCAACGGGTGAGGTCGCCTTGGGCTTCTGGTCCCCACAACAGCAATAGGGAGTGTCCCATGCTGTCGGCGGGGGTGGATACTGCCACTGTCAGGAAGTTAGCGCCTTCTAGGTAGGAGGAGGCTAATCCGTGGGTGTACCAAGAGGTGACGAAGGTGGTGCCGGTCAGCCAACCGCCTAGTGCTAGGAAGGCGCAGGGAAATAATAGTATCCCTGACCAACCTACGAATACGAAGCGATCGCGCTTGAGCCAGTCGTCGAGAACGTCAAACCACCCTCTACTGGGGGCGCGTCCAACTGCGATGGTCATCGGACTAAAATCCTCTTTTTTTACTAAAATTGCAAACGTTCCTAAGGCGGTGCGGAGAGCCAATGTAACCGACTGCCGTGAGGAATTAACGTTTTTTTGACAATCTCAATAGCATCAAAGCAGTTGAGATTCTGAGAGCTTGCTGACTAGTGAAGTCACCATTTCTCTTTCTTTATGCCATTACACGTACCATCGGCTAGTAATCTAGCTTGTGGTAACTTAATGATTCTTAATTTATCACACTAGTAAGGGTTTTTGCCTGATACGCAGAAGCAAATGAGGTATGAAACACGAACCTTATAAATAATATGAATATCAGAAATTTTACAATTTGACACAAGTTTTCTCAGAAATCTGAAAAAATTTAATGTAGATGGACGTATCTAGGTAATTTATTTCCAAGAGGTTAAAAAGAGGCGGGGAGAGAGGAGCAAGGGGGCAGAGGGGCAGGGTAGAAAGAATTTTGATGTAACCGGTTAAAAAATTATATGGTTAGCAGCAACAGGGAGGAGCGCAGTTGAGTTTTTGTCAACAATCTTTGGTAAAATACACAGGAGCCACCACTCAATGCAAAAACATTCAGTGTGCGAGTATGTTACGAGCCAAGGTAGTTTAATGACGACATCAACAACGGTTAACAAAGGCGATCGCCTCCTGCATCAAAATGTTCTCGGTTCTCGTCGGTTCAGTAACTACTGGTGGGCAACTATCGTTACCCTGGGAGCAAGCGGCTTTTTATTGGCTGGTATATCCAGTTATCTAAAAGTTAATTTACTCATAGTCTCCGATCCAACTCAACTGGTATTCGTTCCCCAAGGATTGGTGATGGGGTTATATGGCGCTGCTGGTTTGCTATTAGCCACATACCTCTGGCTAGTGATTTTATTAGATGTTGGAGGTGGTTACAACGAATTTAATCAGGAAACTGGCGCAATCAAAATCTTCCGTTGGGGGTTTCCTGGCAAAAATCGCCGAATTGAAATTGATAGCCGCATAGAAGATGTGCAATCTGTGCGAATAGATGTCAAAGAAGGTCTTAATCCCCGTCGCGCCCTCTATCTACGCATTAAAGGCCGTCGAGATATACCCTTAACACGGGTTGGACAACCCTTATCTTTAACAGAGTTGGAAACAGATGGCGCAAAGTTAGCCCGCTTTTTGGGAGTGTCCTTAGAAGGATTGTAAGGGAGTGGGCATTGGGCATGGGGCGTTGGAAAACCCTTGGTTTGTCCTCCTTGTTCCCACTTCCTAATCCGCAATGCCCAATCCGCAATTCCCAATGCCCCATTCCCCATTCCCTCTTGAGACGATAAGATACTCTGGTTGAATCAGTAAGTGACAATGCAGTTAAAAATTTCACAATTTTTGCTTTCTCTTGTGCTCATTAGTGCCTTGATGTTGGGAGGATGTTCAACACAGCAAGCCGCTTCTAATACTTCTTCTCCAACCTCGACAGCTACCTCGACTACAAGCGAGGCAAGCAGCAAGACAACTACTGAAGCAACTTCTGTATCTCAAACTAGTAGTGAGAGTATTCCTGGAATCACAGATTTACCAAGGCTCGATGGCAAGGCTACTGTGGTAATGACGGTTAAAGGCTCGCCCATTACTATCGAAGTAGACGGTACTGATGCCCCCATTACAGCTGGCAACTTCGTAGATTTAGTGCAAAAGGGTGTGTACGATGGTCTGGCTTTCCATCGAGTTGTGCGCGAACCCCAACCCTTTGTAGTTCAAGGGGGAGATCCCAAAAGTAAAGACCCGAAAGTTCCTGTAGATAGTCTGGGAACAGGTAGTTATATTGACCCAAAAACGGGAAATGCTCGTTATATACCTTTAGAAGTTAAGGTAAAAGGTTCAGATACTCCGATTTACAATAAACCGTTTGATGCCACTGCTCAACCCGTTGTATTGCCCCATAAGCAGGGTGCAATAGCGATGGCGCGATCGCAACCACCAGATTCCGCTTCTGCCCAGTTTTACTTTGCTTTAGCGGATCTACCCTTCTTAGATGGTAACTACGCCGTCTTTGGGAATGTTACTCAAGGCTTTGATGTCGTGAACAAAATTCAGCAAGGCGATCGCATTGACTCCGCTAAAGTCACCCAAGGTGCTGAAAATCTAAAAATACCAGGGAAGTAGAGGAAGAGGGCAGGGAGCAGGGAGCAGGGGGAGAATAACTACTAACTTCTAACTCCTAACTTCTAAATTGGTAAAGGTTGTTGTCACTGGTATTGGTTTAATTTCCGCTTTGGGTGGAAGCTTAGAGGATAGTTGGCGAAATTTAATCGCGGGTAAATCTGGAATTGTGTTACATCAACCATTTCCAGAACTGAAACCACTTCCTCTAGGTTTGATTGCTCAACAACCATCTGAGTTGACAATGTTAACTCAGATGGTTGTTGCTTCTGCTTTGCAAGATGCTGGGTTAGTTCCACCTTTAGCTGATTGTGCTGTAGTCATTGGATCGAGTCGCTCTTATCAAGGGTCTTGGGAGAAGTTGGCAAGGCAAATGTATACTGAGGCGGAGAATTTACCCCTGTCCTCTTTTGGCAATTGGCTAGATACATTACCTCATATAAATGCGATCGCAGCTGCGCGACAAATCGGTGCATCGGGGATAGTTTTGGCACCGATGGCAGCTTGTGCTACTGGAATTTGGTCTATTGCCCAAGCAGCTTTACTGATCCAAAGTGGGCAATGTCAACAAGCGATCGCAGGTGCAGTGGAAGCACCAATTACACCCTTAACTTTAGCTGGATTTCAGCAGATGGGTGCTTTGGCAAAAACTGGGGCTTATCCCTTTGATTTGCACCGGGAAGGCTTAGTGTTGGGCGAAGGCGCAGCTGTGTTTGTCTTAGAATCAGCAGAGTTGGCAAAGCAGCGTCAAGCAAAAGTGTATGGTGAAATTCTCGGTTTTGGCTTAACTAACGATGCATATCATAGTAATTCACCAGAACCAGAAGGGAAAAGTGCGATCGCAGCCATCAAACAATGTCTAGAACGTAGTTGTTTGACACCAAGTGATATTGATTACATTCATGCTCATGGCACAGCAACTCAGCTAAATGACCAGATAGAGAGTATGGTAATCCAGCGTTTGTTTCCTCAAGGCGTGGCGCTTAGTTCCACCAAGGGAAGCACAGGTCATACACTAGGAGCATCTGGAGCTTTAGGTGTAGCTTTTTCTCTTATGGCATTAAAGCATCAAACTTTACCACCTTGTATAGGATTGCAGGAGCCAGAGTTTGATTTAGATATAGTTACAGCAGCCCGTCTAAGTAAAATTAGGCAGGTATTATGTTTGAGTTTTGGCTTTGGTGGACAGAATGCCGCGATCGCCTTGGCGAGTTAAGGGACTGTGTGACCAAGCAGAAACAATCTTCGCTGAAGACCTCAACACGGTTGGACTCAACCGGGGAATGCTTCGTAAAGATTGTATTGATGCTTCCTTTGGACAATTTCTGAGTTTGCTGGAATGGATTTGCTCTCAACGAGGCGCGTTCTTTATGCGCGTCAATCCAAACGGCACATCTCAAACCTGTCCGCATTGTGGCGCAACAGTACGTAAACCCTTGGCAGAAAGAGAACATCATTGCCCTGAATGTGGATATCAAACTCATCGAGATCATGCGGCTGCTGAGATGGTGTTATTGCGTGGACTTAATCAAGCGGAAAACGCGGTCTTCTCCCAAGGGGAGACGCTAAAAGCGATGGGGTTCCCCCAAGAGGAGCGATTTTCCCAGACAGTACCCGTGGACAATCGGGGAATGGAAACTGTCTGTGCAGGCGTACTACCGGGGTCAGTAATGGCTAGGCAAGTGTCGAAATCTCGAAAGGGAAAAACCAGGAAATCCAAGAAGTAATTCTTTGGAATCCCCATCCCTCTATAGGGTGGGGAGGATGTCAAAAATCCTTCACAAATTCCGTCAAGAACCTGAATGCCTTCAAAATATAATTGGCGCAATCTCTAGGCGAGGTGTTGTAAAACGATCGCCACGCACTCGCCTTATCTTCATCATAGCGATCGCTGCGTTGACTATGGTTTTCTAGCCAAGCTAACCGTACTGCATGACCGACTAACACATCTAACACGATATATTCTTCAATTTGCAGGTTGGGATTATTAGATGCGATCGCAGCTAATTCTACTAATGCTTCAATATTAACTTGGCGATATTCTGGAGCTTCGATTTTATTCAGCAAATGCTCAACTAACAGAGCAAAATTTCTTTCACCTGCTGTCATTTCTGACAACATTATCTCACTATCTAAACGATTGCGGCGCTCTAGTTTATCGCCAATTACTAAACCTTTGCAATGTTGCATTAATAGCCAAACTTGCTTAAAAAATTCTTTTGGTACGCGCCCCGTCGCACCCTCAGCTTGACGAAACCGCCGCCAACCGCCCGGAGGAACTTCTATTCCTTCTGCTATTGCTGGTAACACCACCCAAGCAATATCACTTTCTTTTTGTTTGACATGCAGTGATTCTTGCTGGCGTAACAGGTTACTCATGCCAGTATATCCAGTTAATACCTGACGCAAGCGCATTTTCACATCAAAGGGTGAAAGTTGCATTAAGTAATCATAAGCTTCATCTTGAGTAACGTATAATTCCCGCGCTAGTTCGCTGGTGATCAATAAAATAAGATAGCCGACTCTCAGAGTTAGTAGTCCCTGAAATAGTTCGGGTTCTGAGCGAATTAAGATGCCAAGATAGATTAAAATTTCTTGGGTGAGGACGCGATCGCGGATATCTTCACGACAAAAATGATTAATTTTATCGGCAATTTCATCGTGAGACATAGGTACGGTAATCAAGGACGCTTCACTGTAAGCTTTACCCACAGCAATTTGCTTACCTCGCACCAAAATACTCGTGACTGCATCTGATAAGCTGATATCAACCATCAGCCGTAACCCCGCAGCCCGACGTACTACTGCCCAAATACCTAAATCTCCAGCTTTAGTGTAAACTTCATCGAGTAAATCGCCTACGGTGACAGGATATCCTGGACCACCGTACCCCGTATCAAATTGCATTCCCTGCAAGCGAGTTAAAGTTTGCAATAACTCAATTTGCTCGTAGATATTCTCTGATGAGCGCAAACGAGAAAGTAATGATCCAAAGTTGGTTTCACACTCCATTTGAAATTCTTGGCTATGTCCTAAGCGCCAGTTTTTCTCAGGATGATAAGCTAGATAATAGCAACGTGGGCTAGCATTTTTCAGTGGCGATCGCCAAAATTCTGCATTTGGAAGAAAATCAATTCTTTGGATTCCGGCTGTTAGCATTAGCTGATTTAGCCGCCCTAATTTCACCCGCACGCCGTTACAAACACCATCTTTCAGTTCTTGCATCAATTCCAATAATGCTTCGGAACCGACTTCTAACATGGTGTGCGTCAACATCAAAGTCAAGGTAGGACGCCCTAAATCGCTCCAATATTTTTGAATGTAAGCTAGTTCACTTCTAATTTGATCCAGCAGAAAATGGTAATCAAGGGTTAAGTAAAACTGCTGAGAGTCGGAAAATGAAGGCAAAAATACAATTGTTTCACCGCTAATCCGAAAGATTCTAGATGTTGTTAAACTCCGCAGCCGCCGCACTGGACGCCCAGTTAAACCAAGTTTATCGTTACGTCCAATTTGGGTATAAATAGCTGAAATTTCTCCAGCTTTTCTCACCTGAATCGGTTCTACTTGGGTAGGCGTTTGTGCTTCAATTCCGTGAACTTCTAATTTATTTTGTAAATCTTCATCTTCTGCTAATAAGGCAATTTGTACCAATGAATCGCGCTGTTTGCCCACACATAAATGTCTTCCCAAAGGGTCGATATCTCCAACAGCTAGCAAACCTTCACTTAACATTTGACTGAGAAAATATAAACTCTGCGCCCACACCAAGGGAATATTTTCATTAGGCAAACGTGGTTGCGTTTGAGGTGCTAACTTTTCAGCTTCTATGTTTTCGGCGGGAACATAATAAAGTTCTGGCAATAAACGCAAACCATCTTGTTCTATAAATAATGATTCTAAAAGATTTTGGTATTTTTTAACTTGTTCTTGTTCGCCGCGAAATAATCCATCTAGAACTAAATAAGTGAAAAATAACGGCCATTCGCATTCGATATGCTCAAATTGCTTAAGTTCTAACGGTTCGTAGTGCAAGCGCTGATGATCTTCTAAAACGGTTTGGTGTCCATCACGCAGAAAGCGTTTGCAGCCGTATTTGCCTGCGAGTTTATTGATAATATCGTTTAAAGTGCGATCGCGTAATTCCAAATCTTCCACTGCAAAGGCAGGATAACTAATAATACTCAACAGCGCCGCATCAATTTCTTTGGAACCAGATTCTCTCGGTAATAGTGATTCTAGGGTAATCCGGGCGCGGGCGATTTCATCTGGTAGCACATGAATCACCGATGCTTGACTACCACGTACACCAAATAAATCCAGTCCGTTGATAGCTTCTAAAGCCGCTTTTGCCATACCTACAGAACTGGCGTTTAACTCAGCACTACCACGATTAATTTTATTCCCACGTTCCCAAATGCCGTAATCTGGTGTGCGGTAAGCTCGTCCAATGTAATAAACTAAATTTTGGACGAAATTCACTTCATCAATTGAATAAATTATTTGCAATCCCGCAGCAGTCATTTGCCCCAACATCAGTAAAAATATAGATGTGGCATCAAGTTGTAAATGTCCCCATTCATCATCACCAACAACAATGTCACCGGTCGCTGTATTATATTTGGCGTGCAGTCCATCTAGTAGCGACTGAGTATGTTTAAATGTCTCTACTTTATGAGCTTGTCGCATCATCGCAAAAAGCAACCCACGCATCAATTTGATGACACTGTGTTCTAGTTCATAAGTGCGTCCTTCGTCGTCGTCAATTTTGCGGTATGCAAGTCCTAAACCCCAAACTGCCAAAATGCTGTAAACGTTGTCTCGCACCCACGCATCAGTATAATCGCCGTGGGCTGTAATCGCTGTACTGGCAGGTAGTAAACCAGTAATCGGATTTTGCCGAGTCAGGATGATCGTTTTGATTTGCTGGTAGTAATAGTCTAGGCGAGTTAGCAATTTGGTAGATGTTTTCATGATTTGGTTCAGAACAGCTTGCAAAATTCGACCCTGTGACTGTGAACTGAATTACCTAAACCAAGCTAGAACAAGTTCTGTAATGGTTGATGGGAGAACAGCTGAGGGTGGTGTGAGTTTATCATTATCTCGTGTTAAGAGATTTCTGGTTACTTAATTTTAGCGATCGCCAACTAAAATATGATATTTGTTCAAATCCCCAACAATTGATGTAATATCCTATACCTTTTTCCTTTCTTAGTTAGGACTTACGCAAGAAACTTCTTAAACTCCTATTCCTCCCTGTACTCTGCGTCGCGCCAGTTGCTTCTCCCAGGGGGAGACGCTGCGCGTAGCAAGATCCCCGGAGGGGTACCGCAAGGGCGCACTGGCTTCTCTGTGGTTCGATTTTCCGTTACCTGTGCGTAAGTCCTGTTAGCTTATGGACAACTAGTGGTGGGCGTTGTTCGCGTAGCGTTCCGCAGGAAAGGTCTCATTGACAAACTCAAACTATAGCAATCCTAAATCATTCGTGAAAAATTAGATCCTCGACTTCTTCGACAAGTCGGGGATCTGGACATCGCGCATTTTCACAACTCATTTAGGATTGCTATAATTAATTTAATGTCACAAGTAATGTCACAAGGCAAAAATCACTCAGATTTTCCCGACTCAGGCTTATAGTAAAGGGCTGACTTATATAAGACTTGTTCTTGATGGGTTTCTAAAGTGCAATCAGACAAAGGATAAGTTATACAAGTAACAACATAACCCGCCTGTATCTCACTTGGACGTAGAAATTTTTGCTCACTTTGATTAACTTCACCACTAATAAGTTTGGCGACACAAGCAGAACATTCGCCTTGTTTACACCCAGATGGTAGGCGGATACCAGCATCTTCCGCCATATCCAGAATATATTGATCGTCTGGTACTGGAATAGTACGATCTAATCCAAGTGTAGGATTGATGAATCGAACTTGATAAACTGCCATCTGCTGTCTCTAATTATTGTTTAACTGCTTTCATCGATAAACTAATCCGCTTGAGTTTTTCGTTGATTTCTAACACCTCAACTTTAACTACTTGTCCGACTTTGACAACTTTGTTGGGATCGTCTACAAATCTATCAGCAAGTTGGGATATATGCACCAAGCCATCTTGATGTACGCCGATATCCACAAATGCGCCGAAGTTGGCGACGTTCGTCACGATTCCCTCTAGTTCCATTCCCATCTTTAAGTCCCTAATTTCTTTAATTCCTTCCCTGAAGGTGGCATACTTAAACTCAGCACGAGGATCTCTACCTGGTTTTTCCAGTTCGCTGAGGATGTCCCGCAGTGTGGGTTCGCCGACGCTATCGGTAACATATTTCTTCAGATTGGTCTTTTTGAGTTTTTCGGCAATTAGTGTCACCTGATTTAATGGCACACTAAGATCAGATGCGATCGCTTCTACTACAGAATAACTCTCTGGATGCACTGCTGTATTATCCAATGGGTTGTCACCGCCGCGAATCCGCAAAAAACCTGCTGCTTGTTCAAAGGCTTTTGGCCCTAGCTTGGCAACTTTCAACAGTTGTCGGCGATTTTTAAAGGCTCCATTCTGGTTGCGATGGGCGACAATGTTATTGGCAACTGTTGCCGTAATCCCAGAGACGGAAGTCAGAAGTTCTTTGGAGGCCGTGTTTAAGTCTACACCTACGTAGTTCACGCAGCTTTCTACGGTGTCATCCAATTTCTTTTTTAACAACTTCTGATCGACATCGTGCTGATATTGTCCCACACCAATGGATTTGGGATCAATTTTCACCAGTTCCGCCAAAGGGTCTTGCAAACGGCGACCGATGCTAATGGCACCGCGCACGGTAATATCTAAATCGGGAAACTCTTCTAGCGCTACTTTACTTGCAGAATATATAGATGCGCCCGACTCATTTACCATCACCTTAACTGGTTTGCGTTCTATACTTTGCAATATTTGGGTGACAAATTCCTCAGTCTCGCGGGACGCGGTACCGTTACCGATGGCGATTAACTCAATTTTGTACTTTTCAATCAGATTTTTGACAGTTTGTGCAGCTTTGAGTCTTTGTTCAGCCGCTTGGTGGGGAAATACCGCTTGGTATTCCAAAAATTTCCCTGTTTGGTCGAGGACTGCAACCTTACACCCAGTTCTAAAACCAGGGTCTATGGCTAGCGTTGGTTTCATCCCGGCTGGTGCAGATAGCAGCAACTCTCGCAGATTAGTTTCAAATGTCTTGATTGACTCAACATCTGCGTAAACTTTCTTCTCCGAAATCACCTCTCCCATGAGAGAGATTTTCATCAAACGGTTGAATGCATCCTTCAACATCGCCTGATAAAAATCCCGAATTGTCCGAACTTTGGTTTTAATTTCTTTCGACTCCAGATAGTAAAGCACTGTATCTTCATCAAAAGCGATTTCAAAGCTTAATATTTTTTCCGTTTCACCCCGACACAACGCCAGCATATTATGAGGTGCAATATTTTTTACCCTAATTTGATAGTTACGGTACATCTCAAATTTCGTTGTACCTTCGGGATAATCATCTTTAATGCGGGAGACAAATACCCCTTCTTCTAAAAGATAGTCGCGGATATATGCGCGTAACTCCGCTTTTTCAGCCACTTCTTCCGCTAAAATGTCAGCAGCACCTTTGAGCGCTTCTTCTGCTGTTTTTACTCCCTTGGTTTCAGAAATATACTTAGCCGCTTCTTCTTCTAATAAAGCAGTTACAGTATTTTTGGTGTTTAACGACTTGATGAACTCCGCCAATGGTTCGAGTCCTTTTTCTCTGGCGATGGTGGCGCGGGTGCGTCGCTTTGGGCGATAGGGTAAGTATAAATCCTCAAGTTCAGTTTTTTGTAAACAGGATGAGATTTTGGCTTTGAGTTCATCTGTGAGTTTACCTTGTTGGGCGATCGCACTTAAAATTACCGATTTTCGTTCTTCCAGTTCTGTTAAATAAGTATATCGTTCAGCCAGTTCACGTAGTTGCACTTCATTCATCTCATCGGTGCGCTCTTTACGGTAACGTGCAATAAAGGGAATTGTTGCACCCTCCGCCAAAAGTTCCAGCGCGTTTTGCACCTGATGGGGTTTGAGGTTTATTTCAGTTGCCAGTAGTTGAGGAATGTTCAGCATTGAGTGTCTAAAATGAAAATGTACTTCTAAAGGTAATATGCTAGATCCTGATCCTGGCGCAAGGGGAAAGTTTTAAACTAATTTACCAGATGATTGCTCACAATAAGGCATTTGGCGAAATAGACAAAACCCATCTACGCAAGTTTTAAAGCGTTTCAATCCGCGTAGGGGAACAAGTAAAGCTGACTACGCGCACCATTTACCACAGAAGAAGGAGTTATTCACTAAGCTTTTGAGTCCTTCATCTGTCGCCAGAATTATTCCAATTGTTGTAATATACAACCTTGCGTAATCTAGATTTTGTATAATATTTATTTCAATCGACTGTTGTGGCTAAAACCTTATTGGATGTAGAATTAACCACAATTCCAACTTGTTTGACCACCACAACAACTTTTAGTTAGTTCAGAGGTTATTATAATGCCTTTGTTTTTCTTGATACCACTATGTACGGCTTTAGCTACTGGCTACTTATTTAAAAAGAGTACTGATGAAATTTCATATCTTGCCGGTGTATTTGCAGCTATTAGCTTTATTTTAAGTTTAGTTTTAGCACCTTGGCAAATCCAGTTTGGATTGTTAATCTTCGTCTTTATTGTTACCAACAGACTTTTGCAAAAGAATCAGTCCAAACAATAGAAAAACAATCTAGAGAACCTGAATAATCCAAGCACGTCGAACTAATAATTATTCTTAACTTCAAACTGCTGGAAACTATGACAGAGCTAACCCAGTAATATCCCTGAGTTTTCACGTTATGTGGAAAAGCTAACGATTCACCTAACCCCCTAACTCCCTTCGCTGGAGAGGGAAGGGGGAAAATTCCAAGTCTCTCTACTCTTAAGAGCTACGGTGTACACACATCTTTGTACAAAACCAAAACTGTTGAAGATCCCCCTAAATACCCCGATAAATTGGGGGACTTTGAGAAGTTTTTGCCCCCCTTTTTAAGGCAGGGCTGTTTCATTCGTTCAGATCAGAATTTTGTCAAGAGTATCAACCAGAAAATTTAGTGAGTTGGTAATCGAAAAATTACTGTTTCAATCGGTAAATTTAAGTGCGATCGCCTGGTTTTTGACCCAATTAGAGTGTTTAAAAACCTGATTTTTTTGACTGATACGCTTGTAAATTAAGGTCTTTTGGGGAATGAATCAGCCCTGCTTTTTAAGGGGGGTTGGGGGGATCATAAGCCTGGGGAATAATGTTAGAAGACTTGTGTGTACACCGTAGACTCTTAAGAGAGAGAAATAGAAGTGAGGTTTTCCAGATATAGCAGGGGACTGGGGACTGGGGACTGGGGACTGGGTTGAAAGTCTGTTTGTATATAGGTTTTATCATCGCTTAATGTCCTAACCTCCAAGTCCCTTGCTATACCGACTTGGTAATTTTTTTACAAAGTTTTTGTTTAGCTCTGTTTCCGGTAAATGAATTTTTAACGGTTGGATGAGATTTTTGGATGTTTTTTAATTTGGAAGTCTCATAAGCCTCACACTGGCTTTTTAGAATTGCAGCCCGTATAGAAAATGTAACAGACTATACTTGTGGTTACAGGGTGTATAACCTTGCCCAAGAGGAGGGAAATCCACACGCCTTTCTAGCAACCCTGGCTTTCGCTCATTTGTTAGACTGGACACACACCAGGATTTTTCAGTCAAATCTCTGAACTACGCCAGCAGACGAGGCTACCCATGCTTACAAGTACGCTACTTCTCTCGAATCAACTTCCTACTCTCCAATATTCCTCCACACCAGAGCGTTTCGATGAAACCTGGGAAGCTCCCCTGGCTACCCTTCTGGGACTAGGACGCGCCGCCGGTGCTGACTTCATCGAATTATTTTTAGAGCGTCGCAACTATATTAGTTGTCTAGCAGAAGACGACTCCATCACCAGTATTTCACCCAGTCTGTCTACAGGTGCGGGAGTCAGAGTATTTCGCGGCAAAGCCGATTGCTACGTTAGCACCAATGACCTTTCCTTTTCTGGTTTGAAAGCAGCCTTAGAAAAAGGTCTTTCTATCTTGGGATTGCAACTACCCACCGCGAAAGCTTTCATCCCAGAAATTAACCTGGAATTACTGAGAGATTACGCCACCAAAAGAGGTAAAGATGCATGGCTACCAGTGTGTAGCTCTATCCGAGAAATGGGAGAAGTTCTCCTTGATGGTACTGCCAACCTGAAGCAAAAAGCTAGCCACGTCCAATCGCGCCGTGCTAGCTATTTCCGGGATTGGCAAGAAGTTTTAATCGCCGCCAGTGATGGTACTTTTGCTCGTGATATTCGCCTCACCCAGTCAGTAGGATTTAACCTATTGTGTGCTGATGGTGCTAATCGTACCTCAATTGGCGATCGCGCAGGTAACACTAGCGATGCCAACTTCTTGAGGACTTGGGATTCTCAACAAGCAGCAGAGAAAATAGCAGAATCGGCTGGGAAAATGCTCTACGCAGATTACGTAGAATCGGGAACTTACCCCATCATTATGGCCAATCACTTTGGCGGCGTAATCTTCCACGAAGCTTGCGGACACCTGCTAGAAACCACTCAAATTGAACGCAATACCACTCCCTTTGCTGACAAAAAAGGCGAAAAAATTGCCCACGAAAGTCTGACAGCCTGGGATGAAGGGCGCTCTGAAAATGCCTTCGGCACAATTGACATGGATGACGAAGGTATGCCCGCTCAAAGAACCCTATTAATAGAAAAAGGCGTTCTCAAAAACTTCTTAGCAGATAGAACAGGTTCTGCACGCACCGGACACCCTAGAACTGGAAGTGGACGCCGCCAAGATTATACCTATGCCGCCGCTAGCCGGATGCGTAATACCTATATTGATTCAGGCGAATACACCATTGATGAATTATTTGCCTCTATTGATAAAGGTGTTTACTGTAAAAAGATGGGTGGTGGTAGCGTTGGTGCTACAGGTCAATTTAACTTTAGTGTTGATGAAGCTTATTTAATTGAAAATGGCAAAATCACCAAACCACTAAAGGGAGCAATTCTCATCGGTGAAGCCAAGGAAATTATGAACAAAATTTCTATGTGTTCCCAAGATTTGGAAATTGCACCAGGCTTTTGTGGTTCCGTCAGTGGCAGTATTTACACCACAGTAGGACAACCCCACATCAAGGTTGATTCTATTACCCTAGGTGGACGATAAAAATTTTAGATTTTGGGTTTTGGATTGCAATATTCAAAATCCAAAATGCTCAATTTCCGGGATTGTTTCGTGGGTTCAATCTAAAACCTAAAATACCAAATTTTTTGACTGTTACTTCAGTCAGAACTCCACGAGAGAAGAACAAGCAATAACATCCAAAATCCAAAATCTAATATTCAAAATACAATCGCTTCCAATCCAAAATCAAAAATCAAAAATTGACTATGCCAAATATCAATGAGATTGCAAATTCTGCCAAAGACAATGCTGATAAGCTTGGTATTAAGAAATTCGACATTTATGGCTCAACAGTAGATGATACTAGCGTACAAGTAGACCAAGGTGAGCCAAAACAAGTCAAAGCTTCAAATCGCTCTGGTGTTACTGTTCGTGTCTGGAATGAAGAGAATACAATGGGTGTCACCAGCACCACAGATGTAGACCCCAAAGGACTAGAATTAGCTTTAAAAACTGCTTACGAAGCCAGTTTCTTTGGTGTTAAAGAAAATGTTCCTGATTTTAGTCCAGAAGCTACTACTCCTATCCCAAATAAACCTCAAGATAAGACACCCCAAGCACCTGTTGCTGAACTCATAGAAAGATTGTTGGTAGCTGAAAAAGAATTATTGTCCGCTCATCCAGCAATTAAAGGTGTACCTTATAACGGTTTGTCACAAAGGGATGTTGACAGATTCTATCTCAATAGCGACGGCGCGGTGAGAACTGAATCTCACTCTTTGGCATCAGTTTATCTTTACAGCAAAACTGAGGAAGAAGGGAAAAAACCGCGCAGTGCCGGCGCTTTTAGAATCAACCAGAGTTTAGATAATCTAGATATTAATGGTTGCATCAAAGAAACCGCCGATAAAACTATCAGCCACTTGAATTATGAAAAAATCAAAACTGGTAAATATCGAGTTGTTTTTTCACCGGAAGCTTTCTTAAGTCTGCTGGGTGGTTTTTCTAACTTGTTTAATGCCCAAAGTATTTTGGACAATCAAAGCTTATCTACTCCTGATGATTTAGGTAAAGAAATTGCTTCTCCTCTACTTTCAGTTTATGATGATGCCCTTCACCCAGCTAACATAGGCGCAGAAACTTTTGATGGTGAAGGAACTCCCACTCGTCAGGTTTCGCTGATTGAAAATGGTGTTTTAACAAGCTTTCTCCACAGTGCAGGCACTGCCAAAAGGTTCAATACCCAACCAACGGGTAATGCTAGTATCGGTGCAAAAGTCAGCGTAAGTCCCAATTTTTATCACGTTTTTTCAACAGCAACTCCTGAGCAAGAGTTTAGCTTAGAAACGGCTGAAAATGTGATTTTTATCGATGATTTACAAGCTCTTCACGCTGGAGTTAAAGCCTTGCAAGGTTCGTTTTCTTTGCCCTTTGATGGTTGGCTAGTTAACAAGGGTGTGAGGACCAGTATTGAATCAGCAACAGTTGCTGGCGATTTCTTGGAACTCTTGAAGTCAATTATTTATGTAGAAAAAGAGCCAGAATTAACGCCAGGGGGAGTTTGCCCAAAAATCTGGGTTAATGAACTGTCGATTACTGGTGAGTAAAAGTTAGTGTTTGGGCAATATCTACCATATAAAATAGCGGGTATTGCCCATACTAAACCTCATCTAAGTTGAGAACCGTAGTTTTCGCCCTCACCCTAAATCCCTCTCCCATGTCTGGGAGAGGGACTTTGAAATTCTGGCTCCCCTTCTCCCAGATATGGGAGAAGGGGTTGGGGGATGAGGGCAAATCCTTTTCATCAGGGAAAAACTACAGGTTTCAAGATAGATATGGTTTATATAGGATTCTCAGTTGATTAATACCAATGCTGTATGAAGATGCGCTAAACTAAACCACATTTAAATACAAGAAAGAAAAACGAACCGCATTCGCGCAGCGTCTCGTAAGAGTTGGACACAAAGAAAGAAAGAAAGAAAGAAAGAAAGAAAGAAAGAAAGAAAGAAAGAAAGAAAGAAAGAAAGAAAGAAAGAAAGAAAGAAAGAAAGAAAGAAAGAA
>NZ_JBALEK010000014.1:0-103835 GCF_036917815.1 Nostoc sp. | reverse complement strand
CGCCTCTGGACTGTTGTAGCCGACTACCTTGGATGAAGGAGGAAGAAATCTCTATTCTCAGCTTTGGCTAAGTTTAGGTAAGTATTTTGAAGCAGTGTTAGAGATAAAGAGCCTTTACTGCTCTGTTTTGAAGCTGACCCTGTGGCAGCAACCGAAAGTATCTTAGTTAACCATTAATAGCTGCTTAGAGTAAGCCTGTAGTCCCTGCCTCAAGTGTGGGGATTTTACTTTATGGGTGCGAACGCGCAGAGAGTCTCCAAAAGTTACCCGTCGCAGATATCGCTCCTTTGTCGATTTCCTCTCCGCGAGACGCGAGTAGCGCGTTCGCTTCAACCGCATCGCACCCCAATAAAATAATATTAGCGCCTACCTAAATATAGGTAAGCGCTATTGTTTTAATTAAATTCAGGGAGAAAATATAGTGAAATGAATTCCCTGATTTTTAGGATTAATTGATTCCAATTTAATTGATTACACAGCACTGCGACGATTCAGCAAGTTCCACAAGAAAACAGCGACAATTGCGCCAAGAACCGCTACTGCAATACCGGGAATGCTGAGTGTGGGGGCGGCTAATGTCAAGGTTCCTGTACTGAAGAATACACCCAAGCTACCACCAACAAAAGCACCGATAATTCCTAATAAGATTGTTGCTAAGATTCCGCCGCCTTGATGACCGGGGTAGATAGCCTTTGCGATCGCACCAGCAATTAGACCTAAAACAATCCAAGCAAGAATATTCATTGTTTTAATTCGATAGACGTTTTTTACTGACAAATAAACAATAGCAATCCCAACATTGACATTCAATCTACCAACAGAACCAATTATTAATAGCCTTGAGGATGAATGCTGTTACTTCTGGTGATATACCCCCTAATTGAAATGGATAATAAATAAAAAAGCTCCTATTAGGTCTAAAACTAGGAGCTAATAAATTCATTGCTTGATAATTGCAGTATATGCATTTTTAATGATTTCTCTCATCTACTTAAGGAATTAAGCTCCAGTTGAAAGCAGATACTCTTGTGCAATAGCGTAACCGCCCGTCGGAGGTGATCGCACTTACTCAACTTGTAGGATTCTGGCGCTATCTAGTGATGGTGATTGAATAAATGTGAAATGTGATGCCTACCCAAAAGAAGCGATCGCTGTTGGGGTGCAACTTTTTCTCTCTTGATTTGGTGGGGGCGATGGTCGGGAGCGATCGCTTGTATTTGCTGGGGAGCGATGGCAAGAGTGTAGTTTCTTTCTCAGTCAACATTGTGCTTAAACTCCATTTGGGCGAAGTGGTCTTGCAGTAGTTTGTGGATGAAGCGGTAGCGACCACCTACACGCTGAAGGAATAGGCGATCGGTGCAGTAATTGAGGAAGCGGGCATCGGTGAGAGGTTATGTAGCCTGCCCATTTTTCAAGCGAACGCGAAGAGCGTCTCGTAGAGAGGAAACTTGAGCGATCGCCTGATGCCCAGCTGGGGAGCGATCGCTCTTCTAGCCCCGGAACGGTTACGAAAGATTAGGACTTTGAGGTTCTTATTCCTCGAAATAGCCCAATCGCAGAATGGCGCATTACAAAAGATCCGTAACTTCAGTTATAAGTTTTTTATTTCGATTGCGGAGATTGTGGAATTTAGAACTCTAACCATGTAGTAATAAATAAGATGCCGTGCAAAAGAGGTAGCAATATGGAGCCATTGACTGCTGGTGCGATCGCCATTGGGACTGTGATTGCGACTAAGGCTTTGGAAAAAACAGGCGAAAAAGTAGGCGAAACTTTATGGGATAAAACTGGTCAGTTTCTCGTAACTCTGAAAAAACACTCTCCCCATACTGTAGTTGCTATTGAGAAAGCGCCCTCTCAACCACTTGATTATGGTCAAGCTGTATTAGAGGTAGAATCTGCTGCTATTGCTCATCCTGAAGTAAATCAAGCTGTGCAGGAATTGGTTGCAGAAGCATCCGCTAATCCACCATTAAATTTAGCGGAAGCATTGAAAGAAATTGCCAAAATTTTAGCAGAATCGGCAATACAATCAACAGGTGACAATATTCAGATGAGCGGTAAGTCCTACGACCAAAGTACTTTTAAGCAAGTAGGGAAAATTCAAGCAAACGAGGTGAATTTTTAGTAGGAGCGGATTGTAAACATCCCCTGTAAGTAATACTTGTTATCCGCAATGGCAGAAGCAAACAACTCTAATCCTTCAGATAAGTTCAACCTTGAAACCACAGCGCACGAAAAGAGTCAAGTTAATCAAGTAGGGCAGATAATAGCAGATACGGTAATTTTTGGGACTGCACAGCGAACTGGCAAACCCTTCCAAGCACCACCTCTGCCAACTTACTATGTAGACCGTCCAGAATATAGTCAAGACTTAAAAAAACGTTTGCTTACACAGTCGAATGATGTGCGTACTTTGGTAGTGACTGCCATTCATGGCTTGGGTTCGGTTGGTAAATCTACCCTCGCAACGGCTTTAGCGCACGATCAAGAGGTACAAACTCACTTTTGCGACGGTATTCTCTGGGCAACATTAGGTCAGCAGCCTAATCTTCTATCCCTGCTTAGTGGCTGGGTACAGGCATTGGACGATTACAATTTCAAAGCCACTAGCGTAGAAGCTGCTTCCACTCAACTACGCACATTGCTGTATGACAAAGCTGTGCTGCTAGTAGTAGACGATGCTTGGAATACAGAAGATGCCCAAGCTTTTAATGTTGGTGGAGCGCGTTGTCAAGTTTTAGTAACAACCCGTGACGCTGCGATCGCTCATGTATTAAGAGCAAGCACTTATAGCCTAGATGTCATGACACCAGAGCAGGCTATAGAACTGTTAACTAAGAAGTTAGGACGCGCGATTACTGGTGCAGAACATCAGTCAGCGTCCGATTTAGCCAAAGCCATTGGTTATCTCCCACTAGCATTAGAATTGGTAGCTGCTGAAGTGGCTAGTGGTACAACTTGGACTCAATTGTTAGAAGATTTTCAGCAAGAGATAGCCCGATTAAAAACTCTTGACCGACCAGAAGCAGAAGAAATTACTGATGAAGCCATTTTAAAACGCTTCAGCTTAACAGCATCATTAAATTTGAGTGTCAAGAGAATGCCTAAAAAAAAGCAGGAGCATTTCTCTTGGTTGGGAGTATTACCGGAAGATGTCACCATAACTAAGATGATGGCAACGACTTTGTGGAAAATGGATGTACGTGATACTGCCAAGACATTGCAATATTTGCAAAATAAAGCACTGTTATTGTCTGGAGTTACTTTGGCAGATGGCACACCAACCTACCGTTTACATGACTTATTTCATGACCTTGCACGTAATTTGTTAACCGCTCCACCAAACCCAAAGTCCGAAGGCGATTTACCAGGGTTAGGTATAACTCTTACTAATGCTCATGCCACCTTTATGGAGAAATACCGACAAAAAACCCAAGATAGTTTGTGGCATACCCTGCCCAATGATGGTTATATCCATCAGCATCTAGTTTGGCATTTGGAAAAAGCTGAAAAGGTAGAAGAAATTCATTCATTATTGCGGGAGGAGTCAAAAACAGGAGCTAATGGTTGGTATGAGGCGTGCGATCGCTTGGGACAAACTGCCAATTTTGTAACTGATGTTGCTCGTGCTTGGCAATTGGCAGAATCCACCTGGACTCTCGCAACCCTACCTCAAGTTATTGGATTGCAGTGTCGCTATGCTTTGATTATTGCATCCCTTAATAGTCTGGCAGCTAATTTACCAATTAAATTGCTTCTGGCGTTGATCGAAAAAAATGTATGGACTCCCGAACAAGGACTTGCTTACGTTCTACAAAGCCCGAATCCAATACAGAAAGTATACTCGCTTACTAAGCTAGCCAATCATTTACCACCAAACTTAAAAGAATTAGGACTCTCAAAAGCACTGACTGTTGCTTGGGAGATTCCGGATAAGTCGAATCGCGCAAGAGCCCTAATTAGTTTGGCTGATAAATTGCCAGAATTGTTACCTGAAGCACTGGCTGCTGCTAGGGAGATTCCGGATGAGCAGAATCACGCCGATGCCCTAATTAGTTTGGCTGATAAATTGCCAGAATTGTTACCTGAAGCACTGGCTGCTGCTAGGGAGATTCCGCATGAGAGTAATCGTACCCATATCCTACGTAGATTAACTGATAAATTGCCAGAATTGTTACCAGAGGTATCGCGCAAAAGCCCTAAGTAGTTTGGCGGCTATTCTGCCAGAATTGTTACCAGAAGCACTGGCTGCTGCTAGGGAGATTCAGTCTCAGGATAATCGCGTCATTGTCCTAAGCAGTTTGGCTGGTAAACTTTCACAAATACAAAAAACTCCACTTTTTGAGTACTGGCGAGAAACACTTCACATCTTATCTGTTCACACTCGCACAGACTTACTCAAGGATATAAAAGCATTAACTCCTGTTATATTTATTTTAGGTGATAAACTTGCGCAGACCGGCACGGGTACGCTCTATGGTCAGTTCCCGCTCCATCTCTGCGAGGCTTGCCATCACATGAAAGAAAAACCGCCCCGAAGCTGTACCGGTATCTATGGCATCGGTCAGGCTCCTGAACTGCACACCCTGTTTATGCAGGCTTTGCACCATATCCACCAGTTGCTTGACACTACGCCCCAGCCTGTCCAGTTTCCAGACCACGAGCGTATCGCCCTTCCTGAGCATATCCATTGCCTGGTTAAGCCCAACGCGCTCGGTGCGGCTGCCGCTTACCTTATCCTCAAAGATGCGTTCGCAACTTGCTGCTTTAAGCGCGTCATATTGCAAAGCCAGGTTTTGATCCACAGTCAGTAGACCGAAAAGTTTTGCGATCGCTAAAAAAAAGTAGTCTGTGATACCGTTTATTCAGGAATGTACAAAAGCTGATTTCGAGAAGTGAGTTATAAGCTCAACTTATAGAAAGAGTGGTAAAACGACCAAAATCAGCCAGATGGTAAACAAACTTCGCAGGCTACGCCATACTCGCGGTCTACGGCTTGACATAAAAATTCAAGCATTTGTTTGAGCGTAAATAGGTGAGAAAGAACTTGTCTAGAACTTCTTTTTAAACGGCTGAGATAATGCCAAACTAGATAAATCCAGATGTTAATAATTAAAAAGGATAAGGCTACAAATAGAAAACGGATGGTAGGATTTTTGATAGTAGTTTTAATCCGACACTGGTTTTTCATCCGGTAGCTGCTCTCAATCCCAAAACGAAGGCGATAATCATCATGTATGAGATGTAAAGACATCTGTACTTTATAGACTGCATAAATAAAGAACTCACGCCCATGCGCTCTTCTTTTACCGTTTTTGTATGTACAAACTATCCATACTTGAAACGTAACTGACCCATATTTATCACTGTTCAAGGTGTAAGAGGTTTTATAACTACGCCTACCTCTAATTAATTGTCTAGTTCCTCCAGTTTTACCTCGAATAATAGCTGGCATCTTCATTGGGTATATCCAAAGCTTGTAACCATCTAATCACTGGTACACAGAAGAATTCTCTATCTAAATAAAGGCGCTCAATTTTCAAGTTAATTGGTTCAATCAGCGCTAGAAGATAAGTGATAATTGCAACTAAAGTATCCTGCTGCCGAACAGCTTTAATGGATAACGTTACTCGTTTATGCTTTTTAATTACATACAAGGTGGCATAAGCATAAAAAGAACAAGTACCGTTTTTTGCTTGACTTCTATAAATATATGGCGCTTCTAATGGCGATGGCTCACCATAATAAGGAATTAAATTAAAGTCAATGGCAATTTTTTGTTGTCCTTGTCGAATTCCGCTTGGCAGGCGGCTTTGAAGCGCCTCATTTAAATGCTTTTCTAAAGAAGCAAGGTCTGAATATTTCTCTAAATGATAACGAATATCGTTAATTGTAGGAACATTATTCAAAATTTTAGTAGTATTTTCAATACTATCTCTTTGAGTAGCTGCTCGAATTAAAATTTCAAATATATTTTGTTGTTCACACTTGCCTTGAGTTTTAATTGAAACATTTTCTACTAAACAGTTAACTACTTCATTCAAAGTTTTACTATCAGTTAGAACTGGGGTAGTTGCAGTCATAGCCAAACCAGATATTCCTCTAGCTTAATTGTCACGCAATTCCTTAACAAAATTTTCTGAAACAGTGTCTCAACATGATTGTGCTTCCAAATTTGCTTTTAGTTAATGATTACTTTTACTTATATATCAATTACGAGTTAGCAGTTCACCACTAGTATTTAAAAACACATATTTTTAAGTAAGAATTTACTTAAAAAGCTATTTATTACATAGCGATCGCAAAACTTTTCGGTCTACTGAATTTGGGAAAACCAAGTACAGAGAATTTAATCGATGATCGTCCTTGAGAAAACTTTGCGATTACTGAAATTGACTTTGACGTTTCACAGATGGTAGCAGTAGAAAAAATGCTTGCAGACTCGTAGTAGTATGAACAAAAGTCAAGATATGAATTTTTATACAACGTCAAAAAATAGGAGTAATCTGAATGTCTACATTTACCGTCACTAATACTAACAACAGTGGGGCAGGTTCACTGCGGCAGGGAATTCTAGATGCCAATGCCCTGACAGGGAAAGACATCATCAATTTTGGGGGACTATTTACTGATGGGCTGGCTCATACCATCAGTCTGGCTGGTAGTGGTCTGAGTATCACAGATAGCCTGACCATTGAAGGCACAAATCCGAGCTTACTAACTATTAAGGATGATACTGCTGACCGTGTTTTTGATATTGGCAAAGGTGTAACAGCTGCAATCAACGGGCTGACTATTACCAATAGCTACGATGGCACAGGAGGAGGCGGTGGTATCTTCAATGAAGGCTTCCTTGGACTGAGCAACAGCATCATCAAGGGCAACACCGTGACGATAGGCACTGGTAGCTACGGCGGCGGTATTTACAATACTGGCAGCCTCACTGTGAACTACAGCACCATTAGTGACAATACTGCATTATACAACAATAATACTAACACTATCAACTATGGCGATAGCTACGGTGGGGGCATTTACAACACTGGTAGCCTCACACTGAACCACAGCAGTATCACTGCAAACATCGGTGGCATGGGCGGCGGCATCTACAATCATGGTGGTAGCCTCACAGTCAACTATAGCACCATCAGTGGCAACACTGGAAACGCCATCATTGTAGATGCCGACGGCGGTGGTATCTACAATGATGCTACTGCGACTGTGAGTAACAGTACCATTAGTTACAACACTACAAACGGTGGCTCCGGCTACGGCGGCGGCATTTACAATAAGGGCAGGCTTACACTTAACCACAGTACCATTAGTGACAACACCATTAGTGTCAACACTGTAGACAGTACCTCCCGCAGCTTTGGCGGCGGCATCTACAATGATGGTACTGCGACTGTGAGTAACAGTACCATTAGTTACAACACTGCAAACGGTAGCTCCGGCGAAGGCGGCGGCATTTACAATAAGGGCAGGCTCACAGTTTACTACAGTACCATCAGTGATAACACTGCAAAGGGCGATGAGCGCAGCGGCTACGGCTACGGACTAGGCGGCGGCATCTACAATGATGGTACTGCGACTGTGAGTAACAGTACCATTAATGACAACACTGCAAAGGCCGGTGCTTTTGGCTTTGGCGGCGGCATCTACAATGATCGTACTGCGACTGCGACTGTGAGTAACAGTACCATTAGTTACAACACTGCAAAGGCCGGTGTTTTTGGCTTTGGCGGCGGCATCTACAATGATAGTACTGCGACTGTGAGTAACAGTACCATTAATGACAACGCCGCAAAGGGCGATTACGGCTACGGCGGCGGTATTGCCAATGATGCTACTGCGACTGTGACTGTGAGTAACTGCACCATTAATGACAACACTGCAAACGGCGGCATCAGCGGCGGTGGTGGCGGCGGCATCTACAATTATGGTACTGCGACTGTGAGTAAGAGTACCATTAGTGACAACGCTGCAAAGGGCGATTACAGCAACGGCGGCGGCATCTACAATGATGGTAATGGTACTGCGACTGTGAGTAACTGCACCATTAATGATAACACTGCAAAGGCCACTGTTTTTGGCGGTGGTGGCGGCGGCATCTACAATGGTACTTTTGCTACTATGACTGTGAGTAACTGTACCATTAGTGACAACACTGCAAACGGTGGCTCCAGCTTTGGCGGCGGCATCTACAATGAAAATGGTACTGTGACTGTGAGTAACAGTACCATTAGTGACAACGCTGCAAAGGGCAATCACAGCAACGGCGGCGGCATCTACAATTTTGCTACTATGACTGTGAGTAACTGTACCATTAGTGGCAATGAGGCACACTTTGGCGGTGGCATATACAATAATTTCCACCTAACGGTGGGCAACAGCACTATCAGGCACAATAAAGCTTTCGGCATCGAACTCAGTTCTGGTGGAGAAGAGTCAGGCAAGGGTGGCGGTATTTACAACTCTAACTCTAGCTATGGCACCGCCACAGTAGACTACAGCACGATCGCTTGTAACTTTGACACCTCACAAGAGGATTCAAATAAGCATATCAAGTCTGATGATGTGGTAGGAAAATTCATCACCAAGCACCATCATAACCGGATTGGCAACCTCAGTGGCAGTACAGGTTTTTAGAGTAACCCAAGTTGCTAGGGCATTGCTGGTTTGATTGTTTTTTCCCGTGTCCATGATTCTCTGACTGTGCCAAAACGGGGAAAATTGGGGTGGATCTAGCGAAGCTGTCATGAGGGGCAAGATAGGTGGAAACAAGCCACAGAAGCGTTTACAGATTTATTTTTTCTAATTCACCGGCATTAATCCATAGAAAAATTGTGAGGTAATGGATGCATCGCCTGAAATTTTGGGTATTTTTGTCAATTGCATTGATATTCGGTTGCTCAGATAAACTGTTTCAATTTAACCCGTCTATGGCTAACTCTAACCCAGCAGTAGTTCCAGAAACTAGTTCGACTTTATTAACAAACGCAAGTTACCTTTCACAATTGGAACAACAGGTAATTGTTGAAACAAATAAGGTACGAACAAATCCTAAAGCATACCTCCCGATTGTGGAAAACTATAGAAAGCGCTTTGAGGGGAACCTAGTCAAAGTTTCTAATAATACCTATTGGCAAACTCAAGAAGGAGTCAAAGCAGTTGATGAGGCGATCGCATTTTTGAAATCAGCACCTCCTGTGGGAGCATTGAGTGCATCTAAGGGTATGTTTTTAGGAGCAAAAGACCATGTTAAAGATCAAGAACTAAAAGGCACCATAGGTCATGATGGTAGCGATGGTAGCAACCCCTTTACTCGCATCAATCGCTATGGTACATGGCAAACAACCGCAGGTGAAAATATCACTTATGGCTTCAACACTGCTGAAGATATCGTCATCCAATTAATTATTGATGATGGTGTAAGCGATCGCAGTCATCGAAAAAACATTTTTAACGGCGCTTTTAAAGTCTCTGGTGTTGCTTATGGAACTCACAAAGTATATAGAACAATCTGCGTAATTGACTACGCTGGTGGCTATATAGAAAAATAATTTCAGTCTGGAATTGGGGATATGTAGAGCGACGAATTATTTGACCGCAGCGACAAATTAGAAGTCAAGTTTTTTACGCTTACTGTGCTTTGCTTCCAGCAAATGGTTAATGGAATTTATCTGCTTATCCTTCAGAATTGGCTTCAAAACCAACTTGCCCATAAACGATAGTTGGGAGAAGTGAAATTGGTAACGGTATAATAAGCTTTCTAGGCTATTCCAGGTAAACAACTTGCCCAAAAATGGTTATTTTTGGCAATGATTAATGCCACTTCAGAGCTTTTAACTTAAAAAATCAAAAATTTTCAAATTTAAGAAGCTGTAACTCACTCTGGACAATACTTTGGGCGATTATCTAAATTTCTTAGCGTACGATTTTCCCGTTTCGGCACGATGACCCCAATATGAGTCCTAACCAATACCAAGATATGGCGAAAACTGACTCAGATTTTGATAATATTCGTTCAGATGAACAATTTCAGGCGTTGATCACTCCTGGTTCGCTCATTTTATAGGCGGTTAGAAAAAAGACGGAACGGAAAAATAGGGGTTACAGTGTTTGTACCAGATGGCGAACCGTGATTGTCGGCGCTTTGCGATGGTCGCTCCGCGAACCGCCGCAGGCATCGCCAGCGTTGTGAATTAATCTTGGGTATTGCTTCACCGCTTGTCACCATCCAAAAATCTTAGCTAACACCAAAGGCAACCAAAACAATAGCAGTTACTAGCAAGGTGGCAACTGCGGCTTGAAACTTGTAACGATTTTGTTGCTCTGGTGAGGGATACTCAGCGTAGTAAAGCTGGGGTTCAGAAGCGTAGTTGTTGATAACGCCGTTTTCGTTAACTGTGGTGTACATAATGTTTTCCTGTATTTGTTACTTTATGTAAACTAATTTAACAATATTGTTACAAATGGTCAATATTAGTTGACAAAGAATGCCTGATAGGATTTATCAGAACTACTTATCTTGGGGCATTTTCTTAGAGGATAGCGTTGGTGCAGCCTAAGAAGAGATGACCTCTGGCTGGGCAAAGCACCATCACTCATACACTCCAAAATGAATCAAGGTAATTATCATGATCAATAACGACGCGCTCAGTTCCAGTTTTACCTAGACATTACCTAGATGTGAGCAATACTTTTTTTAAGGATATTAAACAAAAAGGCGATCGCAGCATTACAACTGAATTACCTTTTCCTCTAAGAAACTGATCGCTTTCCTGACTCCCCTGACCCAGCTTGTAGTGCTGGTGCATTGGTGATGGGTGCGTAGTTTACCGCCGCAGACATTACTTTTCCTGAACTCAAACTCAAAGGCGATCGCAGTACAACACTATGAGCCGCCTACTTTTTACTGCAATATCAGCATATTTAAGCGAAGCCAATTGGCTTTGACCCTGACAAAAGTTGTGCAGGGAACTCTATTTAGGAGAGTGATTTTTTTTCGGGGAAGATAGCAAGCAAGCGCTTTGTGTGCCCTGAGTTTCTATTTCTTCAATCGGCATCCCGTTCCACAATTTGGGCTTGCAGTACCCGATTTTGTAAGGGGGAGGCAGTACGATCAACTCTACCCACAACTACGACTGACTCTCCTACCGTAAGCGAGTCGGAGACAAGTGTGCCATCTGCGGACTCAAACAAAGCAAAAGTGGTATCAACGGTAAACGTCACCCCGGCAATGATGTACTGTGGACAAGGCCGACCTGGTTGACACACAGGTCTAATGTCAGGTGTGCGAACCGTTGCTGTCCGACCCTCAATGCTAATTACCTTACCTTGAATTACAATGAAGCGAGTTGTCTGGGTATTTGGCGGATAACAAGGACCACCATCAACACCAATACAAACACCGCTGGAATTGATACCGATTGAGCCTTGTATGATTGTCAGTGGTTTAACAACTTGAAGTTTGGTTTGCTCTTTGGCAAACGCAGGAACACTAACCATAGTAGATAGTAAAGCCAGTCCGACAAAAGCTGCGGGTATTCTAAGGCAGCTAATAAGCATAGTAATGTTTCCTTTTTAAATATCACCTGTACTTACTTATTACTGTCAAGCGCACAAGTTTTATGCAAAACGCGCCACTTCTTTACAAAAGTTCCTGCAATATTTTCATGAAAAAATGGTTTTAGTAAACCTAAAACTACTATTCCGACAAGCTGCTAGGGTGTTGGGAAGTGTTCTAGGGTGTTGAGAGCGTTCTAATAGGCATTGAGCCGAGATACGTGTAAAAACCTGCAAGATGGTCTGGAAACACTTGCTGTATCTATGTTTTAGTGTTTTTGACTGCTCGGTTTATAAGGCTTTCCGCATATTGGACAAAATTTATACCTTAACGACACGACTAACTGGGGGTAAGCCGGGATACGTGCAAATTGAGACACGCTGCAAAGAATTATTACAATGATTGTTTTCTTAGTTTCTTAACTTGCCCATAAATGCTAAAGGAGCAGATGGTCAAGAATGATGAGCTGACAATGTAGATCAGCCGATCCGCAAGCGACATGCCTGCGTCGATCTTGGGGTGCCTGAATGTCGAGCGCCAATCAGGCGGCTAGGCCAGCCCCCTCAGGACGCAGAGGATCGGGTCCGGGCAACATATCCATGCCATACCTGCTCAGAAGTTCAGGGGTCATCTTGATAATCGCGGAAGCATTCTTCGGCGGGAGAACGCGTTCGGTTGCTGGCGTCCCGAACTCCACCAGGGCCGCCTCAAGGCTGGCGGGCGTGTAGCCGTTGAGGAAACGCGCGGTTTCACTAGTCACGCGGAAGGCGTGCCGTGTATTGCGCGGGACCATGAGGAAGTCACCTGTTCGCGCCGTCTTGATTTCGTCGCCGATCAGGAAGGTAATCTCACCGTCGAGCATGTAGAAGGTTTCGTCGGACCAGGTGTGTTTATGCGGCCCTGGGCCCGAGTCCTTCCGCGCTAACTCCTCCATCATGGAGAAGCGACCGCCCGTGTCCTTGGCTGACGCGAGGACGATCCACAGGGTGTCTAGCCACCAATAGGCGGGCGCGGCGTCGACGTTATGAATGAAAAGTTCCGAGCCAGGCATCGGCGGCTGGGTATTTGGGGTTTTTGTGCTCATAGTAACGTTTGATCTCCAAATTAGTTTTGAATTGGGTATTTGGCGCTTGTACCAAAGATACTGAATGTTTTGAACGGGGCGCATCTAGCGGTTGGGGGAGGGGTAAGTGAAGAAAGTTTCTGGGATGAGATAATTGAGTAATTATGCTCAAAATTCTTGGTTGTTTGTTTTTCTGTGTCATCATTTTGGTTTTTGCTACAATCTACCGCCGGAAATCTTTGAAATCTAGATAGGGTAGGGGTTTCCAGACCATCTTGCAGGTTTTTACACTTATCTCGGCTCAATGCCTAATACTTTAAATCCCTGCCTAAGTGCCTTTAAATGGCTTCTAGGACAGGGATTTTGTGAAGCATTGGGTTGAAACGGACAGAGTGTATTCTGTTTAACAAGCAAGTTTAAGGCTTACATAGCGATTTAAGCTAACATTTTGCTCTGCTGCTTCTATAGCTAATCTACGGTGATGCTCTGGAGGAATGCGAACTTGAAATTTACCACTGTGTAGGCTGTGGATTACAGGGTCAACAGTCAAGCAATGAAAATCAATCGGCATGGTCGCGCCAAGGTTCTTACTCAGCAAGAGATACAGCTAATCTTCAGTGATGGCTTAGACAATAACCGCTCACGCACTTTGTACGGGGTTTATCAGCTCCTACTAACAGGGGGGTTGTGTTCAATCATACCCCCTATTTTTTTCCTTTCAATTGGCTATCTAGTCTAAACTCCAGTCATATCGCTTTTAGTCTAAACTCCAGTTCTAATACTTATCTGTGTAAGAAAAGTGCCTGACCGCCTTTGCATAGCAACGAAGAAATTTTGATGCTCATCTGTGATTGATGGCTAAAATTCAGTTTAGTTTGCCCCTGGATGCAGCTACCTTCGCACTATCCCAACTCAAAGGCGATCGCTTATTTGAATGCGATCGCCATTTTCCTCTAAGAAGAATTGTTAGTTAAGAGTAGCATCAGCATCTCTTACCTCTTGTAGAAAATCAGGTAACAATAACTTTAAAGAACTATCTACCTCAATTTCATCATTATTTATCTTACGAAAAACAGTCTTCATTACTTCACAAGCTTCATCAAATGAACAATCAAGCTGTTGCTCAATGATAGAAACTAACTTGGTTGTCTCGTCTAAAAGTTCAATACTATACTTCATAAATACCTCTTTTATATGAAAGCGATCGCTATCATAACCGCGATCGCCCTTTTCCTCTAAGAAAATTGCTAGTTGAGAGCAGCAGCGATCGCACCCTAAAACGCGTAGGCATTCGCGTAGCGTCTCCAAGAGTTGCCCGCCGTAGGCATCGCCTTTTTCCTCTAAGAAATTACCTGCTCAACTGCATCAAGCAACTTTCTTGATAGTTCTAGCCAACGCTTCAGCCTTGGATTTGTTTCGGCTGCTGAGTGAATTGTGGAAGGGTCAACTTCCTTTCTTCTCATAGGCTGCAAGTTTAACAACAAATACATGCTCTAGTTGGTTGCGTTGTTCTGGTGTCATTTTAGTTGAGTGCAGATACGATGCCTACGGCGGCAAGCTACGCATAACTGTTGCTCATGGTAACTTGCCGCGATCAATAAACTCACCAGCAGCCAACGAAAGTTCAAGCCTTTTTTTCCGAGCTTGATACTTTAACCAGCCCAAAATTTTTAATTCAACGTAGTTGGCTTCGACGTTGTTCTGTTTGCATAAATTTTCAATGTAAGCATTGTATATCCCATTTATTCCAGGATTACTTGCAAATAAATTCAAAGCATAGGTTAGCAAATCGGATTCACTAAAACCGATTTCTCTTGCTCTAGAACAAGCTAATTCATAGGTATTGGCTGGGACAAAGGCAGGGAATTCAGTATTGTACCAGCCGGAATCTGCTGGCTTGGGGATAATCTGCCTACTATAAATCGATTCGTCTGTCAGAAACAGAGTTAGCGCAGATTCTGCTATTTGGGATTTGGAATAGGTTAAGACTGTTCCTCTAAGAACTGCCTTGTAGTAAGTATCTTTAGGAACAAAAATATTACGTAGTTCCTTTACATCTTCGCGGATGCTTACCACTTCTTGACCATTGATTTTACCAAAATCCTCATGAGTTTCTAGAAACTGTTGTAATTGCTCGATAGTCCTTGGTATAGGCATATTATTCTCCCTTCTGTTGATTTTGGCGGCGGAGTTTTCTATAAACTTCCATCTTGGTACGAGACTCAATGAAGTCTAAAATTCCCAGTTTTATGCAGTCTGCCGCGACTGCTGATAAGGACTGTCCAGTATCATCCGCCAATTCCTGTAGCATTTCTTTAAGGTCATCTGGAATTGTTACGTCTATTTTGGCCATTAATTTTAAGATACAGCACAACTACCGCTTATTACTCTATTTTTGCCCCAAATCTGAGGCTATAGTGATAAAATCACAAAAGTTAAAGCGATCGCCCCGGCAAAGACGCGATCGCTCCCACCCGTAGGCAGTTCCATCCAAATAGACTTGGAGGCAATTAACATTATGAGTCCAGAGCAGGAAAAAAGGGAATACGTGCTTAATGCGATCGCATCCTACCCAACACAAGCCGAAGCAGCGATCGCACTTGGGACAAGTCCTAGAGTGGTTTCGCAGTGGAATACCAACAAAGCCACACCCAGAGAACTGGCAGTTAGAGTAATTCAATTATTGGATGCTTTAAAGAATGCAGGGGTTGAGATACCACCACCACTAAGTTTTAGTGGCAGTTGATAAAGCTAGAAATTTACTACCTCAGTTTATAGCTGGTGAAGAATTTATCAGATTGCTAATTACTCAGGAAATTCGACCAGACATCTCGACAATTTATAGATGGTTTAAACAATCTGGCTCTAAATACAACAAATCAACCTGTTATTCAACTGAGATAATGTTTGCTGTGATTTATCGAGCAGTTGTTTGGAAATTCATTGATACAAGGAAGAATAGAAACAATGGCTAGTTTACCATCTGGAGTAAGGCGAGTTTACAACTCTCTCTACAAGCGTAGAGTTACTGGCGGTAACTCTTATACTCCTACTCCTACACAGATTAAAGAGTATTTTGATTCTCAAGGTTTTAACATTGAGAGCATCACTGATGAACAATTCAATCAGGCTGTTAACCATTTTTCTAAAGGTGAATTGTCTTTAACAACTCAGCAAGAGTCCAGCCTATTAGAGAGCCAGTCAGTTGCCGGGGTTTCGCCGATTGTAGAAACTGGCGTTTTGAATCAGAATGATGTGAACGAAAGTGACAATATGCCTGAATCTAGCCTTGTTTTGACTGAGCAGCAGTTACAAGGCATCGTGAGTACTAAAGCCGTGGAAATGTCACTTCAGTTATCTACTTCTGATATTGAGTATGTAGCTGGTCAAATTGATAGTATTGACACCACATTAGATGATGTTCTCACTCAAACTGAAAACTTATTGTGTGCCTACGCTGACCACAAAAAGCAGGAAGGTATACAAAAAATCGATGCAATGTTTGGGCGGGTTTATAACCATGTTCAGTCTAACAATGAGGATACATCGCAGCATATCTCTAGAGGATTGCAGCAGTTTGGGCGTGATGTAGAGCAATCACAACAAGACTTTAAAAGCTCAGTCTTTACTACTCTCGAACGCCTTAAAGTTTCAAACAATTCAGCGTAGAGTTGCACTGCTAATCGTTGCATTTCTCTGGCTAATGATTGGGTGCAGTTGGAGCGTAAAAATGATGAGCGATCGCTACTCCTATCGTCAAATCCAACAGTTGAAAAAATATCACAGACAAACTGAGGTATGGAATGAATATAAAAAACCACATGAAAACTAAAGGTAGACGCATCCAATCCAGGATGCAACGTACCTTTGGAATTGACCCAGCTTTTTTAATTAAGTGCTGTGAAGGGGATGAAACATCACTGAAAAAGCTAGGACAAATGGGGCGTGAGGGTGCATTAATTACTAAACTCATGCCTAAAGTTCAGGCGGCTGCACTTTCAACAATTCAGGGAACACAGGATTTAAATGTTGGTATTGCTCAAGTTATTAAGCAAGCTGCTACCTCATCAATCGCAATTGATAGAGCCTCGGCTGAGGTAATGCTTGCTAATCAGCGTTATGGAAACGATCGCAAAGAACTAGCAGCAACATTCGCTACATCTAAGCAAACTGAAGTAATCCGCCACAGTCAAACAATTGACTACATCAAGCTTAATGCTTACATTGACCAACACATGATGCGGATTGATGGCGATACTCGTCTATTGGAAGCAAGCAATAAACCAGAGTTCCGACAAATTGACGCTGATTTGGCAAGAAAAGATAGAGTTGCTGACCACCTACTGAAATATGGCGATATATCGCAACCCGAATTAATACCCCAGAAAAACTATCTAGGGGAAGGGTTTGTAGAATCACTAGCCAAAATTAAACGGGCAATCCTCGGATTCTAGTAAAAATATAGTGACACTACCCTATGCTGTCAGAGGAATTAGAAGAACTGAGTGAAAGTGATGAAGGTGCTGTGTATGCGTCAGATACAGCGCTTCCTAAAGACTTAGCAGAGGTTTTGCAACAAGAATTGCAACGCAGAGAAGAAACTTTACTCGTCAGAAAAAAGATTTTTACTTTTTTTGTGAGTTGGACTTTTCACGCCACAGGAGTAGCGATCGCTAAATGGTGTTTGGTTATTGGTGGTAGTGGTGCTTTGTGGACAGCTGCAACACTGTGCTTGGCATCACCGTGCCAAAAAAGGTTTTTTGTACGCTAAGAAATTTTCAAGTGTCTGAAACGACGATTTTTCGTTCAAACTAGATTAAAACTAGCAGCAGAACCATAGTTATTTCACCAATTTGATGGTGGAAATCACTTCTTAAAAAGCTTACCCCATCTTGGATTAAACTAAGCGAGACTCTCACAAGTCCCGCTCGTCTTCAAAACCGGACGTGACACTTTCGCATCATCTGGCTCCTCAATGACTTGGCTCTTGTTATGAGTACCTCTAACCACCTTGGGGCTGGGCTTGACGCTATTACAGTCAGATTCACCGTTTTTGTTTATTACGGCTTTGATGCCCTTACTGCCATTGCTGGCAGTTTTTGTGTCATGGCAATGTCTGTGTAGAAGTTGAATATTTTTGTAATCATCCTTACCACCTTGCGATTTAGGGATAATATGATCAACTTCTAGCACGTATACACCCACTGTATGGTCAGTCACTTGTAATACTACAAATTCGTAAAGTAGGGCAGGAGACTAAAGTAACTGTGGAAAGTCCATTGGGAGGATTTTTATCTCTAAGAGCAACGGAAACTGACCTATGGACACAACAAGCTAAGACAACCCAAAGAGTTGAGAAGTTTTTACCTGAGAAACTACTGCGATTGAGTGAATGGGTAGCAGAGCGATCGCTATCTTTTCGGAAAGAATTTTCTTGTGTTTCTGAAAATAAAGGAGTCGAACACAGGAAAAACAATAATGAGACAAAAGCATCTACTACCAACCGCTCAACCCGAAAACTCAGAAAAGCTAAGTCGTCTAATCAAGCTAACAGCACAGTTAGTAGACAAGATACTCAGAAGCCAAAGTCTCGACGAGGCGATCGCAAGGAGTAAACCAGATGAATAGTAAAATTAGAACGATCCATTTGGAACGCCGTGCAGTTGTTTACTTGAGACAATCTACACTAAGTCAGATAGAGCTACACCGTGAAAGTACTGAAAGACAGTATGCTTTGGCTGACCGTGCGTTGGTCTTAGGTTGGGACAAAAGTCAAATATCAGTTTTGGATAGTGACCTTGGTAAAAGTGGGCAAACCACAACGGGACGTGAGGATTTTCATCGACTAATGGCTGCTGTTGGTTTAGGAGAGGTGGGGGCTGTTTTGGCTCTCGAAGCCTCAAGATTTTCTCGTTCCCAAGCAGATTGGCATAAACTTTTAGATATCTGTGCCCTTACAGATACCTTGGTAATTGACCACGATGCTTTCTCTGTCGTTGGAATTGGTTTGTCCGGTTGAACTACTGCTTCCATTGGTAAGGGATTGATTTGTCGCGTTTTAGACATATTTATTGCTACTTGTGACTTTACATTCCAAATCATCGTGAGTCCGTCTGCATATCCTCACCATTACAGTGGGGCATTCGCTTCTGACTCAATCCTGCCTATCGCCCCATGCGGTTAGCACCTACTCAGTTATCGACCTAACTGAGAGAGAACGATAGGTTACTTCGTTCCGAATGACCATTGGTTGAATCTTTAGAGTTGATACTCTCCACCGGGTTTCTTGGGAGTGCATACTGGTCAAATCGGAATTGCCAGTCCTTATCCTTTGCCTTTTGGCTCCAGCGCATATAGCCTTATTTCGCTGGTTCTGCGTGACGATGGTTAAAAACGTATCTTCGCTTGCGCTACTCATGGATTCTTGCTTGGAGGGAACCAGCTTAGGCTGCTAGTTAGGACTCCTTTTCTTCCCGCTTTACGGATTGATGGCTAGTCGCTATCGTAGGGAAGATGCTGTCACCGCTGCACCTGCGGGGTAGGATTTGCACCTACATGGTCATTCAGTTGTCATGGTTCTATGAACCAAGCTAACCGTCCCTGAGTATTTCTACTCATTTAGGTTAAACGAATCGCACTCCAGTACCACAGCCGATATCAAGTATATTTGCTGGCTCTGGTAAATCGACGTACTCCAACAACCGTTTGTGAATGGCTCGATAAAACACTGAAGGAAAGAGCCAGTCATAACTTGGTGCCCATCGATCAAAAAGTAGCTTTTTATTACTGAAAAAGTCATTAGTCATTATTTTTCGCAGCTTCCTTAAAACTTGATGCTTTTTTTTAGGGTAAGTTTAGCTACGCCTCCAAAAAGTTGGTTAACAACAAAAGTTAACTATAGCGGTTCTCGGTTTAGTGAGGTACAAGAACCCCACCCCCAACCCCCTCCCCGCTCTTCGAGAGGGGGCTAAGATGTACCTTCTATGATTAGGAAACGCTATAGCGGTTCTGAATTGGTTGTAATACCGATTTTTTGTAGGGTTAGGGACTGACAAGAAATAAATTATCCATCTTGTGGGGTGGGCAACATGAGCGCCCTAAATCTGGGACGGGTGGGGACACCAATCCCACAAAAAATTTGGGATGTTTTTTTTATTTGTCAGTTCCTTATCTTTGTAGAGAACCAAAGTTAAAGCGCTCTGTTAAGCTAATCGGCATTTAAGTTGCATAATCAAGGCGCTCATGTTGCCCACCCCACAAGATATTGAGAAAATTTTAATATGCAAATTAGATGTGTTTTAGCTTATTTTGCTGATGAATGCGGTGAAGATGTCGCAATTTATTGCTAATAGCGGATTGAATCGTTCTTTGATCAAGCTGCACAACAGTTTAATTGCAGACTTACGGTTGTTACTTGCTCAGATTTATACTAAGCTAACCTACACTTAATTAAATGTTTGGCTATTGAGTAGCTGGCATCTGGCTAAAGTGTTTCCAGACCGGATTGTTGCTTACCGTACCCTGCTAAAATCATTAACATCATCATGACGCACATCTTATTGGTTGAAGATGAAGTCAAATTGGCACGATTTATCGAATTGGAATTGAATTATGAAGGCTATCAAGTCAGTGTTGCCTATGATGGATTAACTGCACTCACCGCAGCGCGTGAGTTACATCTAGATTTAGTAATTTTAGACTTGATGTTGCCTGGTTTATCTGGATTGGAAATTTGCCGCAGCTTGCGAAGTATTGTTGATAAAGTACCGATAATCTTATTAACCGTCAAAGATGAAGTGAGCGATCGCATTGCAGGCTTAGACACTGGTGCTAATGATTACCTTATTAAACCCTTCAGCGCTGATGAATTATTAGCCAGAGTTGGCACTCACCTGCAAAGAAGCCACCAAATATCTGCGGCATCTGTTTTAGAATTTGAAGACTTGAGTTTAAATCGTAGACGGAATCATATTCAATAATTTTTGCTTATTCCCTCAGTCCCCAAAACCCACAATTATAGGAAGATTTGGGGTTTTTGACAATCTCAGCAAAAACTTATCCAACTCAGAGTTAATTATACTAGGATGCACAAAGCTGTGATCATCTAAAATCTAAAATCCAAAATGGCATGACCTATCTAGAAACAGCAGCGCAATTCTACCGCGAAGTTGCCCAAACCCCGCAAGTTGGACTTTGTTGTGTGCAAAGTACGCCCCTGCAACTACCAGGATTGAAAATTCCTTTGCTGATGCAGGAAATGAACTATGGTTGTGGCACCACTGTTCACCCCACTGAACTGGGAAACCAACCGACTGTGCTATATGTCGGCGTTGGTGGTGGCTTAGAAGCGTTGCAATTTGCTTATTTTTCCCGCTATGCAAGTGGTGTAATTGCTGTTGAACCGGTTGAGGCTATGGGGGAAGCAGCCGCACGTAATTTGCAAATTGCTGCTCAAGAAAACTCCTGGTTCGACACCAGCTTTGTAGAAATCCGCGAAGGTGATGCTTTTAACTTACCCGTTGCTGATGCTAGCGTCGATATTGTCGCACAGAATTGCCTTTTCAACATCTTTGAACCAGAAGATTTAACTCGTGCTTTAAAAGAAGCATATCGGGTATTAAAACCAGGTGGACGCTTGCAGATGAGCGATCCAATTGCTAGTCGTCCAATTCCAGCACATCTTCAACAAGATGAGCGACTCAGAGCGATATGTTTATCAGGCGCACTCACATATCAAGAGTATACTGAACGGATTACAAATGCTGGCTTTGGTCAAGTTGAAATTCGCGCTCGTCGTCCTTACCGTCTACTAGATTCCCGGACTTATAATTTAGAAGAAAATCTACTTTTAGAGAGTCTTGATTCTGTTTCTTTTAAAGTTGTAATTCCAGAAGATGGTGCTTGCATTTTCACTGGTAAAACAGCAATTTATGCTGGTTCTGAGCCATTCTTTGACGATTCAGCAGGTCATTTACTTCAGTTAGGTATTCCCGCAGCAGTGTGTGATAAAACCGCCGCTAAACTTGCGGCTATAAAGCCAGCAGAAATAATTGTTACCAATTCAACCTGGCACTATAGCGGTGGTGGCTGCTGTTAATTTCTGAAGAAAGAATTCAGGTGTCAGGAGTCAGAATGGGCTAAACCTTAGCTATCCGCTAACAGAATAATTCTGTGCGACTGGAGAATGAATGCACAACTTGAATATTTTGCTAATTTGATTCTGGATTCTGACTTCTTTTTTATAAACCCTAAAATGTTGTTAATTAGTCTGTTTTTAGCTACGCTTTTTTTAGCATATTCAAATGGTGCAAATGATAATTTTAAAGGTGTAGCAACACTATTTGGTAGCCGAACAAGCAGCTATCAAACAGCAATTTTATGGGCAACTTTTACAACTTTTGCTGGTGCAATAACTGCGACTTTTTGGGCAAGTACACTAATTAAAAACTTTTCTGGAAAAGGACTATTACCTGATGCGATCGCTAACGCCCCAGAATTTCATATAGCAGTTGCGATCGCAACTGGTTTGACTGTACTCTTTGCCACTCTTATGGGGTTTCCCATTTCCACAACTCACAGTTTAACAGGTGCGCTAGTTGGGGCTGGATTAGTTGCGATCGGACTTCAAGTTAATTTTGGCGCTTTGGGAACTTCCTTTATTTTGCCTTTATTACTAAGTTCAATGATTGCTATTCCCTTGGGAGCAGGAATTTACAGCTTATCTGCCTATATAAATTCAAAATGGCATCTACCAGTCAACCAGAAAATGATTGATAGTTGCCATTTTCTCAGCGCGGCGATTGTCAGTTTTGCTAGGGGATTAAATAATACTCCTAAGATTTTCTCACTCATTCTAATTATTGACTATTTTTCGATTCAGGGAGGAATGATCACGATTGCGATCGCAATGGCACTTGGCGGTTTACTGAACTCCCAAAAAGTTGCTATTACCATGAGTGAAAATATTACCTCAATGAATCATAGTCAAGGACTATCAGCAAATATAGTCACTGGAGTTTTGGTGATTGTAGCTAGTCGGTTTGGGCTTCCAGTTTCCACTACTTATGTTTCAGTTGGTTCTATTTTTGGTGTGGGATTGATTAACAAAAAAGCCAATACACGTGTTTTTTATCAGATACTATTATCGTGGATTTTAACTTTACCTACTGCTGCAATTATTAGTGGAATAACCTACAGATTATTGCAAGGTTAGAAAAATTTAATTGAATATATTTGTGCGATTTTTAAGGAATAGTAAATAATGCCAACTCAATCAATAATTACACTAGATACATCACTCACACCATTTAATCACAAACTCAATTCACCGTTGACAAAAAAAGGAATCACTGTTTTACAAATTAATCTAGGTAAGCGTTGTAACCTTACGTGTACACACTGTCATGTCGAAGCTAGTCCAAAACGTACAGAAGAACTTTCTCCTGAAATTTGCGAACAATTGATTTCGCTAATCCATAAATTTCCCGAAATCAAAATTCTGGATTTGACTGGTGGCGCACCAGAAATGAATTACGGATTTAAGCCATTGGTAGAAGCAGCAAGAATAACTGGTAAACAAGTGATTGTCCGATCTAATTTGACCATTTATTTTGAAGATGGTTTTGGTGATTTACCAGAATACTTTGCTAAACACCAAGTAAGAGTTGTGGCTTCTCTACCCTGTTATCTGGCAGATAATGTTGATAAAATGCGTGGTGCTGGTGTTTTTGAGAGTTCAGTCAAAGCTTTGCAGTGGCTTAACCAACTCGGCTATGGTAAAGACCAAAATCTAATTTTAGACTTGGTATTTAATCCCCAGTTACCCACGGGTGAAAAATTTTCCTTAGCTCCCGAACAGAGCAACCTAGAACAAGATTACAAAATGTTCTTGCAAGAACATTTTGATATTGTATTTAACAACCTCTTCACCATTACCAACCTACCAGTTGGTAGAACTAAAATGCATTTAGAACGGACAAAACTGTACACCAGCTATTTGCAGTTTTTAGAGTTGCATTTTAATCCCAGCACAGTTGAACATTTAATGTGTCGTAATGAACTTTCAATTGACTATCTGGGCAATGTATATGATTGTGACTTTAACCAAATGATGAATTTGCCTGCAAAAACTTTCAATGGTGCAATCTTGACAGTTAGCAAATTGTTAGAAGCTGGCAGTTTAGACCTAATTAGTGAGGTACAAACTGCTGCTTATTGCTATGGTTGTACTGCTGGGTGTGGTTCTAGTTGTGGTGGCGCTTTGCTCTAAACGTCTGCATTTACAGGCATTTTTAGCTAAAACAGCATTCATCCCACACTCCTAGAAGTGAGTGTGGGGACGCCAGACGAGAGCGACGGGAAACCCGTCTACAGCGCTGGCTCATGAATGCGCGGGAGTGGAGAGAGATAGTAATTAACGCTCTTCTATGACTCTGGAGAGAGAATAATCCAGGCGATTAGAAATCGCGGCTACACCAGCAAAGTCCGCCTGCGCGGACTAACGTCAAAATAGGGTTTCAAATTTAATCTGATGAGAGTAATAAAAGAGCGTTAATGTTTTTTGGCAGGGGATGGAACTGGAGCCACCGCCATCAGTTGTTGGTGCAGCTGAGTTTGAAGAGTGATGCCTAGGTTGGGCTACGCCTACGCCAGAATTATCCAAAAAAACGCTGAACTCGAACGCCAAAACCTGGTAACAGTGGTGATGTGATTTCGTCATCAGCCAACAAAGTTGCAATCAGTTTTAATTGAGCAGTTTCTCGGCGATAAACTTCTAGCTGCTGTAATTGCCAATTTGCAATCCAATATTCTTGGACTCCTGTGGATGAGTATAGTTTCAGCTTGGCTTCTCGATCTCGACGTTCGTTAGTTGTCCCAGGAGAAAGCACTTCTACAATCAGTTCTGGCGCTCCTCTCAAATGCCCTTCCTCATCTAGCAATTGTGCTAAACGCTCATTACCGATCCAAACTACATCGGGTATGACATTATCGGCATCTGTAAAAATGATGCCGGGAGTTTGACGGGTTTCCCCCAGCCCACTAGAGCGAGACCAAATTTGCAACTCTAAGGATATATTACCCGCAGTTCCTTGATGTTTCCAGTGAGGCGCTCTAGTCACAAATAGTTCTCCGTCAACAATTTCATAGCGCTTCCATTCGTCAGTTTGGAGTAATTCTAAGTCTGAGATTGTCCAACGGACTTGATCAGATATTGTTTGGTTCATAGCACTATTTTTCTATGCCTAGTTTAGAGATAAAATTCTATTTTCAGAATATTTGCTCAGGATCAATACCTGCGGCTCGTAAGCGTTCTGCCAATATTGCAGCCCGTTGACGTTCTTGCTCTAGCTCTTGATTTGTTTGCTCTAACTGTTGATTTGCTTGCTGTAACTGTTGGTTTGCTTCTTCTTCTGGCAACATCAACAGTTGCCCATCAGGGGTAAAAAAGCGTAATTTACCAGACTCAACTCCTAAATATAAATCTAACTGCTGACTCCACAACCAACCCGACTCAGTGGGTACAAGTTCTTGGTATTGCCCATCAACTATGTGAAATCCCTGTAATTCTAGGTTATTTGGGTCAAACCAAAAGTAATCAGGAGTGCGAAACGTATTCTGGTATATCTGCTTTTTCAAACCTTTATCAACCGAGGCAGTGGAATCAGATAACATCTCAATAATTACATTGGGATATTTGCCATCTTCTTGCCATACAACCCAGCTTTTGCGGTCTTTTTTTTCTGTATCTAAAACCACAAAGAAATCGGGGCCTCGAAATTCTTCTGATTTTTTCTGGTTCGGACTGAAATAGATCGTCAGGTTGCCGGTAACATAAAAATCCTGACGATCGCGCCACCACCATTTAATCAAACGGATCAGTAAATCAATTTGTTCTCGGTGTAGATCAGATTCCAAGGGGGGTTCGTCACTATAAATGTCGCCTGGTGGGAAAATTATACTCTCAGTAACAGCTTCTAAACTAGGGGTAGTGACCAGGGGCTGAGACATACAAGATACTTTTTCTATTTGTATCTATGCTATCGTGACTAACCTTTGGATTATGAATGCGTAGGCGCAGCCCGTCGTAGACATCGCAATCCTTATTCCTCATCTCGATATAACTCCTGCAAATCCTGTAACTGAGTTTTCCGAGAAATCCGACGATATTTTTTACTTTCTAGCTTGGGTTCGTATTGACTCTGCCCTTTGCCTTTGCTTTTGCTTTTTAACTTCATAGTGGATTCTGGATCAGCTTGTTGATGAAGCTGAGTTTCATGAGCGATCGCAGCGTCCAAAAATTCTAAATAATGTTCATATCGTTCCCAGTCTCCCCGCACCACACACTCAGGCTCGTCTCGATGCAGACAATCACTAAACCGACAGCTAGCAACTGCTAACCGCTTTCTGGCTTCTGGGAAATAACGGATTAATTCTTCTGGGTTACAATTCATGTCAGGCTGATTAAAGCCGGGTGTGTCTGCCAACAATCCACCTTCAGGTAACTCAAATAATTCTATATGGCGAGTGGTATGACGGCCACGAGCTAGTTTCCCAGAAACTTCTCCGACTCGCAGCTTCGCAGAGTCAATTAGCGTATTAATCAGGCTGGATTTACCCACGCCGGAAGGACCAGCAATTACGGTAATTTTATTACTTAAATATCTCGCTGCTTGATCGGTATTTATACCATCTTTAACACTAATAAATATCGGTTCATAGCCCCAACCAAGAAGGCGATCGCTAAATTGTTGTTGTTCGTGCGGTGAAATTAAATCACTTTTATTCAAGCATAAAAGCACATCTAAGTCAGTAGACTCAGCTTTAATTAGAAATCTACTTAGCTGATAAGGTTCCAAAGGTGGATCGGCAACAGCAAATACCAATAAAATTTGGTTGACATTGGCGATCGCTGGACGATCTAACTCACTTTTACGGGGTAAAACCTCAGCGATCGCACCTCGTCCCCCAGCCCAATCTGGCTCTTCTAGCACAACGCGATCGCCTACCATCACCTGTTGTCCGATTTTTTTCAGACGTGTTCGGCGAGTACAGAGAAGGAGCAGGGGCAGGGGTGCTGAGGGGCTGAGGGGCTGAGGGGCATTTAAATCCAGTTTCTCCTCTGCTCCCCTGCTCCCCTGCTCCCCATCTTCTTCATCCATCTGTACTCGGTAAAAATTAGCCTGTACAGCCACCACTGTACCCAATAACTGTCCACCTGCGGCAAAATTTTCCCCTGTCATTGGCCAGCAACTGGACGGCGCACTAACAGAGAAAAATAACTAGTGCAGTCTGTAATTTGTTCCACCTGATAACCTGCCATTGTCAAACTATCAGGAACCTGCTCAATCGGCTCACCAGGGTCTAGCCAGACTTCTAGCAAACCTCCCAATGGCATTTTCTCCAGACGTAATTTTGTCCGCACGAAATTAATCGGGCAAGGGGTGCCGCGTAAATCAAGTTGAGCATCGGGAGTTAAAACAGAAGAGGGCATCATCACTTAAATAAATTTCCCAAGAATCCTTCTAAACCGCCTTTACCAGTGCGATCGCCCTTAATTTTAGCCAGTTTCTCCAACAGTTCCCTCTCCTCTGGGGTAACTTTATTGGGAATATCAATTAATACGTTGAGCATGTGATCCCCACGACTAACGGGATTACCCAAACGCGGTACGCCGCGATTTTCCAACTTCATCACCGTATTTGGCTGAGTTCCGGCGGGAATAATCAGTTCTACCGGCCCATCTACCGTATCTACCTCTAACCGACAACCTAAAATTGCTTGCAGGTAGCTAACTTTGATTTCCGAGAGAATATTAATGCCATCCCGTTGGAATTCCTCGTCCTCATTCACGAACAAGTAAACGTACAAATCCCCAGGAGGACCACTACGTTGGCCAGAATCTCCTTCACTAGAAATCCGTAAGCGAGTGCCATTATCGACCCCAGCCGGAATGGTAATTTTGAGTTTCTTGGTGACTTGATTTGCGCCCTTACCATCACAGGCATCACATTTATCTTCAATTACCATCCCTGTGCCATTACAGGTGGGACAAGTCGAGACTTGGGTGAAACTGCCAAAGGGTGTTCTAGTGACACGGCGGACTTGACCCGATCCGGCACAAGTTGAACAAGTCCGAGGGCGGGTTCCAGGTTTAGCACCAGAACCGCTACAAACTTCACAATTTTCTAGATGGGAAATGCGAATTTCTTTTTCGCCACCAAATACTGCTTCCCGAAAATCTAATTTCAGGTCTAGCCGCAGGTCATCGCCCCTCGCCGGACCACTGCGCCGTCTTTGTTGCGTGGGACTACCCATACCGCCAGCAAACCCACTAAAAATGCTTTCAAATATATCGGCAAAACCACCCATATCGCCGACATCTTGAAAGCCCGCGCCAGCAGCACCAGATACACCATCTGGCCCAAAGCGATCGTAACGAGCGCGGGTTTCTGGTTCCGACAGTACCTCATAAGCGCGGTTAATTTCTTTAAAGCGATCCTCCGCCCCCGGTTCTTTGTTCACATCTGGGTGATACTTCCGGGCTAAACGGCGATAGGCTTGTTTGATTTCTTCTTTGTCGGTGTCACGAGAGACACCCAGGATTTCATAATAGTCGCGGGCCATATAGCAAAGGTAAAAGTTAGAAGGAAGAAAGCAGAAGTCAGTAGAAGGTCACGGTCACTTGCTACCCCTACGGATAAGTGTTTTGCCTACAGATATGCAAGAGCGACACAGTATCCGTTTAGAGGGTGGCTTGCCGGAGGACAGGCAGAAGATAAAATTAATTTTTGTTAATAAATTGATTTTACCCTTTAGCTTTTACAAAAATCACCGACAAATCTAGAGCAACAGGTGCTTTCCTCGTGGGAGACGACAAAAGCTATAGAAGTTAAGAGTAGGGGAAGCCTCTGCTCAGACTTCTCACTGCTGAGTCGGCTGTCTCTTTTACAATTGTGCTACGTAGCAGAGGAAAACCCCGCCCATCAACCAGAGGGGCTAGCCGCACCATTAGGTGTGGAAAACCACACTTATGCAATGGAAGTGCATCTGAACTGACACACTGCCCAGTCCAAAGTAACTTGCTTCTACAATCTAGCAAACGACTGGGGGCTTGGGGGGTTGTGAAACTTCGCTAAATTTATATTAACTAACATACAGGCATAAGCTTTTTTCGACCAACGAGTTAAGGCTTTGTCCCTCTTTTTTTGCTTTAACTACAATTTTTTTGTGTAAATCAGGGTCAATTCTTACCATGAATTTACCAGAGAATGGCTTATCAGGCTCCTAGTCACCCCAAGAATTGAGATGGGGAGATGAGGCAGCAGGGAAAGAAGAACTATTAATTATAGGACCAGCCCTTTGAAGGTGACTCGTAAAATCTCTGTTTTTCTCTCTGCGCTGCGCCAGTTACTTCTCCCAGCAGGGCTGTTTCATTCGTTCAGATCAGAATTTTGTCAAGAGTATCAACCAGAAAATTTAGTGAGTTGGTAATCGAAAAATTACTGTTTCAATCGGTAAATTTAAGTGCGATCGCCTGGTTTTTGACCCAATTAGAGTGTTTAAAAACCTGATTTTTTTGACTGATACGCTTGTAAATTAAGGTCTTTTAGGGAATGAATCAGCCCTGCTTCTCCCAGGGGGAGACGCTACACGTAGCAAGATCCCCGGAGGGGTACAAGTCGGGAAACCGCAAGGGCGCACTGGCAACTCTATTGCCTCTGCGGTTTAAAAGTAATTTATTTAACCACAGAGGCGCAGAGAGCGCAGAGAGGAAATCAGAGATTTTCTGAGTCACCTTGAAAGGGCTAATTATAGGACTTACGCATTGACAGAGAGAGCCAACTGTGAATGACCTCTCATTCCTGGGCTGCTGCCTGGGAACGAGGCAGGGCAAGACTTTTAGTTAAAAAAGCCGAATGTGCATATCATGGTCAATATGTAAAGTGCGTAAGTCCTGAATTATTGAGCAATGCCCAATGCCCCATGCCCAATCCCTAATCTATCGCCTCATAATCAGCCTGGGCAGTACTTTCTTCATCAAAATCAAAGTTGAATTGTGGTATTAGTGTGCCATTCATTGGTGAGTCTATTTCTGGGGTAAAGAGACTAGCTGAATCCTTCTCAATCTCATCACTTTGGCTGTTAGCTCGGTTGTAGACATCAGCACCGATCGCAAACAGGGTTTGTTGGAAGTCGTCTAGGCGCTGCTTAAATTCCACTGTGGAAATATTAGAGTCAATCATTGCAGCTTGGAGTTGTGAAACTTTTTCACTAGCCAAGGTTTTCATCTGATCGCCGATAAAGTTACTATTCTCCTTGATGGTAGATTCGTAACTGAACAACAAATTATCTGCTTGGTTTCGGAGTTCAACCAGTTCTTTACGTCTTCTATCTTCTTCAGAAAATAGTTCCGCCTCTTGGCGCATCCGTTCGACTTCGTTGATACTCAAACCACCTGTATTGGTAATCCGAATACTTTGTTCTCTACCTGTACCTTTATCTTGAGCAGAAACCTTCAGGATGCCGTTGACATCGATTTCAAAGGATACTTCAATTTGTGGGACACCACGGGGCGACGGGGGGATTCCTGCTAACAGAAACTTGCCGAGACTCTTGTTATCTCGTGACATTGCCCGTTCACCTTGGAGGATGTGAATTTCTACTGAGGTTTGTCCATCAACTGCTGTGGAAAAAATTTGTGACCTACTCGTAGGAATTGTGGTGTTACGTTCAATAATTTTGGTGAACACTTCACCCAAGGTTTCAATTCCCAAGGATAGAGGAGTGACATCCAATAGTAAGAGATTATCGACTTCGCCACCCAACACACCTGCTTGGATCGCTGCTCCCAATGCTACGGCTTCGTCAGGGTTGATGGAGCGATCGGGAGCTTTGCCGTTGAAAAACTTAATCAGCGCGTTTTGGACTGCGGGAATACGGGTAGAACCACCTACCAAAATAATCCGATCTATGGCTGCTGGTTTGAGATCCGCATCTTTGAGCGCTTGGATCATCGGTTCGATGGTCGCTTCAATTAATTTCCCTGCGAGTTCTTCAAATTTAGAGCGGCTTAGTTCCATCTCCAGATGCTTTGGGCCGCTGTCATCAGCTGTGATGAAAGGCAAGTTGATGGAGGTATTCATCATACTGGAGAGTTCAATTTTTGCCTTTTCCGCCGCTTCCCGCAGGCGTTGCAGTGCCATCTTATCTTGGGAAAGGTTGATTTTTTCCTCTTGCTGGAAGCGTTCCATCATCCAAAGCACGATCGTATTATCAAAGTCGTCTCCACCTAAATGGTTGTTACCACAAGTGGCCTTAACTTCAAAAACGCCATCCCCCAGTTGTAGGATCGAGACGTCGAAAGTACCGCCTCCCAAGTCAAATACTAAAATTAGCTGCTCTTGGTCTTGCTTGTCTAATCCGAAAGCTAAAGCCGCAGCTGTTGGTTCATTGATGATTCGCAGTACTTCTAATCCAGCAATGGTGCCAGCATCTTTAGTAGCTTGTCTTTGGGCATCTGTGAAATATGCGGGTACCGTAATCACTGCTTGAGTGACTTCTTCACCCAAGAAGTTTTCGGCATCCTGCTTCAGCTTTTGCAGGATCATGGCCGATAGTTCTTGTGGCGTATAGTTTTTTGAGCGGATTTGGACATCAACGGTTTCGTCTCGACCTTTGACACAGTTGTAGGGGACGCGATCGCGTTCTATTTCAGTCTCTTCCCAACGCCGCCCGATGAATCGTTTAATACTGTAAATTGTGTTTTCAGCATTGGTTACGGCTTGGCGTTTTGCCAATTGACCAACCAAGCGATCGCCAGTCTTTCCAAATCCCACAATACTTGGAGTAGTTCGTCCACCTTCAGAATTGGAGATCACAAGTGGTTGACCACCCTCCAAAACTGCGACGCAACTGTTAGTAGTGCCTAAGTCGATCCCAATAACTTTTCCCATAAATATCAGTATTTTTACCGAATTTTTCTGCTGTAATCTGTCGCGGACTAACTTTTTTGCTAAAAACAAAGGCTAGCGGATAACGTCTGTGGAACCTCTGTTGCTGGTAGCAAGAGAGAAGTTGAAACACAGAGAGTTATCCAAAGCCTTGTTTGAGGTACGCGATGCTCGTCCTTGCTAGAACCCAGGCACTTAAGGTCAGCGAGGCGAGCGATTACAGCTTAACTGAAGGCTTGACTCGACTGATCTTCTGGTGCAGCAGGGCTATCTTCCTTGGGAGCAGCTACTTTGACCATTGCATGGCGTAGCACGCGATCGCCCAAGTAATATCCGCGCACTAACTCTTCTAACACTCTTCCTTCAGGATGTTCATCCGTAGGTTCCCGCATTACTGCTTCGTGTAGGTTAGGATCAAATTCTTCACCTTCAGGACGCATTGGTGATACACCCAAGCGCTTTAGGCTATCTACTAATTGTTTGTAAACGCCTTGGTAACTTTTGTGCATGGTCATTTCGCCATCAGATTGGGGTTTGAGGTGCGATCGCGCCCGCTCAAAATTATCCACCACTGGCAGCAACTCCAGAATCGTGTTCCGCTTCATCTGCACCTCTAGGTCTTCTTTTTCCTTGCTAGTGCGTTTCCGATAATTCTCAAAATCGGCGGCAATCCGCATATATTGAGTACTACGCTCTTCTAGTTGCGTTTTCAGGGACTCGATTTGTTGAGTCAGTTCAGCCAAAGCTGTCCTGTCCAGTTCAGTTTTTTCGGTTGCAGGGACGCTATTTTCTGGATTGAGAGTACCCGTATCTCCTGATGCATTTGTTTGGGCTGCCACTTGCTCTATCACCTCACTACCAGATTCATTGAAATTAATTTGGGCTGGGGAGTCACTCTTCATTGCTTGCTTTACCTCTGTTGGTTCACCCAATTGCTGGCTTGTATTGCTTATCTGTTTATTTTCATCGATCATTGTCTATTCATTCCAGATCCTATTTATGGCAGTGTATCTCCACGGCTTGCAACCGTCGTCATCCACGACTTGCAACTAGGGCTGATTTTTTTGCCGACAAGTTCCTGGAAGTGATATAACCGTCCTCTTATTGTGACAAATGGTGAACACGTTAGCCCAGACGCAGCTAAGGCGGGAACCCGAACGAGTAGTAAGTAGGACTAGGGACTGGAGAGTTCGGTTAAGGCAAGAGACGCGATTTATCGCCGTCTTTACAATAATCAGTCCTTTGTAGAGACGGCGATTTATCGCGTCTTTGCGATTAGCGGCGTGTCATGAAAAAACCTTATCCCAACCGTATCGACCCATCTCCGTGGGTTTAAAACACTCAATTTTTCTTTAGGACGAGAGTTTGTGTAGCCGCGAATGACCTTCGCTGGGGCTTAAGTTAACTCAGAACTGTTTCGGTGACTCAGGACTTTTTTGGAAAATGAGAATTCTGTCTTCCCGCCTGGGAATACTTTAATTAGAGGTTTCCCCAAATCAATTGCTCATTTATGAACTCGTCACCACAACGGCGCAGTACCGCTCTAACTACCAGAACAGAGTTTTCGCCCTTCGGCAACAAGCTAGTGCAATCTGGCTATGTCAATACCGAACAGATGAGGCAGGCACTAATTGAAAGCCGCAAATCTGGCCGACCCTTAACGGAAGTACTAGAGTCAATCACTGGGCAACAACTATCGCCTGAGTTGCTCAGACAATACAAAAAACAGCAGCTATTTGAACTTAAAATCCTATACGGAGTTGAATTTCTCGATCCCGAAGTCAACTCCGTTGGCAACACGATGATGGGGAACCTGATTGAAACCCTCATCCCAGTGGATATTTGCCGTCGCCATCGTTTAGTACCACTGTCAAAACACGAAGACCAAACCCCGCCCTCAGTTTTAGTGGCGATGGTGGCTCCAGATAATCTAGAGGCTTCCGATGACCTGAACCGCATCTTGCGCCCCCAAGGGTTGGCATTGCAGCGCATGGTGATTACCCAGGAAGACTACCAACAGCTAATCAACCAATATTTGGATGAAATGGCTGTTAAGCAGAAGCACCTAGATCAAGAAAAGTTTACAGATATTAATCAGGATTTAGAAAACCTCGGAAATCTCGATCTTTCCGATGCTCCTGAAGAAATGGAGGCTGATCTAGGGGCAGCGATGAAGGGTGCTGAGGATGCCCCAGTCATTAACCTAGTTAATAGAATCCTGGCTAAAGCCTTGCATGAGGGCGTTTCTGACATTCATATCGAACCGCAAGAAGAAAACTTACGCATTCGCTTTCGCAAAGATGGCGTACTGAAGGAAGCTTTCGATCCCCTACCGAAAAAAATTATCCCGGCGGTGACAGCCCGATTTAAAATCATCTCCAATCTAGACATTGCAGAACGCCGTATGCCCCAAGATGGACGTATCCGGCGGATGTTTGAGGGGCGGAAAGTGGATTTCCGGGTGAATACCTTACCCAGTCGCTACGGGGAAAAGGTGGTGCTGCGGATTTTGGATAACTCCTCAACCCAACTGGGATTAAATAAGTTAATTACCGATCCAGAGACTTTACATATTGTCCAGGATATGGTTAGCCGTCCCTTCGGTCTAATTTTGGTAACTGGGCCAACTGGTTCTGGGAAAACAACCTCGTTGTATTCTGCACTCTCAGAAAAGAATGATCCCGGAATTAATATCAGTACTGTAGAAGACCCAATTGAGTACAGCCTTCCAGGGATTACTCAAGTACAGGTGATTCGGGAAAAAGGGCTGGATTTTGCTACCGCTCTGCGGGCTTTCTTGCGACAAGATCCAGATGTGCTGCTGGTGGGTGAAACGCGGGATAAAGAAACAGCAAAAACAGCAATTGAGGCTGCTTTGACTGGTCACTTGGTATTAACTACCTTACATACCAATGATGCCCCAGGTGCGATCGCCCGTTTGGGAGAAATGGGGATTGAGCCTTTCATGATTTCTAGTTCCCTAATTGGCGTATTAGCTCAACGTTTGGTGCGGCGTGTCTGTTCTGAATGTCGCATTCCTTACACTCCCACAACCGAGGAATTGGCTCGTTATGGTCTATCTGCTTCCTCTGATGTGGGAGTCACCTTTTATAAAGCTAACACCTTGACATTAGATGCGATCGCCGATGCCAAAGCCAAAAATCAGCTTTGCCCAAAATGTAATGGCGGCGGCTACAAAGGGCGTTGTGGTGTTTATGAAGTCATGCGAGTCACCGAAAACCTGCAAACTCTCATCAACCAAGATGCACCCACCGAACGTATTAAGGAAGTGGCAATAGAAGAGGGCATGAAAACCTTGCTGGCTTACAGTTTGGATTTAGTGCGCGAAGGTTCCACCACCCTAGAAGAAGTAGAACGAGTGACGTTTACTGATACTGGTTTGGAAGCCGAATTAAAAGCCAAACGCAAGACTGGTCTTACCTGTCGGAGTTGCGAGGCCACATTGAAACAAGAATGGCTGGATTGTCCTTACTGTATGACAGCTCGGTTTTAAGACTAGTCATTAGTCATTAGTCATTGGTCATTGGTCATTGGTCACTAGTTGATGCTTACTAACTTTAAACAAATGACAACTGACAAAGGACAAACAATAAACATTAAAAGGAAGCAGAACTATGGAAATGATGATTGAAGACTTGATGGAGCAATTGATTGAATTGGGTGGCTCGGATATGCATTTATCCGCAGGTTTGCCTCCCTACTTCCGCATCAGTGGTAAACTCACCCCCATAGGTGAGCATATATTGACAGCTGATCAGTGTCAAAGGCTGATTTTTAGTATGCTCAACAACACCCAGCGTAAAACCTTAGAGCAAAACTGGGAGTTGGATTGTTCTTATGGTGTTAAAGGTTTGGCTCGCTTCCGGGTCAATGTCTATAAAGAACGTGGTTCTTATGCTGCTTGCTTACGGGCATTAAGTTCTAAGATTCCTAACTTTGAAAAATTAGGTTTGCCAGATATTGTGCGGGAAATGACAGATAAACCCAGAGGACTAATTCTGGTCACAGGTCCTACAGGTTCTGGCAAGACTACTACCCTAGCGGCAATGATTGACTTGATTAACCGCACCAAGGCAGAGCATATTTTGACGGTGGAAGACCCAATTGAATTTGTCTATGAACCAATTAAAAGCTTGGTTCACCAACGACAACTCGGTGAAGATACTAAGAGTTTTGCTAATGCCTTGAAAGCAGCTTTGCGGGAAGATCCAGATATCGTTCTGGTAGGGGAAATGCGCGATTTGGAAACAATTTCTTTGGCAATTTCTGCCGCAGAAACAGGACACTTGGTATTTGGCACACTACATACCAGTTCTGCCGCACAGACAGTTGACCGGATTATTGACGTTTTCCCCCATGAAAGACAAACCCAAGTGCGGGTGCAGTTGTCTAACTCCTTAGTGGCAGTATTTAGCCAAACCTTGGTGTCCAAGAAAAGCCCTAAACCCGGTGAATATGGTCGGGTGATGGCTCAAGAAATTCTGATCGTTACTCCCGCTATTTCCAACTTGATTCGAGAAGGCAAAACAGCCCAAATTTACTCAGCGATTCAAACTGGCGGCAAATTGGGTATGCAAACTCTAGAGAAGGTTTTAGCCGATTTTTATAAAGCAGGAACGATTTCCTTTGAAGCGGCGATGTCTAAGACTTCCAAGCCAGATGAAATCCAACGTCTCATCGGTACTTCTGTACCACCCCAAGCAGCAGGTGCAAAACCTGGTGCGGCGGCTAAAGCCCATTAAAGGAAGTGGGGATGAGGGAGAAATCAATTCAAAATTCAAAATTAAAGAATTTATTTCTGCCTCCTGCCTCCTCTTTCCCAATGCCCCATGCCCAATAAATAACGATTATTTTGAATTTATTTATGCCAAACTTCGTTGCCCGTGTTCGGGATTCGCAAGGAAAATCCCGAACAGAAAAAATTGTTGCTGAATCCTTGTCACAAGCTCGGACTAATCTCAGAGAACAAGGTCTTGTAATCCAAGAACTCAAGCAATCTCAAGGATTTCAGCTAGATGTTGCCTTCAAAAATTTCCAGAATTCCTTAGTTAAGGTTTCTGTGAAAGACAAAGCCGTTTTTTCGCGTCAATTTGCCGTTTTGATGAATGCGGGAGTTGCGATCGTTAGAAGTCTGGGGGTACTTTCTGAACAGTGTAGTAATACTAAACTGAAACAAGCTCTTGTGGAGATTAGCACCGATGTTCAAAGCGGAATGAATCTTTCAGAAGCAATGCGGAAGCATCCTGACTGTTTTGATGGATTATATGTGAGTATGATTCAAGCTGGCGAAGTTGGTGGTGTTTTAGACGAAGTATTGAATCGTTTAGCTAAGTTGTTAGAAGATGTTGCCCGGTTACAAAACCAAATTAAATCAGCAATGTCTTATCCAACGGTTGTGGGTTTTATCGCAGTTTCGATCTTTCTCGGCATGACTATTTTTCTTATTCCGATTTTTGCCACGATTTTTGTGCAAATTGGAATCTCATTACCACCTCTAACGCAATTCTTGATGGATGCTAGTAAATTTTTGAGAAGTCCGAGTGCTTTCATCCTTCTCGGTGCTCTGATCGGACTAAAATTTGCCTATGGTAAATACGCTCAAACTCCTGTTGGCCGCATCACAATTGATCGTCTTTCCCTCAAGATGCCATTATTTGGTGACTTAATTCAAAAATCTTCAGTTGCCCGCTTTAGCCGGACTTTTGGTTCTTTGACTCGTTCAGGTGTACCAATTTTAACTTGCTTAGAAATTGTCCGAGATACATCAGGAAACCAAGTAATTGCCAATGCCATAGATGCAGCCCGCATGGAGATTCAACAAGGGGGCATGATTAGCATTGCTTTGCAAAAAGATGCCGTTTTTCCAGCTATGGCAATTCAGATGATTAGTATTGGTGAAGAAACTGGAGAATTAGATGGAATGTTGATGAAAGTTGCTGATTTCTATGAAGATGAAGTTGAGCAAGCAGTAAAAGCAATGACCAGTATTTTAGAACCAGTGATGATTGTAGTTCTAGGGGGAATGGTTGGAACCATTTTGTTAGCAATGTATCTGCCGATGTTTGCGGTATTTGAAAAGTTGGGATAGAGGATTAATCGTTAGGAGTTATAAGTTAAAGATTTTAATTCCTAAGTTTTAACTCCTAAATGATTAACTTTATTCTTAACTCCTGTAGAGACGCGATTAATCGCGTCTCTACTCCTCACTATTTAATAAATTATGAATGTGCAAAAATCTCACTACGAAGCGAGTTTGGCAGAGTACAGCAATCATCTAGCTGCGATCGCCTTACTAAAACAACACCGCCCATACTTAGAGATGATTCCCAGTCTGCGCCGTCCAGATGAAAGTGTCATCACTATACCTTTACCAATCGTCCGTCTTCGCAACACTGCTACTACAGCCCCACAAACGATTTGCTTACCCTGTGATGTGGCAATTTTGATGTGCGATCCAGAGTGGAAAATCAAAACTGGAGCCGAAATTTTAGTTTTTATTCATCGCGCTCACGAAGACTTTTCTGATTTATTAGGACGTTGGCGACAAACCCAAGTTTATCTAGACAATGATTATGAGTGGTTGATGCCTCTTCGCCACAGTCATATTTTGAGTGAGGGAGCCAATACTATATATCCTCTGTTTGTCGTTTTTAGTGAAACTTTAGAACGCATCCCAAGAGGACTTGTGGGAGCCGAACTCCCATTTATTATGCAAACACCAGATTCGCTGCTTGAGGAAAATTTCATAGATATTTTCTCTCCACAAGTTCCACCAGCTTAGAAAAAGTGAGGAATTAAGGTACTGACAAAAAATAAATAATCCATCTTGTGGGGTGGGCATCTTGCCATTGGTGTCAAGTTAACGTAGAAGCCAGTCTAGAACTAGCTTTTAGAGGTTGTCTCGTTCCCAGTCAGAGACTGGGAATGCCCGTCGTTGAGGCTCCGCCTCAAGACTTGCGGCAGAGCCGCAATTGATCTGCATTTCCAGCCAGAGGCTGGAAACGAGGTTTTAAAGGGGTTTTCTCTTAAGTTGACACTAATGGCATCTTGCCCACCCTGAATATTGGACGGGTGAGGACACGCGTAGCTTGCTTACACTACAAGGATATTTTAAGGTTTTTATATTACTTAACATAGTTTGATTTATTGTTCCCCACTTACTTAGTTATACAAAAATTTATTTTTGCTTTTTGAATTTTTAACAGAAGAGTAATGATGATTTGGTAAAGACCCAGTAGTTTTACTGTTGACAATAAATAATTGTCGTAGAATTAGAGACATTTCAGAGCAGATATTTTATACTAATGGATCGCTTTTCTCAGAAAATAACGAATTCTCAAGAGAGCATTTCACAGCAAACTCAACTTGGTCAGATGTGTGGTTCTAAACGGCTATTTCGCGATCGCTATGAAATACTGCAAGTTTTGGGACGAGGTGGTTTTGGTATCACGTTTTTAGCCAAAAATGCCGTATTACCTGGGAATCCCCTGTGTGTGATTAAACAACTTTCTCCAAAAGTGACTAATCCTCAAAGTTGGCAAAGGGCGTGTACGCGCTTTGAAAAAGAAGCACGAATTTTGGGACAACTCGGTAGTCATTCGCAAATTCCCATGCTCTTAGACTACTTTCAGGCCAATGGGGAGTTTTTTTTAATTCAAGAATACGTGCCGGGTTTGACTTTGGCACGAGAAATGCGGCAAACTGGCCCCAAAAGTGAAGCCTCAGTTAAACAGTTTTTGCAGGAATTATTACCTGTATTACAGTATCTTCATAAACATAATGTGATTCATCGAGATATTAAGCCCCAAAATTTATTGCGGTGTGAGTATGACGGACGGGTAGTGTTGATTGATTTTGGTGCGGTGAAAGAGCAATTAGTTAAGGTTTGTGAAAAGTCAATCAATCAAGCTGCAAATACCAACTTTATCGGGACTAGGGGATTTGCACCACCAGAACAGTTTTCTCTACGTCCAGTTTATGCCAGTGATATTTATGCACTGGGTGTAACTTGTATTTTTATGTTGACTGCTAAAAGTCCTTTAGAATTTGAGTACGACGCGAATACTGGTGAAATATGTTGGCGAAAAGAGGTAAATATCAGCAACAATTTTGCCCAGATTTTAGGAAAAATGGTGAAAATTACCTTAGAGGATCGATTTAAGACTGCCGATGAAGTGATGAAAGCTTTAAGTTATCAAAGCTATTCGCCTACTTTGGCTAACTGTCTAACTACCCAAAAATTAAATAATAAAAGTATTACACAATACGGAATTTCTCCCGAAACTCCTGATGTATATATGCCACCTATAGCCAGAACTGCTAGTGCCATTCGGAAATGGAGGGAAAGGTTCAAGGAAACTAGGTAGTAAAGTTAAATTGAAGCCTTTTTTACCTAAAGTATCAAATGAATAATTAATCAGGGACTATTGATAATAGCCAAAACAAATTTAGTACGAAATTTAACTATATTTGATAGTCAGTGATGATTAATTAATCAGGGTTTATCTTCAATACTTAGTCAGTTATCGCTTGCCAAGATACAAGCAAAATTACTAGGTTTAACACTTCTAAAAAATATTTCTATTCAGATTATTATATAATCGATAGAATAATTAATCTTATGGCTCTCGTAGTTTTCCACAGATGAGGAAGACTGACCACTATTTACAAACGCTAACTATATAAGTAATTCCCCAATCCCCAGAGCAGGGTTTTCTACCACCAGTAAGCGAGAGTCAATTTTCTTAAGGGAAAGTTCGGGGCAAACTTAGCCTAAGTTGTCATGCAGTCGCGCCTGTCAGATCATGATCTGCTGCTTAAATCCCGATTGCTCAAATCCCCTGAATCCCAATGGAAAGAAGTTTTGTCAAAGTTGTAGCACCCCACTGGTGTCACTTTTAAGAAATCGCTTCCGTGTCATCCGAGTCCTTTCAGATGAGGGGGGATTTGGCAGAACCTATCTATCAGAAGATGTCGATAAACTCAATGAGCGTTGCGTTATCAAGCAATTAGCTCCAAAATTCCAAGGGACTTGGTCGCAAAAAAAAGCGATGGAGTTGTTTGCTGAAGAAGCGCAACGACTACAAGACCTTGGGGAACATCCCCAAATTCCGACTTTGATCGCTTACTTTGAGCAAGACGGCTGCCTATATTTGGTGCAGCAGTTTATTAATGGGGAAAATTTGTTAAAGGAGTTGCAACAGCGCAAGACTTATAACCCTAGGGAAATTCAATCTCTTTTGCTAGATTTACTGCCCATTTTGAAATTTATCCACGATCGCAAAGTCATTCATCGAGATATCAAGCCAGAAAATATTATCCGCAATAAAGGTGATGGGCGATTAAGCTTAATTGATTTTGGCTCCTCCAAGCAATTCACCGCCAAAGTTCAGCAGAAATCTGGCACATCTATTGGTTCACATGGTTATTCGCCCCTAGAACAGATTAGAGATGGTAAAGCTTTCCCCGCCAGTGACTTGTTCGGTTTGGGGGCTACCTGCTTTCATCTGCTAACGGGAAATTCGCCCTTTCAGTTGTGGATGGAATCTGGGTATGCTTGGGTGAATAATTGGCGCGCATATTTGCGGAGTCCATTAAATCCTGAGTTGGATTTTGTCATCGACAAGCTTTTGAAAAAAGATATCCATGAACGTTACCAGTCAGCCGATGAAGTTCTCAGAGACTTGACTCCAAAACAACTCCTCGCATTACCACCAGCCGGTAAGTCATCTGGGAAAATACCACCAACTAAAGCGCCATATTTACCAAAAAGTTATCCCTTACTGAGAATTTTAGTCTTGGTAAGTGCTTTTATTCTGTTGTTCGGATTCCAAGAATCTTGGTATAAACATTTTCGCCGGATTCAAACCAGTTTAGTCTCTAGGCTGAGTCAGCATAATAATTCGGGCAAAAATGAGGCACTTTTAGGTCAACCACTAAAGATTACTTTGGGTAAGGTTTCCTTAGCTAATACCCTTCAAGGACAGGAAAACTCAGTTTTATCTATCGCCATCAGCCCCGATGGTAAAACCATAGCCAGCAGTGGCGACAATGGCACAATCCAACTTTGGAATCTCGCAACTGGAAAACCAATCTCTTCACTCAACGGGCATTCTCAGCAGGTGAATGTCGTAGCAATCAGCCCAGATGGAAAACTTCTGGTTAGTGCCAGTGATGACAACACGATTAAAATCTGGAATCTGGGAACGCGAAAAAAAATTCGCACTCTTACAGGGCATTCTGATTCAGTTCATGCCCTGGCCATCAGTGCTGATAGCGAGACTCTGGTTAGTGCTAGTGATGACAACACGATCAAAATCTGGGATTTGGCAACAGGAGAGCTAATTCGGACACTGCTAGGGCATACATTTTGGGTGCGATCTGTGGCCATTAGCCCCGATGGGGTGATTCTTGCTAGTGGGAGTTTTGACAAGACAATCAAAATCTGGAATCTGACAAAAGGCTACTCAATCCGCACACTAGAAGGAAATTCTCAAACAGTAACAGCCGTGGCTATTAGCCCAGATGGTAAAACTTTAGCCAGTGCTAGCCGCGATGTCTCCGACGGGCGTAGCCGCGGCACCATCAAACTTTGGGATCTACATACTGGCAGGGAAATTCGCACACTGACGGGACATGGCAACACTGTGACATCGGTAGCCTTCAGTGCCGATGGTAAAATGATTGCTAGTGGTAGCCGCGATCGCACTATTAAACTGTGGAATATAGCCACAGGTGAGGAAATTCTGACATTGGCGGGACACACCAACACCGTGACATCCGTCGCCTTCAGTCCTGATGACAAAACCCTTGTCAGTGGTAGTGAAGATAATACTATTAAGATTTGGCAGTTGTCTCAGTGAAATCCAAAATCTAAAATCCCAAATTGCCATGAGTGCTTTAACTTTACAGTTCCCTCCGGCGCTGAAATTGACAGACGAAGAGTTTGAACAAGAACGGTTTGCGTCTAGGTTGGTTGATTAATCCTAAAAATAGGCAAGTCGAAATTTATCGCTGTAACCAAGCAGTGGAAGTTTTACAATCTCCCCTAAATCTATCAGGTGAGGATGTACTGCCGGGGAGTGTCAATAGATTTAGACCCAATATTTCGATAATATTATCCAAATAGAATTCAGGAGTCAGGAGTCAGAATTCAGAATGAATTACGACTGGCGAATAGCGCAGCGTAAAGCCTTCTCTACGAGACGCTGCGCGAACGGCATGGCTTCTCTACGAGAGTCCGCGTACCCCCACGGGGAAGCAAGCTACGTGCATCGCTTCGTAGAAAGCGTCTTGATTCAGAATTCAGAATTCTGACTCCTGAATTCTGACTCCTGAATTCTTCTTCAATTGCTTCTCCCTGTGGTGGATAGCCCTTCTACGATCAGAGATGGAGTATAACAAGAACCATTCCAATCACCATCGTTGCCGAGTGTAACCAATTGCTTGAGGGCTGTGTAGACATTACCAGCAACCATCGTATCCTTAACGCGGCCAATTACGTGACCATTTTGGACGCGGTAGCCTAAATCAACGTTGATTGAAAAATCTCCAGAAATACTGCCGCCACCACCCAGCATTTGATCCACAATCAAGCCATTATCTAGTTGTTGAATTAAATCTGGTAGCGATGCCGAACCGGGCTGAATGAGAAAATTAAATAAACCAGGAGTAGGATAGCTGCCTAAACCAGGGCGAAAACCATTTCCAGTGGTATCAGTACCGAGTTCGCGTCCGGTGGTGCGATCGCCATAAAAATGTTGTAAAATCCCGTTTTGGATAAATACTAAAAATTGAGTCGGAGTCCCTTCATCATCAAAAGGACAACTGTAAGGGCCGGCTTCGGGATCTTGGTAGAGAGTCAGGTTGGGTGAAATTACTGCCTTACCCAAGCGTTCTGCCCAAGGGGAAGCTACTTCTAAGACTCGCTTGCCATTCAATGCTGCTTGCACAGTACCCCAAAGCATATCGGCAGCTTTAGAAGTGAACAAAACCGGGATACGCCCAGTTGGGGGTGAGACATTTTCTCTCGCCCAAATTAACCTCTGTAAAATTTGATTAGCTAATCTCTCCGGGTGAAGTTCGCCCCGCTGAGTTTGTCCATCGGAAACATTCAAAAAATCATCGCCGCGCACCCATTCTGCTGATATGTAGCAATTGAGGGTAGTGTCGGTGTAGTGACAATCTAAACCTTTGGTATTGACTAGTCTAGTGGTTTCAATATCACATTCCCAGTCACCATTGCATACAACATCTGGATAGGCATCACGGATAAGTGCGATCGCTTCCTTACCCCAATTTACCAAAACCTCTATCTGCACACTTTCCCCTAAATCTGGGAAAGAGGGCTGAAAGTTAGAGGCTAATTCGACTGTTTCCGGTTGATTAAGTTGACTCAGTGCTAGAGCTTTTTCCACCATTACTTCGGCTGTGACAGAACCGTAAGCCACCGTGAGTCCTGGTTGCCCATTTCGCCAAAGCCTTAGTGCTGTGCCTTCAGATTGACTGGTTTCTAGCTGTTTGAGTCGGTTGGCCTCAAAAAACACTGGACGAGAAAGCGATCGCGACTGATACACCTCAGCAGCTTCTGCTCCAGATTTTATAGCTAGTTCCAGCAGTTGTTCTGCTAGTGTATCTTGTGACAAATTTTCAGAACCCATGACCCTTATGAATTGTGGATTTTGAACCGCATATCAACGCTGTCTTTTGAAAGTCTGAGCGCCAAAAGCCGACGTTGGCGCAGCCCGCCCTAGGCATCAGACTTTCCTTTGATGGACGCAGATAACTATCCAAAAATCATCAGCGTGTTTCGGCAGTTACGATTTGAAACCGCAGATCAACGCTGATGGACGCAGTTAATTATCCCAAATCATCGCCATATCTCAACGGATCTAGTCATTGGTCATTAGTCGAATGGCACTAAGTTACAGCAGTTTTCATGTATTTGAACCACATCTATCGTAGGGGCACAGCAATGCTGTGCCCCTACCGCATGGTCTATTTACCTGAAAACAGCTTCCTCACTGGTTCCCAGCCTAGAGGCTGGGAACCCATTCTGGGAGGGCTGCCGCCTCCAGTGGCTTGACCAGAGGCAGCAGCCCATTCAGAATTCGTTCCCAGCCTCTAGGCTGGGAACAAGGCGACACAAGCCTTTGGGGTTTTCTTAGTGCCATTCGGTCATTAGTCATTGATCATTGGTTATTCTCCACCTATGCCCCATGCCCCATGCCCAATTTTCAAAGATTCACCTCTTGCAACAGCCAAAAACCAGCAAAAGATTCTGCTTTGGGATCAGACTGTACACCGATAAAATGCACTCCATTAGCTTTTTGCTTGGCTTCTTCAAAACCTTTCGCTTCTGCTAAAATTTGAGGCTTTTTGATATTTGCCACAATCCAGCTTTCAGTTACACCAGTTTCTAAAAGCAATCTCGCCTCTTCGCTGGTGTCAAATCTCAAGAAAGCCAACTCCAAACCAGACATCCAGCCTGCTAAAGGCAACGCTCTAGGTGAGAAAATTAAAATCCCAGGAATACGGGCTTTGGGTGACACTTGCGCCAACTCTAGGGGGAAAGCTTCACCAAAGTCAATTTCCCAGTCTGGCATTTCTGCTAAATCCGCAGCATCTAAGGTAACAAATACCCACTGCTGTCCTTCCAAAGCATCTGGTAAACGTTGCGGCAAAGGTTTCTCCAACCGGACTGAAGGATTAGTCCCCCCTTGATACCCTGATTCTTGAGGATACACTTCTTCCATACGCTGTGCTAACCATTGGTTAAGAACCAAAGTGCGGCGGCTAGGCTGGGCGGGAATACTCAAGTCTTGGCAGGCTTTAGTAATCATATTGTTCATTTGCCGGCGGAAAAAGCGGATTTTAATTGGTGCTTTTCCAGCTTGGTTAATAGCCTCCTGCAACGCTGTCCGCAACCAGCCCGAATTTACCTGGGTACTGGGACAATATTGAGCATAACGAAACAAAGAATCTGCTTTTGTGTCGATATCCAAAGGGCTTTCGCAGACTAAGACTTCCCAAATTTTTTTCTGATTAGCGTCCAAAATCGGACGGGAGTAAAAATCGATTTCCCAAATACTGCCCATGTTTTGCGGTAAAAATCTGGCTGTTATGTTTTCTTGATATGTTGATCATACGAGTGTTGGGGCGCATTGGGGATTGGGGATTAGGGATTGCTTATTCTCTTCATCTCCCTCATCTCTCCATACCCCATACCCCATGCCTATTTTTTAGCAAACAGGCTTGTCATGGGCTTGACTCCTTGAGCCGTATCGCCCGCCAGATTTAGGTATTCGTAGATCCCGAAAGCATCCTCGGTGGTTCGCAACAGTGAGTAATGATTGTAGGGTGTTTTATCCACTACACCCCGTGAACCGTGGTTAGTAATTACAATGGTTGCAATGTGACCTCTGATTGATTATTGGTGCATTGGAATTGCCAATAATCTGCTCGGAGGACTTGTTTTCTTCAATAATGACAAAAATGTGTTCGTATTTCGGGATTGGTTTATCTTCTTTTGTTGGGACGGAAGCTACTACTGGTGTATTTTGATTTGCGATCGCTTGTGGGGTGGATTCTGTCTTTGTGACTACTTGAGACTTTGGCGAACAAGCGATCGCACCGAAGTTTAAACTAAGTAAACAAAGTCCAAAAATAATTTTTTTAGGCGTTTGGCGTGCTGACATAACTACTATGAATTGTTAGTATTATCAGCTTTCGAGTATATGCTGCGTTTTCAGATTCTAGAAAAAATGGCGTAGGCGTAGCCCAACCCAGGCATCACATCTATAATTGAGGCGCTATAAAAAATAGCGATGTCAAAGTATCTCCCTCATTTTCCTCGGTTGATCCAAACGCCTCTGATTCCAGCTGCTTTAGCTCCGTTATAGTCTTCTATAATGCTATCACCAATATGCCATGCTGCCTCTGGGGAACATTGATGTTTATCTAAGGCGATAGCAAAAATTTGAGGATCGGGTTTAGCTGCACGTACCTGGGTAGAAATGGTGACGGAGGTAAAAAAGTCTCTCAATCCCAAACTTTGCAATACTGAGTAAATCCGGGAATCGAAATTGGACAGCACCCCCAAAGTAACTCCCAATCGCCGCCAGTTGATTAAAGCTGGTAAGACATCGGGATAGACAAACCACGGTTCGCCAGTGCCAAAGTGGATATAAAGTTCGCTAAAAAAAGCCGAAAAGTCAGAAAATTCCCTGAGAACACCTGCATTTTCAAAAGTGTTCAGAGCAATTATCCGCCACCAATCAAACTCGCGCTGAGGAATGTCTTGCAGTTCTGCATCTGGAAATATCGGCGGCGGAGCGGCTTTAAAGCTTTTGATGAAGGCTGTATTCAATGTTTCGGCTGAAACCGTAACGCCAAATTCTTGGGCTATCTGACTATAAACTTCACCCACACTACCTTTGACATCGAAGAGTGTACCCACAGCATCTAAAAAAATAACTTTCGGTTGTTCCATCAAAGTTTGAAAATTTTGAATGTTGAATTTTAGATTTTGGCTTGTAAGAGAGTTTGTGTGGGTAGAGTCTACCATCTGCTAAGTAGCTTGCCATAAATAAAGCAAATTATGGTATATGTCTTAATTTTTTACCAATGCCCAATGCCCATTAAGTTACCGAGAAAGTGTTTCTATGATCGGACGGACTAGCCAATTAAAACCAACTTTCAGCTGATGGTCTAAAGTTGGCAACCTATATAAATAGGCAATACGACGGGCGACGGATGCCAAAGGACCATCTAGTTTAATTCCCAAACCAGTGAGAGTGGCGTTGTCTATTCCGAGTGCCATCATTTCTCCTAACTGTTGGTAGCGGAAGGGAAGGAGGGGGCGATTAGTCAGAGTTGCCCAGATATTCCAAGCAGTATAATCAGCTTGTTGAAAAGCCGCTTGTGCAGTGGCAGGGACTTGCTGCCCTTCAATATCATGACAGTCTGCTAAATCGCCCAAGGCAAAGATTTCTGGATGATCGATGACTTGCAGATTGGATGTAATACTGATTTGACCACGCTGATTTTGTTTGAGAGCAAGAGATTTCACTACGGGCGCAACCCTAGTTCCCACAGTCCAAATTACCAAATCTACGGGAATTGTGTCTAACTGGCTTTTGTACTCTAGGGAAATGGAATTTTGCTCTATTGATTCCACTTTGGTTTCTAAATCAACAAACACACGACGGGCTTCTATTGCTTTCTTTGCTGCTTCGCGGTTAAACTCTGGGGAAGTTCGCAAAATTTGGTCAGCAATTTCAACGATGCGAAAGCGTCCTCTTTCTCCTAGTCTGTCGGCTAACTTACAGGCTAACTCGACACCACTGTAGCCGGCGCCAACGATCGCTACCCGAATTTTATCAGCATCCGATTCTTCTAAAAATCGCAGCCGTTCTTCCAGCCGATAGGCATCAGAGATGGTGCGGAATGAGTAAGCGTAGGCTGTTGCACCAGGTACTAAATCTAGCGGTGTCTCCCCTCCTAGCGCCAGCACTAATCGGTCATAAGGGATTTGGGGACCTTCATGTATATTTACCCGTTGCTGGTCGATGTCAATTCCCGACACAACCCCTTGATAAAAACGTACCCCAGTGCCTTGTAAAAGTTCTTCAAAGGGTGGGGCAATTTCCCAGGTTTGTAGTTCGCCAGTGAGTAATTCGTAAAGTAAAGGGGAGAATAGGAAGCGATCGCTTTGATCTACTAGAACAATTTCGGGTTTTTGCGTCGATTCCCAAGGTAATTGGCTTAACCGCAGGGCTGTGTAGAGTCCACCAAAGCCTCCGCCAAGGATACAAATTCTAGAAGTTTGTTGAGTCATCTATTCTATCTATGGGAGAGTCAATACTAGTTCGGCAACTAACTTTAGTCTAGTAAGTTAAAGCGGACTTTTCCAAACCCCCCAAAGTTTATCGGAAATCTCCGAAAAACCCCGTCGCTTCAGCGCGGGGCTGGATAGGAGGCAAAGGGACGATTCCACCTGCCACTAGATGCAAAAGCGCAGCTAGCAGGCGATGGCGGGTGGATGAGGAGATGAGCAAATTCCTTGTTCTACCCATTACTGCCCTCCATAGTTGCAGCTAAAATTTTAGCATAAGCAGCCAAATCCAATGCTAATTTTCGAGTTCAAAGCCTACGCTAAATCAGTCCAGTTTGTCGCTATTGACGAAGCAATTCGTGCTACTCAGTTCATTCGGAATAAGTGCATCCGCTACTGGATGGACAACCCGAAAGTCTCTAAGTATGACTTGAACAAACAATGCGCCATTCTTGCGGCTGAGTTTCCGTTTGCTAACAATTTGAATTCTCTGGCTCGTCAGTCTGCTGCTGAACCTGCATGGTCGGCAATCTCTGCGCCCGACGTAGAAAACGCTCAGGGAGATTCAACCCCTACTGTCGCTGGTGCAAACCTGTGATGGCAAGATGGGTCGCTGAACTGAGAATCCTCTGGCCTAAAGGCCAGAGGAGTGTCAAATAATTGGAGATTCGCTATAGTTAACGGTTAACAGGCAAGGCTAAAAGGAGTTAAAGAGATGGAAATTAAGCCAACTGACCCATCGCTAGCACTCATGGAAATTCCACCTGGCTATCTCAACATTATGGGTTACGTTGATCAGTCAGAAGTTAATGGTCCTGGTTGTCGTGCAGTCGTCTGGGTACAAGGTTGTCTTCGGGAGTGTCCTGGCTGCTTTAATACTAACTCGTGGTCATTTGAGGCTAACCAATTGATTGCTATTGATACCCTTGCCGAGAATATTCTCAGTAATACCCGCAATATGGGTGTAACGTTCTCTGGTGGAGAACCCTTTTGGCAAGCAACTGCACTGGCATCTTTAGCTCGAAAGGTAAAAGCTGTTGGGTTAAATGTAATGTCTTTTACTGGCTTCACTCTTAAGCAGCTACAGTCTCAATCGGCGCCGCCAGGTTCTCAAGAATTGTTAGAACAACTCGATATCCTGATTGACGGGCCTTTTGTAGAATCTTTGGCAATTAACTCTCCCAACTCTCCAGTCTCTTCTAGTAATCAACGGGTTCGTGTTTTAAACCCGGCTTTCCAAGACCAAATTACTTGGGCTAGCGATCAGATAGAAGTCCACATCCTCAAGGATGGTGGGCGCATTGTCACTGGCTATCAAGGTGGGCTGGAGTTGACGTAGTGGGGTATTGGGCATGGGGCATGGGGCATAGGGTAGAAAAAGTTAAAACTTAAAAGTTGAGCCTCTGAAGCTCAACTTTTATCTCTCCTCTCTCTTACTCAATGAATGCCCAATGCCCAATGCATCTGTGTTTGAGACGGACTATATTGAAAAAAAATACATATCTAAATTTGACTAAACCATTTCAAACAATTTTTAGTGAACACCGGGTATTTTGGGCTGTTTTACTCCTTGGTACAGCACTGGTGGTAACGCTAGCACTGTCGCTGTCTCAAGGAGCAGTACCTTTAAATATGTCGGAATTTTGGCAAGCCATTCTCCGCAAAGGCGATCCAGTTAAACAGACAATTCTCTGGGATTTGCGTCTCCCACGCATTACTGCTGCTCTCATTGTCGGCGCAGCCTTGGGAATGTCAGGAGCGCTGCTGCAAGGAATGTTACGCAATAGTCTTGCCGATCCATTTATTTTGGGTATTTCAGCAGGTGCAGGATTAATTGTGATTATGATGATCGTATGGCAAATATTCCCGATCGCAATTCCTCTCGCAGCGTGGATGGGTGCAATTTTGACTTCCGCGATCGTGATTTTGCTCGCTCGTGCGGGGTCGGGAATTTCGGTTGAGCGGTTGATTTTAGGTGGAGTGGCGATAAGTTCTTTATTTGGTGCTGTACAAAGTACATTGCTGCTTTTAGCTGAAGACGGTCAAATTCAAATTGCCCTCAGTTGGCTGGTTGGTAGTCTCAATGGACGGGGATGGCAAGAAATTGCTACGGCTGGCCCTTACATTATTGTTGCATTGATCGGGGGATGTTTGCTGGCGCGATCGGTAAATGTGCTGGCTTTGGGAGATGATTTGGCTGTGGGTTTAGGGGTTTCGTTGACGCGATCGCGCTTATTAATTGGTGGTGTCGCCACTCTATTAGCCGCAGGTGCAGTCAGCATCGGTGGCTTGATTGGATTTGTTGGTCTTGTTGTCCCTCACGGTGTCCGCCTGATCGTTGGTACAGATCATCGCTTTGTTTTACCACTTTCCGCCCTGGCCGGTGCATGCTTACTGACTTTTGCAGATTTACTCTCTAGACTAGGAGCAGTAGAACTACCAGTCGGTTCCGTTACCGCCTTGCTGGGTTCACCTCTGTTTATTTGGTTACTTTATCGTCGTTCTGCTGGGTTTAATAAATTTTGAGCTATTGATAAAGAATTCTGACTCCTGACTCCTCCTTCATTGAAAGCGACGAGGCATTGGGCATTGGGCATTGGTAACTTCTTCCCCATGATGCCACTTGCTATATGCCGGGGAACCCGTTCACCGCAGTATGCCCCATTCCCCATGCCCAAAAACTCCACCCACAAGGAGATGGAGTTTTTTATTGACTCGCATTTATCCCAATTACCCCAATGATTATTAAGGCAATCGAGAAAAGTTTGATGAATGTGGCAGATTCACGAAACCAGATAATACCAATGATAGCGATTAGGATAGTTCCCAATCCAGCCCAGACAGAATAAGCCACACTCACTTCAAGTCTCTTGAGAGCAAAGGTCAAAAAAGTAAAACAAAGTCCATAGAAGACAAATATTAATACCGAAGGAACTATTTTAGTAAATCCCTCGGATAATTTCATGCAAGTTGTACCTGAAACCTCAAAGAGGATTGCGAGGATGAGGTAAATCCAACTTATTGACATATTTTTTGTAAGTGGTTTGTTAAGAGCAATAAAGGGGTGGCGCACCAGGCGCTATAAGTGGAAGAAACAGTCCTGAAGCTAACAGATTAAATTTTGAACATATAATTTCAAAATCCAAAATTTGAAATCTAAAATCCCGTGAAGCATTGGGGCAACGTCTGCTGTAGCATGATTGTGGTTTTATCTTACTAATGGTATGAAAGATGACCACTCAATTTGAATACAGCACTCTTGCCCATCCACAGGATATTCAGCAGTTTGGGTATATCCTTGAGCAGTGTTTTATCAGCGCACTTAGTGGCGAGAAAGTTTACATCAACCTCATTGGTGTCGAAAATTTCCGTATTATTCGCGGATTGGAGCAATTAGTTGGTGGATTGGCAACTCTCGATATGGGTCAGTGGTGGGGTAGTGTGTGTGTACCAATGACAGGAATTGCGGCAGTGGGCATTGCTCCAGAATATCGCGGTTCGGGAGCTGCGATCGCTCTCATGCAACACACCCTCAAAGAACTTTATGCCAGAGGAGTTCCAATTTCCGCTCTTTATCCAGCCGTTCAAAGTTTGTACCGAAAAGTCGGGTATGAGCAGGGCGGTAGCTGGTGTATTTGGGAAGTTGCTACCAGGAATATCCAGGTGCGGGAGCAACCCCTAGCTTTAGAACCAATAGTAAACATCAATCATCAAGTATTTCATGAACTATATCAGCAACAGGCGAGACTAACGCAGGGATATTTAGACCGACATCCAGCAATCTGGGAGCGTTTAATCCAACCAGATGAGAAGGAAACAGTCTATGCCTATTTTATTGGCACTAAAGACCAACCTCAAGGCTACATCATCTTCACTCAAGAGCGAACAGAAGATGGTGAAATTCTCTGGGTGAAAGATTGGGTACTCCACACCGTTGCTGCTGCACAAACTTTCTGGTCTTTTCTGGCAAATCATCGCTCCCAAATTCATCGGGTACGATGGAAGAGTTCTGTAATTGATTCCCTGACATTGCTGCTACCTGAACAAACTGCCAAGATATGGCGTGAGAGTCGTTGGCTGCTGCGGGTAATAGATGTAGTCAAGGCATTGGAGATGCGGGGTTATCCATTAGGAATTCAAGCGGAACTGCACTTAGAAATTCAAGATAATTTGCTAACTGAAAATAATGGTAAATTCATTCTTTCTGTTGCCAATGGACGCGGTGAAGTCACAAGAGGTGGAAAGGGTGAGTTGCAGCTAGATATTCGGGAATTGGCACCATTGTATACAAGTCTATTCACGCCCTACCATTTGCAAATAGCCGGAAAACTCTATGGGATAGAAACAGCTATTTTAGCAGCTACGCAAATATTTGCGGGTGTTTCGCCTTGGATGGCTGATTTTTTTTAACATGGTCATAGGACTTACGCAAAACTACACGCTGTAGGGGCAATTCATGAATTGCCCCTACCTAAAAATCAGGGTTTTAGCTATTGTTTGCGTAAGTCCTGGGTCAGAAAATCCTAGTTGAAAATTTCTCGCTTGGCGACTCATATAGCAGTTATCGTTTACGTGAGGTACACCCGTAGGGGCACGGCATTGCCCATGAGTGTCAACTTAACGTGAAAGCAAGCCTAGAACCAGCTTTTAGATTGCCTCGTTCCCAGTCTCCGACTGGGAATGCCCGTCGTTGGGGCTGCCGCCTCCCTTACTGGCGGCAGAGCCGCCAGGAGCAGCATTTCCAGCCAGAGGCTAGAAACGAGATTTGAAAAGGGTTTTAGCTTAAGTTGACACCAATGGGCATTGCCGTGCCCCTACACCTCGTGATGTAACGTTGTACTGCATCTGAATGGGAACCGCTATAACACCATTCCTTTGAAACTTTCGGCTACGTGTCAACAGTGTTTATTTTCTCTCTGTACTAAACATAAGGAAGTTCAAGGAAAGTGAAGTACACAAAGATTCGTTTTAAAGCCAGGTATAAAAAAAGCCTGTTTTACTTCTGAATTCTGACTCCTGAATTCAGAATTATGCTGTGAGTTGGAAACATAATTAATCCGACCCTCGTCCTTCCGCTAGATTAACAATTTCTGTTGTTGTCAACTCACATCACAAATAAAAGTGTCAGCGATTTACTTTTAATAAGTAATGATGATTTATCGTGCTTATCTAATCCCAAATATCATCTCAAAAAATAACTCAATGGGATTTATGACTTTTTCTCCGGAAGTTAAGCACAGTCATCAGAAAAGAATCTCAGGTAAAACTGATTAGTTGCTCCATACTTGCACACCCACAATCACAACATGAAATCACATCTACTGGCGATTGGTTTAAGCAGTTTGCTTATAGTCGCAGGACAAGCAAAAGCCTCACAATTGCAGTCTTGGTACTATGATTCTAGCCAAAACCAATTAGACTTAACTACTACTTCGGGAATAGAACCAAAAGCCTTTTTATTAGATAATCCTAGCCGATTGGTGATTGACTTACCTGGAACTAATTTTAATTCTGATAGTGTCAAACAAAGTTTTGGTAAGGTGGTGAAAGAAATTCGCATTGGAAAATCAGACTCTCAAGCCACTCGTATTGTCGTAGAGTTAGCTCCTGGTTATGACGTTACTTCCCAAAATATATCAATTAAAGGAGATTCTCGTTCTCATTGGATTTTCAAATTCAATTCATTTAACCGCCGAAATAATCCCATTGTTGGGGAAAATAGAGAAGATATTGCCATCAAACCCACAGATGCATCTACATTTGCTGGAGTTATAAATCTTGGTCAAGAAATGGTTGGTATTACTTCTCAAATTCGCGGATTATTAGCAAGTTATAAATCATTGAATCCAGGGATATTTTTCTTAGATTTATCTACAGGAAACTATATAGATATTAATGGCGAAAAAAGATTTGCTGCTGCCAGTACAATCAAATTTCCCTTATTAGTGGCTCTTTTCCAAGAAATAGATGCAGGTAGAATTAAACTCACAGATAAATTAGTGATGCGGCGCGATTTAAGGGTTGGTGAATCGGGAATTATGCAATACAAACCCATCGGAACTAAATTTAGCGTCCTACAAACTGCTACCTTGATGATGACAATCAGCGACAATACCGCCACAAATCTGATTCTCGATCGCTTGGGTGGTGCAGCAAAAGTTAGCCAACGTTTTCGGAGTTGGGGATTGCAAAATACAGCACTTCGGAATTTACTTCCAGACATCGCTGGCACAAATACAACTAGTTCTAAAGATTTGGTCAGATTGGCAGCGTTAGTTTCTAATAATCGTTTGTTATCCCCAAATAGCCGCAATCAAGTTTTAGGCATTATGCGCCATGTCAAAACTAATAGTTTACTACCAGCTGGTATCGGTCAAGGAGCTACTATCGCCCACAAAACTGGTACATTGAGGTTTATTATTGGTGATGCGGGTATTATTCAAATGCCCAACGGCAAAAGCTATTTAGCAGGTGTTTTGGTGCAAAGACCAAACTATGATCCCAAAGCTGGGGATTTTGTCCGTGAAGTTTCGAGAAGAGTCTATAATTACCTAGATAATACCAAAGTTAGCAATATAGAACCGATACTTGGCGATGCCTCCGGCGGGCTACGCCTACGCACTCCTTAGTCGAGCCATAGTTGCGATCGCCAAAATAGGAGCGTACAGTTGTACGCTCCTACATATCTATCTCAGGTATTTTTGTGAAATGGGATTAATTCAGGAAATTTGGTCTAGGACTACCACCATTGCTACCAACAGCAGGAATTTCCAGGAAGCTATCTGTAGCTTTGCCAGTACCATCATCGGTAACGTGTGTAGAGTCACCCGGATGTCCATTGGGGACAAACAGTTGCGGGTGGTCAAAAGGCGCTCTATTATACCGAACTCGCTCATCAGTCAATCCCTTTAAAAAGGCGACCAATTCCTGTTTTTCTTCCGGTGAAAGATTGAGTGGGGGAAGAAGTCCAAAATCACCACCCCGATTGTAAAAATCAACCAATTGCTCTAAGGTCGCCTGACCTCCATTGTGGAAGTAGGGAGCAGTAAGTTCCACATTGCGAAGTCCAGGTGCTTTGAAGGCTCCATCTGCAATCACTGCTTCACTGGAATTCAACGGTGGAGCAAGGATGGGGGGGGTTTCGCCAAGGAGAACCTGAAATTTACCCAGTTGAGCCAATCGTGCCTCTGAAAGCGGATTACCTTGACCGTTACCCTGTAAACCGTCATTACCACCCAAACTGGGGTCGTCTGTAGGAGGTCTGACACCGATATTGAAGAAACCAGTGTCTTCAGGGGATTGTGGTGGGAACGGCGCACGTCTGATTCGTCCGTTTTGAGTCACGCTGCTCACTGAAGCAGATGTTAATTCTAATCCAGTGTGGCAACCAATGCAGCCACCTTTGCCCTCAAAGAGTCCTTTTCCACGTTGCTGCTGCTGAGTTAGGGCGGTGGTGTTTCCTTCTAAGAAGCGATCGTAGGGCGTATCGTTGGCAATGAGTGTAGACTCGTACAACTGAATTGCAAGCCCAAAAAATAGCGAGAAGTTGTACTCCATCAATGTATACTCATCAGTCTCCAAGGAGCGATCGGGCTTCTTGACAAAAGTTCGTTGACCTTGAGCATCGACTTGGATGAGTCGATTAGACTTCCACCACTCCGACTTGAAGGCATCTTGAATCAGCTGATCGTAGGTTCTATTTTTGAGTCCGGGTTTAGGCCATCTACTATCCTCGCCTAAAACGCTGTCTTGTGGATGCACCACCTGTTCACCTAGCGGTCTGAGAGTAAATAGCTTTTTCCCAAGTTTTCGGGGGAGCTTTTTGCCCTTATTAGTTCGTCCGAACTTATCACCAATTTCTTGAAAGGTGCGACCATTGGCGGACAACTCGGTAGAACTGAGTGGCGGTCCGAGCGCCTGAGAAGCCAAAGACGAATTATTCAGGCTGATTTTGACAAATTCGAGCTTATTTGGGCTTTCGGCTTTGACGACAGAGGCGTTAGGATCTCTTAAACCGAAGGGATTCACCCCATTAAAGATATTTTGTGCCCTTCCGTCCCAGAAGTTGCGGAAGTTGAATGCTGCATTAATTACAGTTGGTGTGTTACGCCCCTGGACGTGGCGCACATTTATGCCACCCACATTAAACACCGGATCTGGCTCGTTTGTTACTTTGTCTTCGGCACTACCGGGTATAACATCAACAAACTCCGTGTTGAAGACCCCCTGAGAGGAAGTGATATCGTTACGGTCAGATACAAGAGTCGTAGGATCATTTGGGTTTGACAGCTTGTGGAAGGGAAAATCTCCCGGCTTGAGCTGGTAGTTTGGTAGTCCGCCTACATTAAAAATTGTATCTGGATTCGCTGTCCCATCGGCATTGATCCGCAAAAGCCCAGGATTGATCTGATTTTTGGATCTATTGTCGGCTCCAGCATGGAAGTGACAACTAGCACAGGAAGTCTTTCCATCGCTCCCAACCTGCATATCCCAAAAAAGAGCCTTTCCTAACTTGATTGCAGCTCGTTTGTCTTTTACGAAGTCTCCAAGATTGCTAGGCTCTGGAATCGATACGCTCTTGAGTGAAACTTGAGGTGATGCCGAAACCTGTGCTGATACAGTATTTCCAGCTATTACTGTTGCCGTAATAATGGCAGCAATTGTTATAGTTCTTGAAAATTTTGATCTCAGGTAGTTAGGCTTGCTATATCTAAATCTCCAATCTTGGCTCTGTATTTTTGTCACCAAAGATTTGAGCAAAAATCGACCTCTTGAGGTCAGTAGCAAGTAGCCTGATAAGCTAGTAATAAATACTACTAAGCTGATTATGGGTATAATCCCCATAGTTTTTTGTAAAAAAATAACATCGAAATAAAGTATACATTTACGATCAAATTTGAAATTTAATATTCATGTAAAGTAATTACGTAATTTACGAATTTTCTATGAACAAAAAAAAAACTCTTCGGATTACAAATAAATTGAGTAGCGTAGATAAGCTGTTCTATGCTGTTCCATATTGAATCTGTATTAGCTAGTAGTCTGTCAAGAACTAATTGACGGATAAATAAATCTTTCAATTTTTCTTCTTTCCTTCTTACTTAGCGACGGCAGTCGCTCATCTGACTTTTCACGGCATCTGGAAAACCTCTCTCTAAATCTCTCTCCTAAAAGGAGAGAGACTTTGAATTTTCCCCCTTCCCTAGGAGGGAAGGGGGTTAGGGGGTTAGGTTTTTGGTGGACTTTTCCACATAACGTGAAAAGTCAGAGTCGCTCATGGGGGAAACCACGCCAGATGCTCCACTTGGTGAGGCAGCCCGGTCTTGTTGCCCCAACAAAGAGGGACTGCCGAACCCGGAGGGGGAGACCCCAGACGCTCTCTACGAGACGCTAAAAGCGTAGCTTGCTTCCCTGTAAGGGTACGCGGACTCGCTTGCCGCCGGCGCTATCGCTTTTAGCGTCTCCCCTTGGGAGAAGACCGCACTGGCTCCCCTTGGCGCTAGCCTCTCCCAATGTGAGAAGGGGAGACGCTAACGCGAATGTGGTTCGTTCTTTTATCCATCAAAATGTATTTGACAGACTACTAGTACAGTTCGGCGGAAATAGAGCAACCATTTAAAATTCCTAAAGAGCTTATTCCATAATACTTTTGACTTTTGACTTTTGACTTTTGACTTCCGCCTTGTGGTACTAGGCTACTAAGATAATTTATCAAGAAAAGTTTGGTAATCTAATTTAGATATGCAAATCAGATATGTTTTAGCTTATTATCAGCCCTACTTTTAGTAGGATATTTCAATGTCACTCCATCAAACTTCTGGTCGTTGGCGCTTAGGGCTAGCGTTATCGCTATTGACAGTCTTATTGTGGGGAATTTTACCTATTGCTCTTGCAGTAACTCTACAAGTACTTGATGTCTATACCGTTATTTGGTTTCGCTTTTTGGTATCATTTTTAATGCTTGCTGTGTATTTAGGAATACGCGGTAAATTACCAAAGTTAGAACAATTGCGTTCTGCTTCTTGGAAGTTATTAGCGCTCGCTACACTTTTCTTAGGGATTAATTACTTTCTATTCATGCAAGGTTTAGCATTAACATCGCCTGCTAACGCTGAAGTTCTGATTCAATTGTCTAGCCTTTTATTAGGTTTAGGAGGGCTAGTGATTTTTAAAGAACGTTACCGGCTGTATCAATGGATTGGTGTAAGTGTAATGACTTGCGGTTATCTTTTATTTTTTCGTGAACAACTAACGAATTTAATTACAGCGCATGGCACATATATACTAGGTAGTGTCTTGATTGCGCTAGGAGCAACAGCATGGGCTATTTATGCTTTGGCACAAAAGCAGTTATTACAATCTTTATCTTCCCCTAGTATCATGCTAACTATTTATGGCGGCTGTGCTTTATTATTCACTCCTTTAGCCAGAGTAAAATCACTTTTTATACTTGATACTTTCCATTTAGGGATGTTGGTTTTTTGTGCTTTGAATACTTTAATCGCTTACGGTGCTTTTGCCGAATCATTAGAACATTGGGAAGCATCACGAGTAAGTGCAGTATTAGCTTTAGCTCCCATTGTGACATTAATATCAGTCGCAGTTGTATTGGTTATTACACCTTCTTGGACACCACCAGAAAACTTTACTTTCATAGCAATGTTAGGAGCTGGTTTAGTAGTCACTGGTTCAGTAACGATCGCTTTGGGAAAAGCTGATTAATCGGAATGCTTTTCAGGATTTTTACTGGGTTTTTTATCTAGTGAATTTGTGCCATCTTCAAAGCTACAACATAAATACTGAGGCGGAGTATTTTTTATTTGTTATGATTTAATAGTGAAGGCAAACTACTAGGGTCAGCCGGATACTTTACCCATCTGCGTGACTCTATAGTATTTGATTGTTGACTTTATAGCCGAAAAATCCTTGAAAAAGAATTCAAAATCAGAATTCAGGAGTCAGAATAAATTACTAGGGGATTGGGAATAACTACTTTTTTTGACTACCACATTCTAGATTTGGTGGGGATTTTAAACCAGTTCATACCTATTATTTTTAGCAAGCTACATTCGCAAGTTATACATAATTCATCCTGAATTATAACTGCTGACTCCTAAATTCTGTTTTGATAAAATTGAGGCTAATAACTTTAAGTAAACCAAGCAGGGTGTCCGAATAACTACCAAAGCCAACACCTGATAAAACCAGACCACCGAAATAGTTGAGCGATGAATAGTTTGTTTGGTAATTGGGCCAGCACCCTCAGAAAAAATTCCCTATTGCTGGTTCTTTCAATGGTGCTGCCAACTTTTGGGATTAGTAATTCTGTCTTAGCAGCAGAGCGGATTTATGCATCTTATTCAGCTTTAGAGCTTTCAATTTCAGTTAAAACTTTAGAAAACTACGCCGAAACAGGTGTAATTAACGAAGACTTGGCAGCCTATCAGCAATATCTGCCTCTACAACAGCTTCAAGAATTGCGGCGGATTTTACTTAATCGTGTGAAAGTTACTCCGGTAGTAGTTTCACAACTTCTCCAGACACCGCAAGGAGAATTTTTGCTGCATCGGTTAGCGCAAGTGATTACAGCCAAATCCCCTCAGCCAGAAACAGGATTGAGTACTTTGCGTTCGGCGCTAATTTTAGCCTCTGGTGAATCGGGAGGTTTGACGCTTTTGAATGTGTTGCGTAAATATCCCAGCAGCAGCATTCACCTTGATGTAGCGCAGACTTTGGAAATAGCTACGGAATTAGATAAACTTGTTAGCCAAACCCATCGAGCGATCGCAGCAGTTTCCCAAAAGTCTAAAATAGAAGCTGCTAGCATTTCGCAACCCAATTTATCACAATTGCCCGATTTACAGGTTCCGGGAAAGTTTAAGTCGCAAAAATACATCTTGAAGTTTTTCGACTCAACGCGCAATCGGCTTTTATTGACTGATGTTTACATTCCCAACGTCCAAAGTCCGGCACCCGTAATTGTGATTTCTCACGGCTTGGGTTTAGACAGCAGCAACTTTCAATATTTAGCCACCCATCTAGCTTCCTACGGATTCGCCGTCGTCGTTCCCAATCATCCTGGTAGTGATGCTAAACAATTGCATTCTCTGCTAAATGGACACGCCATTGAAATAGCCGAACCAAGTGAATTTCAAGACCGGCCTTTGGATGTAACATATATACTGAATCAATTGGAAAAAGGTAATCAATCTGATTCACGGTTTAAAGGTCGGTTAAATCTGCAACAAGTCGGAGTATTTGGTCAATCTTTGGGAGGCTACACAGCCTTGGCCTTGGCAGGCGCTAAAATTAACTTTGAGCAGCTAAAACAAGACTGTAAACCAGCAGCACTCCAAAATACCTGGAATATGTCTTTACTGCTTCAGTGTCGGGCTTTGGAATTGGGCATCAGCAAGACTGACAAGGATTATAACCTGCGGGATGAGAGAGTGAAAGCGGCGATCGCAGTTAATCCCGTTACTAGTTCGATTTTCGGCAAAGCTGGCTTAAGTCAAATCAAAACTCCAGTAATGATTGTCAGCAGTAGTGATGATGCAGTTGCACCAGCTTTATCCGAGCAAATTTTACCTTTTTCCTGGTTGGCGAATTCCCAAAAGTATCTCGTCATCCTTGTAGGTGGCACCCACTTTTCCACCATTGGCAATGGAAACCCCGCAAATCAACAAGTAGCATTACCTGCGGATATGATTGGTGATGCTTCCCAAGCGCGTCGTTACATGAATGTTTTGAGTTTACCTTTCTTCCAAACATACATTGTAGGAAAGTCACAATACACCCCCTACCTGAACGCCGCCTACGCTCAAAGTATTTCTAGTAAGTCACTTGGTTTGAGTCTCGTCAAATCATTGAGTACAACCGAATTGGTACAATTACTGGATATGAAAGGAGGCAGTACCGTAAAAAAAAAGTCCCCAACACCATAGTCAGCTTCGGATTTTGGATGTTGGATATTGGTGTTGCATTGTTGCATGTGATGATTTTTATTTGAGCCGAACTTGCAAAAGTTCGGCTGAGTTTGATTAATCGTCTATACGTAGTAGCTTGCGGTAAAACGGTTGTGGAAAATCCGTTACGCGATAACGTTTATAGTTGTCCATAAGTTCAATTAAAAAATTAATAAACTCGAAACTAGCCATCATCAGTTCATAACTCATATCAGCGTTGCCATCAAACTGGATTCGGCAACGGGTTAAGTCTGAGGGTAGGGTAGCAACATTCCAGGAGGCGACAAAGGGGACGTGTTCACTGGCTTCTATCTTCCGATGTCCCTCCAAAACGCCTTTTTGATAAAGACTGATGGCATAAGGCAAGAAATTGCGTTTAGCACCCTGAACGTAAGGTAAGTAAACACTGGCTTGCTGTTGAGTCGCAGGCTGGATTTGATCGATAGACATTGTTAAATATTCCTCAAATTAGTTGACAACTGGGGATATTAGTGGCTGTTAGTAGTATTCCCAAAAGATGTGTCTAAAGCACATAGTGGGGAATGGGGAGTGGGGAATGGAGTTCAAAGACTCATTAGGGACTTCCAAATAAAAAAATGTCCCAAAACTGACCCAAAAACCCTCTCTATTTCCTGACTTTTCACGTTACAGCACTTCCGGCAGCTATGAGGTACATCCTCAAAGCTGAAAGCTATGATAGGAGAGGGGCAAGAGGAAAATTGTATTGCATAATAGCCGGAAGCGCTGTATGTGGAAAAGCTAACGATTGACCTAACCCCCTAACCCCCTTCCCTACGTTCGCGTAGCGGCACGAAGTGCGGGAAGGGGGAAAATTCAAAGTCTCTCTCCTTAAAGGAAGAGAGAAATAGAAGTGAGGTTTTCCAGATACCGTGAAAAGTCAGCTCTATTTCTCCTTTTTCTGTGTCGCGCCAGTTGCTTCTCCCAGGGGGAGACGCTACGCGAACAAGTCTCTTAACCGCAAGGGCGCACTGGCAACTCTATTGTCTCTGTGGTAGCCTGCGGCAAGCCGCTATCGCGTCTACGTTTATTTGGATAATTTATTTCTTGTCAGTCCCTTAGCAACTATCAAAGACTCATCTCTTATGCCCAATTCCCAATGCCCAATTCCCAATAAATGAAGTTACTGCAAAGAAATATAAAAATCTCGGTTACAATGATGCTGCATTAACTTTTATCGAAGCTGGGAACGATAACATTAAAAATCCTGACTGTAAAGTGGTGGATGCAGTTATTGCAGTTTCTCCCAACAACAAGCTGCTGCTACCTTGTTATTACTTTGCCCAAACCGGAGTTCTCATTAGAGAAAGTCCAACTCTACAAGCTTCCTGCCCAAGTGGGTATCAAAGGAATCAAGCCTCTGTCTAAGAGTAGTAAACGTGGTTAACGCGGGTAATTATGCAGAGTGGCGGTGACAACAAAGGTAGTCCCAGTAGCTTTTGGTTTAAGGATAGCGGGTATTGCAGTTTGCCCATTCCGATTAATGTCGGGAAAAGTAGCTTAGGGATATTTGTCCGTAAAATTACTAACTGTAGACAAATACTGATTTTTGAATCAAGCAACCTAACCTATGCCAGCGAATTCCTGGCCCGAAGAAGATTCTTATCAAGAGCTTGATCCGCTCAACTCCTTGTTATCTGACCTATCAGTAGATGAGGAGTCTGTGTTAGAAACAAATCCTGTGTCTCTAACACCCCGGTTTCAAGGTCGTAGAGGCAAAGCCGCTCTAGTCTTGACTATCGTCTGGAGTGGCACGATCGCTCTACATTTAGTTTCTTGGGCTTCTATATTTATTCTAGGACTGGCCACCATTCTAGGATTTCATGCTTTGGTGGTGGTGTTTACTAAATCCCATCGCTATCCAAAAGAAATACAGGGGGATTTGCCCTTTGTCTCTGTACTAGTGGCTGCGAAAAATGAAGAAGCGGTAATTGCTAAATTAGTCAAAAATCTTTGTAATCTGGAATATCCAGGGGGGCAGTACGAAGTATGGATAATTGACGATCATAGCAGTGATAGCACGCCACTTTTATTAGCAGAACTAGAACAAAAACATGACCAACTGAAAGTACTCAGGCGTTCAGCACAAGCTAGTGGCGGCAAATCGGGGGCGTTGAATCAGGTATTGCCGCTCACAAAGGGCGATATTATTGCAGTATTTGATGCTGATGCCCAAGTAACACCAGACTTGCTACAACAGGTAATACCTTTATTTCAAAGAGAAAAGGTGGGGGCGGTGCAGGTGCGAAAAGCGATCGCCAACGCTAAAGAAAACTTTTGGACTAAGGGGCAAATGGCCGAAATGGCTCTTGATACCTGGTTTCAGCAACAGCGCAGTGCCCTTGGTGGTATTGGCGAACTGCGAGGCAATGGTCAATTTGTCCGGCGTTCAGCCTTGGAAAGCTGCGGGGGCTGGAATGAGGAAACCATTACCGATGATTTGGATTTGACAATCCGCTTACATTTGGATAAATGGGATATTGAGTGTGTTTTCCATCCAGCCGTGCAAGAAGAAGGAGTGACAAGTGCGATCGCACTTTGGCATCAGCGCAACCGTTGGGCAGAAGGCGGATATCAGCGCTATTTGGATTATTGGGATTTAATTCTCAAAAACCGCATGGGATGGCGCAAAAGCTGGGATTTGCTGATTTTTATGCTGATTATGTATATTTTGCCAACAGCATCAGTCCCAGATTTATTAATGGCGATCGCTCGTCATCGTCCACCAATGTTAACTACCATCACAGGCTTGTCCCTTAGTATGTCGATGGTAGGGATGTTTACAGGACTGAGGCGAATACGTCAAGATCAAAAATTACCACCTTCTACATATTTTCTGATGCTGCTGCAAACCCTGCGCGGATTTTTATATATGTTGCACTGGTTTGTCGTTATGAGCAGTACAACCGCCCGGATGTCGGTAAGACCAAAACGGCTGAAATGGGTGAAAACCTTGCATACTGGGAATGGGGAATAGGGCATGGGGCATGGGGAGTTTGGAGTTAGGAGTTAGGAGTTTGGAATTTTCTCCCAATGACAAATGACAAATGCCCAATACAACTCTTGGAGAGGCTGCGCCAACGACTTCTCTACGAGACGCTACGCGAACGCTCAGTACAAGTGCCCAATGCCCAATACAACTCTTGGAGAGGCTGCGCCAACGACTTCTCTACGAGACGCTACGCGAACGCTCAGTACAAGTGCCCAATTTTTTATTCATCATCAAGTTCTGATTCTTCTACCCATTCAGGTGTAGTCATGGAGTCGGAGAATTCTGTAGAATCATCTGCAAAGCGGATAATTTGCCCGTTGAAAAATTCTGCTAGGCGTTGAGCTGCGATCGCTACTTCGTCAACTTCCCAATCAGGTGCGGGTGTTCGCTTTGGCGGTGAAGGCAAAGTTTGCGCCCCATTTCTATTTACACCATTTCCATTTACACCATTTCCATTTACACCGTTTCCATTTACCCCATTTCCATTTTTTGCTGCTGTCGGTGCTGGTGGTGGATTAGTTGGCTGTGGTACTGACGCCGGAGGCGAAATTTGCTGGTTGTAACTGGGAGTTGGTGGTTGCTGAGGGCGAGTAGAGTCTTTTGGGGGAGGATTTTTTTTGGCTGAGGTGGAGTTTGAAGAAATTCCTTTTTCTATATTTATCTGGATTTCACGCTGGAAAGTCTGCTGGAAAGCTGCCGCAATCATCGGTAGATAAGATTTCGCCTTGTCATACCATGCCTGTTGGATCGCAATTCGAGCCACATTACCATCAAACTCTATAAGACGGCTCATTTGACGCAGCATTTCTTGCCTGGATTTTGGCTGGAGGTTAGCAAGCACTTGTTGCCAAACCTGAGTTAAGTCATATTGTGCTTCCCCAACAACTTCTGAAGTTACTGGTTCAGTGTTCGCAGGCGACACAGGTACAGATACCGGTTCTGGGGTTGGTGGTGAAACTGAGTTAGCAGCAGAATTGTGATTTGTTTGCTGTTCAACCGTGGGAGATGAACTGACGGGCTGATTTTGGGCAATTGCCAGATGATTGGAGGATACAGAATTATGATTTGTTTGTGGTTCAGCTAAAGGTACAGAAGAGACTGGGTGACTTTGGACAACTGCTGAAGGATAGCTTGGAGATACAGCAGGTATGTTAACTCGTGGCGCAACACTTGGGGCTTGTGGCTGAATATTCGTTGCACTGGGTAACAATCCTAGTAATGTTACCTCCAACCACAAACGCGGCTGAGTGGTATTTTTAATTTGTACTTCTGATGTTCGTAGGTGTTGCTGTCCTGCTAAAATCGCACTCATATCAAAGTATTGAGCAAATTCAACCAGCGCTGTCCAAGTTTGTTGAGTACAAGCAACCAAATCGTGGCGATTGGGTGCGGTTTTAGCTATGAGTAAATCGCGGTAGAAGGCGGCGAGATTTTGCAGAAGAGTTAGGGGTTCTCGACCACGATCTAGGATGTAGTGAGTACAGTCTAGAACTGCTTCTGGTTTATCTTGAGCGATCGCATTTAGAAGCTTTAGCAAGTCTTGTTCGCTTACCGTCCCCACCAAATCCCAAACTCTATCTGGTGTAACTTCACCCGCTAATAAACCCAATTGATCAAGTAAGCTTTCGGCATCCCGTAACCCTCCTTGAGCAAGTTGGGCTACCAGGGTTACAGCGTCGGGTGAAATATGAATGTTTTCTATAGAGGCGATCGCACTTAAGTGCTTCACCATTGCCTCTAACTGAATGCGTCTAAAATCAAACCTTTGACAGCGTGAAATAATCGTTGGTAACACCCGTTGCGGATCTGTTGTTGCCAATATAAAAACTACGTGTCTCGGTGGTTCTTCTAGTGTTTTTAGTAGGGCGTTGAATGCCTGAGTACTGAGCATGTGGCAATTATGTACCAAGAGCATATTTGCCACAAAGTTATGATTATCTGCTACTTCAATGTCATAAACTCGCTCAACCCCAGCGAGGTGAACAGATTCGACTGTCTCCAAACTTGTAATCCATGAAGATGCCACATCCACATTCACCTGACTTTTCACATCGCGTGAACCTAACCCCCCAGCCCCCTTCCCTACTAGGGAATGGGGAGAATTCAAAGCCTCTCCCCTTGTAGGAGAGAGGTTTTCCAGATCCCTATTCACAGGGGATAGTATCTTCACTCCTTCTTTTACGTCCAATGCTGGTAGCCATCCCTGGTTTGTCCTAATTAAATGATTACCCGTACATCTAATTTCTCGATTAGTTGTCTTGATAACCAGGGTTTGCCGTTCTCCTTGGTCTAACCACCTGACCACTTTCTTAAATTCCCACTTCAGAGATGAGTCGTTGTAACTCAAAACCTTCTTGTCTTTAATTGTGGGATCATCAATTCTTTGAAGTCCCTCATCAGTCAAAACCAGAGAATCTCCAGTTAAGCATTCATCAATAACATAAACCTTATAGCGACACTGTACAGGAGCAAACTGGGCTTTTTCAATCAACTCGCGGATATTATCGACACCAGTATTACTGGCGGCGTCGATTTCAATTATGTCTAGGGCGTAACCCTTGGTAATTCCCTGACAAACCTCACACACGCCGCAGGGTTCAGCAGTGGGCTGATCGCCTTTAAGACAATTGAGGGATTTGGCCAAAATCCGGGCACTAGAAGTTTTCCCCGTACCTCTGGGGCCAGTGAATAAATAGGCGGGGGCGATTTTGGATGTGCCGATCGCGTTCGTGAGGGTGGTAGCGATCGCTTCTTGACCCACCAGTTCAGCAAAACTCTTTGGGCGATATTTGTGGTGCAGGGGTTCGTAAGACATGGAAAAATAGACTTCAATGCCTTTCAACGTTTATTAGTAGCACCGAGTCGAGTTTAGGATTCAATTATTTTAAACTCTGGTACCTGCTTTGTTTATCGATATTGTCAGAGCCACTGCACTCAACTAATGCCGTATATTTTGGCACTCAGGAATGCAAGCAACCAGAGCTTATCCTATACTATGATTTCAACATCAATGGTATTGGAATTATAGCATATCATTTAGTACATTTGTTCTAATTAACGAGTGAGGAGAAATCAATTAAAAATTAAAAATTAAAAATTAGGTGAGATAACAAGGAAGATACCCCATGCCCCATGCCCAATGACCAATACTTCTCTTCTTAGGCTGCGCCAACGGCAACTCTTGGAGACGCTACGCGTAGCAAGATCCCCGGAGGGGTACGCTCAGTACAAGTGCCCCATGCCCAATGACCAATGACTATACGTTAGTCCGGTGCGATCGCTACACTACAATTTTAGGATAAGCAATATTTCGATGGTGTAGCAGATGCTCAAGCAGCTATTTCAATGGCTCAAAAAGCTTTTTCAGAGCTTGTTTGGTGGAAAACAGACTGCCTCAAAATCTAGGGAGAATGTGGAAAAAGAACCAGCACCCCCCTTAAGCGATACGGATCTGGAATTTCTCTTCAACGAACTCTTGCAAGGAGTACATCAAGCACGAGGGGAAGCATGGGCACGGAAATGGCTGCATAATATTGAGCATCGCATTCCAACAGAAGACTGGGTTGAGTGGTTAGGGCGCTTTGGCGATAGATTATTAGCATCACCGACACCCAATAATGAAATGGCGGCGCGGTTAGTGCAACTGGGTGAGTTGGACATCCCAGAAATCGGAGATGTTGCCTATAGTATCGGGATGCAGTTGTTGACACGCAATCAAGGCGAACCAATTTGGGAATATGAAGGACCAGATGCTCTTAACACAACTTTGCCACCTGAACCAACTGCTCCAATATTAGAGTCAACAGACTCACCAGAGAATCCCCCAGAGAATCCCCCAGAGAATCCCCCAGAGAATCCCCCAGAGAATCCCCCAGAGGGAGAATACCAAACTGTCACCATAGAAGAGTTATTTGTGATGTTGCAGGAGGATGAAAACTTACGCCAACAGATTGCTCAACAGCTTGCCGTTGAAACAGATGATCCGCAAGTGCTTGTCCAGGCGTTAATTAGTCAATTATCTGGTCAATCGACTAAAGAGCAAACAGAAAATTAACTGCTTGGCACGGTCAAAACTCAAGAGTTAAATCGGGGAATTGTAACGTTGTAATGCTATACTCTTGAAGCTTTGTATATTTTTTGCTATCCTTCTACGGAAGCGCTGTCAGAATCTAATGGATTTTTACGTAATTCATGATTTTTTTAACACAACGATGGCTACAATCTAGAAAAACAAAATCCAAGTGTGTGGCAGATGCTCAGGCGGATATCGCAGTCGCTTAAAAGGTTTTTAAAGCGACTCATTGCACGTAAACAGACTAGTTCTCTCAAGGGTGCGAGAGGAAACAATCTGGTGGAGATACTACCAGAACTAACCAATGCTGAACTGGAACAATTGTTTATCCAATTGTTAGAAGGCGTGCATCAAGCACGAGGACGACAGTGGGCATTGAGGTATCTGCAACGGCTGGAAAATCGCGTTTCGGCTGAACGCTGGATAGATTGGTTGGTGATGTTTGGCGAAAGGTTGCTAGCTTCACCCGCCCCGAATCCTCTTTTAGCATCACAGATGGTGCAATTGGGGGAACTTGATGTTGGCAGAATTGGAGATATTGCATATAACATTGGCATCCGGCTGATGCAAAACTCACCCATACAAAACTCACCCACACCCATAGAGTATGACGACAATCAGGCGCAAGATGTCGTAGAAATGACTCCTGGGCAAGAACTAATCCGCGATTTGGGCGAGGAGTTATGGGAGTATGATGAGCCTGATGTCGTAGAAACTACTCCTGGGCAAGAACTGATCCGCGATTTGGGCGAGGAGTTATGGGAGTATGATGAGCCTGATGTCGTAGAAATCACAACTGATGAAGAAATTCTCCCAACTTCTCCTGGACAAGAGCTAATCCGTAGCTTAGGTGAACAGTTATGGGAATATGATCTGCCAGATGTTGAACCAATTACGTCAGCACCCGAAAATGTGCCTTCTGAGGAAAGATTGACTGAGAATTTAGAGGAAGTGGTATTTGAGTATGAACCAGAAGATGCTCAAACCCCAATCAGAGAAAATATCCCTCTACCCGCAGCGCAAGATTCAATCACCTCATTAGCCGAACTGAGGTTTGACGATGAAGAAGTTACTCCAACTAAAACACCAGCAAATCTCCTTTTTACTAGAGAAAGAAGCGAGTTAGCAACGTCTTCCTCAGAGGAAAGCTGGGATAACACTTTGACGAATTTAGAGCCAAAGGTAGCTTCTGCCCTAGATGAGTTGTGGGTGAGGTTGGATCAAAGTACCAATTTAGTCCAGCAACTTGCTTCTAATTTGGCAGTTCAAAGCAGTAATTCTCCTGGTATTATTGAGCGACATAACGATAATCCGATTACCCACGCTCAAGGGTGGTTTTACCAAGGTCTAAGCCAAGCGAAAACCGGTGATTTGTTAGGCGCGATCGCCTCTTACGATCAAGCCATTGAACTTCAACCCGAATTCTCAGAATATTGGTTTAACCGAGGTTTGACGCTGTTTCATTTAGAACGTTTTGAAGAAGCGATCGCATCTTACGAAACCGCCACACAATTAAAACCCGACTTCTACAAAGCTTGGTACAACCGGGGCGGAACTCTCGGAGAATTAGGATATTTTGAAGAGGCGATCGCTTCTTTTGACAAAGCCATAGAAATTAAAGCAGACTACCAAGAAGCGTGGTCTAGTAAAGGTTTGGCACTGCTGAAATTAGGTTGGCTACCCGAAGCGATATCCAGTTATGACCAAGCCCTACATTTGGAACCAGAAGACCAGGAAAACTGGTATCACCGAGGCATCGCCCTAGCTGTCGGCGAACAATTTGCTGAGGCGATTATATCTTACGACAGAGCGATAGAAATTAACCCAGAGTACCACGAAGTTTGGATAGACCGGGGTGTAGTGCTGTTTAATTTAGGAAAGTGGTCAGAAGCGATCGCCTCCTGGGATAAAGCCCTTTCAGTTCAAGCCGACTTCTACTTAGCTTGGTACAACCGGGGTATAGCCTTAGACAACTTAGGACGTAGACAAGAAGCCATCGCCTCCTATCGGCAAGCGATCGCTATTAAACCCGACTTTCACCTAGCTTGGTATAATCAGGCACTAGCACTGTTTTATTTAGAACAATTTGCCGAAGCGATCGCCTGTTATGACAACGCTTTGCAAATTAAACAAGATTATTGGGAAGCTTGGATTGGTCGGGGAACTGCGATCGGTCATTTAGTAGATTCTGAGGCATTGCGGAATTTGTCGAGTAGAATCACAGCGACAAATCCCGCCTTACAACAAGGCGGCTACGAAGGAAAACTAGCCAGCTACGAAGAAGGGTTAAAACATCTGCGGACAGATACCCACCCAGAAGGTTGGGGTAGATTGCATTTTGCGATCGCTAATACTTACTACGAACAAGGCAAAAAACATACTAATACCCGTGATTATTGGCGCAAAGCCGCATCTGAGTATCATCAGGCGTTGTTAACCCTGACACTAGAATATTTTCCCCAGTTGCACCTAGAGGTTTTGCAATCTCTAAGCAAAGTGCTGATGGGTTTGGGACAAACAACACAAGTTCAAGAATTGCTGCAACGCGGTACAGATTTATTGCGACAATTATTAAGTGAAGAAACTCGCTCAGACGAAAGTAAAAAACAGCTAGCTTTAAAATTTGCAGGTTTTGATCAATTGGCTGTTGATTTAGCCGTAGAGTCTGGTGATTTAGTAGAAGCCTGGGAAATTGCCGAACAAGGTAAAAATACTTGTTTAAACTGGCTGCTTTATGGCTGGAACGATCATATTTATTCGCCTTATTATGGAGCAATTCAACAACTATTCAATCCCACAACAGCAATTATTTACTGGCATATTAGTCCAGTCGCCCTACACACATTTATTCTCAAAGACCAAGCGCCATCACCGATTCTCCTCTTTACACCCATGCAAGATACTGGGGCAATAACTTTAGGAGAAGACGCTATCCGTTTAAATGAATTGCCCCTACCCGAAGCAGTGCAACGCCTAATTGAATTTGAAGCTTGGCTTGAAGATTGGCATCAAAAATACCAAGAATATCGCCGCACAGCCCAAGACAAAGAAAGTAAAAGCCAGCATTCTTGGCGAGTTGAGATGGAAGCAAAGCTATTGCAACTGTATGAAATACTAAATATTTCCACAATTGCCCAGGAACTCGAAGGCATCACCCAACTGGTTTTAATTCCTCACCGTGACTTGTATAGATTGCCCATTCATACCCTTTTCCATCTCTCTTCCCCATCGCCGGAAGAGTTGCCGAATGTGGAGTCAAATTTCACAGTCACCTATCTGCCGAGTGCCCAAATAGGTTTATCAATAAGAACTGAGGATATTTGGCAGTGGCAAAATAAGTTATTGCTCAGTGTTGAACATCCTGAAAGTACAGGTTATCCCACACTTAAATTTGCCAAACTTGAGTCTGAAGTTGTGAGCCAGATGTTCAATAATATCCAACGAATTCAGGGGGCAGAAGCTACAAAAAATCTTGTTGAAAATGCTTTATCTGATAATTACAATATCTTGCATTTTACGGGTCATGTAACTAATAATTTGGTTGAGCCTAAAAAGTCAGAATTAGCATTAGCAGGTGAAGACAGACTTACTCTCGATGAAATCTGCCAACAAAATCTCGCAAGTTACAACCTGATTACCCTCTCTGCCTGTGAAAATTTAAGTACTAGCAACCAGACTATCAGCAGCGAATATGTGAGTTTAGTCAGTGGTTTTGTGAGTCAGGGCGTACCTCATGTAGTGAGTACTCTCTGGAGTGTAGAATCTTCAGCTAGTGCCTTGGTGATGATCGAGTTTTACCGACGATTACACCCCAATAAATCAGCCGTTACTGCCTTAGCTGAAGCAACAAGATGGCTGAAAGAATTAACTGCTGGAGAACTGACCAAATGGTATGAAGATATTTTGAATAATCTGCATCCAGAAGAAGTAAGAATTCAAACTTATTTAGCAACACAATTATATAGAAATAGTAAAATGGCATCAGATAAAAATCTTTATAATCATCCTTACTACTGGGCAGCATTCACGATTATGGGTAAACCGAATTAATCAAAACCCCACACTTACACTAGTACATCACGGCGGAAATAGACCTACCATCCTAAATGGGTAAAAAGCTTGCGGTATAAGTATTCTTTCTTTTTACTTTTGCCTTGTTGTACTAGTTCTATATTTGGTCGGACTTGTACCCGATTGTGGAAGCGTTTATGAATTCATGGTGGTCTGAAAGTTTATGGCGGAAGTGAAGATTAAAAATAAATATGAAATCAGAAACCAGAAATGTATTACTTAAAGCTTACGCAGAACTACATAAGATCATTGAAGAGTTATATGAAGCTCATGACAGAGCAATAGAGAACAATGATTTTGACGATGCTAGTTTGTTGGCTAGTCGAGCAGATAGACTTTATGAAGAAGTCGAAAATTTAGAAATCATCATCTCAGAATTGGAGTAGATAATGAAAACAATTGAAGAATTAAAAACTCGGATCAAAGAACTCAGTAGTCAAGCTGTAAAATTCAGTAAAAAAGCAACTGAAGTGTGTTTGACAGACCGGGAACAAGCTAAACAGTTCAGACAACAAGCTAGGGAAGCTAGTAAGCGTTGTCAGTTATTGATACAAGAATTGAAACGGCAATAGGTTTAAAATAATTCTTACTCAGGGGTTTATTATGCCAGATGTTCGGTTTGATAAATACTATCGCTATGATGACCTGACAAGCATTCTGCACAGTTATGCACAGGAATTTCGCCAACTAGTACGGATAGAAAGCATTGGCAAAAGTTACGAAGGACGTGACATCTGGCTATTGACAGTTACCAACTTTGCCACTGGCGCACATCAAGAAAAACCTGCTCTCTGGGTTGATGGCAATATCCACGCCACTGAACTAGCACCGTCAAGTGTTTGCCTATACCTCTTGCAAACATTAGTTACAGCCTACGGTACTCACTCAGAAATTACCCGTTGTTTGGATACCCGCACCTTCTACATTTGCCCCCGTGTTAATCCTGATGGTGCTGAGTTGGCATTGGCTGACAAACCAAAATTTATTCGCTCTGGTACTCGTCCCTATCCCCATGATGAGGAAGGTAATGAGGGGTTAGTGATGGAAGATATCGATGGCGATGGTCGGATTTTACTGATGCGAATCCCCGATGCTAATGGGGCTTGGAAAGTCTGTCCTACTGAACCACGCCTGCTGGTGCGACGTGAACCAACAGAAACAGGTGGTCAGTATTATCGCGTACTACCAGAAGGAAATATCGAAAATTACGACGGAGTTCAGATTCAAATTCAGCCTTCTAAAGAAGGGCTAGATTTAAACCGGAATTTTCCATTTTTGTGGCGGCAAGAATCTGAGCAATCGGGGGCTGGCCCCTATCCGACATCTGAAACAGAAGTGCGATCGCTCGTTGAGTTTATCACTACACATCCTAATATTACAGGAGCGATCGCCTTTCACACTTTTAGCGGTGTTCTCATCCGTCCCTACACCCACCTCAGCGATGATGAATTTCCTGTTAATGACCTCCGCACCTATCAACGCATTGGCGCTAAAGGTACTGAACTCACCCAATATCCGGCTATCTCCGCCTTTCATGATTTTCGCTATAACCCCAAAGACGTAATTACAGGTATATTCGACGACTGGGCTTATGAATATCAAGGTCTATTTGCCTGGACAGTAGAAGTCTGGAGTCCGCAGCGCCAAGCTGGAATTACTGATTACAAATACATCGATTGGCAGCGAGAACATCCTGTAGAAGATGACTTGAAGATGCTGCGTTGGAACGATGAAAAACTGGCAGGTAAGGGCTACGTAGATTGGTATCCCTTCGAGCATACCCAACTCGGACAGATTGAACTAGGCGGCTGGGATACCATGTACGCTTGGACAAATCCACCCCCTGAGTTTCTAGAGAAAGAGATAGCCCTCTTCCCCGAATGGCTAGTTTGGCATCTGTTAATATCTCCTCGTTTAGAGATTTACGAAGCCAGTGTTCACAAATTGGGTGATGATACTTATCGGGTGCGATTAGTTGTGCATAATACAGGCTGGTTGCCCACCAACGTCACCCAAAAAGCCTTAGAAAAAAAGCTGGTGCGGGGCTGCATCTGTGAAATTGAACTGCCACCTGGGGGAATTTTAGTCACGGGTAAGCCCCGTGAAGAGTTAGGTCAATTAGAGGGACGAGCTTACAAGCCTTCAACTCCCATTAGACGGCACAGCGATCCTACCAAGGATCGGGCGAAGGTGGAATGGGTGGTGCGTGTGCCCCAAGGTAGCACAGCTAAACTGCTAGCCCGTCATGAACGTGCTGGAGTTGTTCGCACTGAATTGACATTCCCATGATTTGACATTTGAAATTGTCAAACATACTTCCTGGCATAATTACCCTAATACGGCTTTGTCTAAATCTATAATTACGGTTCGCCTGATTACACGCGACGAACTTCCCCAACTTTTAGCGTTGTATCACCACCTAAACCCCGTCGATGCGCCTCTGCCTGCTGACGATGTTTTACAATCCATCTGGGATGCTATTTTACATGATCCCCGTTTGTATTACATTGTGGCTGATCTTGCTAACCAGTTAGTAGCAACGTGTAACTTAACCATTGTTCCCAACTTGAGGCGTGGCGCACGTCCATACGGCATTATTGAAAATGTTGTCACCCATGCCGATTATCGACGATAGGGATTAGGTAGGCAAGTGCTGCATTATGCCTTGGCTTTAGCATGGCAGCAACAGTGTTATAAAGTGATGCTTCTGAGTGGCTCAAAACGCGAGGAGACTTTGCACTTCTATGAAAAAGTAGGGTTCAAGCGTGGAGTCAAAACCGGATTTGTTGCCCTACCTCCAGAGGAGTTGTGAGCAAGATTGATATAGATTAGACATCTTCCAAAAATCCTAGTTGATCTTTGGGTTCCTTTTCATAAAATTGTCTTTTGTCAAAAAATAATTCTTAGCCAAAAATCTGGGCGCAATCTGGCTCGAAAATTTTGATTGCGATCGCTAATTCCCAGTCTAGCATTTTCAAATTGCCCATCACTGACAACTATCTAAAGAGTGAAAGTTTTTACTCAAAATCCAGCCCTGAGTTAGTTGTATAATCTCGATTAAGTGATTAATAATAATTATACAACCAAGGGAACATTTTATTTCTTAAATGCTACTAAAGATCATGATACATTAAGTTTGACGGCACTAACCCTCCTCGGCAATTATAAAGAGACGGCTATGAAAGGCCAATTATTTTACTGCTTGACTGCAATTTTAGAACTGATAAAATCGCCTCCTTGCATTAATTATCTTTATTGTTGCAACATATCAGATCGCCACGGTGTCGCTGCTTATATTTAGTGTGATCTGCGGTTCTTTAAAAAAAAATAGGAATTACGCAAAACTACAGGCACTCAGGGGCAATTCCTGACTTGCTCCCGATGAAAATCAGGGTTTCGGCTATCGTTTGCGTAAGTCTTGATGTTATGAGATGTTAGAGCAGCTACTCATAATGTCCCACATTTTAATTTTCCAGAGTTAACGGGTTTCATTTCTGGTTTCCATATCGAGGCAACCAACCAATCATCTGGATATTTGTATTCACTTAACCCGGCATCGTGTATTTTCCAATACTCAACCCAAGAAATTGAAAAGAGGATATTTCCATGTCTAGTTTGTTTCGTTGGTCATCAACAAAGATTGCTTTCCTAGTTCTGGGAATGACAGCTGCCACAATAGCTCCCATTGTAATTTCTGCACCAGCTTTATCTCAAAATACTGTTCCATCTACACCATCACCAACTTCAACAGCTAACCTGTCTGATGTTTCCTCAGATTATTGGGCGCGTCCCTTCATTCAAGCCCTAGCCGACAATAACGTAATTGCTGGCTTTCCTGATGGTACTTTTAGACCCAATCAACCTGTGACTCGTGCTGAATTTGCGGCCTTGATTCAAAAAGCTTTCAGTAACCAAAGCCGAGTTCGGCAATTAAGTTCTGGTGGATTTAGTGATGTTCCTGCTAACTATTGGGCGGCTTCTGCAATTCAAAACGCCTACGAAACTGGATTCTTGGCAGGTTATCCTGGGAACGTGTTTAAACCAAATCAAGAAATTCCTAGAGTGCAGGGGATTGTTTCTTTAAGTAATGGCTTGGGTTTGTCTGGTGGCGATGCAAGTACTCTCAGTAGTTTCTACAACGATGCCTCAGCTATCCCTAACTATGCTGTTAATAGTGTGGCAGCAGCGACACTAGGTAATATTGTTGTGAATTACCCGGATGTCAAACAACTCAATCCGCAACAGTCTTTAACTCGTGCTGAAGCTGCGGCACTATTATATCAAGCTTTAGTTAAGCAGGGAAAACTGCAACCCATTGCTAGCAATCTTCCGGCTAGTCAGTATGTTGTGGCTGGAACTCCAACAAGTACCGATATTGTTGCTCTTGCTGCATCCAGTAGTTCTTTTACAACTCTGACTTCTTTATTAAAGACATCAGGTTTAGCTGATGTTCTTCAACAGGCTGGCCCTTATACAGTCTTCGCTCCCACCGATCAAGCATTTGCTGCTTTACCTGCTGCTACCTTACAAGAGTTACAGCAACCAGAGAACAAAGAAGCATTGATTAAGATTTTGAGATATCATGTGGTTCCCGGTGCGGTAACTGCTAGTCAACTCTCTTCTGGGAAACTAGAAACCGTTGAAGATAAACCTGTAAATATTCAAATCGATCGCGCTAACAATCAAGTCTCGGTGAATAATGCCAGAGTTATCCAGGCGGACGTTAAAGCTAGCAATGGTATTATCCATGCAATTAACCAAGTCTTGATTCCGCCTGATGTTAACATCAGTAAGTTAAATCAGCCACCAACAGGAAGTACAGGTACAACACCTGATGTAACAGTAGGTAGAGCTACTCGTGGTGGCAGAAGCTATATCGGAGTTGCTGGTAACATTGGTTTGCTCGGCAATGATAGAGCTCTGAGCGACGGCAACTTTGCAGTCATCAGCAAACTTGGTCTGACACGCAATATATCAGTACGACCATCGGTAATATTTGGGGATAATACACTGTTTCTGGTTCCCTTGACTTTAGATTGGTCTCCCCGTAGAGGAGGTTCGGTGGATCATGAAACGTTCTCTATATCTCCTTACGTGGGTGCTGGTGTAGCCATTGCAGCTAATAACAATACTGATTTTGGATTACTGCTAACTGGTGGTGTAGATGTTCCTCTCGGTTCTAAATTTACGCTGACGGGTGGCGTAAATGCTGCTTTTTTGAATGATACTGATGTCGGACTACAATTCGGACTTGGCTACAACTTCTAAGTAATCTGACCTCACTTCCATTCCTCTCTCCTTTAAGGAGAGAGGAATGGAATCTTACTCAAGAAGTCAATATCAGATGCAATCCTCATCCCCCGCTCCCTATCCCCACCCTATGAGTACATTGAGGGTGGGGACTTCCGCGACACGTTAAATTCAACTCAGAAGCGCCATATTCTAAGGTCGCTTAATGGCTAGAGTCAGTCCATCGGCGATGGGGACAAGGGAGAGTGTTACACGTTCGTCATGATGTAACTTTTCATTGAGCGCCCGGAGTGCTTGGGTGCTTTCATCTTGAATTTGCTCCTGGGCAACTTTTCCTGACCATAAAACATTATCAATCGCAATCAATCCACCTGGACGCACTAATTGCAGCGATCGCTCATAATATCCATCATAATTTTCTTTATCGGCATCAATAAAGGCAAAATCAAAGGTCTCGCCTTGCCCAGTTGCCAATAGCTGATCTAAAGTTTCTAAAGCTGGTGCCAATCGGAGATCGATTTTATCAGCAACTCCGGCTTCTTGCCAATATCGGCGGGCGATCGCAGTAAATTCTTCACTCACATCAGCAGCGATAATTTTCCCATCATCTGGTAGTGCCAAAGCTACAGAAAGGGAGCTATAACCCGTAAACACTCCAACTTCTAGGGTTTTCTTGGCTCCAATTAACTGTACCAGAAGGCTCATAAACTGCCCTTGTTCTGGTGAAATCTGCATTCCACTTCGGGGATGACTGGCGGTTTCTTGGCGCAACTTCCTAAGAATCTCCGGCTCTCGTAGCGAAACGGATAAAAGATAATTGTAGAGTTGGTTATCAAGACCTATAGACTGTTTTGGCATGGTAGATAAGAGAATTAAGAGAATCTACAGTTATACTATCGCTGATAAGTGGAATCTTAGGAATAACATGGCGCGGTTAGTTTTGACAGCAATATTGCTAGTGTTAGTGACAGCTTGTGGTAGTATTGGGCTGCTACCGACTAGCGAGTTAGTGCAAAAAGCGATCGCACTTGGGCTAGAGCAAACTCAACAAAAACTTAGCCAGCAGTTGGATCTAGATTTTCAAGGATTTGAAATCAAGCGGCTATCAATTACCCAGGAACAACCCTTAACCATTGAAAATTTACCAGCTTTCCGCGTTCGGGGAACCTACGACTTGATTGTTAAGCTACCAAAACGGCGCTTGACACAACCACAAAAACCCTTTGACGTTTACCTGCAAATTCAGCAAGAAGGTAAAACTTGGCGATCGCTAATTCCAGAAAAAGGTAGTAAAAATACTCAATCAAATTGGCGTAGCTATCTCATCCAATAGCTGGCAATACGGTTCGGTTAAGGCAATAGACGCGATAAATCGCCGTCTCTACAATTAGGGGCGTGTCATCAAAAAACCTGATCCGAACCGTATTGCAATAGCTGGTATGTGTAACTAGAAAAACCCTCACAAATATATTTGTATAATTTAAAACTCATAGCCATAATCGAGGTGATCGTTTCACTGGAGACAGGGCAAGATGTATATTAACTTTTTTATCAGTTCCATTGCCGGAATTGTGGTTGTGGTGCTGGCGGCTTTTGGCTTACTGCAATGGTTGCACATCCCTGCTGGTAACTTTCTTGACTGGGTGATTGGTGGTGCAAGTTTTTGGTGGCTGTTGGTAATTGTTACCGTGCCGTGGAATGTGCATTTTCAAGCTAAAGAAGTCTTAGCAGAAGCAGCACAATCAACTGAGAAAGGAATTGCAGTCGATGAGAAACAAGTGAAGTATGTCAAACTTTTGGCCAAGCGATCGCTCTGGGTTGCCATTGCTTTACACTTCTTCTCAGCCGTTGGTCTTTATACTCTTGCTGCTACTGGGATTAGTACGGTAGGGTATATAAGTTCTGGTGCAGCTTTATTGTTAACAATTCTGCGTCCAGCGATTCGAGCTTATGAGTATTTATATGCACGGTTAGCGATGATTCGCCAAGAATGGAAGTATCCGCGCGAAGATATTTTTGAACTGCGCGATCGCTTCTCTGTATTGGAACAAAAAATCCAGTCGTTGGAAGATCAACTCAACCCAGAACAACCTTATTCTTTACCCGCAACACAACAACGCTTTGCTGAAGAGACTCGTAGAGATTTAGCCCGAATTGCAGCTAACTTGGAGGAATTACGGGCGACAAATCAAACTGAACATGAGCGTTTGGCCAGAGAAGCCAGAAATGCGATCGCGCAACTTTCCACCGACGGGCAATTTCTCGATCATGTCCGCGAAATTATTCGATTTTTTAAGACCGCTTAGTTATATTGCACGAGTATATATAGTAGTTCTCCTTTGGATGACAACATCTAGGCACAGCAATGCTCATTGGTTTAAAAGGGAACAGGGAACGGGCAACAGGGAACAGGGAAATCCCCATAATTAAAATTAGGGGATTTGTACAAGGACGTATTTTTTCTTGCGCTACGCGTCCCCTTAAAAAATGTTTTTATTTCTTTCATAAATAAATTTAGTTGCTCTGTACCCTAAATCTTCTCCTGGCAAAGACGCTGCGCGAACGGGGCTAATTCTTGCACTGTTAAGAGTTCCCTCTTCCCTGTTCCCGCCCCGAAGGGGCTTGGTCAACTTAAGCCTCGACGAATAGAATGATGCCTCCAGCACGGCAAGAGAAAATTAAGGTCTTTTAATCTAACCCGCGCAGGCGGGTTTTGCCTGTGTAGACGCGGTTTCCAACCGCCCTTTTAGCTTAAGCCTCCGCAAATATAAGGGAGCATCCCAAATGTGTAAATTTATTTTTTGGTAGTGATGGCTCTCTAGCCCGCTTCCTGGACATTAGGGAGCAAGATGCTGCCACTACAAATTTTATTTTGGCAAAATTGGGATGCTCCCAAATAGAATGATGCCTCCAGCACGGCAAGAGAAAATTAAGGTCTTTTAATTTAACCCGCGCAGGCGGGTTTTGCCTGTGTAGATGCGGTTTCCAACCGCCCTTTTAGCTATTGCGATGTATTCCATGAAATTGAGAACCGCTATAAAGACATTAGAAATTATAGGACTACTATTTGACTTTCAAAAAGATACGTAGGGTGTGTTAGCGACAGCGTAACGCACTAAATCCTTACGCACCCTACAGTACCTAATTTTGTTCAAAAATCAAATAGGAATCCTATATCAGGGCAAGGTATAAAACCAAATATGTTATAACTTTGTACGGATGATATTTGGTGAAGCTCACATAATTTCAGGAGTACTCACGGTGAATCAGATACAGATGACTTTAACTATTGGTTATTTATTAATGTCATGTTATTTTTTTAGTGATTGGTTAATATTTTCCCGACATCATCCTACTTCCACTCCAGAAGATAGATTTTTATCGGTTGTGATGTTTTTGATAACAACTATCTTCTGGCCTCTGATGATTCCGATGTCTTGTTTAGAAATGGTTCAAAAAAAGCGAATAGACTTTAGTAAAATGATTCCTGTTCTCTTAGCAATATTTGTATTTAGTATTTCATATTATTTAACCGAATAATTCATAATTCCTCGTCACGAATTGCATAGATATAAGAGACTTCCAAATAAAATCCTAGTTCGTAGTGAGCGATTCATCGCTCAAAACAACAATTATTAGGACTTTAGTCCTGACTACAAACTTTAATTTATTTATACCAATTCTGTATGAAGATGCGCTAAACCATGCTTAAGTACAAGAAAGGAAAACGAACCGCATTCGCGTTAGCGTCTCCCCTTCTCACATTGGGAGAGGCTAGCGCCAAGGGAGAAGGACGCATTCGCGCAGCGTCTCGTAAGAGTTGGACACAAAGTAAAGAAAGAAGTTAAAAGGGTTTGGCGCAGCCTCACAAAGAAATGGTAAGTAAGTCGGTGAGAAAAATTCAATGTATATGAAGAAATATAAATTAGCTGTAGGGTGTGTTATGCCTTATAGCAACGCACCTGAGATTGTTGACGGTGCGGCGCTTGGCGACAACACACCCTACATGAAAATTCCTTAACATAGCTGGAAATATTAGCACCGACTTACTTATTACGCCTAGCTACTTAATCAAAGGCGGGCAAGATGCCCACCCCACAAGTAAAAGAAGCCGGAGGGTAACAAGTCAATCCTCCGACTTCTTTATGGAACACACTACCTTTAATTGTTAGGCAGTCTATTTATTGAATGGAAATTTTCTAACGGCGTCTGCTGCCAAAACCACTTGAACGGCGGGGTGCTGTACTACGCCCACTACCAAAACTACTACCAGAATTGCGTTTGGTAGTGCTGGAGTTACCAGAGGGTCGTAACGTACTACCACCAAAACCAGAACCAGAAGGACGGTTATTACCTGTAGTGCTACGCGGTGTATTGCGTATAGTTGAATTTCCCGGATATGACCTTCTAATTGTCCCTGTATTGCGGAATGCAGTCCGATTTACCACGGCTGCGGGTGGCACATTGTAGCGAGTTTGGTAGTTTTGAACTGCTTGGCCATAGCTGCCACCATATCCACCGAAGCCATTTAATCCTTGTCCTGATTGATAGGCAGGGGGTACATAATATTGGGGTCTAAACAACAGACTACCAATTGCTTGACCCGCCAAGCTACCAGCCACAGACCCTGCAAAGGGTGCCCAGAAGCTATTTTCTCGACGGACTACAACCGTCTCTTGTTGTCCTGTTTGGGGATTGGTTTTATTTTCGGTAACGTTGTGGACGTACTCAATTTTAAAGTCTTCCGTTAGATATAAAATTGGCTGTCCTTTTTCTACCTTGAGATAGGTTTTCTTACCCTCCTTGATTTGATCATCGGTTAACCGCGCCATTTGCAAATTTTCGGTTGAAAAGGTTGGGGGCTTATTGTTAAGTAAAAACAGGTTGTACTCCCCAGATGCATCGTCATAAGTAGCTTGTTGGATTTGATAGTCTCCGTCACTCAGCCTGGTAGCATTAGAGGTTTGACTAACGTTTTTAGGTGAAGAATTAGTTTGGTTTCCGCCTCCACAAGCGACAGTTGTAAAACACAAACTCAGAGCTAAAAAGACGGCTGTAAATTTACGTACTATGGTCATGATCATTGGATTATTGTCCTATCTCTGAGCTTAACAATTTTTCGATGCAAGTAGTAAGTACGGACTACCCAACACATTACAAAGGAATTAATTCTGGGTAATATTGCAACAGTTGATCGCTAGTGAGTTCATCGCCTAATTGTGCTGGCGAGAAATGCACTTGGATTGCCTGGAGTTTCTGTTTGTAGTGCAAATTGATTAAGGCTTTAAAAGCTTCCTTAAGTGCCTGGACGTTAGAAAGATCAGTTTCTAAATCTGGTACTTCTCCTTCATAAGCTACTGTAATTATCACAATGACGTTACGGGTTACAGGTATCGATAAAGGTTCATTCGCTCCAGAATCAGAGCTGTAATCTGGTTCACTGAGATATCTTTGGGCAGAGTCGGTAAATAATTCGTTCACATAATCTCCCGCCTCGCCTTCATTCCAAAATACGTCACCTTCGTTGGCAGCAGAAAGCCAATATTCATCGTATTGCAGCAGGGTTTGGCTAATTTCTACTAATCCTTCTCCCAAAACTTCTAAGTCGCCATCGGCATCGATCGCATTTCGTCCAGCACTATTTAATACTCCCAAAATTGGGGCGACTTCACCTCCCCCCAAGTGCAGAAATAGCCGAAAGACTACATAGCGAGTTCGACCGATCATTTTATTAAAGAGATTGCTCATTTTCGTCCTCCAAAATTTGTTTTGTCATTTGCCATTTGTTATTTTTCCAATGCCCTATAGTGGTTCTCGTTTACGTGAGGTACACCCGTAGGGGCACGGCAGTGCCCATTGGTGTCAAGTTAAGCCAAAACCCCTTTAAAACCTCGTTTCCAGCCTCTGGCTGGAAATGCATCTCATTGGGCTGCTGCCGCCAGTCTTGAGGCGGAGCCTCAACGACGGGCATTCCCAGTCAGAGACTGGGAACGAGATAATCTCTAAAAGCTTGTTCTAGGCTGGCTTTCACGTTAAGTTGACACCAATGGGCACTGCCGTGCCCCTACACCTTGTGATGTAATGTTGTACCGCATCTGAATGGAAACCGCTATATGCCCCATAACTAATGACTAATATAGTGAAATCCTTTGACAAAATCCATAACCATATCTAATGAAGGTAATATATATTTTGTTGATTCACTGGATATATTATTATAGGCTGAAGGATTGAGAGCAGAGCGATTAATAAATCTTTTCCCAAAGTTGCGATGATAGTGGACAATCAAAGTGTGGGCACTGGAATTTGTTAAAACTATTTGGGTTGGGGCTTTGCAAAAATTTAATTTTGCAGCCACTTCGATATTTTTTTTCGTCTTTTTAATTGTTGTAGCCTGACTTATGGCTGACTCTAAAAGAATATTTAATTGTTTTACTATATGAAGCGATTTTAAATCTTGGTTTGCAACAACTTCACTGTTGAGCATTTCTAGCATACTGGAAATATTCTTTTGAGTAGATGCTGCATCTAGAAAGGGAAGAATCACAATGTAAGCAGTGGGAAATAATGCTTCGTCGCTATCGACATGAAAGGTGAAAATAGTTCGACGACGACCACTTTCGATGCTTGGGGGTTGTTTCAGCACCCGGTATTCTTGAGCAATTTGGTAGTAAGCACCTGCGATCGCAAAATTGGCTTCGTGTTCTAGAGCTGCATCCACAACAATCCGAATTGTTGGCGGTGTTTCGTTAAAAAAATCTCGTGACTCTTCAGAATGGAAGTTTTGGACAATGGAGCGATCGCCTGCTGGACTAAGATCAACCCATTCACAAATCATCCCTTCGGTTTTTAAACCAAACCTGGAGGTGGCATAAAGTTTTGCTCCTGTTAAAGTTGCTCCTGTTAAATCAGCACCGATCCATTCCGCCCTAATTAATTTTGCCTCAGTTAAATTGGCGTGGATTAAACTTGTATTCGTTAAATTGGCATTGCTTAAGTCTGCGCCAATTAAATCAGCCCCGCTCAATTTGGCATTGCTCAAATCTGCCCACCGGAGATTCGCCCCGCTCAAATCTGCCCACCGGAGATTCGCCCCGCTCAAATCTGCCCCGCTCAAGTTAGCACGGCTGAGATTGGCTTGTCTGAGTTCGCTATCTCGCAAATTTGCGCCGCTCAGATCAGAACGACTGAAATCACTGGCGTTTAAGTTCGCCATCTCCAAGTTTGCTCCCGTCAAAGAAGCGCCTTTCAAGATGGCCTCACTCAAGTTAGCTTGACGGAAATTCGCTTGGCGGAGTGTCGCCTCTCGCAAATCGGCACTGGTGAGGTCAGCCTCCAATAGGTCAGTATGACTAAGATCAGCGCGAATCAACTCGGCGCGGATCAATGAGGCTCCTCTGAGTTGAGCGCGACTGAGATCCGCTCGAATCAAATTAGCGACGTTGAGACTGGCGTTGTTCATAATGGCGTCGCATAGATTCGCGCCACTCAGTCTGGCTACATTCAGCTTGGCATTGCTCAAGTTAGCTTCACTCAGATTCGCGCCACTCAGGTTGACTATACTCAAATTAGCATCGCTGAGATTTATGCCACTCAGTTTGACCCCACTTAGGTTAGCTTCCGCTAGGTCAATACCACTAAAATTTAAGACTCCTGCTGCATATTTTTCCAGTAATTCCTCTACAGTCATTGATGCTACCCCTTGGATGCCAACTTTATTTGTTGGTAAAGTCATAAAAAACGGAATGTCAAAATCAAAAATGAATATTGGGATTTTAGGATTGGGACTGATAGGTGGCTCTTTGGGTTTTGATTTGCGATCGCAAGGACATCATATCTTAGGAGTCAGTCGCCGTGAAACCACTTGTCAAAAGGCAGTTGACCTCGGCAGTGTTGATCGAGCATCAGTTGATCTAAGTTTGTTAGCAGCCGCCGAAGTTGTATTTATTTGTACGCCTCTAGCCCTTATTGTGCCCCAATTTGAACAGTTAATCGCTCATTTGTCTGTGGCGACAGTGGTGACTGATGTCGGTTCGGCCAAAGCACAGATAGTTAAAGATATTTCTCCCCTTTGGGATAATTTTATCGGTGGTCATCCAATGGCGGGAAGAACAGACAGTGGTATAGAAGCTGCACAACAGCATCTATTTGTCAATAAACCTTATGTTCTAACACCGATAACTACAACACCAACTAGTGCAATTACCGTTGTAGAAGAAATTGTGCGATCGCTAGGAGCAAATATCTACTATTGTCAACCAGAGCAACATGACCGCGCTGTGAGTTGGATTTCCCATTTACCTGTAATGGTCAGTTCTTCGTTGATTGCTGCTTGTTTGAGTGAAACTGACCCCGATGTTTTGCAATTAGCTCAAAAATTAGCTAGTTCCGGCTTTCGGGATACCAGTCGCGTGGGTGGTGGGAATCCAGAGTTGGGCGTGATGATGGCGCGGTATAATCGTCAAGCATTGCTGCGATCGCTGCAACAATATCGTCACAATCTCGATGAGTTGACTAGCTTAATTGAGCAAGAAAATTGGGCAGTTTTAGAGGAAAAGTTTAAATCAAGGCAACAAGCACGACCTGATTTTGTTGAATAGTTTTCGGGTGCGTTCAGCTACCGATAACGCACCCGTTTATTGTCCCTTGCGCGTTCTACAGGAAATATTTCGTGTGGCCTTTCACCATTTATTCATTCGCCAGTCAGACTTCAATTCTGAATTCTGACCAAGCCCCTTCGGGGCGGGAACTCTTAAGAGGGAACAGGGAACAGAAAAAAGAATTAGCCCCGAATATAGGGTTTAGAGCAAGTAAATTTATTTATGAAAAGAGATAAAAATTTTTTGTTACAAGATGGCGTAAGCCACGATGTTTCAATGCGTCATTATTCAAATCCCCTAATTTTAATTATGGGGATTCCCTGTTCCCTGTTCCCTGTTCCCTGTTCCCTCTTAATCCTGAATTTTTTTCTAATAAAATCTTTAAAAATGCGACTCAACAGTTTGATATTCACCAAACCGATGTATTATACAGATGAATTTACAAAAATCCACAATGGTAGAACGTCCAATCAAGAAATCGGAACGTCAGTCCCAAGGAACTACTGACAACAATTCCGAAAAATCGGATTCTATAACTCCTATTGAATCCAACCCCAAAAGCTCAAAACCGACCCGTAATCGCTCGTCTGGCACAGAAAAAAAAGCATCATTCGGGGATGAAAACAGGCATCAGGGAAATCCTGCCTTAGCGCGTGGCCCAAAACCCGTTAAACCTCCAGTCAAAGTCGAAACAAAAGAACTTGAAACCGAATCAGAACCTAGCTCTGAGGAGTCTCAAGACTAATATTACAACTGTTGCGTGTGATGTGGGAGGCTATAAAGACTGGGATTTCTGACTTCCGTTGGCAGCGATCGCGCCCCCCATCACCTTTAGGTTATTTTGATGTGAAATGCGCGGACAGGTAGGTGTACAAATTCCATAGCCTCAAAAAAGTGCTTCTATCTCAACACCAGCAAGCGTTTCAGCCCTCTAATCCCCCAATTGTCATCCGCGCAATGTCTGAAATGCTTACAAAAACCGGGTGTCAGCCTTAAACCTTTCCCGACACTCTTCCCAAAGGAATTCTCTAATGCTATGATTACTCTAGAATCGCGCAACCGCACCTTGAAAACTAAATACAGCTTGGCTTTCAGGCTCCCGCCATTGCAATTCATCAAAATCCCTATTAGGGATTGAAACTTGGTGAAGATTGGGATGCGGATTGTTGCGAAGGATTGCAATTCATCAAAATCCCTATTAGGGATTGAAACCTGGAATGTTTTTTGACCTTATAGAGGTTGAAAGATTGCAATTCATCAAAATCCCTATTAGGGATTGAAACTGATATCTTGCAATAGTTGCTTGGTGGCAGTGATATTGCAATTCATCAAAATCCCTATTAGGGATTGAAACATCTTGCACACCTTTGTACTCGATGAAAATCTGTGAATTGCAATTCATCAAAATCCCTATTAGGGATTGAAACGGAGCAACTTTAAGTTGCAAATGAGCATTTGGTTTAAATTGCAATTCATCAAAATCCCTATTAGGGATTGAAACTTGAAGTTAAATGTTGCTTGTGCGGCTGGCAGCAGAAAACAGCATTGCAATTCATCAAAATCCCTATTAGGGATTGAAACGGGAAAAATTAGAGTCGGACCCCAAAATTTAAATTGCAATTCATCAAAATCCCTATTAGGGATTGAAACGGTACATTTAAATCTGAACCTAACCTGAGTTTGGGTAAAATTGCAATTCATCAAAATCCCTATTAGGGATTGAAACTTCAGCAGCAACTTCTGTAAGCGGGTATAGCCAGCCATTGCAATTCATCAAAATCCCTATTAGGGATTGAAACATTCCTGAAATTGACACGCCATGAACCCCTCCTATTGCAATTCATCAAAATCCCTATTAGGGATTGAAACCCAAGAGATGTAGACGTGTATACGCTCAAGGAAAATTGCAATTCATCAAAATCCCTATTAGGGATTGAAACACTACTCAAAATCATTTTCAAATTGATTCCTCAATATTGCAATTCATCAAAATCCCTATTAGGGATTGAAACGTTTGCTGATTATGTTACAATATCAGCATAGACAAATTGCAATTCATCAAAATCCCTATTAGGGATTGAAACATATCTGGAATGAAGAGATGCAATAGCTTATATATGATTGCAATTCATCAAAATCCCTATTAGGGATTGAAACGATTGCCGCTTCGGGATTTGTTTATGCTGTAAAGGATTGCAATTCATCAAAATCCCTATTAGGGATTGAAACAGTTTTCCGCCGGCTTGAACACTTTCAAAGTCTGATTGCAATTCATCAAAATCCCTATTAGGGATTGAAACTCAAAATGCGATCGCCTCAGATATCTGGGAATGGCATTGCAATTCATCAAAATCCCTATTAGGGATTGAAACGTACTACAAGCGCAACGGAGTATTAGACCGCACTCAGATTGCAATTCATCAAAATCCCTATTAGGGATTGAAACTCTGTAGTAAATAGTGTGAGCTATTTTATCAGCCATTGCAATTCATCAAAATCCCTATTAGGGATTGAAACAGACCAAACAGATCCCAAGGACGCTAAGGGACAGCATTGCAATTCATCAAAATCCCTATTAGGGATTGAAACAGAGCAGTGACAATAGCTCGGATTGGAGACAGAAGAATTGCAATTCATCAAAATCCCTATTAGGGATTGAAACATTTTCAATATCTCCTATGTATTTACTCAAGCGCATTGCAATTCATCAAAATCCCTATTAGGGATTGAAACTGAGGCTGAAAGCGAAAGTGAAGCTAATAAATATTATTGCAATTCATCAAAATCCCTATTAGGGATTGAAACACCTAAGTATCGCGGCGAACAAGCAACATGATAGCAATTGCAATTCATCAAAATCCCTATTAGGGATTGAAACTGCACTAAGTCTTTGATATCTCTTGGGGTTAGTGATTGCAATTCATCAAAATCCCTATTAGGGATTGAAACGAATTACCCCCCCCCTCACGGATTCTTGTACACATTGCAATTCATCAAAATCCCTATTAGGGATTGAAACCAGGCACTCGGCCCTATCGCTCTTGCTTGTATTTCAGATTGCAATTCATCAAAATCCCTATTAGGGATTGAAACGCCTCAAAATTGTTAACAAAAGTTTGCGGGTCACCGATTGCAATTCATCAAAATCCCTATTAGGGATTGAAACAGTTTATAAATACAGAATCAGATACAAATCGTTCATTGCAATTCATCAAAATCCCTATTAGGGATTGAAACTAATTTTCATAATTTTGAATTGGGCTAGGCTATAATTGCAATTCATCAAAATCCCTATTAGAGGATGTTTGAAAGGTCTTTTTGTCGCTAGCAAAACGTTATAGATCCCCCTAAATCCCCCGATAAAAAGGGGGACTTTGATTCCGGTTCCCCCCTTTTTAAGGGCAGGGCTGATTCATTCCCCAAAAGACCTTAATTTACAAGCGTATCAGTCAAAAAAATCAGGTTTTTAAACACTCTAATTGGGTCAAAAACCAGGCGATCGCACTTAAATTTACCGATTGAAACAGTAATTTTTCGATTACCAACTCACTAAATTTTCTGGTTGATACTCTTGACAAAATTCTGATCTGAACGAATGAAACAGCCCTGCTTTTTAAGGGGGGGTAGGGGGGATCTATAAATACTTAAAATCACAGTCAACCACTTTTCAAACAACCTCTTAGCTCCACTTTATCCATTTTTTGACAACCCTCAAAATGACGCTGAAACCTTTGTGGGACAGCAGCTTTACTTTTTAGATTTCACCGATGATCCTTGACGTGGAAAAAGTATTTGCCAAAAAGCCAAGGTTTTACCGAATAAAGAAAACCGACTTCTTCATTTTGGATAAAGTCAAGCTTAGGGATTGAAACTAAATTAAATCGATTGTAAAGGTCTAGATTTATTAATTTGTTATAATAATTTCCTTGAGTATATAAGTCATCATTTCACCTTTACCTTTAACCTGAATTAAACCTCGTTTTTCCAACAAATATTTATCCTTTAAAAGCTGATAACTTGCTTCACAAACCTGGATACTACCTGCGATGCCATGAGATTCCATTCTACTAGCTGTATTGACTGTATCTCCCCAAAGGTCATAGGCAAACTTTTTCAGCCCAATTACCCCTGCTACTACTGGCCCCGTACTAATGCCAATACGGATACGAAAGGATTGGTTATTTTCTTCATTAAAAGTAGCTATAGCATTTTGCATATCCAAAGCCATGTTAGCGATCGCTGGAGCATGGTTGTTAGACTGATTTGGCAAACCGGCAACAGCCATATAAGCATCGCCAATGGTCTTGATTTTCTCTACCCCATGAAGTTCTGCTAATTGGTCGAACAAACAGAATATTGTATTTAATAACTCGACTAATTCCGCAGGAGACGTGCGAGTTGAAAGCTCTGTAAAGCCAACAATATCAGCAAATAATACCGTAACTTCCAGAAAGCTATCGGCAATAGTTGTTGGCTGTTGTTTTAATTGTTCTGCAATCATCTCTGGCAGAATATTTAATAACAGCCGTTCTGATTTGGACTGTGCGAGTTCCATTGCCTTCCGAGCATAAAATTCTTTTTTTCGCAAGCGTTCGTATAAAAATACGGAGAATACACAAATCACGCAAGTCCAAAATAAATATAACCCCTGCTCAATGTAGAAAGCTGATGAATTTTTTAATAAAGGATTATATAATAAATATAAAACTGAATAGCAAATAATTGTCCCCACTTGTGAGATTAAATGTAGCCACCATTGCACTGGAATGATTGTAGCCTGAGTGAGAAACATCAGATTCCAGAGATTGCCTCTAGGCTCGAGATTATTAAACAGCAAAGCTACATTAATTTGAACAGCACAAGTTACAGACCAGCATAAACTCAAAAAAATTAAGTTTGGATAACGACGACCTATTGAGGTTTTACATAAGCCCCAACAAATGAGTGTGAATACTTCTATTAAAAGACCGATTTTAAAGGCGTATATCTTGCCTTGTAATTGTGAATTTGCCCAAAGAAAAAAAGCGCTTAAAGTCAAGCCAGCTACCAGCAAAATCTGCGCCTGCAATTGCAGCCGTTTTAGCAGAAAGCTCTGTTGCTGTTCTTTATAAGATTCGGCAAGGTTATTGTTAGTTTGCCGATATGACATTCCGTGACTAATGAGCGTATCTAGTTGGATTTTGTCTGAGTTACTTGGATGAGTCATGCACTTTTCGCGTTATTAGTAATCAATGGAGTAGGAAGTGGGGAATAGCGAATGGGGCATGGCGAATAGAAATAATTACCAATGCCCAATGCCCAATCCCCAATTCCCAATTCCCAATTCCCAATGCCCAATGCCCAATCCCCAATCATCATGGCTCGTACCCCTACATTAAATTTTGATCGTGGCACATTAATTTTGCATCCACCACCACGTGGCAAAGGTTGGATGGACTACGCGACATGGGATGATCGAGTTGAAAAATTCCGCATTCCGGCAATTAGATACCGATCGCTAGTGGAAGCACTACAAGCGGAAGATGTTTATTTTATCGACGAGGCGAAGCAATTTTATCCTGTAGATTTGGTTCCTAGCCTCGAAATGCAACCCTATCCCCATCAGACTGAAGCACTAGCAGCTTGGAAACTGGCGGGTAGACAAGGAGTTGTTGTGCTTCCCACGGCGGCGGGAAAGACTTATTTAGCGCAAATGGCGATGCAGTCAACGCCGCGCACGACGTTGATTGTAGTGCCAACTTTAGATTTAATGCATCAGTGGTATGCACATTTGGTGGCGGCTTTCCCTGATGCTGAGGTAGGGTTGCTGGGGGGTGGTTCGCGGGATAGAACGGCAATTTTAGTTGCAACTTATGATAGTGCCGCAATTCACGCCGAAACCTTGGGAAATCAATATGCGTTGATTGTTTTTGATGAATGTCATCATTTACCCACAGATTTTAATCGGGTGATTGCTGAATATGCGATCGCACCTTATCGCCTAGGACTCTCTGCCACACCGGAACGCACCGATGGTAAACACGCTGACTTAAATATCCTCATTGGTCAAGAAGTATATCGCAAACGCGCCGAAGATTTAGCGGGAAAGGCCTTAGCAGAGCATGAAATTGTCCAAATTAAGGTAAAGTTATCCCAACTTGAGCGGGAAAGATACAATCAACTAATTCAAACCCGCAATGACTTTTTGAAGCAATCAAAGATTTCTTTGGGGAGTCTGCAAGGTTGGCAAATGTTCGTCCAAATGAGTGCTAGATCGCAATCTGGACGTAGGGCGATGTTAGCACACCGAGAAGCGAAAGATATCGCTTTGGGTACTGATGGTAAATTGCGAATTCTAATTAATTTATTAGCAGAACATTACCCGGCACGAATTTTGATTTTTACTGCGGATAATGCGACAGTTTACCGCATTTCTCAAGAGTTGCTAATTCCGGCAATTACTCATCAAACTCCAGTGAAAGAACGCCATGAGATATTAACAAAGTTTCGAGAGGGTAAATATAATACTTTGGTTGCATCTCATGTGTTGAATGAAGGGGTTGATGTGCCTGCGGCTTCAGTAGCAATTATTTTATCGGGAACGGGTTCGGCTAGGGAGTATACTCAGCGATTGGGGAGGATTTTACGGAAGGGGAATATTGAGAATAAGCAAGCGATTTTATATGAAGTGGTGGCGGAAGATACGAGTGAAGAGGGAACTTCAGCTAGGCGAAGAGGAGAAAGGAAGGCAGGGGGAGAAAAAGAGAGTAAAGGGAAGTTGCAGGTTGTATATGGGAATGGGAAGGAAAGGAATTTGAAGGCTGCCGAACAGTTAGAAATTAATTATTCAGTTCAAAATCCAAAACTTGTACTGAGCGAAGTCGAAGTATCTAAAATCAAAAATTCAGCAGATGTTACCGACAGACTTACTGATGCATCGCCAAACCGGGGAGGAGATTATTCCGAAGAGACTGAAGATTGATCAGAAAACTTCGGAGTTGGCGATTGAGTTAATTAATTACTTTCAATCAGCAGTGGGGAAGACTCAAGGTGTGCTTGAGCGACAATTGACTGATTTTGAAGGAGATTCTACAGATTATCGGGTGAAGCGGGGATTAGGTTATATTCTCAAAAGTAGTTTTTGCACTTTTGAGGTAGTTAGTCCTCTGGAACCACAAATGTTAAGAGAACGAGTATTTTCGCTAGCGGCAAAGTCTGTTTCCAGTCGAGAATCTACACAAGTTACTCTGAGTAAAATTGCTGATGAGTTAACTCAAGAACTTGAGCGAGAAGTTTTAACAGAACAGGTTCGGAATGGATTATATGCTGATTTATCTGAGAATAAGATTTTAACTGTTTTTGATGCCCCAATAGCACCAGATTTATTAAATCGATATAACTTATCTCAAGTGCAGGGTGTATTTTATAAAGCCAGTAAACTTGTGTTAAATGCTCATCGGAATGTTCCGGGTGAATATAAGCTGTTATTTCGCTATCTGAAGTTGTTTCAATTGATGGCTTATATTGAAGGTGATGCTGACCACGGGTTTACAATTACCATTGACGGACCGACGAGTTTGTTTAATCCTAGTACACGGTATGGGTTAGCGATCGCTAAACTTATTCCCGCTTTACTTCACGTTACTAGATGGAGTCTTTCTTCTATTCTCCAAACCCGTGATGCTTATACAAATACTTGGAAAACTGGACGTTTCACCCTCAATTCCGAATGTGGTTTAGTATCCCACTATCCACCAGGCAAGCCCTACGATAGTATGCTAGAAGCATCCTTTGCAGATAAATGGGATGCATTAAAAAGTGGCTGGGCATTAGAGCGAGAAGTTGATTTGATCCCAATTCCCGGTAGTGTGATGATTCCCGATTTTCGCTTGGTGCATCCTGATGGACGTACCTTCTTATTAGAAATTGTTGGTTATTGGCGGCCAGAATATTTACAAAAGAAGTTTTCTCAAGTGCGACGTGCTGGACGCGATGACTTGATTTTGGCAATTTCCGAGCGACTTAATTTAGAAAAAGCAGGAGTAAAATTAAATGATGTCCCCGCTAGAATTGTTTGGTTTAAAGATAAGTTATTGCCGAAAGCTGTGTTAGCTGTAATTGATTGAAATTGCGATCGCTCCAGCATTAAATAATAAAATAGGAGGCGTTGCCAAACCCTGAAGAATTTCCAATAGCAGAGCATATCCACAAATCATGTCAGCATTCTTCCGCGCACAATTGATGAAGTGATGAGTGCCAAGTACTAGATAAATTGGTTGCCTTGATTTGTTGCAAGTTGCCTAATTAATGACTTAATTAAAATACCAAAGGCGCATTAGATACCCTTGCAATACTGAAATTCCAAACCCTCTTAGGACATCCCCGGAGGGTTATATTTTGCAACGAAACTAACAGACTTGAAGCAACTATCCGATTTATGCTTAACAATGTACTCTTGTACCTTAAAAGCCAATGCCGATCGTATTTAATGTAGTAGACGTTGAGGACAAAGAGCATTACCTGAACTATGAAGAGATAGAGGAAACAAAGGTAGCTGATGAAGGATTACGCAACGATGATTACCTCGATGCTCAATGCTTTTTCGTCCTCCTCAAAAATGGAGATATACTACTTCTGGAAATGGCTAGACAGAACCAAGTAAGTAAAAACTTCCTTTACCGCTTATTGATGCCAGGAGAATAGCCTCCTTTAATATAGCGGTTCTCACTTGGATGCAATACAGTTTGACCTCACTTCCATTCCTCTCTCCTAAAAGGAGAGAGGCTTTGAATCTTACTCCCCTTCCCTTATAGGGAAGGGGCTGGGGGTTAGGTCTGTATTGCACTCAACTGAGAACCGCTATATCTAGGGTTGCCTGGATGCCGACCGTTGCTATTCTTAAATCCATCGTGGACACACGAACGTGTTGCGATCGCAGTCTTTGATCAACTGCGATCGCATTCCACCAAGCATCTCTAAACTACGTCACAACGACTGAAACGAAGCGTCTAAAGCCATAAGCTAAACCACATCTAGTTTGCATATTCAAAATTAATATAACTCTTGTGGGGTGGGCAACATGAGCGCCCTAATTATGCAAATTAAATGTGGAACAGCTTACCAGGACTTCTGTCAAGTTCCTCTCAAGTAACGCCATGCTGGGTAAAAACTCAGATGTCAGCATCTTGTCAAGAATTCCTCTCATCAGAAAAATTGTCTTGAAAACAACATAAATATTCTTGCCTTCCTACTCAATCTTGCTTATAGTGTTCAATGTAAGCTTTACTTGCCATAGTAAAAAATATTGGCACATAGATTGCTAGGAGAGTGCAATGATCAATCATCGGGCTTTGCGTCATGGATGTTTGGTAATTTTCGTGGCGATTCTTTGCATCGGCTTTGGTAGTATAGTCAACCAAGAGCCAACTCTGGGACAGTCATCAGCAAGTAAAAATATCATTGTGGCGATGACAACCAGTATTGAGGATAGTGGGCTGCTAGATGATTTAGTTCCGGCGATTGAAAATAAAACAGGATATAGGCTGAAAAAGGTTGCAGTCGGCACCGGACAAGCTTTGGCTCTGGCTGAAAAAGGTGAGGTTGACGCGCTATTCGTCAATTCACCGAAAGCCGAACGCAAAGTCTTGGCAGGCGGGGCGGTGATTAATCGCCACTTGGTAATGCACAATGACTTTGTGATTGTCGGGCCAGATGCAGACAAAGCAAAGATCCGAGGGAAAAAGAATGCTGTGGAAGCATTCAGTCTGATTGCCAAAAATCAAGCATTGTTTGTATCGCGGGGTGATGACTCAGGTACTAACAAACTAGAAAAAGATTTATGGAAACAGGCAAACATCACACCATCTGGCGCTTGGTATCAGCAAACAGGTTCAGGGATGGGGGAAACTTTGCAAATTGCTAATCAAAAACTGGGATATACCTTAGCAGATCGAGCAACCTATATATTTCAGCAGAAAAACCTGTCTTTGCCAATACTGGTGCAAGGAGATAAGAAACTGTTAAATCTCTACCATGTGATGGAAGTGAATCCGAAGAAATTCCCCAGAGTGAATAGTGCAGGAGCTAAAGCGTTTATTAATTTTGTCTTATCTCCTGAAGGACAGACAATAATTGCAGCCCACGGGAAAAAAGAGTTCAAACAACCACTATTTTATGTTGATGCCGGTAAAACCGAGAAAGATTATGGATTTTAAAGAAACTTCTATATCATACAATGAGCCAATAAATTGTTACAATTGGACAGAATAGAAACTATTCTTTTCTATATCAGGAGTAAGCTCAGGTCTAGATGACGCAAGGACTCTAGGTTAAGTGGTTTCGTTGAACCAAGAATCTCAGTGGCTTTAGCCCTGAGAGTGTCAACATAGCGAATCCTTAAGCAACTGAGGTACACCCAAATCTTTTTTACAAACGCCATCTACTCAAAGATGGCGCGAGGGGAATTTTGGTGATGATTTTCGTATTTGCACCCAAAGTCAGGTAATTCTTGCAAGTGTTCTTGTGTTGCAAGCTATTGCAGTTCTAACCACAAACGAGGATGTGTCTGCTTTCCCTTCGACATCGCACTCGCAGCAGATATGTACATTTAGACAGACAACCTCAACTAATCTCGCATATTCTCCTACTTCTCTGAGTAGAAACCACATCTATTTTGAGAACCATAGTTTTCCAAAGTAGTGGGAGCATCTTGCTCCCGAATGGTAGTAGCGGGCAATATGCCCACACTACTCCAGGTTTCAAAATGGACGAGGTTTAGATATCTGGGCTTTGACAGCAGCAATCAGATTGTCAGGGTAATAAACTGTGAATACAATCATCGAAGGGGCTGTGAGAGCTTCTGAACTATTAACCAGTGGCGATAGTGACGTTTTCCAGGTAATGACAATGACATTGTTCGTATCTGGGACAGCTACAGCCATTAGCGTTTTACTGGGACTACCATTAGGACTATGGCTAGCATTAGTGGATTTCGTCGGCAAGCAGACTCTGACTAGTTTGATTAACTTCGGTATGGGATTACCACCCGTCGTAGTCGGTTTATTCGTCAGTATGTTTTTGTGGCGATCTGGCCCGTTAGGAAATCTGGATTTAATTTATACACCCATAGCTATGATCGTCGCCCAAACCATCATTGCTTTTCCAATTGTCGCTGGCTTCAGTTTTGCGGCAATTATCAGTATTAATCCGAAGCTACGCTGGCGACTGTTATCAATGGGGGCGACACAGTGGCAAGCCAACTGGTTGCTAATCAAGGAAGCACGGTTAGGGTTAATGGCTGCAATCATGGCTGGTTTTGGTCGCGTCATCTCGGAAGTTGGCGCATCCATGATGGTGGGCGGCAATATCAAGGGGCAGACTAGAGTCCTGACTACAGCGATCGTTACGGAGGTAGGGAAAGGAAATTACGATGTGGCGATGGCGATCGCATACATCCTCCTGATCATCACATACACCGTGATCGTATTGCTGACTATCCTACAGCATGACAAGAAAATTCTATGAGTACTAACGAATATGTCCTGAATATGCCACAGGTGAGCGTTGATAGCAAAACACGTAAAAATATCCTGTCAATTGAAAATTTTGCAGTTCGTCCAGGAGAATTGGTTGCTGTACTTGGCCCCAATGGCGCTGGTAAAAGCACTCTGTTAAGAACAATCAATCTCTTGCAACCTTACCGTGGTGAGATGCAATTATTTGGAGAGGATGTCCGCAATGCCAATAAAACATTGTTGCGTCGTCGTTCGGCTTTGGTATTTCAGGAAACCTTACTACTAGATGACACTGTTTTTAATAATGTTGCCAAGGTATTAAAGTTTCGCGGCACACCAACACACAAGATTAAGCAAAGGGTATATACTGCACTGACAGCTTTTGGCTGTGAACACTTAGCAAATCAGGCAGCTCGTTCTCTGTCTGGTGGTGAAGCAAAGCGGGTTTGTATTGCCTGCGGTTTAGTTGCTGATTCGGAATTGCTGCTTTTGGATGAGCCTTCTGCTTCTTTAGATGTGGGAATACGTCCCCAGATGATCGAGAAAATTAGACAATTAGCCCAAGAGAGGGGATCAGCAGTCATATTAGTCAGTCATAATTTTACAGATATACTGCATTTTGCCGATCGCGCGATCGCTTTATTTGACGGTTGTATTATCCAAGATGATAACTTGGAAACTATCATCCGCCGACCAGCTAACGAGCAACTTGCCAGACTGGTAGGGATAGATAATATTATTCCGTGTCAGGTAGAACGTAGTAGCCGTGGAAGTTTTATCAAACTTGCAAACGGCATAGAGTTTTTATATCCTGGGGAAATCACCAAGCCAATTACTTCATGTTGTTTATCTGGCGATACTTTCAATATTTTCGATGCCAGTTCTTCAATATTGCATAAACCTTCGTCAGTAATTATTGAAGGGGTAGTAGAACGGGTTTTAAATGGTATTGGGATTTGTAGTATTTGGGTGAAGGTGGGAGAACAAACTTTAATTGCCAGAGTGCCTCGAAATCTTATGTTTGGCAATGTATATCCCCATGAAATAATTAAGCTGGCATTCAATCCTCAAGATGCACATTTTGTTTAGAAAAAATGCCTCTGATTGGCAAAACCACACTCCAGCGCGTTAGCGTAGCGACTCCTTCAGGAGTATCGCTGTAATGGTTAGTTGCGATTGACAACATGTCCGCAAATAATTAACATGAAATTATCTGTTAATTCTATGAAAATATGACTCTCAGCCTTCGTAACATTTACCCACTGTCAGAATTTCAACGGGGTGCCAAAGCCTTTTTGGAAAAACTTAGGGGAACAAAAGAACCTATTATCCTTACTGTTAACGGGAAAGCGTCTGTAGTTGTTCAAGATGCCCAAAGCTATCAGGAATTGCTAGACAGGCTAGAACTTTTAGAGACAAGCGCAGGAATTCGCAAAAGTCTTGAGGAATTTGGGCTTGGTTTAGGTATCCCCCTAGACGAAGCATTCGAGCAGCTGCGAACAAAATATGACATACAAAGTTGAAATTTCGCCGACTGCGCTAGCTGATACAGCACTTCCGGCTATTATCCAATACAGTTTTTCTTCTTTCCCCTCTCCTATCATAGCTTTCAGCTTTGAGGATGTACCTCATAGCTGCCGGAAGTGCTGTATCGAACAAATATTTCTCTGACGCAAAGCGGCTTGTCGTCAGACATCGCACGATAGGATTTCTCACCGCTAGCGTCTCTTGTTGGTAAAATTACTACTGTAGTCATGCTTCTAGCCTATTGAATTTTGGCGTTGCATAAATGCGGGATGAATTGGCGGTTGAAACCATTGAAAATCTGTGCCTAATTGGGCGAAATCATCCCATAATTCAGCAACGCCTGAATTTTTATTGCCCTCTTCCTGGTTTGCAATCTACAAAACCCAATGCCTCTGTATCAAGGAAACTAGCGATTCTCTTTCAGAGACACTACGTGAACGCCATTTCAATTACCGCTTCGACTGGATACTCAATTTCAGTAGCACGAGCAATCAAAGCTTCTCGAATTCGCTCAGGTAAACGCCCTAAGATGACTTCAGCATCAGCACTCGTAAGTTGTTCTTGAAGTTTAGCTTGCATAGGTTCACCTCTCGGATGGAATTTGGACGTTGTAAGGAAGCCCTCTCGCTACCCAACATTTTCCACAGCGTCCAATCTTCTATAATTTATACTTTTTATTGTCAATATAGTCATCAATATTTTGCAGCATATTAGTTAAATACTTAACCACATTTTCTTTGTCGTCAATCAAGTATCTGAAGATTTTCTCATTCCCATCAGCAGTACTGATTGACTTATTCCAAATAATTTCATTTGATGCATCACAAAATGAAACATTTCCATGAGCTAGATCGCATCGTATTTTAACTACAAAGTTAAGGATGTCATCTATCTCTTTAGCAGGAACTCCTAGATTTCCATAAAAACCATACATATCTATAAGTTCCTTGATAGTTTTAGCGTCAAGGTTGCCAGATATTGGAATATTAGTTGGATCTAATGTGACTATCTCATCGTCCAGAACCGATCTAATTGTATCTTGAAGATTATTTGCTATGGTTTCCTTCTTAATATAAGAATCTCTAAAACTTTTACTCAGATCATTTAATGCCCATATATTCTTCATTTTTGGACTTAAATCTCTGTAAGTCAACTGATCAATCATAATTGCATCATGAATTGCAGTTATCCCATTCCTAATAGAAGATTCAATTAAGTTGTATAAGAGTAAATAGCAATGAGATTTCAGGATTTTTTGAAGATCACTATCAACCGTGTATTCGCCTGAAGGGAAAACTATTGAATTCGTAGAAAAAGCCCCAAGCTGTTCAATTCTGTCTACCAACTCAAAATATTTGTCAATCTCGGCTACTCGCTTATCAAAGTCCCTTATGAACTCTTTCATAAACTGTGGCTAAGAAGCTTCTCCTTAACATAGTCAATTCTCTGCCGCATATTCTCAGGCTTGTGGGTTTGATAGCGACCAATGGGAATACGGAAAGAATATACCTGAGTATTCTTCTCCCCAGTTTGCCACAAGCCTCTAATGACTAAATCAGGTTTTTGTTGTAGAGCTAGGTAAGAACCAACTGAGATAGCCTCAAAGTAAGGGCGCGGAGTCGAATCCGAATCATGATATTTTTTAAAACCACTTGGGAATGTCTTCTCTACAAAAACCAACATTTGCTCAAAATTACGCAGTTTTTGGCTTTTTTCTTCATTTGTAAAGTTGCTGTTCTTCCAAATAACATATTCGTCAAGAAATCTAGCTACTCCTCTTCGCTCAAGATCAGGATGATTTGTTACCTCAGAGAGGCGAAACTCTGGATAAGTTTCCGAAAACGCAAAAAACCTTAGAACAAGTTCAGCTTCTTCATTCCTGTGTTGGAAGTATCTATAAATTGGACAGAGATTGATAAAGGTTTCATTCTTTGAACATTCAAAAACAAAATCAATAAAATCACCTCTATATACGCCTTTCCTAGTTTCCATAGGAGTTAGGTCAAGGCTACTAGTATTGATTCGGTCAAACATATCATTTCTCACTCTTTCATTAGCTTTGTCTGAAAGAACGATCATTCTGATAGGAGTATTCTTAAACTTTCTCTGGCGTGATGGTGCAAGCTCTTTAAAGCAAAAACCATTCAGGGAGTCTAATGTTCTCAAGTTAGTTAATCGCAACTGATTTGTTATAAAAGCTGCGAGAGTTCTAACTCTCTGTGAGCCATCAACGATTTCTAGCCTTCCAGATTCTTTAATTTCAGCGACGAAGAGTAGAGGGATAGGCAAACCGAGAATAATAGATTCAATTAATCTAGATTGACGAGTAATATCCCACACAAACTCCCTTTGATACTCAGGTACATAAATTTCGCTGAGATCGTCATCATCCTTCTCTAAGTATTTATTGACTATGATCTCTATTGTGAATTCTCTAGTGTCATAGTCAATTTCTTGCCTTCTATCCTCAATTTGCTGTTCTGCTGTCCTAACGCTGTCTTGCTGAACTGCCTTAACCATAAGACCTCGCACTTCACTCAAACAGTCTTTGTCAAGATTATAGCAAGATATAGCTTTTGGCATAGTTATACAGAATTTCTAAATCTAATACCCTATTTAAAGTATCACCATGCCAATGAAACCTAGTGAAAGTTGCAGGTCATGAAGCAAAAACCGGATGTTGTAAGTAATGAATTCTCATCCCTGACTGCTCCGAACTTAGTTGCAGTGCGATTCTTTACATTAAATTATATAATAGACTTTTTTACTCAGCACTCAGCACTGTTTCGGTAACGCCGGATTTTGATGCAGTCTGGATTAGGGTTGCTGCTACTTTTTTCGCCTGTGAAGCAGTTGACCAACTTCCTTCCATCATGGCAACGACGATCGCACCTTGCACTAAAAGAAGCAGTTGCCTGGCTAACTGTTCCGGTGATGAAACTTCTGCGGCTTGAGCTAGGCTCTTGATATAGTGGTAAATCGATTTTTGATGCTCCAATGCTACTCGATGTCCAGGATGGTCAGCATTGGCTAGTTCCACTGAAGCATTAATAAATGCACAACCTCGAAAATCTGGGCCTTCAAACCATTCCCGTAAGGCATCAAATATCGCTAACAGTTGTTGGGATGGGTTAGAAGCTTGTTGTTCAATCGTGGTTTGAAGCCATTCACACCATTCTACATCCTGTTGTCGCAGCCACGCTTCAATCAATGCATCCTTTGACTTGAAATGATTGTAGAGTGACATTTTAGCAACCCCAGATTCCGCAACGATTCTGTCAATACCGACATTGCGAATTCCCTCTCGGTAAAATAAGCCTGATGCTGTACTTAGGATGCGATCGTGAACAGATTTACGGGTTGTTTTCGGTTTAGTCATTTAGATCGCATCCTTGAATAATGTGTAAATCTTAAATACTTCATCAATAAGACTGACAAATATTTTTCCAATTTCACGATTATTTAAACCTGATACTTTACTAGCTTTTTAAAGTTACAGTGTAAAGATAAAAAAATTGGGAATTAAAAAACACCCTTAACCATTCTTTGATTCCTTGTAGAGATCAGGGTGTTTCATATATGGTAGTCCTATCTAATTTTTCATGAATGATTTAGGGCTGTTATCGATTACCTGTTCTATTCTTTCATTCACCAAAACTTCGATTCTTTCTAAGGACTTAAGAAAAAACTATCTGTAAAGAATAAAGGGTTTATCCCAAAAGTGATTGATGAACTGCAAGCAGACCAAAGTCCCCCCGAACTTTGGAACTGCTACCGATCAAGTACTTCCACAATCCTCCAGAGACTTGTAGAGCAAAACCATCAGTTCATCAAACAATTGGTTAACTTATGGGATTTGGCTTCTTCACTAGAGCGCAAGTGCTTGGAGATCCTTTGTGCTTTAGCGATTTAGATTCCCTATAAATAAAGAATATCATACATCTGGCCAATTTACTTGCGCTGAGGAATTAATTTACAAACAGTATTCGTGGTTACAATTAGTCATCACGGCAGTTCTTTCAAGTCGGCAAAGCCGCCCAACGGACTGCCTCAGCTAAAGAGCTTCAAACCCGATAATTGCGTCATTCTGTTGTTTTAAGTTGAGAAAATATTGTCGATTTATCCTTAGTGAGATATCTATAGTCAGAACAGAAGTTCAATCATTTATCTTTGGAAATACAGTTAGAATAGTCTGTCTATTTTCTTTGCTAAAAGTCTTATATATAGAAAGATTTCAGTTTTTTGGAAAACTATACATATCTGTCTACTAAAAACTTTCGTTATTCATATTTTGCAATATTAATTAACCTTACTGTTATCAAATTTACTATTATTAATTAAAAAGGTTGATAGGATTTTGAAATCAAGGAACTCCAACAAGTTTCTGACAAAAATAAAGATTAGAAGA
>NZ_JBALEK010000013.1:0-21327 GCF_036917815.1 Nostoc sp. | reverse complement strand
TACCGAAGCGATGCCTACGACGGTAAACTACGTAGCAGTTGAAAGTTCAAACCTTGATACTCAACCATTGCTAAGACCTGATAATCAACCCTTACTTCAGGAGAGTAAAGTACAACAATCGAAATCTATTGATATTACATCTACCGAAGCGATGCCTACGACGGTAAACTACGTAGCAGTTGAAAGTTCAAACCTTGATACTCAACCATTGCTAAGACCTGATAATCAACCCTTACCTCAACGGCAGCAAATTGGCGGGAAAATCTCTACATTTTTGGAGCAATTGCCTAAATACTTAGGTAGCTTTTCCACTGAATACCAACTGCCAATTATTTGTTTTGCTACAATTATTACAGCGACTGTTGCAGTTAAGCTAATTCTAGCTGTATTAAATGTAATAAATGAAATACCGCAGTTAAATCTAGTGTTTGAGTTGACTGGAATTGGTTACTTAATCTGGTTTTTTTTCCGATATCTATTCAAAGCTTCCACTCGACAAGAATTAGCTGCACAAATTAGTTTTATCCAAAAAGAAATTGTCCAGGGACAAGATTCATAAGCTGTTATGCCTCCATATTTGCTTTCTTTCATAGTAAAAGGCATCACCGTGCCAAAAAAGGTTTCTTGTACGCTAAGAAAATTTCAAGTGCCTGAAACGACGATTTTTCGTTCAAACTAGATCAAAATTAGCAGCATAACCATAGTTCTTTCACCAATCTGATGCGAGAAAGCACTTATTGAAAAGCTTACCCCATCTTAGATTAGGGAACTCCAAGAAATAAATTGTCCAATATTATGGGGTGGGCAACATGAGCGCCCAGTCAATAGGGCGGGCGAAACGCCATTGGTGTCAACTTAACGTGAAAGCCAGCCTAGAACAAGCCTCTTAGAGATGATCTCGTTCCCAGTCAGAGACTGGAAACGAGGTTTTAAAGGGGTTTTATCTTAACTTGACACCAATGGTGAGACGCCCACCCCACAAGAGTTAATTGGATTGTATGACCCTTAAACTAAGGGACTGACAAATAAAAAAATACTCAACTATTTCTTGTGGGGTGGGTGTCTCACCCGCCCACAGCCAAAGGCGCTCATGTTGCCCACCCCACAAGATTGGATAATTTATTTGTTGTCAGTCCCTAAGCGAGACTCTGACGAGTCCCGCTCGTCTTCAAAACCGGACGTGACACTTTCACTTCATCCGGCTCCTCAATGACTTGGCTCTGCCTAATCGCTAAACTCTCACCCATTTCAACATCTTGGGATCTTTATCATAGCGATAGGTAAAGCTGTCCTTAGTAGTAATAGACTCGCCTTTACTTGCCTTACTTCTAATAGTACTAATGGAATAGTATGTTAATGCATTCATTTCTTTATGAGAAAATCCTTCGACTGTGTTTATTTCTGCTTGCTTTAGGGATTTATCTTGAGATGAATCATCTGTTTTTATTTGAGCATTTGTTGGGGGTTTAGTAATACTTGCCTTTTGAGTCCGATAATCCTGCACAGTCATAAGCTGCCAACTGGAATCTTGTGAAAGTTCTAAAACCCATTGATGATAATCAAACAGGCTTTCCCGATGCCCAACACTGATAAATGTTGTTTTCGTTGATTGTAACTGTTGATATAAACTTCCTTCATTTTTCAAATCCAAAGCACTCGTTGCTTCATCTAAAATAGTAAAACTAGGACGAGTAACTAACAGTCGTGCGAAAGCAAGGCGTTGTTGTTCTCCTATTGATAATATATTCTCCCAAGGAACTTCTGTATCAAAGCCATCGACTCGACTAAGTAAGTTTTGCAGGTTGACTTGTTGCAATACTGCTTTGAGTTCTACGTCGGCGATCTGACGACTAGTATTAGGATAAAGTAACTGTTCGCGTAAAGTTCCCAAGATTATATAAGGACGTTGGGGTAAAAACAAGACTTCTTCTAAGGGAGGTCGCACTAGACGACCAGTCCCTGCATTCCACAAACCAGCGATCGCTCTCAATAGAGAACTTTTGCCTCGACCACTAGGACCAACAATTAATAATCCTTCTCCAGCTTGAACAGACAAAGATAAATCTTCGACGATTACCTGTTCATAGTTGGGCGTTTGTAAGGTAACATTCTCAAAAGCCAGATGGTTTTCTTCTATTGTTTTAATAGTACTGACATTTTCTGGTTGTTTAGTTACTTCATCTAAAGCATCTGAAAACTCAGATAAACGCTCAACATAACTAGAAAATCGTCCAGAAGTCCCAAATTCATTGATTAATTCTGCCAAAGCATTAGCAAATAGGTTACAGGCTAGAGCTGCTTGGCTAATTTCTCCAAAATCCATTTCCCCTTTAATGTCTAAAGGACCGAATACTATAAATGGAAAGATTTGGATTACAGCCTGATATCCTCTATTAAAAATATCTTTATTTCTCTCCCAATTTATCTTGCGCTTGGCATTTTTTATCAAATGAGTAAATCGGCGGACAATGATATTTGATTCTTGTTTTTCTCCCCGGAAGAAAGCTATTGATTCAGCATGAGTGCGAACATGAGTCAGACAATAGCTGTAGTCAGCTTTCGATTCGAGTTCTTCTTGATTAATCTTATTTAATTCTTGAGTCAAGTAAACGGCAATCAAATTGCCTATGACCGTATAAGCAACTAAAATTAGCGCAACTTGCTGAGAGATTGACCAAAGGATTATTAAAAAAGCTGTCATTTCCAGGACTTTTTCCAGGAAAGTAGCTGAAAAGCTCAAAGCATTGCTGGCAATGGGTTCTATTTCTTGAGATAGATGTTGATCTGGATTATCAATATCTGATTTAAAGTTTATTTTGTAATAGGCTCGACTGCTCAAATATTTTGATAGAATGCGATTATTTAGCCATTGGTACCAATCGAGAGCGATTTGTTTTCTAAGGAATTTAGAAAACCCTACCAAGAGCGTTACCAATACCAGAGCCATACCATAAAGTAATAAAGCATCAAAAAACTTAGAAAGATCCTTTTCTTTAATAATGATATCGAGTAAATAGCGATTGATGAAACTATTAAAAACAGTCGCACCTACAAGCGCAATTATTAATAATATCAGGAGAATGAGCATTCCCCAGGCACGAATCACATCTGAAAATGCTCTTTCTCCTGGCTCTGTTGGATACCAGTAAGGCTGGACAACCGCTTTTACATCTTCCCAAAATTGAGTAAAACCGGAAAAAGCATTTGTTAAAGGTTGAGCTGGAACAACTTGGGTTGGCATATTCTGGAGATTAACTGAATATCTGTTGTAAACAAAAATAGTACTTTTGTGCCAAATAATTAGTCCTAGCTATTGAGTAATATTTTTTACTCGATAGTTAGAACTTAGAACCATCTTTGCACTTAGATGTTTGCTTGTGCTTGCTGGATGCCAGCTTTCAACCGTTCGGCTAAAACCTGAACAATACAAAATAAGATTTAGTTTGACAATCTTTAAAAGAAGCTTGTTTGTTTAAAAACAATATACTGAACTTCAACTTATGAATCATCTCAGCTTTATCAACAAAATGCAATAGGAGTAAAACAGTTAAGTGGACAGTTAAGACAGTTAAGACAGTTAAAATAGTAATAGAATGGAATTCGCGGCTACACAAAAAAGTCCGCACTTCGACAGGCTCAGTGACCACCTACGCGGACTAATAAAAATTAAGGTTTTTGAACCCAGGGAGGTGGGTTTTGTCTGTGTAGCCGCGATTTATAATCGTCAGGTGTTTGCAAAGGTGAGATGCTGACTTATTAAGACTTGATATCAGTATCTATAAAGACTTTTCAGACATCCTCTTAAATTAGTACCAGTCACCTATAACTAATCAAAGTTTTGTAAAAACATCGTCTTCAGTATAGTTCTCGGGCAGCTCGCATTTACCGTCTGTTTGATATACGACGCTTCTGTATAGATTTGGTACACTAAGAAAAGTCAATGTAGCATACATCAGTGTCTGACAACCAGTTGAAAGATTGGTACGACTTGTAACAACGTCAGCAGTGCGATTATCATAGAACACACCAGTGACTTTATGGAATATGGTAGGCGAGTTAGTTACTGTACCCTCAAAAGTACAACTGTTCTGGTTCTGGGTTAAATTCACAATAAGACCACCCGGTCTTTTATAATAACCGCTGACGTTGGGGCAGACTTTCTGAGCGATCGCAGATTATTGCATGGGAACAAAAGAAAGAGTTAGGAGAGACGCGATTAACGCTACTACGAACACCACCCGCCATCTCATATTCAAAAGTTTTTAAGCCGAATTAATAATTGTCTAAATAAAAAGTGATCGCGCCAACTACTTGCTGAACTATATTTGGATAAAATTTGTAAGCAATTTGACGGAATTTGCCTGAAGTAACAAGCCCACCCCAGCAATGGAGAAAGCAAATATCATTTTTCTGATCGAGCATAGATGCAGCTTTAATTTGGCACATTTGATGTATATGAGAAAGCATCTCAACAGATTTATTGTTCACCCTAGATGCAGCGTCGATTGGGGAAATGTTATATATCTGAGGAAGCCTCGTCACAGAAAATTGTGTACGATTAATGGCTCTAACTAGGGCTAGCTGATCCTGCTTTTTAAACTTTAGCCACTCCTGATGCCATAGCTCAAACAAAAACTGAGTTTGTATACTGTCCCTCCAAAGAATTACCCCACTATTAAACTGAGTTGTGCCTTCTGGAAGATATTGTAAGGTGTAACTTTTCTCTTCTGGGGAAATATGTTCGCACAAGGACAAGGTTGGAAGTCTGTCAACCACCATAGCCATATCTTCTTGAGAGAGGTAGTCCCAAAGCTCAGAAATAGGTTTTAGGGGAAGAATATCTGCGTCTAGAAAAAGTGTTTCTTTGTATAGACTAAAGGTTGATAGACGTGTCTTAATGTCCCTAGAGAAGAATGAGCTATCATCATTTATCTCACTTGCCTCAATAAAACTAGGAGTAATTTCGTAGTCACCAAGAGGCAGAAGTTTCAATAACAGATGATCGCTGATGAGAGTAATGGGTATCTTTGGCTCCAGTTGACGTAGGCTCATCGCACTGATTAAAGCTGCTTCCAGATATATAATATTTCCCATTGCACAATAAACCACCCCTCGATTTCTCATAGAAAAAACTTTAAATTATGAACAATGCTTAAATTATAAATTTTTACAGCTTCTTTAACGTGCTGGACATCATCACCACCATCAGCCGATCCACTGAATGCAAAAAAGAAAGCAGTCAAGAAAAAGAGTGGTTTGAAGGTAGGGGGACAACCAGGACACAAAGGGGCTGTCCGGTTCTTGTACGAGGAATCTGACTGTGCAGATGTGATAAATCTGAAGCCAGAGTTCTGTAGTGACTGTGGATCTCCTTAGCTACAAATATTGTAGCGATCGCTCTTTCGGGAAAAAATTTTGGTTTACTGAACAAGGTTTCTGGTTGATTTATGCAAGAGGTCTACTCCATCTCAGCCAATTCTAACCAGCGTTCAGTCGCCACATCGATGGCGTGCTTAAGATTTTCCACATGATCGTACAATTTCTGCACTTGGCTATAATTCCCCGGTGAGACATTCGCTAGCGTTTTCTCAGTTTCCGCTTTCTCAGCCTCTAACTGAGCAATTTTACCCTCCAACTGCTGAAATTCTTTTTTTTCCCAATTGGATAACCTACGCCGCTTTGTATTCTCTACATCCTTGGGTGAAGCCACACCATTTTGGGCTTCGGCATTTTTGGGCTTTTCCTTACTGTTAGCAGCTTGTTGCTGTGCTTCTTCAGCCTTCTTATAGTCCAGATAAATCGAGTAATTCCCTGGATATTGCCTCAGATTACCGCCTTCCTCAAAGGAAAATACTGTGTCGATGGTGCGATCGAGAAAGTAGCGATCGTGAGAAACTACAATTACACACCCTACGAAATCTTCTAAATAATCCTCTAGTACTGCCAATGTCTGCACATCTAAATCATTTGTCGGTTCATCTAGAATCAACACATTGGGCGCACTCATCAAAACCCGCAACAGAAATAAACGCCGTTTTTCACCACCCGAAAGTTTACTAATTGGAGCATACTGTTGATTACCAGGAAACAAAAACCGCTCCAACATCTGGGAAGCAGTAATTTGAGTACCATCGGTAATTTTGATAAATTCACCTTCTTCTTTAATGTAGTCAATCACGCGCTGATTTTCGTTTAAAGCTGTGAGCAATTCTTCAGAATGCTGGTCAAAATAACCGATGTGAATTGTCGTACCAATTTCCGCAATACCCGAATCTGGCTGAATCTGACCGGTAATAATCTCCATTAAAGTGGATTTACCAGCACCATTAGCGCCAATGATGCCGATGCGGTCTTCGGGACTAAATTCGTAGGTAAAATTATTAATCAGGGTACGTCCATTGTATGCTTTAGAAACTTGATTTAATTCAATAACTTTTTTACCAATGCGACGACCAACTGTAGAAATATCAACTTTACCCTGAACTTGTTTAAATTCAGTATCCCGCAAAGCATGAGCGCGATCAATTCTAGCTTTTTGCTTAGTACTTCTAGCTTTCGGCCCTTTTTTGAGCCATTCCAACTCGCGCCGCAACAAGCCTTGATGTTTACGTTGACTACTTACGGCAGATTCTTCAGCTAAAGCTTTCTTTTCGAGGTAATATGAGTAGTTACCTGTATAGGTGTAAATGTCGCCTCGGTCAATTTCCACGATCCGATTGGTAACGCGATCTAGAAAATAGCGATCGTGGGTGATCAGAAAAAGTGCGCCGCGATAGCGATTTAAATAACTTTGTAGCCATTCTACAGAAAGAGCATCAAGATGGTTTGTCGGCTCATCCATGAGCAAAACATCGGGTTCTGATAGCAAGGCTGATGCTAAAGCAATGCGCTTGCGATAGCCTCCAGATAAAGTGCCTATCTTGGCATCAAAGTCAGAAATTCCTAATTTTGTGAGGATGATTTTGGCATTAGTTTCTAGTTCCCAAGCATCACTCGTATCCATCTGTTGCATCACCACAGAAAGACGAGACATCAGTTGACTATCATCTGGATAGTGAACCAATTTATCTGAGAGTTCCTCATACTCTCGCACCAAAGCAATATGTTCGCCACTGTCGGCGAAAACTTGCTCTAAAACTGTGTGATTTTCATCTAAATCTGGCTGCTGGGGTAAGTAGATAATTTTAGAACCGGAGTTGATTAAAATTTGTCCGCTATCAATAGATTCTAGACCAGCTATCATCTTTAACAGAGTTGATTTACCAGAACCATTAGTACCAATCAAACCAACTTTATCAGTAGCATCAAGGCTAAAGCTAGCATCTTTTAAAATTTCCTTGATGCCAAAGTCTTTTGTTACTGATTGCAGTGTAATAATACTCATAGGATTTAATTCATTAATTATTTTTCATTAGTGAGTAGGCAAGGCACATACCTTACCTACATTAGCTGAACTCTATACAAATAAATCCAAGGGTAAATGTCCATACATCTCGTTGATTCCCTCTTCGTCGTCAGACTGGCAAGATACTAATACTCCACGATGATGTCCAGAGTAGGAATCAAGATAGCACAAGCCGTTTTTACCATTTAATTTGATATAAACTGGGCCTTCAGGTGTAAGTAAATTGTCTGGTGGTTCATAACCCAAAGCCAGAGAATAAGTTTTCATTGCCAATATTCCTTCTTCTGCTGTATCAGCACAAATTCCTAAAATTTGGTAATCAGCAAGCTTGGTGAGCAAAATTAAGGCATCACGAATTACTACTTTTTCTGATGGATTCAGGATAGGGGCGATGTCTAGACAGTTGAATTTTTTCAGTAATTTTTTCGCTTCTTCGGCGGTGAGATTGTGATGATTGGAGGTTGACATAAACTTCGATGATTTTCTTGTTGGTTTTTCTGTTGTGTTTGAGTTGGGACTAGCCCAACTTACTAAGTATTGTTTACTCTAATTAAGGTTGATTTTCGACGTTTCCAAGGTTGAATATGAAGGGGACACCGCTTTTTGAGTCACCACCCATAACGAGAACTTTGGGCATTTGAGCGCCGCCAGACTTCCAAGCTTCAATTGCTTCTTTTTGCAGAACTAACTGTCCTCCTTGGGCTTTGAGTGTTTCTGCTAAGAGTCTTTGAGCTTCTGCTCTACCTTTGGCGCGATTAATATCTGCTTGTGCTTCTTGTTCAGCTTCACGTGCTACATAAACGGCTCTTTGCGCCCGTTGTTCAGCAATTTGTTTTTCTTCCACTGCTTTGGCAAATTCTGGTGAGAACGCTAAATCAACTACGCTAGTATCTAACACAATTATCCCATATTTGTCTAAGCGATCGCCTAATGCTTGATCAAAGTCTTCTTTCAACTCACTTCTTTTGGTAATTGCTTCTTCTACTGTTCTTCTGGCTGCGGCAATTTTAAATGCTTCTTGTGTTTGGGGTGCAATGATTTTCGATACAATATTCTCTAATGTTCCTTGTTTCCTTCTGACTTCAACTACCTTGATCGGATCGAGGCGAAAGTTAATCGCAAATCTCGCAGATAAATTTTGCAAATCCTTAGTAGAACTCTCGGCTGGCACTTCAAATTTTTGCACTGTCAAATCATACACATCTATCACAGTGATAAAAGGCGGTTTGACGTGAATACCTTCCAATAAAGCGCCATCTTTTGCTTTACCCAAGATGCTGATCACTCCTGCTTGTCCAGGATTAATAATGATAAAGGAATTTAGCCCAAGAATCACTAGTATTGCTAACACAATTCCCAAAACTGTGGTTTGCCAATTACCCAATTGCTGATTTTTCAAATTCCTTTCTCCAATATAAGTTAGTCATTAGTCATTTGTTATTAGTCATTGGGTATGGTTCTTCCCTTTCTGCCAGTCCCCAGTCCCCAGTCCTCAATCCCCAGTCCCCAAGTTACTAGTTTAAGTGTCTCATTAGTCTGTCTGAATCAATCTTCAGATTCAGGACTTGGGACTGAAAACTTTGTTTCGTGCTAATATCAGTGACACAAAACCGCAAAAAGCCGTGGCTACTGTATTAAAATCTCATCGGGCATCAAGAAGGCATAAACATTCAACGCATCCTCTTGGGCGTTTGCTTGAGTATGGACACCAGTATCGTAAACAAATTTGGCTGGCGACTACTTATTCTATCCTCAATAAATTTTTCGACTTGGCACCACCCGGTTTAATTGGCGTAGCGGTGGATGTGGTAGTCAAGCAACAGGATTCCATAATTGCCCAGTTGGGGGTACGCGATGTCTTTCAACAATTTTTGATTATTTCCTTCCTCACTGTGATCATTTGGATACTAGAATCTGTTTTTGAGTACGCCTACGCTCGACTTTGGCGGAATTTGGCTCAGAATATTCAGCATGACTTGCGTTTGGATGCATACAAACATTTGCAAGAGTTGGAATTGGCTTATTTTGAAGAACGCAGCACTGGCGGTTTAATGTCTATCCTCAGTGATGATATTAACCAATTAGAGCGGTTTTTGGATGGGGGAGCGAATGATATTATCCAAGTCTCTGCAACTGTTGTAATTATTGGCGCTGCTTTCTTTATTTTGGCTCGTAGTGTAGCGTGGATGGCTTTGTCGCCCATGCCGTTTATCCTCTGGGGTTCTTTTGCCTATCAAAAACTGCTGGCACCCCGTTACGCCGATGTGCGAGAAAAGGTAGGTTTCCTCAATTCGCGTTTGTCAAATAATATTACCGGAATTACTACTATTAAAAGTTTCACTGCTGAAACTTATGAAGCCTCTCGTTTGGAATTAGATAGTGATGCTTATCGCCGCAGTAACTCTAAGGCAATTACTCTTTCTGCTGCTTTTGTCCCGTTAATTCGGATGCTGATTTTGGTGGGTTTCACGGCATTACTTTTATATGGCGGGATGGCTGCGGTTTCGGGAAAAATGTCTGTAGGTACTTACAGCGTATTAGTGTTTTTAATTCAGCGCTTGCTGTGGCCTTTAACTAGATTAGGCGAAACTTTTGACCAATTTCAAAGGGCAATGGCTTCTACTAATCGAGTGATGAATTTGTTGGATACTCCTATCGCTATTCATACAGGTGATGTGGCGTTACCTGTGGATGAGGTACGTGGTGAAGTCCAATTTAAAAATGTTTATTTTGCCTATAAAGATAGATTTCCAGTTATTAAAAATCTGTCTTTGGATATTCCGGCGGGGAAAACCATCGCAATTGTCGGTTCTACTGGTTCTGGTAAAAGCACTTTAGTCAAGCTTTTGTTGCGGTTATACGAGGTGCAAACAGGAAGCATTACTCTCGATGGCATTGATTTACAAAGTTTGAATTTGCAAGATTTACGTCGTTGCATTGGCTTGGTGAGTCAGGATGTGTTTCTATTTCATGGTACTGTAGCGGAGAATATTGCCTATGGCAGCTTTGAGACTACAGAGCCAGAAATCATCACGGCGGCGAAGGTGGCGGAGGCGCACGAATTTATTATTAATTTGCCCGAAGGTTATGAGACAATTGTGGGGGAAAGAGGACAAAAGTTATCTGGTGGACAAAGACAACGGATTGCGATCGCCCGTGCAGTCTTAAAGAATCCCCCCATTCTGATTTTAGATGAGGCGACCTCAGCAGTGGATAATGAGACAGAAGCAGCAATCCAGCGATCGCTAGAACGGATTACAGTAGATAGAACTACAATTGCGATCGCTCATCGTCTTTCCACCATCCGCAATGCCGATTGCATTTATGTCATGGAACATGGGAAATTAGTAGAGTCGGGAACCCATGAGCAATTGCTGGAGAAAGATGGGATTTATTCTAGTCTCTGGCGTGTACAGAGTGGTTTGAAATAATCCTTTCAAAGTGACTCATAAAATCTCTTTTTTCTCAGCTGACTCTGTGCCTCTGCGGTTTTAAAGTAATTTATTTAACCACAGAGGCGCAGAGAACACAGAGATAAGAGGTTATGGAGGAATTCATAAAAGGTCTAGTCTTAGTATTTTAATTACGAATTACGAATTATTTATGTTTTTTGGTAATAGTCAAGCAGAATCAGGTGATAACAAGTGGCGTCGCCAGTTGGATAAGTTTGTCAAAGCAAATCAGCAAGAGTTGGCGGCGCTGTTTTGGGGATTGTGGTTAGCAAATGGTGACAGTCAGGGTACTGTTGGTATTGATTTGCAACCAACGCCGCATTTTGTTTATTGTCCGAAAGAGCAGATAGAGAATTTAAATATTAGAGTTGAAAATCGGCTTCAGGAAATTTTGGGAATTGTGGAGAATCACAAGCCGGATGTGGAGGTTGTGATGATTGGGATTGGGAAGGGGGAAATTAAGTTAATTCAGTTTGCACCGGAACCAGCACCACCGATTTGTTTTGAGCAAGCTGGAAAGGATGTGGATGGGTTGTTGGATGTGTTGGAGGAGAGGATGAGGGGGGAGATTGTTTTTTAACGCAGAGGAACGCGGAGGGAAGCGCAGAGGAACGCGGAGGAAGATAAGAACTCTGCGCTTGTTATTTAGTTCATTGCTTTGTGGAAATCGGGAGCATCCCAAATGTGCAAGTTTATTTTTATCCGGGATTTTGGCTTAGGCCAATAATAGACATCTCCGAAAAAGAATTGTTTTGACGTAGCAGTGCTACGTCTGTACAAGGGTTCTGGGTGACGCATATTTAATTTCTGGAGATGTCTAATGAAATAACGAACCGCCAAGGACGCCAAGGACGCCAAGGACGCCAAGGAAAGAGGTTGGTACAGGGTTTTTCTGCTAGTCTTGTGCCTTTTGGCAAAATTGGGATGCTCCCCACCTTAAGGTATTTAAATCTAATCTCTTCCAGGGCTATTACTTCCCTTTACTCCTATCCAGTTTCTCTTGAATAGCTTCTCTACAAAATTCAGGTGGGTCGTCTTGTGCCTTTACCTCTTCCTTCATTGATTCAGTAGCCCTGAAGCTGATAGTAGTCGTCAACGGTTCCTCTCTATTGGATTTAATTGGTTCTAGACTCTCAGGATTACCTTTGGGATTGGGCATTGTTTAGAAATGTAAATAATTACTGAAACATTAGTGTACAAGTGTTTAATGTTTTATTGGTGGTGATACCAGTCTGCCAAAACAAGTTCACCACCGATACCACTTTTACAAATGGGTAACTCTATTTTATGTTCACACGGTCAGAACTCGAAATCAAAACCATTGCTGAGTTGAGAGATTTGTGTAGACGGTATGGCATCAAGCCAACTGGCAATGCTGGTTACAAGGTCAGTTACGTTACCTCGTTAATGGCATTCCCCTCGATTGCCCTTCACCAGCTACAGGAAGGTAAGGGATTAAGGAAGCTCACTTTTGAAGCCTTTCAAAATATCGGCGTAGCACTTGACCAAATGAATTCACCCACTGATGAGCAAGCAGCACTAATTAAGCTGACGATGGAAGGTAAACGGTTCAGTTCCCCTGACAGATGGGAGCAAGAGAAGCTTATCAACCTGTACAAGGCAAAGCAGAAACTAGAAGAGGTTGTATCCTTGCTCGGTGACTAATGGCTAACTACTAGAGACTTTCATTTATTAGGAGTAAAACATGACTTGTCAACTACCAATACAACAGACCACTGCCCTTGTTCCCGTGCCTCGCTTCCAGATAGGGGAATGGGTACAGACTGATAACATTTTTGAACAAGGTGAGGGATTATTTAAGGGCGTGATAGTCGAACAGAATTACAGAATTAATTACGACCAAATGAACTGGCAATACACCATAGCTATTACTGAAGCATGGGTACACGGTGAGAAAACCATAGAATGTAGCGGTGATTGTGCCTTTGATATGGATGAGAATACCCTAACACCAGCCGTCAATTTTTCTTAGTTAACTTCGATAATTTGTCAACCTTGAATTCGAGATGAAACGCTAGTACATCCACAAAAAACCCTTTAGGAGACTGACTTTCTAAAGGGTTTTTTGTTATTAATTCCGGCTTACTATCCCTCTAGCGAGTACTGCCCACCAAGCAGGTATTTTGTCGAACTTTCGTCAGGTAATTGAAATGCTTCTATTTCAATACCAGCGATTTGAATTAATGCACGTTTAGCTTTAGTTGTCATGATTGCCTCCCTGAACCTGGTTTTCTAGTACCGCTATTTGGAATACCTCTAGGCATAAAATCGCATCTTATGTGTGTACTTGGCATTAACAGCGCTATGGAAGTGATAATCTCTAAATCCCTTGCTGCTAATTCCTTGTATTATTTATGTCATATCAATAAAATAACGCCGATTATTTTTATCATAAAAATAAGAAAATAAGCCGTAACGTATACTGTGACTAGGAAAATCTATATTTGCAAATATCTTAGTGATATCGGCTGTACCCCTTAAAATAAAGTGTCATTTAAAGTGACACTTTAAATGTCATTTTAAATGACAGAAAAAGTGACACTTTAAAATACAGGGTATCCCTCATAAAAAATACCCCAGGAAAGCAACATTGCAATTTTGGGGTATTAGTGTGTCAGGTAACTCCTATTGAGGAATATAGTTGTCTACTGCGAGTGGATGCAGGATGCAAGTGGTGTTTTTGTCTGTAAGTAATGCCAGGAACCGGACTTGAACCGGTGACACGAGGATTTTCAGTCCTCTGCTCTACCAACTGAGCTATCCCGGCTGGGGCTTTTGTGAGCCACGATTATTCAATGTAGCAAACATCAAAGAATATAGCAAGCCTTTAGAGAAAAATATTTATGCAGCTTTCAAACTCAACTTAAACCAGATGAAAACAGCTACAAATATTAGAAACTGGACAAGAACAATACTTGGGCCAGAAGCAAGATTAAAAATACCTGACACCATGATGCCAGCAATGCTGCTGATGGAACCAACTATCACCGATATGACCAGAAAGCGGCTAAAGTGGTGACTCATCAGTTTGGCGGTAGAGGCGGGAATAACCAAAAAGGCGTTCACCAATAAAACGCCAACAGCTTTAATCGCTACAGCAACGGCGAGTGAAAGCAAGACCACAAAAGCGTAGCGGTACAGTTGGACGGGAATACCTTGAACTTGCGCTACATCAGGGTTAAGGGTCAACAAAATTTGCTGCCGTAAGGTTGATAGTAAAAATATACTACCTCCCACAAGTACTAGCAGCGTCAAAATCAAATCTGTGGTATCGATCGCTAGAATATCCCCGAACAGCACAGCCATCAAGTTGCCACGATATCCTTTAATTAGGCTTGTGAGAATTACACCGATCGCTAATGCCCCGGATAGCACTATGCTAAGTACGCTATCGCTACCTAAGTCGGTTTTGTCGATAAAGTAGAGGACAATAACACCAAAAACTAAGGTAAAAGGTAACAGCATCCAAGTAGGATTTATTTGTAGCAGCACGCCTAAGGCTACACCGACTAATGCTGCATGACCAACGGCGTGGCTGAAAAAGGATAACTGGCGCAAGGTGACAAAACTACCCAACATCCCGCCAAGTATTCCCATCAACACAGCACCGACGATCGCACGCTGCATAAAAGGGAATTGTAATAAGCTTACCAAGTCATTACTATTGGCGATCGCTAACCAAGCTATTTGACAATCATCGAAGAAATTCATACTTATGAGCATTAATGTTGGTGCTGGTAGCGACTGAAACCTGGCCCGTAGGTTGCTAACAGGTTTTGCGGTGAAAGGGCAATTTCCGGCTTCCCAGTACAAACAATACTTTGGTTCAGGCAAAGCACGCGATCGCAATGGCGATTTACCATATCAATATCATGAGAAACCTGCAATACTGTCCAACCTTCCTCTCGCTTTAATTCATTTAGCAAAGCATAAAAATCTGCTGTACCTTGTACATCCACACCAGCAAAAGCTTCATCTAGTACCAACAGTTTCCGAGGCATTACCAAACAATAAGCCAATAAAACCCGTTTGAGTTGACCACCGCTCAGAGTACCAATAGCTTGATGCTTTAAATGATCAGCATCAGTTCGTCGTAAAGCTTCTTTTACTGCTGCCAATTTCTCCCGATCTTGTCTCCACAAGCTGGAGAAAAATGAATTTCTTTTCCCTTCTTTAGTCCATCCCAACCCCACCAATTCGCTAACAGAAATGGGAAAGCTACGGTCAAAAATGAAGTTTTGCGGCATATAGCCCAACAAATTACGTAAGTGCCCCAACCTGGCAATTGGGCGACCCAATATTTCAATCGTACCAGCACTTCGAGGTATCAAATCTAAAATCGCTTTTACCAGAGTACTTTTACCAGCACCATTGGGGCCAACGATCGCCGTATCTGTTCCTGGCAACAATTCAAAGGAAACATCTTTAACAGCTAGATAGCTGCCTTGATAGATAGTTAATCCTTGTACTTTCAAAATATTATTAGTCATTAGTTATTAGTCATTAGTCATTGGTCATTGGTCGAATGGCACTAAGATACAGCCCTTGCCCTAAGTGGTTAACTGGTTCCCAGCCTCCAGGCTGGGAACGAGGTTACACAATACTTTGGGGCTTTTCTTAGTGCCATTCGGTCATTGGTCGTTTGCAAAGGACAAATTACAAACCTACTTACAGGCCGTTTCCAGAATTTTTAAGTTAGCTTTCATCGCCTTAAAATAATGCTGTGGATCTGTTTCGCCAGTTTCCAGAGAATCCAGAGGACGCAAAGTTAACTTCAAGTCTTTGGAGAGGCTGACCAGTAGTTTATTATCTACTCCCGGCTCGCTAAATAAAGCTTTAACTTTATACTTTTTTACTGCATTAATTGCATTTTTTACATCCGTTGGTGAAAGTTGATCTTCGGGAATTTCTACCACAGCAACTTGCTTGAGGTTATAGCGTTTAGCTAAATATGGAAATGCATCATGAAATGTAATAAAGGTGCAACTGGGATTTTTTTGTAAAGTCTGCTGGAATTCGCTGTTTAAACTTTCTAATTCTTGAATATAAGCCATAGCATTAGCCTCATAAGTAACTTTATTCGCAGGATCGGCAGCAATTAATCCATCCCGAATATTTGTTACCTGCTGTTTTGCCAAAACTGGATCTAACCAAACGTGAGGATTACCTTGGGTATTTTCGTGGTCTTTTCCCTGTTGCGCTATTTTATCAACAGGTGAAATTTCATTTAAGGGTTTAATACCTTTACTTGCATCAATTTCAGTTAATTTGGGATTTTGGGCATTTTTGACAGTACCTTCCAGAAATTCTTCCAAACCTAAACCATTTTTTACTAACACATTAGCAGTAGCGATCGCCTTGACATTTTCTGGTGTCGCTTGGTATTCATGTACCTCCGTACCAGGCGGCACTAAAATTTCTACATCTGCCACATTGCCAACCACTGCCTTAGTAAACAAATACATCGGCAAAAATGTCGTCACTACTTTAGTTTTTCCCGACTGCGCCGGCGCGGTAGAGCCAACTTCCCGCACTTGCGGCGATTGTTGGGAAGTTTTTCCCTGATTCCGATTCGATTGGCTACAACCTCCAGCCATTGACAACATTAGCAGAGCAATGATCGGCAAGATGCCGCTTCTTTGTCTACCTGTTCTAAGTCTTTTACAATTCACAATCACTGTGTTTTCTCCTCAAAAACGATGCTTGCTGTACCTGTGTCACAGTTCCCATTGAGAATGAGACCTATTCTAAACTTTATACTATAATAATTCTCATTCTCATTCTCAACAAATAATATCATTCTAGATTTCCTGTGTAATAATTAACAACGAAACTTTTTAGACCGTACAGCCCTTTGCAATTTAGTTTTCCTTGAATAATCAGCCTTTATTGACTTTTCTGTGAAAACGTTTGCTAAATTCTGATAAAATTCATGAGAAATATTCTCATAAATACACGTTTTTTTTAACGTGTTTGGGTGTTAATTAGAGATCAGTGTGAGGAGAAAAGTGAAAAAATTCTGTAAATATCTGCTAGTTAGTCCAGCAATCTGCGGTGTAGTGCTATTTGTGAATACTGCTGCATTTGCAGGTGAAACATCCAACACATCTGAAATCAATCAACCGCAAGTTTTAGCTAGTCCAAACATGAAAGCGCCAGATCAGGCAATGGCGCAAGTTACCTCAGTGTCTCAGTTATCTGATGTGCAAACTACAGACTGGGCATTCCAAGCCTTGCAATCGCTGGTAGAGCGCTATGGTTGTATTGCAGGATACCCAAATAGCACTTATCGTGGCGATCGCGCCTTAACACGATATGAGTTTGCTGCTGGTTTGAATTCTTGTCTCGATCGGGTTAACGAACTAATAGCCACCGGCACAGCTGATTTGGTGACAAAAGAAGATTTAGCCAAATTACAAAAGCTGCAAGAAAACTTTTCAGCAGAACTAGCGACACTTAGAGGTCGTGTGGATGCAGTAGAAACACGCTCTGCTGAATTGGAAGCACATCAGTTTTCAACCACAACTAAACTGAATGGGGAAGTGGTAGTTGCGATCGCCAGTGTCGTAAGTGGAAATACAGTTAATGGTAATAAAGTCAACCAAAATACCGTCCTTGCAGACCGGGTGCGCCTGAACCTCGACACCAGTTTTACTGGTCAAGATTTACTCAGAACACGACTTCAGGCAACAAACCTAGACGCCTTCTCTAAGACTGCTACCTTTACACCAGAAGGTGACTTCCGATTTGCTGGTGGTAACAACAATAATCAAGTTGTGATAGACGCACTGTTGTATCAGTTCCCTCTCGGGAAGAAAACAGCCGTCACCCTGGAAGCAAATGCAGGTGCAATTGATGATTTCACCAACACAGTCAACCCGTATCTAGATGGCGATGGTGGTACTGGCGCCCTTTCCCAATTTGGGACTCGCAACCCAATTTATTATTTAGCCAATGGTACTGGCATCGGCATCAAACACGAGTTCAGTGATAAGCTCGAATTAAGCTTGGGATATTTAGCCAATGATGCTGCTAACCCTCAGCAAGGCTCTGGACTGTTCAATGGTGCTTATGGTGCGATCGCGCAGTTAACAGTTAAGCCTACCAACCAAATTACCCTTGGTTTGACCTACCTTAATGCCTACAACAATACTTTTTTTGCCAATGGTAGTGGTGGTAGTAATAACGCCAATAACATATTGCAGAATGCTTCTAGTAACTCCTACGGTATAGAAGCATCCTTCCAACCTAGCTCAAAATTCGTGATTGGCGGTTGGGCTGGTTTGACCGAAGCTCGCATCCTTTCAGTTACTCCTGGCGATGCCGAAATCTGGAACTATGCTGTCACACTGGCTTTCCCGGATCTTGGTAAAAAAGGTAACGTTGCAGGTATTGTTGTAGGTATGGAACCTAAAGTTACCGGTGTGAGCAGTTCTCTCAGCAATGCAGGTATCAACAAAGATCCAGATACTTCATATCACATTGAAGGTTTCTATCAATATAAGCTCAGTGACAATATCAGCATTACCCCAGGAGTGATCTGGTTGACAGCGCCAGATCATGACAATCAAAACGGTGATATCGTGATTGGTACAGTGAGAACTACATTCACTTTCTAATTTTCACAATCTTGCCGAAAGACGCAAATTTATACTTTGCGTCTTTTATCTTGTGTGCGATCTCAAAAATAAAACTCAGCATATGATATCTCAAAACAATATAGCGATTATCACGTAGATGCAATCGGTTGTAGCGGCAGGAAAATAAAAATCTCTAGTAGATTTAACGCATAGGAAACAGGGTAATTGCGGAAATTAAACCAAATCTATTTTGAGAACCATAGTTTTTAAAAGTAGTGGGAGCATCTTGCTCCCTACTGGTAGTAGCGCGCAAGATGCCCGCACTACTCCAGGTTTCAAAACGGACAAGGTTTAGTTAAAAAATCTTCCCTTTTTAGCATTGTCAGTTAGAACCTTGAAGTAACTAACGATAGATACTGAAAGTCTTTGTAGTGAGTTATGGGATAACCAATCTATAAATCAATACAGTTCAGAATGAGCAACAAAACACTTGTAGAAACGGCGATTTATCGCGTCTCGAAAACCCAAAATTGTTGCCAGTAGCCCTTAACCCAAGCGTATTGATCTATAAATAAGCAGTTTAAATACAAAAAGACCAGCCTCCCACAGCTGGTCCAGAAAATATTTTTTTGCGTTGTCTTCTCAAGAGAGTTAAAACCCAATTGCGCGTTCCCAAAATGCAACGGGCAACTTTTCTTAACAATCAATATTGTAACAGCCAACACAGATTTTTCCTGAATATTCATTAAAAAAAGATATTTACAAAGCTTAAAAGCCTCTATCTATCAGGAGAATTTAGCAGATGGCAGGGTATAGATGGTGGAGGAGAGGGAGAAAATTTTACCTTATCTCCCTTGTCCTTGGGTCAGTCTCAACCGATCAATTTCAACTTGACAGGCTACTGATGCTGGGAGCGATTTCTGCATCTGCTGATGTTTCGCCCACGCGAAGGATTTTAGCCCCCAATTGCTGCAATTTCACATCGAGTCGATCGTAGCCGCGATCGAGGTGCTGTAGTCCCTGAATTGTGGTTTGTCCTTCTGCCGCCAGTCCTGCTATGACTAACGCTGCCGATGCTCGTAAGTCTGTGCCTAATACTGGTGCCCCAGACAATTTTGCTACTCCCCGAACGAAAGCAGCGTTACCTTTGACACGAATATCTGCCCCCAAGCGATTTAACTCTGAGGCATGACGCAAGCGATTTTCAAAGACGGATTCGTTAATCACACTGTCGCCTTCTGCCAATGTCAGCAAAGCCATGAACGGCGCTTGCATATCTGTAGGAAAACCTGGATGGTATTGGGTTTCAATATCCGTTGCCTTGAGGGTTTCTGCTGGCAGAATGTGTAATTGTTCAGGCTTTTCCTCAATTATTGTTACTCCAATATCCCGCAGCTTGGCAATCACTGGTACAAGATGTTCTGGAGCCACCGGCGAGAGGATAAGTTCTGAGCGGGTAATTGCTGCTGCCAACAAAAACGTCCCGGCCTCAATGCGATCGGGAATAATGCTGTAGTCAACGGAATGTAATTTGGCGACTCCTTCAACAATAATTCTGCTAGTTCCCGCCCCCTTAATCTTGGCTCCCATCGCGTTACAGAAGTTAGCTAAATCAACTACTTCCGGTTCTCTGGCAGCATTTTCGATGATCGTTTCACCCTCTGCCAGGGTAGCCGCCATCATCAAGTTTTCCGTAGCTCCAACACTGGCGATGTCTAGGTAAATTTTCGCACCTTTTAATCTCCGGCTGCTGCCAGGAACATAAGCATTACAAATGCCATGCTCAATTTGCACCTCAGCTCCCATTGCTTGCAGTCCCCGAACATGCAAGTCAACTGGTCTTGCCCCAATTGCACAACCGCCTGGTAAGGGCATCTGTGCTACTCCTAGTCTTGCCAGAATTGCTCCAATGGCGAAAAAACTCGCCCTTAACTGGGTAACTAGTTCGTAGGGAGCTTTTGATGTTTTAATCTCGCTGGCGTTGATGTCTAAAATGTCGCCTTGTCGTGTTAATTCTACACCCAAAGCTAATAACACCTGACCCATCCGCTCTACATCCGCTAATAAGGGGACATTGCGAATACGACAATCGCCCGGACACAGCAAGGCTCCAGCCATGATTACCAATGCTGCATTTTTTGCCCCGCTAATTTTCACATGACCTCGCAAAGGATGCCCACCCCAAATTTGCAAGACTGAGGAGTCTGCTTCTGGAGCAATTTTGGCATCTGGTAAGCTGGTAGAAGGATTAATAAGCCTACCTCCAAAAGTAATACGTATTTTATATGCTTGAAGTTGGTTTTGATTCTACAGTAAAGATTCAAAATGTCCACGTTTTAGGGTAACATCTTGGACAATAAAATTGTTTTTTAGGTAAAAAAGGCGGGCTGAAAACAAACAATAGTAAGCTTTTTGGGCTTTTGAGAATTTTATCAAAAAAGAATGAATAAGTAGTAAGTTGAAGCAAAATTAAATACTCAGTAAAATAACTTAAGTGTTATCTAAAAATCAATGCTTTACTGTTGAGCTAATATTTTGATTTGACCGATCGCCGGAATCACTCGTTTTCAGTGTGAGATTTTTAACGGGGCGCGACGATGGCACTTGACAAAGGTAAAAAATTACGCAATAATAAGAAATTGTCGATAAACAAAAGTACAAGCGGAACTGGCGGAATGGCAGACGCGCTAGATTCAGGTTCTAGTGCCGCAAGGCTTCCGGGTTCAAGTCCCGGGTTCCGCATATTATCTAAGTTAGGAGTTAGAAGTGAAGAGTTATAAAGGGTAGGTTGAAAACCCCTGAGAAACAGCAACGCAGTTGCGTATTTCGTACTTCAGGCAGGGGATGAAAACCACGATGCAGGCTAAAG
>NZ_JBALEK010000012.1:0-66323 GCF_036917815.1 Nostoc sp. | reverse complement strand
CTTTGGTAGATTTTCCTTCTCGGTTTAGAGAATACACAATTTCTGGTTCTTGTCAAACTTTTTGTTAAGAAAGATGTTTATAATGGATAGCTTAAGAAGGGGGGCAAAAATCTCTCAAAGTCCCCCTTCTTAAGGGGGATTTAGGGGGATCTTCACGATTTTGGTTTTGTACAAAGATGTGTGTACACCGTAGCCCTGCAAGCGGGGAGGGGAGACTTTGACGTAAGTCAAAGGCGGGGTGAGGTTCTTTTTTTTGATTTATGAAGTCTATTGCTACATTGCGAGAATGCTAAGGGCGTAGGCGTAGCCCGTCGTAGACATCGCTCCACTTAGAATTTGAGGAACGAAACCCAACACTTCCGTGACTTTATCTTGAGATTAGGACTGAGTACGGTAGGGCATACCGGAATTTACGCTACAGGAGATTTGCCCTCTTGGGCAATTGGCGCAAGCCTGTTGTCTAATGGCGAGTCGATGAATGTAGAATCCCCGTTGCTTTAGCACGGGGAGTGTCAACCAATCATCTTCTCTAAAGCGATTTGCAAATCTTTTGTCAAATCGCTCACCCCCTGTCTAGCCGCCAAGCGATCGCCCTGACAATTTTTCCAGCGTTCAGTAACTGAAATTGGCTCCCCCACAGTGATTTGCGTCTGTCGCAAACCTAACCGAGGTCGCCCCGGAAGGGTTGTATCCTGAATTCTAGAAAGCATATCGAATACAAGCAAAGCAGTTTCGGCAAACCGTTCCGCCGTCGGTTGTGACTGAATATAAGTAGCTGTGACTGCAACAAAACTTTCCACTATCCGCATGTGTCGCATCCGCAAATCTGCTTCCTCTGCAATCCAGTCTGCTAAACCGCGTTTGAAGGGTGGTAAAGCATTGATATCTGGCAAATCTTCCCGATAAATGTAATTCCAACCAGCCTCTTCCAATCGGCGACAACGGTCAATAAAATGACCCTGCCCTTGAACTCCAAAATATTGCTCAGTAACTTGTAAAGCCTTATCCAGTAGGCGATGAAGTCGAGCAATTAATACCTGATTCTCAGTAGCAGATTCATCAGTTAAGATGGTTTTTGGGATATCTTGATGATAGAAGCGACGATAAAACTCTTCCATCTCGGTAATCAGATATTCAGCCAACCTTAAGAGGCGTTGATAGTAAATTTCTTCGGGTTCGCCCTGCTCAATTTCCAAAACTTTCAAGCCACTATCAGCTTCCAACTTACTTAAGAGCCAATCCAGTTTAGACCAAGGTGGGTCAACGTAGCGATACTGGATGGCGATCGGTACAATAATTACAGTCTCAGTCCGGTTGGCTTTTTGCAAGTCTTCTACACACCAAAACCCCATTTGAGCAACACCAGGTTCTAAGGGGCTAACAATACCACTATGACCATTAGTACCCCCTTCCGGTGCCACTGCGATCGGTAGTTCACCATTAGCAAACAACTCTCGTGCAGTTTGGATCGCTTGGCGATCTAGTCGTCTACCGCGATGAACCGGTACACCCCCTATCCGTGAGAATAACCAACCCAGCCAATTTCCAGCCCAAACCGTCATACCCCGGTCATAAAGAAAATAGCTGTGAACAAGGGATTTTAGTGTAATACCTTCCTGACGGGCAACTTCTGGCACAATGCGAGAAAGCAAATACAGCATACACAGAGGATCTTCCACCTCTGGGTGGCGAAATGCCAACAAAAAGCGAATTTTTCCAGCCTGGAATTGTTGATAAAGTTCAGCTAATACCTCAACATTCTTGGCTTCAATCTTGACAATACCAGCTGGTAGCCAAGGGCGAGTACGGAACCGTAGTGCGATCGGCAGTAACCACCGAACAATCTGGAGTACCAATGGGTTCAATCGTTGGGGAATAAATTTCAGTGGTGGTTGAGTCGAATGAATCGATTTAGGCAAGTCGCTCTCCAGATTGAATTTCTAGCGATTGTACAATGTGGGGTTTTGGTTTTGCGTAAACCCGCAACTTCTTGTCTTGAAAAGGCAGAAGGCACGAGGTTGGTATTAGTTTGGATGTTTAGGAAAATTTCGTAATAAATAGCCAAACACTGCTAAGTTCAACACAAGAACCAATATTTTTATCGGAGATATACCCCGAATCAACTCATAAATCTCTGGTGGAATACTGATACCGACAAGTACCAATACCAAGACATGTGCCCAACGCTTTTCGTACCACAGACCAACGGCTTCAATAGTACTAACAATAGCATAAATTCCGGCTGCAACACCGCTAAATGCTAGAGTTCTCGGATTTAAATTAATAACTTTCTTTAAAACCCAATCAATAATTATCGATTTACCTTCTAAAACATAATCATCTGAAAAAGCCTCTAGATTTTGATAATTTTTTAATGTCAATAATAAAGCGATCGAAGTAGCCATAAGCAGTAAGGCGGTAAATGTTTTGTAGACAACAATTGCCACTAATCCCAATGGACGCTTTTTCAAATAACCCCCTAAATATAAGCCCAACTTTGATTAACTAACTCTGGATGATGCCAACTAAGACGCTTATTGTAGCAGTTCAACTCCTGATCCAGAGATTTCTCTAACTAACTAAGTATGTATGGCAATTGGATGCAATACATACTTCCCTCTTCCTGAACTCCTTGCCTACAAAGGAAAATAACCCTATTCAGGACAATCTGATACCATATCAGGTCTAGATTGTCCAGCATACATGAAGCGACGTTTAATCACTCGCGACAAACATAAAAGACGGGGAAAATCCAAAAAAATTACCATCCATAATCCAAGATTCTCGCCGGGTTAAGTCTTGAATTATGCTCTGCCATTCAGCTTTTGAAGTCTCAACCCAACCAGGATTTCAGTACCAAGCATCCAAGTGAATCACTTCTAAGCCTAAAATCGTTCCCAGTTCGCGGGCTAGGGTAGATTTACCAGCACCTCCAGAACCAATGATTAAGATTTTCTTCACCTTTGCTTTGCATCTCCCTTTTCAACCTCAAGAGGGTAAGCATTGCTCACCCAAATAACCGTCTTCAGGGCAACTCAATACGCCGCTACAATAGTACCACTACAAGGATTATGCCCAAATATTGAGATTATGACCACTGCTACAACTGTAAAAACTGAGTATGAAGCGATTATTGGTCTAGAAACCCATTGTCAACTGAGTACCAACACCAAAATTTTCTCTAATAGCTCTACAGCATTCGGTGCTGATCCCAATACTAACATTGACCCAGTTTGTATGGGTTTACCTGGGGTCTTACCTGTACTCAATCAAAAAGTATTAGAATACGCCGTCAAGACAGGTTTGGCACTAAATTGTCAAATCGCTAGATATAGCAAATTTGACCGTAAACAGTATTTTTATCCAGATTTACCCAAAAATTACCAAATTTCTCAATATGATCTACCGATCGCAGAACATGGTTGGTTAGAAATTGAGTTGGTAGATGCTGAGGGTAATCTGACTCGCAAACGCATTGGCATCACACGTCTGCACATGGAAGAAGATGCAGGAAAATTGGTACACGCTGGTAGCGATCGCCTTTCTGGTTCTTCCTATTCTCTGGTAGACTACAATCGCGCAGGTATCCCCTTAGTAGAAATTGTTTCGGAACCTGATTTGCGTTCTGGAATAGAAGCTGCTGAATATGCCGAAGAATTACGCCGAATTGTCCGGTATCTCGGCGTGAGTGACGGGAATATGCAAGAAGGATCTCTGCGCTGCGATGTCAACATTTCCGTGCGTCCGGTGGGACGAAAGGAGTTTGGCACCAAGGTAGAAATTAAAAATATGAACTCCTTCAGCGCCATCCAACGGGCGATTGACTACGAAATTGAGCGCCAAATCGCCGCCATTGAAGCAGGCGATCGCATTATCCAAGAAACTCGTCTCTGGGAAGAAGGCGCTCAACGTACAAGTAGTATGCGAGTCAAGGAAGGTTCTAGCGATTACCGTTACTTCCCCGAACCAGATTTAGCACCAATTGAAGTATCAGATGCAGAATTAGCCCAATGGCGTAGCGAATTACCAGAACTACCAGCCCAAAAACGCCATCATTATGAAAACGAGTTGGGGCTTTCGGTTTACGATGCGCGAGTTTTGACAGAAGATCATCCAGTCGCGAAATATTTTGAAACCGCGATCGCGGCGGGAGCAAATCCCAAAGCTGCTGCAAACTGGATTACTCAAGATATTGCAGCATACATTAACAAGCAAAAACTCAGTATCACTGCGATCGCTCTGACTCCCACCAATCTAGCAGATATCATCACTCGCATTGAAACGGGCAAAATTAGCAATGCTCAAGCTAAAGAAAAGCTCCCAGATTTGCTCAGTGGTATTTCTCCTGAGAAAGCCTTTGCAGGTCAAGAGTTAATCACCGATCCTAGTGTACTGGAACCCATCGTTGATGAAGTCATCGCCGCCAATGCTAAAGAAGTAGAAAAGTATCGCAATGGTAACATCAACCTCAAAGGCTTCTTTGTCGGACAAGTTCTGAAAAAGACAGGTAAACGTGCTGATCCTAAGCTGACTAACGAATTAGTAGAGAAAAAACTGAATGCCTAGTGGTTCATGTCATTAATTTTGATGAGTTCGTAGTCAGCACTTCAGTGCTTAAAAATCCAGGGCTAAAGTCCTGACTACGAACTTAAACCTCATCTAAGTTGAGAACCGTAGTTTTTGCCCTCACCCTAAATCCCTCTCCCATGTCTGGGAGAGGGACTTTGAAATTCTGCCTCCCCTTCTCCCAGATATGGGAGAAGGGGTTGGGGGATGAGGGCAAATCCTTTTCATCAGGGAAAAACTACAGGTTTCAAGATAGATATGGTTTACATACTATTTTGTCGGGTGTGTTAGCGGAGCCTAACGCACCCGATGTTGATTTCTATGTGGATTTCAAAAATCAAATCCGAGTCCTATATCCATAACTTGTGTAGATGAATTATTGGCTAATGAAATCAGAACCAGAAGTCTATAGCATTACCGACCTTCAACGGCAGAGCGAGACTATCTGGGACGGTGTTCGCAATTATCAAGCTCGTAACTTTTTGCGCCAAATGAATGAAGGAGACTTAGCTTTTTTCTATCACTCCAACACTAATCCTCTCGGTATTGTTGGATTAATGCGTGTGGTGAAAAAAGATATTGCTGACCCAACCCAGTTTGAGCCAAAAAGTAAATATTATGACCCGAAATCAAATTCCGAATCCCCTCGGTGGCAAACAGTTGTCGTAGAATTCGTTGAGATTTTTTCTAACCCCATCTTGCTATCAACACTCAAAGATGAGTTTAGCGCCGAAGAGCTAATGGTGGTGAGACAAGGAAATCGTTTATCAGTGATGCCTGTCCCTGAAGCAGTAGCTTTGAAGATTCTGGCGATAAAATCTTTTAGTTGAACTAGGGATTGGGTACTGGGGACTAGGGATTGGGGATTGGGGACTGGAGATTCAGACCCCAAACAAATCTTAAAATATTTTCTTCCCCAATACCCATTTCAATATAACTACTGCTGTGGTTGCGATCGCAAGTCTTGTAATACCCTCTGCAAAAACTTACCCCATTCCGCCGCCAAAGGGATTTCTGTAAACGGAACTCGCACTGAGTCAGTAGATTCAGAAAATAGAAACTGTAATTCTATAGAACGACCTTTTTCCGGTATTTTTTCTAAATCTACTTTTTTGTCATCTATCAAAAGATAGATTTGGTTAACATCAAGCAAAGAGAATGTTTCTAGTTTAATCGGCCCTTGAGTCGTGGGTTTTCCCCAAGTTAGATTGTTGCCTTTTTGACCTAATACAGCATAAATATCATATTTAGCCCGTTCAAATTGCTCTGCCCAAGTGCGATAGGCTTCAACTTTTTGATACTCCTTCGAGCCTTGCCAAGCCAACCAGAAAAACATTACTAACAGGGGCAACCACAAAAGACCACGTTCCATCGTTTAAAAAAATCCTGATTCCTAAGGAAACTTGTAACTAAAAGTGCAAAATTCACCAACAATGGATGCAGATAAGTTATGGTAGTGAGCAAACTGGCAAGAAGCGGTGATGAGTTAATATGAGAAAGCTTATATTATTGAGCTTGTTTGTCATTGGGCTGGGATCTGCTATATTTGGTTTCCTGAATTTCCAGGGATTGGCAGGTAAAGGAGAGTTTGAGACGATTTTGCTTGATTTTCGGGAAGATATTCCATCACTTGTGGTGAAACAGGATCTACAAGCGATCGCCAAACAATACAACGTTACACCCCAATTAGACAACAAGTTTTCAGAAAAAGATCATGTTTATATTATCAAGGGCGATCGCCAACGGCTCCAAGAACTGAAAAAATCTCAGTTTGCCCAAGCGACAGAATTCATTGAACCAAACTATATCTACACCAAAATTCCCGAACCAAGCAAAGCCACTTGGCTGGGAGAAATTTTAAGACCCCAAGAAGATGAAGAAGCAAGTCCTTCATTAACTGGCCCCAACGATCAATATTACAGCAAGCAGTGGAACTTGCACAAAATCGGTATTGAAGGCGCATGGAGTCAAACTAAAGGCAGTGGCATCACAGTTGCAGTAATTGACACTGGGATTACCAAGGTGCGGGACTTGTATGAGACAAAATTCGTCAAGGGCTATGATTTTGTTAACGACCGAGAAGAAGCCACAGACGATAACGGCCACGGTACCCATGTTGCCGGAACTATTGCCCAAGCGACCAATAACAAATATGGGGTCGCTGGAATTGCTTACGAAGCTAGTCTGATGCCACTAAAGGTACTCAGTTCAAGTGGCGGTGGTACCGTTGCCGATATTGCCGAAGCGATTAAATTTGCTGCTGATAAAGGCGCAGATGTGATTAATATGAGCTTGGGCGGTGGCGGTGAAAGCAAGTTGATGAAACAAGCGATCGAGTATGCCCATAGAAAAGGTGTAGTTATTATTGCCGCAGCCGGGAATGAAAACACCAATGGGGCAAGTTATCCAGCCCGCTATCCCTACGTCATCGGTGTTTCGGCAATTGGCCCAGATGGCGAAAGGGCACCCTATTCTAACTTTGGTGCAGGGATAGATATATCTGCTCCTGGTGGTAGTCAAGCTGGTCAGATTCTCCAAGAAACCATCAATGAAAAGGGCGAAGGCGTATTTCTTGGCTTACAAGGTACAAGCATGGCTTCTCCCCACGTTGCCGGGGTTGCAGCATTAATTAAAGCTGCTGGCATCAAAGAACCAGATGAAATTTTAAAAGTCCTTAAGCAGTCAGCGCTAGTTATCCAGGATGATGGTTTGAACTATTATGGCGCTGGACAACTTAATGCAGCAGCAGCAGTTAAACTAGCCTTCCAGGGGCAAATCAGTTTCCCAGATTTCTTCCGGTGGTTACGGGATAGCGGCTATATTAACCCCGGCTTTTGGATTGATGGCGGTGCGATCGCACTATTACCTAAGATTTTAATGGTAGTTGGTTCCTATCTGCTGGCTTGGTTTTTACGAGTTTACTTCCCCTTCACTTGGAGTTGGTCTTTATTCAGTGGATTAATTGCCGGCAGTTCTGGGTTATTCTTCCTCAAGGGAATCTATATTTTTGATCTTCCCCAATGGCCTTTCCGAGTTTTGGGCAGTTCAATTCCCGAACTAGGGAATACCCTCCAAGGAACTGATGCATTGAATCCCCTGTTTGCTAGCGTACTAATTCCCATTGTGTTAATGGCATTGCTGCTGGGACATCCTAGTTGGAAATGGTTTGCCATTGGTTCAAGCTTAGGTATAGCAGCGTGTTTAACTGTAAGTGCATTTTTCGATCCAGCAGTTTGGGGATTAGGAAGTGGTAACTTAGCACGCCTCTTCCTTATTGCCAATGCCCTAATCTGTTATGGACTTGTTCGTTTAGCATTGAAAAACGAAGAGAAAATAGCATAGAAGGAGACTGGGGACTAGGTATCTGGGACTGGGGATTGGGAAAATTCTTCCTTAGTCCCCAATCACCAGTCCCCAGCGATGCACTGAGCTTGTCGAAGTGTCCTCAATCCCCAATACCTAATCCCCAACTCAGAACTGTTATGAGCATTACACTTACAGGTACAATCGAACGCCGTGATATTGGTATGGGCGCCTGGGCGTTCGTCACAGAAGAGGGCGTTACTTACGAAATCCTTAAAGGGGCTGACAAAGACTTACTCAAAGCCGGACAAAAAGCAAAAGTTAAAGGACAGGTACGCGAAGATGTCATGACTATTGCCATGATTGGCCCTGTTTTAGAGGTCAAATCTTTTGAGTTAATTAGTTCTGATTAGCTGTCGAATTCAGAACCTCTTGCAGACGGCTTCTAAACTCCCCTTTGGGATGACCTCCTTTCACCTCACCCACAATCTGAAATTCCCCTTCTGGAGAATTGCACAGAATGTAAGTAGGCCATCCCATTTCTGATTTATCGGGATATTGAGTCAATAAAATCTTGCGATACTTGCGGTAAGCAGACGTATCTTGCATTTTTACATCAATAAATTCTAAACCCAGTTCTTCAGCCACCTTTTTGTCATAAAAAGACATTTTGTGGCAGATGCCGCACTCTTCTGAAGAGAACTTAATTACAGCTAAACTCATGGGTTGGCTACTCTTTGATTCTAGGCAAAGTTTTTTAGCATAATGCCATGAAATAATACCATATAGCTGGCCATTAGTGTCAACTTCCGGCTGAAACCCTGATCTAGTATTTTTTCCTCCTTCCCTACTAGTGGAAAGATGCCCGAATGTTGCGATATTCATCACTACAAGCCAGTGATTTGGAACTGCGATCGCAACAATTGTCATCTTATTATATTTTGAAAATCGCGATCAACATTCTCCGCAAATATACTGAGCCAGCGAGCGAGGGGTAGCAAGGAAAAAATAATAACGTACAGACGCGATTAATCGCGTCTCTCCAAACTCCCTCACGTTCCCGGTAAATTTCGCAACCGCTCATCCAAATGACTACGATCTGCCAAAACCTTTAACAACGGTCCATGTGAGGTAAATTCTACAATACTGACCGAAGCAACAGGGCATCCCAAACGAAAACGGAAGCGTCCCACATCAATCCCCAGTAAACTACACAGAATAGTTCTGATAGTTGCCTTGTGAGAAACCGCTAACACATTGCCACTGCTGTAATTTTGCTTAATTTCTTCAATTACCTGTATGGCGCGAGAAGCAATTGTAACCGCCATTTCTCCACCAGTTGGCGCATTCCAAGCCGGATCTGCTGACCAGCGAATATAATCATCGTGATATTCACGGCTAATTACTTCTGGGGTTTTTCCTTCCCACAAGCCATAGTTGATTTCCTTCAAACCATCCCTAAGTTGTGGTTCCATCCCTATGGATGCACATAAAGGTTTTGCTGTCAATACAGTTCGCTCCATTGGACTACAAAATATTGCTGTCCAAGGTGTAGAACTATATGCAGATGCAAAAGCCTTTCCCATCTCCAAGCCTTCTGGGGTAAGTTGTGAGTCTATGGAACCACAAAAGGAATTATTGCGACTGTATTCTGTCTGTCCGTGACGGAGAAAATAAAGAGTTAGGCTCATAGTATGTTCTCATCAATTGTAAATTTCAGAGCGCTAATAATTCAGATGTAGCTGAAGATAGTTAATGCCTGTGGTATAATACTACAATTTGATGGTATTTTGAATAATTTTATAATTGGGCAAGGTTGTGTCACCGATAGCGTTCGCGTCGTGTCACAGCCCATCGGAGATATTGCCATTTCAAGAGTATCTATTGGTGCAGCGATCGCTTTTGATTTTATTAGTTGCAAAAACAATTGTAGGTTGGGTGGAGGCTTTGCCAAAGCCAACATCCTCATATCTGTTGGGTTGCGCTCCGCTCCACCCAACCTACGTCTAATGCACTATTTTAGCTGTGTCGTTCCAGTAGGGTGTGTTATGCCGTAGGCTAACGCACCATTGCAAGGTTGTGATGCGTTACGCTCTGCTAACACACCCTACAAAACTTACAAACAAAGTCTAAAAGCTAGCTTAACAAGAGACCTCTTGCAAAAGTCCTTAACACCCCACCCCCAACCCCTAAGAGCAAGCGGAGAGGGGAGCGTTTGCTTTACTCAAATGCGGGGTGGGGTTATTTATTTTTGATTTATGCAAGAGGTCTAAGGTAATATAGTTAAATTCTGTAAGTGTTAAAATTTTTTGGGAAGTGCAGAGACGTAATTAATTACGTCTCTGCTACAAAAATTCTGCAAATCAAGTTTATACTCTATTTTCTACCCCTTGCTCAGGGAATATGAAAAGAGTTAAGCTTGGTTCTCAAACAACTCATGTTTTTCTGCAAAAATACAATCCACCCCATTTATATCCCTAGAGTTTCTGCAAAAAAATTATGAATTGTTAGTCAATGTTTTTCTTCACACTATCTTTCACGTCTTCAATCCCATGACGTACTTCGCTTTCAGCTTGCTTTGCCTTACCTTTGGCTTTATCTTCAGGATCGCCAGTGACATTTCCTAATGCTTCTTGGGCTTTACCTTCAACATTTTTAGCAGCTGCTTTAGCGCGATCTTCTATGCTCATTTTGTACTCCTGATTTAATGAAAAATTACTTTCAAAGCTATAAACTAACTTTGAAATCCTTTGTTATTACTCTTACACAGTAGCTTAAGATTTTTGCTCAAGCCTTCCACCACAAGGTATATTAAACAATTAAAAATTAAAAATTAAAAATTAAAACTGCAAAAAAGTAATTGTACTAAGCATCCTGGCTGTTGGCTAAACGTAAATTAAAACAAGAACAGTTTAGTTGCCTATGCTAAAAGACATAGAACAAGTGCAAATATCAGAATCTATACTTTTAATTAGCTAAAAAAACCCAGTTTCTTAGAGAAACTGGGTTAATAAAGTTATGGGGATATTTTTTGTCTAATCTAGAAAACCCATAAGGGTTTCAGAATTATCAACCTCATTTGATGCTATCGGACGGTTCCCAAATGATGAATAGTTTTCAGAAATTGCCAATGAACTTGAGGCAATTGGACGAATCCCAGAGAGATTTATGCTTTCAACTACTTGGAATGTATTAGCGCCAATTGGACGAATACCCATTGCGTTATAAGTTTCAACTACTTCTAACGTACTGGTGCTAACGGGACGCACCCCAGCAATTGAGAGGTGTTCAGCAACTTCTAAGTCGCTAGCGCCTATGGGACGAATTCCAGAAATAGCGAGTGTCCCAGTAGCTCCCACTGGCAGTTCACTAACTTCCTCGACTTTATCAGCATTCAAGCTCTGGTCTTGTTGATTTTCAACTTCCTCTGTACTTTCCCCTGGAGACTTGGCATTGTTTTGCCGAGAACCAATTGCTTTGCCAGCGCTACTAATAGCCATAAACGAACACCTCTGGTTTGTTAATTGAATTTTACAATAATTAAGGAAAGATGAAATTTTTTTCCATATACCTTAGAGTTTAACCTTAAAAAACCTCATATAGATATAAGAATCTTTAAAACAGATACATAAGTAAATTTAAAGCATTAATTTTTATAAATAATTATTACTATTTATTTGGTCTAATAAGCCAGCTAGAATGGATACAGGGCGGAATCGTCACCATGAAATAGGGTATTTCCAGCAAAACTGTATGACAGAATTTTGTCTTCAAGCTCCCTTTAGTCCCACAGGCGATCAACCACAAGCGATCGCACAATTGACTGCTAGTATCCAATCAGGCAATCGTTACCAAACTTTACTAGGAGCCACTGGAACTGGTAAGACATTTTCGGTAGCAGCAGTTATTGAGAAAATTGGCAAGCCTACTTTAGTTCTGGCCCATAACAAAACCCTGGCTGCACAGCTTTGTAACGAGTTGCGAGATTTCTTTCCCAACAACGCAGTCGAGTACTTTGTCAGCTACTACGATTACTATCAGCCAGAAGCGTATATTCCCGTTACCGATACTTATATTGAAAAAACGGCAGCAATTAATGATGAAATAGATATGTTGCGGCATTCAGCGACGCGATCGCTTTTTGAACGCCGTGATGTCATTGTCGTTGCTTCCATCAGTTGCATCTACGGTTTAGGAATGCCAGCAGAATATCTGAAAGCTGCCATCCCCCTTCAGATAGGTATGGAAGTAAATCAACGCCAAATTTTACGAGATTTGGCAAATGTTCAATATAGCCGCAATGACATCGAAATGGGTCGAGGAAAGTTTCGCGTCCGAGGCGATGTCTTAGAAATTGGCCCAGCTTATGAAGACCGGATTATTCGCGTAGAATTCTTTGGTGATGAAATTGACGCGATTCGCTATATTGACCCGGTGACAGGGGAAATTCTCAAAAGTTTGGAAGCGGTAAATATTTACCCTGCACGTCACTTTGTCACCCCAGAAGAACGGTTAGAAGTCGCTTGTCACGACATCGCCGCCGAATTAAAACAGCAAAAATTAGACTTAGAACAAGCTGGGAAACTATTAGAAGCGCAACGCATAGATCAACGTACACGCTATGACTTGGAAATGCTACGCGAAGTAGGTTATTGCAACGGCGTTGAGAATTATTCCCGTCACTTAGCAGGAAGACAACCTGGAGAATCACCAGAATGTTTAATCGATTATTTTCCTAAAGATTGGCTATTAATTATCGATGAATCTCACGTTACCGTACCCCAAATTCGCGGGATGTATAACGGCGATCAAGCGAGAAAAAAAGTTTTAATTGAACATGGATTTCGTCTCCCTAGCGCTGCTGATAACCGTCCTTTAAAAGCTGAAGAATTCTGGCAAAAGATGAATCAGTGTATTTTTGTTTCAGCAACTCCCGGAAATTGGGAATTAGAAATTTCTGAAGATCATGTAATCGAACAAGTGATTCGACCAACTGGGGTGGTTGATCCAGAAATTTCTGTGCGTCCTACAGAAGGGCAAATTGATGATTTATTGGGAGAAATTAAAGATAGAGCCGATCGCCATGAACGAGTGTTAATTACCACATTAACCAAACGCATGGCGGAAGATTTAACCGAATATTTGCAAGACCACGGTATCAGGGTACGGTATTTACATTCTGAGATTACTTCGATTGAGCGTATTGAGATTTTGCAGAATTTGCGCGAGGGAAAATTTGATGTATTGGTTGGTGTGAATTTGCTGCGGGAAGGCTTGGATTTACCCGAAGTTTCCTTAGTAGCAATTATGGATGCAGATAAAGAAGGTTTTTTGCGAACCGAGCGTTCTTTAATTCAAACTATTGGTAGAGCCGCGCGTCACGTGCAGGGACAAGCGATTTTGTATGCCGATAATATGACAGGTAGCATGATTAAAGCTATTGATGAAACAGACAGGCGGCGGGGGATTCAAACAGCACATAATCGACTGCATGGGATTACACCACAACCGATTGTAAAAAAATCAAGTAATGCGATTTTGGCTTTTTTGGATGTATCTCGGCGGTTAAATGCCACTGACTTGAAAATAGTAGATGAACATCTAGATGAGCTGCCATTAGAACAGATTCCAGGGTTGATTACTCTGTTAGAAGCGCAGATGAAAGAGGCGGCGAAGAAACTGGAATTTGAAGAGGCGGGTAAATTGCGCGATCGCATTAAACATCTGCGAGATAAAATGTTAGGACGTTAGTGCTTGGTCGGGGTAGCAATAAAAATAGTGCAGTTTGAAACCGAAGCAACCGAAATATGTCAACCCTTGAACAAATTGAAGCAGCGATTCTTACGCTTCCAGCAGATGAGTTTCAGCGACTCAAGCAGTGGTTATTTGATGTTGATTACCAGCGTTGGGATGAGCAGTTAGAGCAAGACATCGCAGACGGAAAATTAGACGCTTTGGCAGAAGAAGCGATTGTTGAATTCAAGGCGGGTCACTGCCGGGAAATCTAGAATGCATTACACGACACGAAGATTTTGGAAGTGTTATGACACTCTATCTGCAACCGTTCAGGATACGGCAGACCAGTGTTACGAGCTTCTGAAAACTGACCCGTCTCATCCATCATTGCACTTCAAAAAGATTGGTAAAAAGTATTGATCAGTTCGAGCCGGGTTAGACTATCGAGCTTTGGGTGTTGAGGTAGAAGGTGGTATTTCTTGGTTTTGGATCGGAACTCATGCAGAGTACGACAAGTTAGTTGGTAAGTTATAAACATCGACACAACAACCCTCTTGCAGCAGATGGTTACAAATCTCTGGTGCTGAGTTCGAGGTTGCTTGCCGCCGTTGATTTGAGGCGTTCATGACTTACTGAAGCGATCGCATTAAACATCTGCGGGATAAAATGTTAGGACGTTAACGTGAATCTTCTGCTCACGAATCAGTAATTGCCCCCACATAAAGGTTATTACGTCAACCCTTATGTGACAAAAGACATCGCCAGAAAGCACCTGCGGGATAAAATGTTAGGACGTTAATGTGAATCTTCTGCTGACCAATATTCGCCTAATTAGTGTTCAAGAATATCACCAAGAAGCGATAATGGATCAGATGCCATTTACGTTTTAAGAGTGTGGTAGCCATGACTGAGTTACTTGAGCGTGCGATCGCCCAACTAAAAACTCTCCCTGTTGCTGAACAGGATGCGATCGCTACTCGTCTACTTGCCGAGATGGAGGATGAGCAAAGATGGAAGGCTCAGTTTGAATCTACAACAGATGCTCAGTGGGATCGTCTAGCTGATATGGTACGGCAGGAAATTACTGCTGGCGACATCACTCCTTTAGCTGAGGTTTTTCCCTCTGAGCAATGAAGTCAAGTGTTACGAAGGTATTTCGCAAGAAACTTGATGAGCTTCCTGCATCAGTTCAAGAGCAAGCGGCCAAAAGCTATGCTCTTTGGCGTTCAGATCCTTACCACAATAGTCTTCAGTTCAAACGAGTTAGCCAGCGCCAACCAATCTATTCGGCTCGTGTTAGTTTAGACTACCGCGTTCTTGGCTTGTTGCAGGATGATCACATTTACTGGTTCTGGATTGGCGCACATACAGAGTATGACGAGTTGCTTCAAAGGTTGTAGCGCCAGTAGCCTAACCGTTAGCTTGATCGCATCAAACATCTGCGGGATAAAATGCTAGGACGTTAACGTGAATCTTATGCTGACCAATATTCGCCTAATTAGTGTTCAAGAATATCACCAAATGGCGGAAATGGGAATTTTTCATCCTGAAGAACGCTTAGAATTAATCGCGGGACAAATCATCAGAATGTCAGCAAAAGGAACTGCTCACGAGTCAGCGATTACCCGCACAGAAAGGTTATTACGTCAACGTTTGGGTGACAAACTTTTATTAAGAATCCAGTCACCAGTGCAACTTGACGATTACTCGGAACCAGAACCAGATATTTCAGTGGTGAAGCTGAATCCATCCTATAACTCAATACAGTTCAGTTAAGCATTTTCTCCTTCTCTCTGCGTTCTCTGTGCCTCTGCGGTTCGTTAAAAAAATTAACCTTCCCAAAGAGTTTTAGCCTTAACTGAACCGTATTGTCCTATAACTGTCAAATCTATTAAAGTATAGAGATCACAATATAAGGTGCAAGAATGTTTTTGGATAAGGATTTAATTGGTCAACAAAAAGATGTAGAATTATTTAATAACATTGGTAATTTAGATGATATTGAAGGTCGTTTGACTGTTTGGCTTACTATTAATCCAACTCCACGACTTCATTGGGAATTTGAAGCAGCTAGAGGAGAATATAACTTTGATTGTCTCTCTTTTTCACCTCCAAATAAATTGAATTCTTGGGATGCTTCAGATCCTCTACTTGTTGTAGAAAAACCAACGTTCACATTTCGAGGTGGACGACGGCGGCAAAGTCGTGGTTATGCAGAACAGGTTGTATATGGGGATATTAAATCAAATGCCCACTATTTTGATTTCTACTTGCCAAATACAGACTTTTTGAGAGAGGCTACAGGTAGTAACCTTGTAGCCATCACTAAGGCTTTGAAATGTGAATCATTTAAAGTAGAGATTGGGAGTGATTGGAGTGTTGAATTTTCTACAAACCAGGAAGCTTTAGATTGGTTGAAGCCAGAAGTTCAGAATAGGGGTTCAATGATTACATTGAAAATTCGCCTCTTCCAGACCAAACAACCTTCTACAGAGATTCATGATCTATTAAATATTTCCTTGTCTGATTCTAGTAAAATGTTATCATATTTATGTTTGATGCTGTCATATATAAATGGTGGATATATTAAACCAGTTTATGCGATTGCAAAAAAATTTTGGATATGGGAACAGACCAAATAAGTATAGAAGATGTAGCATCATTGGCTGAGGCTCCTTTGATAGTTCCACAGGAGGAATTAGGACAAGGTTGCATTAGATATTTTGGCATGAAAGACTTGTTAAATTTTGTTCAATGCTTTCCGAATTTTCAGCGAATGCTTCAAACTCCTCATTGGTATGAGAAGTGGATTGTGCTTCTTGAGTGGTATTTTCAAGCAATTCCAAGAGCATCTGGACGCAGAAGGAATGTTTTGCTTCCTGTTGTAGCTAACGCACTTGGAACGTTGTTAGAAAATCTTGCGCGAATAATTTTAGTAGAAGAAGGAACCTTCAGTAACAATCAATTCAATGAACTCTCCTTAAAGGGACGTATTAACGAACTTCTCAATCGTTTAGGCATATCAGGTGATAATTCAGTAGTAGATCACTTTGTGACTATCCGAAACAATTCAACTCACGCCAAGTCCACCTCAATGTCATTAACTGAGATGCAACAGTGGGAAATAGTGCAGAAAGCAGTTCAATGGGTGGACGAGGTAGTTTTGTGGAGGCTTGGTTACGGAGGACAATACCGAGAGAGAAACCTACAATCAATTCAGAGTATTCAACCCCGTTATGACCTTTCGCAACGCGATCCAAATTGGTAGATAGCGAGCAGCATAAAAACCCCAATGTACCCGACCACTGGAAGGCTATCTGCTTGCTGTTTAGGGTTATCTGCCGTGGGTAATTGGGAATGTTAATATCGACTTGCTGAAGCGATCGCCTAATTTGCTACACATCTGAAAAGCACATACCACTTCTAACCAGCATCATCGCCTACAATAGCGATTCTGACAGAGTGTGCGACACCGAATAGCCCGTCGTAGACATTGCCCATTTGTACCACGAAGTGCAGTTTGAAACCAAAGCCACCGAAAAATAAAATCCCTTCCATAAATTCCCCTAAAATTACAAGCAGGAGAACCTCTCAGGAGAAATCATGGCTATTGATGCAGAAATTTTACAAACACTAGATCAAATGCCAGAGACACTCAAAGAAGAACTCTTGCATTATGCCAAATATTTAATTGAGAATTATTCAAAGGCTGTTTCCCAGGAAAGTTTACAACAAGAAAAGCATCGCTCTGGTATCTTAAAAGGAACTTTTGTTTTACCTTTAGCTGATGACTTTGATGAACCTCTCGAAGTTTTTAAGGAATATATGGAATGAGTGGTTTGCTTTTAGATACTCATGCTTTTATCTGGCTAACTGAAAATGACTCCAGCCTTCCAGATAATCTGAGGATAATGATCAATACCGCAGATATCGTTTATCTCAGTATCGCTAGTCTTGGGGAAATTGCCATCAAGTTGAACCTTGGCAAATTATCGCTTCAACAGAGCTATGAAACGATAGGTTCTGCGATCGACACTTCAGATATCCTCATGCTTCCGATATCTTTTGCAGATACGGTTCAAGTTCGGAATCTCCCGCTACATCATGGTGATCCATTTGATCGAATGTTGATTGCACAGGCTATCAATCACTCCTTAATTATTATTAGCAGGGATAAAAAATTCGATGCTTATTCTGTTCAGAGGATGTGGGAATAGTCATACCAAAAGAAAACGTCCATTTTTCGCTATCCTAAATAAAGTGAATCATTAAGAGATCGCGCCGATGGTTGCTTTACCCGACAACATTTTGATGAGTGCAGAGGAATATCTGGTTTGGGAACCTACCCAAGAGGAACGCTACGAGTATTGGGATGGCGAAGTTGTGATGATGAGTGGTGCTACACGCAACCATAATCGGATTTCTGGAAATTTCTTTAAACTCTTAGATGATGCCCTAGCCGATGTCTACGACGGGCGTAGATGCAGCACCTGCGAAGTATACATTGTAGATGTGAAGGTGCAGATAGAACCGGGGCAAAAGTATTTTTATCCAGATGTGGTGGTGACTTGCGATGAACGCGATGACGATCCACAATTGGTACAATTTCCCTGTTTAATTATCGAAGCGCTATCACCTTCAACAGAAGCAGCCGATAGGGGGAAAAAGTTTGCCAAATATCGCCAATCTTCAACCTTGCAAGAATATGTCTTAGTACAAGTAGCCCAACCGATTGTAGAAGTGTTTCGGCGCAACGAACAGGGAAAATGGGTGCTGTCAGAGTATAATTTGGATGAGATATTGCGACTGGAATCTGTAGATGTAGAAATAGCGATCGCCCATTTGTACCGACAAGTGCAGTTTGAAACCGCAGCCACCGAAAATTAACATGATAGATAGTCAATCTTTGAATTTCATACTATCTCCACAGATGATTCGCATACAATGGTAAAAATTCTGAAGAAGTTGTAAATAGTTACACTTCCTGAAAGGCTAATTTGGGATTAAACCAGTTGTCTTATGCAAAGTATTCCATATCAATACCGACTGCTAATTTTGTTTTTGCTGATGGGTTTGGTTGTAGCGTTAGACTACTGGCGTAATCCAACAAAACCGACAAAACTTCGGGAATATTCGTTTTTGATAGTGTCCGGTTTAATCGGTGCTGGGTTTGGTATTGTTAACGATCAGATTACCTGTACTCTCTCACCCGCTTACTTTTATTACTTCAAAAATGTTCCTTATGGTTCTAGTTTTCGCTGGGAAGTCAGTGAGGTTGGATTTCAGGCAGGGTTTTTTGCTGGTTTTTTAAGTTACGGCGTATTTCTATTGGTTAATCAGAGACGAAAGTTACCTTTGTCTTATCGTCAATTACTAAAAATGGCACGGTATCCGATTATTTGGGCAATTGTAGTTGCTCAGATCGCAGGATTCATATTTTATTATTTTCAATTTCCCTTCTTTACCGATCAGATTACACCAGTCGTTCAGCCAGCAGAAGTTTCCAGATTTATGTTGGTTTGGGGAATCCATATTGGACTTTACGCCGGTGCAGTGTTAGGAATTTTGCATGGTATAGCAAACATTCGTCGAAGAGTGTCATATCTTTCACTCTAACGACTATAGTAATCCTATTTGATTTGCTCTCCACCGAGAGGCTCAGATCCCCGACTTTTTGAAGATGTCGGGGATCTTTTTGTTCATAACTCATTTAGGATTGCTATATATCCACCCTCGTAGCTTCTTATGTACCTGCGCTAGATACCACATATAATCATCAATTTTGTAATTATCAGCAGCTTTAACTATATAATCATGAGCTAAATCAACATTATTCTCAACTTCGTAATATAATCCCAAGTAAAGATGACTATAAAAATTTCCCTTTATCCCTTCTGATTCACCAACAGTTAAAACATCATCTGCTGTACAATTTCCTGCATACAAATCATATACGCGCTGCATAATACGTCGAGGGTCATTTTTCACAGTTAGTAAAGAATTACATGCCTTTTCGACACCTAACGAACGAGCTATGCAAAGATATCGCCATACTGTTTCTTCTACATCTTGAGCATTCACAGTCAAATCTATTTCAAATTGTTCAGCGCCCTCAGCAAATCTTTCTGCATAATAATACGATAATCCCCGTTGCCAGAGGTAGGGTTTGATACGGGCATCCAATTGCTCTGCCATGTCAAAATCTTGAATAGATTCATCAATTTTGGCTAGTTGAAAATTAACCATGCCTCGATGAATGTAAACATTGGGATTTTTCGGCTGATTGCGAATGGTTTCGTTCCAGCGCTGGAGTTGATTTTCCAGAGAATTTGAAAAAAACATGAGTTTGTTTAGCTAATCTGCGTTAAATAGAATGTTTTCAGGCTTGGAGAGAACTCGCCAATCCCTAAAATAAGTCAAATTTTGTCATACTAAATGCATACCGCGATATAATATTTTCGGTTCGCACCTGTGGAATGTAGGTATTATAGGACTAAATTCTGAATAAAAGTAAAACTATTTAATTATGAAAAAATTTACTGATAAAGTTGTTCTGATTACAGGAGGAAATTCTGGTATTGGGAAAGCTACAGCATTAGCTTTTGCTAAGGAAGGGGCAAAAGTAGCGATTGCCGGTAGGAGAATTCAAGAAGGTGAGGAGACAGTTAATTTAATTGAAAAAGCAGGTAGCCAAAGTATTTTTATAACTACAGATATTACCCAAGAAACAGAAGTTAAAAACTTAATTAGCCAAACAGTTAAAACTTTTGGTCGTTTAGATTATGCTTTTAATAATGCTGGAACTCCTGGAATTCTAAAAGTAGATATAGATGATTCTGAAGAAAATTGGAATAAAGTAATTAATACTAATTTAAAAGGAGTTTGGCTATGTATGAAATATCAAATCCCTGAAATGCTTAAAAATGGTGGTGGTGCTATTGTCAATAATGCTTCTATTAGAGGGTTAATCGCCGATAATTTAACTAACAATCAAGAAAACAAAGCACAACATAATATTCATTTTTATTGTACTAGCAAACACGCCGTCTTAGGACTTACTAAATCTTTAGCTGTACAATATGCCAAAGATGGTATTAGAATTAATTCTGTTTGCCCAGGAACTATTATAACTCCTATGGTAATGGAAGCCTTAAGTGAGGAAATAATAAAGAATTATGGCAATCAATATCCCATACAACGATTAGGTACACCAGAAGAAATTGCTCAAGCAGTATTATGGTTATGTTCAGATTCAGCTAGTTTTGTTATTGGACATTCATTAGTTTTAGATGGTGGTCTAACTATTCAACATTAGTTTTGATGGTGATACAGAATTATCCTCTTACAAGATGGCTGCGCCTTCATGTAAAGATCAATAAAAATTGAATTAAGCGAGCGAGCGCTTCATCATTCGATTTTTGGTTAGGAATGTTTTGAAGTATATCTCTAACGAAAAGTTGAATATGGGAGAGTGAAATCAAGGTGTTAAGGACTGTATTTTTTATAATCGGTTGCAATTTTACTAACAAATCTTGACGGAATCCATCCACGAGGTAGAAGAAACCACTTACATAATTCAGTATCGTAGAGTTTGTGTCTTAAAATCAGGAAAAAAACGCTTGTGGTTCCCATTAGAGATAATAATCCAACAAAAATCACGCCTTATGTAACTTATGGGCTGATTGCTGCCAATGTCCTCGCTTTTCTTTATGAAGCAAGTCTTCCACCCCAAGCATTAAATGGGTTTTTACACCTTGCGGCTGTAGTTCCACGAGAACTCACCTTAAGCTTTGCTGGTACCTCTCTACATCAACCACTGCCAGAGTGGGCAACTTTGATTACTTCCCAATTTCTACACGGTGGTTTCTTGCATTTAGCCGGCAACATGTTATTTCTCTGGATTTTTGGTAACAACGTTGAAGATAAGTTAGGTCATGCCAAATATCTGCTGTTTTATTTATCTTGCGGCGTTTTGGCATCCTTGACTCAGTGGTTCTTCGCTCAAAATTCTAGCATTCCTTCTTTGGGTGCAAGTGGTGCGATCGCAGGTATTCTGGGTGCATACATTCTCCGCTTTCCCAACGTCGAAGTTCTCGGCGTAATACCTTTAGGGTTTTTCTTCCCAACTTTCCGTGTCCCCGCATATTTCTTTTTGGGATTTTGGTTTCTCGAACAAGCCTTTTACGGACTTGCTAGTTTACAAACACCTACCAACATCGGTATGGAAAGCGGTGGTATTGCCTACTGGGCACATGCAGGTGGGTTTATCTTTGGGGCAATTCTCGGACCACTGTTGGGTTTATTTAGCGATAAATCCCACGAAGAATCTTGATATAAGTAATTCTTCTTAGTATCGTAGTGACCATTAATTATACTGTTTCTGGAATAATTATTTTTTGGAAGTCCCTAAGTTGACTTACTGATAATATTTTTTCGCAAGTGTCAAACTAAAGGTAGAAATCTTTCTTGAAGGGGCGTACACATCTGTATGCCCACGAATTTTCAGATTAATGTACAGGAAAATAACTTATGTCTGATTTAATTAACAAACAAATCATCCTCAAAAGTCGTCCAGTCGGCGAACCAAAAGATAGTGATTTTGCTGTAGTAGAAACACCAACTCCCGAACCTGGTGAAGGTGAAATTCTTAGTCGCACCATTTATCTATCTCTCGACCCTTACGTGCGTGGTCGCATTAGTGGAGGCAAATCTTATGCTGCATCATTAGAGTTGGGTTCAGTTATTGTCGGTGGTACAGTCAGCCAAGTAATTAAATCAAATCATCCTCAATTTCAAGTAGGAGATTTCGTTCTTAGCAGTAACGGTTGGCAAACTTATGCTGTATCTAAGGGTGAAACGCTGCGTAAACTTGATCCCACTCAAGCACCTTTATCCTATAATCTAGGTGTACTAGGTATGCCTGGTCTGACTGCTTATGCTGCTCTGCTTGATATCGGTCAACCGAAAGAAGGTGAAACTGTTGTGGTTTCAGCCGCTTCTGGTGCTGTGGGTGCAGTAGTAGGTCAAATTGCCAAAATTAAAGGTGCGCGAGTCGTAGGAATTGTTGGGAGTGACGATAAGCGCGATTATATAGTTAAGGAATTAGGTTTTGATGTTGGCATTAACCGCAGAACCCAAGAACTTGATTCAGCGCTCAAAGAAGCTGCTCCTAATGGCATTGATGTTTATTATGACAATACAGCAGGTGTGATTTTAGAAGCCGTGTTGCAGCAGATCAACCTGGGAGCCAGAATTCCACTAGTAGGTTTGATTTCGGAGTATAACGCCACATCTACTCCACCAGGGCCTAATTTAAGACCACTGCTAGTCAAACGGGCCTTGATTAAAGGTTTTTTAGTTGGTGATTATCAACATCGGTTTCATGATTTTTCCCATGATGTTTCTGGATGGTTAAAGTCTGGTCAACTGAAATATAAAGAAGATGTAGTTGATGGTTTAGAGAATGCTCCTGGTGCATTCATCGGTTTACTTCGAGGTGATAATTTTGGCAAGCTGATTGTTAAAGTTAATGACAATCCAACAGCAACTTAATCGGTTAGTAAGTTGGGCAGGGAGCATCTCAATGAGTGCAAATATACCTGGCGATTAGAAATCGCGGCTACACAAACTCTCGTCCGCCTGCGCGGATTCAAGAAATTGTCAACCCAGGTCGGTGGGTAAGGGACTTCCAAATAAAAAAATGTCCCAAAACTGACCCAAAAACCCTCTCTATTTCTCCTTTCTCTGTGTTCTCCGTGTCTCTGTGGTTCGTTTATTTGGATAATTTATTTCTTGGAAGTCCCTAAAGTCTCGTATAGCCGCGTTCGCCCTTGGCGTGCCGGAGGCATCATTATATTCGCTTAATACTCAGTTTCGCCTAAAATTCCGCACACAGGATAGCTTGCAAGGTTTTTCTGGCTATAAAACTGAATATGAAGGTGATATTCCCAACGAACTTGTGATTCGTGACTACAACCGTTTTACTCTAGCTTTGGGCAAGCTAAAAATTCCTGACGAAGCTTTACACCCTGGTGTCAACGTTGATATTGAAATAGTAGCAACTCGTTCTTTGGGAATACGTTCTGCAAAGTAAACTATTAGCTGGCAGGGTGCAATCCGCAAGCCTAGATAAAGTTTAAGAAGATTTTTTCCCATCTGAAACCATTTGCGAGAGAATATAGGCTGCAAAATCTAGTAACTGATCCAGTAAAAAGCCAATAATACCGATGTAGATGAGCACCTGGATTATGTAATCAGCATTGCCAGCTTTATAAGCATCCCAGAGGGTAAAGCCAAGTCCTTTTGGACCGATTAACATTTCTGTGGCAATAACTATAAACCAGGCTACCCAAATGCTAACTTTCAAGGCATGAAATATATGAAATATAGCTACTCTAAAGTTATTATTCTGTCTATGAAAATGTCGCATACCTATTGCCATATTAATAATCATCGTCCAGAGAGTTCCCAGAAAAACTACTACAATAGCAGCCGATTCGCTCTCTGGAAATGCTATTAGGGCAATAGGTAACAAAGCTATAGGAGGGATACTATGTGGTATCTGAAATATCAGCCTAAATAGCTGATAAATCATGCTATTCATACCTATTAAGTATCCGATGAAGCTACCCAAGATAACGGCTGGAATGTAACCCACAAATAACCGTTGCAGGCTGGCTAAAATGTCTAAAAACATATTATTTTCTCTGCCTCAGTTCTCATGAAAAATACTTAGGAAATACTGCGGCAATGACACGAAATGGGGAATAAAAAAGTGTATTTGATTACACTTCATCTTTGATTAATACAAGAGTTTTATATTTTCATCCTCCTTGATGAATAATCAACAAAGTTAGGTATTATTCCGATGTGATGTGATAGTAGTTGTACAAAGAAGAGGTAAAACTTGGCTTTCCTAAACTCTATCAGAAAAGCAAATCCTGATTAGTAAATTAAATACAATTTCCCGAATTTACTTGCTTGATGATTGTATATAGGAATCCTACTTGAATCTTGCTCAGTATACTGACCGAGAAAGCTTTGTATCTCAAGCTTCTAAGCAGCTTATACCAATTTAATGTGAAGTTGCACATATCTTGATCCCCCTAAATCCCCCGATAAATTGGGGGACTTTGATAGATGTTTTTCCGGTTCCCCCCTTATTAAGGGGAGCGGGCGCGGTCTTCTCCCTTGGCGCTAGCCTCTCCCAATGTGAGAAGGGGAGACGACTTCGTAAAAGTTGTCGGGGAGCTTAGAGGTTGTTTGAAAAGTCCTCTTCTTGGTAGCAAAACGTTCTAGATCCCCCTTAAAAAGCAGGGCTGTTTCATTCCCTAAAAGGCTCTGATTTACAAGCGCTTCAAGCAGAAAATTCAGGTGAATAAAAAACCTGATTGGGCAAGAAAATCGCGTTTGCACTGAAATTTACTCGTTGAAGTGGTATCTTTTCAATGACCAAATCAAGCAAATTTCTGACTTATACTATTGACAAAATCTCTAAGAGATCGAATGAAACAGCCCTGCCTTTTTGGGTTAAGCAAAGCGCAACCTAACAAAGGAATTTTTCTTAACCCAACCGGATTGCAATATAATACGGTAAGCAAATAAGCTTATCGGAGTTTTACCGTAGGTTTACTGAAGTCTAATATTTATTTCCCCCTGAAAGCAGAGTACTGTAGGGTGCGTTAGGATGAAATCCGTAACGCACCATTCGTAAGGATTTAGTGCGTTACGCTGTCGCTAACACACCCTACGTATCTTTTTGAAAATCAAATAGTAGTCCTATAGACGCGAAATCACCACCATAAAACCTAACCTTATTCTAGTAGTATCAGGGCATCTACGTGTTAGAACTTTACAGCTATTATCGTTCAACAGCTTCATACAGAGTACGGATTGCACTAGAGCTTAAAAAAATTTCTTACCTGTATACAAGTGTCTCCAAATTACGAAAAGGTGAACCTGAATTTACAGCAGAATACCGTAAAATTAACCCTCAAAAATTAGTTCCAACTCTCATTGATGGTAAGGCTATTATCACTCAATCATTAGCTATTATTGAGTATCTTGAAGAACGTTATCCGCAACCCCCTCTTTTACCAATAGATACTTTGGCACCAGCTTATACTCGGCAAATTGCGCTTTTGATTGGCTGTGATATTCATCCTTTGAGCATTATGAGAGTTCGGAAGTATCTTACCTCACCAATAGGTTTAAATCACGCAGATAAAATGAATTGGTATCACCACTGGCTAGAGCAAGGCTTAAACGCACTGGAAAATATTCTGGTTAACAGTAAATTTTGCGGCAGTTTTTGTCATGGTGACGAACCAACGATCGCAGATGTATTCCTCATACCTCAAGTTTATAATGCCGAGCGATTTAAATACTCTTTAGACCCATATCCAACTATTCGCAAAATCCACAAATCATGTATATGTCATCCAGCCTTTATTGCTGCACAGCCATATTTGCAACCAGACGCTTCTGAATACAGTATTGAAGATGAATATTAAGGGTATCTGTTGCAAACATTTTTGGAGTTGGCAATCACTAAAGTTGATTTCGCGCTTTGAGTTGCAGGTATCGCTCAACCAATTGATCGGCAATTTGATTTGCTGGTGCATCTAGTACCAATACACCTTTTTGTTTCAGTTGGGCATAAGCTACTTGTCGTTGCATTAATAAATCTAGTGCCACTGCACGGGCATAAGCATCTGTAACATCATCTGTAAAGGTGTGTGCCAGACGATCAACTTGCGGATCTCGCAGAGTCACGCAAAAGGGGAGATAGCGGGGTGCTAACTTAGAGAGTGCAGCCAGGAGTTCTGTAGAGGCAGTAACATCAACTAAGTCGGTAATCACTACTACAAGCGCCCTCCGAGTTTGTCGGTGCAAAACATTTGTTACCGCCCCCAAATAATCAGATTCCAATAACACTGGTTGAATTGGAGTTAAGCGATCAATTAGCTGATTCAAATGATGTTGACCGCGTTCTGGGGGAATCCACGTATGCATCTGGCGGTCAAATACACCAACACCCACGCGATCGCCTCGATGTAATCCTGCTAAAGCTAAGGATAAAGTTGCATTCAAACCCCAGTCAAATCGCTGCAAACTCTGTACTTTTGCTGTCATCAACCGTCCACGATCAAGTAAAATTAGTAATGTTTGTTCCTGTTCTGGTTCCAGAACCCTCACTAATGGGGTTGCATTACCATAAGCCCCAACCCGACGGGCGGTAGCTTTCCAATCAATAAACCGCAAATCGTCACCAGTGCGATAGTTTCGCAGTTCGGCAAACTCTGTACCAATACCAGTTTTCCGAGATTGGTGCATTGATCCTGATGATTGCAGTGTCAGACGAATTGTGAGCGATCGCAATCCCACTAAATCAGGATAAACTTTCACTGGCAGACTTTGGGAAATTTGCCAATCATCCCAAGCTAATCCCCAAAGTCCCAACTGTCGGACTTGAATATTCCCCCAAGGAAACTCTCCCCTCTGTGTTGGGTGGACGGTATACGTCAATTCCTCAGTGCTGTTAGTAGGAACAGTACCAACCAATGCAGGTGCAGAGACACCAAATCCTGTTGGGTAATAGTCCCGGATTTCAATTTTGGCGTTGGTATTTGCCGATGTCACCTTCAGCAGCACGGGATTGTCTCGCCCAATAGATAATCGTGATGGTAATTCGCGGGTAATTTGCACGCGAGAACGCCGCACCCGCAAAGCATCTACAACCATTAATATTAAAACTACGACATCAAATAGTATAGTGATGGCGATCGCGGCTCTGATTGCGAGAAATAAAGATAGGATCAGAGCGATCGCTATGCCCAAAACCAACAATAAATAAACTCGTCTGGAAGGAACCATTTTTTAGAGCGAGAAGTTAGGAGTTAGATATATTGTTATTCATGTCTCATCCTGTTGGCTAAAAATAAGATATTCGTGCCAGATCGTTCGTCCTCCAGAGAGAATCGCTGCTCGTTCCAAGGTATTTTGCAATTCGCGCACGTTGCCAGGAAAAGTATAACTCTTCAACTTCTCCATTGCCGACTGAGCCAGTGCCAAGCGTTTTAATCCCCGTCGCATGGCAATGGTATTGAGAAAGTGTTGTGTAAGTTCTTCTAAGTCTTCAGGGCGATCGCGCAAAGGTGGTAAATCAATCCGCATCACGTTCAAGCGATAAAATAGGTCTTCTCGAAACTGATTTTGCTGTACCACTGCTGCTTCTAGCACCTCATAACCCTCGCTTCGCAAAATTTGAGCGATCGCTTGCCGCAAGGTTTTTTCGTCGTCAACTATCAGAATCTTAGCCATTGCAGTTTATATCCTGATCACAAATAGGTAGATAAATACTGAAGCGAGTACATCCGGGTTGAGATTGCAGATGGATATAACCTGCATTACGTGTCACAATTTCGTGAGTGATTGCCAGCCCTAACCCTGTTCCTTCCGGCTTGGTGGAATAGAACGGCACGAAAATTTGTTCTTTTTCAGTAGCAGATAATCCCTGTCCTCGATCCTCCACCCAGGCAACTAAATTGCGATCGCCTAGTGTCTTTGTCGGAGAATCCTCAAGTCTGACTCCGACTCTCACCTCTCCACCTTCAAGTTAAAGTTCAGGGTTTTGGTAGCCGCAACAGCTATGGACAAGTCATAGAAGCAACCCAATTAACTGTGAATGGGCAGAATGTAGCGATCGCACCGCCCACCTCAGACATGGCTCCACCGCTTTCTAACAAGCCTTAGGCTGTTGCGCCTTTAATTTGCACTAATATTTTTTCAATATGATTGTGGGGTGAGCAACATGAGCGCCCTGATAATGCAAGTTGTATACGTAACAGCTTAGTTCACAGTTATGATTTAACGGTGACTCCTGCTTCTAACTCCAAAGCTTTGATTAATGCTGATGCATTTTCTTCCCCCCATCCTTGATTAACTGCTGTTTTAATGGTTTCTCTGACAATTGCCGCAGCAGGCGGGGGAGAATTTAAATCTTTGGCTCCCCGATAAATTGGGGGACTTTGATTCCGGTTCCCCCCTTTTTGAGGCTTGCTCGGGGGGATCTAGAAGTACTTAAAATCACAGCCAAATACTTTTCAAACAACCTCTAAGCCTTGATAGGCAATTGCAGAAATTAAACTTTTATAAACCTTGTTTTAACCTTAAACTCTCAAACTAAAAGCCTAGACTCACTAGGCTTTAAATATGTTTCGACTCAAAGGTTATATACTATTTCTGTGCTTTTTTTTGGCATTATCTGTTTCAGTCATTCTAGGCAGTATCAATTTGGTTGACGCTAATGACTTGGGCAACCGCAACCCAAACTTTCCCAAGCTAAATACTCTATACGGACAACCTCCGATAGTAATTGGTCATCGCGGCGGTGGAACTGGTTATCGTCCAGAACATACAGTGGGAGATTTTGGACATGATCTGATTGGTTCTCACAACTTAGGAATTGAATTTGGCGCAGACTACATTGAACCTGATTTGGTAGTAACCAAAGATGGAGTCCTGATTGTTCGCCACGAGCCTCTATTGGCAACTGTGAAAACAGATAAAAATGGCAAGATTGTTTACGATGCTAATGGAAAAGTTACTATCCAAGAAGCCACAACAAACGTTGCCGATGTTTCAGAATTTGCTTCCCGTCTAACAACCAAAGTCCTTGACGGAAGTTCTGTTACAGGTTGGTTTGCAGAAGACTTTACTTTAGCTGAGATTAAGAAACTCCGGGCAATCGAGCGCCTCCCCAATATTCGCCCTCAGAATACTCAGTATAATGGTCTGTTCCAAATCCCTACTTTTGATGAAGTTATCAATCTTGCCAAAGGCAGCGAAGCAAAAACTGGGCGGAAAATTGGTATCTATCCCGAAACTAAGCACCCGACATATTTTGCTGAAGCTGGTAAATATTTAGATGGCACTCCGATTCATGTCAATACTTCAAAACTTCTGATTGAGCGGTTGGTTGCCAACGGCTACACGAATCGCGATCGCATTTTTATTCAATCCTTTGAAGTGTCTAATCTGAAAGAATTAAAAAATAAAATCATGCCTGCTGCTGGAGTCAATATTCCTCTGATTCAGTTAATTAATAGCAGTGGCGCTCCTTATGACTTTGTTTACCACAACCTCCCTCAAACTTACGCTGATCTGATCACTCCTAAAGGGTTGACTCAAGTTAAAACTTACGCAACAGGAATTGGCCCTGACAAACGGTTAATTGTGCCTGCCTCTGCACGATTGGATAACCAAGGTCAACCGATTGATCTTAATGGAGATGGCCAGATTAGCGATGCCGATAAGTTCCTCAAACAACCAACTTCTTTAGTAAGTGATGCTCATCATGCTGGCTTGCTAGTCCATCCTTACACCTTCCGCAGCGATTCATATTTTCTTTCCCCTGACTACCAAGGGAAAGCGCTTTGTGAATATGAACAGTTCATTAAGTTAGGAATAGATGGCTATTTTACTGACTTTGCTAATTATGGATACGTTGCCAAGGAAAAAACGATACATGGCTTACATGAGTCTGATCGAGTTAAAATTTGGGAATTTATTAAAAACAACTACCCCGTTAAGTGATTAAGCAGAATTAATTAGACCTCTTGCAAAAGTCCTCTAACACCCCACCCCCAACCCCTAAGAGCTTGCGGGGAGGGGAGACTTTGACATCAGTTAAAGGCGGGGTGGGGTTCTTCAGGTTTAATAAGTAATCAAGCGGACATGATATCAGTCCCTAATCTAAATCAAACGTGCAAAAACAAGATCCCTACTTCTTACAGCAGTTTTCATGTATTTAGACCACAATTATGAGACCTAACCCCCAGCCCCTTCCCTACAAAGGAAGGGGAGAAAATCAAAGCCTCTCTCCGCACTTCGTGCCGCTACGCGAACGTAGGAGAGAGGAATGGAAGTGAGGTCTATTTGTGGTTCATTTACCTGAAAATCGCTGTAAATTGAAGGAGGCAGTTCTTGCCGGAGGCAGAAGGTCTTATTGAATCCGCACATTATATTAATGATTAATCCCCCTGTGGATGCTCATCCCACAAGGTTGTCAATTCCCGTAAACTTTGATGATTGCCATTGCCTAAAATCAGATGATCTAGTAGTGGAATGCCTAAAAACTGTGCCCCTGCTAATAACTGACGCGTCAATTCTATATCTTCTTGACTGGGTTCCAGATTCCCAGAAGGGTGGTTATGGGCAACTATTACCCGTGTTGCTCCCTGGCGAATAACTTCCCGAAAAATATCACGGGGAGAGGCTAGGGTTTCAGTTGCGGTGCCAATGGTAATTACTTGCGTACCTAGTAAGCGGTTTTTAACATCTAACAGCAACACTGCAAAACGTTCTTGTGTCTGCCACATCAAATCTTGACTGAGGGTAGCAGCACCAGCAAGTGGGCTATCAATTAATGTGCCATCGTTGGGACGAGATTGAAAGGCGCGTTTCCCCAATTCGATTGCCGCCAGAATGCTTGTCGCCTTCGCTGGCCCAACACCAGAAATTTGCATCAACTCGACGGGGCTAACTTCTCGCAGAACTGCTAAAGGATCGCGTTGGTGTTTGCCTAATTCGCTCAAAATATATTGTCCCAAACCCACAGCAGACAGTTTTCCTGGTCCTTGACCGGTGCCTAGAAGAATTGCAATTAATTCTGCTGTGGCTAAAATTTTGGCACCATGCGTCATTAGTCGTTCACGCGGACGCTCATTTGTAGGTAAGTCGGCAATTCTGAGGCAATAGGTCATACAAAACTAAGAGAATAGTCACCACACATTGAACTATCCTTAGTTATCCCTTGTTTACTCTCAAAATCATCTTTATTTGAGAAAATCTTTAATTTTGGTCAGTCTCTATGGGTAATCTCATTTGGAAATTTCAACGGGAACAGTGAAGAAGGCAGGAGGTAGGAGGCAGAAGGCACTTATTTTTGGGACGCTTTCGACGGGCAAATGATTTAACCCCAACATTTAGTAAATATAAGTATAATTTAATAAAATTAACCTGTAGTGGCGTGGCAAGCTTAAAATAGTGCATTAAACGTAGGTTGGGTGGAGCGGAGCGCAACCCAACACATATCAAGATGTTGGCTTTGGCAAAGCCTCCACCCAACCTACAATTTTTTTGCAACATTTTAGCCTTGCCACTGATTATTCAACTTCTTCAACATCCGCCTCAGCTTCCTCTCCCTGCTCAAAAGCTGACTTTTGCTGTTCTCATTCTGCAATTTTCGCCTCAGCCTCAGCAATATCTTGTAAATAATCCGGCATCAACCGCCCGACCAATTTATGATTGAGAGGATCAAATTTTGCCTGCTTTTTCTTCTCATCATCATCTTGCTCTAAAGCATCTTTAATTGTATCTACCCAACTATCAACCAAACCACCAAAATCTGACTCTGATAAAGTTCTCAGTTCATACCTCTGTTCATTCCACCAACTAGCAACCACACCCGCAACTTTAAAGCGGTCAAGTAATCCCACAGGTTGCAAACTATCCACAAAAGAACTAAAAAACTCAGCGCGGAGTTCCATCACCTTTTTAGTTTTAGGCAAGTCACCCAAACTAGCCGAGTGTACTTGCCACCAAGCAGCAAACACACTATCAAGTTTGCCTTCTTGCTGCTGAACACCAGCATCCGATTCTATAAAAGGTTTAATTTGAGAACGTTCTGTGATTGGAGAAATAAAATCAAGATAATCATTCATTTATGTAAAAATCTGCTGTAAATTTAAAACCAAACCAGGGAGAACATCTTCACCCGATAAACTTGTGGGAGATTGTAAAACTTCTGGTGCAAGATTTGGGCGATAAATGATTACTTGTTGATCTTTAGGATTAATTAACCAACCCAGTTGTAACCCATTTGCTAAATATTCTTGCATCTTAGCTTTAGTATCTTCCACATCATCAGTTTCAGAAACTAATTCCACTGCAAAATCAGGACACAAAGGGATAAATTTCTTTCTTTGTTCTGGGGTAAGAGCATCCCATCTTTCTATCCTTACCCAAGAAGCATCAGGTGAACGAGTTGCCCCATTTGGCAGTTTAAACCCAGTAGAAGAATCAAAAGCTTTTCCCAAATTATTTTGATTGCTCCAAAACCATATCTGACCTAATAAATCAAAATTACGGTTTCCCGTTTCTCCCCCAGTGGGTGACATGATTACTAATTCTCCTTCAGCAGTTAATTCCAAACGCAACTCTTTATTCACACCAACAATCTGTTCAAATTCCTCATCCGTAAATTTGAGATTAGGAGGTAATTGTAAAGTTAAAGCAGTCATAATTAATTGCGCTCCACAAAAATTCTAGTTGCATCAAACCCATATGCTGCTAATAGGGGAGATTTAGCCTCTACCTCTACTTTAGGAATTCCCCCCAACAAATGCGCCCGTACATCGTGCGGTTCTGGCGGTGGCGCGTTGTCAGCATAGCGGGGGATATTGCAGTTGTAATCGTTGTATCGTCATTATGTATATCTGCATCTCGAATGCCGTGCAGCAGCATATTAATTTTGCAAATTTGTTTTGAGCGTAGTATTAGCAACATCAAAATTTAGCCCCATAGACAAAAAATATAACATTGCTGCCAGTTCAATCAAATTCGGCTTTGAGTAATAAATACTACGCCTTATTCCAGTTTCACCGATAACAGCCATAACTACACCCTTTTCTCGCCAGTATTGGAGCTGGCGCAGAGTGCAGCCTGTGATTTCAGCAGCTTGTTTACTCGTAAAAAAAGTTTCCTGCATGAAATCATTTTATGCACCCCTTCTAGCTAGAGGTAGTTCATAAAAGTCATTCACAATCGGATTAGGAAGTGAAGACCGATTTCAACAACCCTTCGGATAGAGACGGGTTAAAAGATTAAAAGATTTATATCTTATTTTTCAGATTAGCTACAAAAGTTTTGTTAAAAAGGGTGGGTTGAAAGGACTCTTAATCTATTGGTCGTAAATGTTTTGGACAAAAAATATTTTCTAACAAGGTGAGATTAAACGCACAGTACGTTATGGATTCTTCCTGCAATCGCGAACTGTGGGTATCTTGCAAAAGCATTCTAGGCGGTTTCTTTTAAAGTATCGCAATCACCTAAAAGTGAGATATAGGTGGAATAATATTATAGGAAAGTTACATCCTAGTTTTCTAAAGTGCCATTAATTTCTCAAAGAGTATATTAATCTCTTAACAATGACATTAATTAGTGAAAAGTGACAATAATCTGTTAACAGTGACAAATAATTAGTTAATGTACATCTAGGTTACTGAAAGAAGTGGGTGACGAGGGATTTGAACCCGCAACCAATAGATTAAGAGTCTACTGCTCTACCGTTGAGCTAGTCACCCACACGAAAAACAATCATACCACAACTTCTGACAATTTGGCTAGTGCCGCGCCCAAAAAACAAATTAAAAGGGGAATTTGACGGTGAAGGTGGTTTGACCTGCTGCACTCTTTACATAAATTGAGCCGCCTAAATGTCTGACCATTTTCTGCACTAATGCCAATTCCAGTCCAGTGCCGCTATGTTTCCAAGGATCGTGTTTGTCAAGGTGATAGAAAGGCTCAAAAATCTGTGAAAGTTCATTGCTGGTAAGCTCTATTCCCGAATTGGTAATATTAAGCTCTACTGCATCCCCGATCAGGTGAGCAGAGACTCTGATAGATTCGCCTGCTGGGGTATACTTGCAGGCATGGTTCAGCAGTTCGGTGACAATCCGCTCCAAATCGGTGATATCTGTCTCCAAAGGCGGCAGCCCATGATCAACAATCAGGTTTAATTGCTGTCGCTGGCAGTTGGTGAGGTCTCGAAAAGACTCGATAATGGGGTGAAGCCAGCTTTGAAGGTCAATGGCAATCAATGTTGGGGGATCGGGTTCGGCTTCGAGATATGTAAGTGTGAGTAGGTCGTTAATTAATTTGCTTTCTCGCCCACACTCGTTATGCAAAATCTGCAAGAGTTGCGGAACTATTTCTATCTCTGATATTTCTGCTGGTGTGAGGACACTTTCGAGAGTTTGGACTGCAAGGCTAATGCTTGTTATTGGTGTCCGCAGTTCTTGGGACAGGGTTCTGAGAAATTGGTTTTTGAGCCGATCGCCTTTTTCTAGTTCTTTTAGCTGTGTCTGGGTTTGTTTGTAAAGCTGGGCTTGACGAATGGCGATCGCACATTCATTTGCTATCTGCTGCACTAGCTCAACTTCAAATTCCTCAAATGCCTCTTGTGTCGGTTTTGTCAACCAAATATTTCCCAAAATCCCTTGAGTATCAAAAATTGGACAAGCCATCTGGGACATAACGAGCAACTTTGGTTGCCATCCCGGTACAATTTCCAAAAATTGCAAAGGTTGTTTTTGTAATAGGGGCTGATAAACTTCCAGACGGTTGGAAATCTGTCTAGTCAATCCTTGACAGTGTGGTAGGTTAATGGTGTACTCGTAGGTAATAGTAACCAGAGTTTGGCAGGCGCTATAGAGTTCGATTTGGCAACGTTCGAGGTTTAGTAACTCTGCTAATTTCTGGGTGAGTGTCTGCAACACCTGAGTTTCATCTAGACTGTCGCGGATTTGTTCTGTCATGCCTCGCACCAAGGCTTCAAATTTTCGCACCTGCTGCAACTGATTTCTGTACTTCTGTTTCTGCAACTCCATCTTGTCTTGGAGATTCTGAAGTTGCTGACGAAGTTCTGCCTGTTGGATCGCAATGCCGATTTGAGTTGCTAACTGCTTGAGCAAGTCAGTTTCAGTTTGTTGCCATTGACGTGGTTGGTGGCAATGCTGGGCAATCAATAGCCCCCACATATCTTGCTCTGGGAAAATCGGTACGACTAGATTGGCTCTGATCTGCAAAGATGCCAGGAAATCTATATGGCAAGGATGCAAACCGGCTGCATAAATATCTTCGACAACTTGAATACAACCTCGTCCGTAGTGTTCTCGATGTTTGTCATTGAAGCAGGGATCGGTGATATTTTTTCCCAATAGGGGATCGCTAGGAGCCACACTTGATTCGGCAATGATTATTCCACTACCATCAGCCTGGAAGCGATAAATTAGGACGCGATCGCAATTCAACAACTGCCGGAGTGCAATTGCTGTCTGATGCAGATTTGTCTCTAATTCTACAGATTCGTGAATCCGTCTGGCGATCGCTTCTAGCAGTTGCTCCCGTTCCGCCTGGAGTCCAACTGCTTGTTCTGCTTGCTTCACAGGGGTGATATTGCTACTAGTACCAATCAGTCGATAAACCCTAGAGTTAGCATCCTTTAGTGGGGTGAGAGTCGTACTCCACCAAGTGGGAATTCCCTGGAATTGCAAACATTGTTCATAAGAAATAGTTTTGCCGAAGCGTACACAGTCAGCATAATGTTGACGCACTTTAGCCGCATCGATGGGCGAGAGAATATCCTCTGGTTTTTTGCCCCGGAGATCATCTGAGCGAATGCCTATCCATCGCTCATGAGTAGGATTAAGTGCTACATATCGAAAATCCTTGTCCTCCAGAACATCAACTACAAATATTGATGCTTGCACAGAATCGTACATACTTAGTAGAAACTGCTCACTACTGCTTTTCTCATCTAATTCTGTGCCGAAAAGAATTTGGGGTGGCGATAATTTTGTCAACTCCATAGTTGATTCTGCTGGATTTATATTCATGCGAGAGTCCCTGTCTGGTATTACTGACTCTTCTAGGCGCTCTCCTGTCGTTAAGCTTGTAGTAGATGCACTTTAGCGCCTATAGCAAAGTCTTGTCAGCCGTTGCTCATGGAAACTTGGATCTTTCTCTACTTCTGGTCAGAAATCTAGGAAAGCTAATAGAAGTCAGCTTCACAAATCCTGCTTTTTGAAGGCGAAAATACATTTGCAGGTTAGGGCAAACTTACTGAAAAATCAGTTTTTAACGGTTTTCCAGCATTTTTGCATATATCTAAGTGCAATCATCAGTATACATCAATGAGATTTATTATTCTTAATAAAACAAGTGGGCTGACGCTTTAACTTGATGCCAATGGCGAAACTCCTACCCCACAATCAGTAGTTAAGTATTTTTTTATTTGGAAGTCACTAATTTACCACTTGGCTGCCATGACTGCGGGGGTCATCTTGACTTGCTGTTGGTGCTGTTGGTGCTACTGGGGCTGAAAATTTGGAAACTTTGCCGCTAGCTTGAGCATAGGGGAGAGACGAACCAGTAACCAAAGCTTCTAAGTTGCTAGCCATAATCGTCCGGGGTTGATCGCCGATGGCTTGGGCGATGGTTTCACCTTGCTGACTCAAAAATACAAAATGGGGAATTCCATCTACCCGATATTTCAGCATTTCCGGCAGCCACTTAGTATTATCCACATTCAGCATGACAAAATTCATCTTGTCAGCATACTCTGTTTCTAGTTGAGTCATATCTGGGGCCATTTTCTGGCAGACAGTACACCAATCGGCATAAAACTCTACTAGAGATGGTTTGCCGTTGCTGACGGCTACTTCTAACGGTGTGGATGTCTCGCTTAACTTGGCTAGAGTTGCCGAGGTTGTTTCAGTTCGCAATCCGAAAACAAGGGAAACGCTAAGTGCGATCGCTACCATTACAATTAAGAAGTTTCTCACACGCTTCCCGAATGTGGATTCAGGTTTTTCGGGAGAATTAACAGATGAATCAGTACTCATAACAGAATTATTAAAACTTATTAAGTAATCTCTTCTTTAGTTTAGCTTTAGTTCAACTCAACTCAATGCTCCTACACCCTACAGCCCGCCCCAAAGGACTTGCCTTAGTCAGTCGGTAACAAGGGCGAGTACGAAGCCGTCATACCCTTTGCTCCCCACGGTTTGGATTGCCGTAGCGCTCACGCGCCCCTGTGCAGCGAGTAGCTCGTTGAAGCGACGCACCCCCTGAACGCTAGGATCGTCGCTGGCAGGGTTAACTACTGCACCGTCGCGTACAACATTATCAGCAATAATCAGGCTGCCACGACGGGAGAGCTTGAGCGCCCACGCCAAGTAATCGGGATTGCTTGGCTTGTCAGCATCAATAAATATCAAGTCAAATGGTCCGCTACCGTCGCTGGCGAGCTGCTCTAGGGTAGAAAGCGCTCGTCCGAGGCGCAGCTCAACTATGTCAGCCAGACCTGCACGGGCAATGTTAGCGACGGCGACTTCGGCGTGCTTTGGATCAGCCTCCAGCGCGATCAGGCGACCATCAGAGGGCAAAGCCCGCGCCAGCCAGATTGTACTATAGCCGCCCAGAGTGCCAATCTCTAGGATGGTGCGTGCCCCTTGGATCTGCGCCAACAGAAAGAGCAGCTTACCCTGATTCGGGGAAACATTCTGCGGTGGCAGACCGGCAGCAGCGCTGGTATCGAGTGCCGCATCCAGCACGGGGTCAGACGGCACAAGCAGATCAGTGAAGTAACGGTCAACTACGCTCCATTGCTCCTGAGTCATAAATCCTTGGTTTACATCGGTTCCTACACAAAGGTAAGATTACCAGGAATTATGCAAAAATCGTCATTTTTCAAAGGTACTGGAATACAAAATTATTAGACATAGGAGTGAAAATGACGTAGGGACAATTCATGAATTGTCCCTACCAAGGATTTCGAGCAACGCAGAATTAATTTTCGGATATCTCTATTGCAGAGACACAACATATTGTGCCCCTACCCCTGTGGTCTATTGAACGCACCCCATCTAAATCAAAGATTATACATGGGGATTAGTGCGCTAAGAAGCTGAAATACTTCTTGAGCGTTACCAGGGCTACTGGCGTTCTCAGTGTGTCGTTAGAACTTTCGCTTCCGAACACCCTAGTAAAAAGTCATTATTAGTAATACTTTTTACTGATTATAAATAATTAGTGAAATTGGTCTATGTCTCCAGCTATAAAGCTTTTACAGTACCGCAAAAACTAATTCTTAGAATAATAGCATGAAAGAATAGCTGTTGCTGCGCGTTTTATACTGGTTTCGCTTACCCCACCTCAAATGTAGATATTTTTATAGTATTTTTAGGTGGGGACTGCACGAAACATTTCTATTCAATTTCAAACCGATGTAAATTCAAGCATCCAAATTTTTTCAGTACCCAATTTAGAAAATCGCTCCAGTTTCTTTCAAATAAACCCGCGTAAATGGTTCATCTTCACCCAAATTATAATCTTCGATCAACCCTTTGCGACGAATAGAAATACCGTTGCCTTTTCTAATCACCACAGTCGAACTATCAAAAACATCCCGCACCAGTATCATCTCAGTTTCAGTGGGATTATCCAAAACTACGATATTACTATTCTGGTAAAACATCCCCTGTTCTTCTAAGATTTCTTCAGAGTACTCGGCAATTAGTAAATCAAGTTTGGGATGACGCAGCAAAGTTTGGACATTACTGTTGTAATCTTTGCTCAATACTTTTTTCGACCGATTCACAAAAACTGCATCACGACAAACAGCGCCTATTGTCAAGTTAGGATTTTGCAAAAGGATATGGTCAATGGTCCCTTGCAGTTCTTCAACTGAGATTTTATTAAAGGTAATAATTGGTATCCTGGCATCTGTACCCGACTCAAAAAAGGTTTCTAAAATATGAGAAGGTACATCAACGCTTTCACCAACAGAAGGTTTAAGATGCATTAAAACTCCCGGTGCAGCATTGATTTCCAGGATGGCAAAGCTACTGGACTTCCAAGATTCTGCCAGACTTTTGGTAATGACATCAATCCCCAGACAAGTCAGTTGGAAATGTTGGGCAATATCTTGCGCCAAAATAATATTATCAGCATGAACTGTCGGGGTGGCATCGATGCTTATACCTCCGGCTGAAAGATTGGCAACTTTACGCAGATAAACAGTGCGCTCTTTCTCAATCACGCTATCTAATGATAAGCGCTGTTCCTCTAGATACAGTTCCATCGCTTCGTCGATTTGAATTTTACCCATCGGCGAGGTTGGCGTATCTAAACGTGCAGGTTTGCGATTCTCTTGACGAATTAACTCTGCAAGGGTTAAATATCCATCTCCGACAACCGAGGCTGGACGGCGTTCTGTGGCGGCGACGAATCGACCATTGACACACAGCAAACGAAAATCTGATCCTGAGATGCTTTTCTCTACAATTATTCGGTTTTGCTGATCTTCGGGAATCGCTGCCAGTGCCCGATTATAAGCAGATAGCAGTTCTTTTGAGTCTTGCACATCAGCCGTGACACCAATTCCTTTGTGGCCTACCACTGGCTTAACTGCAACTGGATAGCCGATTTGTCTTGCTGCCACCAAAGCTTCCTTCTCGGAAAAGACAATATCACCTTCAGGCACTGGAAACCCCAAAGTTTTCAAAAATGCCTTGCAATCATCTTTGCGGGTGGTAAACTCCGAATCTAGGTGGCTATCACAGTTAAATGTTGTTGCTACTCCCCGGACGTGTTTTTTTCCAAAGCCGTATTGCATTAATCCTTCTTCCCACAAATAAAAGGCGGGAATACCTTTCTCGTAGGCTGTTCGCAATAGGGCGTAAACCGTAGGACCACCGTAGACAGATGCGCGAAATCTATCTTGCAGCCTCACTAGCTGCTCATCAAAGGTAAAGTCTTCATCTTGGGTAATGCTTTCAAACCAATCCCAAACAAAGTAAACTACCTCTCTAGTTGTACGTTCATGTAGTGATTGGAAGCTAATGCGCGTGCAATTGGGATATGGCTTAACACTCCAATGGTTAAGGTGTAAATCCATATCCAGCTTTCCAACTTGGGAGACAACTTGGGCAAAGAGATGGGGATATGATTCGTAGCTTTGATCGCGCAGGTTTGGATAGCGATCGCCAATGCTTGCGATATAATCTTCAATGGGCAAAGGCTTTCTAGAGTCAACTAGAGCAAAATCAAATACTAGCGCCCCTATATCTAAATAGGGATTTGGCCCAATGTAATGCTTGAAGTTGAAAATATCGAATACATCCGTTCTTCTAGCATTTACGCGGACTAATTCACTGCTTTTTTGTAGAACCATTGATTACGAACCTTTGGCTAAACACCCTAAAATTTAAATGCTGAGTTGTGGTTACTCAGACTTGTTGATTGTAGATTAATTCACATTGATTTTGGAGTGTGATGGCTTTGCCATTGAACTAATCAGAACCTACACTAACTCTATTACTAAGCATTTTCAACTATCTCAAGGCATAATTAAATCCTCATTCCTGAATGAGGAATCAATAACAGTCATTTTCACCTGATCTGGAAAAACTCTCTTCTATTTCTCTCTGCTAGAAGGCTACGGTGTACACACATCTTGGTACAAAACCAAAGCCGTTGAAGATCCCCCTAAATCCACGCCACTTGCTCTACTTGGGGAGACACGCCAGATCCTCCACTTGGTGAGGCAGCCCGGTCTTGTTGCCCCAACAAAGAGGGACTGCCGAACCCGGAGGGGGAAACCCCAGACGCTGCGCTAACGCTTTTAGCGTCTCCCCCTGGGAGAAGACCGGACTGGCTCCCCAAGACCGCAGTGGCTTCCCGATAAATTGGGGGACTTTAAGAAGTTTTTGCCTCCTTTTTTAAGGGGGTTAGAGGGATCAAAAGCCTATAGGCTAAAAGGAGAGAAACTTTGAATTTTCCCCTTACCCACACGGTCAGGGGGTTAGGTTTTTCGTGGGCTTTTGCATAGAACCTGAAAAGTCAGTCAATTCATCCTCATGAATCATCGAAGATATAACTTTTGAAAGGTGCAACACTCACCCCATAATTTGTATAAATGAATATGGGTATTAAAAAAAGACAGCAAAGTATGAATAGCACAAAAGCTGCTCTAAGAGATCAAATTCGAGAACTTGCTGAGGAAGCTTTTCACCAAAAGCTGATCTCTGGACATGGAGATGGGGCAGATATGAATGAGTATCAAATCGTCTACCAAGGCAAACCCAGGCATCTGCCACTAGAACAAGCACATTTTTTCTTGACTGACTTGCTTTACAACAGAAGTCGGATTGATTAGGACTTACCATTAGATATCTAAATCTAATTGCACCCAGCTAGGAATTTTAGATTTTAAATTTTGGATTTTGGATTTATCAAAGAAAGAGCATTCATGTATGGGATAAATCTCAAATCCAAAATTGAGTCAAAATCGCAGGATAAATCGCCAATTAGCAATATAGCCAACAATGCTTCTAGAAAGTACCTCTAGAGGCCGTTGATGTTGTGGATTTTATTTAGTATATCAAAAATCTTTTGGTCTAATTGCGAGCGCAAATTTTAATCCCATCTTCCATCAAGTAATCTACCAAAGGGATGATTTGATACTTTTAATTGTCATGGTTTAGTGAAATCTATTAATTCCAATCAGGAGGCATCATGGTGCAAACTAATATCAAACGGCAGTTAGTAATTATTGGTGGAGCCGAAGACAAAGAGGGTGATTCTGTAATTTTGCGGGATTTTGTCCGACGCGCTGGGGGTACAAAGGCGTACATTGTGATTATGACAGCCGCAACAGAACTACCAAGAGAAGTGGGGGAAAATTATATCAGAGTGTTTGAGCGGCTGGGAGCCGAAAATGTTCGCATTATTGATACAGAAACCCGTGAAGATGCCTCTTCGTCTACCGCGTTGGAAGCTATTAATAAAGCAACTGGGGTATTTTTTACTGGGGGAGACCAAGCTCGGATTACCAGCATTCTCAAGGATACCGAAATCGATACGGCGATTCACAAACGCTTCTCTGAAGGTATAGTTGTCGCGGGCACAAGCGCCGGAGCTGCTGTGATGCCAGATAAAATGATTGTCGAAGGTGACTCCCAGACGCATCCTCGCATTGAAACTGTTGAAATGGGACCAGGTTTGGGATTTTTACCAGGGGTGGTAATTGACCAACATTTTTCTCAGCGTGGACGCTTGGGACGCTTAATTTCAGCTTTAATCTTAGAACCTGCTGTCTTGGGATTTGGTATTGACGAAAATACCGCGATGGTGGTGACAGATAACCAAGTTGAAGTAATTGGTGAAGGTGCGGTTACGATTGTTGATGAATCAGAGGCTACATATAACAATATGGGCGAAATTTTGAAGGATGAGTCTTTGGCGATTTGTGGAGCAAAGCTTCATATTTTGCCACATGGCTTCAAATTTGACCTCGAAACCCGTCAGCCTATCTTAAATAATGTCTCTGTACCAAATGGCTCTGTGCCAGTTGCTTCAATTAACAGCTAATTTTTAGTAGCACCGGGCGACTGGAAGCGACTGGAAGTCACGGCTACACAGGCAAAACCCGCACTTCTCTACGAGACGCTGCGCGAACGACAAGCTCAGTGACCACCTACGCGGGTTTCAAATCCTTAATCTGGCGTTAGTCCGCGTAGGCGGACTTGGTTTGTGTAGCCGCGATTTCTAATCGCTTTAACTTTTACTCAGAAAATTTGGTTTCTCTGAGGTTTGCCCCATCGAGTATGGCATCATTGAGAATTGCCCCATGCAACCCAGCTAAATATAAACTTGCACCACGCAGGTTAGCTCCTTCTAGGTTAGCTTTCTCTAAGTTGGCGGCACTGAGGATTGCTCCTTCTAGGTTGGCTAGATATAAGTTAGCTCCTTCTAGGTTAGCTGCACTAAGTATTGCCCCCGCTAGATTAGCTTCTCTAAGGTTAGCCCCAGCAAGATTTGCTTGATAGAGATTTGCCTGTTCTAGGTTCGCCCCATTTAAGTTTGCTCCTCTCATGTTCGTGTAGCTTAAATCAAGTTGCTCATTTTCTGGGTCTTTGTTTGCATCTCTTCTGGTGATAACAGTCAGGGCTGCTTGAATATCTACACGAACTTTTGTTAAGAGGTTGCTCGTAACTTCTTGTTGGGGTATGTAAGGAGCATTTTTTCGGACAAAAGTAGTAAGAATGTCTATGATTATCCAGTGGTACTGTGGATGATTGTGGGCAATTTGCTCTAAATCATTAATTATCGCTAGACTGGTTTCTAGTGTGTTATTTCCTAGCTGTTCGCTTGCTCTTTTTAAGCGTTGTTTTGGCGAATGATGCTGAGTTTTTTTAACTTGCTCCTGGGAAGTAGGTATCCACCGGAATATTTTTGATAGCTGGATGTTATTTACGGATAAAATATTTTTCACAATATGAAAATCATTAATGATTACTGAAGATATTTATTTTTAACTGCAAATTAACCCCGATCGTGATGATTTTGATTTATTCCTAATCAGCGATTAACTAAAATTGAGTATTGAAATGCAGCAAAAATTACAGCCACTAGTTAAAGAATTGGTGTTAATTGGTGGCGGACACAGCCATGCTATTGTCTTGAAAATGTTCGGAATGAAACCGTTGCCCGGAGTACGTTTGACGTTGATTACCGCAGCACCAAAGACAGCTTACTCTGGGATGTTACCAGGATACATTGCCGGACTTTACAGCCATGATGAATGCCATATTGACTTGCGACCCTTGGCGAACTTTGCTCAAGTAGAGTTGTATATTGACACGGTAGTTGCCCTAGACTTGGAAAACAACAAAGTTCTTTGTGCTAACGGACTGGCGGTAGATTTTGATTTGCTGTCTATTGATATTGGCAGCACTCCTTCCAAAATATCTGTATCAGGTGCGGCAGAATATGCGATCGCAGCTAAACCAGTATGGCAGCTATTAGAGCATTGGCATGAACTAATTGAAGCCGTAGGTAAAAATCCTCAAGAACCAATTAGGATTGCGATCGCAGGTGGTGGCGCTGGCGGTGTAGAATTAGCCCTATCGATGCGATCGCGTTTACATGAGATTTTGCATCAAGCTCAACAACCAATTCAAAATCTAGAAATTCATTTATTTCAGCGCGGACAAGAACTGATGCCCAATTACCGTGAATCAGTGCGGCATCAACTTCAGCAAATTTTAACTGAGCGAGGTATTAAGCTGCATCTTGGGGAAAATGTGTGTAAAATTGCACCCATAACACCCAAGGAAACTAAAGAAGTATTTGAAATTAAATGCGAATCTGGGTTGAAAGTAGAGTGCAATAAAATCTTTTGGGTAACACAAGCTTCAGCACCCGAATGGTTAAAAACTGCTGGACTAGGAACTAATGAGCAAGGTTTTATTCTAGTAGAAGATACGCTGCAATCTCAAACACATCGGCAGGTATTTGCATCTGGTGACATTGCCACAATGGTAAATCATCCGCGTCCCAAAGCTGGGGTATTTGCTGTTAGACAAGGAAAACCTTTGTTTGAGAATTTGCAGCGAATTTTATTAGGTAAGTCGCTCAAACCTTATAGACCACAGAAACAATATTTGAGTTTAATTGGTACAGGAGACAAACGAGCCATCGCAACCAGAGGTATTTTTACTTTACCACCTCACAAACTATTGTGGCATTACAAAGATTGGATTGACCGCCGTTTTATGGAACGCTTTCGCTTTGAATAATATCATGTCCGCCAAATTACCCATAATAAAAGAACCCCTCCCCGCAGGCGGGGAGGGGAGACAAAGCACAGCTTTGGCGGGGTGGGGTTCTTCAAAGCTGTTCAATTAGCTCAATAATTTGTTGATAATACTGGATATTTCCTTCTTGGTAATACAAGTCTGCGGATTTCTGGAAATCGCTAATTGCTCCTTGAGGGTCTCCCAAATTTCGATAGACATCTGCCCGAAGAATGTAAGCGGAAGCCCAATTAGGCTGACGCTGTAAGGCTTGGTTTAAGTCTGCAAGCGCTCCTTGTAAATCTCCCAACAGAGAACGGCTACGACCACGATTGTACCAGTCTTCGGCAAAGCTGGGGTCGATGGCGATCGCTCGACTATAATCTTCTATTGCCCCTTGATAATCTTCTAGGGCATAGTGAGCATTAGCGCGATCGCTGTAAAATGCAGCAGATTGGGGATTTATTTGTAAAGCTTGGGTGTAATCTGCGATCGCACTTTCATAAGCTTCTAAAGCATAATGGGTAGAGCCTCGGTTGTAATATGCTTCAATTAAATTAGGATTAATTTGCAAAGCTTGATTATAATCTGCGATCGCTCCCTGTTCATCTCCTAAAATCCGACGAGCATTTCCCCGATTGCAATAAGCTTGGGAAAAATCAGGAACCAGTTCTATGGCTTGAGTATTATCATCAATTGCTCCTCGTAAATCTTGCAGGGCTTCACGGGCAATAGCCCGACCATAGTAAGCTGCGGCTAAGTTATCATTAATTTGCAATGCTCGATCGTAATCTTTAATTGCGGCTTTATGATCTCCTAAAGAACGACGAGCCGCCGCGCGATCGCAATATCCTTCTGCTAAATTAGGATTGAGTTGTAATAGGCGATTGCTATCTTCAATTGCACCTTGATAGTCTCCCAATCGCCGAAGAGCATTAGCCCGAAAGCCGTATACTAAAGCGAGAGTCGGATTTTCTTGTAAGGCTTGGTCATAATCTGCGATCGCACCTTCATAATCCTCAAGAGTACTACGAACCAGACCACGCTCACAATAGGCTTGCACATCATCAGGATTCAGCTTTAATGCTTGGTTAAAGTCTTCAATTGCTCGGTGATAGTTTTTGAGGTGAGCAAGGACAAGACCCCGATTATAGTACGCTCCGGCAAAGCTGGGGTTAATTTTGAGGGCGTGGTTGTAATCGGCGATCGCACTTTGATAATCTGTTAAAGCGTAGTGGGCATTACCTCGGTTATGATAAGCCTCCGCCAAGTTAGGATCTAATTGTAATGCCTGATTATGGTCAGCGATCGCTTCGTGATAATTTCCTAAAATCTGGTGAATATTGCCGCGATTGCTGTAAGCTGCGGCAAAATGGGGATGCCATTGTAAAGCTTGCTGAAAATCGGCGATGGCTCCTTGATGATCGCCACGTTCAAAACGAGTTACACCCCGATTATGATAAGCGTTGGCAACATCAATATTGATATTATCAGCTAATTGGGTACTCATTTCTATAGTTTGAAGATAATCGGCGATCGCTTTGTCATAGTCTGCCAAAGCAAAGTAGGCATTTCCCCGGCTGTGGTAAGATTGGGCTAAATTGGGATCTACTTGTAATGCTTGGTTATGATCGGCGATCGCACCTTCATAATCGGCTAGAAAGTAACGAGCATTAGCGCGGTTGTAATAGGCTGTGGCAAAATTGGGATTGATTTCGATGGCGCGGTTATCATCTGCGATCGCACTGCGATAATCTTTGAGTTGACCGCTTAAAATCAGCCCGCGATTATGGTAAGCTTCGGCATAGTCAGGGTTTAGCTTGATGGCTTGGGTGTAAGCTGCGATCGCGGCTTGATAGTCACCTTGCAGATTGTGGTTTAATCCTTGTTTAAAAAAATCTTCAGCATTCATATAACTTTTTTGGCTTTTGACATTCTCTAGCCTAAAGCATCGGGATTGTTAACGATATGTTTTCAAAATTATTCCAACTACTATTGTGCCGGTTGCTAGGATTTTTTGTTTCAATCCCGCGAACGGGTTTCATTTATTTGAAAGTTTGGTGTTGTTGTCAGAAAGGGCATATTGATTTTTGTTTCAGAACTTTTCCTAATCTTTCCGCTATTCTGACTCCGGAATTCTTACTCTTTAGGTGACATTTTAATTTCTACTTTTTGATTTAAAGCTGCTGCAATCCGAGCCAACATAGACAAAGAATGTCCCTCATAGTCAGCATCTTCCAATCGAGCAATGACTGACTGGGTAGTACCGACTTTTGCGGCTAGTTGTTGCTGGGTTAGCCCCTCTTGTTTGCGTGCATCGTAGATGATTTGAGATACTTGAGCATTTATTGATGATTCTCTAACCATCTCTTGTAATTCTGGATCTGACTTCATCATTGTTTTAATTATTTTCAGTGCATCATTAGTTTTCTTCATCTGTTTCTTCCTCTGGTTCGATATAAGTATGAACTTCTGAATTGAGTATGAATAAATTTTTGTATGTTAATGCTAAATCAATTTCTCGATCTGGAACTTGGTTATCCTCTTTAATGATGGCATGAGCTAAAATTACTACGTTTTGACCATGAAAAAAATATAGAATTCTATAGCGGTTCTCCAATGGAAGCAATACACTTTGACCTCTCTCCAAACCTCTCTCCTAAAAGGAGAGAGGCTTTGAATCTTACTCCCCTTCCCTCGTAGGGAAGGGGCTGGGGGTTAGGTCTGTATTGCACTCAACAGAGAAGCGCTATAATTACTACTCTAAGATGTGTTGATGGTTTCAATCCCGTTGCCAGGAATCATTTATTTGAAAGTCTTAAAAATAAAACTATTCGCGAACCCTTCAAACCGTTTCAATCCCGTTGCCGGGAATCATTTATTTGAAAGCACTCTCTCAAAAATAATGAAAATTGAAGACATCGAAAGTTTCAATCCCGTTGCCGGGAATCATTTATTTGAAAGCTTAATTTCTGATAGATTCCGCATCTACTTATGAGTTTCAATCCCGTTGCCGGGAATCATTTATTTGAAAGTGTGCTTGTTTTACATAAAACTGGAACATTTAGTTTCAATCCCGTTGCCGGGAATCATTTATTTGAAAGCTTGATGATTCTTAAACCTAGCTTGAAAATCTTTATGTTTCAATCCCGTAGCCGGGAATCATTTATTTGAAAGGCAACTAATTGGGGAATTACTGCCGGATTTGGAAGTTTCAATCCCGTTGCCGGGAATCATTTATTTGAAAGCGCATTTTTTACTCATCAGTACGCGGAATTGAGCGTTTCAATCCCGTTGCCGGGAATCATTTATTTGAAAGAAAGCATGGTTTTAAGGTTTGCAAAACAATTCAATGGTTTCAATCCCGTTGCCGGGAATCATTTATTTGAAAGGTAGAAGAAGTAACTCCAATACAGTTTGATAAGAAGTGTTTCAATCCCGTTGCCGGGAATCATTTATTTGAAAGCCAACGACTACTAGATCAAACGAAAACTCATAAATTGTTTCAATCCCGTTGCCGGGAATCATTTATTTGAAAGGATGCACTATATAGGTTAGCTAGTCATTTAGATTGTTTCAATCCCGTTGCCGGGAATCATTTATTTGAAAGTGCTGCGGTTGCCTCAATAAAAGGATCTTCTTATTAGTTTCAATCCCGTTGCCGGGAATCATTTATTTGAAAGTTCAGTTGAATTAAAGCTCCCCAGCGTTCGCCGGTAGTTTCAATCCCGTTGCCGGGAATCATTTATTTGAAAGCTGAACAATTAGCCAAAGTTTTAAGGCTTCAATTAGAGTTTCAATCCCGTTGCCGGGAATCATTTATTTGAAAGTCGTACACCCATTCGCCTGGTGTTTGAGCATTGGTAATGTTTCAATCCCGTTGCCGGGAATCATTTATTTGAAAGCTGGTAATCTTGCAGGAGATTAATGCGGTAGCGGGTGTTTCAATCCCGTTGCCGGGAATCATTTATTTGAAAGTTGACGCGTGAACACTTCGGAACTCTATAAGGTTCGTTTCAATCCCGTTGCCGGGAATCATTTATTTGAAAGTCGCCGCCGCTAGTTATTTTCCGAAGAAAACAACATGTTTCAATCCCGTTGCCGGGAATCATTTATTTGAAAGGTCAAACTCAATGATGGCCGCGCCATCTGTTTAGAGTTTCAATCCCGTTGCCGGGAATCATTTATTTGAAAGGTAGACTTTAAAAGATCGCCAAAATATATTGTAATGTTTCAATCCCGTTGCCGGGAATCATTTATTTGAAAGTCCTGCCTTCTGCCCTCTCCCTTCCGAGACATCTGTTTGTTTCAATCCCGTTGCCGGGAATCATTTATTTGAAAGTTGGTACACTCTGTTTTCCGGCATTGGAATGATGGAATGTTTCAATCCCGTTGCCGGGAATCATTTATTTGAAAGTACCTTAACGGGATATCTTGGAATCTTGCAGAGCAAGTTTCAATCCCGTTGCCGGGAATCATTTATTTGAAAGCTATTCCATGTTCAGCTAATAAATCGAAGTACGTTTGTTTCAATCCCGTTGCCGGGAATCATTTATTTGAAAGTAAGGGATGGTATTCCCACCATCATTAGGTGGAGCAGTTTCAATCCCGTTGCCGGGAATCATTTATTTGAAAGTTGTTCCCGCTCACCCGTGCCTTGCCCGGATAAGTGTTTCAATCCCGTTGCCGGGAATCATTTATTTGAAAGCAAGAATTCCTGATTTGTGCCGTGTATATACACGGGTTTCAATCCCGTTGCCGGGAATCATTTATTTGAAAGATCCTGTTGCATCAATAATTATTTGGTTCAATTTGTTTCAATCCCGTTGCCGGGAATCATTTATTTGAAAGCTGGATTCACGTCAATACCATTCCTCCCTGGCGGTTTCAATCCCGTTGCCGGGAATCATTTATTTGAAAGAAAGACATCTCAAAGTACACCGATCTAGGGGAAATGGTTTCAATCCCGTTGCCGGGAATCATTTATTTGAAAGCTCTGCTTTCCTCACCCCAGCAACGGTAGTATCCTGTTTCAATCCCGTTGCCGGGAATCATTTATTTGAAAGCCCGCCAGCCAGAAGCTAAATATAGAGCCATTCCCACCAGCAATTTTGGCAGGTCTAATTTAAAAGTCCGTTTCCGGGATTCATAAGTAGGCTCTACATTCATACATAAAACGCTGAAACTATTGAATTGTCAAGGTTCTGTCGATTTGGCGGGAGGTGGGGGGTTTTCGCCCGTGCTTTGCCCTGCCAAAAAACTCCACCAGCATTATATCAACATCATAGTATTATCGTCTCTTCTTGTCGAGGTTGCTCGGAACCGTAGGTAATAGTCTTACGCACCGCTCCAGCATCCAAAACATAGATACGTACTGAATCTTCGGCTGGTTTAATCAAATTTTCAACTTGCACCTTTAGTTTAGCAAACTGCATGGCAGTCAAAAAACATTCAAAAACGCTGTACTGTGTCCAGGTTCCATAACCGGAAAGCATTTTATGTAGTTTTGTTCGCCGCTTATTCGCTGCTTTACTATCGGGCAAATCGTAAATTATCAGGTAAAACAAAGTACTCATCGCAGTGTCAGGGCTTTATAGGGAACCCCTTCTTGTAAATGCCGACTTAATAAACGTGCTTGCAATTCAATAGCACGACGATAGCTGCAATGATAGCCAAAGGTAGGATGCTTAAACTCGTCCTTCATTTTTCGTTCCCACGCTTGCAAAAACTGTTTGCGTCCGGCTTCCGAAAGTCGATAAGCACCGAGATTATCAGTAAAATCATCGGGTTTAATTTCTTTATGGCTGATAACCGAAAGTATCAAATTATCCGCAACCAAGGGGCGAAATTCTTCCATTAAATCGAGAACCATTGCAGGTTGTCCTCTAGTGGCTTCGTGCAAATAACCAACGTAGGGGTCTAAACCAGCTAGATGTACCGCAGCCGTTACCTGAACTTGCAAAAGTCCATAAGCAAACCCCAATAAAGCATTGACCGCATCAGTAGGAGGACGGCGATTTCTGCCATTAAATGACCATTGTTCTTCAAGCATCACCGGCCAAGCCGCAAAATATTCTCGCGCCGCCAATCCTTCAACACCACGTACTTCATCGAGGGTTGTTTTTTCTTTGACTAGCTGTTTGCGAGATTTTAGGGGATTGTCTTTTTGGTCGTGGCGGTATAAAACACTATATTGATTGTGGATTTTGCCCGTCACAATAGTTTTGACAATATCCAAACGATGGGCTGCATCACAGTAAGCACCATATTGTGCTAGCCGCAACTGACCATTACGCGAGTATGCAGGAAGCGCCGAACCTAAGTATTTACCGAAACCTGAAAGGTAATGTACAGGCATTCCCAATTCCAAAGCATATACTAAAGCATCGCCAGTAATCTGGGGATTTCCCATCAATACGACTTGTTCGACAGTTTGGGCGGGAACCGATTTTTTCTCCCAGTTGCCATCTTCTTGTTTTAAGGCGACCTTAAAAGCTTCCGCAACTTTACTTAAAACTGCATCGGGTTGAGTGACGTAGAGAATAGACATAATTTTCCTTTGTAATTGTTTAAGACTTAACCCCCGTACTTCCCTACAAGGGAAGTGGGGATTTAGTTAAAGGCTCTTTTCTTGCAGCGCTATGTACACACAAGTCTGTCGAATTACCCCACCCTAACCCTCCCCTTATAAAGGGGAGGGAACTAGATTTCTTTTTCCCCCCTTTCTAAGGGCAGGGCTGTTTCATTCGTTCAGATCAGAATTTTGTCAAGAGTATCAACCAGAAAATTTAGTGAGTTGGTAATCGAAAAATTACTGTTTCAATCGGTAAATTTAAGTGCGATCGCCTGGTTTTTGACCCAATTAGAGTGTTTAAAAACCTGATTTTTTTGACTGATACGCTTGTAAATTAAGGTCTTTTGGGGAATGAATCAGCCCTGCCTTTCTAAGGGGGGATTAAGGGGGGTAATTCAACTTGTGACACCGAGGGGCGAGGGGAGACAATACGGTTCGGATAAGGTTTTTTCATGACAGATCCTAGATCACAAAGACGCGATAAATCGCCGTCTTGACAATAATCAGTCCTTTGTAGAGACGGCGATTTATCGCGTCTCTTCCCTTAACCGAACCGTATTGCGGGGGGAGAGGTTTAGAGAAGGCTTTCCAGACGTAATTTTTTGATTTCTTTTGGCAAGCAAATTTTCTGCAAGCTGCAATCTTGACACTTTTTCGGGTGGTCAATTGGTGGTGGCATTGCTTTGCCAAGTGCAGCCCGCGCCGCCTGAATTGCTTGCTCTGTGGCTTGTCGCAATTCGGGTGTAAAAATTACTCGTTGGCGGCGGCGGTTGGCGTAGTAAAAAATTTCTCCATAAGGAATGGAATCTCCGGTGCGTTCTTCTAGACACAAAGCCGCACCGCAGAGTTGAAAATGGTCGTTGAGATGGTTGGACATCCGCCCCTTTTTAAATTCCAAAGGGATAAGCTGGCGATCTATTTCTTCTACTGCATCAATGATACCGTTGATCAGGAGGCGATCGCACCACACCCACTGATGTCGATAAATTACCTTCTCACCTTCAACAGATTTACCTTCATCATCAACATTGCGGTGCAGATGGCGACCAATAATTATGTGTTCATTATCGGCATTTTCCCCAAGTTCGTATTCCAGAAAAAAACGACGCGGGCAATATTCCCAAGCATTTAAATAAGCTAGGGGTAGATAATATTGTTCATTCATTTATCTTTTCACTTTTTTTGAATTTTGAATACTTCGACTACGCTCAGTACAAGTTTTGAATTTTGAATTCGCTATTTGCGTCTGTCCCATTCCCATCGCAGTTTTACGCCCTACTCCAGCAAAGAAGGCAAAATTTGCCAAAATCGTGGCAATTCGTGCCGTTTCAGCATCACTAAATCGGTAACAAACCCAACCCTGCGCCCCAACTTCCGTACCTCCTTCCATCTTCAGGGCATAGGTTTTGAGTTCGTAGGCTGTAACCAAAGCATTCCATTCACAATTAGGAAGATGATATTGTTCCGGTGCAAAAATATTCCACCGCCGATGCAGCGAATTAAACACTAATTCGGGTAGCGGAAATGTCTGTACAGCTTGATTTTGCTTAAAGCTAGTAGGAGATAAAAAATGCAATTCAATATCAGTTAAAACCTCTGCTGGATGAGATAATAAAGCATAATCAGCCGCACCTGCTAATTGGTGCATTCCCGGTAGCGCGTAGAGATGACGCAGTACAAACAGAAAATCTGCTAATACTAAAGATTGGGTTTCTGAACATTCAAATCCGCGCATCAATGGTTCAACTAAAGCACCATCCAATAAAGTAATGCGAAAATAAAAATAATCTCCCACCCGCACCCCACCTTGACGGCGATTTCCTAACAAAGGCGAAATAGTCAATGGTGGATTTTGACTTGCATGGATAGTTTCAGCTACAGATGGGTTTGCTGCTGCTAACCATTTGAGTACTAGCGCGTGTAATGCACGAGATAAAGTAGGGGGAATATCCCCCACAGCCGCAGCCGCAAGTTCAACAACAATTGAATGTAATGTCGAAAATTTATGCTGTTGCAACGATATTTCCGGCTCCATAAAATATTCCTGTTGGTAGATGAATTTCTTCTGGTAATTGTTGATATTGCTGGGTAGTCAATGTTGACTTAAAATCTTGCCAATCATCTTTTTTGGTTACTAAATATTCACCATGTAACTGCGCCTGACTTACCAAACTCACAGGAGGCATAACAATCCGGTTGTAAAGTATAATTCGAGTTGTAGTTGGTAAATCTAAGGGGTTTAAAGGATGCAAACAGGTGTATTCACCAGATTTATTTTGAATGACTTTATCAGGAATTTTCAAAGCTTCAACTCTGATTTTGGAAGCCCATTTACCCAAACGTATCCAACGCGGTAATTTGATAGTTTCTGGGGCGATAATATAAGTACGATATTGACTACCTACAGCTAATTCTTTAGCCCTTCCGTAATTAATAGGGTAATTTTTCTCCGCCCCCTTATCGCCAAACTGTTTTGATTTGCCATAATACGCAACTTGAGCCGCTTTAAAAGTATTAATTTGATACGACCAACTCATAGGTTGAGCAGGGAATACATAAATTCCGGCTTGATTGAGATGGAGCAAATTTTGTTCAGCACTAGCATCTAAATATGTTGGTTTTTGTGCTAATTCCCCTTGCAGTCGGTATGGTTGAGGAATGTAATTAATAGTAAAAAGTGCAAAACTTAGCCCCCAATTATGTAAATATTTTTCAGTTTCATAGAGAATTCCCATCTCCCGCGTAGCGAAGAAAACGTTATCATGTAGCGTCAAAGTGCAGTGATATAGTGCCATAGCAAGCAATTTTTGATTTTAAAAGTAGGGTGTGTTATGCCGTAGGCTAACGCACCTTAATTTACTGAAAGAACCTCTCCCCCAACCCCTTTCCGAGGCGGAGAGGGGAGTTTTGCTGCTGAGTTTTTCCAAGGGGAGTTTTGCTCCCCCTTCCCTACAAGGGAAGGGGGCTGGGGGGTTAGGTTTTTGATTACTGAATCGATGTTCTACAAGTAGAGTGTGTTATTAATGCACTTCCTCGTTACATAGCTCTGCCTCATTTTTATGGGAAGCGGAGCCTCTAGGGAATGCATTCCCAGCCTGGAGGCTGGGAACGAGATAAACGAGATAATTACGAATTACTTTTACCTTTCTTTTTCAACGCCCCAAAAGATTCTGCATAGGCTTTAGTTTGCCCATATAGTGCAGTTATAGTTTCTACTAAACGCGTTTCATCTTGATAGAGTGCATTAACTTCAGTAAGTAAATCATCTAACTGTGAACCAAAAATTAACTTTGTTTTGCGTACTGGTTCGTCATTCAGTAAATTATTCGCCACCGTTTCTACTTGCTGTAAAACATCACTAATGGGAGCATCTATATCACCTTTTAAAGCATCGTGAAGTGCTTGAGTCAAATGCAAATTACTAAAGATTTCACCATCGCAAAATGCAATCCCTGCAAGATAATTTCGCATTGTTCCCGTGCGCGATTCTTGAGCGCCGTATCTTTTAGTGCGTAATAAATTACCTAAAACATACAGAAAGCCTTCATAAGTAGAGTCCCGCAGAGTTTCTATTGTGGGAAATGTTACCTCTGGAATAACGTGATCTAATTCGTTAATACTGCTTCGCATTTCTCCAGCTTCACTCATTGTTCCACCTTCAAAGGGTGCATTGAATGTAAAACTGCGATGAGATGCTTCGTAAGCACTCAAAGAAAAAGCGGAGTCAGAATACACTTTAGAACGTTCGGAACCACTATCACCGATCGCAAAGCCATAAATAATACAATCTGGACATTTTTTACAGGATCTCTCACCATTATATTCACAGTGTTTATCCTTATTTGCCTCATCCGCGCTGGTAAGATTTAAACCACGGAGTAATTCGCGTCCCGCCAGTCGTTCCGGGGTGGTTTGTTTGCGCTTAAACATTACCAAACGACTGATTTGTTTTTTACTTTCATCTGTATTACCTAAACCCGCTTGAGTGCGTGCAGTGTTGAGGATTCCATCTGTTTGGAATACGGGGAATGATTGACTATGACGTAACATAATGAAGTGAATATATTTCCCAGAAGCCAAGCGGGGAAATGCCGATTTAAATTCAGATTTTAAGGTTGTGAGAATAGTCATAATTTTGCTCCTGATAATTTAGATTGAGAGGGTAATAAAAAATGCAAGTCTAGGATACTTTTGCAGATTTATCTTGCAAAGCTAACCAACGATAAGCAAATTCAGCACCCGATTTAATCCGGTTGCGGTTCTCTTGTAATAAAGCGCGATCGCCTTTATAAAGTCCCAAAAATAATTCGCGGACACAGGTTGTCATAAACGTATGAATTGCAGTTAATTCCCGTTCTTCTCTTGTGGTTCTATCTATTGATTTATCCATCATTAAAGGACGTTTATAAACTTCTTGACGCGCCAAAGCATCTTTGATTTGTCCAGAGGCTTGCAAAATTAAATCATCCACATCAACTTGTTGGGGAACTGACAAAATTATCTCCAATGCTTTGGATAGCGGTAGTAATATTGTGTGGCTAGATTCGCCGAGACTTGCTTGATAAAACACGCGATATTGTTTTACAACCTTTTCAATTAATGTCATCAGATAGACTCCTTGGTTTGTTTCTGATTTATCTTGTTTTACCCAGAATTGGGCATATTGCCAATAACGTTTAACTTCTTCTTGACTAGGTATATCTCGTTTATCACGTCGCAATCCTTCTGTTGCTAAACCAAAAATATTGAGTACATTTGTTGTCACCTCCCGCACTGTTTTAATTAAATCTCGCCACTTAGCATCTGGCGGCGAACTGCGAGTATCTAAATGCAAACTGTAGGCAATTAAAAGTCGCTGCATAGCATTTTCAAAATCCTGAATCCGCAATGAATTAGATAATCCCAGCAAGTTCCAAAATGATGCAGGTGCATCGAGAATTACAGACTCTTTAAAATCGCGATCGCTGTTATAAATTGGCACAGAACTACTAGTAGCTATGACCTTTACTCCTAGTAATATAGGCAGCGATAACGCCAAAAAAGCTGGTTGTACCCAAGCATCGCTGAGTGTTTTTCCCCTTGTTGTCGTGTAACTCATAGCGATAAAAGGCAAGTCTTCTTTATTGTATTTATCCTCATGAAAGCGTCCTAATTTAGCTTCATCAGTTAACCAAGGGATTGATTGCAAAGCCTTAATATTCATCTCCTTCTCTAGCCATTGCTTGCGGACATCCCAAAGATTGATAAATTTCATATTATTGACTAATAATTTGATAGCAGCAGCCGTTTGTGGAGAATACACATAAGCAGGAAAAATATATAAAAATACTGGCTGTTGTTCTTCTAACTTCCCTGCTGGTACTGACCAAAAAGCTTGTCTCAGCAACATTTCTATAGCATATATTTTGGAAATTCCCCGTTTTATTTGTCTACCGCCAAGGGCATTTTTATTACTATATTGCTGCGGTTTAAATAAAACTACCGAATCCATCTGATCTTCCGATGCAAACTCACCAGAACTTAAAGAACAAATTGGTTGTTTAGCCAGCTTTGTTTTAGCATCAGTATAAGCTGTAAACTCTGCACTAAATGATGGATGATTGCTTTCCCATCCTTTAACTTCTAAATATTGCGCTAAATAATCAGAGAAAATATCGCGGATCGGGCTAGAATGTGACGGTAATAAGTTATTTTCACTTGCCCAGTTTGCTAAATCTTTCGCCCAAATTTCAATGCGTTCTGAAATATCTTCTGGTTTCAAAGTTGCATGATTAGCAACATAATATGCTGCTGCATGATACCAGCCATAATTTACACCTCCCGATTGAATTTGGGTTTGTTCCGGTGAGATTTTGTCTTGAATTCCTAATTTATTTAGTATCCAATTGATGTATTCAGTTGAATCAGCAAAAAATTCTTTTTGAGTTATAAAAATAAATTCGGCAATCCTATCAGCGCGAATATCTGCACCTTGATTGAGAAATTCTCGCTCAGTTTCAGTTAAAGATAATTTCTCTAATCGTTTGGGGGTTGCAGGGTCTTTTATATTTGCTACCTTGACCTCAATTACCCGTGGTAGCTTGGGAATTAGTTCGGCTGGGGAAAATAACTCTAAAGTTTGCGGTGCTACTTTTAAACCCTTCCCATCTCGCTTAAAACCAATATCTCCACCCAACATTTTACTACCCAAAACTCCGCTAATTTGACTCCAAATAAATTCTTGGAGTTCGTTAATATTTGGAGTTTCAATATCTGCTGGTGCTAGATAAATTACACCTTGAGCAAAAAATAAAATTGGCTCCCAATTTAGTTTTTTAGCAAAGTTAATTGTGGCATTATGAATACCATTGCTCAAAATACCAATGGTATCTCGCAAGCGATGATAAACCAAACTTTTATTAATATTTAAATACCGCAGTCGTTCCCGCAGTCTTTGACCTCCGGTTTGCGTATCTATATCTGCTGGATCGGTAAAATGTACCGCAATATCGCCAAAAGCAAGCAGATGACGCAGGGGAACTTCTAAACGGCGACGGTCTTTAATTTTAGGAACAGGCCAGTTAGCTGGGTAAATATTTGTGCCGACTTTGTTTTGGGTATTTTGTGCCAAATAAGCAATTTCTGTTAAATACTCCTGCCATTCTGGCCAAAATAATTCAAAGTTGAGTTTTTCTCCTAAATCACGGCAGAGATTAAGAATTTTCTCGACTTCATAATTTTTCGGTGTTTCTTCTCCTTGTCCGTTACAATATTTGTTGTAATCGTGCAATGTTAATCCTAAACAAAGTAGATATTTTTCAATCTCTGATAAAGGTTGAGGTAAATATTTGCTGATGTTCCAAGCTGTGAGTAAGCCATTGAGAACGTGAACTAGTAAATTTTGATCAGCCCGATTTGACCAATTTTGTGCTTTTTCTTGAGCATAGCGATCGCCAAGCTGAGATAATATTTGATAATGTGATTCGTAAGAACCACCCAAGGCTGAAATTAAGGCAAATTCTTGTTCGAGAGATGGTAGTAATTTTTCGATATATAAATGCAGAATTGGGTCTGTATCTGTTGGGAGGGTTTCTATGAGTAGTGTTTGGAGTAAGGTGGACATAATTGGGGGGAATATTTTTTAAACGCAAAGGAACGCGGAGGGAAACGCGGAGGGGAATTTTAAAAGATGGAAGATTCAAAGCGGGTGCTAGTGAATTTTTTTAACCGCCATTTTAAAGCTTCGAGAAGTAATGCATCTTGGTTGAATGCACAAGCATAAGCTTCTTCACTAGCATCAACTAAACGATGTAAACCAAATAATGGACTGAGATTAAGGGTACGGCTAACTTCCCAATGGCTACTTAATTTATTTTTGTTGACTGGGACTAAGAAAGTAAGTAATTTCTTTTGCTGCAAACAAGTAACCACGTCAGATTGAGGATGTCCAATTAAGCTTAATTTATCTATTAAAGAAAGTTCGCCAAACTTTAATTCGCTACTAGGACGATTTGATTGCAAACTAATATTATTAATTCGCTCGTCAACCCATGACTGAATGCGAAGATAAACGTTGATAAAATCTTCTGGAAATTCTTCTTCACCGCGTCCTGACTTATTCGCTGCATTTAAAAATGTCTCGCGGTTAATGATTTCTACCCGCGCATAAGGTAATAATCGCAGTAAATCATAAGTATAAAAGTTATTACCATCCCAAACCGCAGCTTCCAGGGTTGAACCTCCCCGAAAACTTAAAAGTTGTTTTTGGGTGGCTTGACCAACAGGGTTATTTTGCATTGCAAACCACTGTTTTCGTGCTGATTCAAAATCTTGAGAATATACGCGCTGCAAGTCTTCCGTCATGCGATCGCGCACTACCTGACTAACCTTTCTATTTTCTTGAGTCATCCGCGAAAACATCCCCTGTGCTTGCAATGCACCCCAACGCTGACGATATTTTTCAAACTCTTTGGGTGGGTCAAATGCAGTAGCGATCGCATCTTCTAAACTATGTCGCGTCACTGTCTGATTGACACTAAGTTTTTCTTGCAATCTGGCCATCACCCAAGGAGTATGACTGGGAACCAAAATAAATGCTGTGTAAGCATTAAAACCGGGATGTCTACCCAAACGTCCTAAACGCTGCATCACCGTCGCCGAATCACTGCTTTCAAAAATCAACAGGTGAATTTTAAAATCCACACCCACATCAACCGCAGATGTACCCACAACTAAAACAGGGGCTTCTGCGTCTTTCAAGTCACTTTGCACCTGCAATCTTTGCTGGCGATCGATGCGTCCGCTAATTTCTTGAACGATCACCCCTGGTAATAAAGCCTTCAGCAAACGAGTCACCTGTCCAGCTTTCGCCACCGAATTCACAATAATCAATCCCCTGGCTTTTGACTCCGCATTCAGAATTTGCTGAATGGTGGGAATCATTTCTTTTAACCATGTCTGGGTATCTGCATCCTTGGCTAATTCCACAAACTCTAATTCCACAGCTTGCAGAATTTGGCGAAACCCAGTTGTTTCCTCACTTGTATAAACTCCCTCAACCGTAGCCACCTTAAAACCTGCTTTGCGTAATTGTTCGATAAAATCAGGTTTTGGCGTTGCGGAAGTAAACAAAAACCGTCTGGGACGAGATTGATTTTCTTGGCTGCGGCGAATGAAAGCCAAACTATTTAAAGCAGCAGTTTCTTGATGACTCCCAAAAATATGAAACTCATCAAACACCCACAAATCAGGCCATTCTGCCAATACCAAGGGTAGTCTATCTATACCATCAGCCGGATCGCGGTATTGATAGTGAGTAATGTAATGGAAAATATCAGGATTGGTCAGCAAAATTGGTTTTTGTTGAATCGCCAATAGCAATTCTTGAAACTTATTACTCTTAACAGCTTGTTTAACTCGCCTATTTAATTCCGCACCAAATAAGCGGTCTACTCGTTGAGAAGCATCTAAACCAAACAGATTATTATAGTGATATTGCTGTTCAGCTTGGTCTTCCACCAGTTCGATTGTGGGATACAACCCCATAATGCGAAAATCAGCATTGAGCAGTCCTGGTAAATTTGCACTCAGGGTCTTACCATCACCAGTTGCAGATTGATTACAGATAATATCTGCATCTCCATGTATAATTTCTTTATAAGTCTTTGCTTGGTGCGATGATAGAGGACAAGCACATCCGGGTGGTGGCTGGAGCTTGGGAGCCTTTTGAGCGACAATACATTCAGAGGTACACCCAAGGGGACAGTTCTCAACTCCTGGGTTGAGTTGAGAGTAGAGAGGTTGTAAAAAAAGCTTCACCTTACTTACCCTGTGTTATTGCACCCAGTTTAGTACGGGTTTGAGGAATGTTGTTATCAAAATTTGATATCAATGTTTTTTCTTTTCTTGACTGCGGATAAGTTTTGTCAAGTTACATTTTGTCGAAGTGAGAAAATGAGCTTATAATCTGAAGCAAAGCTAAATTTTTGGCATGGGAAAGCACGGGCGAAAACCCCCCACCTCCCGCCAAATCGCCAGAACCTTGACAATTCAATAGTTTCAGCGTTTTGAGTATTTTTTGGTTCGCTGTTAGCAATGGCTGAAATGGACTTTTAAAACAGTCCTGCCAAAATTGCTTCTAGAACTTGGTCTATAATTAGGGTGTGGCTCGCGGACTTTCAAATAAATGATTCCCGGCAACGGGATTGAAACTCTCGGCCTGCGGATGGTGGTCCTGGGGGGAATTCCACCTTTCAAATAAATGATTCCCGGCAACGGGATTGAAACATCGAACATCACAAGGATGTAGCTGATGAGGTCAAAGACTTTCAAATAAATGATTCCCGGCAACGGGATTGAAACCTTTACTATGACGCTGAATTTAATGTTGCGATACCGACTTTCAAATAAATGATTCCCGGCAACGGGATTGAAACTACCAATGGGAAGTGCTTGCCTGTAGTGTCTACCCTTTCAAATAAATGATTCCCGGCAACGGGATTGAAACAACCGTGAACCCAATGGGTACTGATGTTAATCTTGCTTTCAAATAAATGATTCCCGGCAACGGGATTGAAACCAATTCTTGAAGGTATTTCACGGGGTTGTTTTCGTCTTTCAAATAAATGATTCCCGGCAACGGGATTGAAACAAAGGCTCGATACTTACCGCGCTAAAAATGCACCACTTTCAAATAAATGATTCCCGGCAACGGGATTGAAACATTCCAGCCGCATTCAATAGCCTCAGAATTATATCTTTCAAATAAATGATTCCCGGCAACGGGATTGAAACCGTATATACGTAATTAGAATTAATGAACTGGACTTTCAAATAAATGATTCCCGGCAACGGGATTGAAACCATTTACAGATTATCTCGTCGTCAAGGCTTAAGTAGCTTTCAAATAAATGATTCCCGGCAACGGGATTGAAACAGCGGGAACAAGCGTCGCGTTGGATTGAGGGCTGCCCATCTTTCAAATAAATGATTCCCGGCAACGGGATTGAAACGAGCATACGGAAGACTTATAGAATTAGAAGTTCCCCTTTCAAATAAATGATTCCCGGCAACGGGATTGAAACATATAAAATCGCACAGTTTGGCGTTGACCTGTTCAGCCTTTCAAATAAATGATTCCCGGCAACGGGATTGAAACCTTGCGACTGTTGTGATAAGCTGCAATCCCAGATTAACTTTCAAATAAATGATTCCCGGCAACGGGATTGAAACTGTAATTTCAAATCCAGGTGCTAAAGTACATCTTTCAAATAAATGATTCCCGGCAACGGGATTGAAACATACCTCATCGCTTCTTTTACGTCTTCCTGGTCTTCTTTCAAATAAATGATTCCCGGCAACGGGATTGAAACTGTGTCTGGGTTCTAGCCAAAGCTTGAAAGTTAAGCTTTCAAATAAATGATTCCCGGCAACGGGATTGAAACCTGCTACGCGGAAATAGCTAACAAGAGGAAACCTGCTTTCAAATAAATGATTCCCGGCAACGGGATTGAAACACGCAAAAGCAAAACACCTTACCATCGGTCGGTAGGGCTTTCAAATAAATGATTCCCGGCAACGGGATTGAAACATGTCGATGACTGCTCAGAAATGTCCCGCGAAGACAAGGACTTTCAAATAAATGATTCCCGGCAACGGGATTGAAACTCTTATATCGCTCCACCCTACGACGAGATTCAAATCTTTCAAATAAATGATTCCCGGCAACGGGATTGAAACACATTATATTCTTCCTTCCCCGCCGAAATTCCTTTGTACTTTCAAATAAATGATTCCCGGCAACGGGATTGAAACTTAATCCCGAATTAACAGCGGGTGAGAGCGGCGCGGTATTGGGCTTTCAAATAAATGATTCCCGGCAACGGGATTGAAACATCAACTAGTAGGGTTCTATAGGATGACTTTAAAGGCTTTCAAATAAATGATTCCCGGCAACGGGATTGAAACGACCTGATAGTAAACTTAGCCAATATCCCTCTTCCCTTTCAAATAAATGATTCCCGGCAACGGGATTGAAACAGAAGCTTTGGTTTAAAATAGTCCACCGATTCTTGCCTTTCAAATAAATGATTCCCGGCAACGGGATTGAAACCGCAGATACTCAAGGCGAAGAGAAATATCTCTATCAACTTTCAAATAAATGATTCCCGGCAACGGGATTGAAACACTCTGCTTTCAGTTCTGCCAACAATTCATCAAACTTTCAAATAAATGATTCCCGGCAACGGGATTGAAACTTCACGGATTACGCCAAAGCATTACTGACTATACGCTTTCAAATAAATGATTCCCGGCAACGGGATTGAAACAATCGAAGCTCGTCGATAAAGCTGAGGTTAAACCAACTTTCAAATAAATGATTCCCGGCAACGGGATTGAAACATAGTCAGAGCCAAGATTATCTAGATGATATGGATAGCTTTCAAATAAATGATTCCCGGCAACGGGATTGAAACAGATGTATCATATTCTCTTTGGATGTTTCATCCATACTTTCAAATAAATGATTCCCGGCAACGGGATTGAAACTTACTGTTGGTAGAACCTTTGGGACGGCCGCCTTTACTTTCAAATAAATGATTCCCGGCAACGGGATTGAAACGTAGCCGGAGAACCACCAGGGGAGCAACCCGGGGTCTTTCAAATAAATGATTCCCGGCAACGGGATTGAAACTCTATTATTTCCCTAACAACATTGATAAATGTTGTATGCTTTCAAATAAATGATTCCCGGCAACGGGATTGAAACATTTCTTGATTACTATGGTTTGTAAAGATGACTTCGCTTTCAAATAAATGATTCCCGGCAACGGGATTGAAACAACAATGTCGGAAGAATATCTAGCGAAATATTCACAGGCTTTCAAATAAATGATTCCCGGCAACGGGATTGAAACCTACGGTTTATCGCGGATTTAGGGCATCGCGTCCAGCCCTTTCAAATAAATGATTCCCGGCAACGGGATTGAAACCTTTTATTTCTCTATCTATGGATTTCTCCCCATCTTTCAAATAAATGATTCCCGGCAACGGGATTGAAACTTGTCACTTCAGTTGTAATCTGTGAGCAGTTCGTCAACTTTCAAATAAATGATTCCCGGCAACGGGATTGAAACAAAACGTAACTCTAGCTACGGGAGGCATGCTCAACTTTCAAATAAATGATTCCCGGCAACGGGATTGAAACGGGTGTGGGAGGCGATCGTGAATGATATCAAAATCCGAACTTTCAAATAAATGATTCCCGGCAACGGGATTGAAACTACACGACCTAGGGGCAAAAATCCCCAAAGGTCGGTTTCTTTCAAATAAATGATTCCCGGCAACGGGATTGAAACCTATCCTCCAGTACAACTGTATTAGTAAGCGACTTAACTTTCAAATAAATGATTCCCGGCAACGGGATTGAAACATTTTCCCCCAGAACGCATTGAAGATGCCCTGAAGTTCTTTCAAATAAATGATTCCCGGCAACGGGATTGAAACAAGAATTGCCGTTGATTGAGAAGGGCGATCGCTCTTTCAAATAAATGATTCCCGGCAACGGGATTGAAACGGCTGCGAATACCGATTTGTACTCTTCACTCCCTTGCCTTTCAAATAAATGATTCCCGGCAACGGGATTGAAACAAAAATTTTGGGTAAATCCTTCCAAATCAACATCCCAGCTTTCAAATAAATGATTCCCGGCAACGGGATTGAAACATTTACATCAATCCATTCGCCACGATTGTCAATCCACCAACTTTCAAATAAATGATTCCCGGCAACGGGATTGAAACTCTCCACAGGGGGAGTAGTGGCAGTGGTCGAACTTTCAAATAAATGATTCCCGGCAACGGGATTGAAACCTGTTTATAAACTTCTAGATTACGATAAGTTAAAACTTTCAAATAAATGATTCCCGGCAACGGGATTGAAACACCTCATCAGGACTAACTTGTGCTATAGGGGAACAAACCTTTCAAATAAATGATTCCCGGCAACGGGATTGAAACGAAGTATTGGGACTTTTTTCCAATGGAGATTCGGACTTTCAAATAAATGATTCCCGGCAACGGGATTGAAACAGATATTCACTCACGAATTACTAGGATACATAACTTTCAAATAAATGATTCCCGGCAACGGGATTGAAACCATCTACCCCTCTCTCCTTTTTGCCTAAAGCATCACTTTCAAATAAATGATTCCCGGCAACGGGATTGAAACAAGCTTCAAAAAAATCAGCTAATTCTTTTTGACTTTCAAATAAATGATTCCCGGCAACGGGATTGAAACATAAACTTTTCTCTACCTTCAACCTGCATTTTAACTTTCAAATAAATGATTCCCGGCAACGGGATTGAAACGCACAGTGGCTGCTAGATAGCTACTTGGGCAAGCTTTCAAATAAATGATTCCCGGCAACGGGATTGAAACGTTAACTATCAAGTATTTAAAGCGTGTTCGGGTCAATTCCTTGCTGTTGTAATCTGGCTAACAGATTTTGCAATTGTTCTTCAGGCGTTGAGTATCTGTCACCATGCTCATCATACCAATACAACCATTCCCGCATCCTTCCTTGATAAGTACCCTGTTCCCGTCCAATACCTAAACCGATTTCTGGCATCCAAATTTTATCTCCTGGTTGTAAAATGTATTTACCTTCAACTAAGCGATAAACTTCTAAGCGTTGACGCCTACGCCGGAGGCGAGTTGGTGCATAAATCACATAATACAAAATGCCTAATTCGGCATAATCAATTTTTTTATGTTCATATTCGCCGTTATAAGTTTGAGAAACAACTTCTAAAGCTAAAATTGGTGGAATGCCTTCTTCTTCCCACAAAACGTAACTAGAACGTCCATTTTCTCCAACAAAACGTTCTACGCCTAAACTTAAGAAACCATCAGGAACTATAGCTTCTTTACTGGGTGTATGATAAACTCCCATATTAATCCCAAAAAACCAGTCATCGCGGTTTTGCCAAATGGAAGCTAAGATGGCTAACAATAAGTTAGGAATTAATATTTGCAGTTCGTTATCCACGGGGGTATTATCTGAATCTGGTAATTCTGCCGATGAAGGTAGGCAGTCTAACGGATTGTAGTTGAACATAACTATTCGTCAATCCTCAATCTCTAAATTTAACGTATCGCGGAAGTCCCCACCCTCAATGTACTCATAGGGTGGGGATAGGGAGCGGACGGCGACGATTCCAACTCGCTCCCTAATCAAT
>NZ_JBALEK010000011.1:0-21841 GCF_036917815.1 Nostoc sp. | reverse complement strand
AGTCATCATGTATAAGCTGTAAAGATAACTGGACTTTATAGACTGCATAAATAAAGAATTCTCGTCCATGCGCTCGCCTTTTACCGTTTTTATAAGTACAAACTATCCACACTTGAAAAGTAACTGAGCCATATTTATCGCTATTTAAAGTGTAAGATGTTTTGTAACTGCGCCGACCTCTAATTAACTGTCTAGTTCCTCCATATTTGCCTCGAATAATAGCTGGCATTTCAAATGGGATATCCAAAGCTTGCAACCAACGAATTACTGGGACACAAAAGAACTCCCTATCTAAATACAATCGCTCAATTTTTAACTTGATTGGCTCAATTAACCCTAAAAGATAAGTAATAAGTGCTACTTTTGTATCTTGTTGCCGAACAGCTTTAAGAGCTAAAGTGACTCGTTTATTCTTCTTAATTACGTAGAGAGTAGCATAAGCGTAAAAAGAGCAAGTACCACTTTTAGCTTGACTTCTATAAATAAAAGGTGCTTCGGCTGGCGATGGTTCACCATAATATGGAATTAGATTAAAATCGATGGCGATTTTCTGTTGTCCCTGCCGTATCCCATCTGGCAAGCGACAAAGGAAGTGCCTTATTTAAATCCTCTTCCAAAGAAGTGATGTCTGAATATTTTTCTAAATGGTAACGGATATCATTACTGGTTGGAACATTTTTTAAGACTTTAGTAGTGTTTTCAATGCTGTCTCTTTGAGTGGCTGCTCGAATTAAAATTTCAAATATATTTTGTTGTTCGCAATTACCTTGAGTTTTAATTGGAACATTTTCTGCTAAACAGTTAACCACTTCTTTTAACGTTTGATTATCGGTTAAAACCGGGGTAGTTGCAGTCATAGCCAAACGAATTAATCCTTTAAGTTAAAAATTTTACTTCTTCACCTCAATACTTTACAAAAATTCCAAGACACAGCGCCAGAAGATTGTTCTGGTGCGGGAACTACCCTTACCTTTTTCTCCAATTTATTAGTTTTACTTATGTAATATCTCTAAACGAATTTTCCCAAAACCGTATCAAAAAGTACAGTTTTTCAGACAATAATCAGGTTTCCAAGTATCCATCACTGAGCGATCGCAGAACTTTTCGGTCTACTGAACTTTTTCATTACCTCATTTGATAATTAAATTTACCTAAGAATTCAGTCCACTTTTGACAAAGTTATTCTCTCGTTACAATACTGTTTCATACCCTATTTTAAGTTGTGAAAGACCTTAAAGATAATGATAATCAAATAGAGAGGGAGGAGGCGAGCTTCGCTCGCCTCCTCCCTCTCTCCCCACACACGATTATCATTCTTATTAAGACTATTTTGAGTATTTTAACTGATTGACAAAATGCACTTTATCTTAACCTCTCACGGATGCCCTTTACCCCCGTCAACTGGAACGAGTTAAGAGAGATGGACTCCCAGGAGAAGAAATAATGCGACAGTGACAAGCCGACAACACTAACTTTTTGCTGGACTATGTAAAGTTATATTAATTGTATAAAAAAAGCTATAAGTCAAGCTCTGTATGAGGTTCAGCTATTTAAAAGGTATAAATAATGTTTCTCACTCTGTGCATTAAATCTCTAGATTATTTCCAATGCTGTCTATAGAAATAAATCATTGATAGTTATGTTGACCTTAGACAGTAACAGAACCAAACCTTATCCCGAGAAATGTAGACTCCCATTTATTTTATACCCTCCTGCTATGTGGGAAAATTCCTTAGGCAGTAATTTTGCTCAATCGCACTTAGGATTAAACGAATCGGCAGGAGACTATGTCGTTTACATTTCCATTCCTTTCTGCCGAGTTCGCTGTAAAGCCTGTCCCTACTTCGTGCAGATATTAAGTGAAAACGATTCAGCTGATTACGAAGAGCGGTATGTAGATGCGCTCATTAAAGATATTCGTCGCTGGGGTAGTTATCCACGCTGGCGTGATGGTTCCTTACGAGCGATTTATATTGGTGGTGGAACTGGTTCAATTCTCAAAACCTACAACCTTAAGCGCGTTGTTGATGCTTTGTTTGAAAGCTTTCCGGTGGCAAGTGACTACTCTTTGACATTAGAAGGTAACGCCAGAGACTTCACCGAAGATAAGCTAGATTACGTTGCCAACTCACCCATCAACCGTGTAAGTCTTGGTGTGCAGTCCTTTGATGAAACCGTATTGCGTATTGTCGGGTCACCCCATGCGGCGGAGTCCAGCCTTGCAATCATCAATGGTCTCAACAAGCGTGGCTTCAACAATATCCAGATGGACATGATGTACAACATGCCAGGTCACACCATTGAAGCCTGGAAACGTGATTTGAAGATGTTGGAGAGTCTCGATATTAAACATTTTACCATCTATCTCTATCGTATCCATGAAGGGACACCGCAGGATATGTTAATCAAAAAGGGAGAAGTCCCTCCTGTGTTTGACCCCGATTCTGAATATGTAATGAGTATGTATCAGGAAGCGGTGAAGTACGCTGACAAGCTAGGGTACAAAATGTACATGTTCGACCATTTTGCTCAGTCAGGGTATGATAACCCATACAACTGGTATACCTTCAAAGAAGCTCGTGATGCTTTAGGCATTGGGGCGGGAGCATATAGTTTTATCAACAGTTACCGCACCGGCACCAAAAAAGACGTTGACAGTTACATTGAGACGGTCAATCGAGGTGAGCACATGATTACAGCGGTTTCTAACCACATGTCTCCTAGAATCCGTAAAGAGCGTTACGCAATCTTTGCCTTCCAATATTTTGACATTGAGTTTGCCGCTTACCGCCAACAGTTTGGCTGCGAATTTTTAGACGATTTTGGCGATATCGTTACGAAATTGCAAAAGAAAGGATTAGTCGAAATTCTCAGCGATCGCATCATCATGACCGAATTAGGCAAAGAGTGGCGTATGAACGTCTTACTAGAATTTGTCAACCCCAGCTTCTGGGGAGACATGTCAGCCATTGAGCAACCCAACTGGGCAATGAATATCTCTATGGTCGATTTAGTTGCCAGTAAACGTGAACGCTGGCTAGGTGAAGTATTTTAATAACCTGATTTGACTATTTTACAAATGAATCAGATAAGGAAAACAAGATGAGCATCGCAGAGATTTTGAGTGTTCTCAAAGGAATGGACATTGAAACAACCGATCTAAATGCTTCTTCTATGCTAGGAGAAAACATCGGTATGGATTCTCAAGAGATTGTAGAGTTGCATTGCAATCTAGAAGAATATTTCAGTGTTGAACTTCCTCCTAATATTTTGAGCAAAAGCTTTTCTCTAGGTGAATTAACTCAGTTTGTCCAACAGTTTATCGGAGTTACCCAATGACCACAGATAAGGGTTTTGAGTTCAATTGTCAAACCAGTATTGTCATTGATCGCGAGGTTGAAACAGTTTATCAAGCACTATTTCACCTCCAAGACTGGCCGAAATTACTGCCCCACGTTAAGCAAGTGAATGTGCTTTATGATGACGGCAACTACCAAGAATTTACCATGACTGTACTCTCTGAGAAAGATGCTGGAGCTTTGAGAGTCAGGTCAGTACGGTTGTGCGATGCTGACAAGCGGCAGATTGGATTTTTCCAACCAGAACCACCACCATTTCTTAAACACCATGCCGGCGGTTGGCAATTTATTCCTCTAACAGACAAACAATGCCAGGTAATAACCTTCCACAACTGGAATCTCAATCATGAAAAGTCCGCAGATATCTTTGGCCAAGATGAAAGTAACTATGAACAAAGAGTATCTAGCTTACTGTTAAACCATGCCAACTTTGCTCTAGAAAACTGGAAACGCATTCTCGAAGCTGACACAGTAGCGAACGGGAGACAATCGTGATTGCTGAAACCATTTTTATTGAACAAACCATCGACAAGGTGTTTGATGCATTTGCCAATTTGAGTAATTGGCAAAAGGTACTCCCGGATGTCTTAGACGTGCAAACTATTTACGACGACGGCTATCATCAAGAGTTTTTAATGACCGTTGATCGTCCTAACGGGGCTGAGACAATCCGAGGTATCCGCTTTTGCTGTCCTAATGCTCGCATTGAATTATTTCAGCCTGTCCCGCCACCTGGTTTTAAAAGCATGACAGGTTGCTGGACATTCGAGGAGCATCAAGGTGTGGTTCAAGTCACAGCCCAACGCTGGTTTGAACTCCTACTTCCCGACACAACTACCAAAGATGAGGACAAAGCAACAGCTTATCAAGACGTAGAAACAAAATTACGCGGCTATCTACACCACAACCTGGGTCTGTTTAAAGCCAGTTTAGAGGGGGTGAGATAAGGATGAAAACCTTGTGTGTCAAAGCTACTGTCGCTGCACCCGCCTCTCAGGTTTTTAATGACTTGTGGCAGATGCAACAGTTCCAAAATATTTGGCAGCCAATCACACAAACAGTTATTAAATATGACGATGGAACCCATCAAGAGTGCGTGATGTGGGTAGAGCGAGCAGGGCGACAAGAAAATCTGCGTGTCATCCGCTTTCGTTGTGGACAAGACATTCTCTTTTTTAATCCTGAGCCACCACCAATGATGAGTTTTCATCAAGGTGCTTGGCGATTATTCCCAACCTCAGATGGGGGATGTGTACTTGTTGCCGAACGCAAGTATGAATTGCTGTGCCATCCCACAGAAACAGATGAAGAATATTTGGGCTGGACAGAACAATTTCACGCATCTTTTCAGGTACGCCTAGAAACCTTGCTGAAGACTTTTCAGCAGCACTATGAACAATATTTCAGTAGTAGAGCAGCATAAAATCTACTCAGTGAAGTCAGCATCAGTTAACTAAGGTAGCATCCCAGTTTCAACCTAAATCTTCCAAAATGGGATGCTCCCATTCGTATACACTATTACTGCTTAGTTATGTCTAGTGAATTTCATGATGTTATTGTCATTGGAGCTGGTCCAGGCGGAGCGACAGTTGCCAATCTTCTTGCCCAACAAGGGCTAGGCGTGCTCATGATTGATCGGGGTGTCCAACCCACTCCTCAAATTCCTCAAACTTGCTTTGGTCTGCGATCGCCATTATTGTCACGTCTAGGCATTGCTGAAAAGTTTCCAACAGCTATTAAAGAGCCTCAGCCAGTTCGTTTTGTGGTCGCAGATGATACCTATGACATACAAATGACAGTCAAACTGAGTCAACCCACTAATGACTATCGGGGGATGTGTCTTAATCGGTCAGAATTTGACCAAATGTTGGTGAATAGCGCGATCGCTCATGGAGTTACCTACGCCTCAGCCAGCCCAGTAGAAGCATTGATCTCAACAGACAAACAAATTACTGGTGTTCGTTGTCGGACATCAGAAACTGTACAGGAATATCAAGGCAAGGCTGTAATTGATGCTAGTGGAAAGTTTTCCTTAATCCCTGCTTATCTGGGTTTGAAAGAAGAAAGCAACCAACTTGATGAACGGATTGCTGTGTTTTCTCACTTTGTCCATCCGGCGTTTCGGGAATTGCTTCCTGATGGGGGAATGACGGTGATTGCTGTGGATGGTGGCTATATTTTAATTGCTCCATTGCTTGGCGATCGCGTTAGTGTGGTGACAGTGCTAGCTCAAGCTCAAGCTACTGCTTATGGCAGCGATCGCACCCAATTGTTCCATTCTCTGATTGCCGCTTGGAAGCCATTAGCCCAAGCGATCGCTGTTTCTGAGCAAGTTCTGCCGGTCTTACCTGTGATTAATAAAACTTGGACGTGCCGACAATTTTCTGGTTCGGGGTTTCTCGTTGTGGGAGAAGCAGGCGTATTTGCCGATCCTTTCTTCTCCAATGGGGTAGCCGTGGCGATGGATAGTGGAGAAATAGCCGCCGACACTTTAGCCGCTTGTCTCAAACAAGGTGAGGCTTGGACACACGAGGGTTTTGCCGCCTACGACGAACAACTACGGACACTGTTCCAGCAGCGACAACAAGAAGCAAAAACTTGGTTAGATAGCTTACCATTGCAGCAATTAAGAATGTCCTGTGCCGATCCGCATCTGCCTTGGGGAGTACCTTTGGCTTTCCTGAATTTAATTGCAGGTATTGGCTCTACAAACCAGACAAGGCTAACTACACCAACTTCCGCTATGACGGTAGCGCGTCAAACTTATGCAACTATTAGTTAAAAAGAGTTTTTGTCGTAGGTCTTATATCTGTGTATCAATCTGTACCAACTGCCTTCCCGCTTCCTCAGCCAACATTTCAATTCTTGCAAGCATTAGCTGAAAATAATTCTAAAACATGGTTTGATGAACAGCGTCAACGCTACCAGTTTGAAGTTGTTACCCCTATTCGCAATTTGATTGAGTCTTTAGCACCGTTTCTCACCAAGCTCAATCCTGATTTGGATGTTTCCTATCGCGTCAATACCACCGTGATGCGGATCAATCGCGATCGCCGTTTCGCCCCAACATCTCCTCCCTATCGCACCTATATAAAAGTCTCCTTTCCCATTCGAGGGCGTAAGTGGTCGGAAGACCCCGTATTTGGATTTGGGATCTTCCCGAATTATTTTTACGTAGCTTTTCGGAATGCTGGCAAAGAGAGGAAATCTTTTATACAACAATATGCTCACAATCTGACAGCCCATCAACAACTATTTGAGCAGTGGTTAGAGTGCTGTCAAGTATCTCAAAAACTGGCTTTCTTAGGCGGTGAGCATGATGCTATTGAAGTGCTATCTCCCTGTAGCCCCGCATTTGAGGATTGGCGTCAGCATTTAGAACCTACGGTTGGACAAGTGTGGACTTGGGAAAAATTGAGACAGGCAGAGGGGTTGTCTCTCAATCAAGTTGTCGATCTTTTGGTAAGGCTTTACTTTCTCAAGTTAATGGCACTTAGCGACAATCTTGAACAAGATGCTGACCATTATTTCACTGTGGCGAGGGAATTATGCAGTTCTTCGATTTAAGTGTGACTTTAGAACCAACCCCTAGTGAACCAGTTCCGGTTGAAATCGACTATGTTAGTCATGCTGAAGGAGCGGATATACTAGGGAAACCGATTGGTATTGACCGACAGGCATTCCCTGACCAAATGGGCTTGTCCTTGGAATATGTGCGGTGTACCACTCACTCCGGTACTCATTTAGACGCTCCCGCCCACTACGGCCCCCTTTGTGCAGGAGAAATAGCCAAAACGATTGAGGAATTACCTCTAGAGTGGTTTTTTCGAGATGGTGTACTCTTGGATTGTTCTGGAGGCCCTGCTAATGAGCCTGTGAGTTGCAGTGAAATTCAACACCAGTTGCAAGCGATCGCTTACTCACTCAAACCCTTTGATATTGTTTTAGTGCGGACGGGTGCTGAACGACTTTGGGGCAAGGCAGAGTATTTTACAGATTTTCGGGGAGTTAGCCGTGAGGCAACTGCTTGGTTAGTCAATCAAGGCATCAAAGTGATTGGAGTTGATAGCTTTGGGTTCGATCCACCCTTTCACCGGATGCTAGAGGACTATCGTCATACCCAAGATTCTGATGTCTTATGGCCAGCTCATCTTTACGGACGCAAACGGGAGTATTGCCAAATTGAGCGGTTGACTAATTTGGAGAAGTTGCCTGTCTATTCAGGTTTTACCGTAGCTTGTTTCCCGATTAAGTTGCGTCGTTGTGGTGCAGGTTGGAGTCGGGTTGTTGCGATTATTTGTTGAGGCTCTTTTTGTGTTTTTAAGCACAGAGATACGCAGAGTTTGTTTCCGGGTCAAAATTACAGATTTTTGAGTTGAGAAATTGTAATTATGAATTTTACCGTTTATTTTCGTTCTGTCTCGATCATGGCAACTGCTGATTCTGTTGCCGATTTTCTCTGCCTTGTTCCCAATTTACCCCGGTGGACGAAGTTTTTCTTGCAAGTTGGTTCAGCTAACCAGGGGCGTTATGCTGTCCAAACCAAGTTTGGTGAAGCTACAACTTGGATCGAACAAGTCCGGACTGAAGCTGGAAAACAACTGATTATTAACTCTTTAATCGGAAATCGACTGGAGTCTGCTCATATCAACCTGACTGGAGAGAATGACAACACTCAAGTAACTTTTGAAATTCGTCTACCAGCAAATTGGACACTTGAACAGATTGAATCTCAGTTAGATCAATTACAGCAGGAATTATACCAACTCAAAGCTCTTGTTGAAATTGAGTATGGTTTAGCCCAGGTGAGCCGAGAAATCAACAAACAAGAGCGATTACTTGGACTTTCAGAAAATCGTCTCAACCGTACCCTTTTCGCTTGATTTCGCGTAACTGCTAAGGAACTGTAAAGACTATGAGTCAAAAAGTTGTGATTACGGGGATGGGAACTCTTAATCCCAATGGTAAAAGTGTAGGAGAGTTTTGGAAAAATTGTTGCCAAGGACGTTCTGGTGTTCGTCACATTACTGCCTTTAAAATCCCCCAAACCCAGAGCCAAATGGCAGGGATTGTTGATGACTTTGATCCTTGGGAAAGTATTCCTCACTTACCCCCTATCCTAGATCGGAGTACGCTTTTTGCCCTAGTTGCCACTCAAGAAGCCTTCAAATCAGCAGGGTTGCTTGACCCAGAGCGTTCTTGGAACCACCAACGTTGTGGTGTATTTATCTCAACAGCCATTGCCCAGATTACTAAGATGGAGCAGGCATTTGTCTATCAAAGTCGTGGAGGACACCAGCCTTTACAAGCTATACAGCCCTTTGCTGCATCTCGCTCTCTATTGGATGCCTTTGGCTTCAATAGCACGGCTAAATGTCTGGCTCGCCACTTTGGTTTAGAAGGGGGATACACAACAGTGACCACAGGTTGCACAGGCGGACTGGATGCCATTGGCTACGCCCTGGAAGCAATTCGCTCAGGAGTAGTGGATGTAGCGGTGACTGGCTCTACAGAAGCTCCGATTACCCCCCTAACCGTGGCTGCCTTTGCTAAAATTGGTGCAACCTCCCTACGCAACGCTGAACCCCAGCAAGCGAGTCGTCCCTTTGATCGCGATCGCGATGGCTTTGTCTTGGCTGAAGGCTGTGGCATCTTAGTAGTGGAAAGCTTAGACCATGCCCAGGCGCGGGGAGCCACAATTTTGGCTGAAGTTGCTGGCTTTGGCAGTGTCAATAACTATTATCACATGACGGATATTCCCCAAGATGGACTGCGGATTGCTAAATCGGCACAATTGGCGCTCCAAGATGCAGGTATTACTGCTGATGAAATTGACTCGATTAATGCTCATGGTTCTTCTACGCCCCAGAATGATGTAGCGGAAGCCAATGCGTTTAGACACCTGTTTGGAGAACGTGCCTGTACAATTCCAGTCACATCTACTAAATCGCAAATTGGTCATCCCCTCTCAGCTTCTAACAGTATTGAAGTCATCGCTTCGGTTCTGTCTCTGAGGACAGGTATCATTCCACCAACGATTAACCTAACGCAACAAGATCCCCTATGCCCTCTCAATGTGATCGCCAATGAAGCTCGTCAGCAATCGAGCCGTTGCCTTCTCAAAACTAGCAGTGGGTTTTCAGGTATTCATTCGAGCTTAGTACTCCGCAAATATGAGGAGAAAAGAAATGCATAAGCAACACCGTTGCGTCATTTCTGGAATTGGTTTAGCCACACCTGCTGGCAGCGATTTAGAAACAGTTTGGCAAACTCTAGCTAAAGGTGTCCCTCTTTTTCACCCCCTGAAAGTGTTTAACAACGAGCCATCTGATCAATGGGTTGCCTGTGTCGATGATCAGCAATTAGACCACAATCTGAGCAAGCGTCAGTTAAAAAAATTGGATCGGTTTACGATTTTGTCTTTAGCTGCTGTTAAAGGAGTTTTACAAGATTCCCAGTTTCCTTTAAATGACCAAACGCGCGATCGCCTTGGCATTTTGATGGGGAACTGCACGGGTGGGTGGTCTTATGTCGAACCGATGATGTACCCACTTTACACCGAGGGTATGCAAGCGATTAACCCTTATGTAGCGACAGCTTGGTTTCCCGCAGCTCCTCAAGGTGAAATCTCGATTTTGTATAGCATTGGCGGTTACAGCAAGACGATTGCCGGGGAACGGATCAGCGCTGGTCTAGCCCTCGAACAATCGATGTGGCTGATTGAAAGGCAGCGATTGGATGCCCTGTTAGTAGGGGGTGCGGAGTCCCCTCTGAGTGCCTTAGTGTTAAACGCCTTTCGAGAAGATGGGCAAACCTCAGCACAAAATCAATATCGACCTTTTAGCCAGGAAGCTGATGGCTATTTGTTAGGAGAAGGCGCAGCGATCGTACTGTTGGAATCTCAGGAACAGGCGCAAGCACGGGGAGCCAAGATTTACGCAGAAGTTCTAGCAATCGCTAGAGGAATGTCCCTAGAAGGGTGCTTACGTCGTTGCTTAGAAATTGCCCAGCTATCCCCCCAAGACATTGATTATGTTTTGTTGGATGGCTTCGGAACGCCCGAAAAGGACGATGAGGAATACCACGCTCTCCACGCGGTCTTCGGAAACCATGAGCAGTTGGCTATGAGTTCCCCAAAATCCATGTATGGCAATTTAGTGGGGGCAAACATGGCATTAGACCTGGCGCTAGCTTGTCTGAGTTTAGAGCGGCAGACTGTTCTACCGACTTGTTTGCAGACAGGTTCGCTGAAAGTACCACCTCTAGGTCAGCATGTCGTAGGAAAGTCCCAGCCTCGTCTGTTAAATCATATCTTGGTCAATGGACGCGATCGCGATGGACAGAGTGTTGTGGTTCTTCTGGGGCAACCAGCCTCTCAACCCCTTGAATAATTTTCATTACAAAGAATTGCAATGCATCAACTTACCCTCCACTACTTTCCTAAATCTTCTTGTAGCCGTAAAGTCCTTTTAGTTCTGCTCTATAAAGGTATCCCTTATGACGAAATTATTGTCAACCTAGAACAGGGACAACAAAAAAGTTTAGATTTTCTGCGGCTGAACCCCCACGGTCAAGTGCCTGTCCTCCAGTACCGCGACCACATCATTTACGACTCAGCCGTCATCAATGAATTTTTAGAAGAAAAATTCCCCGAACCTCCGCTATTACCTCAAGATGAGGTTGAGCGAGCCAAGGTACGGATGAGTACGGTATATGCCGATCAGGTTTTTTATCCTCACATTTCTCGAATCTTGCGCGAGTTCCGCAAGCCAGTTGAGCAAAGAAACCAACCGTGGATTGAGACTGAACTAGATCAATTTCAAAATAACGCCCTGTTGTTTTTAGAGCGGAGTTTGCAAAAGCAAGCTAACTCCTTCCTGTTTGGCTCGTTGACATTAGCAGATATTGCTTATGCACCAGGTTTGGACACCTTACTTTGCATCAGTGGACTCACGCTAGAGGCTTACCCTGCTACACGGGTATGGTTACAAACCATAATGCAATTGCCTGCTTTCAGGAAAACCTTCTCTTTAAGTTGTAGCAATTAAGGTTCACTGAAACATTCACATTAGAGGCTCTGTGTAAAACAATCTTCAGAAATTCAACCAAGGGTTGTAGAAATAAGAAATGTGACGATACTTTCTAGGAAGATTAGCCATGAAAAAAATTGAAGTGTTTGTTTGGTCTGGAATTAATGGCCTCCCCTCTTCTTCTCCTTTTTGTTTGAAAGTCATTGCAGCTCTGCGTTATAAGCAAATTGACCATCAGATCACCGTTGTTGATCGCCCTCCTAGCTGGCTCAAACGAGGTAAACTTCCTGCGATCAAAATTGATGGCCAAATCGTTGAAGATTCTACCAATATCTTAAAGTTGCTTGACGAGCTAGTCCCTAACCGCGCTCTGTTGTATCCAACCGATGAACAAAAACGAGCTGAAACGCTCTTATTAGAAGACTGGAGTGACGAATCTCTTTACTGGTTTTTAGTCTATTCTCGCTGGGCCATCCTAGAACACTTTAACCAATTTAAGGCAGTCGCTTTTAAAAACCTTCCTGCCGCACTACGCCCGATTATTCCTACACTTATCCGTCAGAAGGTACTCAAACGACTTGAGGCCCAAGGCATTGCTCAACTACCCTCATCAGAGCGGCTGAAGCATTTTCAAGAAGCCTGCTGGTGTTTGGAACAGAAACTCAGCGAGCGATCGTTTTTAATCGATGAAACGATCACCGCCGCAGATTTGGCAGTCTTTTCGATTCTGCAAATTATTAAACAGTCCCAACTCGATGATTTATCGGCAGTGTTGTCTGAGTATTCGTTACTCACTCGGTGGTTAGACCAAATCGACACGACGATCAATCAGCCTACTCTGGCTTCTCTTTAGAAGATTTCCGATAGCTGAAGAAGCAATTATGAGAATCATTGGAACAGAAAACCGAGTTGATCTGAAAAATCTGATTGCATGGGGATTTTATTCAGGGTTGTAGTAGCTCATTTGGAAAATAGCCAAGTAACCGCATAACGATAAAGTAAGGCTTTCAGCGTTTAAAAACTTTTGTCGTGTTCATGTAATATGGCTTATCCCGGTTTTCTGTTCCGATGCTACTAAACCTCGTCTACCTTGAGAACCGTAGTTTTGTAGGTTGGGTGCAGCGATAGCGTAACCCAACATAAAATTTGCTGGTAATGTTGGGTTGCGTTTCACTCCACCCAACCTAATATCTTTTAAAAACTCTAGGTTTCAACATAGATGAGGTTTAATACCCAAATCGAATTACTCAGTAAAACAACCAAAAGTTACAAGAGGCAAGCATTTGTAATGGAAACACGTAATGAATTTGAATTGATCAAAATGATTGCGGCTCCGTGGATCTCCCAATCTATCTACGCTGTGGTCAAGCTGGGAGTGATTGATTTGTTAGTAGATGCGACAGATTATCAAGCTCTAGCTCAGAAAGTAAATGCGAACCCAGAAGTACTGTATCGCCTTCTTCAAGGACTGGTAAGCGTTGGGATTGTATCTGAAATTCGTCTTGGGACTTTTGTCTTAACTGAGATGGGGTCACTGCTACTTTCAGGAGCAGCAGGAGGACTAAGTAGCCTTGCCTTATTGTGGGGAGAGGAGTTCTATCAAGCTTGGGGTAACGTGTTGGAGACTGTGCAAACAGGAAATACTGCTTTTGATCGCGTCTACAATACCAATTTATTTCAGTATCTCCATAGCAAGCCAGAAGTAGCTAGGACGTTTAATGATGCGATGACGGGACTAGCTGCATTTCTCTACCCAAAGGTTCTTACCACTTATGATTTTTCCAGTTGCAAACGACTGGTGGATGTTGGTGGCGGGTGCGGCACTTTGATTGGGCTAATCCTAGCCGCAAATCCTAGCCTCAAAGGAGTTCTATTCGATCAACCAGATGTCGTCACCCAAGCAAATACCGTATTGTCAGCTTACGGTGTCTTAGATCGGTGTGACATTGTTGCTGGGGACTTTTTTGAAACAGTTCCTGCCGGAGGTGATACCTATGTGTTATCAAACATTATTCACGATTGGGACAACGACCGATCTCTATCAATATTAAACAATTGCCGCCGTGCAATCGATGAACAAGGACGCCTCTTACTGGTGGAAATGGTTTTATCTAATCAGCAAGAGCCAACATTAGCCCGGATGACAGATTTGAATATGCTTGTTCTGACTGGAGGTCGGGAGCGAACTCAAGAAGACTTTACTTCTCTGCTGAGTCGTTCTGGCTTTGCTTTGAAGCGATTTTTACCTGTAGAGCAGGTAACTTGCATTGTCGAAGCCGTCCCAAATTAATCAGAGGACACAAAGTGGGTTATTTTGTTGACGGAAAGTGGATTATTGAAAGTGAACCTCCTAGCAAAAAAGGTGAGTATATGCGTACTCCCACAACTTTTCGGGAGCGCATCAGCGCAGACGGCTCATCATCTTACCCTGCGACACCTGATCGTTATCACCTCTATGTAACTCTGTCTTGTCCTTGGGCGCATCGTGTTTTGTTGATGAGAAAGCTGAAGGGGCTTGAGAAGGCGATCTCGGTTTCCATTGCAGATCCAGTTGCTAGCAAGGATGGATGGGAGTTCACTGATCGACTAGGGTGTTTACCTGACACGGTGAACAATGCTAGGTTCTTGCGGGACATTTATATTCGTGCAAATTCTAATTATACAGGTAGAGCCACGGTTCCTGTTCTCTGGGATCGTTTGACACAAACGATTGTCAATAATGAATCTCTAGAAATAATGAGAATGTTGGATTTGGAATTTGATGCTTGTGCTGAATCGTCAGTACATTTTTGTACCCGTGAGACAGAAGCGGCGATCGATGAGACTATTCAGGCGCTTTACCCAATCAATAACGGTGTTTACCGTGTGGGCTTTGCCCAAACGCAGTCAGCCTACGATGAAGCGATCGCCCAATTGTTTGCTGCTTTAGATTACTGGGAAAAAGTTCTGGTTCACAATCGTTTTCTTGGTGGCGAGGCTATTACTGAAGCAGATTGGTGTTTTTTTGTGACCTTGATTCGTTTTGATTGCGCTTATTATCAGGCATTTGAGTGCAACCAACGCCGAATTGTTGAGTATCCCAATTTGTGGCGTTACCTCCAAGAGTTATTTGCTTTGCCTGGGGTAGCGCAGACATGCAATTTCCAGCATATTCGCCAGCATTATTTCCTTTCTTATCCTAAGCGGCGCGATCGCTCTGTTACTGTTGGAGCTTGGTAATGATGTTTGATGTGAGTTAACAGATGCAAGGGATGCAAGTTTTTTTGTTGGAGCATTTGTAGCCGCACTGTACTAAGAGCAATCTGAGTTCTCACTTCTTTACGAATGACGATTGCTGCACTGAGACGGTATCGAGAAATTTAAAAGTTAAAAGCACAAAGGAGATTGTCTTGTGAAAAAGGCTACCATCTCACAGGCCCCTCGCCTCAGACTGGGATTTTTAATCAATTTGATCGGACTAATTGGGTTGATTGGTGGTTTGTCAATTGTTGGTTTCTACTATTTTCTGACTCGTTCTAAACCTGTAGAGTCTAGCCCAGCCGCTAGTGCAACTCCTGTGGTTGTACCCCATCGAGTCACCGCTTTAGGTCGTTTAGAACCGCAAGGGAAAGTAATCGCTTTGGCAGCTTCCTCAGCAGGTGGAACCCGAATTGCTCAACTAAAAGTTGAGGAAGGCGATAAAGTTCAAATCGGTCAAGTTGTGGCTATTTTGGATGGACATGACACCCTTGTTGCTACACTTGAGCAAGCTAAACACCAAGTCAAGGTTGCCCAATCTCAATTAGCGCAAGTAAAGGCAGGGGCAAAAACAGGAGCTATTGAAGCACAGCATAAAAAAGTGGCGAGTTTAGAGGCAAATCTCCAAGGACAAATTGCCACTCAAAAAGCCAAAATTGCACGTTTAAAAGCTGAATTTAGCAATGCGAAAGCTGAGAATCAGCGTTATGAACTTTTACATCAAGAGGGAGCCGTTTCTACCTCTTTATCGGATAGTAAACGACTAATAATGGATACCTTCAATTGGCAAATTCAAGAAGAGCAATCGAGTCTTGAACAAATGGTTAATACTTCCGAAAAGCAGATTCAGGAAGCTAGTTCAACTTTAGCTCAGATTCGTGAGGTTCGTCCTGTTGATGTTGCTGTTGCTCAAGCTGATGTAGAAAGTGCGATCGCTGCCTTAAAAAAAGCCGAATCTGATTTGAAGTTAAGCTATGTTCGTTCACCGATTAATGGTCAAGTTTTAAAGCTCAATACACGTCAAGGAGAAGCTATTAACAGTGCTACCAATGGCGGAATAATGAAGCTGGGTTATACCGATCAAATGAATGTTGTTGCCGAAGTATATGAAACTGATATTCATCAAGTTAATCTAGGCCAAAAAGCCACGATTACTAGTGATGCTTTCCCTGGAAAATTAACCGGAACAGTTGTTTCTTCAGGTTTACAAATTGGTAAACAAGATATTCTGAATGCCGATCCAGCAGCGGATGTTGATGCTAGAGTTTCAGAAGTAAAAATTCGTTTATCTCCTAAAGATAGTCAACAAGTCAGAAACTTAACTAATCTACAGGTTGAGGTTAGTATTAATCTCTAAATGTTTTTAATCTTTATTAAATTGGATATCTAAACATAGTGAAGAAAATTTCTTTGCCTTGGTTACAACTAACCTATAATAAATTCAAATTTGTAGTAGCTTTAGCAGGAATTAGCTTTGCTGTTCTGCTTATGTTTATGCAACTAGGGTTTCGTAGTGCTTTATTTGAAAGTGCCGCTCGTTTACATAATGTTTTGCAGGGAGACATTATTTTAGTCAGTCCTCAATATATTTCTTTAGTTTCCTTTCGTCCTTTTTCAGAGCGAAGACTTTATCAAGCTCGTAAGTTTGAAGAAGTAGAATATGTAGCTCCTATATATTTAGACGCAGCACAGTTAACCAACCCAACTAATCGGTTAAAATACATGATTCTGACCATAGGATTCAATCCTGAACGATGTATTTTAGATTTACCTGAAGTCTGCAAAAATCTAGAAGAAATTCGTCAAGAAGATAGCCTACTTTTTGATGCTCTATCTCGACCTGAATACGGGATAGAAGCTGATAAATTTAATCCGCAAAAACCCATTCATTTAGATGTAGGAGCGTCTGGTGGTGGCCCCTCACGGGAGGTAGTAATTAGCGACCTTTTTAAGTTAGGGCCATCTTTCAGTTATAACGGTCATTTGGTCACGAGCGATTTAAACTTTCTGCGGATTTTTGGTACCCGTTCTCAAAAAGGGTTGATTTCCCTGGGCATTATTAAATTAAAACAGGGGGCTAATGTTGAGCACGTACTTAAAAGTATGAGGGCGACTTTACCTCATAAAGATGTCTTGATTTTATCTAAACAAGAATTTATTGAATTGGAAAAAAATCATTGGAAAAATAACACACCTATTGGCTTTATTTTTGGTTTGGGAGCTGCTCTTAGCTTCGTTGTCGGTACGATTATTGTTTATCAGGTTCTTTATACTGATGTCTCAGATCATTTGGCTGAATATGCGACTCTCAAAGCGATTGGTTACAGAGACATATATCTTTTAAAAATCGTTTTTCAGTCATCTATTATTTTAGCCATCTTAGGATACATACCAGGTTTAATTATTTCTTGGGGTTTATATGATCTGGCTACACAGGCTACGAAATTACCTATTTATATGAACTTTGATCGACTTGTATTTATTTGTTGCTCAACTATTTTTATGTGTTGCATTTCCGGCGCACTTGCTGTCAACAAACTCCGTTATGCTAATCCATCAGATATCTTTAAATAAATTATGATGTCTTCTGAAAAAATTATTGTTGCGACTGGGCTTAACCATTTTTTTGGTCGCGGTTTTTTAAAACAACAAGTCTTGTTTGATATTAACCTAGAAATTAACGCTGGAGAAATTATTATTCTGAATGGCCCTTCTGGCTCAGGAAAAACCACGTTACTGACTTTAATTGGTGGGTTGCGTTCTCTCCAAGCAGGAAGCTTGAAAGTGATGGGACAAGAACTCTATAGAGCTAGTAAAAATCAACTCATTCGTAACCGTCGCAACATTGGTTATATTTTTCAAGAACATAACTTATTGCAATGTCTAACGGCTCTGCAAAATACTCTAATGTCTCTTGAACTTCATCCCTCTTATTCTCAAAGAACTGCTTACGCTAGAGCCGAGGCGATCTTGAAGGAAGTTGGGTTAGCCCATAAAATACATCACTATCCCCGAAATCTCTCTGGCGGGGAAAAGCAAAGAGTCGCGGTAGCACGCGCTCTTATCACCTATCCTCAGCTTATTCTAGCTGATGAACCTACAGCTTCTCTGGATCGCAAATCAGGACGAGAGGTAGTAGATTTATTGCAACGTTTAGCGAAAGAGCAAGGGTGTACTATTTTGATGGTGACTCATGATAATCGTATTTTGGACATTGCCGATCGCATTATTTATATGGAGGATGGTCACTTAATTGAGACAGGCTCATCTGTCAGCTATCATCTATCAAATTCAGTTGTAAATACTTGATGTTAAATAACACATTATTCTTGAATAATTCTTGAAGAGCGGGAAATTCTAATTAATTAAGTAGGTGGGCGAGAAAATTTATTTGCTTATTTTCCGGAATGAAAAGTATCCCTTGTGATTACTTATATAAGAAGTGAATATAGCAAAGTTACTATGAGAGGTTCATAATAAATAAGCTGCTTATATATCATTTTTGTAGCCTCTCTAGATTGGGATAAAAAGGAAAAAATCACTTCTATCCCAAAACATTTGCTATTTTTACTTAAATTAATAAATATTTGAGGTCTGAATAATGGTTAACTGGAATCTTCCTTCTTTAAGTTCGCGGAATTTCAGTGAAAAATTTTATACTTTTATTGTTACCATTGAAAATAATCAAAATAATTTTGCTATTTTTAACTGGGGAATCGAAAAAAAATTATCTCAAAATTTTAAATTTTTTCAACAAAATAATGAAGAATTTAAAAAAATGTGTTTAAATCAAAATGAAACCTATTTATTTGAATATTTTTTGAATATTTATCAATCTCAATCTATTATTAATAATCAAAAGCTTTTAGCACAATGGCATTTGGTAGCATATTTAGAAACTCCAGCTTTTCAAGCTATTAGAAGTTTAAAGTTTAATAATTTTGAAAATCCTCAAGAGACTTGGAACTATTATTTTTATTTAGCTAAGTTATTAGCTAATGACATGAGTTTTATTTTAAAGACTTTTAACAATTACAATAATGATTTACAATCTCTACAAGATTACTTTCAATTAACATTTTTCAATAAAATTAGAGATGTTTACTATAAAGAAACAGGTGAAGGTAAGTATTCAACATGGTTTTTGCTGAAAAAAATTGGCAAAAAACAATTAACTAATAAATTGAAGGAATTAGGTATAAGCAATTCGCAAATTGAACCGTATTTAGTTGCCAGAGATTGCTTGTTTGAAGTTTATAGTAAATCAGGTCAGCGTTGGTTATGTCCTAACGACATTCATTATAAAATGGCTACTGAATTCTGTCAGCGTCATTACTTCCAGATTGGGCTAGCAAAATTTAAGAAGTTAATTAATATGTGTATTGTTGCTTTACAATATTCTTTTAAAGTCAGTTATATTGGTGAAGACATTGAAACTTATTTGTTTGAGTCTAATAAGGTAGACAATATAAGTTATTTAGTTCCAATAGAATCCGAAGTTACCACTGAGAGCATATCGGACTATGTTATGGAACTTAATCGAGTACTTCTGAATGAGCTACAATTATTAAAGCAAGAGACTGATAATGAAGTCATGTTACTTCTAAAATATGGGTTGCAACTAGGTGAAACAAGCATTGCGCTTAAAATAGGTATTAATCAAGCTACGGTTAATCGCCGCTGTTCCCGCTTACGAAGACAGTTACTAATGCCTACTGCTAAATGGTTGAAGCTTTGGTTTTCCATCGATCTCATCAAGCTAGAAAATTTAGATGATTACATCGAAAAATGGTTAAAAGATCATTATAGTAATCAAATTGAGTTAGTAATTCAAGAAGCCTTTGAAAACAGTCTCAATTCTGATACAAGGGAAGTTTTGGAAGCTAAGTATTTTTATGACGTAAAGCATAACCAGCAAATCGTCAAATCTAAAATTAGTAGCAAGCAGGAGCAGACTTTAATAATAGACTATGCCAAAAAGCAATTAACCACCTACTTGATTGACTGGCTAAAAACTCAAAATAAGCTACAATTATTTAATGATTGTGACGTCAAAAACATTGAAAAGTTTATTGACAAATGGTTGATTAATGACTCCAAAGATAGTTCAATAAATTTACCAACAAAACGAAGTCATTAACGAATGCAAACTTTAAAGGAATTAATTTATCATTTTCCCAAACATTTATGGTTAGAAATATCTCGCCAAGAGCAAGAGCTAGCCGAAAAGCACTGTCAAAACAACTCTAATAATGTTGCTTGTCGAAATGCTTATGTAAATTATTTATGTTTTAATAAAATCATCAGTTATCTGGATGAGGAAAATAAGTTAAACTCTGACAGCTTTTTAGAACAGTTAAACTATCAGAGTATATTAAGTATTTGGGAATTTGTAAATGGTAGTGTTGTTGAACTTAAGCAAACGCGAATAATTATTATTCCCAGTGAATCAACAGAAATTGATGATTTTAGCGTTCCTTTTGAATGGGTAGATATTGCAAGTTGGGCAGGTAATTATTATCTAGCTGTGCAGATGAATTTGGAGCAGGATGAATCTTGGCTGCGAGTATGGGGATTTACAACTTATCGAAATATTAAGAAGGGCAAGAAAGACAATATTAGACGAACTTACTCTTTAGAACGCAAGGATTTAATAGAAAATCTTAATGTGATGTGGGTAGGAATGGAGCTTTGCCCAGAAGAAAAACCGTTTGTTGCTTCTTTACCTACTTTGCCTCCTTATCAAGTAGAGATTTTGTTACAGAAACTAGGTAAACTAACTCTTCATTCTCTCAGATTAGAAGTGTCTTTTGAACAGTGGGCAATACTGCTAGCGCAAGAGCGATGGAGACAGCAGCTATATCAATTACGTTTGAAAGGCAAAAAAGAATGTCAGTAGACCGAATAGTTTTGCGCTCGCTGTCCGGATCAGGGGTATGAGTAGCATTAGAACAGAAAACCGGGATAAGAAAAAAATCTTGTAAAACCAATCACTCAGCCATGTATATACATGATAAGCTAGGATATTGTGTATAACTTTTGGCAATGGATCAATATTCAGGCACTAGACAAAAGTCTCAAAGACGACCCCGTACACCAGATGGTAAATTTGAAACAGATTATGGAGATTCACCCAAACGGTTAAGGTCAATTCGCTTAACCGATGAAGCGTGGGAAAAACTACTAGAAATAGCGGAGAAAAATCAAGTAACCAGAAGTGAAGTTATAGAAATTTTCGCTCGCAGTGGCGAGTTATATTAAGTGCTTTCTCTAGGCTATTTATAAATAAAGTGTAATTTTTTTACTAAATCTGGTGTCCAGCCATATTTTAGCAATCAAGAGTATTGTCTATTCTCTTGATAAGTTTTTAATCATGATAATTTTCAGAACGCGACAATATATAAATTAAATCCATACTTGTAAATTATTGTCCAAACGGTGGTATTTTCTTAAAAGCATGAAGCGCTACTTCTTGCGCCCGAAGGGATGTGACTTTAGAGTAGCGAAGAGTAGCGAAGAGTAGTTTGAATTTTTTCATGCCCCATCAATGCACGAAGTTCCTCAACTCCCATGATTCCAACTTGAGTGTTAACAATGTACAGATGGTCGAACCAAGATGAGAATTCTTTCCACTACTAGCAGAACAAGAACAGCCTCGAAAATAGTTACAAATTCAGGCTGATTTAAGTTTGGCTGAAAATACTATACAAGCCTATGGAACACTGCTAATACTGATAAACAGGAAAAGCTAGATAGCTTGTTGTCTCTGAATTTTCATACTTTTCAAAAAGTCCAAGTTTTAACCGTTTAGAGTATAGCCAACTGGACAACTTATAAATCGCCATTTGGTCTAGCTGTTTCCAGATAAAGTCTTGTTAGGTTAACTCTTAAGGCAATCAGCTTTGAGTACCTATGGCTACCAAAACACTGACCAAACCTAAGCAAAGACAAAATTCTCAAAATCGCTCATGGGAAAACCTGACAGATCGCCGCAAACTCCGCCATATTGAAAACACATTGGATAAAGCGATCGCATCCTCAATTCAGGATGATTCTATCCAGTCCCACGAAGACTTTAAAGCCTATGTAGAAAACTACAGCCAGGAATCGGGTAAAGCCCCAGGGCAAACGCATCTTATTTACTAATAAAAACTAAGGGAGATTCCAAAATTACATAGATAGTTGTAAAAATTGGTAAAATGATAAATAAAATAA
>NZ_JBALEK010000010.1:0-132062 GCF_036917815.1 Nostoc sp. | reverse complement strand
CGCGATGAATCAGACGCGATGAATCAGACGCGATGAATCAGACGCGATGAATCAGACGCGATGAATCAGACGCGATGAATCAGACGCGATGAATCAGACGCGATGAATCGCGTCTCTACATTTGTAAAAACATAAACTTCTTGGAGATTAAAAACATGGGTTCTCAATACTTTGACATCAAACCAGTTGCAGGACGTATTGGTGCTGAAATCATCGGTGTTAATCTGAGTTCTAACCTCAGCGATGACATCATCAGTGATATTCGCAAGACTCTAGTCAAATACAAAGTGATCTTTTTCCGTGGTCAGCAACAACTTGATGCTGATGGACAGGTCGCCTTTGCTCGTCGTTTCGGTGAAGTCACTACAGCCCACCCGACTGTACCCTCGCTGCCAGAAAACCCAGAAGTCTTAGACTTGAATTATGGCCGCACCACTTCCCGCGCCAATAGCTGGCATACCGATGTAACATTTGTAGACCGTCCTCCTCTCGGTTCGGTTTTACGAGCGCTTGACATTCCCCCAACTGGTGGCGATACAATCTGGGCAAACTCCGTGACTGCATACCAAGATTTACCTACCCATCTGCGTAATCTCGCAGACCAACTTTGGGCAGTACATAGCAACAAATACGACTATGCAACTGGATTCGACCTACCTGAAGATGTCAAGGCTTATCGGGCTGTCTTCACCTCCACTGTATACGAGACTCTGCACCCAGTTGTACGCATACATCCCGAATCTGGGGAGCGTGGGTTATTCATCGGCGGATTTGTGCGTCAGTTCCGTGGCTTATCAACAACTGAATCAGATGACATTCTGCGGCTGTTGCAAGCATACATAACACGTCCTGAGAACACAGTGCGGTGGCGTTGGCAAGTTGGTGACGTAGCCTTTTGGGACAACCGGGCTACTCAACATTATGCGATCGCAGATTACGGCGACCAGCCCCGCCACGTTCAACGTGTGACAATTGTCGGCGATCTCCCAGTGGGCATCGATGGTAAACAAAGTGAGGCGATCAAGGGAGACGCTTCTGAGTACAACCGACGTGAGGCGGTGACTGCGTAAAAATAAAATACCAGCTAGACAATCTCTGTGAAGTAGAAGTTTCATTGGTAGTAAAGCGAATGGCACTAAGAAAAGCCCAAAAGCCTGTGTAGCCTCGTTCCCAGCCTCCAGGCTGGGAATGTATTCCTAGAGGCTCCGCCTCTGGTCAGGGCAAGGGCTGTATCTTAACTTAGTGCCATTCGGTAGTAAAGCAAGTTCCATACTTGGGCAGAGGAGCGATGCATGGGTGATACACGCGCTACTGTTTTGGAAACAATAGCGGATACTTTAATCGAGCGTGCTGAAGCTCTGCCTTTTCGTGTTCTGCAAGTAGCGGTGACAGGCATTACTGCTAGTGGCAAATCCACTTTGGCACAGGAGCTAGCGCAGATATTAACCAGACGTGGAAGAAGTTCTGTTCACATTGCAGTGGATGATTTCCATAACCCACGCGATCTGCGCCATCGCCGAGGTCGTGAGTCAGCTGAAGGCTACTATTTTGATGCCTACAACTATTGGCTCCTCAAAAAGCTTGTGCTTGAACCACTTGGTCTTGGAGGTAATTTAATCTACCAGGCACGTGGGTTCGATTTGGAAACAGATGCTCCAGTGGAAGAGGCACTTAATAAAGCCAATCCTGGAGATATTTTTCTTTTTGCTGCCAGTTTTCTGCTACGACCAGAGATTGTCTCTTACTTTGACTATCGTATCTATATAGATACAGATTTTGATGTGGCCGAGCAGCGTGGGGTAAATAGAGATGCAGCACGGCTTGGGTCTTGGGAAAACGCAGTTCGTCTATATCGTCAGCGATACCATGCCGCACAACGAATCTACTTTGCGGAATCTAATCCTGTGCAGTATGCCGATGCTTTATTGAAAAACAATGGAGGTCTGAACTTCCAACATTACAAGCATCTGGCACAAACGGCTGAACGAGGTAAATTTGATATGCTTTTCTAATTAGTACTCTATCGGATTAATTTTGATAATGTGCAAGATTCCCAACTTCTTCATGAAGTCGGGAATCGCAACAACTTAACTCAAACAAAATTATTTCATACTCTAAATTAGCAACCCCAAATTAAAGATGGTAGATGACTGAGGTTGCAATTCAAAAAAGATTACTCCTCCTCTTCGTCTTCGTCTTCCCCGAACACTGCGTCTATAAGTTCTTGTGCCCGTTCGTCTGAAATCTTTAAGGCTTCCTGAAGCTCAGAGATATAATCTTGTTCACTTTCGGGTACTTCCTCATCAATCCCTACTACTAAGATAGCGGCGATGTATGCAGCTTCACGATAACCTTTATTTGGTAAGGATTCGATGGATTGGGCGATTAAATCTTCTGGGTCTTCTTCTTCAATCAAGTTGACAACTTTTTCGGTCAATTCTTCAAAGTCTTCTTCAGAGTAATCTTCAAATAAGCCAACCCGACTGAGAAATTCACTCAAAGCATATTCTTCTGTTGAAGAAATACCTTCACCATCAGCAGCTGCGGAAAAAAGTCCAATAACTGCGATCGCAACTTCTGGTTCTAGAGCAACTGAACTAACACTACGGCCTTTGGGCAATTTGCGTTGAGACATAATTATCCTCTAAAAGTTACGTGATATTTCAGGAAGTCATACCTTGGGGGTTATAACTCTTCCTCGATTTATAATTCCCAAAAAAATGCCGAAATATACATTGGCATAAATCTTTTTTTTCATAAAAAATACGCAGAGAATATATTACTCTGCGTATAAAAACATTTAATTGCCTTGAATTATCAAGGTTTTTAGGACTTGTGTACACCACCGTCGCCTAAAAGCAGAGGTAAGGAAGGCTGTATTGGACTCAACTGCAAACCGCTATAATCCCGTGTTTACAAGAGTTATATCATTGGTCTGAATTATCAAAAAGCCTTACAACTTTGTCCCACACTCAGCGCAAAAGTTATGAGTAGGAGAGTTTTTGGCATTGCAGTGGCTACAATACACTGGCTCGGCTGCCGCTTTCGGCGATCGCTTCTGCAAGCCGACCATTTGAGCGTTGCTCTTGCCAGGGACTACCATTGGATAACAGTTTTCCTCTCTGGTGACGAGGGCATTCACAATCACAGGGCCTTTGTGTGCGAGCATTTCGGCGATCGCATCTTTTAATTGACTGCGATCGCGGATTACCATGCCTTTAATGCCATAAGCTTTTGCTAACAACTCTACGTCTGGCATCCCTACTTCCATATCTGACGATGAGTAACGCTCACCATAGAAGGCTTGCTGCCACTGGCGCACCATCCCTAGCCAGCCGTTATTAATAATTAATGTCTTGACATTTATCCCATATTGTGCGAGTGTTCCCAACTCCTGCAAACACATTTGGAAGCTAGCATCACCACTGATACAAATGACTTCTTCATCAGGAAACGCTACTTTCGCGCCCATTGCCGCAGGTAAGCCAAAACCCATCGTTCCCAAACCGGCGCTAGAAATCCAGCGCCTTGGGCCATTCTTTAGGAATTGTGCTGCCCACATTTGATGTTGTCCGACATCTGTGGTGTAGAAAGCGTGGGGTGCTTGGCGACTGACTTCTACGATCACTTCTTGGGGTGAAATGCTGTCGGGATGGTGCGGCACCATGAGAGGATACTCTTCGCGCCAACGGTTAACTAAATTTAACCAGTCTTGGTTTTGATTCGGTGTAGCTTTAACGCCTGTTTCTTGGCAGCGACGCAACAAGTCTACTAAGACGTTCCGCACATCGCCAACGATGGGCACTTCGGGAACGCGGTTTTTCCCGACTTCTGCGGGATCGATATCGATGTGAATTACTTTAGCGCGGGAGGCAAATTCATCTAATTTACCTGTAACGCGATCGTCAAATCTAGCGCCGACGCAAATCAGCAAGTCACAATCACTAACGGCAAAGTTAGCGTAAGCGGTGCCATGCATCCCCAACATTCCCAAAGCTAGAGGATGATGTTCGTCAAATGCACCGATCCCCATTAAGGTTGTAGTGACAGGGATATTGAATAATTCAGCTAGTTCTTTGATTTCTTCATGGGCACCAGCTGCGATCGCACCACCACCCACATACAATAGCGGACGGCGACTTTCAGTAATCAACTGGATCGCGGCATTAATTTGCCGGGGATTTCCCTTGACAGTGGGACGATAACCGCGTAACTTCACTGAACCTGGTTTTACAGGTATATAGTCAAATTCTTCTAAAGCTACATCTTTGGGGACATCAATCAAAACTGGTCCCGGACGCCCAGTACTAGCGATGTGGAAGGCTTCAGCCACAATTCGCGCCATATCCTTGGGGTCACGCACTACATAAGAGTGCTTGACAATTGGCAGGGTAATTCCGTAAATATCGGTTTCCTGAAACGCATCTGTACCAATGGACGGACGTGCTACCTGTCCTGTCACCACAATCATCGGGATTGAGTCCATATAGGCTGTGGCGATGCCTGTCACCAAGTTAGTTGCTCCTGGACCAGAAGTACCAAAGCACACTCCGACTTTCCCCGTGGCACGGGCATAACCATCAGCAGCATGGGCTGCACCTTGTTCGTGTCTGACGAGGATGTGCTTCATAGCACCAGTTGCTTCCACCTTATACAGGTCGTCGTAAATTGGCAGAATTGCTCCACCAGGATAACCAAAAATATAATCAACGCCGTGGCGATGAAGGCTGTCAAGCAGAGCAAAACCGCCAGATGCACGTTTGGGCATCACTGGCGGGCTAGAAATACGGGACTGTTTCTGATTCTCAGTTTGGGGGAGACTAATTTGGTCAAGCGATCGCACGGTCAAACCTCAGACTATAGCTAAAGTTAATGCTGAATTCTGTAGTTAAGATTTCATTTTAATTGAAAAGTTCAATCAAATTCTGATTAATTTTTATATTAAATATAAAGCTAGATTATTAGCCTACATTAGTTAAATTACATCTTGCAAGACATTGCGGGTATTTTTCCAAGCCCAAACACCCACAACTACCACAACAACACTCATTCCGACAAGTACAAATCGCAAGCCCAGAGCATCAGTTAATGGCCCAGTAATGGCCAGAGGTAACGCCAGAGCGATGTTGACGGCATGATTTTGAAAGCCAAATACTTTACCGTGCATGGTAGGTGGTGTTTGCTGTTGAATTAAAGTTTGCATGGGTACACCAATTAAGGCAGCACCCACACCCAAAAATGCACAGAGTGCTAGTGCCAGCAACAAGTTGTGCATAAATGTGAATACACCTAAAACTAGTGCAATCATCAAAAATCCAATTAAAGGTAGAGGCTTGTGATGCAATTTCTCACCCCAATGACCTAAAATTGCCGCACCAAATACCATACCCACTCCTGCTGCTGCCAAGAAAAAGCCAAACTGTTTTTCTTTTAAACCAAACTCCTCAGCTAATCGAATTGTCAGCACAGTTAAGGCTGCAAATACACAATATAAAGTTGTCAGTTGCAGCATAGCATTCAAGATCAAAGGGTTTTTCTTGAGATAGCGTAGGCTTTCGGTAAATTCAGCCCAAGGGTTATTTGATGCCCGATGTTCCTTCGATGGTTTGGGTTCTTTAAACTTAATTGGCTGCATAATCGCAGCTGATAATATGTATAATCCACCGACCACAAGCTCTTGACCGTATTCTTCTCCCATCCAGCTTTTCGCCAAACTCAAAATCGGCTCTCCGATCGCAAAGCCAACAATTAAAGCTCCCATCATCGTACTGGTAAACAGTGCATTGGCTGCCAACAAATTCTCTCGCTTCACCAATAAGGGAATCGCTGCTTGTTCAGCTGGTGCAAAAAACTGCGTCACCGTGGAAATGGCAAAAGTCAGGATTAACAAAATCAGGAAGTGTCTTGGTAACAAGGGAACACATAGCGTTAATACTCCCCGCACGACATCTGAACCGACCATAATCAGCTTTTTTGGTAATCGGTCAACAAAGATGCCACCAGCAGAGCCGAACAAAATTGCTGGTATTGTAAACGACAGCATCAAGGTTGAGTACATCGAGTTTTGTGCCAACCCAGGAAGCGGTGGGTAATTCTCCAAGAGAGCAATCAGCAAAACGAAGAAGACCTTATCTGCTAATTGGGACAGTAGTTGTCCAATCCACAGAAGCATAAAACCACGATTTTTGAGCAGTGCGCTAAACCCGTTATTAACAGCAGCTGGTTCAGTTGGAAACATTTAGATACTTTTGGGTAGATGGGGCATTGGGCACTTGTACTGAGCGTTCGCGTAGCGTCTCCAAGAGTTGCCGTTGGCGCAGCCTCTCCAAGAGTTGTATTGGGCATTGGGCAGAGGGGAGAATAAATGCTAACTCCAAACTCCAAACTTCTAACTCTCTAACTCCTAACTCTCTAACTCCTAACTCTTAATTCTGTTGTCCGGATTAATTTGCTTCATAATGCTTTAACAGCATAAGCAAAAATTCAGCTGCTGTCAGACGACCTTTGGGTGGAATAATTTCAATGGAAGAATCTACCCAGCAGCCTTGTACAGTTTGGGGCGTAGACGCAGAGCGGCTTGTCGTTAGATATCGCCACATTGACAAATGATCAACTGCTGGCTGTGCGTAAAAGTTATTTTGCCCACTACCTAACAAACATGAACTCCAATGGGTGAAATAATCATGACTCATCCGATGAATAGGGAAATTCCCCTGTAGTGGTACTCCCCATCCATCTATAGCAATAAATGCTTTCACACAACCACCCAAGAGTTGCCACAAATGCGCTGCCCCGATCGCCCCAACTACGCCAGCACTAAAGCTAATGAATATAATTGATGATTCTGGAGAGTTGGTCAAGGGATACCTGCGGTGAGCTACGCTAACGCGCAAAAATTGCAAAATGTGAAATGCTGATAAAACCAAAACATCTTTACCCGGATAAATCCGTATATTTGCGGAATTGGGTGCGATCGCGCTCTGAGAAACTAAATCTGACAATCCGACTCTAAAGCTTTCAGTTAACTCTGGCTCATGGATTCCAGGGCAAATAATTATATTCATCTGTAACACTACCTTTGATTTTTTGACTCTTCAGATGTATAGAGCTTTTTCAAAAATCAAGTAATATTCTTATATATTACCTTATTTTTACTGAGTAAATTATAGCCGCTTCATATACTTTTCCGAAAGAATACTATTTTAAAACCATATTAATTTGAATTATAAATAATATTAGATTAATCTAATAAATCAAATGTTTATTTGTATAATTATTTTTATAATTTTACTCCTAATTATTTTTGTGGCTCTATATAATAGTTTGATTCAGAATCCTGATTAATGAGAAAAATCTATAGTCAGGCGATTGAGCGAATCGTAAGTATAATCAACAGTACGACCAGAATATTCTTCTACCCGCTTACGATTGCCAACGGCATCGAGAGTATATTTAAAGTCAGAGAATTAGGTGGGGCAAATAATATTAATGTTGGGTTTTGCTTCGCTCCACCCAACCTAAGAGGAATTGCGATTCCACGAGTCGGTGCAATTTTACTGAATCTTTATCATATATTCAGTCACAAGTTACAAGTCTGTTGATAGTTTGTAAAAAGTATTTGAATTTCTGATTGTAGCTGTTCCTCATCGATTTCCCATTGGTCTTCAGGTGATGGACTGAATACACTACAAACACTATGTGCATCATTTATCATCTTAGAAAACTTTGTCATTTTGCCCAAACCCAAAAGTTCGCTATAAAGCTTTGCAAATTCTTCAGCTGTTAATTCACCACGCAGACGTGCCTTAACTAATTGCTTATCATATGGTTCATCCCAAGTTTTTTTAATACTTTCCTGAATATCTCTATGGCTCATCCACAAGGTAGCAATTGTCCCGCAGAAAGTATCACCGGAAGTTTCATGAGCTAGAAAACTCTTAATCAAAGAACAACACTGTAGTTCTATTTTGGATAAGCTATCTTCTACCATACGTTTCCTTTTGTCAATCTAGAAGCAAGAAGCAACGTAATTATTTAAATAAATCATAAGTAAATTAAAAAATATGTCAAACAGGCGATTGAGCGAATCAAATCCCATTTGCTGCTTATAAAGCCAGTTTGGGCTTAATTTTTGTCTAAGTCCCGTTAGTTTTGACCCCATTAGTCATATTTAAGGTCAAGCATAAGATAAAAGGTAAAAACTTCTTCATGGTTGATTTTTAGTACCCGCTTTCGCTATTCCAGCGACATAGCAGATGGCGCATTGGTTCAATTTTCCATGCCCAATGCCCCACGTAAGTTTTGTATATCTTTTGATGTATTATCTTGATTTTCCCACCTATCCTATCCCCCTGGATGGGATAATAAGTTATAAGTAGGGAAATATGCGTAAGCTATAGTGCTTCTTGGCTGAGTCCAATAGAGACCTAACCCCCAGCCCCTTCCCTGCTAGCGTTGGGGAGCAAGATTCAAAGCCTCTCTCCTCTTAGGAGAGAGGAATGGAAGTGAGGTCAAAGTCTATTGCATCCAAGCGAGAACCACTATATTCCCTAACGTCATGTCTCTCTGCACTCTGCTTATATTGAGGAACTCATTGTGGTTGCCACGCCGGAAAAAGTACAACATACTCACGAGCATCTATCAGGTAAAGACCGTGTAGCCGTATTGCTCATGGGCTACGGCGAAGTCGAAAGCTACGAAGATTTCGCCAACTATAACGAACAGGCTTTAAATCTACTGACAGCAAAATTTGCACCAGTACCAACCTGGATTTATCCCCCCCTGGCAAAGCTTTTGGCACTATTTGACCGCCACGAGTGGGGACACACACACCACGATTTTATTTCCCCACACAACGCCATTTTTGAACAGCAGCGTGCTGGGATTGAGAAGAATTTACAAGAAAAATGGGGTGATAAGGTTCAAGTTTTCAAGGCTTTCAACTTCTGCGCCCCTTTTCTACCCAATCAAGTTCTAGCAGAAGTCAAAAACCAAGGCTTCGATAAGCTGCTGATTTACCCACTGCTGGTTGTTGATTCTATCTTTACTAGTGGTATTGCGATCGAGCAAGTTAACAATGCTCTGGTTGAGTTGACTGATGGTGAAGAACACTGGGTTAAAGCACAGCGCTACATTCCTTCTTTCTTCAACGAACCAGCTTACATCGATTTGATGGCTCATCTAGTTGAGGAGAAAATTGCTGAGTTAGCCGGAGCTTATCTCCCTTCTCAAATCGGCATTGTGTTAATGAATCACGGCTGTCCCCACAAAGCTAAAGGCTTTACTTCTGGGATTGCCGAAAGTGAAGCAATGTACGATTTAATTCGGGATAAGTTGATTAATCGTTATCCTTTAATCTCCGTGGGTTGGCTCAACCATGACACACCCCTAATTGATTGGACACAGCCAAATGCAGAGCAAGCGGCAAATAACCTGATTCAATTGGGTGCAAAAGTGGTAATTTTTATGCCAATTGGCTTTGCTACAGAAAACCACGAAACTTTATTAGATGTACACCACATCATCCATGCTTTAGAAAAACAGCATCCTGGTACAAACTACGTACAAATGGCTTGTGTCAACGACCATCCAGAATTTTTGGCAATGGTGGCTCAATGGGCTGATGCTCATATTGGAGAGTTGTTGTCAGAGGAAACTTTGGCAGTTAATCCCCAACTAGCTGGGCATCATCACCACCACCATCATTAATTTGTAATGACGCTCGAATACTCGCTACCGCTACGCTAACGTAATTCGTAATTCGTAATTATAGCGGTTCTCGTTTACGTGAGGTACACCCGTAGGGGCAGGGCACTGCCGTGCCCCTACACCTTGTGATGTAATGTTGTACCGCATCTGAATGGAAACCGCTATAAGAGGGACAAAGCAAGCACTGATTACAACTACGAATTACCTTGATACTCCCACGCCTTGAAGCGTGGGATTTTTTTGTAACTTAATCATTCATTTTCTGAGTTAGCTCATTTAAAATCATCTGAGTCAGAAACATCGGAAATTTCGGAAATAATCTGCAACCAAGTAGGAATTTCTATCTCAGATGGCAATTCCCTAGCCGCCAAATATCTCAGTAAAGTTTCTTTTTTTGAAAGATTTTGCAGACTAGGAATAATTTGATCCAAAATGCCTTCTAGTTCAGAATTAATTTGCTGATTAACTTCGCTAACATACTGTACAAGATGAAGGCTAGCACTAGCATTAATTTCATCTCGCAGTCGCAGTACTAAAAGTTGATGATTGCTCGATCTGGGTAAGCCTTGGCTTTTTTCTGGTGCCCAATCAAAGATTTGACCAACGTTGTGTTTATCGTCTTGACGTGCTAGTGGAAAGATGATTTCGGGAGCAACAGTTTTGTCTTTGCTACTGATTTCAGCGATGATTGCCTCTTTCCATTCATTAGGATCGCATCCTAGCAATAATTTGTAAAATAGATCGGCATCTTCAAAACCAAATTTTTCTTCGATTTCTTGTTCCATTTCTGGATGGAAAAATGCCTCTAATTGTTCGCGTTCTGGGGCGATATGATTTGATAATTGGTTCAACAAATCTACCACTGCTTGCTGGATGCGATCGCGGGCAAAATCTTCTACTTCTTTAACGGTTTTCTCAAAGACTGGATAAAAATCATCGCTCTTAGTTGGAACGGAAGTATTTACACGGTTTCCCCGATCAAATAATTTCCCAGCTGCACCTTTAGATTCTGCCAGAGCGATCGCTCCATTGTTGGCTTTGTTGAAGAGTAAAGTCCACTGGTTCCAATTGAGGATTCTAAAAGTAAGTTCGTCTTTCACTACATCACTGACGACAAAACCGCGCCTGTCTTTGAGTGGTTCTTTCCCTAAATCTTTTTGAAAATTCCTATAGATTTTATCTAAGCTTTCGAGTACAAAGCGCAATTCGATAAAAGCGGGGCTATCGCCTGTGGGGATGCCTTGCTCGTGAATTTCATCTATGATATCCTTCAAGTGATCTTGTTGCTGACTCACCACATCAGCAGCTCTTTTAGTATCTTCATGCAGTTGCTTCAGACCATGAGTAGCTACGTGAGTTTGAATCAATTCCCGCAGCTTACTAAGTCCCCCATCTTGACCAAAGTAACTTAGCTGTTTGCCTAAATAACTGCGGGAATCAGATTCTAGCAGATGTTCACTTAAGCGTTCCCATTTCTCTTGTAGCCGTTTAGACCGATCTAAGTAATCAGGATAGTCTAAGTTGGCCAAAAACTCTGGTGAGCCGGCTTTCACTGTCGTAGAACGTTTTGCCAATTCAGCCAATCCCAACAGTGGCGACAGTAAAACGATCCGGTCTTTTTGGGTTGTAAAGGCTTCTGCACCATCAACGGTAGTTTGCAGAACTTTGAGTTTTTGGAAAACCGTTTGTTCTTGTAAATGTGAACTATCTTCAATCAGTTGGTCAAGTTCTCTTTCGCCACCTTCGCTATCTAGGGGTAGTTGATCGAAGCGACCCACACCGACGAGAATTAAATCTTTCAGGTCTTGTCCCGGTCGCTGCTGCTGCATCATGGTGAAGATTTTATTGGCGCGATCGCTCCCTGGAGATTTACCATTTAGCAATACCAAAATTGTCTGTACTTCTGCCAATTCTCGCAGTGACAAAAAGGTATCTCTAGCCCCCGAATTCGCAGCCCCCAATCCCGGAAAATCGATGAGAATAAATTTAGCGGCGTCTGCAAAATCCCAAATTTCCCGTGAGATTTTCACATCGATATCTACGCGGCGAATAAGTGGAAAACTGTTTTGCAATAACTTTGTTGGTAGCCTCTGGGGTGGACTCGGTAATCGGATGTGCGCTGGGGGTAAATCTTCAAATTTCAGAGTTTGGATTGCCATAGGCTGTTCGACTAGCTGTAGCCCTTCACGGGCGGTGATGGCATCAATCTGGTAGTGCCCACCACACATAACTTCGCCATAAGCTTGATAAGCCCGCAGGAACAATACCAACTCCCGCAGTAAATAACGTAACTCTAAATTGTTACTACTATTCCATGCTTCTTCACACCAGCTAATAATGTCTTTCCCAGAGTTGAGTTTTGATACTGGTATCGGAGGAAGTCCAGCTGCTGTTGTTCGTTTATTGGCTTCCCCTAGCATGAAGCGTAGACACTCATGTACGCCTTCATGAGAAAGATACTCTACCGTAAAGTTACTTAATTGGGTAGTTGCAAAGTCGTCTTGCGGGATGATATGTATGGCGGTAACATTACCTGTAGTGGGGTTTTCACTCACTGGCAAAGCATCTGCATATCCAATTAGACTGCCTAAAAGTAAAGTTTTCCCACTACTGAATTCCCCCATCACCCCAATTTTTACAGGTGAAGTTGCCAGGTCTACAGTTTTCTGAGCAGCCGACCGCAAACGTAAAAGACAGTCATCAAGACTAGCTGGAACCCAATCTTCTTGTTTAGAAGGGTACTGGGGCACAGAATCTATCTTTCGGAGGATGAATTCGCCGTACTCCTTAAAACGGCCTAGTTGATCTGGTTCCATAAAGTAGTTTCCGCCTAACATGAATTTCTGTGAGCTTTATAACATATAAAATGCGTTAGCTAGCGATTATTGCAACTTGTTGATATCACATTTAGCATTTCTCTCATTTTATTTGCAATTTTGGGATGAGGTATTTTGAATGGTCAAAGTTCGTAGTTGAGTATTTTTTTATTTGTCAGTCCCTAAGAGTCTCAAAGTCCCTCAATTTATCGTGGGATTTAGGGGGATCTCCTGATATCTTGCACCAGGCGACTGGAAGTCGCGGCTACACAGGCAAAACCCGCCTGCGCGGGTTGAAAACCTTAGACCTTTTGCAAAAGTCCCCTAACACCCCACCCCCCAACCCCTCCCCGCTTGGGGGGTGGGGTTCTTTTTTTTGATTTATGCAAGAAGTCCCTTGATTTTGCATTAGTCCGCGTAGGCGGAGAAGAGTTTGTATAGCCGCGATTTCTAATCGCCAGGGCTAGGTGCAAGATATGTGTCTCCAAGGATTAGGTGTATATAAAAAAACTGTTCAGACATCCTCTCAGAGTGAATCATATAGTTTTCGTGAAGCTAAATCAGGTTTTCGGATAATGCAATTACATAGCTAAGATGAATTTTTAGATGATTCTAATAAAGACAAAATAAAGCAACTTCCCTAATAGATAGGTAGTTGAAAATTTATCAAAAGGGCGAAGTTGTCATAAAGAATAACTTCAGCAGTTTTACAATCTATTTACAGTAAAGCAGTAATCTTTGCATATATCGAAACAAATAAAGTATTAAGATTAACAATAGGTTGGCATGAAGATTATACCCGTGTATCAACAAATACTAGTTTCCGACTATTAACTTAATAATTTAGGCAGAGCAGGCAGGCAAAAGTGTTTTCTAAAAAGGTGCAGAGCTACGTTAGCCAAATCATAGTTGATGAGGAAGAAATACAACAGGATGAAAAAGTATTTTGCCAGCAGGTGGATACTACTCCTCTGATGATTTGGATGTCTGGATGCAATGCACTTTACTGTTACTTCAATTCCAATTGGCTGGAATTTACCGGAAAACATCTAACAACACCTGCGTCTGCATCTGCGCGAGAAAAGGAGATAGACAATATCTGGACTGACAACGTCCATCCAGAAGATAGACAGCGATGTGAAGATATCTATCTGGGAGCATTTGCGACCCATGATTCCTTCCAGAGACAATATCGCCTGCGTCGGGCTGATGGTGAATATCGTTGGATTTTAGATACAGCAGCGCCACGATTTGCAGCAGATGGCAGCTTTGTCGGTTACATCGGTTATTGTGTGGATATAACAGAACTGACCATAGTGGGAAGCCAGCCTTCCCTAACACAAAGCTGCTCACTATCGACAAATTATTCTCGCCGCCTACGTAAAATTACGGCAAGAAAAAAATCACTAGAGCAACTGCAAGCTGAAACTGCAAAACGCCAAGCAGTTGAAGCACAGTTACGCCAAAAAACCTCAGAATTTGCCGCGATTTTGCAAGTGCTTCCTGATTTGTACTTTCGTCTTGATGCTGATGGAACTATTCTGGATTACAAGCCAGGATTGATGGAGAGTCTGTATATTCCACTAGGAGATTGTCAGGGTAAGAGTTTGCGAGAATGCCTACCGCCTGTTGTAGGCGATCGCTTCCAGCAAGCAATAACTCAAGTATTGGAAACTCAATATGAAGTCAGTTTTGAATATACCTTAACCCTACCAGAAGATAACAATAATTTTGAAGCGAGGTTATTACCATTACCAGATCAGGAAATCATAGTTCTTGTCCGCCACACCCGCGACAACATTCAAGCAGCATTAATAGAAGGCGATGCGAAATTTCGCAGCATTGTTGAAAACGCCAATAACGTTATTTTTGCACTGACACTGGAAGGAATATTTTCCTACGTTTCTCCTAACTGGACTGAGCTTTTTGGGCATGAGGTTGCAGAGATTGAAGGCAAATCCTTTATTCCCCTTATACATCCTGATGATGTATCTATCTGTACCGATTATTTTCAAAGAATTTTGACAACAGGTAAAAAACAAGACGCAATTGAATATCGGTTAAAACACAAAAATGGTAATTGGCGATGGCATACAAGCAACTCATCTGCGATTAGAGATGCCAATGGCAATGTTTTATACTTCGTTGCTATTTGCTATGACACCACTGAACGCAAACAAGCAGAAGAAGCTCTAGCAGAAAGAGCGCGTTTAGCAAATTTTCGTGCAGATGTAGACGCAGCCCTTGCCCAGAGTGACAGCTTACAGAAGATGATGCGCCGTTGCACTGACGCTTTAGTTGAACATATTGATGCAGCTTTTGCTCGCATCTGGACGCTGAACAAAGAAGACAAGGTATTGGAGTTGCAAGTCAGTTCGGGGATGTACACCCACATTAATGGGCCTCATCAACGTGTGCCAGTCGGTCAATTTAAAATTGGTTTGATTGCCGAAGAGGGCAAACCCCACCTAACTAACTCTGTGCAGACAGATCCCCTCGTGGGTAACAAAGAGTGGGCACAGCAAGAGGGTATGATTGCCTTCGCTGGTTATCCTTTGATTGTTGAAGGTGAAACTGTAGGGGTGATAGCGATGTTTGCCCGTAAAGCATTGACAGAATCAACTTTCACCGCACTGGAATTTGCCGCCCAGGAGATTGCCATTGGCATCAAGCGCAAACAAGCAGAAATTGCACTCAGAGAAAGCGCCCAGCGAGAAGCACTACTTAATCGTCTTTCTAATCAGATTAGAGCTTCTTTGGATCTTAATCACATTGTGGAAACGGCAGTGCAGGAGATTTACAACTTATTCCAGATCGATCGCTGCGCCTTCTTTTGGTATCGACAAGATACTGATGTACCATACTGGGAAAAAGTATATGAGGCGAAAAGTTCCTTTTTACCCTGTCTGCTTAACGATAAAGAAGCAACTAATACCGAAATTGAACTAATCGCAGCCAAAACCTTGAACGGAGAAATCATCCGCATTGATGATGCTGAGACTATGGGCGATTCCATAGCACAACAGTTTTTGCAGGATTTTGGTTTTACTGCCTTGATGTCGCTGCCTGTACACACCCAATCTGGCGAAATTGGCACATTTAGCTGTGGTTATTGTAATGGCTTTCGCCCTTGGCTGAACAACGAAGTAGAATTATTACAAGCAGTTACAGTTCAACTAGCGATCGCCATTGATCAAGCTAAACTTTATACCCAAAGTCGCATTGCTGCCCAAATAGCCCAAGACAAAGCCCAGCAACTAGAAGCGGCGCTGCTAGAACTTCAACAAACCCAAGCGCAACTGATTCAAACTGAAAAAATGTCCAGTTTAGGACAATTGGTTGCAGGTATTGCCCACGAAATCAATAATCCCGTCAATTTTATTTACGGCAATATTAGCCATATCCGTGAATATACCAAGGATTTGCTGCACTTAGTAGAACTTTATCAACAGAACTACTACCCACCAGTACCAGAGATTGATCAACAAATTGACACCATTGATTTAGACTTTCTCAAGCAAGATTTGCCCAGAATTCTGGATTCTATGAAGATGGGAGCCGAACGCATTCGGCAGATTGTCCTATCTTTACGCAATTTTTCTCGCCTTGATGAAGATAGTACGAAGGCAGTAGATATTCATGAAGGTATGGATAGCACCTTGCTGCTGTTGCAAAATCGCCTGAAAGCCAAACCAGGACATCCCGAAATCCAAGTAATCCGAGACTACGGCAACCTACCACCAGTAGTGTGTCACGCTGGACAGATGAATCAGGTGTTTATGAATCTGTTGACAAATGCGATCGATGTTTTAGAAGAGTCATTTGTCATTAGTCATACCCTGCGGGAAGGCCTACCCCTACGGGGAAGCAAGCTACGCGTAGCGTCTCCAAGAGTTGCGCCTATGTCATTAGGAAATAACACTGAACAAAGGATAAATGACCAAAGAAAAATGACTTTTCCCCAGATTCACATTCGCACCTTCATCGAAGAAGACCGTGTAATTATTAGCATTGCCGACAATGGCTCAGGGATGACTGAGGAAGTACGCAAACGTCTATTTGATCCCTTCTTCACGACAAAACCTGTGGGTAAAGGCACGGGTATGGGGCTATCAATTAGCTACCAAATTGTTGTCAAAAAACACGGTGGGCAAATCCAGTGTATTTCAGCACCGGCAGAAGGTGCTGAGTTTATCATCGTGATTCCACTAGAAAAGCAAGCCTTAACTTAGATAAATAGTCGGACAAAAATATTTACAGTCATTGCGAACGCGAACAGCGTCTCGTAGAGAGCGAAGCAAAGTAATCCCAGCCGCAAGCGAATTGCTTCATTCCGCTTTGCGACCTTCCCAATGACATTGTGTAATTAATTCTGTTTGACTACTTATCACACAACCTTGATCTAAACTTAATTAAAAGTTAACCGATTGGTTGTTAACTAAGATCAATCCACCTTTTGCTGCAACATTTGAACCCCCTCAATAACCTAGAATTTACAGGGGTTGGGGGGATTGTTTTTCCTAGTATAAAGAATTAGGAGTAGCAATGTTGGAGTTGAATCGATTAAAAAACGTTGTAATGGTAGTAATATGTTTGCTTAGGCGTCGCCCAACCCAGGCATCGTACCCTTGAAAAAATCCCTGAGTACAAATAAAAATACAAGGCTGGGATGATACAACCCCAAAGTCAAAATAGTATCACCTACACACGCGTTATCCACCTAAGTCATGTAATTGACCTAGATATTCCCCAATGGTCTGGAGATCCCACAGTAGAATTTGAAACTGTGGCGGAACTAAATAATGATGGCTATTATCTCCGGCGTTTCTCTTTGGGGGAACATAGCGCTACCCATATCAACGCCCCTAACAGTTTTCATAGTTCTGCTGTGGGAATTGACCAATACTCAGCCCAGTCTTTGGTTGTACCTGCGGTGGTCATAAATATTTGCCAAGCCACAGAGGTTAATCCTGATTATGCTCTGACTATTGCTGATATCCTGGCTTGGGAAGAAGAATATGGTGAGATTTCTGATGGCTGCGTAGTTATACTGCATACTGGCTGGCAAAAAAAGTGGTTTGATAAAAGTGCATTCCTGAATCATGATGCTCAAGGAATTGCTCACTTTCCAGGGTTTGGCAGCGATGCGACTCAATTTTTACTGAATGAACGGCAAATAGCTGGAGTAGGAATTGATACTCATGGTGTAGACCCTGGACAGGATAACAGTTTTGCGATTAACCGCCTAGTTTTAGAACAACCGCGCATTGTGTTGGAGAATCTGACAAATTTGGATCAACTGCCACCAAAAGGTACTACTCTAGCGATCGCAGTTCTGAGATTACGTGGTGGTTCTGGTTCTCCTGTAGGGGTGTTGGCGTTCGTGCCTTAATTTTTACGATATTTGGGATAACCTAGAAAGCAAAACCCGCCTCCGCAGGTTAAAAATCCTTGATTTTGTATTAGTCCACCTTCGTGGACTAAGTTTTGTGTAGTAGCGATGCTATTCGCCCAATACTTTTCAAACATCCTCTTAGCGTTCCCGCTCTTTAGCAACTGGCGTGCGGTTTCTAACCGCCCATTTCGCTTGTCGTTAGACATCGCTTGCAGAAGTTTGGGATCATCTAGAAGATATTCAGTCGGTAGCTTGAAATACCTATGACTAGTAAGGAAGAATTAAGAAGTGTTGCCTCAGAAATTCCATTATTTAATAATATTGAGCAAAAAGAAACATTTTTGTTTGCGATCGGGGAGTTATTTTCGAGAGTTATTAGTTTGAAAAAAGCCGCAGAAATGATGGAAATGGAGCCTGATGTATTTCTTAAACTATTAGATTTGATGGGGCTGGAATTTTCCTACTTGACTGAACAAGGTATGAGTCAGGCGTTGGCGTAGCCCGCAGCAGGCATCGCTCTTTGATGCCATTTTCTCAGATTATATGCAAGAGTTCGCAAAAGTTACTTCCGGGTTCGCAAAAGTTACTTCCGGGTTCGCAAAAGTTACTTCCGGGTTCGCAAAAGCTACTTCCGGGTTCGCAAAAGCTGCTTCCGGGTTCGCAAAAGCTGCTTCCGGGTTAGTTTTTGTTTGCTGCGATCGCCTGGATCTGCCTCTGCGAAATTTAGCACCTCTCCGCTATAGCAGCAATCCAAAATTACAATTTGTTGTCTTACTTCACCATATTGTTGTAAGATTTGAGCGATCGCTTCACCATCGGTAGCTGGTGCGTTGAGACATTTTAAGCGGTCAATTGATAAGGGATGGGATGCTGATGCTGCACAAAAACAAATAGTGCAAAATTTCCAAGCAATTGAAGGTACAATTCGGGCTTACACTGTTTATTCACTCAATGCTTTTAAGAAAATCCCTGTTGCTAATATTGATAAAGTCACTCTAGAATTTGGCATCAAAGTTGGCGGTGAAGCAGGTATACCTTACATGACTAAAGGCACGGCTGAAAGCAATCTTAAGATAACGGTAGAGTGTTCATTTTCTGACCAACCGGAAAAGAAAACTCCGCAATTATGAGTCAGAATATTGGTGCTGGCAAAATTTCTATTATTATTCCGGCTATTAATGAAGCGGGGAATATCAAAGAAGCCATTGCTACTACTCAAGGCAGTATAAATATAGAAGTGATTGTAGTAGATAGTGGCTCTAGTGATCATACTGTAGCGATCGCTCAGTCTTTAAATGTCAAAGTTATCTCATCATCTCCGGGTCGTGCTGTGCAAATGAACGCGGGTGCTGTAGCTGCTAGCGGTGATATTTTGCTGTTTCTCCATGCAGATACTCGTTTGCCAACTGGGTTTGATGACATGATTCGCACAGCACTACAACAACCTGGGACTGTGGCTGGTGCATTTAACTTGCGGATTGATGCGTCACTTTTGAGTTTACGATGGGTAGAGTGGGGAGTGAAAATGCGATCGCATTTTTACCAAATACCTTATGGCGACCAAGCAATTTTTGTCACAAAAGAAGTATTTGAGCAAATAGGCAGCTTTCCCCAATTGCCCATCATGGAAGACTTTGAATTCATCCGTCGTTTAAAACGCCTTGGACGCATTGTAATTATCCCCACACCAGTTGTCACCTCAGCCCGTAGATGGTTGCAAAAAGGAGTATTCAAAACTACGCTACTTAATCAAATAGTAATTATTGCTTATTTACTCGGCGTTTCACCTGAGCGAATTCGTAGCTGGTATCGCCAAGAAAAATTTAAGTAGGTAAATTAAAAATTTCTCTTATCCGTCGAAGTTATGAACAAGCAATTTATCATAAATCGATTTAATCGTGGAGACTTACGGAAGTTTTTTAGATTTATTGTATTAATATTACTAGTACTTAGCTTTGCTTTCTCATTAAACACAGACCTGGCTTTGGCACAAGAATCTGCAAATCCAAATTCTTTCAATCCCCAAGCAATTTTACCGGACGCTTTGCACTGGATTGATAAGCTGGGTGCGGTGGGAGCCATAGCTTTTATTGCTCTTTATATTATCGCTACCGTTGCTTTTTTCCCAGCTTCTATTCTCACTTTGGGAGGTGGTGTGATTTTTGGTGCAATTTGGGGTTCTTTGTACGTGTTCATTGGTGCAACCCTTGGCGCTACAACTGCTTTCCTGGTCGGACGTTATTTAGCAAGGGACTGGATTGCTCATAAAATCGCCGATAACAAAAAATTTGCCGCCATTGACCAAGTGGTTGGAAGAGAAGGATTAAAAATTGTGCTGTTAACGCGACTATCTCCCATATTTCCTTTCAATTTATTGAACTATGCCTTTGGCATCACAGGAGTTTCGCTCAAAGATTACTTTATCGGCTCTGTGGGCATGATTCCTGGAACCATCATGTATGTTTATCTTGGTTCCCTTGCAGGTAATCTTGCCATGATTGGCACTGAGACTCAACTTACCAACCCTACTTTACAATGGGCAATTCGCATATTGGGTTTGTTTGCGACAGTCATCGTTACAGTTTATGTCACCCAGATTGCACGCAAAGCTTTAGAAGAGGAATTGTAGGGTAGGACAGATGGATTTGCAGGGCGTTGAATTGCCTGGTGAGCTTTGGTACTTTAACTACACTAACATGAGCAAAGCTATTAATTGTTTCAGCAGTGGCAGTAATAGTAATGTTAGTGCATTTATCATCTATAGACAAAGTAGCATGCGAGTTAATATTACCGCCTGTTGCTTTCCAATTTACATTATTAACGTCTATATCATAACAGTGCTGGTCTAAACCTTTATAGCTGTTCCCATTCAGATGAGGTACAACATTATATCGCAAGGTGTATGGGCACGGCAGTGCCGTGCCCCTACGGGTGTACCTTACTAGCTTGGGAAATGCTATAAATGTGAAATTAATAGTTTCATCTTTTGATCTAAAAGCATAGGATTTATGGGAACCGATCTTTCTCTTATGCCAAGTTACGCAACTTATTTTTACTAGTACAACACGGCGGAAATAAAGCAACCATTTTAAATAGCCAGAAAGCCTACAAAATAAGCATTCTTTCTTTTTACTTTTGCCTTTTTACTTTTGCCTTCTTGTACTAGGGACGCTGCTGAATGTGTAATGAATCAAAAACCCGGTCTTGAAGACCGGGCTTTCGAGCGGAAACAATGGGGCTATATTCCCCGAAGGTTAGGTATAGAGGTTCAGTATAATATCGATGCTCTGATATGTACTACTACCCAGTTGCGATCAATTCCGGAAAATTAGCTAATAATTTTTGACTAGCCTTCCTTTGTCTCTGAAAATACACCAACCGACTGGTAGCATCAGCCTGTAGGATTGATAAATATTAATTTTCTGGCTTTTGCTGATGAACAATGCATTTAGTAGCTGGCAAGAATGGCTAACAGTATTAGCCTATCTAGGTTTCACCATCTTCATTATCTGGCGCGTCTTTACCGCCGAGAAAAATTAAAAAAGCTGCATATCATGAGTTGAAATATGCCCAAAGACCTGCGGGTAAATATCTAGTGCGCCATGCCGGAAATAAAGTTACCATTCAGAATAGGCGAAAAGCTTACGGCATAGACATTTTGAATTTTGAATTTTGAATTTTGAATTTTGCGAAGCGGTACTAGTGCGTCTGTTCATGTACCATACCCTAATACCAATTCGTAATATCCTGCGGGAAGCCCCCTTTGTGCGTCTACGTAATTGAGAAAGTCAGATTACATCTGGCTGGGTTTCCACCATTTGTATCTGTAGTCTTATTTTGGAGAATTGATATCACAATATGTGCAAAAAAGTCAGTCTCAAGGACGATAAAATTGCAACCAAAAACAAATTTTGAGCAATCTTGGATTGTACGCTGTTTTGCAGCAGTACTGCTCTTTGGTCAAGTGTGGCTGCATTTACTCCAAGGAAAAACTTACTATCGCAAGATTCTGCAACATCTAGTGACGGCTGGACCAGGTTCTATCTTTCCAGTTCTCCTTGTGAGCGGTTTCGCCGGAATGATTTTTACTATTCAAACGGCGAGGGAATTAGTCCGATTTGGGGCTGTCAATGCTGTGGGAGGTGCTTTTGCCTTAGCTTTTTGTCGAGAATTGGCTCCAATTTTGACCGCTAGTGTTATGGCGGGACAAGTTGGTTCTGCTTTTGCAGCAGAAATAGGTGCAATGCGAGTCACCGAACAAATTGATGCACTTTATATGCTCAAAACTGATCCAATTGATTATTTAGTACTTCCTAGAGTAATTGCTTGTTGCTTGATGGTGCCTTTGATGACGATTTTGGCTTTAGTTACGGGCATCATCGGTGGAATTTTTGCCGCCTCCCAGTTTTACCAAATTATTCCTGAAACATTTTTAGAATCAATCAGAGATTTTTTAGAACCGTCAGATTTGTTTATTATTTTGCTAAAAGGGTTTATTTTTGGAGTGCTGGTTGCTGTCATTGGCTGTAGTTGGGGTTTAACTACTAGAGGGGGAGCAAAGGAAGTAGGAGAATCTGCAACAAAAGCAGTTGTTACTAGTTGGGTGTCAATTTTTATCATGGATTTTTTCCTCTCTCTACTGCTGTTTGAACAGCCTGCATTTTAAACCCAAGTATTGAAGAACAAAATTCCCGACTTTTTTAATAAGTTGAGAATTTGAGCTAAAAAGGAAGTTGTGGGTAAGCAATATTGGTTGTGAAGCGTTGGCGTAGCCCAACCCAGGCATCGCTAGCTTTTTTGGGTATACTTCATAAAGTTAGCGGAATTTGAGAATATATTAACTTATAGGTTAGCGCACCCAAAGCTAAACCTCCCAATGAAAAGATAGACGCAGTGGAAAAAGCTAGCCCTTCCCTAAGACCTGCTCTTTGAAAGTCTATCCTAACTAATATAGTCGCTGAAATGATGAGTAAGGTATCAAGAAATACCTGAAACCAGGCAATCATGAGAAAGAATAAGAAAGCTGCTAAGACGGCAACGCCGAAAGTCCTAGTATTTGATTTAAGCAAAATACTGTAGTAATATGTCATCTTTGGCCAAGGGGCGGTCAACGTTACGATTAAAAGCAAGATAGCAATTACAGTTGCCAGCCACACAAACTCAGGAGCGTGTGTTTCAGATATTACCCAGCCCAAAGTACTGTAACTAAGCAGTACTAGCGCCAGGGACACCCAAGGAACTCTTTTCAAAATTGACATGGGTTGGTATTCCTAGTACAGGGTCAAGGTTTTATTCCATAACTAAGTGTAGTGACTAAAGACTTGATTTTGCTTGAGGGTTTGCTCAGTTGATGATGGTTGTCCTCTCTCAACGATATCTCAGTATAAAAGGAGTTTTTCACGATGTGGGTATCAATGAGACAAAAAACCAGAAGCTCTTGCAGATGAAATTATGCAGATTCTGACTATATCGCTTAAAGTAGTAAGTCTATCATCATATTTCTTATAGCTTCAATCAATAGGCTGTTATGCTGTTCCCAAGTCAGCCAAACAAGTTTGTCGAGAATTGCGGTACAAAGTAGTTAAATGTGTTGTTAAACATTTGTAAACTATTAGCAGCCGAGTAGCCGCGTGTCACATCTTGTTAAGGAATTATCATGAGACAACTTGTTATTGCTGAACGCGTATGCCTCATTGGTCATATCGTGTCAAAAGCCTTTGGACTGGTAGGGATGCTACTGGTCGTACCTAATTCGGAAATAATTTTAAACTTATCGCAGGTTGGAGAAACCGCCATACAGTTAAGTCTGGCTGGCGGCGGTGTAGTTGATATCATCTTGGGGACAGTAGCTGTCTCTATCTATGCCTACCGGACGTTGGGATTAAGGACTTGGCTAGCATTTATGCTACCGGCTATGTTTATTTCTTTGGGGAGTGAATTACTGGGAACTAGCACAGGTTTTCCATTTGGTGATTATAGTTACTTGAGTGGCTTGGGTTATAAGATTGGGGGGTTAGTTCCTTTCACAATTCCTTTATCTTGGTTTTATGTTGGGCTGTCGTCTTACTTAATTGCTAGAACTGGTTTGAAAGTGGCTCAAAAACCCAGTTGGGGTCGCCATATTGCGGCGATAGCCGTTGGTGCTTTGCTCTTCACTTGCTGGGACTTTGCCCTTGAACCAGCGATGAGCCAAACTTCTCTGCCCTTCTGGTATTGGGAACAACCAGGAGCTTTCTTTGGGACACCTTACCAAAACTATGCAGGTTGGTTTGGTACTAGCGCTCTGTTTATGAGTGTGGCAGGATTATTGTGGAGAAATACCTCGATTAAATTAGAGCGATCGCAACTTAATCTGCCCTTAGTCGTTTATTTAACTAATTTTGCATTCGCCGCCGGACTCAGCTTGGCTGCTGGGTTCTCTGTCCCTGTGTTGCTCGGCTTATTGCTAGGTGTGACTCCGGCTGTGGCGCTGTGGTTAAGGAGTTCAACCACACCTGCTCAAGTTACTGTTGAACCAGTAAGCAAAGAAGTATCAGTAGCAAAGGTTGAAGTTGCCTTGAAATAGTATTGGGGACTGGGGATTGGGGACTGGGGAGACTAGGAGAATAACCCACCCAATGCCCAATGCCCCATTCCCAATACAACTCTTGGAGAGGCTGCGCCAACGGCAACTCTTGGAGACGCTACGCGAACGCTCAGTACAAGTGCCCAATGCCCCATTCCCAATGACTTTGATTGTAGAAAGCGCCATCTCTCTTTTATTGCTACTTATCCAAGTACCAGCAACAGCGATTCTGTTTTCACGCCTGTTAAAGGGGCCAAGACGGCATCCGCCAATAGAACCCCAACAGCCGACACCGGATCTTTTAGGTAAGGTTAGCGTCGTCGTTCCCACACTGAACGAGGCGCTTCGCATTAGCCCTCTGTTGGCTGGTTTAAGTCAGCAAAGCTATGAAGTTCGAGAAATTATGGTTGTAGATAGCAAGTCCAGTGATGGCACCCCCGACTTGATAAAAGCCTCACAGCAGAAAGATCCGCGCTTTCGTCTGATGACAGATGATCCCTTACCCCCTGGTTGGGTGGGACGTCCTTGGGCGTTGCATAACGGTTTTCTCTATAGCTCAGAGGCTAGTCAGTGGTTTCTGGGGCTGGATGCTGATATCGAACCACATCCTGGTTTAGTTGCTGGTTTGGTAAAGACGGCTGAAGCACAAGGTTATGATCTTGTTTCCCTTTCACCCCAATTCATTCTCAAATATCCTGGGGAATGCTGGCTACAACCGGCTTTGTTGATGACTCTACTTTACCGATTTGACCCAGCCGGGATCAATACAGATCAGCCAGAACGGGTGATGGCAAATGGGCAGTGTTTTTTGTGTCGTCGCTCTGTTTTAGCTGCTGTGGGTGGTTATAGCAGTGCAAGGAGTTCTTTTTGTGATGATGTCACCTTGGCTCGGAATATTGCTATTCAAGGGTATAAGGTTGGCTTTTTAGACGGTGCAAAGGTGTTGAAGGTAAGGATGTATGAAGGGGCGATGGAGACGTGGAAGGAATGGGGGCGGAGTCTCGATCTCAAAGATGCAACTTCTCGTTCTCAGTTGTGGGGAGATTTATGGCTACTCACGTCTGTTCAGGGTTTACCCCTTTTAATTGTCTTCACTTTTTTGTTGGTTTCTCCCCCACTATCAGACTCGCCTACTCCCCCACTGCTGTTGCTGGGACTGAATTTATTTCTGCTGGTGATTCGCTTTGCTATGCTGATTGCGATCGCACCTTCCTACGATCGCACAAGTGCTAAAGGCAGCTGGTTATTCTGGCTTTCCCCTTTGGCTGATCCCTTAGCCGTGCTGAGAATCTTCTTATCTGCGTTCCACACCCCGCGCGAGTGGCGAGGACGCAAGTATATATAAGGGGGGGGCATGGGGCATGGGGCATTGGGCATTGGGCATTGGGCATTGGGCATGGGGCATGGGGCAATAGTTATTCTTCCCTGCTCCCTCATCTCCCCACTCCCCACTTCCTCCTCCCTACTCCTCTTCCCCTCCTACTTGATCCCCGCGTTCCAGTTCCCAAAGAATTTGATTTCCTTCACGGCGTACCCGTGACACTATCCAGTTTCGCCAGCGCCATTGATCTCCCCGACTGGTAACAGCGCTGGCGTGAACATCCATCAAGTCTGCTAATTCAGAACTGGTGATTAAGTAGCCTTGTTCAGAAATTTCGTCAGCGATACGTAGAGTTTCGACCAAGCTGCGGAGTTGCAAAACCCTCATTTCTGGGGGTTTTTCATCGGTTGCGGCCGCAGTTGGCCCAGTTGATGGTTCCATAACGGTTATTTCTAGTGCAGAAGTACTGATTTTTTGCGGACTTTGGTTAATTATTCGAGAGTTTTTTTCATAATCAGTTACTTTTGCTACATTTACTTCATTTGGGGAAGGTAAAGATTTGTAAAAATCTCTAGGAGATAATTGTTGTAGGGAAGGGGTTTTGCCACTGCTATATGTGCGAGCGATCACATCACAACGTTCGTTACCTATGTTACCAGAATGTCCTCGGACGTGTTGCCATTTTACCTGTTGGGTATTGAGTTCATCCAAGATTTCTAAAAGGTCTTGGTTTTGGACGGGTTTACCATCTGACTTTTTCCAGCCTTTCTTTTTCCAGCCTTTCACCCATTTGGTAACGCAGTTAATCAGGTATTCGCTATCGGTATGAAGGGTGATGGCTTGGGTTTGTTGAGATGTTTGCAGAAATTCTAAGGCGGCGATCGCAGCTTGCATTTCCATTTTATTATTAGTGGTATGAGGGGATGCATCGCCCATTTCATGGATTGAGCCATCGCTGAAGTAGACGACTACACCCCAACCGCCAGGGCCAGGATTACCAGTGCAAGCACCATCGGTGTATATGCTTTGAATTGTGGGTTGAGTGGACATGGTTAGGGTATGGAACCGAGAAGGACGCTAACTAAGGAAAGAGTTATTAGCAGCGATTTTTTTAACAATATCCAGGCTATTATACTGATAAACGCTCTTGATTCTGAACGCAGGCGGAGCGTCTCCGGCTCCACTCCTGAATTCTGACTTCCGAATTCTTCTTTAATCCTCGTCATCAGGCAAATTTTCCATTTCCTCACTAATTAGCGTCTGAAAATCTTCGTTACAATGATTATGCAGATGAACCGCAGCAGCTAGGAGTTCTGCTAGAATTTCAGCTTGTTGGTTAGCAGTTAAACTAGTTAACTGTAACTGGTTAACTAAAGCTTGTACTTTCAGGCACTCTGTACCTAATTCATCAATCAAGGTACTGAGGGTTGAATTGGTAACTGCAAGAGGGCGATGGCTAATCTGCATATTTATTGTCCCAATCTTTTACGCGCTTGTTGGATTGCCTTGTCAAAAGCACGAATCTCTTTTTCCCAATGCTTAATTAAACCTTCGTCAGGAAAACTTTTCTCTGATTCCAGTCTAATCTTTTCTTGATGTTCAGTAATTCTTTTAGCTAAAGATTCAATCGCCTTTTGATGGTGCTTCTTACTCATCACTCCGAACGATAGGCAAGGCGGAGACTTTGGACTAAAATCACCAGAGATGCGATCGCCATTAATCCGCCCCAAAACCAGTAAGGTAAAAGCAAATACCTCTGCATTTGCGCTGTATCAGAGAGTCCAAGGGAACCAGCAGAAGTACTAAATAGATAATCAAGTTGATGGTACGTACTTACACAAGCTTGTACACCCAAAAATTGAATGACAAGCCCTTGCGCCCAGCGAGGTGCTTTCAGGGTGATACCCAAGATGATTAAACCCAGTAAGGGAATTGCCACTAATCCAAACCAGGAACGTACCCAAATTAATGTGGAAAATAGCAAAAAACTCCCTAATATTTTTAAACAGAGGGTTGCTGCTGTAAAACTGCGGGAAGCCAGAATCAAAGCTGCACCGGCAAGAGGCGGCCCCATTGGCCCGGCTGCGGCGATGATTGCTGGGACAATTGGCCCTAATGACGACTGGATGCCATAAGTTGCGACACCGGAACCATTGCTAAAAATCTCTAATTTCTGAAACTGTCCCCCTAATAGGAGTGCCATTAAGCCGTGACCCATTTCATGAAACCAGGTTGCCAGGATCGTGAATGGGTATAAGATATAATCACCTCCTGGTAATTGCCACAGTAAAGCAGTTGCGATCGCAGCTGCAACTAGCCAGGTTAGCCCCATACGTTCAACAACTGGCGGAGCTTCTTTGGTGAGCAAGGTTTCAAAATTTTTATTTGGTTCCCTCATAGATCGCTCAATTTTGGATTTTAGATTTTAGATGACTGGCGTGTGGGGGGCAATGACTACGGGAATCATAACTGGGAGCATCCCAATGAGAGCTTAAATCTTTTCCCTCACCCCCAGCCCCTCTCCCAAAGATGGGAGAGGGGAGACATAATTCTAGTTCCCCTTCTCCCATCTTTGGGAGAAGGGGTTAGGGGATGAGGGCTATCAAGGTTTTTGTACATTTGGGATGCTCCCTCATAACTAATTACCCGGACGTGATATAAAATAAAATTTCTGTAAGTTTGACATCTCACCAGCCTATGCTATGTATGCTAAAAATTCAAAGGGCAATAGGCAAATATGGTTTTTCAGTACACTAACGCATTTGTCACTATAGCATCGGTGAATTTTGAGAAGTTAGTGAATTTCTACATTCAATTGCTGGAGCAAAAGCCAGTTTTTTTGATTCCCAATGTCTATGCTGAGTTTAATCTAGTTAGTATGCGATTAGGTATTTTTAAACCAAAGAACACAAATGAATCTGAATTTGAAGCGATGTCTAACGACAACCAGCTTTCTGTGTATACCAAAAGTAAGATGAGTTTGTGTTTAGAGGTGAGTAACTTGGAAAATGCGATCGCTCACCTAACTGTTTTGGGCTATCCCCCGCCAGGAAACATTTCCATTGCTTCCCACGGGAGAGAAATTTATGCCTATGACCCTGATGGCAATCGTCTGATTTTACATCAAGCCAAAGAGAGTTAGGAGTTAGGAGTTGGGAGTAGAGACGCGATTAATCGCGTCTCTACAGGAGTTATTATTCTCGCCCAATGCCCAATGCCTTTTATTGGCGATAATTAAGTAATTGATAGTTAATAATAAAAAATGGCCATAACTCAAAACTATAGATTAAACCTGATTCAATGGTATCCAGGTCACATTGCTAAAGCTGAAAGGAAGCTCAAAGAACAGCTGAAGCGTGTAGATGTGGTGTTTGAAGTCAGAGACGCGCGGATTCCCTTAGCGACTCACCATCCGCAAATCGCGGAGTGGGTGGAGGGTAAGGCACGGGTGTTGATACTTAACCGAGTAGATATGATTACGCCGCAAATGCGATCGCTGTGGATAGATTGGTTTAAACGTCAAGGAGAAGTCCCTTATTTTACTAACGCTCAACATGGTAAAGGTATAGCAGAAGTGGCGCGGGCAGCGCAAGCGGCTGGGGTAGAACTTAATCAAAGAAGAAGCGATCGCGGGATGTTACCCCGTCCAGTGCGGGCTGTGGTCATTGGTTTTCCCAATGTCGGTAAATCAGCTTTGATTAACCGCCTATTGGGACGGCGAGTAGTGGAAAGTGCAGCCCGCCCTGGAGTAACTCGCCAACTACGCTGGGTGCGAATTTCCGACTATTTGGAATTGCTAGATGCTCCTGGTGTCATCCCTCTAAGATTAGAAGACCAAGACGCAGCATTAAAATTAGCTATTTGTGATGATATTGGTGAAGCATCTTATGATAATCAGCTAGTAGCAGCAGCCCTAGTGGATTTACTCAACTATTTAGAAGCTGTAGCCACAGATTTATTACCAAAAAAACCATTACAGTCTCGTTACCAACTCGATTCTATATCCGACACCGGAGATACCTATTTACACGCCTTGGCGGAACATCGTTATAAAGGTGATGTAGAGCGAGCTGCAAGGCAACTTTTAACAGATTTTCGCAAGGGGTTGTTGGGTGAAATGAGTTTAGAATTGCCACCCAATTAAGTAAGGGTGACACAATTTTGGATTTTAGATTGACCCCACACCTAAAGTCATTGGCTCTGTCAATTAATTTTGGATTTTAGATTTATTCTCGCATTTAAATTCGGGGGCGGCTCTGCTGCGCCACTTCCGACAACGGGGGGAACCCCCGCAACGGAGTGGCTTGACTTGAGCAAACTTTCCAAGACCGATTTTGAATCTTCAATTCCATTATCCAAAATTTAAAATCTAAAATTCCGTGAAATAATGTAATATCTGTCACATATAGTTGTCGGAATGCAGTTAACGGTGTCATAAAGAAAAGGTGAAGGTTAACTTGTAGGGTATAACTTACCTTAGAGTTGCTTGACCTCTAGCTTCGATGGATCATATCACACTCATGACTGAACTCACGCTACGCCTACAAGAGGGAGATACGGAGACAACGATCGCAGTTGATCAAGATGTATTTACAATTGGTCGTTTACCGGAATGTAACTTATACTTACCTTTTGCTGGAATATCCCGCAACCATGCTCGCCTGCTCAAAACGGCTGATGGTGTGTGGACTATTGAGGATCTGGGCAGCAAAAACGGGACACAAGTCAATAAGTATCTGGTTAACTATCCCCAAGAGTTACATCACGGCGATATCGTTTTACTGGGCAATGTTAGCATAGTAGTGCTGCTAACAAGCCTTGTTTCCCAACCTCTACCTGAATATCCTGGAACTTCGGATATTAATGAGCAAAGAACAATCCTTCACAATGTCGAACAATTACAACAGCAATGGATTGCAGCTGATAGTAGGGATGACAACATCAGCAATAAGGATAAAACTATTGCCCGTCTCAAAGACTTAGTGGACATAGCGAAAAATCTTTGTGCAGCAGCCTCCATAGAAGAGATTTTTTCTCAGGTACAGCAAGTAGTTTTTCGTTACCTTGATAGTATCGATCGCTTGGCATTGTTAATTGATGTCAATGGTTGCGGCCAGTTGGAATTAGTGAATGCTGCGACTAGAAATATTTCCCAACAGAAACATCTTCCCTCTGATGGTAGTTGGATTAGTCGTAGTATCTGTCAAAAGGTATTTGACGAAAAAGTGGTCATTCAAACCGGTGATACTCATCAGGATGAACGGTTTGCTAGTGAACAGAGTATTTTGTTCAAAGGCATTCGCAGCGCGATGGCGGTGCCTTTATGGGATGAAAATAAAGTTGTGGGCGTACTCTATGCCGATGCCAATTTTTCTTCTTATCATTGGGCAAATGAAGGCGAGGAAGAATTGAGCTTTTTTTCAGCTTTAGCAAACCTTGTAGCTTCGAGTGTGCAGCGCTGGCTATTGGTAGAGAAACTCAAAACTGAAGAGATGATTCGTCACCGATTAGAACGTTATCATTCTCCAGCAGTTGTACAGCAGTTGATCTCTGTAGGCGGATTACCAGGTGGTCGTTTAGCTCCCACCGAGAGCGAAATCAGTATTTTGTTTGCGGATTTGGTTGGGTTTACGGCAATTTCTGAACGGTTAACACCAACTGCGATCGCTCAACTATTAAATAATTTATTTGAAGAGATGCTAAAAGAAGTGTTTACCTACGGCGGCACTTTAGATAAATATATTGGAGATTGTATTATGGCATTTTTTGGCGCTCCAGAACCGCAGCCAGATCACGCCGATCGCGCTGTTGCTGCTGCCAAAGGAATGCTGACTCGTCTCGAACATCTTAATGCCAACGGTTTTTGGCACGAACCGCTACAATTACGCATTGCGATTAATAGCGGTAAGGCTGTGGTGGGAGATGTCGGTAGTTCCCAAAGGGTAGATTACACAGCATTAGGCGCGACGATTAATCTTGCTGCTCGGATGGAAGCAGTTTGTCCTCCTAGTGAATGTGTGATTAGTGAAGTTACTCATAAAATGCTTTTACAATCCTCAGACTTTCAGGAAATGGGAGATTATCGTTTCAAAGGTATTGAGCGATTAGTTAAGATTTATCAGACAAATTTGCAGCAAGTGCCAACAATTATTAGTTATTAACCCAAGTTGGATATTACGCGGCTTGGATTACTAGATAAAGATTGTTTTTATGCAGCTTTACATAAAATTGGTATCAGCATCAAGGATAAAGTTTATTTTATGCAGAATCTACCTTTAGCTATTACCTGACTGTGCCAGCACTAAAAATTTGCTCTGCTGTCAAATCTAACTCTGGAAAAGTTGGCGACTGGATACGGTCATTTCGTCGAAATTTACTAACGCGATACTCACCTTCTTCTAAACAGCAAACTAAAATAGTCGGTTGTTTGGGCTTGCCAATAAATTCTCTACCGCCCAATGCACCATAATCTACAATCCAGTATTCAGGAATTCCCATTTCTTCATAATCAGCGTATTTTTTGAGATAATCATTACGCCAGTTTGTACTTACCACCTCAATTATTAAAGGAATTGATGCTGCTTGAGTAACAGTTGATTGTTTTTTCCAGAAAGATTCATTAACTAAATTAGTAAGATTTAGGAGTAGCAAATCTGGCGAGTAAGCTGATTCGTTTTCAAGTGGTTTAACTAATACTGTTTTTGGTATACCATACCGCAATCCGAGGCGACTATATTCTAAAGTGATTTTTGTCGATAAAAATACAACAATCTCTTCATGGTCCCCTGTTGGTTGGGGCATTTCTACTACAACTCCATCATATAGTTCGTAACGTTGTCCTGTGTTATCTGGATATTTAGCAACGAATTCATCGAATGTAACTACTTTGCCTAAGACTTGAGTCATAGCTTGATTCCTCAATTGTGCAAATTATAGCAACTTTACTTGTATTTAATTCATCAATATTAATACTTATTGATTGGTATACTTTAATTCAATTAAAATTGCGAGATCGTAATATTCAGCAGCTAATTTTTGGCTAAAAGACTAGAATTTGGATGGTAGCTTCCTCAATTTATATGTATAACATTAGGAAGCCAACTTCAAGCTATTTTTTAACGGGAGGTCAGGTAATGGCGATCGCCACCATTAATCCCGCCACTGGGGAAACGCTCAAAACCTTTGAGCCACTCAATGATGCAGAAATTATCGCTAAACTCGATTTAGCTAATCAGGCTTTTGAAAAGTATCGTCAGACTAGTTTCTCTGAGCGATCGCAATGGCTAGAAAAAGCTGCTGATATTTTAGAGCAAGACAAAGCAGAATTTGCTAAGTTGATGACTCTAGAAATGGGTAAGCCTTTCAAAGCTGCGATCGCTGAAGTCCAAAAATGCGCCGTCGTCTGTCGCTATTATGCCGAACACGCCTCTAGTTTTTTGGCTGATGTCAGTGTAAAAACGGATGCCAGCCAAAGTTTTGTGCGTTATCAACCAATGGGTGCGATTCTCGCGGTGATGCCGTGGAATTTCCCCTTTTGGCAAGTGTTCCGCTTTGCTGCACCGGCACTCATGGCGGGGAATGTCGGCTTACTCAAACACGCTTCCAACGTGCCGCAGTGTGCCTTGGCAATTGAAGAGATTATCCGACGGGCGGGTTTTCCTGGAGGTGCGTTTCAAACCCTATTAATAGGCGCTGCCAAAGTCGCCGATTTAATGGCTGATGATCGGGTAAAAGCTGCTACCTTGACAGGAAGCGAACCAGCAGGTATATCCCTCGCCGTCGCCGCCGGCAAACAAATTAAAAAAACCGTTTTGGAATTAGGAGGAAGTGACCCATTCATTGTGTTAGAAAGTGCTGACTTAGAGACAGCAGTTGTCACCGCTACTACAGCGCGGATGTTGAATAACGGGCAATCATGTATTGCAGCGAAACGTTTTATTATTGCAGAAGCGATCGCAGACAAATTTGAAAAATTGCTTTTAGAAAAATTCGAGGCGCTAAAAGTAGGCGATCCCATGCAACCAGATACCGATTTAGGCCCACTGGCAACTCCTGGTATTCTCCAGGATTTAGATAAACAAGTGCAAGCTGCCATCAGCAGTGGTGGTAAAGTCCTCACCGGTGGATATCCTTTATCAGATCGTCCCGGTAACTTTTATCCGCCAACGATTATCATAGATATCCCCACTGACACACCAATTGCCAAAGAAGAATTTTTTGGCCCGGTAGCCTTGTTATTCAGGGTTCCTGATATCGATGCTGCCATTAAACTCGCTAATGACAGCCCCTTTGGATTAGGTGCAAGTGCTTGGACAACCAACGACCAAGAGAGCGATCGCTTGGTTGAAGAAATTGAAGCCGGTGCCGTGTTTATTAACAGTATGGTCAAATCTGATCCTCAGTTGCCCTTTGGTGGCATCAAGCGTTCTGGATATGGCAGAGAATTGAGTATCCAGGGTATACATGAGTTTGTCAATGTTAAAACCGTGTGGGTTAAATGATTAGTCATTAGTCATTGGTCATTGGTCAGACAAAGGACAAATGACTAATGACAAAGAACAAAAGTCTTATTCGTTAATAGAGTTGTCGGGAAATAAAATGAATACAGCAGAATTATTGGTGCAGTGCCTAGAAAATGAAGGAGTGCAATATATTTTTGGACTCCCTGGGGAAGAAAATCTGCACGTTTTGGAAGCGCTAAAACATTCATCGATTAAATTTATTACAACTCGTCATGAACAGGGTGCAGCATTCATGGCCGATGTCTACGGACGCCTAACAGGAAAAGCCGGAGTATGTCTTTCTACTCTTGGTCCTGGGGCAACCAATTTGATGACTGGGGTAGCAGATGCTAATCTCGATGGTGCGCCTTTAGTGGCAATTACCGGTCAAGTGGGAACAGATAGAATGCACATTGAATCCCATCAATATTTAGATTTGGTAGCAATGTTTGCACCTGTTACCAAGTGGAATAAGCAGATTGTGCGACCGAGTATTACACCAGAAGTAGTCCGAAAAGCATTTAAGCGATCGCAATCAGAAAAACCTGGTGCAGTTCACATCGATTTGCCAGAAAATATTGCTGCCATGCCTGTAGAAGGCAAACCTTTACGTAAGGATAATAGCGAAAAAACTTATGCATCTTTTGCTAGCATTCGGGCAGCAGCAGCCGCAATTTGCCAAGCAGTTAACCCATTAATCTTAGTCGGAAATGGGGCAATTCGCGCCCATGCAAGTGATGCAGTAACGCAATTTGCCACCTTGTTAAATATACCTGTTGCTAATACCTTCATGGGTAAAGGCGTGATTCCCTACACACATCAATTAGCATTGTGGTCAGTAGGATTACAGCAAAGAGATTTTATTACCTGTGGCTTTGATAACACAGATTTAGTAATTGCCATCGGCTATGATTTGATTGAATTTTCCCCGAAGAAATGGAATCGGAATGGTGAAATTCCCATAGTGCATATTGGGGTAAGTCCGGCGGAGATTGATAGTAGTTATATTCCCCACGCCGAAGTAGTGGGAGATATTTCCGATTCCCTCTATGAAATCTTAAAATTAGCAGACAGACAAGGTAAACCCGATCCCTTTGCTATTAGCTTAAGGTCAGAGATTCGGGCTGATTACGAACAGTATGCCCATGATGACGGATTTCCCATTAAGCCACAAAAGTTAATTTATGACTTACGGCAAGTGATGGGGCCAGATGATATCGTCATCTCTGATGTTGGCGCACATAAAATGTGGATGGCGCGTCATTATCATTGCCATAGCCCTAATACTTGCATAATTTCCAACGGCTTCGCGGCTATGGGTATTGCTATTCCTGGCGCTTTAGCAGCAAAACTCGTTCATCCTCAGCGCAAAGTCGTTGCTGTCACAGGCGATGGCGGCTTTATGATGAATTCTCAAGAATTAGAAACAGCCTTGCGTGTTGGTACGCCCTTTGTCACCATAATTTTTAATGATGGTGGCTATGGGTTAATTGAGTGGAAGCAAGAAAATCAATTTGGCAAAGGAAACTCCGCTTTTGTGCATTTTAGCAATCCTGATTTTGTTAAATTCGCCGAAAGCATGGGTTTAAAAGGCTACCGAGTTGAATCGGCTTTAGATTTGATTCCTACTTTGAAAGAAGCCCTCGCTCAAGATGTACCCGCCGTGATAGATTGTCCCGTAGATTATCGGGAGAATCACCGCTTCAGTCAAAAAGCGGGCGAGTTGACTTGTGCGTTGTAAAAAGTTCAAAGTTAGGAGTTAAGAGTTATACCGATTACCTGTGAGGTTGCATAGAACAATTTGCTCAAGCCCCAAGTCTTACCAAGCCTGATTTTGTGCAGCCTCTTAGAGAATTGGTATTAGGAGTTATTTATTCCTAACTCCTTTTTAATTTATACTCCTCATAATCGGATGCAACACAGCTATTGGTGTAAACTTGAGCTTACCTACCAATGCAGTATTCCCCTCAGTCCCCAAATCAAGTTAAATGCCCAACACATTTGGCCAGTTGGTACGCTGTTGTAGCGGTCTTGGTAAGCTAGATTGGCATCTGGCTGAGTAGCAATATTGACTATGCGTTGATAAATAGTTGACTTCTAGCTGATTTATTGTTGACTTTGAGTCTCTTAAAAGAGCTAGAATATTAAGTAGTATTTCATATAAGGAGTAATGGCGCGATCGCTCCGAGTAGCCCCAGAGTATATTGAAAAAGTCAAGTCAGCACCTCCGCGTAACGGCTATCCCAGCCAACAGTCGTTGGCTACTGATATAGGATTTTCTTTATCCACAGTCAAAAGCTTTCTCACTGGCAAACCTGTTGACTATCTAAATTTTGTAGAACTTAGCAAAAAATTGGGGTTAGAGTGGCAAGACATTGCATACAAAGAACCAGAAACTCAACCGCCTAAATCTCAGCCACCTAACGGGGAAGCATCACCCTTCATCATTGGCGCACCCATCACCCAACCGCGTTACTTTTTTGGGCGCGAAAAAGAATTAAAACGCCTCTTCAACTTACTCAAACGCCATCCCCTGCAAAACTCCGCCATTATCGGGAAAAAGCGCAGTGGAAAAACATCCCTGCTGCACTATCTCAAAAATATCACCACCACCCCAGCAGAACAGCTGCGTCCTGAGCAAAAATCTGACTGGCTACCGCATCCAGAAAATTACCATTGGATTTTCGTAGACTTGCAAGATGCACGAATGCAAAGCCGAGAAGGGCTGCTAAAGTACATCCTAGAATCACTGAAGATGCAAGTGCCGACACCTTGCGATTTAGATCGTTTCATGGATGTAGTCAGCGATAATTTGCATTATCCCACAGTCATCTTATTGGATGAGATTGGCGTTGGCTTGCAACGCTGTCCAGAATTAGATGATGGCTTTTGGGAAAGTTTGCGGTCTTTAGCGACTAACCATACAGGGGGGAATCTAGCATTTGTCTTGGCTACCCACGAATCACCGATTGAAATGGCGCACAACACAGGACACAGTTCACCCTTTTTCAATATTTTCGGCTACACCGCATATCTGGGAGCATTGACTGAGAAAGAAGCGTGGGAATTGATAGTGAGTTCGCCCATTGCTTTTACTGATAAAGATGTGGAGTGGATTTTGACACAAAGTTGCTGCTGGCCACTGTTGTTACAAATTCTGTGCAGAGAAAGGTTATTTAACTTAGAAGAAGGGGAGAATGATGATAATTGGCGTGAGGAAGGCTTACGACAAATGAAACGGTTTGCTGATTTCTTAGATTCATAACTAGCAGAGTAACTATGAAAGCACACCGAATTGAAACAAAGTTAACTAAAAACGGAACCTTGATTCTTGAGGATTTACCGTTTCAGGCTGGGGAAGCAGTTGAAATCATTGTTTTAGAACGTTTTCCCCAATCTTCAGAATCTAATCCTTATCCTTTACGGGGAACAGTTATTCACTATGATGATCCTTTTGAGCCTGCTGTACCTATAGAGGATTGGGAAGTCTTGCAATGATAATCTTAGATACCCATATTTGGATTTGGTGGGTAGATAATAATGAACGACTAAACCAGAAATATCGAGATTGGATTGAAGAATATCAATCTCAAGGATTAGGAGTCAGCATTATTTCTTGTTGGGAAGTCGCCAAACTGGTTGAGAATCGCAAACTTGCTTTTTCAATTTCAGTTGACGAGTGGTTAGCAGCAGCTTTAGCTTATCCAGGAGTGCAGCTACTCGAAGTGACAATTCCAATTATCGTTGAATCAACCAAACTCACAGGTTTTCACCGAGATTCATTTGACCAAGTTATTGTAGCCACTGCCAGAATTTACAACTCTCCTTTACTAACTGTTGATGCCAAAATTCTGGCATATCCTGGGGTGCAAACTTTCAAAAACTGAAAGAAAAGTTGGTGTTGGTCAATTAACCTATGAATTCTTCTTTGCGCCTTTGCATGAAGCTCTTTAATATCCTGATTCAGCAAAGCCGAGTATTAAATAGGAGTGCAGAAACGTTGACCTCACCACAACTACCCCCTAACGCCTACACCGATGCACCCCAGCAGCACCCCAACTTAATCCTTGGTAGCCTGCAACTGCTTTTCTGGCTTTTCTTCCACCCTTCAGCATGGCGTAATCACCTCAAGCACATTGATCCTGACCTAGAATCAGACTCCTCTTTAATTAGCTTTTTGAGACGAGGGCGATGGCGGCTGCTCATTGAGGGGTACTTTACCTTATCTATCTTGGCTAACTTACTGCTGGGCTTAGTGCTGTGGATATTGGGTGAACCAATCGCAAGCATACTTGCTGATGTGGTGTCTTGTGTGGCGTTAGGCGTGGTATTCGGACTGATGTTAGGTATGGCGGAAGGCAAGGCGGAAGCCGTGGCCGGAGGCGTGGCGTTTGGTATGGCGTTGGGTATGGCGTCCAGTATGGCGTCCAGTGTGGCGAGAACCGTGGCGGAAGCCTTGGAGGGAGGCGTGGCAGCCGTAGCGTTGGGCGTGGCGTTCGGCGTGGCAGCGAAAAAGCAAGGTGTAACTCTACCGTCCCTAGCCCGTGAAGTGTTAAAATCTGACCCTTTCACCTATTTCGATGAATGGCTAGATAAAGTAGAACTCGCTCTAGAACAAAATACCGCCTTACTAGCGCTAGATGAATTCGAGGTGCTAGACAACGCCATAGCCAAAGGTCGCTTTGATGAACAGGATGTTTTAGGTATGCTGCGTCACCTCATCCAACATCGTCCCCGTTTCAAGGTGTTACTGGCTGGCTCCCATACTATCGAAGAATATCAGCGCTGGGCTAGTTATCTAATTAATGTCCAAGTAGTGCATATCTCCTACCTCAAAGAAGCAGAAGCACGACAATTAATTGAACGTCCCGTCAAAGATTTTACTCTCCGCTATGAACCTAACGCCGTTGAAAGAGTGCTACAACTCACCCGTTGTCACCCATTCTTAGTCCAACTACTCTGTGCAGAAATTATCGTCCTCAAAAACGAGCAAGACCCCTCTATCCGGCGATTGGCAACTTTAGCAGATGTGAAAGCAGCAATACCAGAAGCTTTGAAAAGCGGTGGCTTTTTCTTTGCTGACATTCAAAACAACCAAGTTGATGCAACTGGACAAGCTATTCTACGTTTTATCGCAGCTCTAGGGGAAGGGGCTATAGTTAGCTGCCAAACTCTATTGCAACAGTTCCCGGATGCTGATATTACTTTCAATTTGCTGTTGCAACGTGAGTTAATTGAGGAAGTTGACGACGGCTATGGCTTCCAGGTGGAGTTGATTCGGCGGTGGTTTGTTTGAATGATGTCCAGTAAATTAACTATAGATATTAGCCCTTTCAAGGTGGGTAAAAATTTTGGTCAAAGAATCCCTCTTTACTCTGCGTTCTCTGCGCCTCTGTGGTTAGATAAATTACTTTTAAACCGCAGAGGCAATAGAGTTGCCAGTGCGCCCTTGCGGTTTCCCGACTTGTCCCTTGCGCGTCTCCCCTTGCGAGAAGCAACTGGCGCAGCGCAGAGAGGAAATCAGAGATATTCTGAGTCACCTTGAAAGGGCTACTGTAGATATTTACTACTTGCGCTGGCGTAATTGCTCTACTATGTAGTCTTCTAGTTCTTGTTTTTCTCTGTTACTAGCATTGCGTTGATAAGTTCTTCCGGTTTCTTGAATAAACCTGCGTTTCTCGCTTGGAGAAGATTTGAGTTTACCTCCAGTTGCTTGCAGTTTTACCTGTAATTCTTCCCAAGTCTTTTCACCCACACTTTCACCTAGTTTGACCAGTGCCTTTGGGAGTAACATTTTTGCCTCTCGTTGAAAATCTTCTTCTGTCTCAAGGGAAGCTAAATCTATATTGCTAAAGTCGATATCGATTTGAAAGTTACTCATACAATTGTATTTATTCTGTTCAAATTTATTACCACAATCGGGGAAAGATAGGTTTTCAATTTTCAGCTATGAGCCAAATATAGTATGCTTGTACTGTTTGATGTTGGTAACTGAAGTTGAAAATATCAATTCCGAAAGTTGATTTAATACTTCCGGTAGTATAGCCTTACTTAATCATTCATCACAAGATTCTCGACTTCTTGAAATAAGTGGGAAATCTCAGCCTTTTGGTTTTCATTTATCAAAGAAGATTGCTATATATTCAAAAAGAATACACATAATTAATGACCGTACAACCAGGTTAGCAGTGTTAAAATGCTATCTTAAAAGCAAGGTCATTTGCTCAATTTTTGAGGATAATACTATGACTACAACGCTTAAAGAGCCTAATTCTATTGAGTCATTGCTAGGTAAAGAGGCAGAAGACTTACTTACCTACAAAGCAAAAGTTTCTCGTGATTTACTACATTTACCTGGGTCAGACTTTGTAGATCGAATCTGGCTCAATAGCGATCGCAATCCTCAAGTATTGCGTAATCTCCAGTTACTTTATTCTACTGGTCGTTTGGCAAACACTGGTTATCTCTCGATTTTACCAGTAGACCAAGGGATTGAACACTCAGCAGGTGCGTCTTTTGCGCCCAATCCGATTTACTTTGACCCAGAAAATATTGTCAAGCTAGCGATCGCCGCAGGTTGCAATGCTGTTGCTACCACTTTGGGGACATTAGGTATAGTTTCGCGCAAATATGCCCACAAAATTCCCTTTATTACCAAAATTAATCACAACGAATTGCTGACTTTCCCCAATCAATTTGACCAGGTATTGTTTGCGGATGTGGAACAAGCTTGGAATTTAGGGGCGGCGGCGGTAGGTGCGACAATTTACTTTGGTTCAGAGCAGTCTACCAGACAAATCCAGGAAATCAGCAAAGCTTTTAAACGCGCCCATGAACTGGGTTTGGCAACTATTCTCTGGTGCTATCTGCGTAACAACGCTTTTAAACAAGATAAAGATTACGACCTTGCGGCTGACCTCACCGGACAGGCGAATCATTTGGGTGTAACCATTGAAGCCGACATTATCAAACAAAAGTTACCCGAAAATAACAATGGTTACGGTGCAGTTGCCAAAGCTACTGGTAAGAGTTACGGCAAAACCGATGAGCGAGTTTACACAGAACTGACAACCGATCATCCAATTGATTTAACTCGTTACCAAGTACTAAATTGCTACTCTGGGCGTGTGGGGTTGATTAATTCTGGTGGTGCGACTGGTAAAAATGACTTCGCGGAAGCCGTTCGCACTGCTGTAATCAACAAACGCGCTGGTGGTTCAGGATTAATTTCTGGGCGAAAGACTTTCCAACGTCCCTTTGAGGAAGGTGTAAAACTGTTTCATACCATTCAGGATGTTTATTTGTCGCCAGATGTGACGATAGCTTAGGGAGTGGGGAAGAAGCAGGGGGAGCAGGGGGAGCAGGGGGAGCAGGGGGAGCAGGGGGAGCAGGGGGAGCAGGGGAAGCAGGGGGAGCAGGGGAAGCAGGGGGAGCAGGGGGAGAAGAATTAATAACCAATGCCCGATGCCCGATGCCCGATGCCCAATACCCAATGCCCAATACTTCGGCTTCGCTCAGTACAAGTGCCCAATGCCCCATGCCCCATTTCCTACTTCAAACCCAGAATATTCAAGACTAGATACAAGCCCCCTGCGTATGTAGCAGAACCCAGCAGTACGCAAACTGGTAGGGTCAGTACCCAGGCTAGCAGCAGATTTCTCAGGGTGTCCATTTGCAAACCAGAATGGTTTGCCGCCATTGTACCCGCGACACCAGATGACAGGACGTGAGTGGTGCTGACTGGTAGACCGAAGTAATCCGCAGCACCAATAGTTGTCATAGCTACTAACTCGGCGGAAGCTCCTTGAGCGTAGGTAAGATGGTCTTTACCAATCTTTTCACCCACTGTCACCACGATGCGCTTCCAACCAATCATTGTGCCAAGACCGAGTGCAATGGCAACGGCAAATTTTACCCAATTGGGAATAAATTTGGTTACTTTATCCAACTGCGTCTTATAGCTGGTAAGCACCTCTTTTTGTTTGGCATCGGTTAATTTTTTCTCCTTGTCCAACTTCCCAATTGTTCCAGCTACTAGATACATATCGGTTCGTAATGAGCCAAGCTCATCTTTGGAAAGCTGCTTGAAACTAGTCTTAGCAGCAAGCTTATCTCCAATTACACGACTTTGGACAGCAAGGGCTGTGAATGTTTTTTCGTTAGCTTCGGCAGCTGGTTTGAGGAAGTTGGAAAGCTCATCTGTGACGTTTTGACCGTTTGAGAATGTCCCAGGTGCTTGTTGTTGCAGCACTGTAATTACAGAGTTGGATGTAGCGGACAACTGAGCGATCGCAGCTGCATCAGTATCCATATTCAGTGCAAACATACCTGGTATGATGCCCACCAAGATGAGCATGATCAAACCCATACCTTTTTGACCATCATTTGAACCGTGGGCGAAGCTCACACCAGTACACGTCAAGATTAACAAAGCACGTATCCAAGGTGGGGGGGGCTTACTCCCATCTGGCGCACGGTACAACTCTGGTCGATTAATCAGTCTCTTAGCCAGGATTAACAGCACTGCGGCGCAGGTGAATCCAATAATTGGCGAAACCAGTAGAGATGTGAAAACTTCCTGCACCTTTGACCAATTCACGCCCTCGCCAAAGACATGACCCGAAGATAACACTGAGTTTGCTAAACCAACACCCATGATCGAGCCAATCAGCGTATGTGAACTGGATGCAGGTAAGCCCAAGTACCAGGTTCCCAAGTTCCACATGATTGCCGAAATCAAAAGTGCAAAGACCATTGCGAAGCCTGCACTTGAGCCAACATTAATTACCAACTCAACGGGAAGCAAGGCAATAATCCCAAAAGCAACGGCTCCAGTCGATGTCAGCACACCAATTAGGTTCCAACAACCTGACCAAACGACGGCGATGTTTGGCTTCAGCGTGTTGGTGTAAATGACTGTAGCAACTGCATTGGCAGTATCATGAAAACCATTGACAAATTCAAAGCCGAGTGCTAGACCCAGCGCCAAAGCCAGAAATAAATATTCCACTTAGCACTCCTAATAAAAGACAGAATGCAGTTTGACAAAAACAAGTTGGTTACAAAAAAACTATTAAAACTAGGAAAAAGCCTGGGATTATTGCAATTCAGTGAACTACTCAAGAAATTATGGTTATAAATACAACCTTTCTCTAAACAGATTCTCTGATTGCGTCTATTATCTCGAAATAAGAATGGATTCTAATTACACTTGAAGATTAGAATAGATAAGTTAAGAAATAACTAAGTAATAGTAAAGAATAGATTAAAGTACTTCAAATCATTGTTGTGGAGAGTGGGGAGTGGGGGAGAATAAGCAATGCCCCATGCCCCATACCCATTTTTATCTAACGTTTCTCAGTAAGAAATTTGGTTGACCACAACTTTTTTGCGATCGCTTCAAAATCTCGGCGCTACAAATACCAGGTTGACCGTTTTTGGAATAACAAAAGAAGACTTCTTGCAGAAATCTTCCTGAACCAGAACAAAAGGGTGCTACACCATCAGCAGTAATTTGATTATTAGCACTCACAAATGAATTTTTAAAATCTGTAATTGTGGTACGCAAGGGCTTATCAGGACGATTATAAGCTGGGGGAATAGCGATCGCATCTTTTAACTTTTTACTCAATCCCAAGTATTCCGCAGGAGTTTTCCCCGAACAAGTACCATGTTTTTCCCATTCATGATCGTAAAGTTTCTTACTAGGATACAAATTGGGGAACTGCCGCTTTACTTCCGACGGTAATTTTTGCGTAGAACAATTAGCAGGATAACCAGCTTGGTATTGTGGCCACAAACCATGTAGTACAAAACCAAGTTTCCTTCCAGAACCACACTGCTGCGGGTCACGGGTGCCATTTGCTGCACAATAATCTGGCGACCAAGAAAGTGTTAGTACATAAAAGTCAAATTTACCCGGAGTACCGCGATTTTGAGCAATGGCAGGATTAGGTATAAAAAGAGCAGTAATGAACAGAGAAGACGCAATGAGAAGTTTCTTAATCTGCATATAAACACTTAAATTACTCTAAAATTAAGTTTATACAAAAGACATTGTTAAGAGTCAATAGTCAAAAATTCTTCCCAATTCCTAATTCCCAATTCCCCAACAAATTCAGAAAAAGCAAATCTTGATGGGAATTCTGGGATATTCTTAAGTAAGTGAAAGATTTGCCAAAATATAGTAAGAATGAAGCTGGCAGCAAGAGTAAGTCAGGTAACACCTTCATTAACCTTAGCGATCGCAGCCAAGGCTAAGGCACTGAAGGCAGAGGGAATAGATGTTTGTAGTTTTAGTGCTGGAGAACCAGATTTTGATACCCCAGCCCATATTAAAGCCGCAGCAGTAAAAGCTTTGGATGAAGGCAAAACCAAATATGGTGCCGCCGCCGGAGAACCAAAGTTAAGGGAAGCGATCGCCCACAAGCTTAAAATTGATAACGGTCTTGATTACAAGTCAGAAAATGTCATCGTCACCAATGGTGGTAAGCATTCTCTGTACAATCTAATAGTGGCGTTGATCGATCCAGGTGATGAGGTAATTATCCCTGCACCCTACTGGTTAAGTTATCCCGAAATGGTGACTTTGGTCGGTGGAGTTTCGGTAATTGTCCCTACAGATGCCACGACGGGTTATAAAATTACTCCCGAACAACTGCGTAAAGCAATCACGCCGAAGACAAAGTTATTTATCCTCAACTCTCCATCTAATCCTACAGGGATGGTTTACACGCCAGATGAAATCAAAGCACTGGCGCAGGTAGTAGTTGATGCAGATATCTTTGTCGTCTCTGATGAGATTTATGAAAAAATTCTCTACGACGGTGCAGAACATATCAGCATCGGTTCTCTTGGGAAGGAAATTTTTGACCGAACTTTAATCAGTAATGGGTTTGCGAAAGCTTATTCCATGACTGGGTGGAGACTTGGTTATTTAGCAGGGCCAGTGGAAATCATTAAAGCAGCAAGTACCATCCAAGGGCATAGTACATCTAACGTGTGTACCTTTGCCCAATATGGTGCGATCGCAGCGCTACAAAGTTCTCAAGATTGTGTCGAAGAAATGCGTCAAGCCTTCGCCAAACGCCGCCAGGTAATGTTAGACAGACTCAACGCTATTCCCGGATTGAGTACCGCCAAACCAGATGGCGCTTTTTATCTGTTCCCTGATATCAGCAAAACCGGTCTAAAATCACTAGAATTTTGTGACGCTTTGCTGGAAAAATATCAAGTCGCAGTCATTCCCGGAATTGCTTTTGGCGCTGATGACAACATTCGCCTTTCCTACGCCACAGATATGGCGACAATTGAAAAGGGAATGGATAGATTAGAGAAGTTTGTCAAGTCGCGTATTTAGTTAGTTGTTATTTGTGAGGAGAATTTAGCAACTCTCCAACTTTTTCACTCCACCTTTTCGATTTAGCAATAACAATGCCCTCCTGTTAAGAGGGCATTTTTGTAGTTGTTAGACTAATAGCTCAAGAACTTTAGATTACTTCTCTTTATTCCTGTCTAGCTTCTCCTGAATTGCCTCTCTACAAAATTCAGGAGGATCATCTTGTTGCTGTATCTCTTCCTTCATAGCGTTACGGATTAAAGCCTACTGGGAATGCAGGGTATAAGACTAGTTGGATTGTTACCTTGATGGCATTCCCACAGATAGCACTTTCTCAAGTAAGGCAGGCAAGAGGGTTGAAGTCACCAGGCTTTAGCATTATCCAGTTCCTTGAAGGGGTGGTAGATGAGATGAACTCACCGACTGATGAGCAAGCGGCGTTGATTAAGCTAACAATGGAAGGCAAGGTGATGAATTACCCTGACCGATGGGATCAAGAGAACTTACTGAACTTGCACAAAGCTAAAATTTACCTTGAAATGGCTATTGGACTACTAAGCCAGTAAATCAGTTTACGACCATAACGCACTTAGTCCCTAGCATCATCAACCTGGGGACTTTTTTATTCAAAGACAACTCACGGGATTCGAGATAATATAAGATTGCTTCTCTGCATGAACAACCATCTACGCAGATTCACAGAAAGCAGCTAACCTATTTCAAAAACAAGGGAATATCCCTCACTCTCCACTCCCCATTTTTAAATTATGAGTTTGAGTCTGTGCATGATTGTAAAAAACGAAGCAGCAACACTGCCTAAATGCCTGAACAGTGTCAGAAAAGTGGTGGATGAAATGGTAGTGTTGGATACAGGCTCAATCGATCGCACTCCTAATATTGCCCAACAACTCGGTGCAAAAGTCCATCATTTTAAATGGTGTAATGACTTCAGTGCTGCCCGCAATGCCGCTCTAAAATATGTGACTGGTGATTGGATTTTAGTATTAGATGCTGATGAAACTCTAACTCCAGGAATTGTACCGCAGTTACGAGAAGCGATCGCCAGAGATGAATATCTGCTAATCAATCTCGTCCGCCAGGAAGTTGGTGCAGAACAATCCCCCTATTCTCTGGTTTCCAGACTATTCCGCAATCATCCAGATATTCATTTTGACCGTCCTTACCATGCCTTAGTGGATGATAGTGTGTCAGCAATTTTAACCAAAGAACCCCATTGGCAAGTAGGTTATTTACCAGGGGTGGCACTTTTACACACAGGATATCAAAAAAGTGCGATCGCTCAAAATAACAAATATGCGAAAGCTGCAACAGCGATGTCAGGATTTCTGGCAACTCATCCTAATGACCCTTATGTTTGCAGTAAATTAGGGGCATTGTATGTAGAGACTGGGAAAATTACCGAAGGTATGGAGTTGCTCAGACATGGAATCACCGTTGTTGAAGAAAACTACGATATTTTATATGAACTCCACTATCATTTAGGCATTGCCTACAGTCGGTTACAAAAATCCCCACAGGCTATTTCTCATTATCAAGCTGCCATCAAATTGCCAATTTATCCCATGCTCAAATTAGGAGCATACAATAACTTGGGTAACTTACTCAAAGCCGCAGGAGATTTCAACGGTGCGAAAACTGCTTACGCCACAACTTTGAAAATTGACCCGAATTTTGTTTTTGGGCATTATAACTTGGCGATGACATTTAAAGCTTTGGGTTTATTTCTAGATGCGATCGCATCTTATCAAAATGCGATCGCGTTAAATCCCAACTATGCCGAAGCTTATCAAAATTTAGGGGTAGTGTTGCTCAAAGTTGGCAATCACCAAGATAGTTTAACAGCTTTTAAAAAAGCGATCGCTCTTCATGAAAGATATAATCCCGAAGAAGCGAAGAGACTACGTCAAGGCTTGCGGGAGATGGAGTTGATGTAGATGTGAGGGGCATTGGGCATGGAACGGATCAGGCGTTGTAAGTCCAGCACATTTAAGCGGGGGATACCAGTTTCATCCACATAACCCGCATGTCCCCTTACACTTTGATCGCCACCAGAACAGAAGGCATATTTACCATCCGTGTGTGGGTCATAGCCAGTAAATAGTACTACGCCAATAGTAGTATCTTCACGAGTATCACAAAAAGCGTCGTAGAGTTCAAAAACAGTTTTAGGACGAAAGGCATTGCGTTTGTGGGGACGGTTGATGCTAATTTTCGCCATACCATCGTTTTTTTTATACAGGATGTATTCGTAGGTTTTGGCAGTTTGCCAGTTAATTTGCATTGGTATGGAGTGCGCTATCGTGCTTGAGAATTTTATCGCGGTCTTAGGGACAATGCGATCGCTACCAACTCAATGGCTTTGCTGATTTATCCCGACAACGCTAACTTGGTCATTTGCTCTGTTGTGTAGCCAAAATTATTTTTAACCCATTGGATAGATCCAGAAATGGGAACTATATATAAAAACGACATAATCCAGAGCAATGGAACCAAATTCAAATTTCACGGAAAATCAACTTCTCTTGTCAAGCGCTCAACTTCAAGAGCAACTAGACAAACAAAAGGCTCTAGCTAGTGTAATTGTCCGCATTCGCGAGTCTCTTGACTTAGAAACAATTTTTCAAACGACCGTTACACAAGTGCGTCAGTTGCTAAATGCTGACCGTGTAGCAGTTTTTCAGTTTGACCTAGAAAAAGATTGGGAAGGAGAATTTGTTTCTGAGGATGTTGCACCCGGCTGGAACTCAGCAATAGCAGTAAAAGTTTATGACCACTGTTTTGGAGAACAATTTGCTGCCAGTTATCAACAAGGTCGAGTCCAAGCCGTAGCAGATATTTATAAGGCAGGACTGAGTGATTGTCATGCCGAAATTTTGAGTAAATTTCAGGTACAGGCCAATCTAGTTGTCCCTCTATTGCGGCAGAAAGAACTGTGGGGATTGCTTTGCATTCACCAGTGCAGTGAGCCTCGTGACTGGAAGGAATCGGAAATCGAGTTTATTCGTCAAATTGCTGACCATCTGACGGTTGCCATTCAACAAGCGAAGCATCTCCATGAAGTCCAATTGCAAGCTGCAAAATTAGCTCAGACGGCTCAACGCGACCAAGTAATAGCTCAAATCGTCGATGAAATTCGCTCACCCATTGATATTGAAACCGTCTTTAAAATAACAACTCAAGAAATACGCAAGCTGCTGCAAGCTGATCGAGTCGCCATCTTTAGCTTCAATCCAGATTGGAGTGGTAACTTTGTTGCTGAATCATTTACCGAAGGCTGTAATCCCTTAGTTGGCGTTCAGACGACGGTTTTTGATACTTATTTACAACAGACGCAAGGCGGACGTTACCTTAACAACCAGACATTTACAGTTAATGACATTTATCAAGCCGAATTAAAAGACTGTCATATAACTTTGTTAGAGCAATTCCAGGCAAAAGCCTTTGCAACTGCCCCCATTCTCCAAGGAGATCAACTTTGGGGAATCATTGCTGCCTATCAAAATGCTTCACCCAGACAGTGGCAATCTTATGAAGTCGAATCACTGAGCAAAATCGGTACACAAATTGGTGTAGCCTTGCGACATTATAAATTGCTGGCATCCGCTCAGTACCAAGCAGAGCAACAAAAGACATTAACTAGCGTCATTACCCGAATTCGGGAGTCTTTAGATTTAGATACAATCTTCCAGACTACTGTTACCGAGGTGCGACAAATGCTGCAAACAGATCGAGTAGCAGTCTTTTGTTTTGACCCTCAAAAAGATTGGGAAGGAGAATTTATTTCTGAGGATGTTGTACCGGAATGGGACTCAGTAATCGCCGCTAAAGTCTACGACCACTGTTTTGGCGAACAGTTTGCTCTTGATTATCAAGCAGGTCGGGTGCAAGCAGTAGCAGATATTTACGATGCTGGATTAAGTGAATGTCATGCTGCGATTCTGGGCAAATTTCAAGTGCGGGCTAATCTCGTGGTTCCCCTATTGAAGCAAGGCAAATTATGGGGGTTATTGTGTGTTCATCAATGCAGCAATTCTCGAATTTGGCAGCCTTCGGAAATTGAATTTGTCAGCCAAATTGCTGTAAATTTAGGGGTTGCTCTCGAACACAACAAACTCTTGCATGATGCCCGATATCAAGCAGAGCAACAAAAAATATTAACTAGTATTATTACCCGAATTCGCGAGTCTTTAGATTTAAACACAATTTTTGAAACTTGTGTTACTGAAATGCGGCAACTTCTGAAAGCCGACCGAGTAGGGGTATTCCGCTTTAATCCTCAACAAGACTGGGAAGGAGAATTTGTTTATGAAGACGTAGCTCCTGGTTGGAATTCGGTAATCGCAGAAAAAGTTTATGACCACTGCTTTAGTAAAATGTTTACACCGCTTTATGCTCAAGGTCGAGTCAATGCGATCGCTGACATTTATCAAGAAAATTTTCAAGACTGTTATGTGCAAATACTAGAAGAATTTCAAGTCCGGGCTAATATGGTCGCTCCACTTTTAAAAGAAGGTGAACTTTGGGGATTACTCTGTCTTCACCAATGCAATGCTCCTCGTCAATGGCAACCATCAGAAATTGAATTTGCTACTCAAATTGCCGAGCAGTTGGGAGTTGCATTAAAACAAGATTCTTATTTAAGACAAGTTCAAATGCAAGCTGTCCAGTTAACAGAAGCTACTGAACGCCAGAAAGCAATGGAACGGCAAGAATTGCTGGCTACAACCATTGATAAAATTCGCCAATCACTTGATATTAAAACTATTTTTAAAACTACTACCCACGCTGTGCGAGAGTTGCTCGAAGTCGAGCGAGTTGCAATCTACCGCTTTAACTCAGATTGGAGTGGTAAATTTGTGGCAGATTCCTTTAAAGATGACTGGAAACCTGTTACACAAACTCCACCAATGATTATAGAAACTTCTGAGAACACAGACGACGATAACCAACTTCCCCGGAATGAAACCTTTGTTCCGATTCGGGAAGGTGAAAAATTATGGGGATTATTAGTTGCTTATCAAAATTCGCAACCGCGTTATTGGCAAGAGGAAGAAATCAATTTACTGGCTCAAGTCGGAGTCCAATTTGGAATTGCGATTCAGCAAGCGGAATTACTCGAACAAACTAAACGTCAAACTTTAGAACTTACTCAAGCCCTGGAAGAATTAAAACAGACTCAAAGCCGATTAATTCAGGGTGAAAAAATGGCAGCTTTAGGACAACTACTTGCTGGAGTGGCGCATGAAATCAACAATCCTATCACTTTTATTTTTGGCAATCTTGTTCATTTAGATGAATATACTCAACAACTGCTAAATGTCGTGAAGCATTACCGTCAAAACTCTTCCCTATTGCCAACTCTCCAAGAGAAAATTGAAAATGTTGATTTGGAGTTTATTATAGAAGATTTACCCAAAACCCTTGAGTCCATGAAAGTAGGAACACAGCGTATTCGTCAGATTGTGTTATCACTACGAAACTTCTCTCGTACAGATGAGGCCGAATTGAAACTAGTAGATATTCATGAAGGCTTGGATAGTACTTTACTGATTTTAGGGCATCGCTTGAAAAACAATAATGAACGACCGCCCATTGAAATTATTAAACAATATAGTACTTTACCTTTGCTTGAATGCTATCCCGCGCAACTAAATCAGGTGTTTATGAATCTCCTCAGTAATAGCATTGATGCATTAGAAGAAAAGTTCAATTTTATACAGGATAAATACTTGGAATCAGCAGAAAAATGCCCAAGGATTCCTTTGACCATCTGGATTACTACACAAGTTGTTAATAATCAATTTGTAATTAGAATAGGTGATAATGGCTTAGGTATTACAGAAGAAGTGCGATCGCACATTTTTGACCCCTTCTTCACTACCAAAGCACCAGGTAAAGGTACAGGCTTAGGATTGTCTATCAGCTATCAAATAATAGTTGAAAAACATCATGGTCAGATTAAATGTTCCTCCACGCCAGTAGAAGGAACAGAGTTTTTAATTAAAATTCCCAACGGTAATTAGAGGCGAATTTTCGATAATTATACCAATTGGAAAAAATAATGCGACAAATAGACCATTTGTAGAGACGCGATGAATCGCGTCTTTGCCCAAAGATGTGTTGCAATCATTAATTGAATATGACGTTTTTTATACAAATTTCGGGGGTATAATGTCCCTATGGAAAATTTTATATCAAAAATCGTTGATAATTTTATAGTGAACAAAGGAGAATTAAATCATGTCTAAGGAATTAATTAAGCAAAAGCTTATTGAACACTTAAACCTTTATGGTTTTGAATATGCTTGGTTTGAGGATGAAACTGGAGATATAGCGTTTCTCGACCTAGTTAGGTACACCCGTAAGGGCACGGCACTGCCGTGCCCCTACACCTAGCGATATAATGTTGTACCGCATCTGAATGGGAACCGCTATAGTGTAAACTTTGTAGATGAAGATGGAACACTAAGTTTTTATGTTCCAGTAAAGTTTTATTCAATTGATGATAATCAAATTGATAGTATTGGTGATTATGAATTACATATTGAAGATAACTCTATCACAAGTTCGTCAGAAGTAAAAATTGTTGTTTATTGGACTAGTGCGGACAGAGAACTTACAGATGAACTTATAGTATGTGTTGAAGATATTGATTTTATTGAAGAAATACCTTTTGCAATCAATAAAGTTTTATGTTGTATTGCTAATGGTAATTTTAAAGCTAAATTGAACGCTCGTATGGCCGATGTAGCAAATTACATTGCTAAGTCAAAAAATACTAACATTGACTCTGGAAGCACGGATTTTATAAAAGAGAAAATAAAGCATTACCTGCCAAATTAGTTTAGTAGGGTACGTTACAGCAAGCCGAGCCTAACGATTGATTCTAAAGTGTACATGTGTCTCCGCACTAACACACCCTACTATCGACAACCCAAACTATCTCGCGTTAACACACCCGTAACCGGATTTATGCCATCAGCCCTTTCACACAATAGCGAGACTTGATAGCGATCAATTAAAGCATCGGTAAAATCAGCACCAGTAACATCAGCATCGTCAAAGCGGCTACTCGTCAAAGTGGCTTCTGTAAAAATGGCATTTTTCAGGTTAGCACTATCCATAGTGGCGCGATCGACTAAAGCGCCACTCAAGTTTGCACCTTCCAAATTTGCCTTTAATAAAACTCCCTTAGTCAGAATTGCGTTGCTTAAATTCGCACCTTGGAAATTTATCCCCCGCATTTCTGCTGCTACAAAAGTCACACCCGCCAAATCAGCATGAGAAAAATCACGATTTTCTAAATTTATATTGTTGTAATTGATTGTGTTGACTTGAGCAAAAGCCGGCTTGGGATTAAGTATTATCCACAAAAATGCTAGTGTCAAAATCACAATCAAACCAAAAAACCGGAGTAAAATCTTTTTCATAACTTTATTTTTTTCGGTAGTCCTAGAAGTTCTAAGCGCCGGAAGCCGACGTTCAGAACTTCTCTCTTTGTCATTAACCAATGACCAATGACTAATGACTAATGACTATTTCCAATCTTTACCAATGCGGATTGTCAGATCAGATTCTAAATCACCAGTGGCCGACACCTCGATTTGACCCAAGCCTAAGACTTTTTGCAAATCAACTCCAACTCGGCGATCGCCTTTTTCGACAACAATCTGAGTTTGGCGTTGGGTATCTGGCCAATCAGGCACTTTGTAAATATTAGTAAAGCCTTTCTGTTTGAGATAAGCAATAACTTTTTCAGTTAGCTGAGGTTGATTGGAAGCATTTTGAATAGCAATTTTGAGGTTAGGAACCTGACGCATATCTGGCTTCAGACCAGGTACATTTACCCCAACATAATCATTCAACAGGCTCTGTTGTCCAGTCATATTCAGCCAATAGCTATCAGGGTCTTTGCTAAAACGGCTAAAAGTACCAGGCAACACGGTCATTTGGAAATTATCTCGATCTAAGTTGAGGCCGAAGTTTACCAACGCCATCATTTCTTCCATCTTCAGGTTGGTATCAAAGTATTTTCGCATCAAGCGAGTTAGTTGAGGCAACCTGGGTAAAACGGTGGGACTATTGAGGCGTTGCAGCAGGGCTGCGATAAGTGCTTGCTGACGCTGCACTCTTGACAAATCTCCCAAACCTGGTTCGCGGAATCGGACAAACTGTTCTGCTTGTTCGCCGTTGAGGGTTTGCCAGCCACTAACTAAATTAACCGATAGCCGACTGCTGGAGTCTTTATATTCCATTGATTGGGGAACAAAGACTTCTACTCCGCCTAATTGATCGACTAACTGGCGTAAACCACTGGTAGAAATACGGATGTAGCGATCGATTGGGGCGTTGTTTAAGGTACGACTGACTACCCGTGCTGCCAAGACTGGTCCGCCTTTGGCATTGGCATCAGATACCTTAGTTAATCCCTTTTCTCCCTTTTCGGGGATGGCGATCATCGTATCTCTGGGAATGGAAAGCACCCTTGCAGATTTTTCAGTAGGGTCGAGCCGTACTAGCTGCATCGAGTCGCTTTTGCCAGCAAAGCTTTCTGGTGAGCCATCAACAGTACCATTGACTGGTTCAATCCCCATGATTAAGATATTCATCGGTCGTGAAAGCTGGTACTGGGAGAGTTTGCTCCATAATTCCCCTGGTAGTGGAATTTTTGGCTCGTCTTTACCAGCAGTTCCTAAATCTTCATCTGTTCGATCTAGATTGCTCCACAAAGGAGTCCACAGCGCTAACGTTGACACCAGCAGCCCAGATAAGATAACGCCGATGACAATCGTCGTGATCCACAGCAACCATTGAGGCATGGTTAAGCCCAGTCTCTCAGAAAGCTGATTGGGAATCGCACCCACAGATTCGACGACGCTACGGTTTGGATTCGCTGGCTGGTTTAGTTCTACATTCTCCTCCTCAGAATCGGCTACTGGTGCAGGTGTTACTTGATTTTCCGTTCGTTGAAGTTGCGGCGATCGCACTTCATTTTCAAACTCTACTACTTGTTGAGATGTAACCGGATTTTCCGACCATTCGATTTGTTTTATCACAATTATTTCCCCACTCAACCACTCCCTAAAAGTATGTTAATCCAAGCTACAAATATTGCCAGTGGAAAAGCTCACTGTAAACTTGTAATGTTCTTCGGTAAGCGTGTATGACAACATGAATACTTTATTGTTCCCCGTAATCCTTGCTGGTGGTAAAGGTGAACGTTTTTGGCCCCTGAGTCGCAAAGACCGACCCAAGCAATTTTTAAGTCTTGATGGTAGCTCTAGAAGTCTATTACAAGCAACCGCCGATCGCTTACTAGCACTCGGAGGCAGTTGGGACACCTTGTGGGTGATCACTTCTAGTCAGATAGCTGAAGGGGTACGACAACAATTACCTGATCTACCAGTTGAAAACTTACTGATTGAGTCGGAAGGAAGAGACACTGCCGCAGCCGTTGCTTGGACAAGTTTAGAAATCAAACAGCGCTATGGAGAAGACGCTGTGATTGGCTTTTTCCCTGCTGACCACTGGATTGCTGACCAAGAGGCGTTTGCACACACATTAAGGGCGGCTACGCAACTGGCAACAAGCACAGCAGCGATCGTTACACTGGGGATCAAGCCTACTTTTCCATCAACCGGTTACGGCTACATTGAACAAGGTGAAAAGATAGGTAGCTTTAATGAGTTGCCAGCTTATCACGTCAACCGCTTTACTGAAAAGCCCAACCGCGAAACAGCAGAAACTTTTTTATCTACGGGACGTTTTAGCTGGAATAGTGGAATGTTCGTTTTTCGGGCAGGGGTTGTTCTTAAAGAACTACATAGCCATGCGCCAGAAATTATCGAACCTTTAGAACAACATGGCCCTGATATCTATCCCCAGTTGCCTAAGAAGAGTATAGACTATGCGCTAATGGAAAAGACAACTCTAGCATACGTTTTGCCAGTTGATTTTGGTTGGGATGATTTAGGAGATTGGAATGCCATCGAACGCTTACTGAAGACAGAAGAGACTCCCAATGTAGAACTCGCTACCCATGTAGGGCTGGACACGCAGGGGGCGATTATTTATGCCTCAAATCCAGAGGATGTAGTTGTTACTATTGGTTTAGAGGACGTGGTGATTGTGCGCGATCGCAATGTCACCCTTATTGTTAAAAAAGAACGTACCCAGGAAATCAAGCAGATCCTCAAAATTCTCCAAAGCGATTCCCGATTTACCGACCTGCTATAAAATTTAAAACCCTTGGCAGAGGCGAAAAAGACTATTTTTCCATTATAACTTGACTTTGGGCATTGGGCATGGGGCATTGGGCATGGGGCATTGGAAAAATTCTCCCCCATCTCCCCCACTCCCCTATCTCCCCCACTCCCCCATCTCCCCCACTCCCCACTCCCCACTCCCCAAAATGTTCCTGACCCAAACTGTTCCCCGTCAACGAGAAATCCTTGAAGTCTTCCTTCGCAATGGCTGGGACTATATGCGAAGGTTACTTACTGGTGGCAAAGCTGATGAACCCCAGCTACCGACACCTGCGGTTTTAAAAAATATCCTGGTAGACTTGGGTCCAGTTTACGTTAAACTTGGTCAGCTACTCTCTACCCGTCCAGATTTACTCAGCGCCGCCTACATTGAAGAACTGTCAACTCTTCAAGATGAAGTACCAGCAGTTCCTTGGTCAGAGATCGAAATAATCCTCCGCAAAGAATTAAAACGTCCATTAACAGAAACCTTTAAAACAGTTAACCCCATCCCAGTAGCCGCCGGATCAATTGCCCAGACCCATCGAGCTACACTAGCAGACGGTCGAGAAGTCGCTCTGAAAGTGCAACGTCCGGGAATTGATCTGACTATTGCCCAAGATATTGCTTTAATTCAAGGTATTGCCGATTTAGTGGCGCGGACTGAGTTTGGGCAAACCTACGAAATCAAATCCATCGCCGAAGAATTTACCAAAGCCTTAGAAGCCGAGTTAGATTTTACACGAGAAGCGGGTTTTACAGACCAATTGCGGCGCAACTTATCTAAAAGTCGTTGGTTTGATCCCACACAAATAGTAGTTGCGGAAATCAACTGGGAATTGACCACAGAAAAGTTATTGGTGATGGAATGGCTGGATGGGGTGCCGTTCTTGTCGGCGGATTTGGATAGTAACACCAACGGTAAAGACCCTGCTGTACTGCGTAAAGAAATAACTACTTTGTTATTTCGGGTATTTTTCCAACAACTATATATTGATGGCTTTTTTCACGCTGATCCTCATCCAGGAAACTTGTTTTATCTCAAAGATGGTCGTGTTGCCCTTTTAGACTGTGGCATGGTGGGAAGACTTGATCCCCGCACACAGCAGATTTTAACAGAAATGTTGTTAGCGATCGTTGATTTAGATGCTCAAAGATGCGCTCAGTTAACTTTGCAGCTAGCAGATTCGGCTCAACCAGTAATTTTGTCGCGGCTGGAAAATGATTATGACCGGATGCTACGAAAGTATTACAACGTCAGCTTGACTGAGATGAATTTCAGTCAGATAATTTATGAAATTTTGCAAGTTGCCCGCAACAATAAAATACGCCTACCTAGCAACATGGGTTTGTATGCCAAAACCATAGCCAACTTAGAGGGTGTGGCGCGGACATTCAACCCAGAGATTAATCTGATTGATGAAATCAAGCCATTAATTACAGACTTGTTTCGCCGTCAGTTAATAGGGGATAATCCGGTGCGATCGCTCCTGAGAACAGCTTTGGATCTGAAAAGTCTGTCTCTCCAATCTCCCCGCCAAATCGAACTGTTATTAGACCGAGTTACCTCAGAAACCTTACAGTGGAATCTATCACTGCGGGGGTTAGATGGCGTGCGACGCACTATGGACGATGCCGCTAACCGACTATCTTTTAGTATATTAGTGGGTTCGCTGATTATGGGTGCAGCAATTATTTCCACCAGAGCGCAGACAACTCAGCTATCTTTTTTAAGTACCATCCTGTTTGCAGTCGCTAGTTTATTGGGTTTGTGGTTAATTATCAGTACACTGCGATCTGGACGTTTACGGTAAAACCATTTTAGATTTTGAATTTTGGATTGAAGGAAAAATCTAAAATTGAATGACTGCTCCTGTAAACAGCGCTAAACGCCAATGATTTATGTGTGTTTACCTGTGTAAGTAGGCGTGAATAATTAAAGGTTTGTAGTAAGGGCTTCAGCCCTCTCTTAGAGGTTGTTTGAAAAGTTTTTTTATACGCCTAACCCTTGGAGATCCCCCTAAATCCACGCCACGTGCAACAAGAGTGGCTCCCCTTAAAAAGGCGTACTTTGATTCCGGTTCCCCCCTTTTTAAGGCAGGGCTGTTTCATTCGTTCAGATCAGAATTTTGTCAAGAGTATCAACCAGAAAATTTAGTGAGTTGGTAATCGAAAAATTACTGTTTCAATCGGTAAATTTAAGTGCGATCGCCTGGTTTTTGACCCAATTAGAGTGTTTAAAAACCTGATTTTTTTGACTGATACGCTTGTAAATTAAGGTCTTTTAGGGAATGAATCAGCCCTGCTTTTTAAGGGGAGCCAGCGCGGTCTTGGGGTCTCCCCAAGTAGAGCGACTGGCGTGGGTTAGGGGGGATCAACGAGTGCCTAAAATCACACCTAACTACTTTTCAAACAACCTCTTAAGGGCTTCAGCCCTTACTAAAAAACTATTTAGTTAATTTTATATTACGTAAAATAGTTTGATTTATTCTTGCCCACTTACTTACATCTGTGCTTCTAATCTAAAAAATATGTCAATCATCATTGCTGAAAACCTAAGTAAATCTTATCCAGTAGCAGTTAAAAATCCGGGAATTAAAGGTACAATTACCCACTTTTTTCGCCGCACCTACCGCTCAATTCAAGCAGTTCAGGATGTTTCCTTTGAAATTGCCCCTGGTGAAATAGTGGGATTTTTAGGCCCAAATGGTGCTGGAAAAACCACCACACTCAAAATGCTCACAGGGCTGATTCATCCCTCTAGCGGTAAAGTCAGAGTAGCTGGACAAGTTCCGTTTCAGCGTAAAGAAGCATTTTTGCAAAAAATTACCTTGGTAATGGGGCAAAAGCAGCAGCTTCTTTGGGACTTACCAGCACTCGATTCTTTGAAAATTAATGCTGCTGTCTATAACATCTCTGATAAAGAGTTCCAGAGGCGGGTAGGAGAATTAACAGAGATGCTTTCCTTAGAAGGCAAACTTACCCAACCAGTGCGGAAACTGTCTTTGGGTGAACGGATGAAGGCAGAATTGTTAGCAGCACTTTTGCATCATCCCCACGTATTGTTCCTAGATGAACCAACCCTGGGATTGGATGTAAATGCTCAAGCAGCAGTGCGTGAATTCTTGCGCGAGTACAATCAGCGTTATCAGGCTACAGTCCTGTTGACGAGTCATTACATGGCTGACATCACAGCTTTGTGTCAACGGGTGCTGTTGATTCATGAGGGGAAGCTGATGTATGACGGTAGCTTAAATGGACTGCTGGAAAGTTTTGCTCCTTACCGAGAAGTCTATATAGAGTTAGCCCAACCTCTACCAATAGAAAAACTTATGACCTATGGTGACGTGAAACTCTTAGAAGGGCGAGCAGTGCGTTTTATGGTACAGCGAGAGGCGCTTACCCGCACAGTATCTCAGATTTTGGCAGATTTGGAGGTAATTGATTTAACTGTCACCGAACCGCCTGTAGAAGAAGTAATTGGACGAGTTTTTCAGGCAGGTGTTGTGTAGTACAGACGCGATTAATCGCGTCTGTACAAGAGTGGAGAATTCTGGGTAATTTTTGTAGCGGGAACTGAATAAATGAAGCGGATAATTAGAAAAGCCTTAACTTTGCTGTCAGTATACTACGCCTATATGGTTGAGTATCGGGCAGAATTAATCTTATGGGTTTTAGCTGGGTCTTTGCCGATTATTCTTATGGGTGCCTGGATACAGGCGGCACAAGGAGGACAGTTTGGGCTATCACCTGTGGATTTTGCCCGTTACTTCATCACGGTTTTTATTGTCAGACAACTCACAGTTGTTTGGGTAATTTGGGACTTTGAAAAGGAGGTCGTGGAAGGCAAGCTTTCACCCAAGTTACTACAACCGCTCGACCCAGTATGGCATCACGTTGCGGGGCATATTTCTGAAAGATTTGCTCGTTTAAGCTTTGCTTTTCTATTAGTGGGATTATTTTTTATTCTCTATCCCCAAGCTTTTTGGGTACCTAGTTGGGATAGATTTTTGCTCTTTACATTGGCGGTGGGGCTAGCTTTTGCTTTGCGATTTACCATTCAGTACACCTTTGCCATGTTTGCTTTTTGGACGGAGCGGGCTAGCGCTTTAGAAAATTTCTGGTTGTTATTTTATCTATTTTTATCTGGTTTGATAGCACCTTTAGAGGTCTTTCCAGAAGCCGTGCGGAAAATAGTTATGTTTACGCCTTTTCCCTATTTAATTGACTTTCCCGCGAGTCTTTTGGTAGGGCTACCCGTGGATATAGGACGGGGATTTTGGTCAATTCTAGGTTGGATATTAGTATTTTTGGGTGTGAATCGCTTTCTTTGGCGTGCAGGTTTAAAGCGGTACTCTGGGATGGGAGCATAAGCAATTTATATAATTTGCCGTAATTTATCTAGAGTATTCACACTTTTAATTCCCTGCTGAATTGCTTTTAATCTATCTAAATCTGAAATTTTAGAGATTTCTGGCATCAGTTGCAATCCCTCAGTGCCAAATTTTATCTCCAAAGCGAGTTCAATACCTGACAGTATCTCTTCTCGCCGTCCACGTTGTTCGCCTTCTCTGAAAATTTGTTGATACCAGGGAGATTCGCGTAACACTGCCATATCCCACCTCATGATTTGCTGAACTAAAGCGCTGTCTAAGGGACTTCCAAGAAATAAATTATCCAAATAAACGAACCACAGAGACGCAGAGAACACAGAGGAATAAGGAGGAGAGAGTTTTTTCGCCAGTTTTTTGAGTATTTTTTTATTTGGAAGTCCCTAATACGAAGGTAGCAAAAAAAGCCATAACAATTTCTAACTGGCTCAATTGCTCATCAGCGCGAAGAATTTGCAATGCCCGTTGCACAGTGGATTCTTCTGCACCTCCCTTGAGAATTGGCACAAAGGGAAGCAAGCAGGGAACAGGTTGAGTAAAAACAATTTCCACATCGACTTCCCAAAGGTTGATAACGCGGTAGTCTTGACGCGCTTGTAAACCTGCAAATTCCGATTTATAGCTAGTAGTCTGTCAAGCTAGTTTTGAGGGGTTCGTAGTTGCGCTTTAGCGCTAAAGCGCAACTACGAACTAAATTAATACCCCTCAATTTAAACTTGACGGACTACTAGTGGGTATTTCAATATCACTTTCTTTGAGGATGTTAACTAGTACCGGATAGGTGGGCAAATTGTACTTTTCTTCGGCTAGTGCTGTATAAGCCCGCATCCGTTTGGGCATTTCCGGTTTGTAGCGTAATTATAACTCGTTGAGTACAAGAAATTCGCCATATTTTGGACTGGTAGCGCGGACTAATACATCGCTTTCACGGCTAATCCACTGGAATTCGGAGTTGAGAATTTCCCCAGTTACAATATTGGGAATTTGCGTTACCCATTTTACCCAGTTTTCTGGTGCGAGGCTGATTAATCGCTTTGTGCTAATATCTGCTGCTTTAGCCATAGGGAATGTAGATGACCATAGTTGTAGTTTATGACTAAAGTGGCGATATCTACGATGGGCTATGCCTATGCACTGATGTATTAGAGGATGTCTGAAAAGTTTTTTTGTATACACCTAACCCTTGGAGATCCCCCTAAATCCCCCTTAAAAAGGGGGACTTTAAGACTCTTATTTCCCCCTTTTTTAAGGCAGGGCTGATTCATTCCCTAAAAGGCTCTGATTTACAAGCGTTTCAAGCAAAAAAGTCAGGTGACTAAAAAATCTGATTGGGCGAGAAAATCGCGTAGGCGTAGCCCGTCGTAGACATCGCACTGAAATTTACTCGTTGAGGTGGTATCTTTTCGATAACCAAATCAAGCAAATTTCTGACTTATACTATTGACAAAATCTCTAAGAGATCGAATGAAACAGCCCTGCTTTTTTAAGGGGGGTTAGGCAGGGTGGTTTCATAGAACGAGAGAAAAAAACTAAAACTGGGTTTTAAAGCCTCTCTCCGCTTCGGGGAGAGGTTTGGAGAGGGGTCAAAATCTATGGTTATACATGAGAAATCAAGACTTATGTATTTTTCTTTTTCCGTATGAAACCACCCTGCTTTTTTAAGGGGGGTTAGGGGGGATCAACAAATATTTGATACTTCTCAGACATGCTCTTAGAGATTTTATAGATTGCTCGGTATCGTCTTAAACTTCTGTGCCGAACCTAAAGAATAATCTTCTAGTTTAAAATCAGCAAAAGGCTTTTTTTCTAACCTATCCCGTAGCGCCTCATCGATAATCACACCTGATGATTCTCTTTTAACACCAATAATTATAATACTTCTTTGATATGTAGTTACATCCTCATTTGCCTGACAATTACTGCGCTGAAATTGACCCAAATTTAATAAGCGATAATTTTTGACGCTTGGTGTATTAATAAATAATTTTTTCACTAAAAGTTGTATTTGTTGAGAACGTTCTAGAGCCACACGTTCTTCAGCTGCTGTATCACCTTTACAAGAAGCTGTGCCTAAAGAGATAATCTCACTAGGAGCTTCCATTATCTTCTCTATATTTTCTTGTTCTAAGCTCAATTTCAAAAGGTCAATACTAATAATTTCATCATTATCTTTAATTTGAAAATTGCTACCTAAAAGCCATTTATATTTTAGTGATAAAACTGCTATATTAAACTTAGCTATCCTTCCCTGATTATCCCTGCCTTCTTGATAGGAGAAATAATCTATTCCGCCTTTTCTCATTGGATATTGTTTGTAATTTGACATTCCAGAAACTTCTGATGTTTGCGCTGTCAAAGCCAGGATGCTAAATAATCCTAAAGCCAGTAGAAGTGCTGCAAAAAATGCCACTAGGGGCACTTTTTCCGGTTGCTTATGTGTAGATAATAAATTATTATTAATCGGCGTAGTTAAATGTTCACTTTGAGATAATTCTGGCGGATTAGGATCTTTATGATTGATTCCTCTAAGTTGAGCTTCAATTTCTTCTAGGTAATTCAAAATCTCCTGGGTATTGGCAGGGCGTTTTTCTATATCTGATGCTGTTAGCCAATCAATGAAATTTAACAGCAAGGGTGAAATATCAATAGCATTGTTCTGCCAGTGCAGCAAATTGTGCTGGACATCATACATTTCCAAAGGATGGTATCCCGTTAGCAAAAATATAAAGGTGCGTCCCAAAGCAAATAAATCTGATTGCGGTGCTGCTTGACCATTCATTTGTTCTGCGGCGCTGTAGCCAGATGACATAAGTGCTGTCATCTTGTCGCCGTTGCTGAGTTGGTTTTGGTAAGTTTTAGTAATTTCACTGGCGGTGCCAAAATCAATCAGTACTAGCTTTCCCCAACCATTCTCAATGGGGGATCTAATCATGATGTTAGATGGCTTAATATCTCGATGTAGATACTTTTTACCATGCACTACATCCAAAATTTCTATCAACTGTCTTAACCAGTCTATGGCTTGTTCTTGAGATATAGGGCGATTCTGCTGTTTTAACCACTCTTCTAAGTTATAGCCCTCGATTTTTTCCATTGCAATGCAATGCAACACTAAACCATTTCGGGTTTGATACTGGAAGTAACTATCCTCTTTAGGAATGCCGGGATGCTTCAATTGTCCCAACACGGTTACTTCTTGCTGAAATAGTTCTACTGCTTTGGCGTCGCCTGATAAATTCTCTTTGAGTATTTTGAGGATTTTGGGGGTATCTTGTTCGTATGCCTCATAAACTTTACTAAAACCTGTTTTTTCACTCAACAGGCACGCCACCCGATAACGCCCTAGCAATTCCAGATGGGAACCACAACTTTGACAAAAGCGGTTTTGATGATTATTCGGGTGATTTGGTTTAGGGCAAACGGGATTGATACAAAGGCTCATGAATGGTGAGTGGGGAGTAGGGAGTGGGGAATAGGGAGTGGGGGAGATGGGGGAGACGAGGGAGAATAACCAATGCCCAATGCCCCATGCCCAATGCCCAATACCCCTATTAATTCTTCTGTTGCTGTATGATAATCCCGTGTAATAATCATGAGATTTTTTATCTGTGTTCTGCCAAGAAACCTGCTACAGTTTGGTTAAATGCCTCTGGTTGTGTCAAAAACGGCCAATGATTGCCGGGAACTTGGCAGATACGTAAGTTTTTAAGATGGGTTTTGTATGGTTGGATTTGCCAATCTTGGCGATTCAGTCCTTGTTCTGGCTGGACGAATAGGGCAGGGGTGTCAAGCAAAATTGTAAAACCAGGCACTTGCATTACTGCCTCGAAAATCCCGTCGCGGGCGGCTATGGTAAATTTGCTGCCCCAACTGCCATCGGGTTTTTGTTCTATTCCTGCTTGGAAGACTTGCTGTTGGGTTGAGTCGATGGGGGATATTATTCCCCGCACCTCTCAGTTAAATCTGGGCGTGCGACTTTCATCGCACCCAGCTTCCGATGTTCTCAGCTTGCGCTTTTGCTCATGTGTTTGTAATCGTGGCAGCTCTGATGAATTGCTTCGAGATTATTCTTCTTCCAGTTGGCGTGATTTCCGTCGATGTGATGCAGGTGAACCCGTTCTTCATCGATGAACTTTAACCCGCAGGAAGCACATCTATGGTTTTGCTTCTTAAGAGCAATAATCGTCTCTACGGCTGACTTGATGGCGGATGCAGTTGCGATCGCATTAAATTATGGAATCTCCGCCTACGATGGCTCTTATGTTGCACTTTCACAGCAGGTAGGTGCTACTTTGCTGACTCTCGACGGTAAGCTAGTGAAAGCAATAGCCGCTTCGTCTTACAATGTTTCCTCATTTAATGACTTTGAGGTTCCGCCGTTGGAGTCAATTTAATATTCAATTATCAAAAATGCCTTTTACTTATAACCGCACGGTTCGCTTTCAAGATACTGATGCTGCTGGGGTAGTTTATTTTGCTAATGTTTTGGCTATTTGCCATGAAGCTTATGAAGAATCTTTAGAAGCATCAAGTATTATTCTCAAAGATTTTTTTATTAATCCATCTGTGGGGTTTCCCATTGTTCATGCTAGTGTCGATTTTTTGCGCCCTATGTTTGTTGGGGACAAGTTGCTGATTAGCTTAATTCCCCAAAAAATAGGTGTTGAGAAGTTTGAAATAACTTATGAAATTACTGTGGGTGAGGTGGTAGTTGCTAAGGCTATTACTCGTCATGTTTGTATTGATGTGAGTAGTAGAAGTAAGCGGGAATTACCTGATGAGATAGTTCAGTGGTTGGAGACGAACCACAGAGGCGCTGAGGGCGCAGAGAGAAGAAAGTCTAGAGAAGTTATTTGATGGAATTTTGAAGGAATTCTGTGGCTATTTGCTGTAACTGTTGGCGGTTAATTTTACCTTGAGAGTTACGGGGTAAATTTTGCTGGGGAATCCAATATTTAGGGATTTTAAATTTGCTGAGTCTGTCTTTGAGTAGGGTTTGGATGTTTAAGGCAGAGGTATCTGATTGTTTGGGAATGTAAATTGCTGTTAGGGCTTGTCCCCAATGTTTATCTGGAATGCCGATGACACAAATATCAGCAACCATTTGAGTTGCTTGTATTGCGGACTCAATCTCTGCTGGGTAAATATTTTCGCCACCTGTAATAATTTTGTCGCTGTCACGTCCAACTATGTTTAAATGACCTTCATCATCTAAAAAGCCTAAATCATCTACTTGGAAATAAGTTTGGTTTTCTCTAGTTATAGGATAGTAACCAAGGGCTAAAGATTTAGCATGAATGGTGATATTTCCGATTTGATTGGAATTTAAAATTTCGCCTTCCTGATTGCGAATAGTTACTTTTGCATGGGGAAGAATTTGACCACTGCTAATTTTACCACTCAGAAAATCATCTGGTTTTAGGGCAGCAATTTGAGATGCGGTTTCTGTCATACCATAGGTAAGCGCTAACCGAATGCCATGAAATCTGGCTTTTTCTAGTAGTTCGTTCCATGCTGGCGCACCTCCCAGAAGTACAGTATTAAATTGGGAGAGCCATTCAGTTAATTCTGGATTTTCTAGGAGTCGTTGTAACTGCGTTGGTACTAAAGATATGAAAAATTCTGATTGTTTAATATTCAATATTTGACCTGCTTCTACTGCTTTGAATGGCAGAATAGCCAGTTTACTTTCAGTGGTGAAAGAGCGCAAAAATTGCATTAAACCGCTAACGTGATATAGCGGTAATACACAAAATGAATTGACTTCCTTGAGTTGAAAGTATTCTGTAAATCCTTGTACAGATGCTACGAGAGTTTCCCAAGTGTGGATGGCAAATTTAATTTGTCCCGATGAACCACCTGTGGGAATCAGAATCAGTGGGGAGTGGGGAGTAGGGAGTGGGGAGTGGGGGAGTGGGAGAGTGGGGGAGTGGGGGAGTTTTCCCAAAATAATGTCTGGCTGTACTAAATCAAATACTTGTTGCCATTCTTGTATTCCCCAGTCGGGGTTACAAAGAAAAACTGGACAGTTGGCTGCACAAGCTGCAATAAAGCTTGCTAAAAATCGTAATGGCTCGCGTTCAGCTAAGATGATTTTTGGTGGTGTTCCACACGCTGATAATTGTATTAGTTCTAAATATAATTCTTGAGCTATTTGATGAAAGTGACGACTGTTGTAACCGATAAGCCAATCATCATGAATCAGGTTATTAAGACAGTCTAAAGGTCTTTCCATAAACTTTGAAGCCAGGTTTCTTCTTGTTCAAAAAAATGGTTGATGCCAAAACCAATTGCCCTGTTGTTTCGGGATAATTCTGCTGCTAGCTGGAGTGCTGCAAGTCTAGCGATCGCAGTTTCAAATACTGATGAAAATACAGTATCAATTTGATGCTGGTGGCAAAACTTCCTCAGACGAGATGGTGATCCAACTATCCCAGGCTTTATGACAAAAATCCCTCGCCAACCTTGTTGATAACAAGCAGCGAGTTGCCTAAGTGTGGCGACAGATTCATCTAAAGCGATCGCAGTTTCATAACTCAGACTCAATTCCAACATCTGCTGAAATTGCTCAACAGCTAGCGGTTGTTCGATAAATTCAATTTCTAGGGGTAGTTCTCCATTTGCCTTGAGATTATCGCAAGTCCACAGCCATAAGTTAGCTTCTTCATAGCTAAGTCCACCGTTGGCATCTAATCGCAGTTTCGTAGAGGCTGGTAAGGTGTGTATCAGTGACTCAAAAATTTTTAGTTCATGAGCGATCGCATCCACACCAATTTTCCACTTAAACGTGCGATATCCTTGCTGCCACAATGTTTCCCATTGATTTAAAGCCGCTTCCCCTGATGCTAGCAAGGCGCTGTACAAGAGGAGTGAGGAGTTAGGAGTTATAAAATTATCTCCCCCACTCCCCCACCCTTGTGCTGACTCAAAGCCAAATTGACAAGCAGGTAACTCATCTGGGATGGAGAAAATTATCTCGTCTGTGATTTGCACTGGGAGTTGGCGACAAAAATCTAAGGCTTGTTCTAGGGTTTCCGAACCGAACCAGCTAATGGGGGCGATTTCTCCCCAGCCGACTTTACCTGATTCATCGGTAAGACGGAGGATAATACCTTCACGAATATCCCACTTACCATGATTGGTGGTAAGCGATCGCAAAAATCTTCGCTGATAAGGACGAAATTCCAATTTGTAGTCATTAGTCATTTTCCTCTGTTCCAATGCCCCAGGCCCCATGCCCAATGCGCTAAATCATAAATCCCAATCCCAACAGCAAGCAAGCCCAGAAATGCACAGCTACAGCGATGAATTTACAGTTACTAACTTTATCCGGCTGGTTGTGATTTTCTTGGACGTGGCGGCATAATTTGACAGCAAAGGGTAAACTCACCCAACTCAACAATGTCCAAACTGGAGAAATTCCCAATAGTACAAATAGCAAGGTGAGGGGATAAATACTACCCGTGAACCAAACTAGGAGTTGGGCACCTTTTTGGGTTCCCAGACGGACAATAGGCGATCGCTTACCTGCGGCTATGTCATCCTTAACTTGGTGAAAGTGTGAGCAAAACAAAATTAAGGTTGTGGCAATGCCGACAATCACTGAAGCTGCTAAACTCGTTATTGACCAAGTTTGGGTTTGGCTGTAGTAGGCTGCCTCCACTGCTAAGGGACCAAAGGCAAAAAAGCAAATAATCTCGCCTAAACCCTGATATCCTAAGCGAAAGGGAGGACCTTGGTACGTGTAGCCTAAACCGCAGCACAGCAAAATTATACCGATCACAGTTAAGTCTTGTTGCCAAAAGGCGATCGCTAGTATGCCCAGCAACCCCAAACCTAAACACAAATTTCCTATCCAAAATATTAATGGCTTATTGCCTGTTAAGTTCACCAGAGAATGGTGCTTATTTTGATCAATACCTGTTTCCGAATCAAAGACATCATTACTAATATTTTCCCAGGCAAGAATTAAGATTGCCGCAGTTACAAAAGTAGAAAATACTACACTATTGAAAGTTTTAGTTTCGGCAAATGCCACTGCTGTTCCTACCCAAATGGGCATAATGGCAACGCTATACATTGGCGGTTTAATCGCTGCCATCCATAACTTACTGTTAGGATATAAAATTTGCTTGGTAGTCATCAGTTGTGATTAATTAAATTACTGGAATATTACTCACACTTAAGATTTTATAATTAAATAGACGCTAGATATTCATGAGCTAAAAATAACTCTCACTTTTAGTGTGGCTCGTTAACCTGGTGTTGTTAACACTCCACCCTCATGTTGCAGCCCAAGGCTGGAACTGGCTTGTGAGGGTCTAAGAACACCACAAACAAGGCAAATCCTACGCTGGTGAAATGACAACTTAATATGTTACCTGTAGAAATACGACCACGATTAATTACACTTTAGGAAGTTAACTTAAAAAAAATTTACTATCGTTTAGATCCATGACAGTTTCACCATGTCGTAGTAACTTATTTGTACAGCACAAAGATTTATATCAATTTCTGGTAGCAGTGCAACAAAAGTGTCTCAAAAATAATTGCAAGCAAATTGTCAGTATCTCCCAAGAGATTGATTTAGTTGACCCTTTACTTGTATTGGATCAACTTACACAAGCAAATGAAATAAATTTTTACTTTGAGGACAAAGGTAAAGGAGAAGCGATCGCGGCAATTGATTCTGTAGCAAAATTACAGATTGATGGCGCAGACCGTTTTAGCCAAGCAGAACATTTTATCAAATCTTGTCTAACAAATATAATTAATTTTGGTAACGCTAACCAACCTTTTTCTGGGCCTCACTTTTTTTGTTATTTCAGCTTTTTTGATAAAAATGCCCAAATAGATTATCCCTTTCCATCTGCTACCATCTTTCTTCCACATTGGCAAGTAGCTGTAAAAAATCAACGTTGTGTATTAGTAACAAATATAATTATCAATGCAAATGTCAATATTCAAACATTATTGGAGAATCTGCAAAATAAAATTGAATTTATCCAATCTTTAGAATATTACTCTGCTAGTCTTGATTGTTTCCCAGCAAAATTATACAAAAAATCCGCCACGAATGCTGCTCAATTTAAACGTTCAGTAGTGTCTGCTTTGGAAAAAATTCGGTCTAGTCATTTAAGTAAGATTGTGTTAGCAGATATATTAGATGTCAAGTCAAAAAAACACTTTGACTTAGTTAAATCATTAAATAATCTTAGGCAAATACATCCTAATTGTTATATTTTTTCTACAAGTAATGGCAAAGGACAAAACTTTATTGGTGCCAGTCCAGAACGATTAATTAGTATTAATAATCAACAGTTAATCACAGATGCTTTGGCTGGTTCTGCACCACGAGGTAAAACCCCTGCTGAAGATGCAGCTAATGCCAATCGCTTACTCAATAGCGAAAAAGAAAAGCACGAACATTCACTAGTACTTGATTTTATCACTCAACGTTTATCTCAGCTAGGTTTGTTACCCCAAATATTAGCACCCCGACTGCGACAATTATCTAACATCCAGCATTTATGGACCCCAATAAGTGCTGTGGTTCCTGCTAACATCCACCCCTTAAAGATTGTCGGACAATTGCATCCTACACCAGCCGTTGCTGGGGCAGCACGAGATGTTGCTTGTGCCGAAATTCGTCGTTACGAAAGCTTTGAGAGAGGTTTATATGCTGCGCCTCTAGGTTGGATAGATTCTGAGGGAAACTGCGAGTTTATTGTAGGAATTCGTTCAGCATTAATTGATGGCGATCGCGCGAGATTGTATGCTGGTGCTGGTATAGTCGCTGGCTCTGATCCTGACAAAGAATTTGCAGAGGTACAACTTAAACTTCAGGCTTTGTTGAAAGCATTAGTTTAACAGATATGGGACTTATGCAAAACTACACGCTGTAGGGGCAATTCATGAATTGTCCCTACCTAAAAATCGGGGTTTTAGCTATTGTTTGCGTAAGTCCTAAGATAGTTCAAACCGTAATATCGATGGCATGGATAAATTCAAACTTTTGACAACTCAGAAAAACTATTAATATAAAAAATACACCGATTTATCCGGTGTATTTCTAGCATTACTAGAGCATATAATTTTGAGAATGTTTTACACTAAATCCTGATGAGTAAAAGCCTTAGCATTCTCTCCGGTGTAAGTAGCTACAATATGACCATCACCAGTCATTTGATATTTGTATGTGACTAATCCTTCTAAACCAACGGGGCCGCGGGGAGGCATTTTTTGTGTACTAATCCCTACTTCTGCACCGAAACCATAGCGGAAACCATCAGCAAATCTGGTAGAACAGTTGTGGAATATATTGGCTGAATTAATAAGTCCAAAGAAAGTTTCAACAGATGTTGAATCTTCAGTAATAATCGCGTCAGTATGACGAGAACCGTATTCGTTAATATGAGCGATCGCATCTTCTATAGAGTCTACAATCTTTATCGACAAAATAAAATCGCTATATTCTGTTTCCCAATCTATTTCTGTTGCAGTTGTAATATTAGGCAAGATTCCTAAGGTGCGTTTATCACCTCTTAATTCTACATGGCGTTCTTGCAAAGCCTCGGCAACTTTTGGTAAAAATTCTGTAGCAATCGACTGGTGAACTAGCAAAGTTTCAATCGCATTACAAACAGCAGGATATTGGGCTTTAGCATCGACTGTAATCGGAACTGCTTTAGAAATATCAGCAGCTTTATCTATATAGATATGACAAATTCCATCGGCGTGTCCTAGTACCGGAATGCGTGTATTTTCCTGAACAAATCTAACAAATGAATTAGAACCTCTAGGAATAATTAAATCCACATATTTATCTAACTTCAAAAGTTCCAGAGTTTCTTCTCTAGTTGTGAGTAACTGTACTGCATCAGGGTTAACAGCAGTATGAGATAATCCTTGTTTAATTGCCTTAACTATTGCTTCGCAAGAACGCACCGCTTCCTTTCCACATTTGAGGATTACACCATTTCCTGATTTGATAGCTAAAGAAACAATTTGAATCGCCGCCTCTGGACGGGCTTCAAAAATAATCCCCAAAACGCCTAAAGGACAAGTGATTCGCTTGAGAATTAAACCAGTGTCAATTTCACGGTGAATTTGTATTTTACCAATAGGATCAGCTAGCTTACCAACATCTCGTACCCCAGCGATCGCATCTCTTAATTTATGTTCATCCAACTGCAAGCGCTTATAAAGTGGTTTGGGAATTCCTTCGGCAGTAGCAGCTTCACAATCAGCAACATTTGCTTGTAAAATTTCATCCTGAGCTGATTCTAAAGCTTGAGCGATCGCAGCAAGTGCTTGATTTTTGGACTCAGTGGAGAGAATAGCTAGCTTACTTGCAGCTTGGCGGGTTTGTGCTGCGATCGCAATTAGGGGAGAAGCAATGTTAAGAATAGTCATAGTACAAATCTTTACCTTTTCCTAATCTTATCAATCTGAGGTTATGTTTATCATTTGTCTTCCTCCAATCGGGTGAACCATCTGGGTAATCAATAATTACTCTGATTGGGTGAGGTAAGACTTGGTTTAAAACATTTATTCTGTGATTATCCCAAACAGGCAAAGAGGTAGTAAGTTTATAGCAGACAAAATATTGTACGTATTATTACAGGTTTTATTTGAAAATCTTAAAGATGATTTATGCGTTCCCCAGGCTAGAGAGACACACTAATGTATGTTTCTCTAGTCTTTTACTTAAGTAAATAATTTATACCGCTATTATTTTAAATTTTTACGAAATTGCGGTGACAAACGTTGGATCTATTAAAAGTCAAATGTTGTAAATCCCCTTACTTGCTATACATATCAGGGAACTTTGCTTGAAGTTTAGCCAGCTTCGGCAAGTCATTCACTACCACATAGGGATCGCTCGGATGATGCACTATATAATTCTGATGGTATGCCGCAGCCTGATAAAAACCTTTCAAAGGATCTAATTCCGTCACAATCGGCTTGTCGAAGATTCGCGATTTGCTGAGTTGATCGATATATTTTTGTGCAGCCTGTTTCTGCTCATCGTTAGCAAAAAAGATCGCCGAACGATATTGCTTACCTGAGTCGGGGCCTTGTCGATTTAACTCTGTTGGGTCATGCGCTACCAAAAAGTAGACCTTCAGAAGCTGATTATATGATATTTTTGATGGATCGTAGGTGATTTTCACTGATTCAGCGTGATTGGTTAATCCAGTACTGACAATTGCGTAGTCTGCGGTTTTTGCATCGCCTCCAGAAAAGCCAGAAACGACATCAGAAACACCTTTGAGATGCTCAAAAACTGCTGACATTCCCCAGTAGCACCCACCAGCGAAAACCGCTACTTGCTTTCCCTTCGGTGCAGCATTCGAGATATCAGTGGCGGGAGCAGGAAGTATCACACGAGATGCACTGTATAGGAGTACAACAGTCAGCGAAAAGATGGACAAGTTGCGTAATAACTGGCGGGAGAGAGTAAACTTATGAATTGACATGAGGTTGTGAACTCCTTTATTTAATAGATGAAGAACCGAGTTTATTCGGCTATTTTGTCATTTAGATAGCGATCGCTTAAATAAGGTCCCCATCTGCGCCAATGGGCTATCTGATTTTGGGCTTCTGCTAATCTGATTTCTTCTTGGGTTGGAGTTGTCATCATCTCACCCTCTGCATATCTGCACTTGATTTTAATTAATTTGCTATATTGAGTATCACGTTTTTATGAAAGATGGGGCTGATATTTTGATTAAAATTTGCTAGGTGAATTGATAAATAAAAATCTAGGATAAACTCAGGAAAAATTTATATTAATTTTGATGAAACGAATGGGTATTGGTACATTGAGCTAATTCCTGAAGCAGCTAGAGCATTTAAGCGTTTTCGCCTCGAAACTATTATTGCCAGTTAGTAAATTTTCAAGTACACGCCTGAGTTTTTCTTCTTTAGGAATTCGACCATGTTGCGGAATAAACTTGAGTCTATAAAGGCATACACTTATTCCCTCCCATCTGCTCTGTCATAGTTTGTTTGTAAAAAAGGTGACAGTTCTTTATTTAACTTACCTGCGCGGACAAACTCAGCATAAGTATCAGCTTCAATTGCCAGTAGTTCCCTTCGCAGTTCTTCGGTTGAAAATTCTTGCAAATTTGGGTATTCATCAAGTAACTTGTCAATTTCTTCTTGCAAAAAGGTAATTTCTCCTGAAAGTAGCGTCTTCTGGTAGTCATAAAACTCTGGCTGAATGCCGGGACGCTTTTGCGCTGTTTCTAAATATTCCAGCACCCTTTGGAGAGCAACTTGACGGGCAATTGCTTCGGTGTATTTTTGACTTAGCGGTTGCGAACCTAAAAGTTGGAGTTTCTCTAACAATGGTTGGATGGTTAAGCCTTGTACTAACAGGGTAAATAAAACTACTCCAAATACAGTGGCAATAATTTCTTCTCTTTGGGGGAGTATGGCTGGTACACTCAAGGCCAGGGCGATGGAGACAGAGCCGCGTAGCCCACCCCACGTCAAGACAGTTTGTTCAGATAAAGGAATTTGGGATTTAGCTAACCAGTTGCTGAGACTACTTAAAGCATAAATAGATACTGCCCGTGCCACAATCATCGCTGCGATCGTCACGGCAATAGTTTTCAGGTTATCTCCTAAGACAGCAAAGCGAATTTGATCGCCAATTAAGAGAAAAACAATCGAATTTACAAAAAAAGCTAGAAATTCCCAAAATTCAGTAACAATAATCCGTGTGCGCGGATTCATGCCGATGCGCGAGCCAAAGTTGCCTAAAATTAAAGCTGTGGTGACAACTCCAATCACTCCAGAACCACCCAAATATTCTGTAATTAGGTAAGTGCTGTAGGCAGAAACTAGGGTAAGAGATTGTTCTACTAATGGTAAGTCGAAACGTTGGGTTAGATAGGAAATACCAAACCCAATTAATCCGCCAACGCTGATACCAATGCCTACTACTTGAAAAAATTCTAATAAAGCAGACTGTAAATCAAGTTTGGCATTACCTAATGGCAGAGCAACTAATAAGCCAAAAGCCACAACCGCCATACCATCATTAAATAAACTTTCTCCTTCCATCAGCGTTCTTAGACGTTTGCTTGCTCCTAGTTCCCGAAATAGAGCCGTTACCGAAACCGGATCGGTTGCTGATAGACTAGCTCCAACTAATAGAGCAATGCTAAGTTCAAGTCCAGCGAATTGATGAAGACCGAGTGCTACTCCAGCAATAGAAATTATTACCCCTACTACTGCATACAGACAAATAGGGAACAAATCCCGCTTTAAGTCTGACCATTTCAAATTCCAAGCAGCTTCAAACAGCAGTGGCGGTAAGAAAATCATCAGAATCAATTGAGGAGAGAGATTAATCAATCGCACATTAACGAATGCTAATCCTAATCCCACTATGACTAGTAAGAGTGTATAAGGAATACGGCGCAACCAACTAAAAATTTGTGGTAGTGTTGCTACACCCAATGAGACAGATAGTACTAGTAGAAATTGCTTGAGTTGTTCTGCAATTACGACTTCACTCGTGGTAGAATCTAAGACCATTAGGGGATTCCAGTTAAATAGAATATTTAGGATCAATCGTCACGGTAAAATCATAAATAATCTTCTCAACTTCCTCAAGGATATTGGTTTTCCACTTAACAATCTTTCCAAATTTAATATTATATTCTGTTAACTTCTCTTTATTGAAGCCTCCTGCCAAAATGAGGTCCTCGTCCTTAAAATCTCTATCCTGAAATCTAGCTCCCCTGAAGTCCGCTTCCGTGAGGATAGATTCTGTAAATTTCGCTTCCGTAAGGATAGATTCTGTAAATTTCGCTTCCGTGAGGTCGGCCTTCGTGAAGTCCGCTTTCGTGAGGGTGGACTTCGTGAAGTCTGCACAATGGAGTTTTGCTTTCTTGAGGATAATTCCTTCGAGATTGGCTTCTTTTAAATTGACTTTACTGAGATCGGCTTCTGTAAAATTAAGCCCTGATAAGTCTAAATTTTTCAAGTGTTTTAAAAGGCCGATATCACCAAGGAAGGATAAAACACTTGCTTGACGGTCAATGTCATCTTTAAACAAACGTAATAGGGATAATGTTTTTGCTGTAATGATAGATATTGCTGCTTCAGGATCAATATTAGGAACATCTGCTGCTTCAGGATCAATATTAGGAACATCTGCTGCTTTGGGTTCAAGTATTTTCATTAATTTTTTATCGACAGTAAATTCTGACAAAATTTTCAAGTAATCCTGTAAAGTTACTTCATGTTGTTGAGCAGTAGCAGCTTTGTCCTGTAAGTCCTTAAAAAACCAACCCAAAGAAGCTACCATGACTGGGGGGATTAATAACCCTATCCAGTCCCAAAGCGTTTTTGCAGATTCAAGCTTATCGGTAGTTGTCTTCTTAGTTATCTTCTCAACTCCCTCGTTCTCGGGTTGCTTTTCCGTAGTAGTCGATGAATTGATAGTAGTACTTTCCCCAAATCCTGACCAGGAGAAGCGGTAAGATCCTATAATTACTAGAATGATTACAACAGCCAGAATTACAAGTTTATTGGTATTGGTATTGGTATTAGTATTATTACTCATTGATGAACCTCTCAAAGTTGTGTAAAGAAACTTGTACCCAACTAATCCGACTTAATGCAGTCGGTGCAAGGACTACGCTTGTGGAGAATCTACCTTACCATTATCATCTCTTTGTGTCTGCATTTGAGCCAGTAACCTGAGTGAATCACCAATGTTGCGGGGTTTTGGTACTTCACTTTTACCAGATGGCCAACCTTCACGCTGACGGGAGCGATCGCCATCTATCTCTTCTGTCTGGTTATGGAATAAAATTTGCTGTGTGGGAAAGGGTAAATCGATGCCGTTTTCAACTAAGGTTTTCTTAATTGTAGAAAGCACCTTGTCCCTTGAGGCGAGGTCATCTGCACGTCGTGACGGGTTGATCCACCAACGAATGCGGATATTAACGGTACTTTCGGCAAGTTCCATGAGCAGCACATCAGGTGCAGGATCTTTCAGTATTTCCGGCACACTATGCAATGCTTCAAGCATTAACTTCTTGGCTCGGTCTATATCATCACCGTAACCAATACCGACATCATACTCTAGTCGGCGACTTTCAAAGGCAGTGTTTACAGTTACCGAATTAGTGAACAATTCTGAGTTAGGAATGACAATGCGACGACCATCGTAAGTTCTAATTGTTGTCGCTCGTGTCTCAATATTTTCTACAGTTCCCTCAAAGCCTTGAAAAACTATTTGGTCATTGATTTGGAACGGCTCTGTCAAGAGGATCAGAATCCCAGCCAAGAAGTTTTGTAGGATGTCACGAAAGGCAAAGCCGATGGCTACACCACTAATCCCCAGTAGTTGTATCAAATCTCCGGCTCGGAATGTCGGTATTACAATCGACAAAGCCACAAATAGCCCGATTAATAGTATTGTACCTTGCGCCAAGCGTCCCAGTACTAGTCCTAGATTCCGAGCTTGGTGGCGATCGCGAGTTAATCGTTTAACTACTCTCTTAATCGCTCTAGCCACCGCGAAGAAGATTGCAAATACAATCAATGCCAGCACCATATTCGGCAGTAGGACAATGAATCCTTTAATCATTCCCTGAACTCTGTCCCAGAGTGCGGATATATCTGCATTCATGATCTTACTTGCTTAACTAGTCAACCTTAATAAGGATATTTTTATATCCTGATATCTAACTCCACCTTTAGTTAGTTTTTCCTATCTATAAATAGGATGAAAAATTTATTTTAGGGCGAGATAACGCGATATGCAACTTCTTAGAACCCCACTTCCATTCCTCTCCCCCACTCCTGAGAGGCTTTGATTCTTGCTCCCCAACGCTAGTAGGGAAGGGGTTGGGGTTAGGTTTGAAAGAAAGTTGCATATCGCGTGAGATAATAGGATTTTAGATATTTTATTTGTGAGGAGAAATATCAGATTCTCCTCTGACTTCTTTCACCTGACTAACTTCAAAAATTAGGGAAAAACGTTGCCCAGTTTCTTTTTCAAGAAACGCTTCTAAAAGACTTACTTGCTTTGATGTTACAGGTTCTTGTGCGCTAACGCTCAAGCGAACTTGAGGCGGATTACTCAGCCAATTAGTATCAGTTTTCAGTAGTTCCAAACGCCCAAATGTGACAGTTCGGTTCAGGAGTGCCTTTCTCAAATGGGTTTCGAGTTCTGCTTGTCTAACTAATTGGGTAAAGCTCACAGTTAAAGGTATTAATAAAGCACCTGTTAACCCCAATGCCCATAGCAGTGCTTTTTGGGCGCGATCGACAGGAGAATAGCCGGTGAATAAAAATGTCAGCATACAAGCAAGGCTAATACCCAAAAGGTTCGTTAGGTAGAGCAAAGTCGCTCCTAAGCTGAGTGACAAGTTAAATTTTGCTAGACCTAAACCGATGACGCAAATTGGGGGCATAAGGGCAACAGCTATTGCTGTCCCTGCCACACTAGCAGAGATTTTTGAATTAACCTTAGCGTAGCCACTAATACAACCTGCTGCGACTGCAATACCCAAATCAAGCAGGTTAGGTTTGGAGCGAGATAGCACTTCACTGCCGAAACTAGGTAGATTAACGATCCAACCGATACTGCAAGAAATTACAAGTGCTAATAATGTGCCTAAGAATACTGCTATTACGCCTTTACGAAATAGGTTGATATTTCCAATTAATGCACCAAAGGCTAAACCTCGAATTGGCAACATTAAAGGTGCGATAATCATTGCGCCGATAATTACAGCAGTGCTATTGGCAAGTAGACCAAATGTAGCGATCGCACATGAGCCAATAATCAAAATCAAATATGTTGCGTCGAGACTAGACTCTGACAACAATTCATCTACCAACTGTTTTAGTTGTGATGGTTCAACCCTTTTGCGCTTAAAACCCCTAAAGCGATTACGAATATTATTTATCAAAACTCCTCCAAATCAAATGGTTTTAGATTCTGGATTTTAAACAAAAGCTTTAGCATAGAATATCGTTATCAAGATAAATAATGCACTAGATAGCAACATTTATTTCCAGAAATCACGATGAAAGAGGAAGTCGAACTGTAAATATACTACCTAGCCCAGGTTGACTTTGAACGTGAATATTGCCTTTATGCGCTCTGGCGATCGCAATTGCGATGGCTAATCCCAAACCCGAACCGCCAGAGGTACGAGAGCGGTCGCGATCTACTCGGTAGAAGCGATCAAAAATTCGCTGTTGATGTTCAACAGCAATACCAATTCCCGTATCTTGAATTTTAATCATGGCGTAAAGCTCACTTTTTTCCAAAAAAACCGTGACTTTTCCACCGCTAGATGTGGCTTGAATTGCATTAGCAATTAAGTTAGAAATTAAGCGATAAAGCTGTTCTTCATTTCCCATCACATACAGTTTTTCTGAGATTTGCACTTGTTTAGAGAGATTGACTTTAGTTTCTACTGCCAAAAATGCTAATTCCTCAATTAAGTCGCTAATTAAATCATTCAAACAGCAAGACTGATATTCTCCTGTTAGTTGTTTTTGGTCTATCCTCGTTAATAGCAATAAATCTCCAACTAGTTGTGATAGTCGCCGATTTTGGCGTTTGAGTACATCTAAAATTCCCCCATTGGATTTTGGTTCTTGCTGTAACTTAATAGCAGCTTCAATAGTAGAGTACATTGCTGCTAAAGGTGTGCGAAACTCATGGGCAGCATCAGCAGTAAATTGTTGCATTTGTTGGTAGGAAAGATATACAGGTTGCATTGCCCTTCCTGCCAACCACCAACTAGACAACCCAACGAAAATCATGGAAATTGGTAATCCCAACACCAAAGCTAATCTTAAATAAGCCAGATGTTGGTCTAAATCGGTGATACTACGCGCCACTTGTAGATAACCCGAAATCTGTTTTTGAGTATACAAAGGTAAAGTGATTTCGCGGTATCGAGTGCCAGAGGAATCTGTTAAGATTTGCCAATACTGTAATTCTGAGGTAATAGGTAATTTGTCAAATTCCATACCTCCACTAGCAAAAAGTTTTCCTGAGCGATCCAATAAGCGTATATAGTAATTAACTGGATTCGCCGCCTCTGTGATTGATTTTTTAATAGCTGTTGTTTTAGGCAAACAATTTGTCTGAGCCACACATAATTCTAAATAAAATTCTTGATTCAGGCGTTGTAATTGTCCGGGTTGTTGCCAAGCCGGTTCAATGCTTTTATGGAGTGCGTTTGCGACTGATTGCAATCCCTGGTCTATGGTTTCATAGTAGGCATGGGCAACCACACTATAAACCCCCAAACTAGATAGCCCTAAAATACCGCCCATGACGAGGGTATACCAAGCTGCCAGCCGCAACCGAGTCTGGTGGAAAATGGGGTTGCGTTCCATATTTCTATAACCTTGCTGAAAGTGTCGCTGTCGAGTTAGCAGAAATCATCTGCCTATTTCCGCAGCTGGAATATTGAGACGATAGCCCACACCATAAACAGTTTCAATCAAAGATTCGTTCTCTTCTTCTCCTAATTTGCGTCTCAATAAGCGAATTTGTGCTGCTACGACATTGCTAACTGGTTCTGCACCAATTTCCCAAAGCTGATTAATAATTTGGTCGCGGCTGACAATTTGGTTAGGATGTCTCATGAAATATTCCAGCAATTGAAATTCCTTGACAGTTAAAGATAATACTTGATTTTCTCCGTGACCATACTGACGAGTAAGTTGATGAGTGCTGTAATTGAGTGTCAAACAACCTACTTGTAAGCGTCGGGGTTGGACTTGAGGTGTCAGCGTTGCTCCTACGTAAGAGGATCGCCGTTGTAATGCCCGCAATCTTGCCAGCAGTTCTGCCATATCAAAGGGTTTAACCAAATAATCATCTGCACCGCTATCTAGACCAATAATCTTTTCCTCCATTCGGTCTTTAGCCGTTAGCATTAATACAGGTAGAGTTAATTGACGCGATCGCAACCATTTACACAACTCTATCCCCGAAACTCCAGGCAGCATCCAATCAAAAATCGCAAGTGTGTACTCAGTCCAGCCAGTTTCTAAATATTGCCATGCCTGAGTACCATCTAGAAACCAGTCAACTATATACGCCTCATGGCTCAGGACTTGTTTGATTGCTGCACCTAAATCTGCTTCATCCTCAACTAATATCAGCCGCATAGTCAACCCAGTGCTAAAAGCCTTCTTTAATTACGCTTTCACGAAAAAGTGAAATAATTATGAAATTTTTATTCTACTTAAGAAAGAAATAAATATTGATGCCTGCATAGTTTTTGATTTATACAAAAATAAAGTTTTTCTGCTTGTTCAGTTATCAATACTTATTATCTTAATAGTAGGAAGCAAACTTTATATAGCAATCATAAATCAGTTTTGAAAAATAGTTTTTTAATCGAACCACAGAGATGTAGAGAACACGGAGAGGTAATAAATAGAGATTTTCACGAATGATGTAGGACTGGTATAGCTATTTTATAAACGATGTGACAACTATCAATAACATAGTTGTCACAATAGTGAAATAATCTCGCAAATCTGGAAGGGAATTTTTAAGGCATAAAATAAAAAAATTAAACTTATCTGGTCATTATAGGCTAAAGTAAATAAAACTAGGCTTGCGATAATCAGGCTCACAGCTACTTTTAAAGAGAAAACTTCTGCGCCACCCCAAGCACTAAATTTGAAAAATCAAAACATAATAAGAAGTGATAGTAATGTCGAATTCCAGAGATACAGACAATGGATGGTCGCAGTTAACTCGTGGTGCGCCATTGGCAGTAATAGTAGCTGCGGCACTCTACATTTTATATCAACTTTTACCAGTATTAGAACTTTTAGTTATTGCAGCATTGATCGCTTTAATTTTGCGAACTCTATTACGATTTTTGCAAAAGTTAGTCAAATCACAGGATATTGCTGTTTTGCTACTGATTGGATTAATCATCGGATTTGTGGTGGTATTAGCTACTGTAGTCCTACCTAATGTGACATTTGAATCTCAAAAATTAATCAAAACATTACCAACTTATCTCAATACGTTGACAGGAGATGTTGAGCGACTGCGCCAAAAATTCACTTTTATTCCTGACATTTCGCTAGCACTAATACAATTACGGAATTTGACCGAGCAGTTGCTAAGGGGAGTACCAGTTTTCTTAGGTGAAGCTTTAAGTTTAACCGTTGAGTTGGTAGCGACGTTAATTTTAGCGCTTTACATGGCTTACGATCCTAATTCCTTAGTGAAAGGGATTTTAAGATTAGTACCAAGGCAACATCAACAGAGGTTTAAACGAATCCTTAAGGCTTGTGAAATAAGATTGCGAGGCTGGATTTTTGGTACAGGAATAGCGATGATATTTCTGGGTGCTGGAGTAACGTTTGGACTTTTGATTTTGGGGATTCCGTCAGCCCTAACATTTGGGATTATTACAGGATTATTTGAAATAATTCCTTACTTTGGTTCGATTATTGGCGCTTTTTTACCAGCATTAGTAGCATTGAGTATTTCACCGCTAAAACTAATATTTGTATTGATACTTTTCTTTGTAATGAATCAAATAGATGCCCATATTGTTCAACCTTTAGTGATGAGTCAGCAAGTTAATATCCATCCAGTAATGGTGATTATGACATTTTTGGTAATGGGTAAGCTATTTGGATTTATTGGTGTGCTGCTTGCAGTGCCTGCAGCAGCAGTGATCATTACGCTTATTGATGAGTTTACGCCTGAAGAAAAGCTGATAGAGTCAGTAGGAATTGAAGGTAGAATAGATGTTAAATCGAACGACTAAATAAACAACTATCATATTCACTCAGGTGAACACTATTCCTAAGCTTCGTAAATTGGCGAAGGTATTAAATAGCGATCGCCTTTCAATACATTTCGGATCAAAAAGAGCCATTATTATGCAGAATAACTCATCACCCAAACCAACAATTGAATACTGGCACGTCTGGACTGACAACGACGGTATAAGTCACCAATCCCGTTGTCAAATTGAAGACTTCCAGGACGTGCGTTAATATACTCCTTTGGTGAAGCAAACTACGTGTAGCGTGTCGTAGAGAAGCCTCTATATATGAATGACACACAGGTAACGCAGAGAAGCCCATCGCTTGAAGCATCATCCTGTTAAAAAGCTAGTTATTGCTTTCAGTTTACTCACTTGACATTGCTATCCACAATTTATATCCTTCTAGAGGACGATAAAAAACTATAGCAATCTCGATATCATAGTTTCTGATTGCATATTTTATTTAGTTACTGAATTTATCTATAAAAAAGTTTAATTTGGATAGAGCTTTTCCTACCCTATTGCATGAGAACTTTGTCGTAGTTTGTAGTAACTAAACTCACCAGCTATCATTTTTTCCTGAAATATAAACCTCATAATTTAGGAGTATTCAGTTCTAGGAGGTTGTACAGCGCAACTTAATTTTTCTATGGAAGAATCATTGCCCATTACTATTCTGATCAGTGCAACAGTTGTGGCTGGTATTGCTGCTCAAGTTCTAGCTGGTTATTTTCACATTCCTAGTATAGTCTTGCTACTTCTGTTTGGGATTCTTCTGGGACGAGATGGGTTTGATTTTTTAAATCCATCTTTACTGGGCATTGGTTTAGAAGTTGTGGTTTCCCTATCAGTGGCGCTGATTTTATTCGAGGGTGGTTTAAATCTACAGTTAGGAGAGTTAAAAGAGGTTTCTAGTAGTCTTCGTAATCTTGTCACTTTGGGAGTGCTGATTACCTTAACTGGTGCTGGAATGGCTGCACACTGGCTGAGTGAATTTCCCTGGTCAATTGCTTTTCTTTATGCCTCCTTAGTGGTTGTGACAGGCCCAACAGTAATTAATCCACTCCTCAAACAAATTGGTGTGGAAAAAAAAGTCTCAACACTTTTAGAAGGAGAGGGTGTTTTTATCGATCCAATTGGTGCGATTTTGGCTGTGATTGTGCTTCACTTTGTTTTGAGTGGAAATTTGGAGCCACTCATTTTAATTAAGGGTCTAGTTTTGCGTTTGGGTATAGGCGTAGTTATTGGTATAGCTGGAGGTTGGTTACTATCCCAAATTATCAAACAGGATCAATTCTTATCCCAAGAGTTAAAAAATCTAGTCGTTTTAGCTAGTGTCTGGGGTTTATTTAGTTTGGCACAGGTGTTACGTAGTGAATCTGGTTTGGTGGTTGCTGTAGTTATGGGGATAGTTTTAAGAGCTAATAACCTGCCTTCGGAGCCTTTATTGCGTCGATTTAATCAACAGTTGAGCATTTTAGCTAATTCGGTTTTGTTCATTCTGTTAGCAGCAGACTTATCAATTGCCAGTGTTTTCGCTTTAGGTTGGGGTAGTGTTCTGACAGTTCTAGTGCTGATGCTAATAGTGCGTCCTATTAATATTTTAATATCTACCTGGAATCAAGGTTTTAACTGGCAACAGCAGTTATTTTTATCTTGGGTTGCTCCTCGTGGAATTGTAGCTGCTTCTTTGGCTTCTTTATTTGCAGTTTCACTTACAAAACAGGGTATCAATGGCGGTGATTCAATTAAAGCCTTAGTATTTTTGACAATAATGATGACAGTTTTTTTCCAAGGATTGACGGCTGGTTGGGTCGCCAGTCTGCTTGATTTACGTTTAATAGATCAAATAGATCAAGATTCTTTGCAAGGAACTAATGATGATGTCAATAGCCAAAAAGATGTAGATAAAAACAGCTTTGCTTCTGAGTTAATTGAGTCGTAGCTAAAAATTTTTTACTAACTTATCGAAATTATCACTCTTGTTCTCGTAAATTAGTTTATTTATGCCATCTCAAATTACTCAACCTGTCTTACTAATTGGTAGTAGAAATGACCGACTTTTACCTTCAGAAGTAGAAGCACAATATTTAAGTAATATTTTCCCTAATCATCAGATAATAACTTTACCTCATAGCGGTCATGCTTGCTTAGTTGAAAGGGATGTTAATCTCTATCAACTTTTATTATCCGCTAATTTTACTGTTGCATAGTGTACTATTTTAACTGATATACCATGACTCATTTGATAAATAAAAAAACTGTTTGGCTAAAATTGGCTTTGAGAATTTTTAGTATAGGATTGCTACCTGCACTAACTACTCATTCTGCTTTAGGTGCAGAGCGCCTAAAATTTAATTATGGTCTTTTAGAAAGCTCTATCCCAATTAGTTCGCTCGAAACCTATGCTAAAACAGGCAAAGTAGACAATGATTTAGCTGGATATAGTCATTATGTAGACAAAAAACAACTAGCTCAACTGCGTCAGGTTTTACTAACTCCTATTCCTTTAAATCAAGTAGAAGTTTCGCAATTTCTTTATACACCCATTGGTGAGCGATTATTAGAAAAATTGGGGAAAGTTATTCAGACAGAATCTCACTTATCAGGGTTCTATGCAATTCGTGCAGCACTGATTTTGTCAGCCGCAGATCAAAAAAGTTTTACACTTTTAAATGTATTACGTAAGTTTCCAGCAAGCGCAATTTCAATTAACTTAGACCAGAGTTTGGCAATAGCAGAGTCATTACAGAATTTAGTAAATCAAACTCAAAATGCAGTAGCACTTATTAACCAAGAATCTCAAAAAAAGGTAACTACAGCTTCTACACTTAAGACTGTTCCATTAATTGACTTGGGAAAAACCGGAAGTTTTCGCTTCTCAAAGCAAACTATTACACTTAATGATCTCTCGCGTCAGAGGAGATTTCCTGCTGATATTTACCTCCCAACTGCTCAAACTCCTCGTCCGATAATTGTCATTTCACACGGACTTGGTTCTGATAGAACGAGTTTTGCATATCTAGCTGAACATCTCGCATCATATGGTTTTGTGGTTGCTGTTCCAGAACATCCTGGTAGTGATGCAAAACAACTGCAAGCATTATTAGCAGGTACAGCCGATAGAGTTACTAATCCTAGAGAACTAATTGATAGACCTTTAGATATTAAATTTTTACTAGATGAACTCACTAGATTATCACAGTCTGATTCAACATTTAAGGGACGTTTAGATTTAGAAAAAGTTGGTGTAATAGGGCAATCATTTGGTGGATATACGGCATTAGCATTGGCGGGTGCAAAGATTAATTTTGAGCAACTGAAAGCTGACTGTCCAGCCTTAAAAGATACGTTAAATGTTTCGCTTTTACTTCAATGTTTAGCGCTAAATTTACCAAATGCTAAATATAACTTATCTGACGCAAGGGTAAAAGCAGTAATTGCGATCGATCCAGTTGATAGTAGTATTTTTGGTCAAGCTAGTCTCAGCCAAATCAAAATTCCGGTGATGATTGTATCTGGCAGTTCTGATACAGTTGCTCCGGCTTTACCAGAGCAAATTCAGCCTTTTACTTGGTTAACAACTCCAAGTAAATATTTAGTACTTATCAATGGTGGTACACATTTTTCTACTATTGCAGAATCACCAAATGCAACCGTACCTCTTCCTACACAAGTAATCGGTTCAAGTCCTGCTTTGGCACGTCGTTATGTTAAAGCTTTGAGTGTTCCCTTTTTTGAAACATACATTGCTGAACAGTCGAGTTACCTTCCTTATTTGAGTACAGATTACGTTAATACAATTAGCCAGCAGCCACTACCGTTAAGTTTAATTAAATCTCTGACACCTGAAGAATTAGAACAAGCGTTTAAATAAAGATTTTGAAGCTATAGATTGATGAAATCAACACTAAACATATTACATTTTAGAAGTTGAAATATCGGTGAGAAATCGGTTACTAATAAAAAAATGCAATCTAAATTAATTTCTATCTCATTTGAAAATATCAAATGTCGAATTAAATTTTAACTGATTGCGGTGTCGAAGCGAGTGTTGGAGGGTTAGTGGATCTTGGTATGACTAACAAAGAAAAATATACGGCAAATATACCAGGCGATTAGAAATCGCGGCTACACAAACGTTCGCCCTTGGCGTTCCCGAAGGGTAGGCCGCCTGCGCGGACTTTAGGAATTTGAAACCCACGGAGGTGGGTTTTGTCTGTATAGCCGCGTACTCCTACGGAGAAGCAAGCTACGCGTCAGCGTGCCGTAGGCTCTATTATATTCGCCAGGGCAGGTGTGTTTTTACACTCATTGAGATGCTCCCTTTAGTTATGGTTACTGAGCTTGTTGAAGTATGGGGATTCTTAATTTTGAATTCGGAGGAAACGACGTGAATTTTCCCGTTAAGTCTGGAAATATCAAAATAAGGGTTTGAAGCCACAAGCAATTATCAACAAGTCAGATTTAATGTTTGAGTTGATGTATAAATTATACAAATTCTGATAAACCATTCAAAAGCGGTAGATGAAATTGAACTTATTTACCTATCAAGATACAGGAAGTATTCGATGTTTTCTGTTCTAGTGAAAAGCTAGGGAACTAATCAGGAATTTTGCGGAGGTCGAGAGTTAATCAACAGAAAGTGATGAGCGAGTGCAACAGTGAAGAAATTCTTCGAGAACTCTGCGGTCATTTAAGATTTGATTCAAAAGGAGATCAACATGAGAACTATTGAACCTGAAATTGATGAGCAAGTTGTTAGCTCTGGATGGACAACCGCGATCGCTATTCTGATGATCGTGTTAGGCATCATTGCGATCGCCTTTCCCTTCTTTGCCAGCGTTGCTTCAACCTTACTATTTGGCTGGATATTCATCTTTGCCGGAATTACTCAAATCGTTTATGCCTTTCAATCGAGAGGTGCAGGTAAAGTTGTCGGGAAGCTGATTCTCGGTCTTTTATATTTTCTGGCTGGAATTTTAGTAGTGGCAAATCCGCTAAAAGGGGTGCTGGCTTTCACGTTAGTCTTGGGTATTACCATTTTTGTGCAAGGCATCATTCAAGTGTCCATTGCATTTCAAATGCGCCGGATTTCACCTAACTGGGGATTGATGCTGGTGAGCGGAATCATCGGCATTATTTTCGGTATTTTCGTTTGGTCTAACTTTCCGTTTAGCGCAATTTGGCTGATTGGCACTTTCATTGGAATCAATCTCTTGTTTGATGGAGTTTGGATGCTGACTCTGCATTCAGGACAGCGACGCACTTTACAGTAGAGATTCAGAGCCGCACCGCACACAGCAGGACAAGTGGTATGCGTTTGTCGAGTGTGTCTCACAGTTTGACACACCTGCTATTTTTCAAAGCCAAGATTTAGAGAGTAATGCCTTATGTCTAGCTACCTAGAATCCAAATCTCATCCTTCAGAGAGGCAGCAAGCTGCTAGTTTACTGCGATCATTGGGGTGGAGTGGGTTTTGGATACAGTTTGTTTTAACCATTGTTTCTCTTCTCATTTTAGGGTTCGCGATTCTCGATCCGACTCTCAACCTCAATCTCAAATCAGGGATCGGGTTGCTGTCCGTGATTGGTGGAATTGCGGCTTTAGGCTTAAGCATTTACTGGTTCTTTCGCTACGTTCATCTTGGGCAACAATTGTCAGCCCCGGAACCAGCTTTACATCCTAGCCGTAAGAAAATAATTCAAGTTTTACAACTAGGAGTTCTAGTCAACTTGGCAGCAATGTTGCTGACGTTAGTCAGTATCGAAACAATTGTTGGCGGCTTGCTTCTCAAAACACTATCAGTTCCACCAGGAGCCGCTATCTATCGGACAGGACAACTGATTGAGCCGATTGATATTTTTGTCGTACAAGCAAATATCAGTATGATTGTGGCTCAATTTGTGGGAATTGGAATTCCATTTTGGCTTGCAAGTCGCGTAGAACACCATTAGATAAGTGAGATGAACCTGAAGGCTCGAAACAATGAACTTTAAACGCATTCTGGTTGCCATTAATCATTCTCCTTTAACATCCATCGTGTTTGATCGGGCACTCAATTTAGCGCAGCAAGAGCAAGCTAAATTGATGATCCTTCATTGCCTCGTAGATTTTACTGGGATCGATCCAGGATTCGAGTCAGGTGGGATGTTTGGACCCTATCCGATCAACACTGGGCTTTCTCCATCATTTCGCGCGGAAACACTTCAGCTAGAGATTGAGCAGGCAAAAACTTGGTTACAAGAATATTGTGATCAGGCAACTGCCCGAAATATTTCAACTGAATATCAACACCATTTTGGTGAGCCAGGGGCAACGATTTCTAGTGTTGCTCAAGAGTGGAATGCCGATCTGATCGTACTGGGTCGGCATGACCACTTTGCGATGGGCTACGCCCCACTGGAAGCGATCGCAGAATTTTTCGTCGGTAGTGTCAGCAATCATGTGGTTGATCGTGCGAATTGTTCTGTTTTAGTCATAAAAGATACAAATCCTGATAAAGATAAATAAAGAGGGAAGAACCGTGAAAGTAATTGATCAGACTGGCGGAATCGGCTTAGAAATTGGGACATTAACCATAAAAACAAAGACCCTTTCCCCAGAACTACTTCACAAGATAGATGCCTACTGGCGTGCCGCCAACTATCTGTCAGTTGGGCAAATTTATCTCTACGACAATCCATTGCTGAAAGAGCCTCTGAAACTCTCCCATGTCAAACCACTGGTGGTTGGACACTGGGGTACGACACCGGGACAGAACTTCATCTATGTACACTTGAATCGGGTAATTAAGAAATATGACCTAGATATGCTCTACATCGCTGGCCCTGGTCACGGGGGCCCAGCAATTGTGGGCAACGTTTACCTCGAAGGTACCTGGAGCGAAGTTTATCCCAACGTCACTCAGGACGAAGCTGGGTTGAAAAAGTTGTTCACGCAATTCTCATTTCCTGGTGGGATTTCCAGCCACGTTGCGCCGACAACGCCAGGGTCAATTCACGAAGGGGGTGAGTTGGGGTACTCCCTCAGTCATGCTTTCGGGGCTGCCTTCGACAATCCCTCACTGATTGTCGCCTGCGTCATCGGCGACGGGGAAGCCGAGACAGGCCCCTTAGCGACCGCATGGCAATCTAACAAGTTACTCAACCCAATTACCGACGGTGCCGTGCTGCCAATCCTGCACCTGAATGGCTACAAAATCAACAACCCAACCGTCTTAGCTCGCATCGAGCATGAGGAGTTAGAGCAATTTCTTAGAGGTTGCGGCTGGACACCTTACTTTGTGGAAGGTGACGAGCCGGAAAAGATGCATGAACTTATGGCCACCACCCTGGACAAGGCGATCGCAGACATTCGGCAAATCCAAAGTAATGCGCGCAACAAGAACGATATGACTCGCCCACGCTGGCCGGTGATCGTCCTGAAATCGCCCAAGGGCTGGACGGGGCCAAAAGTCGTGGATGGTCTGCAAATCGAAGGCACATCGCGATCGCACCAGGTGCCGCTACTGGTGAACTCCGAGCATCCCGATCATGTCCAACAGTTGGAAAGTTGGATGAAAAGCTACAAGGCAGAAGAACTGTTCGATGAAAACGGATGCCTCCTGCCGGAATTGGCTGAACTAGCCCCGAAGGGCGATCGCCGCATGGGTGCGAACCCCCACGCCAACGGCGGCATACTACTGCACGACCTGCAAATGCCGGACTTCCGCGACCATGCAGTGCAGGTGCCTTCGCCTGGTGCTGTTGACGGTCAAGATACCCTCGTACTGGGCCAATTCCTGCGTGATGTAGTCAAGCTGAATCAGCGCAATTTCCGCATCTTCGGACCCGATGAGACACTCTCGAATCTTTTGGGCGCGGTGTTTGAAGTTACTAACCGTCAGTGGGAAGCACGGGAAGAAAAAAATGATGAATTCCTCGCGCCCGCCGGACAAGTATTGGACTCGATGCTCAGTGAACACCAGTGCCAGGGTTGGTTGGAAGGCTATCTGCTAACTGGGCGGCACGGGCTATTCAACAGCTATGAGGCGTTTATTCGTATCGTTGATTCGATGTTCAGCCAGCACGCCAAGTGGCTAAAGGTAACATCGGAACTGCCCTGGCGACGGAAGATTGCATCGCTGAACTATCTGCTCGCCTCCCACGTCTGGCAGCAGGATCATAACGGCTTCACGCACCAAGACCCCGGTTTCCTCGACCACGTAATCAACAAGAAAGCCGATATTGTGCGTGTGTACCTGCCACCCGACGCGAACTGTCTGCTGTCGGTCTTCGATCACTGTTTACGCAGCCGACACTACGTGAATGTGGTAGTTGCTGGCAAACACGCCCTCCCGCAATGGCTGAGTATGGAAGCGGCGATCGTGCATTGCACTGAAGGCATTGGCATCTGGCAATGGGCTAGCAACGACCAGGATACCGAGCCGGATGTGGTGATGGCTTGCTGTGGAGATACGCCGACGTTAGAGATTTTGGCTGCCGTTTCCATCCTGCGAGAACATCTGCCGGATCTGAAAATTCGGGTAATTAATGTTGTCGATCTGATGAAGTTGCAGTCCGAGAGCGAACATCCGCACGGACTGAGTGAAGCAGATTATGATTCACTCTTCACCAAAGACAAGCATATCATCTTTGGCTTTCATGGATACCCCTGGCTGGTGCATCGGCTGACCTACCGCCGTACCAATCGCAATCTCCACGTCCGGGGGTACAAGGAAGAGGGCACGATCACAACGGCTTTTGACATGAGGGTGCAAAATGACCTGGATCGCTTTCATCTGGTGCAAGACGTGGTGGATCGTCTGCTGCATTTGGGTAGTAAGGGAGACTATCTCAAGCAGATGATGCAGGATAAGTTGATCGAACATAAGCATTACATCGACAAGCACGGCGAAGACTTGCCGGAAATCCGCAATTGGAAGTGGAGCCACCCCAAATGAAGGCACGTGCTTTCGTGTGCTGTTTCTACATTTTGGGAATTTTTCAAGGAGATCGAACATGACCACCCAGATTGAAGTTAAAGGTCGGAACACTCCGTTCACACTGGATTGGGAAAAGCGGCGCTGGCAGTCTTTGGAGAAGCAGCAGGAGAGTGATTTTCCGTTGATCGCAGTTTTGGATGGCAAGCGCTATGAGCTGTATTCCGATGGAACATTCGCCGAGGTAGAGCGGTGAGTAAAAAGGCATTATTTCCAGCGACGAGCGCCCTGCGCGCCACTGAGAGATCACATGAGTTCACATGATCTGATAGCCACTGGCACAACAATGGAGTCACTATGACATCCAGACAGGTTGATGATTCTCAAAATAATTCTCAAAGTGGTTCTACCCAGACAACTGGTAGCACTGTCATTGAAAAAGAAAAACCTGCCGAGGTGCAAGAAGTCCTGCCTTCTGAGCCTCAGCCCCCACCCCAGAAACCCTGGCAAAAGGTGCCTAAAGCTTTAGGTATTATCCTGGCAATCGCCATTCTCGCTGGCGTAGGATACGGGGTTTACCACCTGTTTTTCTACCATACCGAGCCAGAGGGACTGTTTCTCAGTGGGCGGATTGAAGGCTACGAAACCGACATCGCCGCCAAAACAGGCGGCAAAGTTGCTAATGTGGCGGTGAGGGAAGGGGATGACGTGAAGCCTGGTCAGGTTTTGGTGCGTCTGGATGACTCGGACTTACAGGCACAGTTGCAAGGTACTATTGCTCGCGTGAGTCAGGCAAAAGAAGTTTTAGTGAGCTATCGGCAGCAGTTGCCGATCCTGCAAGCTCAATTGCAGCAGGCAAACGTGACGACCCACCAGGCACAACAGGATAGCCAGGGTAAAGTGACGCAGGCAGTGAACGCCCTTGCCTCCAATCGCGCTGATCTGGCGGCAGCACTGGCGAATCTGAAGCTGGCACAAAGTCAACAAAAACGGTATGTAGCCTTGTATAGTGAGGGTGCTGTCTCGGCTGATTTAGCCGATCAGTATAAGAATGCTGCCGCCACTGCCCAAGCCAAAGTTGAAGCTGCCCGTCAGACCATGCGAGCGGCAGTAGGAACCCTGACGCAAGCACAAGCGACGTTAAGCAATACACCAATTAAAGCAGCGGCAGCAGTGCAGATTGAGAAACAAATTGCCCAGGCGCAAACTCAGATCAGTGTCTATGAGCAAGCGCTGCTAGATGCTAAGGCAACACAGGCGCAAACCCAGGCGAATTTGAATTATCTGGTGATTAAAAGTCCGATGGTGGGCAACGTGATCACGCGGGATGCGGAACCGGGTGAGGTGATTGCTGCCGGGGCACCACTGCTGACGCTGGTAAACCAGGACAAGCTGTATCTGCGCGGCTTTGTGGCAGAAGGGCAGATTGGCAGTGTCAAGCTGGGTCAGCGATCGCTGGTGTATCTTGATTCGGCTCCTGATCGCCCTCTGGAAGCAACTGTCACTCGTATCGATCCCAAAGCCAGCTTTACGCCTGAAAACATCTATTTCCAAAAAGACCGGGTGTTGCAGGTCTTTGGCGTAGAACTCACCCTCAAAGATGCCCAGGGTTTAGCAAAACAGGGAATGCCCTCTGATGGACGCATCCTCATTCCCGCAGCGTCCCAAAAGCGTGTGTCGGTTCTTTTGCCCAATTTTCTTGGCTTCCTCTAACCGTCCTCCTCTAGTTCCAATACTTGTCGGGAAAAGGGAATTAACAATTCAAATGACACAGGCTCTTCAGGCAACGACTCCATCCCAGCGAACGAATGCGCCGATCATTTCCCTGCGTGATTTGCGGCATCATTATAGTAAGCAAGCCCAGGATGCTGTTGCTGGCATCAATTTAGACATTTATCCTGGCGAAATCTTTGGGTTGATTGGTCCCGATGGCGCTGGAAAGACGACGACCTTTCAGATTCTCTCTGGAGTGATGCCGCAAACCAGCGGCATTGTGGAAGTGATGGGGTTGCATCCCAGGGAGGCGCGGTTGCAGATGGGCTACCAGACGCAACGCTTTAGCCTGTACCTGGACATGAGCGTTGCGGAAAACCTGCAATATGCGGCAGGTTTGCGGGAGGTGAGCGATCGCGACTTCAAAAGCCGCAGTGAACATTTCCTCGGCTTGTTGGATCTGGCACGCTTCAAAGAACGGCTAGCGGGGAAGCTCTCTGGCGGGATGAAGCAAAAGCTGGGATTGTGCTGCACTCTCATTCACAATCCCCGCATTGTGCTGCTAGATGAACCAACGACAGGCGTTGATCCCATTTCGCGGCGGGAGTTTTGGGATATTTTGGCGCAGCTTGCCAGCACGGAAGGACTCACAACCGTGGTTGCTACACCCTACCTGGATGAAGCCGAGCGCTGTTCCCGCATCGCCTTTATGTATGAGGGAAAAATTCAGCAATGTGATACACCAGCCAGAGTGAAAGCCAGCCTGGGTATGCAGAGGTTGGAAGTGTATCTACCCGTTGACCAGTTGGACGACGCAGAGGATAAGCTCAAGCACGATGCGGATCTGCAAGAATCGATTGCTGATGTGCAGCGCTTTGGCGATCACCTGGATGTCCTCACCGCCCAACCCCAGCAAACAACCACTGACCTCCAGGGCGTTCTGGAGCGGCATCAGATCCAGGTAAAGAATGTTGTAACCGATACACCGACCTTAGAAAACGCCTTCGTCTTGCGTCTGCGCGACCTCAAAGGGGACATAGCAGCAGGTGAATATCCGCATATTTTTCGGCAACAGCGATCGCTAGGGACGGCGATCGGCGCTCAACATCTCAATAAAGTATTCGGTAATTTCAATGCGGTTAAAGACATCAATTTAGACATCCAATATGGGGAGGTGTTTGGGCTGTTGGGCGCAAATGGAGCGGGTAAAACCACCGCCATAAAAATGCTGTGCGGTTTGCTAACAGCCAGTTCTGGCAAGGTCATGCTGGCAGGTGAAACAGGTGAACTGCGGAGTGAACAGGTGCGCCAAAAACTTGGTTATATGTCTCAAAAGTTCACGCTTTACGATGACCTGACGATCAACCAAAATCTGGAATTTTACTGCGGTGTTTATGCAGTGCCACGTAAACACCGCCGCGCCAAGAAAAATTGGGTGTTGCAGATGAGCGACCTGGTGGGACAAGGCGATCGCATGACGGGTGACTTACCTGGCGGCTGGAAGCAGCGAGTTGCCTTTGGCGCATCGGTGATGCACGAACCCAAAATTGTCTTTTTGGATGAGCCAACGTCGGGTGTTGATCCACTGGCACGACGACAGTTTTGGCGTTGGATCAATCAGTTTGCGCGGGAAGGAATGGCAATTTTGGTAACTACCCACTATCTGGAAGAAGCTGAACAGTGTCACCGCCTGGGCTTCATGGTGGCTGGAGAACTCGTCGCTCAGGGGACACCGCGACAAGTCAAAGATGACCAACCGGGACGGCTGATTGAGTGGGAGTGCGAACCGTTGCAGCAGGCATCTGATCTGCTCAAACAGAAGTTCGATCGCTGGCGCGTCTCCATTTTCGGTTCCCGGTTGCACACTATTCTCAATGACCCCAGTAGTCAGGTGCCGCAAATCGAACAATGGCTGAAGGAGCTTGGGATCACCATTCACAGTCACCGTGAAATTGCATTTTCGCTAGAAGACGTGTTTATCAGCGTCGTGGAGCAAGCACGGCAGCGCGGGCTTGAGATTTCAGTCGATTAGGAGAAATACTTGTGGCAGTACGACCCAAACGGATCATTGCTCAAATCCTCAAAGAACTGACCCAACTGGGACGCGATCGCCTGACCTTAACAATGGCACTGGGTTTACCCATCCTGCTGTTGCTGCTGTATGGCTTTGCCGTCTCGCTGCAAGTCAACGAGATTAACTTTGCCTTTCAAGATTTATCGATGACCCCTAGCAGCCGGGAATACATTGCCACCTTTGAACGCACACAGACCTTCCAGCTGGTTACACAGGGTCCTGGTGTGGATCTTCCTCATCTGCTGGATCAGGGGCGGATTTCCGGCGGCATCATCATTCCCCCCAAATTCTCGCGGGATTTAAACCGAGCCGATCGCACAGCAAACGTGCAGCTTTTGCTGGATGGCAGCGATTCCAACACCGCTAATGTGATTCGTGGCTATGCCAACGCGACGAACAGCGCCTTTGTCCAGAACTTACAATCATCTGGTGCGACTACTCCGGTCAATTTGCAATCACGACTATGGTATAATCCCGGCTTGGAAACCCTGAAATATATCGGTCCTGGCGCGATCGCTATGACGGTAACGCTGTTTCCACCCCTGCTGGCGGGTTTAGCGACCGCAAAAGAGCGGGAACAAAGCACGATTCTACAAGTGTACGCTTCTAGCCTCACGGGTACAGAATACCTGTTGGGGAAAGCAGTGGCATTTTGGCTGGTGGGTATGGCAGAAATTTTGCTTGTCAACCTGGAGTCCTGGCTATGCTTTGGACTGTGGTTTGTGGGCGACCCTACGCCTGTTATTCTGGGTTCCGTTCTCTACATTGCCTGTGGCGTTTTATGGGGCATCTTTTTAGGTGCCAGTACCAACTCCCAGAGTACGGTGATTCAGAACGTTTCCTTCACCGCCTTTTTGCTCTCCCTCCAGCTATCGGGTTTCATTTACCCAATCGCAAATATTCCGATCGCCATCCAGTGGGTATCGCTGCTGATTCCGGCGCGACACTACATTCTGCTGACACGCAATGCCTACGCCCGTGGCTCTGGCTGGGTGAGTGATTGGAGTCCCTTACTAGGGTTGCTGCTGCTGGCAATCCTCTTTTTCTTCCTGGCTTGGCGCAAACTGCAAACGATGCAGGTGGAGTCCTAAATGATGCACTGGATTGACAGAATTTTGGGTAGTCGCTTCTGGGCGTTGTTTCAGAAAGAATGTACTCAAATCTTGCACAACCGTGCCCTGGTGATCCAATTGCTGTTGCCGCCAACTCTCTTTCTGATCTTGTTTGGTGTCGCGCTCGATCCTGATGTTAAAGGACTGAAAGTGGGGATTACAGACTACAGCCATAGTCGTGCTTCCCGCGAATTCACAGAAATTTTTAGCCAAACGGATGCGTTTACTGTCAGCAACCACTATGCCAATCAACAGGATATGACGGCGGATCTAGCAAAGGGTACCCTCACGCTTGGCATTGTGATTCCACCTGAATTTGCCGATGACATTGCCCGCAGACGCACGGCTGACGTGCAGGCACTCTTTGATGCGATCAATGCTAACACCGCCACTACAGCATCGACTTATGTCAGCCAATTGGTCAACGATTATAATCAGCGGCGATCGCAAGTAAACGCCTACAGTCAAGAAGTCGCCAGTGCCAGTAAAGCAACTAATAATACCACTACTTCAACGGACTATCCCTCCAGTCAACAGACTATCGGCTCCAGCCCGTTAACGACAAATCAAAACTTAGAGCCTTCAATCAGCACATCTAGCAATCAGAACAATAGTAGTACTCAGACTTCAAGTAGCAATGCCATCAATCAAACTTCTAATACCCTAACTAATAACTCTACTAGTCAAAGTTCTCCCAATGCCATCAATCAAACTTCTAATACCCTAACTAATAACTCTACAACTAGTAACGCAAATCAATCAAACATCAGTTCTGATAGTTCGATCAGCAGCACAATTGATCAGAACGTCAGATCTGCGACCAACAACTCTGATCAGCAGAATTCAAACACTTCAACCAACAGCGCCAATCAGCAGGACACCTCAAGCCCATCAATAGATACTCCCTCCAGCCAATCGTTACAGCGCAATCAAGTTGAGATGCAAACAGAGGTGCTTTACAATCCGGGATTAGATAGCGCCTGGTTTATTGTACCGGGAATTATTGGCATTTTGATGACTGTGCTTGGTTCTCAAACAGCCGCATCATTAGTGGTCAGGGAAAAAGAGGCAGGAACGATCGAACAACTGGTCATGACACCCACTTCCAGCACTCAGATCATCCTGGCAAAAATTATTCCGCTGCTAATTCTACTCACCTTTGATTTATTAGTGGGGTTAGTGGTAGGTAGGTTAATTTTTGGAATGCCATTTCGAGGCAACTTACTGCTTCTGCTGATCATTTCGATCCTTTACTTTACGGTGGGAATCAGTATCGGCATTCTGGTTGCTAGCTACGCCAAAAGCCAGCAGCAGTGCCAGCTCATTACTTTCTTTATCAACCCGCCCCTGTCGCTTCTCAGTGGAGCAACCTCTCCTATTGCCTCGATGAACTTGTTCATGCAATCGCTAACCTACTTGAACCCCATGCGTTACTTCATTGAAGTCTGTCGTGGCATCATCCTCAAAGGTGTGGGGCTAGAAGTTCTGTGGTCTCAAGTTTTGATTTTAATCGCGTTTGCGGCCATATTGTTGACTCTCAGCGTGCGCCAATTTAGCCGTCAGCTTGCGTAATTCTTTTCGCAGTGAAGTGATTAGTCGAACAGAAAATCAGATCGTTGTCAAAATATCTCAATGTTGTTCCCGTTAACCGAGTACCGTGGGTCTAAATCCCCGGATGCGACGCTCGATTACTCGCTCTAAGCGAAGCCATGCCGAAGGCTTTACGCTGCGCTATCGCAGACTCGCTAACACAAAACTTACAGCGATTTTCAGGTAAATGAACCACAAACAGACCTCACTTCCATTCCTCTCTCCTAAAAGGAGAGAGGCTTTCATTTTCTCCCCTTCCCTACAAGGGAAGGGGCTGGGGGTTAGGTCTCATAATTGTGGTCTAAATACATGAAAACTGCTGTAATTACGAATTACGTTAGCGTAGCGGGGCGCAGCCCATTACGAATTATTTAAGTCTGGAAATATCAAAATAATCAGAGTTTGAAGCCACAAGCAATTATCAACAAGTCATATTTAATGTTTGAGTTATGTATAACTTATACAAATTCTGATAAAACATTCAAAAGTGGTAGATGAAATTAAACTTATATACCTAGCAAGATATAAGAAGTATTTGATGCTTTATGCTTTAGTGAAAAAGTGAGAAATCAGAAAACTAATCAGGAATTTTGTGGAGGTTGAAAGTTAATCAACAGAAACTAATAAGCAAGTTGTTAGCTCTGGATGAACAACTATAATCGTTATTCTCACGATCATGTTGGACAAGTTAATTGAGCATAACCCGCATTTCTCACAAGCATTAGAAGACTTGCCGGAAATCCGTAATTGGAAGTGGAGTTCGGGTGCAACACCGAGAGAGAAACCGTTGGTAGGAAAAACACCTGTACCGACCTGAAATAAGGCAAAGGAGTTCCGAATGTCCATATGGAACGAAATAAAAACATTTATATGAAATCAAATGTTGCTGAAATGATGATTGCACCTTCGCTCCTTGCCTCCAACCAGTCTTGCTTAGGACAAGAAGCCGAACGTGCCGGACGTTCTGGTGCCGATCGGCTGCACCTCGATATCATGGATGGCCACTTCGTCCCGAACATTTCCTTCGGTCCGCAAGTTGTCAAAGCCATCCGCCCACTCACCAAACTTTTCTTTGACGTTCATCTCATGTGTTCCCAGCCAGACATCCTGCTCGAACCCTTTGCGAAAGCCGGCGCGGACGAAATGATCATTCACATCGAACTTGGCGAACAAGTCCCATCCCTGATCCACAAAATAAAATCCCTCGGCAAAAAAGTTGGACTCGCCATCAATCCACCGACTGCGATCGCTGCCGTCCAGCCGTTTCTCGAACAAATTGATCTATTGCTTGTGATGACTGTCAATCCCGGATTCGGCGGACAGGAATTTATCCCCAAATGCCTGCCCAAAATCCGGCAGGCCCAAGGGTGGCGGCGCGAAAAAAACCTGTCCTACCGCATCAGCGTAGATGGCGGTATCAATGACCAGACTGCCGCCGAATCCGCCCGCGCCGGAGCAGATACATTTGTGGCGGGCACGAGCTTGTTCGGTGCCCCCAGCCTGAAAGTTGCCGTCAAAAAAATGCGCCAGATTGTTAACGAGAACCAACCCGGCGCTAGCGGATGGGAAATTTTGAAATCAACGGGCGAATCAAATTCACCTGATTCATTTCTTTGCATCCAAAAGATCCACCTTCCAGAGTGGAGCAACCCGAAATGAATGTCCAAAAGCTGATAGAAACCGCGAAGATGCTTGTTGCTGACAATCAGGGTCTGCTGGCACAAGAAAAGATGCAAGCAATGTCTGAAAAAACCGTGAATCTGGAATCAGCAATCGATCGCTTTCTCACATCGATTCCACCAGGCTATTAGACGATCGCTAGTGTGGAAGGGTTAAAAAACCTATTAAAGAACCCTCAAACTGTGTTGGTGGATGTGCGAGAAGCCTCTGAGTATAAGTCTGGACATATACCTGATGCAATCAATATTCCCCTCCAAACCCTGGCGCACAATCTGGAGCAAGTTCCGCACGATGCTACGGCGGGCTACGCCTACGCCCTGTAGTGCTGTACTGTTCCGCCGGTTATCGATCGGCAAGGTTGCTTATGAAGAAATGTTTAATCACACCAGCACAGAATGGGCACCCTGGTATGTAATCCCAGCAGATCACAAATGGTTTACTCGCCTTGTGGTAGCAGGCATCATTTATGCCCAATTGAAGGCACTCAATCTCAACTATCCCAAAGTCAGCGAAGCAAAACACCAGGAACTTTTGCAAGCAAAGGAAATGCTTGAGAGTCAGAAATAAAGACCACAATCCTTTAACGGAGTACCGTGGGTTTAAATCCCCCGATTCAAAAAATCAGCAAGTTTTGGGTCGGGGTCTGTCTTGCAAAGTGCGGTCTTGGGGAGACCCCAAGACCGCACTTTGCGCTAAATCCCAGTCACAAAACTTAATTACGAATTATTTAATGGAGACTAACTCCATCACGGACTTTGAGGAAAGCGTCATGAAAATCAGTCCCCTGGCCGGAAAGCCTGCACCCTTGGAAATACTAGTCGATGTGCCACGGCTGATCACCGCCTACTACACCGAGGTTCCCGACCCATCAGTACCGGAACAGCGAGTGTCCTTTGGCACATCTGGTCATCGCGGCTCGTCATTCAAACGGGCTTTCAACGAATGGCACATCCTGGCAATTACTCAGGCGATTTGCCTCTATCGCACGCAACAAAAAATCACTGGCCCTCTGTATCTCGGTATGGATACGCACGCGCTCTCTGTTCCGGCTGGCGCTACTGCACTTGAGGTACTGACAGCAAATGGAGTCGAAGTGATGATCGCCGTTGGGGACGAATATACCCCAACCCCAGTAATTTCTCATGCGATTTTGACTTACAATCGCGATCGCAAAAGCGGATTCGCTGACGGGATTGTGATCACACCCTCCCACAATCCGCCCCATGACGGTGGTTTCAAATATAACCCACCGCCTGGTGGGCCAGCCGACAACACGATCACTGGTTGGATTGAAGGAACGGCGAATGCGCTGCTGGAAGCCCGACTCCAAGGAGTGAAACGAATTCCCTACGAGCAGGCTCTACACAGTGCCACGACGCATCGACACGACTATGTGACCGCCTACGTCAACGACCTGGGCAATGTAATCGACCTGGATATCATTCGCAGCGCCAAGATATGTCTCGGCGTTGACCCCCTTGGCGGTGCTGGTGTCCATTACTGGGCGCGGATCGCGGAGCAACATAGTTTAAACCTGACCATTATCAACGAGACGGTCGATCCCACCTTTCGTTTCATGACGGTGGATTGGGATGGACAGATTCGGATGGACCCGTCTTCGCCCTATGCGATGCAACCACTGATCGAGATGAAGGATCGCTTTGATCTTTCCTTCGCCTGTGACACCGACTACGACCGACATGGCATTGTCACCAGAAGCGAAGGATTGCTACTGCCTAATCACGACCTCTGCGTGGCAATTTTCTATCTTTTTCAAAACCGGACGAAGTGGCACAAGGAAGCGGCGATCGGCAAAACGGTAGTGAGCAGCCAGATGATTGACCGGATAACTGCCAAACTTGGCCGGCAGCTTTTCGAGGTACCGGTCGGTTTCAAGTGGTTTGTGGGAGGATTGCTAGATGGCTCACTGGGATTTGCGGGAGAAGAGAGCGCGGGTTCGGTGTTCGCTCGTCTGGATGGCAGCGTCTGGACGACGGACAAGGACGGATTCGTTCCCTGTTTGCTGGCGGCGGAAATTACAGCGCGGACAGACCACGATCTCGGCGAAATCTACCGCGAACTCACGCACGAATTCGGTGAGCCTGTCTACGATCGCGTTCAGACACCCGCTACTCCAGAGCAAAAGGAAAAGTTGGCAAACCTCTCACCGCAACAGGTGACGCTCACCGAACTGGCGGGTGAAAAAATTCAGAAGGTACTCACTCATGCACCAGGCAACGGTGCTGCCATTGGTGGATTGAAAGTGATGACCGAAAGCGGATGGTTCGCGGCACGTCCGTCAGGAACCGAGGACATCTACAAGATTTATGCAGAGAGCTTCCAAGGAACAGAGCATCTGCACCACATCCTGGAACAAGCACAGACGATTGTCAGCAATGCTTTGGCGGCATCCCCACAGAAGTTGGGGATTGCATCCAAGGCAAACCAAAAGGAGAACCCTTGAGCCAACAAACACCTTTCAGCACGTCGAACAACCGTTTTTTACCGACAGATGTCGAGGGGTTCGATTCCCTTACCGAACTAGCTTTGGATCTGCGTTGGTCGTGGAACCATACTACTGATGAAGTCTGGCGGCAGCTTGATCCTGCACTTTGGGAGTTGACTCAAAACCCTTGGGTGGTCTTACAGACTGTCTCAAGGGACAAACTCCAGAGGGCGCTAGCCAATCCAGCCTTCTGTAAGAATGTGGATGAATTGTTGCAAATCAGGCGTCAGGAGGCAACTGCACCAGCCTGGTTTCAGCAACGGTATCCGCAGTCTCCATTGAAATGTGTCGCGTATTTCAGCATGGAATTCATGTTGAGTGAAGCGCTGCCCATTTACTCAGGCGGACTCGGCAATGTCGCCGGAGATCAGCTCAAAGCCGCCAGTGACCTGGGTGTACCGGTGGTTGCTGTGGGATTGCTCTATCAACAGGGCTATTTTCGTCAGGTGATTGACAAGGACGGCGCACAGCAAGCCCTTTATCCCTACAACGATCCCGGACAGTTACCGATCGCACCCTTGCGCCACCCCAACGGCGAGTGGTTGCGGTTGGAGATTGTCTTGCCCGGTTACTCGGTTTGGCTACGCACCTGGCAGGTACAAGTTGGCAGCGTGAAGCTTTACCTGCTAGACAGCAATGACGCAGCAAACTTTCCTGCCCATCGAGGCATTACCAGCGAACTGTATGGCGGCGGACCAGAGTTACGCCTCAAGCAAGAAATGCTGCTCGGTATTGGCGGCTGGCGACTGCTTGATGCCCTCGACATCCAGCCGGAAGTCTGCCATCTCAATGAAGGCCACGCGGCATTCGCTATTTTGGAACGAGCCCGAACTTTCATGAACGAGACCGGGCAGCCTTTTGAGGTCGCACTGGCGGTCACGCGAGCGGGGAACCTTTTCACCACTCACACGGCGGTGGCTGCTGGTTTTGACCGTTTTGCTCCGGCTCTCATCGAGCAATACCTTGGTCGGTATGCCCAAGACAAGCTGGGCATTACAGTCCACGATTTGCTGGCCCTGGGCCGTCAGAATCCAAATGATTCATCCGAGAGTTTCAATATGGCCTATTTGGCAATCCGTGGAAGCGGGGCGGTAAACGGGGTGAGTCGCTTACATGGTCAGGTGAGCCGGCGCATTTTCACGCCGCTCTTTCCCCACTGGCCAGAGGACGAAGTGCCGATTGGACACGTAACCAACGGAGTCCACATGCCAAGCTGGGAATCGTCTCCCGCCGATGATCTGTGGACGGGAGCCTGTGGAAAGGAGCGCTGGCTGGGTACGACAGAAAACCTGGGGCAGGACATTCGCCGCGTCTGTGACACCACACTCTGGCAGTTTCGGACAGCCGCCAGTAAGTCTCTGGTTGAATACGCCCGCCAACGCTTGTCCCAGCAATTGATCGTCTCCAACGACACGCCGGAGGCAATTAATGGCGCGAAGCATCTGTTTAGTCCCAACGCATTAACTTTGGGCTTTGCCCGCCGCTTCGCTACCTATAAGAGACCAAACTTGCTGCTGCACGATCGCGATCGCCTGCTTCGTCTCTTGACCAATCCGCAGCGTCCGGTGCAACTCATCATTGCTGGCAAGGCGCATCCGGCAGACCAGGGGGGACAAGCCCTGATTCAAGAATGGGTACGTTTCATCCGGCAACCTGAGATGCGCCCCCATGCGATGTTTCTCAGTGACTATGATATGCTTCTGACCGAACACCTGGTGCAAGGGGTGGATGTCTGGATCAACACGCCACGGCGACCTTGGGAAGCTTGCGGGACGAGCGGCATGAAGATACTTGTCAATGGCGGCATCAATTTATCTGAGTTGGATGGCTGGTGGGCAGAAGCCTACAATCCTGAAGTTGGCTGGGCATTGGGGGACGGTCAGGAGCATGGCGAAGATCCCGCTTGGGACGCGGTAGAAGCCAACGCGCTCTATGATCTGCTAGAGCAGGAAGTGATCCCGGAGTTTTACACCCGAGACGACAGCGGCATCCCCACGGCATGGGTCAAGCGGATGCGAGAAAGTATGGCGCAGTTGACACCGCGCTTTTCCGCCACCTATACGGTACGTGAATATACGGAGCAATACTACCTGCCGGCTGCCACTGCTTACCGCGATCGCGCTGCGAACAACGGCGAAGTCGGCAAGCAAATCGTCGATTGGCAGCACACTCTGCAAGATAAATGGGCAACGTTGTGCTTCGGCGAAATCAAGGTTGTGAGCGACGCACAAGGACACACATTCACAGTTGAAGTGTTTTTCGGTAGCCTTGACCCAAAGAGTGTGCGGGTAGAACTATATGCCAACGGAGTGAACGGCGGCAACAGGTCGCGACAGGAAATGAAGCGCAGTCAGCCATTGACCACGGGGAACGGTTACATCTTTAACACGCAGGTATCCGCAACACGCCCAGCCACAGAATATACGGTGCGTATTCTACCATACTGCGACGGGGTTGCGATTCCACTGGAAGATACACGAATCCTGTGGCAGCGATGATTCATTTTTGCATGGAGGATTGCCGCAAGGCAGGAGGCAGGAGGGTTTAAGTCTACTTTACTTTTATTAACATAGTTTGGTTTTTCCCCGTCGTTCTGCTTACTAGTTCAGAAAAAACAAATCATGGTTATCAAATTCAAGTGTCTAACTCATCAAGGTAATTGAAATGAAAACAATCAGCTCTTATCCATTATTTGGCTATCAACTTCAAGCGGGAAAGCTGATAGCGAGTACGTCCCAAAGCACAGTAAATTCGTCCTTATTTATGCAAAACTCCGTCCCGTATTACACTACTAACCCATTACTTCTTTTAATGGTAATTATTGGTGTTGGAGGTGTGTTAGCTTCAATTCTTTCGAGCGCTATTAAGGTGGTGAATGAGTGGGAAAAATTGGTGGTATTGCGGTTAGGAAAATTCCTCGCTCTCAAAGGACCGGGACTCGTTTTCATTATTCCGATCATTGACACCATACCTTACCGGATTGACACTCGCGTGATCACCTCTTCTTTTCAGGCGGAGAAGACTCTGACTAAGGATACGGTGCCGGTTGACGTAGATGCAGTTCTGTTTTGGAAGGTTGTAGATCCTCAGAAAGCAGCCCTGGATGTTGCGGACTATAAAAGTGCTATTAGTTGGGCTTCCCAAACGGCTTTGCGGGATGTCATCGGCAAGACCATGCTATCGGATATGCTGGAAGGCAGAGAGAAAATCAGTAAGGATTTGCAGAAAATCATTGACGAGCGCACCCAGTCATGGGGTATCAATGTTATCTCGGTGGAAGTTAAGGATGTACTGATTCCCTCGGCCTTGGAGGATGCGATGTCGATGCAGGCTCAAGCGGAAAGAGAACGTCAGGCGCGTGTGATTCTCGGAGATTCTGAGCGACAGGTGGCAGAGAAATTTGGGGAAGCGGCTAAGACTTATATCAACAACCCTGTGGCTCTGCATTTGAGGGCGATGAATATGCTTTATGAGGGTTTAAAAGACAATGCCACGATCGTCATTGTACCCAGCACAGCCGTAGAAAGTATGCAACTAGGGGGTCTTGCCGGGATGACAGCCTTGACTATGGGATTGGGCCAGGAGAAAAGCGAGATCAGAAAGCAAGAAGGCATTCAATCAATGAGGGATGTTGTAGAGCCAAATGGCACTAAATTAATCGCAAACCCTTAACGAACTTTGGGGGTTTAAGTCAAGAGTCTCTACAGGCAGCACGTTTTGATGCCTTAGCTAAATCCCCGGACGCTCGCAGACTCCTAACGCTTCGCTAACACAAAACCTATTGCTCTACGTTATCTGTGCTACGGCTTTGTGTTCACATTTAAGAGCCATGCGAAGTTCATACGCCGGACTCACATAGCTTTGTGAAGATTTACCCAGGGAAAATATCTAGAAATTCATTGCCATTAATCACTGTTGTCCAGTGCTGATATTTTCCTGGGGCATTCTTTTCTCGTGGATCTGCTTGCACCAAAGGCATAAACTCGTGGTAATGTTCGTTGGCACTAGCCCCCACCATGCATCCAGCAGACCAACCTTTGACTGGTTCCCCAAACCCATCACCATCTGGATTATCAGTAGTGTGTTGGTCTACGTTGAAGTTACTACCCTCATCCGGTAAGCGATCAGAGCCACGCAACACTGTAATATCCCCAGTTTGCACCAGAGCCAATTGATCTCCGGTGCTACCGTGGTGATGACCAACGCTCCAAGCTTGGTATTGCCATGCCTTGATATCTGCACATCCTTCCTTGTTCATGGGATTTTCCCAGTAATATTCTCCTGGGTCACAAGTGCCTAACCAATTGCCCGCAAAAGTTGGTACTTTATCTTTGATTACTAATACACAACGTCGGTCATTCCAGACAAATGGTGCATTACCATTCCACTGTCCATTACGGTCTAATCCCCGAAAATAAACGATGTTGATTTCTCCATCGTTACCGTTACTGCTGATTTGTTGATTATGTAAGCTGATCCACATCACGGTTCGACTCGGCCAGTCACCGTTGAGTTGAAATCCTGGTATTAAGTCAGTCGGATTGGTATTGAGCAGGCTAGCAGCAATATGGGGATTTATCCCTGGCTCACTGAGATTTTGAAAATGTTTATAAGCATTTAGCGCCCTGGCAGATTTTGGTCCCCAAAGTCCATCAGGTGAATTTAAGAGCCAAAAATCTTGAAGTCTAGACTGTAATTGCAGTGCCAAAGTCTTGTTTGCAGCGATCGCTTCTTCCGTTGCGAGTGCTTTGACTGACCCATTGGCTAAACCATAGAGCAAGGAATGAGGATTATCAGTAGATGTAACTGGCATAGAATTGCTGCTTTCTTTTGTGATCAGAGTAATACTATTTTGTCACTAACAGACTTATGAAACATTGTTGTTTCGCCTAATTTCGGTCTAATGAATAAAAAACAAGTTAAAAATTTTCCGGTTTATACTTATGATTATCCGGTTCATGATTATGCAGATAAGAGTATTTATCTAGTTGAGGAATATGCTGGCTCAATTACCCGACCGCGCCCAAACCTGCGTGACGCGAGGGATGCAAAATATTGTTGTTTCGTCAGCAGCCATTGCGCCAGAACTCGCCGGAGAGCCAACTGCCCCACGCCACTTGCGGGATGGAGTTTTTGGGCATGGGGAAGATGTTGCCCAATGCCCCAAGCGACGGGGCGACTATCCCTCTACAGACACTCTTGGGATGGAGTTTCCCGTCGCTTTCAATAAATAAACTATTGCGCCGTGGTATTCCTAAGACTTGAGGCTAGAATCCCCATGCCTAAAGGCAGGGGTGTTGACAGGGGATTTAATATTTTTGGCTCATGTCACCTGATAATTCAGGTTTTATAATTAAAGTTAAAGGGCTTAGAGCATTAAGCATAAATGAGGTTAAAGGCTGTGAAGAAAATAGTTGTTGCTGCAATATTCAGCTTCATCGCTGGCTCAACATCTTTACTTTTTACCCAAGCCGCTAAAGCTGATCCTATTGTTTCCTGTTATCCTGTTACTTACAACAGGGTGATCAAAGAATCGGCGGCGGATCATCCGCATGCTTATGCAGATGGTTATCGAGAAGGAGAACAAACCGCTCGGAATAGAGTTGCTTATAAACCTCGGGCTGTGGGAGGTGAATTTGCCCGTGGTTTTGAGGATGGGTACTTTAATCTACCTTATACTGGTCAAGAGACTGTTGCACCGAAAACAATTGTACAACATACTACTCAGGTTTGTAATGAAGATGGTTATTACAACGTAGCGCCTCCTCCTACTTACATCTACAACCCTTATGCCATCTATGGGTCGCCTTATCCTACTTTTGGCATTAACTTCGGATTTGGAAGAGGGTTCTACGGAGGGAGACACTATGGAAGATGGTAGGGGTGGGGAATTTCGTCGGAGAAAGTCAGTAGACCGAAAACTTTTGGAACTTGAAGAAAGAATCAGGGTTTGAGCCGTCGTTTTTGGGACTGGCAATCATGGCGCTGGTGTGGGTTTAACTTCTGGAAATAGGTCTAGCTGATTTAGTTCCAAGGGTATTACCGGGAGCGTGCCGACTAGCTGATTATCCAAGAGAACTGAAAGGCAATATCTAGGTCTGCTTGCTTGATTTCTCTGGTTTTTGGGTCTTGTTTCCCTTTATGACTTTTTCTCGCTCGTTTCCAAATGACCCCCTTTTTTTGAGTACCCGTACTAGACAGTAAACGACCGTAAGCATCGTAGGTATAATTATCAACAACCTGCCCCGTTGCATTTGTCAATACGCGAGTAGAACCCAAGCCATCAGTGTGATAGTAATTTTGATTGCCACTGCGATCGCTCTTAATTAATCCCAGTCCGTAAGTATACTCAGCAGTAACTTGACGATTAGCGTTATATTCAAGTAACACTTGAGACACACCACGCATTGGGTCTACCAAATAGTTGGTTCTAACCCGAATGGCACTAAGTTAAGATACAGCTCTTGCTCTGACTGCTTCCTAGCCTCTAGGCTGGGAAGCCATTCTGGGGGGGCTGCCGCCTCCAGTACCTTGACCAGAGGCAGCAGCCCCTCAGAATACATTCCCAGCCTGGAGGCTGGGAACGAGGCTACACAAGCCTTTGGGCTTTCCTTAGTGCCATTGATATCTGAGTCAAAAGCTGACAGAGAAAGGGTTCTGTATGCTCGTGTTAGTACCAAAAGTCAGATAGAGGAGATGAAATCTCAGATTGAATATCTTAGCGAGTCATATCCTGGATGCCGTGTAGTTAAAGATATCGCCAGTGGGATGAATTGGAAACGCAAGAACTTTATCAAGCTGATGACTCAAGTCTCCAACGATGAGATATCTGAGATAGTTGTGGGATATAAAGACAGGCTTTGTCGGTTTGGCTTTGAGTTTGTTGAATGGTTTTGCAATCTTCACCACTGCAAAATTGTAATTATCAACAACGTGAAACTCTCTCCCCATGAGGAGTTAATCCAAGACTTCATGGCGATTATGCACACTTTTAGCTCAAAACTCTATTTTCTACGTGCTTATAAAAAGAAGATAGAGGAAGAGCAAAATATATCTGCAATTCATGATGAAGACAGTAGTGAAACGGAGTGAATAGGTGTGCAATACATATAAACGTAGTGAGTCGAGACTATGAAACGCAAAGTAAAAGGTAAAGAAATAATCGCTGGGAAATTCACTACACAACAGATTTTGATCTGAGCGTTGGCAGAGGAATTTCAGGCAGGCGACACCGAATAGCCCGTCGCAGACATCGCACACCCCATCACAACAATGCGATGGCATCCTCTCAGAAAATCTTTTAATCAGTGCGACGCCGATAGCGTAGCGGTAGCGAGTCCGCGTTCGCTTTTAGCGTCTCGTAGAGAGCGTCATAGCCCGCCGCAGGTCCTACCCTGAGCGTGCGCCGAAGGGCATCGCCCATTCCAGTTATATAAGGTTTTGAATAATCACCAATTTCAAAAATCAAATATCAATCCTAGTATTAGTGACAAAAGTAACCGTTTTAACATGACTTTGTATACAGGCGTGTGCCTGATGATGACGATTACATTAAGAATATACAAATCACGTAATGCAAGGCAGATTAAAGGATATATGAATCGCTTAAAATCTCTGATTCTTGGAAGCTTATTAGCTGCTGCTTCAATTGCGGCTCTTTCTCAAAATGCTAATGCTGCTGAATTCAAATCTGAGCATGATCATTTGAATCGTAATACTGTAGCTTTTAATAACAGTAAAGCCCAACACGAACGCCAAGCTCGTGAACAACGCGCTCGTCAATTGCGTGAACGTCAAGCTCGTGAACAACGCGCTCATGAATTGCGTGAACGTCAAGCTCGTGAACAACACGCTCATGAATTGCGTCAGCGTCAAGCTCGTGAACAACACGCTCATGAATTGCGTCAACGTCAAGCCCGTTTGAATCACTAAGCTAAAATTTTTCTTCCAATTATGTTAGGAGAGTAGCAATACTCTCCTTTTTCTTTGCATAAATCTGCTCAAATTAATGACCGAACAAGGCAAAAGTAAAAAGTAAAAAGGCAAAAGAAAGAAAGAAAGAAAGAAAGAAAGAAAGAAAGAAAGAAAGAAAGAAAGAAAGAAAGTCAATTTCTTGAATCTGACGCTTGATTTCGCTTAATGAGAGATTGTAGGCGATCGCATCTTCTAAGAGTTGTTTTCTTGTTTCCTCATCTTCAACTCGTGCGATCGCCTTTGCCTTGGTATATTCGATTTGCCCAGAACGCAGTACTTCTAGCACATCTAGGGGCAGATTGAGCAGTGGTAGGCGATTTTTGACAAACGATTCCCAACTCATCCGCCCCAAAGACGCGAATAATTCTTCAATTATCTGAGTTTGGGGTTGAGACATAACGTTATGTCTCAGTTCGGAATTTTCTTGTTTATAGCGATCGCCTCTTATCCTCTAAGGCATCATCTAAAAATAAGTTGTACAAATTTAATCTGGAACAAGTTGTGAGCTTAACTTCCCCATCAAAATTGTTCAAGTTATTTTTACAAGGCTCCTAAGAAAGCTTCATAAACATAACGCGGGTTGTACCTCACCAGACTAGAAAATGCTAGAATCTATAATGTCGTTTTAAACTCTCACGAATCAACCTTTGGTGATGAATTTACCTACGAGATTATCAAGCTTGATAAACGTATTTGAATCCTCTTCGGGTGTTTCAAAGTTACCAGCGATGGTGCTGTAGTCTATTGTGGCAGTGCCATCACTAGAGTTGTAAATGCCGCCACCCTTGCCAGACTCTTCTCGACCAGAACTGAGTTCGATGCCGAAAGCTTTATTCACCCTGAGAATGCTGTTGCCAACCGTTAGGGTGCCATCATTGTAGATGCCACCGCCAAAGTGTGCCTGATTGCCACTAATGGTGCTGTGGTTCACGTTAATGATGCCTAATTGAGTATATGTAATAGTGCCAGAATAGTCGCCAGAGTCATCGGCATTATTGTAGATGCCACCGCCGGCAGTAAGTGCCGTATTGTCAGTAATGTTGCTATAACTCACGTTAACGACGCCTAATTGATTGTCGCTGCGGTTCCCGTTAGAGCTAGAGTTATAGATGCCGCCGCCATAGTCGCTGGCATAGTTATTACTGATAGTGCTGTTAGTAATCGATAGAGTACCATTATTGTAGATCCCACCTCCAGTGGATGCATGATTGTCTTTGATAGTGCTAGTGGTTATCGTTAGGCTACCATAGTCGGCAGAGTAACCATAGTTGTAGATACCGCCGCCTTCGGTTGCCGTATTGCCACTGATGGTGCTGTTACTCACCGATAGGATGTCTTTTAAGTAATTATTAATTAAGTAACCGATGCCGCCGCCTTGGGTTGCTGTGTTGCCACTGATGATGCTGTAATTCACCGATAGGGTGCCTTGGGTGCTGATACCACCGCCAAAATATGCCTGATTACCACTGATGGTGCTGTGATTCACAGATAGAGTGCCGTTGTTACCTATACCACCGCCGAAGCCGTCATCTGTTGATGCAAAATTGGCACTGATAGTACTGTTGTTCACAAATAGAGTGCCGTTGTTACCTATACCACCGCCTCCTCCACTTCCCGTGTTACCACTAATAGTGCTTTGATTCACAGTCGCAGTGGCATCGTTGTAGATACCACCGCCCGACTGATATGTTGCTGTGTTGTCATTGATGGTGCTGTTGCTCACTGTGAGGCTACCAGAGTTGTAAATGCCACCACCAAAATCAATCGAGTTGTTGCTGCTAATCTTACTCGCCTTCACTGTGAGGACGCCAGTATTATAAATAGCGCCACCTGATGCACCTAAGTCGCGGTAATTGTCACCTGTCGTCGAGTTATCAGTAATATTACTGTAGCTCACTGTGAGGGTGCCAGTGTTATAAATGCCGCCGCCGTTACCTTCACCATTATCAAGATCATAGCTGTTGTTACCAGTGATGTTACTGTAGTTCAGCGTGAGGGTGCCAGTGTTGTAAATGCCACCGCCGTTAACTTCGGATGAAAGTACATTATTGTCTGGTTTGACTGTATTGCCAGTGATGATGCTATTGTTCAAGGTCAAGACGCCTTCGTTGGAGATAGCACCGCCTCCACTTGCGCCATCATAGCTATTGGTAATAGTCAGCCGGTTGATTGCAGATGTTGCACCTTTGCCAATGTCAAAAACACGGTCAGCACTATCATCCTTAATTGTTAGTAAGCTGGCATTTGTGCCTTCAATGGTCAAGTTGTCTGTGATACTCAGACTACTACCAGTCAGATTGATGGTATGAGCGATCGCATCAGAAAACAATCCCCCAAAATTGATGATATTTGTTCCGCCAGCGAGATCGGCATTTAGAATTTGCTGCCGCAGTGAACCTGCACCACTGTTATTAGTATTAGTGACGGTAAATGTAGACATTGATATGACTCCAATTTTTTTCTCGTTGTATAAAAATTGATATCAAGAATCATGCTGATAATACTATGAATATGCAAATATGCAAGTATTTTTTCTACTGCTCATCCGTAGTAAGAGATCAAAGTCAAGAAAGAAAAACTGCGATCGCCGTACTGGTCTGCCAACCCCAAAATGCGCTTTTTCGGATTGGGGTGTATATAAAAGGTTAAAGGGAAAGTGTTTTCTCCCTTTCCCCAATAAATAACCAAGTTCACTCAAGGGCGAACTACTAAGCGTGAGATTTAGCACCAAAAATATCTAAATCTCACGCTTAGTTCGTGGTTAGTAATACTGATAATGACCCTTAACCCATACGCGATGGTGATTTCTTGTTATCCAATGCCCACGTATCCACCGACGACGCTGGGTTTGTCTTGCAAGTAATGTTCCGACTTGTGGTTTTTGAACATCTGGGTTGACTACTGAGAGTGCTGATGCCTGTTTTGGCATGGAGGCAACCAACACTGGTATTGCCACTATTGCTGCAATAATCCTGTTCATGAATCTTTTTCCTTTATTGAACTCTTGACAATTAAGCCAGTTATTTTTTTGACTTAATTGTGATGAATTTAAGTAGATTAATTCATTAACTAACAGTTCTTATTTTTTTAAGCTTTTATTTACATCTATGTCTTAGTTGTGTCATTAATATGTCAAATGTGTATATAGAAGTTCCGCTAAAAATCTTTCTAAAGACAGAAGCGCTGCGGTTAGAGTTGATATCACCCGTGGATATTACCAGTGTCAAGGCAAGTATTGAACTGCGGGGAAGGGCGTTGAGTCAGGTTTCTTAGAGGAAACTTGAGCAATGGAGGGGGGAGCGATGCCTGCGGCGGTAAACTACGCTATTTACAAGCGATGGCGTAAGCGCGTCTCAACGTGCCCAGTAGCCTCATACCAGACCACAGCCGATATAAAGCACCGAAATCAGCATCATCCACAGAGTCAACCTCAAACTCTGGGGCAATATCCTCTGCTTGCTGCTTCAAAATACTGCTCTAACTCAAGTTGCGCGAGAACTTGAGCATCCACTATTATTGGATTCATCGTTTGACCTTTTAAATCGGGTTTACAACTTGGGCGATCGCAACTTCTTGGTGGGAGGGCGATCGCCTTTGTTATATCCTTTATTATACATACGTTGACGTATTGGTGTGTTAGAGTTTTAACGTAGTTTTAACAGCAAAACTATCAAGCGCGTTGGCGTGTTAATGTATTGACGCACCAAAATCCGCTTTTGGTGCGTCAATTAAGTTGAAAAATAGAAATTATGTGGTTCTTCCATGCCTAAGTATGTTGACCTTTCTCGTTATTGGACAGAAGAAAAAAACTTATCTATTCAAAAAGCCAAAGAAATGACTGGCTTGGACAAAAGAACCTTGTCATCTGCCAAAAAAGGGCAACTTGAGCGTGGGCAGTTTGAGACTCTCTTTAAGCTTAGGGATTTAGCTTCTGAACTAGCTGGTAAACCGCTAATGCTGGAGGAGATTTTTAAAGATGATTAGTCCTGAAAGTATAGATTTGCTTGCTCTGCCATCAGTGCAGCTATCTGACAAGCGAAGTTTGCCACTTTTCTCCTTGCCCCTCAAGAGCATAGATTTCAGCTTTGAGGATGTACCTCATAGCTGCCGGAAGTGCTGTATTCTGGATTTTGGGGCAAAAAACAATTTATCGTCAATCAAAGGGTTTAAGACCCCAATCATTATATGTACCCTCATTTCAACCCTGACAGACTACTAGTATTGGACAACTTTGTATACCAGATTGCTACCCTGATAGAATGGTTGATAGATGATGCCGCTACAGTTGTAGTATACTAGTCGACCCATATTAATTGCCGTGCAGCCATCGGGTAGAAAAGGTACAACTGCACCAATAGGAGGTTTGGTCACGATGTAAGAGTTGCCACTCGGTTGCAGAAAAACGCCGTCTGAGTAAATATAATTTGTGCTTCCCACATCTATGGGGATGTAATAGGGTGGGAGAGTATTAATGATCCCACCAATCACTAGACCAGATGCGAAGGTAGCCAATCCCCAACCTGATGGGGTGTCATATCCGTGACCATTCCAACCACCACCAAACCTACCACCTTGTGGAATCGCTCGTCTAACATTGACGGTATTTCTAAGCTTCACATTTCCAGGGTTGATATTAGGGCGATTCACATTTCTAGGGTTGATATTAGGGCGATTCACATTTCTAGGGTTGATATTAGGGCGATTCACATTTCTAGGGTTGATATTAGGGCGATTCACATTTCCAGGGTTGATATTAGAGCGATTCACATTTCCAGGGTTGATATTAGAGCGATTCACATTTCCAGGGTTGATATTTCCCCTGTTCTGTAAATTGACTCTACTGTTGACGCGGAAAGAAGCGCCCGTTCTATTAACGTTACCGTTGCTGGGGCGTTGGGCATAAACTGCATCCAGAGGCAGCGCACTAGCAGACAAAAGAGCTAAAATCAAAGCCAAAAAGGTTTGATGTGTAGAAAATTTCATCTCATTTATTACTTATTATCGGTAAGTGATATTATTTGGTTTCAGAAGGTGAAAGGAATTCGATTTTACCTGAGCCTGCGGGTGGTCTGAAGTTAAATATTTCGGCGGGGATCTGTGGATTGAATTTCCAGTTGGAAAGAATTGCTGTGTATTGAGGCGCGCCGGGCAGATCTTTGTACGTAATCACAATTTTTTGAATAACTGGGTCGGTATCTTTGTCAATCCAAATCTGAAAATCCCTGTCTTTCCCCGTAAATAGGAAGTGATAACTAGGAACCCTATTTACCATGTCAAATCCCACGTATGTAGACTTCTGGATCACGGGGATGACTTTCTTGCAAGGATCGGTAACAAATAAGTTCGCTAGGGGGATAGTAACGTCGTACTTTTCTTCAATTTCTCCGAGCGCAGCATCAATGGTAGGAGGAGCGGGTCTGTTGGTATACAATTTTAATTTGTTCGCAAGCAGCGTGAAGGTTTTACCATCGTAATAGAAACTGGTGTGGCGTTCGTCGCCGGAGTAGTCTGCCTTGATCTGGTTGGGACGTTTTAGCCATAGCTGTTGAAAGGCGCTGTACTGAACTTTTTCACCAGAATCCAGCACATTGTCGTAAGTGATATCGACATCAACGGTAAACGCTTGTTTTGTACTTAATGTATTGCATACTTTTTTCAGAATCCCTTCCGGTTCATCCTGAGGGAAGATAGGTGACTCAGGTGGTACTTGAGCAAGGGTTTTGAAGGGAGCTATGAAGGTGGCGATCCAAATCACAAATAATGATACTGAGATGCGAGCTTTCCAGGTTTTCATGAGTTTTTGTTTGATTGCGTTGTCAAAAGAAGAATTTCTGAGGGTTGGACTCATTAATGAAGCTGTGTTCAAAGAATTCAATGGTGAGAGATACTAAGTCCCTGGACAGAATTAATTACATGTTAGTTATTTACCAATCCTTTGCAAGTCTTGGATTTCAGTCCAGATTTTTGTGTAATTAATTTTGTCAGATTACTTAAGACGTTAAGGGAGAAAAGATCACCCTTGTTCAGAATCAGCGCCATTCTATAACTCTCATCAAAGGTAGCTATCGTATCTGGTGGCAAGCAATGCAAATATCGGCCCAGTGTTTCTCCAGATGTGATTTTGATACCCATTTATAGAGGAACATCTCTAACAGATAACCTTGTTCATTTACTAATTCTGAGTAACTACCGTGTGATTTACTGCATGAATTGATTGATCACGATATAAATTGTAATAAAAATCAATGGACGGCTCAGATCAGATATCTGATTCAGAATCTTTTAGAGTTGATGCAGTCGGCATAGTAACTGTTGCACTGCATCATAAAAAACTCCACGCCACTTGCGGGATGGAGTTTTTAGTCATTAGTCATTAGTCATTAGTCATTAGTCATTAGTCATTAGTCATTAGTCATTAGTAGCAATGACCAATGACTTTTGACTAATGACTAAAGCGGCGGGGCGGCTATCCCTCTACAGACACCTGGGGTGGAGTTTCCCGCCGCTTTTCATGAATAAAACCACAGTTCATCTAGTTGTCAACATCAATGGTTGCACAATGGTTGTGTTTTATACTGATGCCCATTGCTGGCAATTTCGGGTGATTAGCCCTGGTGGTGCGGTGTTTGGGGAACGTAAGATTTATTACTCGGCTGAAGCTGCACAGAAGGCGGGGCGGGAGTGGATAGGTGAGGGGAGTTGAGGGAGGGCGATCGCTATCTATCACATCTACGTTTAAAACGGAAGCTGATACCTCATAACTCCCATAGTTTTTTGGCTTTTGTTGTAAAAAAAATTACTAAGATCCGGCTTTTTACTGATATCATCTGCGATTTGTAAAGGTTACTTTTGACTAAGTTCACAAAGCTTACTTACAACGCTTAGAACAGCTTTGACTAAGTTGTTACATTAGTCCTCTTAACTTAAGAGGCCAACCGACTAAAGTTTCAACCAATTTAACTTTGACTACTGTAACTTTGAGTCTACAGCTATTAGCCTGGAGGTGCATTTTCCCATGCGGATTTGGCAACCTCCTGACCTAAGACAACCATTGAAGAAGAATTCAAACCCTGACGATTGACGATATCGATACCACTGGTTTAACCATCAACGGTTGACAGGAGAAAAAATTTTCAGTTTGACAACAGCGTTTCTACAACTGATGCGATTTCAAGTCGCTATCGGACGACTGTGACTGTCTGAAAAATCCAGATAGATCACCCATTCAAATAACTACCTAGCAACTTTCTTAAGTTGCTGAAAAAGTCTGCTTCTAATTTCCCTTACATCCCTTACATATATTCGGAGTAAACAGATGACTACATACTACGTTTCTGGAACAGGCAATGATAGAAATAGTGGCTTGAGTCAGGGAGGCGCATTTGCCACCCTCCAACGAGCCGGGGATTTAGTGCTACCAGGTGATAATGTCTACATTATGAATGGCACTTACACCTCAATTTACGCCAATATCCTGAGTATTGTAAATAAGCAGGGTACGGCTAATGCACCGATCACATTTGCGGCGCTACCCGGACAGACACCTGTTTTACAAGCAAACGGAAAAAATTGGAATGCTATATCAATTACAGGCTCGACCTATATCAAAATTCAAGGCTTAAAATTAGTAGGGAATAGGGATAATATTACATTAGCTTATGCCCAACAGCAAAAAAACAATTTGAGTAACCCAGCAACATCTGGAAATGGTATTTCAGCTGATGTCAGCAGTAACAATCCAAATCAACATTCCAGTCATATCACAATTAGTAATAACAATGTTTCTAATTTTCCCGGAGGTGGGATTGCAACACTTTCAGCCGACTACATTACAGTCCAAAATAATATTGTTTCTGGAAATGCTTGGTACTCTCCTTATGGTACACAAGGTATTTCAATGCTTAGACCTTGGAACTCTGACAGCAACACAACAGGTTACAAAATAATTATTCAAGGTAACACTGTTTTTAATAATCAATCATTAATTCCTTGGAGCGCAGTCGGAAAAATAACCGAGGGTCATGGAATAATGCTTGACTCTGCAAGTGATGGAAATTACATAGGTAAAGTCTTAATCACTAACAACTTTGCTTACAATAATGGTGGGGCAGGTATTCAGGTTTTTAAGGGAGAAAACCCTGTAGACGTTGTGAATAATACACTTTACCAAAATTCACAAGTAATTGCAAACGGAGAACTTTTTCTTAACAGTGCTAAAAATGTTCAAGTTTATAACAATATTCTCTATGGGAACCAGGGAGAATTTCTCATTCTCAATAACAAGTCTACTAACCTTACAATTGACAATAACCTTGCTGACAAGGGAGTTTTTAACGCCATTGGAGCAGGTAATATTTTAAACCAAGACCCGTTGTTTGTTAATCCAACAAATGGCAACTTTAGTCTTCAACCTGGAAGTCCTGCGATCAATGCTGGCTCCAATGCCTTCAATAGCATAACTGGCGATGGTACTGGCACAGCATCGGTTAACATTGGTGCATACCAACTTCCTACCTCGAAAAGTCAAGTTCTCAATGGCACATCTAACACTGTAAATAGCAGTACTACCGTGAACACCACTAACACTGTAAATAGCAGTACTACCGTGAACACCACTCTTGATAACAACTTAATAAACAATACCTTTCCCATCAATAATATTACTATACCTACATTCAACCTGAATAATTTTCAACTTCTCAACCAATCTAGTTTGGTCGGTACTCTTCCGACGAGTCCCGCATCGCTCACAAGTTACGGGATTTTACTCCTCGCCATCCTTGCGCGGAATATATTTCGGGCATTTTTGAAAGGTTATTTTTTGATGCAGTGTGAAAAACCGGAATCTCGATTTTATAAGGCTTTGAAATTTGTGGTGAGAAATCCCGGCAAATCCCCCACTGAGCCAGGGCAAAGGCATCTAAATATTGACGAGCCTGAATAGCAAGTAGTCTACACCCAATGGCATGAAGACTCATGTGAAACCTCCTTGCTGGCTTATTTGTTGGGGTTTAGGGGTGTGGGCATGGGTCGTCAGGCAGGGCTGATTCATTCCATTTCAACGAAGAGGCAGGGGGCAGGGGGCAGGGAGCGGGGGGAAATGACCCCTGACTCCTGCCTAGTTTGCGGAGCGGAACATGTTCTTACGTCCCCCACTTCTGCTAAGTGGTTCTCGTATTGGAGGGGTCGAATCCCTTTTCTGTTCTATCCCCCTTGCTCCCTGCTCCCTGCCCCTTTTCCTCTTTTTCAAACAGGATTTGTCAAGATGGTTAGCGAGAAAATTGTAAGTAAGTGTGACGATGAGATGAACATTAAAAGCAAATACGGATACAGATATGCCACGAACAATTCCGTAAACTCAACGCTTTCAAGCACACTTATTTTCGCTCTTAAGTCCGGCGCACTCTGGCAATCGCTGACCATCGCCGCTTATCAGCATTCTTAGAGGAAACTTGAGCGATCGCACTCTTGCACCCACTTGAGACTCTTTTTAAACTGAGGGATTTAGCTTCTTTCCTCGCTGGCAAACCACTAATACTAGAAGAAATTTTCAAAGATGATTGACCCAACAACCATGTTGAAACGTGATGCTCAAAGGAGGGCAACAGCACTATCATGCACAATAAAGCTTTCGGGATCGAACTCAGTTCTGGTAGAGAAGAGTCTGGCGATGGTGGCGGCATTTATAACTATAGCCTTGGCACCGCCACAATAGACTACAGCACGATCGCTTGTAACTTTGACACACCCCAAGAGGATTCAACTAAGCTTATCAAGTCTGATGATCTAGTAGGAAAATTCATCACTAAATACCATCATAATCGGATTTGCAACCTCAGCGGCAGTACTTTTTCTTATAATTAACCAGGCTTTTTAGGGTTAAATCCTTGGTTTTGCAACAGAGGAAATCGGCGATGCCGAAGGCGCAGAGCGTTTCCAAGAGTTGGCTCTCTCTATGAAATATGGTACATAAACCATATCTATCTTGAAACCTGTAGTTTTTCCCTCAGGACTTACGCAAACAATAGCTATAACCCTGATTTTGAGGTAGGGGCAATTCATGAATTGCCCCTACAGCGTGCAGTTTTGCGTAAGTCCTATCCCTGATCAAAAAGATTTGCCCTCATCCCCCAACCCCTTCTCCCAGATATGGGAGAAGGGGAGCCAGAATTTCAAAGTCCCTCTCCCATGTCTGGGAGAGGGATTTAGGGTGAGGGCGAAAACTACGGTTCTCAACTTAGATGAGGTTTAGTTTGGTTTCATCACGCCTACTTAACTGCACGTTTGTAGGGCGATCGCAGTTTTTGAATTTGACCTCTGACTACAGGTGAGCAGTAGAAAAAATGCTTGCAGATTCGTAGTAATATCAGCATGATTCTTAATATCAATTTTTATACAAGGTCAAAAAATAGGAGTCATCTGAATGTCTACATTTACCGTCACTAATACTAACAACAGTGGTGCAGGTTCACTAAGGCAGGCAGTTCTAGATGCCAATGCCCTGACAGGAAAAGACATTATCAATTTTGGTGGACTATTTACTGATGGGCTGGCTCATACCATCAGTTTGACTGGTAGTGGTCTGAGGATCACAGACAACTTGACCATTGAAGGCACAAATCCGAGCTTACTAACTATTAAGGATGATAGTGCTGACCGTGTTTTTGATATTGGTAAAGGTGTAACGGCAGCAATCAACGGTCTGACTATTACCAATAGCTATGATGGCGCAAGTGGAGGCGGTGGTATCTCCAATGAAGGTGTCTTGACCTTGAGCAATAGCATCATCACTGGCAACACACTATACGGATACGGCAACACAACACCCAACGAAGATGTCACCAACGCGGGCGGTGGCATTTACAACACTGGCAGCCTCACAGTGAACTACAGCACCATTAGTGGCAATTCGGCAGGCAGCTACTACTACGGCGGCGGCATCTATAACTCTGGCACCCTGACAGTGAACTACAGCACTATTACTGGTAACAACACCGATGATTCTCAGAGTGCTGAAGGTGACGGCGGCGGCATCTATAACTCTGGCATTCTCACAGTTAACTACAGTACCATCACTGAGAACTCGGCAACAGGTGATATATACCGCGACATAGGTTGCTTAGGTGGTGGCATCTACAACTCTGGCACCCTCACAATGAAAGGGGGTAATATTAGCAGCAATAACTCCATAGCGGACGGCGCTGGCATTTACAACACTGGTAGCCTCACGGTGAGCAACATCACCATCAATGGCAACACAGTAAAAAACTTCGAAGGCGGCGGCATTGCCAACGATGGCAGCCTCACGGTGAACTACAGCACTATTAGTGACAACACAGCAGGCATCGGCGGCGGCATTTACAACACTGGCAGCCTGAGCAACCTCACGGTGAACTACAGCACCATCACTCACAACACAGCAGACGTCGGCGGCGGCGGCATTGACAGTGATGCCAACCTCACGGTGAACTACAGCACCATCACTCACAACACAGCAGACTTCGGCGGCGGTATTTCAGACATTGGCGACGCCATTGAAAGTTATAAGAGCATTATCACACTGAACTACAGCACCATCAGTGACAATTTGGCAACGGGCGATGGCGGCAGCGGAATTTGGAACTCTAGCAGTCTCATAGTGAACCATAGTACTATCACTGGCAACATAGCATACAAGGTCGGCGGTGGCGGCATTTTGAACGATGGCAGTGTCACACTGAACTACAGCACCATTAGTAGCAACCAGGTAAAGGCGGGACAGGGCGGCGGCATTTTGAACGGTGGCATTTCGAACGATGGTAATGTCACATTGAACTACAGCACCATTAGTGACAACACAGCAAAGGGCGAGGGCGGCGGCATTTTCAACACTAACAACTTGGCTGATTCCCATGTAAGCGATGTTACCGTAATAAACAATAGTACCATAAGTGGCAACACAGCACAGGAGGGCGGTGGTATATACAACTATGGCATTCTTCAATTTTCCTCTGTTGATGCACAAGTTTTGGGAACTATTTTTGCGCTGTCCTATGGCAGTCTCATCGTTATCAGTAGCACTATCAGTGACAATCATGCAACCACTGGAGGCGGCATCTATAATAATGGAACTCTATCAGTGAGTCACAGCGCCATTAGTAATAATTATGCCAGGGACTACGGCGGCGGCATCTACAACTCTAGCTCTAACGGAAATGGCAGCAACAATCAATTAGGCTTCGTTACCCTTATTTATAGCAGTATTAGTGGTAATACGGCGGGTCAAGCGGGTGGTGGCATCTACAATAATGCCGACGACGGTGGCGACTATTCTGGCTCTGTTAATATAGATACTCAATTCGTCGCCTTTGCCGGCGACTCCTTTTATGGAGTCGTTCCATCTACTCAATTAGGCATCGTTACCGTAAGTGATAGCACCATTAGTAACAATCAGTCACACTTTGGCGGTGGCATCTACAATGATGGCACCCTAACGGTGGGCAACAGCACTATCAGGCACAATAAAGCTTTCGGGATCGAGCTTAGTTCTGGTGGAGAAGAGTCGGGCGATGGTGGTGGCATTTACAACTCTAACTCTAGCTATGCCACCGCCACAGTAGACTACAGCACGATCGCTTGTAACTTTGACACACCCCAAGAGGATTCAAGTAAGTATATCAAGTCTGATGATCTGGCAGGGAAATTCATCAGCAAAGGACATGATAACTGGATTTGCAACCTCAGCGGCAGTACTTTTTCTTATAATTAACCAGGCGTTGCTAGTAGGGCGGGCGCTCAAATAAACAGACTATTTTCTTACCCTGATTGCGCCGAAGCTCATATCTTTGCTGTTGGGCGATCGCCTTATGGAGTTTTCCTCTCAGAATTTTTCTGGTACTAATTGACACAAATCACTTTTTTCTTTGAAGATGATGAAGCGTTGCAATACTGCTCGAATAAGCTGGCGAGATAAAAACTGTAGAACAGATGGTCTCTATCTGGAATTACGTAAGAGCCGCTTTTTTCTCTTCAACGCTAACTGCTGAAGCCGCTCAATTTCAGTTAGCACATCTTCGGGCTTGGTTTCCATTTCTAAGTCGGCAAGTTCACTGTCTTCATCATTATCAATGCCCATTTTGTCTTGAATCGCATCAAGCATCTGTAATACTCGTGTGACTTCATGCTCTGTCAGTAGTGCAATTTGTAAATTTAAGTTTGTTCGATACTCACTTTCTTCACTCAGACGGTTTTGACTAATTAACACAAATGTTGACAGAAAAATTGCTTCCAGAGATACTACCATTGTCAATAGTCCGTAGGGGAATGGATCGAACGGATGCACGCCAATTCTTCCCGTGTTCAAAACAATCCAAGCTCCAAACCAGACTATATGTACGTAAACAAAAACTATATGTCCTGAAAAAGAGGTAATCGTATCCGCAATTCGGTCTTGCAGATTTCGTTTATTAGCAGCCTGAAGTCGAAGGCGAATCAGAGTCCGAATGTTACGTTGTATTATTTTAGACAGTGCTGGATTATTGTCTTCATAATATTCAAATTCCTCCTCATTCATGCCAACTTGCTGCATAATTTCAATGTCCTGTAATGAATAGTGCCTTTCAAAAATTAGATTAACTGGACTACTTTGCTTACTTAAACTCAAAGTCTTGAAGTCGGATTTAATTATAAACTCAAGTCTTGAGCTTACTGTGCCAAAGCTGTTACATTCTTGTGCCAATACATTCCCGTTACAAATCAAAATCAAGGCTGAATGTTTCTCCATCAGAATCTTCTTTTTCCTCCTCTGCAAATGGAGTTGCAGTCCTTGAAGAGAGTTTGTTATCTTCAGTATTAATCGGCGTGAAAGTCGCTTGTTGGTGGGAAATGCACCCTTTCTAAAAGCAAAATAGCAATCAATTATAAAGTAAAGCGTCTCCAGGTAACTTTTCTGACTTTTCACGTTATGTGGAAAAGCCACGAAACACCTAACCCCCAAACCCCCTTCCCGATGAAAATTCAAAGTCTCTCTCCTTTTAGGAGAGAGATTTTAGGTGGTCGCCTAAGCGTAACCAATTGAACATTGGGTGGGATGCAACGCTAAAACTGAACTCTACCACTGAAATAACTACCACTGTCCCCACAATCAGGTTTAATAAAGAAGCATTCAGTATTGCTTTGATATCCGAGTTTTTTTCTCAGGGAGTTGAGTCAAATGTCAGATCCAAATTTTCCAGAGCAAGCAGGGGAGTTCGGCGTTGATGCAGCCATCGACACAACCGCAGATAACCTGATCAACCCAATTCTTGACGGTGTAGCTGATCGCATTCCTGGTGCTGAGGGATTTGAGCAAATGCTAAACACTGAAGTTGATCAAGTTATCAATAACGATATCAATACTGAAGTTAACAAAGGCTTCGGTGGAATGATCCAAGACACTGAAAATCTGTTTGACAGAGAATAACTTATGTTCCTCCTTTAACAACTATTCAGTCCTGGAAATATGGGAGCAACGATTGGGGAGGCTGGGCGATCGCGTTCTTAGTGATTAGGCAAATCATCATTTATCATTGTTTCAATCACAATACCGCCAAATCGAGCTTCTTGTGCCCAGCACTTCACTCCTTTAATGTAGCAAATCTGGCTTTCGTACTTCTCTTACGAACCTTCGATAATCTTTTGAATTCCCCATAGGTTTCCTCTAAGAATTAATTGAGAGCGATGTCTACGACGGGCTATTCGGTGTCGCTCTTTTTTCCTCGCTTGATCACTGTGCGATCGCCAGTGTTAATCAAACAACGCTATGGCTAGCAAGAATTTCACTCCCAACCCGAACATTGGAAACTGGTGGGTTTCCGAACCTTCCCATGCGCCACTATTACAAAGGTCATAGTATAAATCATGACTTTTAGCTCATTCAGTTTTGATCATAGATTCCTATGATGATGACATACACAAAAAGCAAATTTACCTCTAAAGTATGATGAAACTTAATAAGTTCATGTCTGTTCTTGCAAGTCTTGTAGCAGTAAGTGTTGTAGCAGTTCCCTTTATTGTTAAAGCAGATGCGATTCATAATGGACAGCCATTGCTAGCACAAGCTCAACAAAATTCTCACAAAAAAGAAGGCGGTCGCTGGGCAAAATTAAATCTGACTGACGCGCAAAAACAACAGCTGCGTCAAATTGAAAAAGATAGCAGGCAGCAAATCGAAGGTGTTTATACACCACAACAACTTGCACAGCTGAAAGCAGCAAGAACACAGCATCAACAAGGGCAACATACTAATCGTCGTGATGTCATGAAATCTCTAAATCTAACTGACAGTCAAAAGGCTCAAATCAAGCAGATTATAACAGCGCAAAAAGCGAAGATGGACTCTGTTTTCACTCCCGAACAGAGGCAGCAACTCGAACAGCAACGCGCACAATGGCAGCAACAGCATCAGTAAGATAAATTTTGGTATTGGGGTCAAATGAATTGAACTTTTCAACACCCTAGAATCGGCCCCATCGACTTGCCTCAACATTTATGCGATCAGACATCTGGTGAAATTAAATATGCATTACCCAGAACCCTTGTAGAGACGTAGCAGTGCTACGTCAAAACAATTCTTTTTCGGAGATGTCTAATATTTAATTCCCAATATTTTATCCGATACTGACTTCATCACTCTGTACATCAGAAGTCTCACTCACCCCTCTAGCAGTCTGTTTACTATTGATATCTCCGGCGAACTTGATGTGGGTTGATTAGCACGCTGACTCCAAGTGTCCAGCCCAATGCCACCATCCATCCTGCTAATACATCACTTGGATAATGGACTCCTAGATACAAACGTGTCCAACCAATTATTAAGACAAACAGGGTTCCGATAATCAGAACAAACCAACGCCAACGGCTGTTCCAACTCAAAATGCTCAAAGCTGCCACCAAAGTCATACTAGCCATAGCATGACCACTAGGAAAGCCATAATCAAATTCTGGAGCGGGTGATGTCCACAGATGAGGACGTGCCCGGTGCAGCAACAGCTTAACCGTCTGATTAATGATTATACTGCCCACCGAGGCGATGAAAAAGTACTCTAAAGCACGCCACCGTTGTCGAATCAGTAGGAACAGCACAATCATTGCTGCTGCTGGGAATACCCCCCAAAACACCCCTAACTTCGTCAAGTGTGAGACAAAAACATCTAGTTTCGGTTGGGCAGTGCTGTGAATAGCTAATAATAGGGGAACATCGAACCAAAATCCGCCTTGTTTCCAGACATCCTCTGCTAAGTCCCCAAATATCAGTAAGGGAATAAATCCGCCAAGCAGTAGGAGCAATACTGCCCTCCGACTTCTGGTGAGGCGCATCAACTTGCTCCCGCATTAATTAATCTTTCTCTAATACTAGAGGCATAACTAACCAAACAGAATTAATTACATGGCGATTCTTGACTAGGCAAGACTCATGATTTTTGACAGAATTCTTGATAATCTAATTTTACTTGCAAAGAGTAGCTGGTTGCATACTCTAGGATTTGATTACGCCAATCAGATAAGTGAGCAAACTTAATTAAATCATCTGCGATCGCAGAACCTTGTCTACCACCACTGTGTAATTGATCGTCTCTTGATGACTTCGGGATCTGCGTATGCCAACTTGCCAGGGAAGCATCCTTATTACCTGCACGCCCTGACTGATTTACGCACTGCACGGTGGTTGCTGGAACATCGCCCAGGCGATGCTGCCGTTAGTAGACAAGAAGATGTTGCAATTGGGCAGATAGATTACACTATTAACGACATTAAGAAGGCATCTATTGATGATGGCAAAGACATCCACGAGCATCCAAATGTCGATGTCCCCAATAATCATCCTGGACGGTTACACAAGGCAGAAGAAATATTGAAGAAAGTGCATTCCGATGTCAGGCGTGAGGAAGACGATCCAACAGCCCGGGGCTTACAACATCGTTCTCTTGTGCATATCGATGCTGCACTCAAAGCGACTAAGCGTGCCCTTTACGATGTTCAACATCATAAATAGAGACTGAATGGGCCAGCAGAGCGTCTCCAAGAGTTGGCGGCAAGCTACGCTCCTACTGTTAGTCTTCCCTTCAGAATGGGTGCGATCGCTCCTTTCCTCTTTGAAAATGGGAAAGCAATGACACGGAGCAATGGCAAGAAGTTGATGTTATGAAAAAACATTCCAGCGATCGCCCTGACATCTGTGCAGAATACAAGCGTTCGCGAATAGCGTCTCGTTGGCGCAGCCTAAGAAGAGAAGAGAGGAAACGTAGCAGACAGGCGATGCCTAGGTTGGCAAGCTACGCACCCCTACATCTGCGAATCCCCGCTGCATCATCACGCCCTGTAAAAAGTAGCCTGGATATCTTGCAAATAATGGCAATAGGCGATCGCCCAACTGCTAACCAGTGGTACTTGTGATGCAAGTACTTTGGATTGGTCAAAGTTGCGTTACCAGCACACAGCCGCAGTTAGGTCGGTGCTGATGGAAAAATACAGTCCGGCGATGGCGAACAAAATGCTATGTGCGTTGCAGCGGACGCTCAAGGAAGCTTGGCGGTTAGGGTTAATGTCCACGGATGAGTATGGACGAGCAGCTGATAGTGAATTTTCCGTTACTACAACTAAGCCCCGACAGTGCAACCAGCTTGCGACGCATTTTCTCCGTTTTTTGGTAAAAAAGCGCTTTATTTTTGTAACTCTTTTGCAACAGGCCTTTCAGTCTGTGCATGACAGCAAATTATCTCTTTGCTACTTTTACTGCCTAGTAAACATTTTTCAAGTATTATTTATATTGAGTTTTTCCCGCAATATAGGGATTGCTGCTTTTCCTTTTGTCTCGATGTTTCCTAAAGTAAAAATGGCAGCGACTTGAATGTCTTCATTATTAGTATCTTGTTTTATTAAAGCAATCAGTGCAGATACAGCATTTTTATTTTGTAAAGTAATATCAACATTATTTCCACTGATATTTGCCAAAGCCTCAACTGCTTGAAGGCGCACAGGTTCATTCTGGTTTTTCAAAGCATTGATTAGAGCATCTACTGCTTTAGACTCCACGCTAATTTGTCCGAGTGCCCAGGCAGCCGATGCCTGAAGTTTTGTATTCTGATTATTCTTAAGTACTTCAATTAAAAAAGGAACAGACTCTTTACTTGCTTGCCTCAAAGTCTTGATCGCCTTTTGGTTAGTGTTTGCACACGTAGTATCCAATTTCTGAATTTCAGCCTTAATCTTGGGTTTGCCTAAGGATTGAGCATAGACTGCATAGGTTGGCAGCAGAAATAAAAAGCAACAGAAAACGGTAGTTGGAAGAGCTAGTTGTCTTGCAAGCCTTGTCATAAATTTTCTCAGTATGGATAGATAATCAATCAAAGTTTTTATATTTTCATCACTTAGCGCAAAAGCTTTAGGCAGCATTGGCTTTGGTTATTCCTGAAAATCTAAGGTATTAGGAAAACTTGTATTTCGTGCCTGAAAGCATTCTATCTTCATTGACGCTCCCACCGCGATCGCTCCCCATCTGGGCATCAGGCGATCGCTCAAGTTTCCTCTCTACGAGACGCTCTTCGCGTTCGCTTGAAAAATGGGCAGGCTACATCCCCTGGAACTACGCCCGATTTCTCAATTACTGCACCGATCGCCTATTCCTTCAGCGTGTTGGTGGTCGCTACCGCTTCCTCCACAAACTACTGCAAGAGCACTTCGCCCAAATGGAGTTTAAGCGCAATGTTGATTGAGAAAGAAACTACACTTGGCGTAGTTTACCGCCGCAGGTCTTACCCTGAGCCTGCGCCGTACCCCGGAGGGGAAGCAAGCTACGCGGAGCGTCTCTAAGAGTTGGGCATCGCTCCCCAGCAAATACAAGCGAACCCATAGACCATCGCCCCCATCAAATCAAGAGAGTCAAAGTTGCACCCCAACAGCGATGCCTATGACGGGGTTCAGCCGGGATACCCGCAAAATGGGACACCTTGTAAAGTTATGTAACAGTATATCAAGCCAAACCCTTGATATACTGTTGTTTCAATCCCAAGCTTGACTTGATTCCTCCAGTTGAAACATTCCCAAAAATGATTGTTTATGGGCAAGTTTGAGGGACTATTGGGGTGAAGAGTTGATTTCACCGTGCAACAATTTTGATTGTCGCAATATCATTTTTGGGCAAGTTAGTAAATCAATAAAACACGCTCTGCAACATTAATTTACAACGTGTCCTATTTTGCGGGTATCCCGGCTGAACCCCTAGATGACCTTGAAGTATATGCTTTCCTATGCCTTTAGAGAGATTGTACCAAATCCTTAATTGCTGATAGGTATTAAGTGTTGACTCACTCTGGTATAAATGCACAGGGTTTGAAACTAGACATGAATTTCAGCATTTCAAGTTTTTGCTTAGCGTACATTTCGCCCGTTTTGGCACAGTCTCGCCTAAATTGGCGAAGGTATTTCTAACTAATAGTTATTACTGTTTTAAATATGGCTATAGACCTTTCCACGCTAACGTTTACCAACAAGGCTGACATCATTCCTCCATTAGGGACTGCGGAGATAGTCAATACTGGCATTGCCAATACCCTTGGTGGTAAAGACCAGATCACTGGCACTGGAACAACCCCCCTGCCTACCTCCGGCTATTCTGGCCTTCGCACCCGCGGGATCACAAACACTGGCATCATCGATACCAGTGCTGGCTGCGACACAATCAGTGCCACAGGCTACCTTGGCATCTACAACGATGGTGGTACAATCAATACTGGTGCTGGTAAAGACACAATCACTGGAATTGGCGACTTTATTGGCATCTACAACGATGGTGGTACAATCAATACTGGTGCTGGTAAAGACACAATCACTGGAATTTCTACTGCCAATGGCTATGGCATCAATAACCAACCAGAAGGCACTATTGATACTGGATCTGGTAACGATACAATCACTGCAATTGCCAGTGGCGATGGACTTGGCATCGTAAACTACGGCACTATAAGTACTGGTGATGGTAACGACACAATCACTTGCAAATCCAATGGCATTGACGGTAGGGGTATCTCAACCACTGGTCTCATCGGCAGTGGCACTGGCATCATCGATACTGGCGCTGGTAACGACACAATCACTAGCAATAGCAGCAATTTTGGCATCGGCATCTCCGAGGGCGGCACAATCAATACTGGCGATGGTAACGATACAATCACTGGCATTATCAGTGGCACTAGCAGTGGCAGTGGCTTTACAAATGGCATTGCCACTGGCATCGTAAACGACTCATCCACCATCGATACTGGCGATGGTAACGACATCATTATTGGCAATTTCATTGGAACTTCCCCCAGCACTGCCGGTGGAATTGCCAACCTGAGTGCCACTATTAATACTGGTGCTGGTAACGACACCATCATTGGCAATGCCGATGGCACTTCTGCAGGCCTTGCCACTGGCATCCTCAACCTGGGAGGCACTATTAATACTGGTGCTGGTAACGACACCATCATTGGCAGTTCCACTCACGGTTTCGGTATCTCTAACGACGGCACTATCAATACCGGTAGTGGTAACGATATCGTCGATGCTCTCAATGGTGGCTTTGGTGGCAATGGCATTACCATTCTCGGAGATGGCAATGACATCATCAAAGGATTTGGCAGCGGATTTTTTGATGGCGGCAATGGCAACAAAGATAAGCTGCTCTTTGGCACTGGAAGCTATACAGTCTCACATACCGCAAATCTCCAGGGCTTCTATACAGTAAACAATGGAACGACAGATATGTTCGTAAAGAACTTCGAGTTTATTGGTAGTGCCAGTGATCCTGCTGCCGCTTTTAGTTTCTCTAGTGTTATTGGCGAAACTTTTATGGTGTAGCTATGGACAATGAATCGGATAATCATAAGTATAAACCGGAGAATTTTTAACAAGTTTATTATTCATTAGACCGAAATTAGGCGAAACAACAATGTTTCTAATTCTCTAGAATCACTACCAGATTTAGCACTTACAAAGTGGCTGGCTAGGATTTAAGGATACCGCTTAAGTGGTTAGGGTCGAGGTGAGCATTACTGCGTCACCCCTCCCATGCGGAACCGTGCTTGCCACTTTCATGGCACACGGCTACTCAATGTGTACATCCTTGTCAATAATGGACTTCTGACCCGTTAATCCCCAAAAATGTAGGAATATCATTACACCATTCCCAATTGAATTTCGACATGAATTTGTTAATCCTATCTAGGAATTTGGAAGTGTCCTTTTTCCTTATTTCAATCAGGTCTTCTTTGGTCTTTTCGTCATGGCAATGCCGATGCAATAGTTGTAGGTTTTTGTATTCATCCTTACCGCTTAAAGCTCTAGGGATAATATGATGTACTTCTAAGACATCCCATTCTTGAAAGTGTAATCCGCAATGAGTACATTTTCCCTTCTGCTTTTTAAGCAGATATGCTTGACGACAAGACATTTCGGGGTGTGCGCCCATTCTTGTACTCCAATAAACCAAGTCGCCGTCGTAGAGGCTTTTATCGCTTTTAACTTTTACATAATTAGTGCTACTGCAAGAGAACTCCTTATGTTTTAGTAACCGGAGGGGGTTTGCATTTCCTTCCCTGGTTGCGAATACCCAGTTATCACCGCCAATGGTTGTCCAGTATTTGATGTGACCATCATTAATGTTTCCACATCGGCGTTTTGCCCATCGTCGAAGTTTCAGGTAGATGAGGTGGTCTTGTTTTGATAATTCTCCGACGGTTTGAGCGTCGGATTTTGAGTAGAAGGATGTCCATCCCCTGATGACAGGGTTAAGGTCTTTGATTATTGCCGATTGTGGCGAAGACCTATGTTTTAGGATAATCCTCCTAATTTTCTCTTGATGCGCCTTACTTGACTTCTGGGATGGGATGATGAAAGTGTTGAAACCTAATAGTGTACCTTGGGCATTTTTATTGCTTCTGTACTTGCCTGCCGGGTATTGCTGAATATGATGACCTAGAAAGTCAAATCCGGCAATTCCATCCTCGCTTAGTTCCGGGTGGAACGTGTGGGTTAGCCGTGTTTTATCAGGCTTCAATTCCAGACCTATGCCTTTTAACCATTCCGAGACAATTTCCCGGCATCTTTGGACAACGGTTTTGTCTTCATGGAGAATCACAAAATCATCCGCGTATCGGATTATATTGGGCGTTTTGAATTCCACACCTTTTTTGTGAAACCAAGTTTCCTTTCCTGAATAACTCATTTCGGGAAATTCTCGTTTTATCCTTTCTTCAAGACCGTGGAGGGCTATGTTAGCAAGTAGTGGAGAAATTACCCCTCCTACAATCTTGCAAAAACTTCCATAGAGTTCTCGGTCACTATTCATCGAAAACAACTGCGTCCAGGCTATGGTAAAGGTTTT
>NZ_JBALEK010000009.1:0-31931 GCF_036917815.1 Nostoc sp. | reverse complement strand
CGACTATTCAACTCGCGGTATGTGAGTTGTTGATTCTCAAACACCACTGCGACTGCATCTGGTGTACGTTCTACCTGCTCTTCAAACAACTGATGGATACATAAATCTTCGGGATAGTCTACTTGAGTATTATTCCATTCAACTAATTGCTGTTGTTCAAATTGTGTCAGTAGAGGTAATTGGGAAATTCGCTCGCTGGGATTCGCCACAATTGCTGAGAGCAGTGTAACAAAATTACCTGTCATCCGCTCAATGGTGCTGCTATCAAATAAGTCAGTGTTGTAATTCCATGTACCTTTGAGCGATCCTGGCAACTCAAGAATGGTTAAAGTTAAATCAAAAGCAGCCCCTTTAGCCCCTGGAATCATTGATTCCACAACTAACCCATCACTATCCATAAGTGACACTTCTTGGTCACTCTGGTGAGATCGATCCCAAGCCAAGGCTACCTGATAGAGTGGTGAAAAGCTGGGGTCGCGGACAGGTTGCAGCCGCTCCACAAGCATGAGAAAGGGATAGTCTTGATGGTCTAGGGCGTTTAACACACAAGAGCGCGATCGCCTCAGCAACTCTTGAAACGTGGGATTTCCCGAAAGGTCTGCTCGCAAAACCACAGAATTAGTGAAATAACCAACAATCTTTTCAAACTCTGAGCGGCTCCGATTCACCATTGGAGAGCCAATTAAAATATCTTCTTGATTGGTATAACGTAATAATAATATTTGTAATGCTGTTAATAAAACTGTGTAAAGAGACGCACCCTCTCTCTTGGCCAATTCTGTGAGCAATTGCCACAGTTTTTCTTCAACAGTAAAAAAGCTGGAAGCACCACTATAGGTTTGATTCTGTGGTCTTGGTCGATCGGTCGGCAAATTTAGTACTGGCAACTCACCAGAGAGTTGTTGCTGCCAGTAAGTCCACAAACGCTCCCCTTCTGAACTAGAGAGCATTAGCTCTGACCAGTTGACGTAATCTTGATACTGACAGTTTTGTGCTGGCAGTTGGGCTGCTACACCTGTGGTCATTGCTTCATACAAGACTCTCAGTTCACCAATCATGATTTCTAAGGACCAGAAATCCACGACTATGTGGTGTACTGTTATTAAGAGAATCTGTTGCTTTGTTGCTAATGTATCGGTTGTAGTGTGATTAATTAACAAATTAAAGCGCAATATCGGCCCCTGTTCTAAGTCGAAAGGGCGATCGCTTGTTTCTGAGAGCCAGTTATTTACGTCCTCTTGGCCAAGATCGAAAGCTTCTTGGGTGCTAAAGTCAACCTGCTGGTTTTCGTGAACTGTTTGTACAGGTTCGCCGTCAATGGTTGTAAAGGTAGTCCTTAAAACTCGATGCCTTTCAACTAGTGCCTGTGCTGCCTGCTTGAGGGCTGGAATATCTAAATTTGTGACTAATTTTGCTGCATAAGTGGCGTTGTAAGCGGTACTACTCGGTGCTAATTGATACAAAAACCAGAGTGCCTTTTGACCGTGGGAGAGGGGATAAGTTGGAGAATTATCAGTATCCTGCGATAAAATTCGGATAATTTCTGGTTTGTATTGCTTAATTTCTCCCAATAAATCAGGGGTTAGTACATTTTCAGGCGATCGGTAGCGCAGTTTGTCTCCATCAATCCACAGTTCAACATTCTTTGCTGAAAGAGTTTCTAGAAGCTCTGTTAAATTCATAATTCTCCTTCAATCCAATTGTTTTGATTTGATGTAATAGTGGTTGCAAGAGGTGCTTTAGAGATAGCATTCACCTCAAAAAGTTGTTCACTGACAAATTTTGTTAAATCAACAACACTCACACCATCCAAAAATTTTGTGATGGGGATATTTATTTCCAATTCTGTTCTGAGGCGATTTCTCAGTTCGACAGCCATGAGGGAGTCAAGTCCCATTTGGTTAAGGGGCTGCATGACATTTAGCACAGATGTAGTTGTTCCTAAAGCTCTGGCAATCTGCTGGCTCAGGTAACTAATCAAAAGTGATTGGCTTTGCTGTTGGGAACTGGCTTTGATTTGGTCTAAAATTTGTGGCAAGTAAACTTGCTGTTGCTCTTGTGCAATGGGAAGTGTCTGAAGCTGTTGAGCGATTTCGGAAAAGAAGCTGGGATAAGATGAGCCTGAGTATTGCTGCAAAAACTTCGACCAGTCAATCTGCATGACTCCTACCTGAGCCACTTCTTGGGGGAGAAAATTTTCTAGGATACTTAATGCTTGCTGTGTTTCTATAGTCTTTATTCCCTTATTTTGCCATTGAGTCTCAACCCTGCTCCCAACTGCTTTGGCCATTCCCAGGATTGACCAGAGTCCCCAGTTAATAGTTAACCCTGGCAAACCTAGTAATCTTCGATAATAAGCCAGAGCATCTAAAAAGGTATTGGCCGCAGCATAATTTGCTGAACCCGCAGGTCCGAGTATGGATGCAACTGATGAAAAAAGCACGAAGAAGTCCAAAGGTATGTCTTGTGTAAGAGTATGCAAATTCCAGGCTCCGCTTACCTTTGGGGCAAAAACTTTGGCAAAAAATTGCCATTGATGCTCTATCAATAGTCGATCTTCAAGGACACCCGCAGCATGAATAATACCCTTTAACGGTGGCATCGATGTTTTGATTTGAGTTAGTAAAGAGGTGACATCTTTTTCTAAGGATACATCAGTTTGCATGATAAAAACTTGACTTCCAGACTCTTCCAGTCGTCTTAGAGTGTCTTTAGCTGCTTCGTTAGGACTGCTACGCCCTGCCAAAACTAGGTGTTTTGCGCCATGCTCTACCAACCATTGGGCTACTAATAAACCAATTTCACCAAGACCACCTGTAATTAGGTAGGTAGCATCGGTTTTGATATGCAGAGATTGTTTGACAAGTTTCTTGCTATGTGTTAAACGGCTAACATACCGTTGCCCATGACGAAAAGCTATGTGAGTCTCACTACTAGTTAACTTGTGGGAACAAATTTCTGCAAACAGGCTGTGGGCATTGTGATTTTCTACCGGGTCTAAATCCACCAGAGTGCAGTTAAATTCTGGATGCTCGTTGGTAATGACTTTTCCTAATCCCCACATAGGCGATTGGGCTATCCCTCCCAAGGTAGATTCTACACCCACTTGTTGCCCTCCTTTGGTTATCAACCATAAACTAGGATGATGGGAAAATCCTTGATTAATTAAAGACTGGATGAGGGACAATACTCCACCACATCCTGTTTGGGAAGCAACCTCTAAATCTGTGACGGTGAGGGACTTGGCCTCAACTGTATCTAAGCTCCACAAATAAACCACTCCATGCAGTTGGGGATTGGATAAAGATTTGCTCTCTTGCTCCCCTACTTCCATGAACAGTAATAGTCGCTGAAAGTCTTCTGGTAAGGCAGGGTTGATCGTGAATTCTCGATCTGATATTTGTTTATACTCATTACCAGAGAAGACCAGGGTACAAGCTTTTTGTTGCGATCGCAATAGTTCACTTAACTGCTGACCGATACCTTGATTGTCAGCAAAAATTAGCCACCTTTCTAGTTCTGCTTGAGGCTTTAGGGGAGCAGGATGGCTGATTTCGGAAGGAGCAGGTATATAATCTCCAATCAACTGTTGCTGTATACTCCCTTGATTTCGCCATACTGTTTCGTAGCACAGGTCTTTAAGTAAGTCTGGTATGAGATATTGCTTGTATTCCTGAGCTAAAACAGCCAAGATTTCGGGCAGTAATTTTATCTGTTCAGGTGAAAATTTTCCTGCCTTTTGTACTAGTTGAACTAACTTTTCAGTATTTCCCTGATCGAGAAAGTTAGTAATCGGATTCTGAACATTATCTCCAGATAAAGGCTCTGATTGTTGATATTTTTGCTCAGAAGTGTCAATCCAATAGCGCTGTCGTTGAAATGGATAAGTCGGTAGGGCAACTTTCTGGTGAGGATATTTGCCCTCAAACCCTGACCAATCTACATTAACTCCGGCTATGTATAACTCAGCGAGGCTAGAAAGTAATTGTTGCCATTCTGGTATTCCTACACGTAAAGAAGGTAGCCACAAATCTTCACTTTCTGGCAAGCATTGACGACCCATGCCCAACAAAATTGGTTTAGCCCCAATTTCTAAGAACACTTCACATCCAAACTGATGTAATATCTGCATACTATCAGCAAACCGCACTGTTTGACAGACGTGATTCACCCAGTATTGTGCATTGGTAATATTCTCGCCAGCAATTTGCCCGGTAACATTGGAGACTAATGGAATTTGGGGCTGATTGTAGCTGACTTGATTGGCGATCGCTTCAAAGTCTGCTAACATCGGTGTCATCAATGGGGAATGGAAGGCATGGGATACTTGTAAATGCTTTGTTTTGATTCCCTCCGCTTCTAGTTGCTGACAAGTAACTGCGATATCTGACCTAGCTCCAGAAATTACCACGCTTTCGGGACCGTTGATGGCTGCTAATGACACCCGCTCATGATAGGATGCAATAACTTCCTTCACCCTCTCCTCTGAAGCCATCAGTGAAACCATTTCACCCCCAGATGGCAATTGCTGCATTAACTGTCCTCGTTGGGCGATGAGTTTAAGTCCATCTGACAAGCTAAAAACACCAGCTACAGTTGCAGCCACATACTCGCCGACGCTATGACCCATTACTACATCTGGTTCAATACCCCAGGATTTCCACAGTTGATACAAAGCGTATTCAATAGCAAATAACGCAGGTTGAGTATATGCAGTTTGATCGAGTAGAGATGAAGCTTGCTCTTCTACTTGGCTAGGATAGAGTACCTCTAACAGGGAATGCTCCAGATAATGACCCAAAATTTCATCGCACTGCTCGATAGCTTGGCGAAAAATGGGTTGGCGATCGCAGAGTTGGCGACCCATGTTAATATACTGAGAGCCTTGACCAGTAAATAAAAAAGCTATTTTGGGTGGGTTTTTACTTAGATGACCAGTTTTTCCCGAAAAACTAGCAAGTTGCTCTACTAACTGCTCCCTAGAGTCAGCGACAATGGCTAGACGGTGATTAAAATGCTCCCTCCCCATATTCGCCGTAGAGCATATATCTCTTAGTGATATCTCGCCATTGGAGGTCAAGAATTCTCCATAACTGTGTCGCAATTCTGCCAAAGCCTGCTCATTTTTCGCTGATAGAGTCAGTAGATGGTACGGGCGCTCAATAGTATCTTCATGTTGAATTTTGAATTTTGTTAGCGCAGCGTTAGCGAGTCTGTGAGCGTCATTTTGAATTTCTATTGGTGCTTCTTCCAAAATCACATGGGTATTAACCCCTCCAATCCCAAAAGAACTTATACCCGCCCGTCTCGGCAAAAGTTCTCCTTCCTCTGTCTTTAACTGCTTCCACGCTTGGGTTTCGCAGACAAGATAAAATGGACTTCCCTTGAACTCAATGCGGGGATTTAACTGCTGAAAATTCACAATCTTGGGCAATTTTTGATTCTTCATTGCCAAGAGTATTTTAATCACCCCAGCAATTCCCGCAGCTGCTTCTAAATGTCCAATATTTGTCTTAACTGTTCCTAGACCACAATAGGGATGATCGACTGAAGATAAATGATACTGTTGATGTAATTTTCTAAATGCTCGTTTGAGACTATTAATTTCTATTGGGTCTCCCAAGGCCGTACCTGTACCATGAGCTTCGATGTAGGAAATTGTATTGGGGGCAATATTAGCTTTTGTATAGGCGGCGCAAAGCACTTGTGCTTGAGCATAAACATTAGGAGATGTCAGAGTTCTTGCTTTTCCACCATGATTTACCGCACTACCTTTAATCACTCCATAAATCTGGTCTTTATCTTCAATGGCTTGAGCTAAAGGTTTTAAGAGAATTACTCCTGCTCCTTCTCCACGCACATAGCCATCAGCCTGATTGTCAAAAGTTCTGCACTGTCCTTGTGGAGACAACATCCCCAGTTGGCTCATTTGAATGTATCTTGTCGGTGTACAGAAAATACTAACTCCACCGACGAGTGCTGTCTTACATTCTTCTTCCTTCAGAGCATTTATAGCTTGATGAAGCGCTACCAGTGAACTTGAGCAAGCTGTGTCTACGGGAATACTCGGACCGTGAAAATTGAAGAAGTAAGAAATCCGATTGGGAATCATGCAAGCCCAAGTTCCTGTTCCTGTATGTCCGTCAGTGTCCCGTTTATACCCATTTTGTAAAATATCGTAGTCGTAGTTACACACTCCGATAAAAACACCAACGGAACTTCCCGACAGTTGAGATGGTGCATATCCAGCATCTTCGATACAAGACCAAGTTAACTCCAGCATCAGCCTCTGCTGAGGGTCCATTCGTTGTGCTTCCCGAGGAGAGATGCCGAAAAATTCTGCATCGAATTGGTCTATCTCCTCAATAAACCCTCCCCATTTACTAATGCTTTTTTGCTCTTGAGGATTGGGAGCATAAAACTTTTCAACTTCCCATCGCTCAGAAGGAATTACAGTAATGCTATTGATTCCTTGTTCTATATTCTGCCAAAACTGTTGGTAGTTATTGGCTCCTGGAAATCGGCAACCTATCCCAATCACAGCAATATCTGCGTTCCCCAGTCCTTTAGGACAAATCCGAGCTTTGGCATATTTTTGATCTTGCATCTATGTAACTATAGTATTATTATTTTCTTCACTTAATGAGAGTTTTCCAATCACTCAGTCTGATAGACTATTATTTTGAGTCTTGCATTTTGTACCTGACTTATTTGCAAACTGCTGTAAAAATTATTCTGGCGCAAATAAACCTAATGGAACTACATAGGCAACTAACTCCTGTGTTAATTTTTCTGTCTGCTTCTTAATTATTAGACAATCGTCTATAGTCAAACTTGAGCGAATAGCAACTTCTACTTCTCTACAGATAAAACTTTTATTATTTGAATTTGCTAAAAGCTGACCATGATTATCTAACTGCATGAGTTTTTATATCCTTATTAAAGTCTGTTGTTTTAGAATAAGAGCCTATTTATAAACAGGACTTATACCATTTCTTTGTGAGGCTGCGCCAAACCCTTTTAACTTCTTTCTTTGTGTCCAACTCTTACGAGACGCTGCGCGAATGCGGTTCGTTTTTCTTTCTTGTACTTAAATATGGTTTAGCGCATCTTCATACAGAATTGGTATTACGCAAAATAGCTCTCAAACTCTTATTCCTCCGTGTTCTCTGTGCCTCTGTGGTTCGATTTTCCGTTACCTTTGCGTAAGTCCTAATAAAGTAAATATTAACTAGAGTGCGTTACAGATATATACGAATTTGAGGGTTTGATAAAGTCTAATTTAGCCTAACGCACTCTCCAATTTAAGGTTTACTTGATAAATTATCTCTGATAATTACCTAACTACACTTTCGCTAAGAGCTAGGTTGACAATAAATAACAACTATAGTAGTCTTATTTGATTTCTGAACAGGATTTCAGATAAAACCTTGATGAAACAGGCTCTTTAGTCTCAGGATTTTTTCAAAAATCAAATCAGAGTCCTATTGCCATTAAAATTATTCCTCAACAATTTCAACTGTTTTCGGAATCTTAGCTTCTTAGACAACATTACTGACTTCTGAGCTAAGTTCATTTTTCAGTTTGAGTTTTAGCTCCTCTGTAATCGATAAATTTTTAATTTCTTTGAGCAGAACTTCAACGGATTCAGTTTTGCTACGTTCTTTATAAACGGCTGTAACAATGGCTTCAAGCCCATATCCGGCTACAGCATCCCCTACAACTGTTATTAGACCAAGCAGGGCTATGCCTCCAAGGATACCAAAGGGACCTCCTAATGCTGTAAGAGTAGCTGCAACGGCAGCAGAACTACCTCCTGATGTAACCGTTAGAATCACGAGAATTACACCAGGAAGACCCAGACCAGCAAGTTTTTTAACGATTTCGTCCATTGTAATTACCTAAAATCCTTACACTCTTGGTTAAAACATTAAGATGGGTATGAGACTACTTTTCTCACAAGTATATATAGATAAGAATTACTCCCACTAAGATTAAGTAAAGACTATACAAATTTTATCTTTATTTACTCTTAATCTGGTAATTAACTTATCAATAAGTACTAGCTTTACAAATGAACTTGAACTACTGAATCATCTCAGCTTTATCAACAAAATGCAATAGGGGTAAAACAGTTAAGTAGAAAGTTATTAAGACAGTTAAGACAGTTAAGACAGTTAAGATAGTTAAGATAGTTAAGTAGGTGGTTAAAATTAAATATAAGATAAATAAAAAACTCCACCCACAAGGGGATGGAGTTCTTAGTTATTAGTCATTAGTACCAATGACAAATGACTAATGACTAAAGCGGCGGGGCGGCTATCCCTCTACAGACACCTGGGGATGGAGTTTCCCGCCGCTTTCAGTAAAATCTAAAAAACGGGTGCTACGAGATGTCTGCTCCATTGTGAGTTAGATTAAAGGATTTAGAATATTTGACCCTTTTAGAGTTGCGGTCAGCGACAACAGTTCCTCAACGGACACGAGATCGCGCCCACATAATTCCATTCCCCCTTCAATAGACATTATTCAACAAAAACAGCGTAGGCGCAGCCCGCACTTCTCTACGAGACGCTGCGCGAACGGCTGCGCTCAGTGACCGTCGTAGACATCGCCAGACTCAGAAAAAACAGCATAAATTTTTAATCCCCTTGCCCCCAGATATAACGAAGGTGGTACACTACATCAATGCTAGGGGTGCCTACATAACCAGGCTGAGATCACACCCTTAACACCTGAGTCTGGGTAATACCAGCGGAGGGAAGCTGTTTATTGAGGAATGACAATATGCGGACAGAATGGGTTGCTAAACGACGTGGGCAAAGTAATGTATCTCAAATGCACTACGCCCGCCAAGGTGTGATCACCGAAGAAATGCACTATGTCGCCCAACGCGAAAATCTTCCGGCTGATCTGATTCGTGACGAAGTGGCGCGGGGACGAATGATTATCCCGGCTAATATTAATCACACTAACCTAGAGCCGATGGCTATTGGCATCGCCTCAAGATGTAAGGTAAATGCTAATATCGGCGCTTCCCCCAACTCTTCTAATCTTCAGGAAGAAGTTGATAAGCTAAACCTGTCGGTAAAATACGGTGCTGATACCGTGATGGATTTATCCACAGGCGGCGGTAACTTGGATGAAATTCGCACCGCGATTATTAAAGCTTCACCTGTTCCCATTGGTACGGTGCCAGTATACCAAGCTTTAGAAAGCGTCCACGGGACAATTGAGAATCTGACTGCTGATGATTTTCTCCATATCATCGAAAAGCACGCCCAGCAAGGAGTAGACTATCAAACCATCCATGCAGGGATTTTGATTGAGCATTTGCCTTTGGTGAGAAACCGGATTACTGGTATTGTCTCTCGCGGCGGCGGGATTTTGGCGCGGTGGATGCTACATCACCACAAACAAAACCCGCTTTATACCCACTTCCAAGATATTATTGAGATTTTCAAAAGGTATGATGTCTCCTTCAGTTTAGGAGATTCTCTGCGTCCCGGCTGCACCCATGATGCCTCAGATGAAGCACAATTAGCTGAATTGAAAACCCTCGGACAGCTAACTCGCAAAGCGTGGGAAGATGATATACAGGTGATGGTGGAAGGACCTGGACACGTTCCAATGGATCAAATTGAGTTCAACGTCCGTAAGCAGATGGAAGAGTGTTCGGAAGCACCTTTCTATGTTTTGGGGCCATTGGTGACAGATATTGCTCCTGGGTATGACCATATCACTTCAGCTATTGGAGCAGCTATGGCTGGATGGTACGGGACTGCGATGCTGTGCTATGTAACACCAAAAGAACATTTAGGTCTACCTAATGCCGAAGATGTGCGGAATGGGTTGATTGCCTATAAAATAGCGGCTCATGCGGCTGATATTGCTAGACATCGCCCTGGTGCAAGGGATAGAGATGATGAACTTTCTAAGGCGCGTTACAATTTCGATTGGAACCGTCAGTTTGAATTATCACTCGATCCAGAAAGAGCTAAGGAATATCACGATGAAACTTTACCAGCAGATATCTATAAAACTGCTGAGTTTTGTTCGATGTGTGGGCCTAAGTTCTGCCCAATGCAAACTAAGGTTGATGCTGATGCGCTAACAGAATTAGAGAAGTTTTTGGCGAAAGAGGCTGTGACTCAAAGCTAATACCATTTGGGATTTTAGATTTTAGATTTTGGATTGGAATCGCTTTATCTGTCTGGGTTCTATTAATCCATCTGTCCTAATCATTTTTCAAATTGGTATAACAGATTGTCACATCGACTTTAGTTTTGTCGGGTGCGTTAGGACGAATGTCCTAACGCACGTCAAATTTTCTGAATTTTCACGTTATGTGGAAAACCTCTCTCTAAATCTCTCTCCTAAAAGGAGAGAGACTTTGAATTTTCCCCCTTCTCTCCTAGGGAAGTGGTTTTCTTCCCTGCTCCCCTACTTTTTTCACTTTTTGGAAGCCCTACTATAATTAGTAATTAGCTGTATATTCCATCCAAATATTGTGAGATTTCTTTTTCCTAGTGATTACTTCAATCCTAAGAAAGCAGATGCAGCATACTTGGGACAAGTTGCTTGTATGCAAAATGCTGGGTTTGCAACTTCTGTTATTTCTTTGGAGTCGCTGGGATCTGGTTCATCAAAGATTATCCCAGTCCCCACTTCTGATTCAAAAGTGGTCTATCGGGGTTGGATGCTGTCGCCCGAAGATTATGAGTTATTAGTTAGTGTTGTAGAGAGTACAGGGGCAAGTGTCTTAACTTCTAAGGCTGAGTATCTAGCTACACACTATCTGATAAACTGGTATCCCCTGATTACTGATTTAACTCCAGAAACTAAATTTTATTCCGTTGATGATGATTTAGAGAGTGAGTTGAATCTACTTGGCTGGAATGGATTTTTTATCAAAGATTATGTTAAGTCTCTCAAAACCTCAGTTGGTTCGATGATTGATAAAGCTTCGGAAATCGAAACAGTGGTTGCCCAAATGCAGAAGTTTCGGGGCAGTATTGAGGGAGGTATTTGTGTCCGGCGGATTGAAGATTTTGTGCCTGAAACCGAGAGGCGTTACTTTGTCGTATATGGTAAACCTTTTGCCGCTTTACCAGATGAAGAAATTCCAGAGATTGTTTCTGAGTGTGCCAAGCGGATTAGAAGTCAGTTTTTCTCTGTGGATGTCATAGAGCGTAGAGATGGTACTAAGCGGATTGTAGAAATTGGTGATGGCCAGGTATCAGATATTGTTGGATGGACGGCTGAACGTTTTACTCAACTGTGGGTAGTGTGATGATTGAACCTTTGCGATCGCTATGCGTTTACAGCAATTTTCATGTATTTGAACCACATCTGTCGTAAGGGCACAGCATTGCTGTGCCCTTACCGCGCGGTCTATTTACCTGAAAATAGCTGTAACCCAAGGGTATTGGTTTACAGCAGTTTTCGTGTATTTGAACCACATCTGTCGTAGGGGCACAGCAATGCTGTGCCCTTACCGCGTGGTCTATTTACCTGAAAATAGCTGTAAAATCCAATTTCAATGGTGAAACTGCGAATCTTTCCTGTATCTGCCTCAGCTTTATCTGCAACTTCCAGAGTCCAGGTTCCTTGGGGACTTTTACCTTTAAAGGCAGCAAGTTTAAGCGTGTTTACCTGGTCATAAGTTGTTTTAATATTATCTGTAGCTCCACCCTAGCGATCGTGCAGAACTATGGGAAGTATGCCTATTTGCACGGGAGGAAGGAGAGGAACTATAAGATCCCCAATAAAAGTATGCTCGATATCTACATTAACTTTGATGGATTTGATCGGGCTGTTATTAGCGATCGCCAGGGATAATGTTGATACTTGCAAGTCGTTAATGAGGATATCTTGGACTGCTTTGAATATGCTAATGGGCGATGTTTGCGCTGGCTTGGCCAATTCTACAGCTTTGAGAGCATTGAGCCGACCATAACCGTAGAAGGGGCTGCGACCATTGGCATCATATTTACCTCCATCTGGATCAATGCGATCGCTAGAGCGTTTTATAATATCTCGCACTTCGTCCCAACGCAGATTTGGGTTTCTGGCAATAATCAAGGCTGCTACACCTGCTGCACCTGGACAAGCACTAGATGTTCCGCCGAATTCGTTCGTGTAATACTTTGAATTTTCCCCCTTCCCGCACTTCGTGCCGCTACGCGAACGTAGGGAAGGGGGTTAGGGGATTAGGTTTTTCGTGGTTTTTCCACATAACGTGAAAAGTCAGCTAAGGAATGAATGCTAAAAATAATCTTATTAACTTGGTGTTATAATTGTTTAATGCTGTCGGTTACTAAAGCAAAATTATCGGAATTTAAAGTTAATTATTATGTGGACATGGGATTTTTACCCGATAATTCTCATTTCAATTGTAGGGGTAATTCATGAATTACCCCTACAATTGAAATGAGAATACTAACCAAAACTTTGAACAACATACATATCATTTCCTGTATCGCCTACTAAAAGTAAGCTGCTGTCAGCACTTCCTAAATCTCGACTGCCAGCAATACCCTTTTGCAAAACTTTAATTATGCTTTGGGGACTGAAAGATTCCAATTCTACAAAGTTTCCAGATTCTAACCATGCTAATTCTTCAGCAGATAAACTTTGACGAACTTCTTCAGGTAATTGTTTAGCTGCTTGCGCCGAATAGGGAGAGGATTGAATGAACATTCCGCGCTTAGTAGCGATAATTTGACGTGGTGTTAATCCAATATCAATAATCACAATCTCGCTATTGAGAAACCAATCAGCATTGGTTCTCAAATTATGAACTAAACCAATTCCTCGTGGATTGCAATCATGCACTGCATAAACTTTCAAATCGGCATTGCGGCGCAGCATTTGCATTGTGGTGTCAAAAATGCTTTGGGGATATCCAGTAATGCTGAGAATTGCACAGTTGTTTTCAAAGTGAAAATTATTAGCAATTAATAGTTGAGCAATAGTAGCACTATCACAAACGACTAATCTATCAAAACTGTAAGCCGTTACATCAGGATTAATTGTAGTTGGTTTATTTTCCTGGTTTGGAGAAGGAAGAATTTTAAGAATTGAACCATTGATTCGCTGCCAGTGATCTAGCCAATCTTTAAACTGAGATGGTGAAAGTAAAAATTCTTGTCTTAGGAATCCAATTCGCCCTAGTTGCCGAGTTCCTAAATATATAGACAGCATTCCCATAATCACAAAAATTACAAAGAGGCTAAAAGAGTTTGAGGTAATACTTGTTGAAATTCCTCCAACCAGAATAATTCCTCCTATAATTTGTAAGTTTTTAGCATTCGCTTTGCGACTTGTATTATTGAGTTTATTTGAGTTACTCTGGTTAACAAATATACAAATGAATACGAAATTTACTATCATCAGACCAATTCTTGAGGAAAATGCGAAAAAATTAAAAGGTAGATATAAAAATAACCAGCCAAATTGTGAAATTGAATTCGACTTTTTTCTTAGACGATTATCTAGAAAATAAAAAAGTTGTTTAGCTGTAAAAAATAAGGTGTTATTTGCGGAAATGTCATCGATCGCCTTTGCAAAAAAAGGATCAGTAATCTTAATATTACTCATACTAGTCGGTTCAAAGGCAAAGAGATGATTGCATTTTAGACACCGACCTTGATTCACTGTCCGGTCTTTTAGTTTATTTTCAGTTCCGCAGTCAATACACTTCATAATGGTTGTTTGATGTTAGTTATTAATTGATCGGGCTTGATCCCCCCTAACTCCCCTTTTTAAGGGGGGAACTATCAAGTACCTGATTTGTTAGCAGAACACTGTAGTCTTCGCGCCGACGAATCAAGCGATGTGTGCCATTTTCTAGCAAGACTTCCGCAGGTTTGGGGCGGTGTAAAAAGTGAGATGACATGGCATAACCATAAGCACCGACATCTAGAATGGCAACGATATCACCAATTTCTAGGGCTGGGAGTTGGCAATTTTTCCCCAGATAATCTCGTGAATAGGTGGTGTTACCACAGATATCAGTTGTGAATAGGGAATGGGGATTGTCTGCTTGCTTCCAAGTGATGATTTCTCGGTAGCCGCCGTGTACTGAGGGTACTGAAAGATTAGCAACGGTGGTATCAACTCCGACAATCTGTTTTTCTCCTTGCCATTTCACAGAAACAACTTGAGCCAGCAAAGTGGCACATTCTGCGATCGCACTTCGTCCCGGTTCAATCACCAAATCAATTTTCCGTCCCAAACGAGTAATTCTCTCGGTTAATTCCGCCCCAAATATTTCCCAGTCAAAGGCTGCTTTGTTGCGGTGATACGGGTAGCCAAAACCACCACCAAAATCTAAATATTCCCAGTCTGGTAACTGTTGGGCTGTGGCGATTACTGTATCAATCACTTGGGTAAAAGCTTCTGTGGCGTTAGTTCCCGTACCTCGATAGAAGTGTAAGCCACTTAGTTTTAATCCCACCTCAGCAGTTAAAGCGATCGCATCACTAAATTCCTCTGGACGTACACCAATGCGGCTATCTCCGTTAATTTCTGGCAAATTGAGGCGTAAACCCAGCCGAATAGATTTATCTGTGTATTTGGGCAAAACTTCGCAGCACAACTGCAACTGAGCGAGGCTATCGAGATTGAGAGTTGTAACTCCCCAATTCAAGACTTGTAGCATCTCAGCCCGATTCAAATTACTACCGCTATAAACAATCTCACTAGGATCGAAACCAGCTTGCAATCCCAGGTAAATATCTCCTGGGGTATTGGCGTGAAGTCCCCATCCAAATGAACGAAAAATTTTTAACAGCGCAATGTTGCCATTAGTAACACTAGCAAAGCGAAATTGCGTGCGGGGATAGCTGACTGCTTTGGTAATGCGCTCAATAGTTTCGCCCAAGCGATCGCTAAAATAAACATAAAGCGGAGAACCGTAGTTATTCAGTAACTCCTGAGCAAGTTCCTTGGAGAATGGGAGAGATGAGGGAATTAATTTTTCACTCTTAACTCCCAACTCCCCACTACTTCGGCTTCGCTCAGTACAAGTCCCAACTCCCAACTCCCAACTTTTATCTAACTTTGCCATCGCTTATAACTCCTCCATAGCCGACGATGTAACCAAAAGGGATGATCCCAGGACTGTTTACTTGGTTCTTCCTTTAAAACGTGCGATCGCCAAAGTTGCCACATAATTAGTAACCAGAGTGTTTCACCAATCCGCCGGTCTTGAATAGCAGATCCTAGTTTGCCTTCAACGATTTGTGCCGCAATGTGAGGATAAAAGTGATTGTGAGCGCGAAGTATCTCAGGATTGAGCCAGATGCCTAGCTGATGCCAAAAATCATTTAAGCACCAAGAAGTTAAGGGAACCCCCATACCCCGTTTTTGTCGCCAGACAATTTCGGGCGGGAGCCAATTTTCTACAGCCCGTTTGAGGATATATTTCTCACAGGCTCCTTGCAAACAGAGTTCTCCAGATAAGCGAAATGTCCACTCAGCTAAAGGTAAATCACAAAAAGGCGATCGCACCCACAACCCATGACCAAACCCCAATGCAGTGGCACGGGGATGGATATTCTGCGCTCCTTTGAGCATCAAACTGGCACGGCGCAAGCGATGCAGCAACGATGGACACTCATGGCGATCTAGAGCCGCCAATAACCAATCTTCGCGATGCAAATTTTGGATCTGTCCATAAACCTCTGGCTGATAAACTTGAGATTCGTATCCCCCAAGACGGTGAAAGGTGCGAAGATATTGTTGGATAAAAGTTTCCTGTCCGGTGGGATTTTCTGCCTGATAAACACCTGCGGCAATTAAAGGTTTATTTGTCCAACCAGCAAACAATTGATCTCCACCTTCGCCGTTAAAAATTACCTGAGTTTCCTGACTCGCCCTCTGAGACAGGAGATACAACGGCACACACACGCCATCCCCAAAGGGCAAATCCAATGCTTCCACAGTCGGAACTAAGGCATTCTTGATCGAACTTGGCGTGACTGCAACTTTAATAAGGGGAATTTTGAGAAACTGGGCGACTTGTTCAGAGTATGGATATTCTGAAATCCCTGCATCACCAAAATCTAAAGCATAAGCGCGGACTTTCACCCCTGCTTTTACCAGTAGCGCCGCCACCACTGAAGAATCAAGTCCGCCAGAGAGAAACACCCCAACAGGCTCATCTTTTAAATCGGCAATCTGTCGCTCAATGGAGTCTTTCAGGAGAGTTTGCAATTCAGTAATTGCAGTAGCTTCATCTGTTAACTGTTCTGGCGCTTCCCGCCATGAGTGGATGTTTTTAGATTCAGGCGTTTGCAAAATACCTGATTGACAATCACTCTGCCAAACTAATTCAGTTCCCGCCGCAATTGCAAACACTCCATTAATCGGAGTTAAAGGTGTTGGAACGTAGGAAAAACAGCTATAGCCATATAACCCAGAAATGCTAACTTCTGACTGTTGCAAAATTGGTAAGAGTAGTTGCAGTTGGGATGCAAACCAGATTACTTGTCCTTGTTGAGTCCAATACAAAGGCATCTTTCCGAAAGGTTCTCTACCCAAAATTAGGCAGTTGTTTTCCTCGACACTTACCCAAGCATCGGGTGAAGTTAATAATCCTGATGCGGAGATAGCAGCAATTTGATTTTGTCGCGGTGGGGAATTTCCATCAAGTCCGATGTAAACAACATTCCAAATTTTCAGACCTAACCCCCTAACCCCCTTCCCTACAAGGGAAGGGGGAAAATTCAAAGCCTCTCCCCTCGTAGGGGAGAGGTTTGGAGAGAGGTTTTCTAGAGCCTGTGAAACACCCCTAGCCTTCCCTACAAGGGAAGGGGGAAAATTCAAAGCCTCTCCCCTCGTAGGGGAGAGGTTTGGAGAGAGGTTTTCCCCGACACTACTTAACAGCGCTTCCAACTCGTGTTGAGCGCCATAACCCCAATAGCCAAGAAAGTGATGCGGAATGTTGCCCATCTGGACTATTTAACTTCAAAGGTTTCATCGCTAATTTGCCGACCTTCTAGGAACATCTGCACCTTCCAATTGCCAACAGTTGCATCAGAGTTAATAGTGTAGCGACACTGAGTATCCCAGACAGACGTATTAATTTCGCGGGTTTGATAATTATTTTGCTTGACAATTTGACCAGTTGGGTCAATCCAATTACAGGAAAGAGCCAGCTTTTTACCCAAGGGTGCATCTTTTAAGGTGACACGGTACAAGACTTCTGGATTGGTTTGGCGGGAAATTGTCTTTAAATCGCCGCCACTATCTTGTGTCAAAGTGATGTGGTCTTGTTGAGCAGAAACACGGGAAAGTGCAGAATTCTGCTGTTGCATGAAAAATATTGTAGATGCAATGACAACCACTACAACTGCCACCACTCCAGAGGTAATCCATCGATTCCGGCGTTGCTGTACCTCCAGTGCTTGACGGCGATTTAATTGAATCAGCGCTTCATCTAGTAACTCAGGCGGTAAATTCAACTCCTGTAAAATTTCTTTAACCTGCTGTTGGTCTAGTTCCGCTTCCCGACGCAATTGCAGACCTTCTACTTCCGTGACTATTTGTGATAATTGCTCTTGAGTCAGTCGCTGCATATAGCTTAACTCCTGTTAAAAAAACTTTATAGCGATCGCTAATTACGTGCAATCAGAAAAACTCTATATTTAGACATCTGACTTTTTTAGGTACATCATAAGCTACAAAATAAAGTTGTTGCTTTTCGGATTCTGTCTGAGATACTTTTTTGAAATGCTCCCACCGCTTCTCTCGTTCCCATGCTCTGCGTGGGAATGCATTCATTGAGTCTCTGATATCATGTCCGCATAATTAGTTATGATTCCCACAGTCATTGCACCCCACCCCCAGCCCCTCCCCGCTCTTCGGGAGGGGAGACAGAGCGTAGCTTTGGCGGGGTGGGGTTCTTCAGGTTTCTCTCGTTCCCATGCTCCGCCTGGGAATGCATTCATTGAGTCTCTGACTCAATATATTACCCATTCCCCGGCTCTGTATGCGAACGAGGAATTGATTTTGACCAAATCTAAAATCTAAAATCCAAAATTGCTATGAATCACGAACAACAAACGAAAATTGAAGGAATCTATGAAGTCTGCATTGGCATCCCAGAGCCAATTTCTGCAATTCAGTATTGGGAACAATTTGGCTATCGCATTGGTGAAATTGGTGAATTAACCGCAGATGTCGCCCATCAATTATATGGAGTTAATTCGTCTTTACGCTCAATTCGCCTTTAGGATTTGTGTAAAAATAACCTGAACAATTTTTGTGTGAAAGCTAGATTTAGCAAGCTATTCCAAACAAATTTTGTACAACTTATTTTTACATGATGCTTTACCACCAAAATGCAGATCATGGTTTGATTCGGTTGATGGTTTGGCAAAACCCCACCCATGAAGGTTTGGGAACAGCGTCAATGAAAATTAAGGGAAATCGCTGGGCGACAAGTTTAACGGCGGATGTTTTAAATGTTTTAAACCATATAGAAGATGCAAAATCCGTGGGTTTCCCTATTAGGTATACCAACCCTTATTGGGAAGTCATCTACAACAAAGAGAGAAAAAGCCGTCCTTTTATTGAGCCAGCAGTTGGTGTGCGAGAAATGCTGCTACTGCAACCCTTCGCTCGACAGGTTTTATTTCAACGGTTTGGTTATACCCTACCGCATTACGGACAAGTTAACCATAATGCTCCACTCAAGACTAGTCAGTTTACCCATATAGGAATCATCGTTCAGGATGACAGCAAAGAAACCCTGAAGTTTTATGAAGAAGTTTTGGGTTTGCTGCGTGTACGTGATGATGTCGAAACTAGCTATGAATCTTCGCTAGCAGGTAGAGATATTTTTGACCTTAACCCTGGTGAGAAGTTTATTGTCACGACCTTTGATGATCCTCGTTCTTCTAAATCTGATCTGATGGCTGCACGTAGTGGTAGACTTTATATTATTCGATTCCCAGAATCTATTAGTTTAGAATCGCGCTTTGAGGCAGCCCAACCAGGTAGCTTGGGTATGTCTTTATATACCTATCGGGTTAAGGGAATACAGGAGTATTGCGATCGCATCAAGGGGAGTACCGCACAAAAAGTTACAGATATCATTACTAATGAATTTGGCGAGACTAGTTTCTCCTTTATTGCACCAGATGGCTACTTCTGGACTTTGCTAGAAGCTAATTAACTAGTGCAAGAAGGAAGCAGGGGAGCAGGGGAGCAGAAGAAGAATAACAATACCCAATGCCCAATACTTCTCTTCTTAGGCTGCGCCAACGGCAGCTCTTGGAGACGCTACGCGTAGCAAGATCCCCGAAGGGGTACGCTCAGTACAAGTACCCAATGCCCCATTATTTAAATTTCATTTCCACCAACAGCCAGTTGCTTTTTGCTATGTTTCAGCTGTTTCCAAAGTGCCCTAATTTGCTGGTAAGCTTCTTCCTGAGACAGTTTACCGGCTGTTTCTAGGCAAGTGATGTAACTAATTCTTTGGGAAAATTCTTGGAGATTGGCATTAAACACTAAATTCTCTGGCTGGAATTTACCATAATATCGGCTACGAGGGTAAAGAAAATTGTTTTTATCTTGCGAGTTAGATTCTGTCATCAATTTGCTCCCAGTAATTTCTTGTTAAATTTCTACACTTGGTTTTCATCTATGTGTAAATACACACTAAAAAATTCCAATTCCTGAAGAAGTGAATATTTTAGCTAAATATAATATATAGCAGTAGGCAAGAGGCAAGAGGCAAGAAGATTTAACCAATAATTCATAATTTTAATACCTGCGTACTGTATAAATTAGTATTGTATACTCTTAGTAAAATAAGTGTTTTAAGACTTGTATTAATTATTCTTTTATGATAAAAGGCACACTGTAGGCGCAATTCATGAATCATTGATGTCAACTTAACGTAGAAGTCAGGTAAGAGAAAGCGTTCCAAAGTTGCCCTCATCCCCTAACGCCTTCTCCCAACTTGGGAGAAGGGGAACTAGATAATTTGCTCCCCTCTCCCCAAAATGGGCTACGGTGTACACACAAGTCTTCTAACATTGCCCTACAAGCTTTTGATCCCCCCAACCCCCCTTAAAAAGCAGGGCTGATTCATTCCCTAAAAGACCTTAATTTACAAGCGTATCAGTCAAAAAAATCAGGTTTTTAAACACTCTAATTGGGTCAAAAACCAGGCGATCGCACTTAAATTTACCGATTGAAACAGTAATTTTTCGATTACCAACTCACTAAATTTTCTGGTTGATACTCTTGACAAAATTCTGATCTGAACGAATGAAACAGCCCTGCCCTTAAAAAGGGGGGCAAAAACCCTTCAAAGTCCCCCAATTTATCGGGGGATTTAGGTGGATCTTCAACGATTTGGGTTTTCTACAAAGATGTGTGTACACCGTAGCCCCAAAATGGGAGAGGGGCTGGGGGCGAGGGCAAAACTCATACAGTCAGAAGATTTCAGCTTCATGTTGACATCAATGTTCATGAATTGCCCCTACCGTGAGAGTCTCCTTGCCATCAAAGAATGATTCATAAAAACCGGAAACGACGTATTTACGTTGATTCTTTTATACAGTGCGTAAGTCCTAATTACTTAATCTAGTTTGATTTATTCTCACCGACTTACGTAAGTCCTATTTCTGAAGAAGTTTTTCAAAAACATAATTTTGAGCCACTTTCCAATAGCGCGAGAACCGTTTCAGGTCAATATAGCCGTCATAATCAAAAAATGGTTCTACCTCTAGCACTTCCACTGCTATAGAAAGCTCCATTTGATTACAGATATGATCAAACTGGGGACTGGGACTAGCGACTGTGACAACTAAATTGGCATCATGTTCTTGAGCAAAAGCTAAAATTTCTTGTGCCACATCGCCACGACGGATAACAACGGGTAACTCTAGCAAACACTCGTAAATGAAAGCGAGGCGTTTGAGACTCAATTGCCATTCCTCTATCAAAGCCTCATCCCAAACCCAAATAGCTGGCGCATCGGGGTATTTTTGCAATCCAGGGTTGTATGGACTGAGACAATCTCCATGTACCCAAACAATTGGTTGATTCATTTTTCACTTTTTACTTTTCTTTCCACGCTGCCAACTTTGGCTATTAGCTTGTTTGCTAAATTCTCCTTTGGGAAAAAGTCGCTCTTCTAATTCTTCATAACTGCCTTCAAAATCACAATGACCCAAAAGCGGACATTTCTGGCAATAAACGCTTTTGGTATAGCGTTCTAAGTTGTCACGGTTGAAAAAATACGGTTTATGACTAAAAGTGCTGGCAACCCATTGCCATGACATATTATTACTAGCAGGATCTCCATCTAAAAGGTGTTCGAGAAACCATTTTGCTCCTGCTTGCCAACGAACACGCCGCCAATGGAGAATGTAAGACGCTAGCCACATCCGGGCGTGGTTATGTAGATAGCCAGTTTCTTTCAAGTCACCGCTAAAGCTGTCGATGCAAACTCTGCCTGTGGTTCCTTGCCTGATATCTGGCGGCAATTCGGGTGCATATTCACCCACAGCGTAACCAGTTTTGTACTCTTCTTGGTCTTTCCAGATTCCATCTCCTAACTTGATATACAACCGTTGCCAGTAGTCGCGCCAACCTAACTCGTTAATTAGTTTAGTAGCATCATCTTGGTGTTGTACCTGCTTAAGGACATAATCTCGAATTTCTCGCAAGCTCAAAACGCCATAGCGGATGTAAGGCGAAAGTCGTGTAACCGCACCTGTGAAGAAATTACGTGTTTGGGCGTAGCGAACTGGGTCGATTTTTTGCAGCGCTTGTTGTGCTGCTTTGCGTCCCCCCATAGTTTCGCTGATGTGGCGATCGCGTTCTGCTGCACCTGGGAATTGTTCGCGCAGATAGGCTACCAACTCATCGCGGTTGGTAAATTCGCGTTGCATATCTTTAGTCATCTGAACTTTGAAGGGTGTGAATAGGTATGCATATCTTTATACAAAAATGTATTCTTAATCGCATTAATATCTTAATGTATTCTTAATCACATGAATTAATATTTTAAAGATTCAATAAAGAGTATCATGAAGATTTGACAAAGAAGTTTATTTAGCCTTTCACTCAATGATATAAATAATTCCAGACAGATTCAAAAAAATAGATAAAAATACGGTGTCCTTCTAACAAGCCCCTAAATTTATTTGTGGGGATTGTAATGCCTAAATTTTGAATTCTGAGCGTATCCCTTCTCTTAAGCAAGCTACGCACACCGTCCCCTAGAGAAGCAACGTAACCTAATTACTTACCATTTGGTTAATTATTTAAGAGATTTTCAGGAAATAAATTATCTAATTTTTTAGAGTAGGCATCTCACTTGTCCCCAACCAAAGGCGGGCTTTTCGGGTCAGCCCACAATAAGTAGCTGGATATTTTTTATTTAGAAGTTTCTAACCAAATAATTAACATTTTCTAACTATAAGATTACGCAAATGGGAAGTAATCTACATTTAACTGATGAATAGTTCTTTGACTGAGACTCAACTTACCTATTGGTAAGAAATTCAGGAGAGGTAATATGGCATTTATTTTCGGCACTACAGGTTCTGACAAGATAAATGGGACTTCGGGAAATGACACGATAGTTGGTTGGGCTGCTGGTGGTAATGCCAATAGTCTGTCCGGTAACGATACCTTGAATGGTTTGGCTGGTAACGATTTACTTAGTGGTGGGACAGGAAACGACAGTTTAATCGGTGGTCTTGGTAATGACACACTTGATGGTGGCACAGGTATCAACATCTTGGATGGGGGAGCAGGCGACGACACTTACATTATTGGCAGCGCTAGTGACACCATTAGGGAAGCTACTAATTCAGGCATAGATAGTGTCCGGTCTTCTGTCACCTACACACTGGGCGCAAATCTGGAAAACTTAAGATTGCTCGGAACTAACGCCATCGACGGGACAGGTAACAGTCTTAACAACTTCCTCTTTGGTAATACTGCTAACAACACTCTAAATGGAAGAGCGGGTGATGACACACTAGACGGTAATTTGGGCGATGATATCCTCAATGGTGATGACGGCAATGATAGCCTACAAGGTGGTCCTGGTAATGACGTACTCAATGGGGGGGCTGGAAATGATACCCTCATCGGTGTTTATCCTGGTAGCTTAGTCCCACCTGGATTAGGGGAGACTGATATCTTAACTGGCGGAGCTGGGGCAGATACATTTGTCTTAGGGGACGCTTTAAATATTTTCTACGACGATAACAACCCTACGACTAGTGGTTTTGGGGACTTCGCTACTATTACTGACTTCGACTCTAGCCAAGATCAAATTCAACTCAAAGGAACTCCACAGGACTACCGCTTGCAAGTTGTTGGAAACAACACACGAATATTTGCAGAGCAAGCGGGACAAGTAGATGAGCTTATAGGTATTGTGCAGGGAAGAAACAATCTCAAACTTAATACTGATGACTTCCTTTACTATGAGCGGGAAAATGCTGGACAAAGTACAAACGACACATTGAATAGCGCTGAAGGGTTAGGTTCCTTATCATCAGGCTCAAAAGTTAATATTTCAGGCGAGTTAGCAACAGTTCAATCGAGGAGCAATCCCGATGTTGACTTTTTTACATTTTATTTACCAAATTCAGGAACCGTCACTATCAACACAGTGACATCAGGAAAGGCAAATATTGGACTGTTTAACTATTATGGGGCTTTAGTGACCAGTCAAAATTCGTCATCAATTACTGGTTTACTGAGTGCAGGTACATACTCAATTTCAGTGAGTAAAGATTCTTTCTTGCCTCAAAATAATGGAATTTTCTTTGGTACCAACTCTGAACCTGATTTTTCCTATACGCTAGGAGTCAGTTTTACACAATAAGAACGTTGTCAACTTGAAGGAGTACTGACATTAGAAAACAGATTGAAGGAGACTTTTTTTGCTGACTAGGGGAATAAGTCACTGTGTTCCCCCTTTAGGGACTTCCAACAAATAAATTCTCCAATCTTCTGGAGTGGGCAACATGAGCGCCTTTGTATAGGGGCGGGCGAGACGCCATTGGTGTCAACTTAACGTGAAAGTTAGTTCAGAGAAAGCGTTCTAGAGTTGCCCTCATCCCCTAACCCCGAATCCCAAGATGGGAGAAGGGGAACTGGAGAATTATGCTCCCCTCTCCCAATTTGGGAGAGGGGCTGGGGGTGAGGGCAAAACTCATGGAGTCAGGAGATTTCAGCTTAAGTTGACACCAATGGCGAGACGCCCACCCCACAAGAAATAGTTGAGTATTTTTTTATTTGTCAGTCCCTTACCCGACAAAAGACTTTTTATAAAGCACCAGAAGTCATAATAGGAATCGTAAATTGTTTTTGAAAAAATCTAAGTAGTCTTGTAGGGTATGTTAACGCATAAAGTACAGCACCAAAAGCTTGGAATGGTGCGTTACGCTCCGCTAACACACCCTACGTGTATTTCAAAAACCAAATACTAGTCCTATATTAATAACTATTGAGCAATCCAATCTTCATTTTTAAACACTAAACAGGAAAATTGAGAAAGTAATATGCCTTTTTGCTTGCTGAATCTACTGAAACGTAGCTCGTCGTAGATATCACACCCAATACCCAATGACCAACTACTTTCGCTCCAATGTTGATGCAATGGCTAGCTATGTTCCCGGTGAGCAGCCCCAACGCGGTACACAGATTATTAAACTTAACAGCAATGAAAACCCCTATCCTCCTTCTGCTGCGGCATTAGCTGTACTGCGAAATATCGATGGGGAGTGGTTGCGACGGTATCCAGAACCTTTTGGGGGTGAGTTTCGCCAAGCTGCAAGTAAAGTTTTAGGGGTTCCTAGTGATTGGATAATTGTGGGAAATGGTAGTGACGAATTGTTGAGCGTGATTATTCGAGCCTGTGCTGAACCTGGGAAGAAGGTAGTTTACCCGATGCCAACTTACGTGCTATATCGCACATTAACAGAAATGCAAGCTGCGGAAATTATTGAGATTCCCTACAGCGAAGACTACAGCTTCCCTTTGGAAGAACTAGTTGCAGCTAATGGTGCTGTGACATTTATTGCATCGCCCAATAGTCCATCGGGGCATTTGGTGGCAACAGATGAACTGCGAAAATTAGCGAGTCAGTTATCTGGAGTTTTAGTGATTGATGAAGCATACATAGATTTTACTGAAGACAATGCATTGGCTTTGGTAAAGGAATACGAAAATGTGATTGTGATTCGGACACTTTCTAAGGGGTACTCGTTGGCGGGATTGCGATTGGGCTTTGGGGTGGCGAATCCCAAACTGTTGCAGGGATTGTTTAAGGTGAAAGATAGCTATAATATTGATGCGATCGCTTGTGCAATTGGTACGGCTGCCATCACCGACCAAGATTATAAAAATGCCTGTGTAGCAAAGATTAAGACATCACGGACTAAGTTAACAACAGACTTGAAAGAGTTAGGTTTTCATGTTTGGGAATCCCAAGCTAACTTTTTGCTGGCACAGCCAAGAGAAACAAAGGCAGAATATCTTTATCAAAAACTGAAGGAACGGGGAATTTTAATCCGTTACTTCAAGCAGCCTGGACTAGACGATAAATTACGCATTACTGTTGGTACTGATGAGCAAAATCAGGCTTTAGTGGAGGCACTAATTTATTTGTTAGAAACTGGGGACATGGCAACAACTAAAACCTCAGCTACACCTTGAATTTTGACTTTTCTGCTTCCAAGAAATTGCTTTTTGTGAGGTATGTCGCGCCAGAGTGTCTCCCGAAAATATCATTGGTGAATTTTCTCTCGTTGTCTGAAACCACCCTACCGTTTCCTTGTAGGGAAGGGCTAGGGGGGTTAGGTTTGCGAGACTTAGATGTTAAAAATACTTTTCAAACATCCTCTTAAGCAATTGTCCGCGCCAACAATACCGGACAAGTGGCATTGACTCGAACATAGTCAGACAAAGAAGAGCCGATGAGTCGGTCTATATCCACAAAACTCTTAGCGATGGATGGACGACGATCAGGAGAACCCAGCAATAATAAGTCTATATTCAACTCCTCTGCCAATCGACAAATTTCTTCACCTGGTTTGCCACTGCTGATATAAGAACGAGATTTAGTGCCTTGTTTATTAGCTTCGGCAACGGCGGCTGCCAAAACTGGATTTTTCTCTGAGTTAACCTCAGTTATTTCCGATTTCTTACCACCTAAATCTGTACTAACATTTGCCAAAATTAACTCGCCACCCTGAATGTCTCGCAGTAAAAACAGTGCCAACTTCAAGCAGTTTTTTGCTGAATCAGAGTTATCTATTGCCACCATGATGCGCTTAATTTTTTTAACATAAATGTCATCTTTTACCAGCAACATGGGGCGAGAAGATAGTTGAAAAACATACTGACTGACTGAGTTTGATAAAATCGATTGCAGCCGTTTCAGTCCGCGTGAACCCATAATAATCAAGTCAGCGTCAATTTCATCAGCTACTTGGCAAACCACATCTTTGGGGTCGCCTTCACGCAAAATTGAAGAAACCTGGCTAGGATCTAAATTCAAAGTTTGAATGGCATTGGCCAGAATTTTACCGCCATTTTCCCATTTAGCTGTCATAGTAGCAGCAGTATTTTGGGCCTGAACAACATGCAAAATTGTCACTTTCGCAGATTGAATTGAAGGGATTTCTTTCAGGTTTTTGAGCATTTCTTCTGCGTGTCCCAATCCCGATACAGCTAGCAAAATTCTTCTGATCATCTTACGTAATTTTTGTTAAGTTTACTTTTTTCGCTGTTAGTACTTGGCTCAGGTCGGATTTTCGCCGCCTTGCTCGACAACCTAGTAGTCTGTCAAGTTTAAATTGATGGGTAAGCAAGTTTGTAGTCAGGACTTTAGTCCTTATTTTCTAAGCACTAAAGGGCTTACTAAAAACCCTCAAAACTAACTTGACGAAGCACTAGTTAGTAATTTGGCACAAATAAACTTTGTTTTTTAGTATTTAAAACTCAAAATAAATGGTTAGTCTTAAAAACTAAATAAATATTTAAGTTTATTTGCACTTAGTTACTAAAGTATCAACTAGACTTCAACTGTTAAGCATACTCTCAATTTAGCCTGATAAACTTAATAAATTATGATGTTAGTTATTATTATTAATCTATGTTCACTTTTTTTAATTAGAAGTTCGTTAAGTATTGCAAAGAAATGCTAAAATAACTCTTTAGGAAAATTTCTTAGTCTCAAATCCTGCTAGACGTACCATATTCTCGGCGTTTTTTGAAGTTTATTGCAGTTTTGCTAACTCAGATAAGATTGCTATATCCGAACACCAGAAAAATGTGAAATAAGGGACTGACAAGAAATAAATTATCCAAATAAACGAACCACAGAGACACAGAAAATACAGAGAAAGGAGAAATAGAGAGGTTTTGGGTCAGTTTTGGGACATTTTTTTATTTGGAAGTCCCTAATAGCATCTGAATTCAGGTCATATTTCATACTATATTGAATATTTAAACCCCCCAATAGAATCTGGAGGGTTTATCTTACTTGTGAGATTCGCTTAACTTAGATGCGCTCCTGGTTGTCCGTTTTGGACTACAAAGGAAGCTAGGGTTTTAACAGAGGCAACGATGCTTGACACAGCGCGGTAGGTTGTAATGGTGCAATTACGAATTATTTAAAATCTGCCATTTCCCTGAACAATGTGCTTAACGGTGGTCAAAGTTTCCAAGCTGATAAATCCTCGGCGATGACCTTTTTGATTAGACATGCCGAGAAATACTGAATCTCCCCGCGAGGGGTTCCGGGAAAAACGCGGGGAAGTGTTGATGTAGGTAGAGGCACTGTTAACTCCTAAAGCAAACTGCCGACTTTCTTGGTAAGATTCAGTAACGATGGAGTCGGCATGACCATTACTGTGTTCATTAATCCAGGCGATCGCAGTCTCTAAGCTATCCACCAATTTAAAAGCTACTGTCCTAGTTAAATAAGGGTTTCCCCATTCGCCTTCTTTCACCAACTGCAACTGGGGAAAAGCTTGTACTAGTTCTGCATCCCCTTTAATTTCAAAGCCTTTTTCGATCAAGCTGTTCCACAAAACTGCTAAGGATGATGGCAAGGCTTGACGATGAATTAGTACTTTTTCAATGGCGTTTACTTGATCGGGTTCACTTTGATGGCTATCAAGAATCATCCAGCGTACCATTTCCAAGCTGCTATTTGGCGACCAGTAGAGATAACAGTTACCCATCGCTGACTTTAAAACTGGGCAAGTTGACTGTCGTACTACCTGCTGCACCAAGCTAGAACGTCCGTAGGGAATCACTAAATTCACGTACTGATCTTGGGTAACTAAATCCCGAATTGAAGCACCATGTTCGGCTGTAATCAGTTCTACACAACCCGGAGGTAGTCCAACTTCGGCGATCGCATTTTGCAGTACTTCCGCGATGGCGGCGTTGGAATGGCTAGCTTCAGTACTACCTTTGAGAATTATACTATTGCCAGTTTTAATACAAAAACCTGCTGCGATCGCTCCTAAATCGGGAAACGCTTCATAAATAAATCCAATCACTCCCAAGGGCATTAACTGGGTGTAACTCTGGGAATCTGCCAGTTGATAATCAGCAGTTCTGACGCGCCGCAGTGGATCTGATAATTCCCCCAACCGTTGTAAAATGTCCACTGTCATCTCTAGCCTTGTGGGAGTCAGCTTTAGCCAGTCCAATATCAACTCCGGCACTGCCATTTCCCGACTGGCTTCTAAATCCAAGGTATTGGCTTCGAGAATGTCGTCAAATGAGCGCTCAAGCGCCTGTGCCATCGCCAATACTGCACGACTCCGGTCAGCTCCCTTTGTGATCCCCAACTTCAGGGAAGCTTGATAGGCTCGTTGGGCACTAGTAATCGGTTCGGGGTGGTCATCCAAAACTTCAACAGTCATTGAGTTAACGTCTGTAGGTAAGCCAGACCATTAATGCTGGCAGAATAGCCAATAGCACCGCCACCATTGCCCAAGCAATAATGCTGGAACCATTTGCTAATCGCAGTGCTAATGGCAGCCATATAATCACTAGCACGAAAATAATGCCCAGCGCTATAGGCAGATAGCTTTCTCCCAAGCGGGGATGGACAACATGCCAACTATTTCCCATCCAACGCCAAGCCCGCTTATAGGGATAGGTGGTAGAAAGCTGTTCTAGGACATGACCATTATCTTCTACGACAAAGATTTGCTGACAGCGATCGCAACCAAATGCATCTGTCAGCGTAATCGGAATTAACTGACCCCGACGACGACAGGGACAGGGGTAGTCGGTATTGAAATCGATTTTTTCAGGTTTTTGAGATTGCACAAGCGTTCTAATAACTTGAGCGTGTTTTACACGAACTGCGAGAATATAATACCTTAGAGGCTTCTTTCTTTATATACATAGACAGGAAATGCAAACATCGACATGATTGCATACCGTGGATGTTTCTAAATCTAAGTATCGTAGTTGTCATATCTGTACGGATTTATCTGTTTGTAGTCTTTCCCCGTAGTTGGCAATCTTATTTAAAAATTCCCTTCTCTTCATCTGTCGCTTTCAAGGTAATGTGGTTGCGTTTTTGGGCATTTTATTGTGCTGACACACCTGGTAGAATTTTAAGCCTACGTAGCGACCACTTCTAAAACAAATCATTTAACTCATCCCCCGGCTTGAAGCCGGGGGGAAATCGAAGTCATTAGTCATTAGTCAAAAGTCATTAGTACCAATGACCAATGACTTTTGACTAAATCGGCGGGCGGCTATCCCGGACACCCCTTGAAGTGGTGTGATTCCCGCCGATTTTCCTTGAGAAGGCTACGCTCATAAACAACAGACACCAACAAAACCGCTAATTTTCCTTTGAGTCACTATATATTACTATCAGTTATCAAGGTTAGATCGGGATTACGTCCAATCTCTATTCCTTGTAGTTTGGAAGCGTTTCCAGAACAGTAATTGCTAAAACATCTATCAGGGTGTGACTTTTTGCCCAAATAATAAATTGTGGCTAACTTCACTGCTAAAAGACGCTTCGCACCTGACATTAACTAGCCACCTGTAATCCAGTGTAATACACCCTACACAAAATGAATTGATTACACCTACAAAGATTGTAGCCAAGCTAATACACATCTACACCAGTCTAAAGCTGGCTTTTATATTTCTTAGCAAGTGGGTAACGAGATTTGAGTGGGTGATACTCACATTGGGAGCGGTTCACAAAAATGGAGCGAGAATCAACGAACAGATCAATGCACCCTAAAAACACTAAACCTCTTAGAATTTTTAACTCCAAGAGGTTTAGCTGGAAGCGGGTAACGCGATTCGAACGCGCGACATTCACCTTGGCAAGGTGACGCTCTACCACTGAGCTATACCCGCAATCATTGCCCGAATATCAATATCTCAGATTTATCTCTAATTGTCAACCCCTTAATTTAGTCATTAGTCATTGGTCATTAGTGAATAACAAAGCACAAATGACTAATGACTCATTTAGCCTAGTTCTTCTGACTCAGCAGTTAAATTGCCGACGCTGGCATTTTGAAAAGAGGCTGGTAAAGACTGGCTAGTACGAGAATATGGCTCTGCCAGGTTAGAACGCAGTTGCCGCATCAGGCTTGCCATTTCTAGGGCATTCAGGGCGTAATCCCAGCCATGATTACCTTTTATGCCTGCCCGTTCTAAGGCTTGCTGCATAGTATCTACTGTCAAAATGCCAAAAATTACTGGCACCCCAGTTTGAAAGCTAGCGGCGGCAATGCCTTTAGAAACTTCGGCGGATACGTAATCAAAATGAGGTGTTTGCCCTCGAATGACTGCACCTAGACAAATTACAGCATCATAACGATGGGAAAGTGCTAGTTGGCGAGCTACTAAAGGTACTTCAAAACTTCCCGGAACCCAAACATAGTCCACCTGATTACCGTGGGGGTTAGGATCTACACCGTGGCGTTTCAAGCAATCTTGACATCCCTCTAGCAGCTTTCCGGTAACTAGGTCATTAAATCGACCAATCACCACTGCAAACCGCAAAGGCTCCGTTTGGGTAAAAGTTCCCTCGAAAACTGCCATGATTGCCTCTTAATCAACTATACTTCTGGCCAATATACATTTCTTATTAAAATGTAGAGGAGCAGGAAAGCACGATCGCAAACAAAGGAAATCGGAAAAAATTTCTCCTTTTCTCCTTAGGGCTTTAACCTTGGCTCTTCTGCTCCTCTAGTTCTTATATTATGTGCCTGTGCCAGAGCGAAGCCGTCGCCTACACGACAAAAAAGTTTAACAAACCAACTAAAAATACCAAAGCAATCCAGACACCAGAACCAACCCAGAGTAGTTTTTTAGATTCAACCCAATTTTGGGGAGTGGCGTAAGCAACGGGAACCCCAACAACTAGGACGAAAGACAATAGGACTAGACCTATCAGAGCAAATTGGAATATTATAGTCATTTTTGCTTCTCCCAAAACAGCGAAACAGTGATATATCCTACAGTGACATACTCCTACACTGACTGCAAGCAGTACAGTGTAGGCTGATCAGTGACTACCAGTATCCCGTCGGACATTAACAGAGGCGGAGCGTCTCCGGCTCTCCTGAGCTTTGCTTATACTGCACGAGATGCACCTTTGCACAGTTGAACAAGTACAAAATTTTTAAAACCGCAGCTGCTACACTTGGGGAAACCCAAAACCGCACTGCCTCGGCTTTGTACTCTAAAGAGTGACACTAACGCTTTTTTATTGTTTTTAAGTCACCATAAATTGCCACATTTTAGTCATTTGTCCTTTCTCCTTGATCTAACGCTCTTCATTGATGCAATTAAGAAAGTATTTACTCAAGTGACGATGCAAAAGGCTGAATACGCATGGATGAGATTATATCCATCCACAGTGTATCAGTCAG
>NZ_JBALEK010000008.1:0-230994 GCF_036917815.1 Nostoc sp. | reverse complement strand
TCAGAGGTAACTATAGCACCTGGTTGCAGATTCACAAATCCTGTCCAAGAACTGCCATTAAACCGATTGGCGTAAAGGTTACTATCGGTTCCTTTGGCGGCACAGATCACTTGAGTTGTCCCTAATGAGGCACAACTAGGATCAGAGGTAACTATAGCACCTGGTTGCAGATTCACAAATCCTGTCCAAGAACTGCCATTAAACCGATTGGCGTAAAGGTTACTATCGGTTCCTTTGGCGGCACAGATCACTTGAGTTGTCCCTAATGAGGCACAACTAGGATCAGAGGTAACTATAGCACCTGGTTGCAGATTCACAAATCCTGTCCAAACTGCAAAGGCTGGTTGGCTCACCAGGGATAAAATTACCGATGTTGTGCCAATTAAAATTATAAACTTCCTTTTCATCATTAACCCCTATTTACTTCTCAGGCTGAGTTCATATTCTGTAATACCTCAACACTTTTTGGCACTAAATCAGGTAACTTTACGGTATCAATTATCGAGAGTATGCTTATTTCATACTTCATACAATTCTTCTTAATTATTGTTAATAACTAGTCTTATTTATGTACTTCACAGCAGTTCATCGGGACTGCCTTCTGCCTTAAAGCGAGTAACCTTTCATCATCACTAAAATCTGACAAAACCCGATTTTAGTTACCAACACTACGATTTTCATTACCAACACTGCAAGTTTCGTTAGCAACGCTATGAGTTTCGTTACAAACATCACGATTTCGTGCTGTAGTAGCTTGGTAAATTCAACTTAACTATGAAACATCACACTTACTAAAGGTAGAAACGCCAACAGAAAGCCATGCCAAGATTGCAATTGAGCTTCTGGGGTTGGTTCTGGTGGTGCTAATAGAGCTTCTACTCTTTGTTCTAAGCGATCTGCACCAGAGGAACCTAATGCAGCACAGCAAATTTCCGATAAGACGGGGCTGCTACTAACTACTAATAAAAGTGATTCTGCTAGCACCAGAGGGTCTACCTGCAATGCTGCATAACTGTCGGCACGGAGTTCGCGCAAAGCTAACAGTTCTTCCCACAAAGGCTCTGTATTCGGCAACCATGCAGTGCAGGAACGCACCCAACCCAGCCAAAAAAACCAGAACGTATCCCTATAATAGTGATGCCCTTGCTCATGGGCTAAGACGCTTTCTAAATGAGCGGGTGAGAGAGTTTGCACTAATCCTTGGCTAACAACTAGTTCTGGTTGCCAAAAACCAATTTGACCAGCAAACAACGCGCCCGTTTGTAGTAACCTGGCTCGTTTATCCCCCAGATTCACTAGGGGGCAGTTACGGGCAGATTCTACAGACTGCCAACCCTGAAAGGCAAGTTTAATGCATGAAATGGCAAAAAATGCTAAATAAATTAATGCGACTAGATAGCTAATTGAGCCTGTATACATTCCGCCCATTTGTCCTTGGGGTCCCATGAACAGCACTGCGATCGCAGTCATGAAAATTAGCAAGGGCGGGAAGAGAAACAAAAATAGCGATCGCCGCCACCGCAAACTCCAACTACCTTGGGGTTGATTCGCAGAGGATCTTAACCACCAGGCAACTGCCAAAGCATTCAAAATCATTATCAGATGCATCATTGTTCCTCCCTGGCTTGGCGTGCAGATTGAATACGTTTGGCGATCGCTGCTATTTGCTCACTAGCTGCTTCATCTAGGCTATCAGCAAAGGCAGCAACAACATCGGGATTTCCCACCGCGAGAAATCGCTGTAACTGCTCGTGAGCTTTGATGACATCTGATTGTTGTTTACTCAGCATTGGCCGCCAATAGAATGCTCGCTCTTTTTTGTCGCAGGCCAGCCAACCTTTATCAGTGAGGCGACGTAAAACGGTGGTGACAGAAGTATATGCTAATTCGCGGTTGGGATCAGCGAGGATGCGATCGTGTACATCCTTGACTGTCGCTGAACCAAGTTCCCAGATGATATTTAAAATTTCCGCTTCTAAGGGGCCTAAAGATAGTTGTTTAGGGCGGTAGTCGGGTAAAGGTGCCATAGCGATTTCGATGGGGAATGGGAGTGGGGAGTGGGGAATTGGGAATGAGTGAATATTCGTCCCTTTGGGTTGTAACCTGAAAGCTGTAAATTTTTCCCCTTTTAGAAGGTCTGTTATAGTTTTAGATTACAAGATAGTGCTGCAAGTCTGAAAGTCTAAAACCATATAAATGGACTTTTTGAATATTTATTAGGTATTAGGGACTCTTAAGATTTAGTTAAAACCCCAGCCCTTAGTAAGCAGTTTTCTTCCCCACTCCCATTTATGTATTGAATGACATACATTTTGTATTTTGATGGTAAAAAATGTTCCAGAACTAATTGAAATTATAGTTAATGACCCCAACTAGGTAGAATATTATTTGCGGCAGTACTATTAAAGCAGGTGTATCCAGCGCGTGAAGCTATTCGTATACCACACTCCTGAATTGACTCCAACGGATCAAGCGCCAGAATGTGCGATCGCAGTCGATGTATTGCGAGCCACTAGCACAATAGCGACTGTCTTGGCATCTGGAGGCGAAGCTGTACAAGTATTCAGCGATTTAGATCAGTTAATTGAAGTTAGCGAAAAATGGCCTCCTGAAAAACGTCTGCGGGCTGGAGAACGCGGCGGCGCGAAAGTAGCTGGCTTTGAGTTGGGTAACTCTCCTCTCGACTGCACACCAGAATTGGTACAGGGGCGGCGTTTGTTTATCAGTACCACCAATGGCACTCGTGCTTTACAACGGGTACAAGATTCGCCAAATGTATTAGCAGCAGCCTTGATTAACCGGGCGGCAGTGGTGCAATTTCTTCTAGAGTTGCAACCAGAGACAGTATGGATTGTCGGTTCTGGTTGGGAAGGCAGTTTTTCTTTAGAGGATACAGTTTGTGCAGGTGCCATCGCTCATAGTGTTTTACAACAAAGTACCTTGTCAGCAGAAGAACTCGCTGGGAATGATGAAGTAATTAGTGCGATCGCTCTTTACTCTCAATGGCAAGATAACTTATTGGGATTACTTCACCAAGCTAGTCACGGCCAACGATTGTTGCGTCTTGACTGTCAAGAAGATTTAAAATATTGTTCCCAAACTGATATTTTAGATGTTTTGCCGATACAACATGAAACGGGAGTTTTGAAAAGGGGATAGGGACTCTTGACTGGGGACTGGGGAAGGGACTAGGGACTAGGGCGTGTATTTCAAAGTCTTAGATCCCCCCAACCCCCCGATAAATTGGCAGGGCTGTTTCATTCCCTAAAAGGCTCTGATTTACAAGCGTTTCAAGCAAAAAAGTCAGGTGAATAAAAAACCTGATTGGGCAAGAAAATCGCGTTCGCACTGAAATTTACTCGTTGAAGTGGTATCTTTTCAATGACCAAATCAAGCAAATTTCTGACTTACACTATTGACAAAATCTCTCAGAGATCGAATGAAACAGCCCTGCCGATAAATTGGGGGGCAAAGAGTCTCTTAAAGTCCCCCAATTTATCGGGGGATTTAGGGGGATCTAGAAAGTTAGGAGGCTAAACCAGCAGTTTTAAAACACGCCCTAGGGACAGGGGACTGGGGATTAAGGAAGAGTTTTCCCAATCCCCAATCCCCAATCCCCAGTACCCAATACCCAATCTTGAAGCATTTGCCGAAGTCTTTGTCGCCAATGGGGGGGATAAGTCCCTATAATTGCGGAAATTTTTCCACAAGCAAGGACAGAATAGGCAGGGCGACGGGCTGGTGTTGGATATTCAGCTGTTGTAATGGGGACAATATTTTCAACTTTCAAAGAGAAGCCTAACTGTTGGGCTTCTTCAAAAATGGCGACAGCAAAATCGTACCAGCTAGCAACGCCGCTATTAGTGTAGTGATAAGTACCGCTAATTTGTGGAGTTAACTGGGGAATCATTTGGGCTATAACTGTGGCTATATCTTGCGCCCAAGTCGGGCTACCAATTTGATCGGCGACAACACGGAGTTCTTGGCGTTCTGCACCTAGTCGCAGCATGGTTTTGACAAAGTTACTTTTGCCAAAGGTTCCATAAACCCAAGCAGTGCGGAGGATGAGGTGATGGACGCAAGTTTCCCGAATTGCTTCTTCTCCAGCAAGTTTGGTTTTACCGTAGACACTCAAGGGATTAGTCGTGTAGGTTTCCTGGTAAGGGCTACAGGCATTCCCATCAAAAACATAATCGGTCGAAATATGAATTAAAAAAGCTCCTAATTTTTGGCTTTCTTCGGCAATAATTAGGGGTGCAGTAGCATTAATAGCGCTAGCAAGTTCGGGTTCGCTTTCTGCTTTGTCTACAGCAGTGTAAGCAGCAGCGTTAATGATGATTTGCGGCTGTTTTGATCTGATAACGTTGCGGAGGGTATCGGGTTGGGCAAGGTCTACTGTTGGGCGTTCTACTGAGATAAGATTGCCGTAGGATGGGAGTATTTTTTGCAGTTCCTTACCCACTTGACCGTTGCGACCAATTAGCAGAATTGATTTACTCATTCTGATTAGTTCTCAAACCTAACGCAATCATAGAAACATCCTTGAAACGGCTGCAAACCACTTGACTTGATTGCTGTGGAGGAAAGCCGAACGGCAGTTTTAACTGCTGTGGCTCTCCACGAAGAATATCCTTTGAATTTGCTACTCAGTTGGTAATGCATTCTGTGTTATCGTTTACCAGTATTTAGGCAATGTAAGCTAATTAGCATGAGTCTGGATATTTAGATTTGTGCAATTCTCTTAACCTCTCACGGGTGCTTTGCGGGCAACATGAACAGCAGAAAGAAACGAGAGTTGTACCCTATCTCCAAATTTTTCTAGCTTCTGGCGCAATCCTGCAAATAGTAACTCTTTCGCTTGTGGCTCTACTCTCCGCAAGGTAATCAAAAGCTTGAGGTAGTCATCAATGCTATAGGTGACTTCACACGCAGTTTGCTCGACAACCAACTCTTGAAAACAATTGGAGTCTAAAATCTCTTGTTCAAAACCCCTCAAAATCTCCGCTTGAATCTGGGCACCTTCATATCGAACAAAGGAGGGCGCATAAGCTTGATACACTTCCTCTAGAACTTGGTAAACTTCGTATTTCGGTTCTGGGGTCAGATTCCATAGCAAAATAAGAAAACCGTTATCGCACATTGCCGATGCTGTCTTGGTATATCTAATCTCTGGCGGTATCCAATGAAAGGCATTGGCACATAGAACGGCATTGAACTGTTTTGCTTCTAGTTCCCACTCCTCAAATGAAGTATTGCAAATTGTAACTTTTGGATATCGATCGCAGTTGTGTTGTGCCAAATGATAAAAATCCTGGTTTGGCTCAATACACGTCATTGAAAAACCAAATTGAGCAAAAGCCACCGTCGCATTTCCTGGACCACAACCAACCTCAAGAATCGATGCATCTGAGTCAAGTTGGGCTAAAGCCACAGACCGATCAATTAGTTTATGTGGATAGTGCGGTCTTGCATCGTAATAAACATCAGCAACGGGAGAATACCAAGTCCTTCGCTGTTCCAAATCCATAGAAGCTCTGGCATTTATTTCTTGTCTAAAGTCTTGCATCAGCTAGGGCGTGTCAGCAATGAAGTCCAATTTCATTTTAGAAGCAGCAAGGGATCGGTCAAAATTTTTATTAAGGTTAATCAAATACTTCAGCAGTTCTCAAAGATTTACCGGCTTGGTCTTTAGCCGATAAAATCGGTGGCGCACTCAGCGGCCAATCTATCGCTAAATCGGGATCGTTCCATAAAATTGTGCGATCGCTTTGGGGCGCGTAGTAATCTGTAGTTTTGTAGAGAACTTCAGCTATTTCTGAAAGCACGAGAAAGCCATGAGCAAAGCCTGGTGGTATCCACAGTAAGCGTTTGTTCTCAGCACTGAGTTCATAACCCACCCACTTACCAAAAGTAGCCGAGCTTTTTCTAATGTCTACGGCTACGTCAAAGATGATACCAGCAACAGCACGAATTAGTTTTCCTTGGGGTTGTTGGATTTGATAGTGCAGCCCACGCAGAACGTTTTGTTTAGAATAAGAGTGGTTATCCTGGACGAAGTTTGTAACAATACCTGTCTCTTGAGCAAATTTTTGGTGATTGTAAGCTTCAAAAAAGAAACCGCGATTGTCTGTAAATACTTGGGGATCTAGTTGTATAACTTCGGGAATTTTGGTATGTACAATGCTCATTAATATTATTTGGAGTAACCTACCACAGTGTTAATTGTGAGAGTAATTTAATCCTTATATTTCACAGATAGTAGGATAACACTTCGACCGTGGCTTTTCCTGTTTTTAACAAATAAATCACGTTAGTTCAATTTGACAGTCATCACCAATTAGAAATCGCAAAGCTTTGGGGCGACGGGGTGCAAGAGTCAATTGTGCCCTTTGTCCAATGACACTATCAATAATGCGCTGATGGATTCCGTCAATTTTTGCACCTTCTAAAATAACACTGTGTTCTAAATCAGTATCAATGAGTATGACATTGTTAGCAATACTACTATAAGGACCAATAAAGCAGTTTTCTAAATGACAATTAACACCAATGACTACTGGCCCCCGAATTGTGCAGTTAATTACTTTAGATTTTGCACCAATTTTGACTCGTCCAGTAATCTGACTTTGGGTATCAACTTCGCCGACAACTGATGCTGTCAGATAGGTATCGAGAATCAATCTGTTAGCTTCTAACAAGTCATCTTTTTTACCAGTATCTAGCCACCAACCTTGGAGATTGTACGCTAAAACTTGCTTTTTTTGATTAATTAGGTATTGAATAGCATCAGTGATTTCTAGTTCGCCTCTGGTTGAAGGTTGAATATTTGCGATCGCATCAAAGATGATGTGAGAAAAGAAATAAACCCCTACCAATGCCAAATTTGAAGGCGGAACTTTGGGTTTCTCAATTAACTGTAATACCCGTCCTGTTTCATCTACCTGAGCTACACCAAAGGCGCTAGGATTGGCAACCGAACGCAAGAGAATCAAAGCATCTGGCTGTTGTTGGCTAAATTGTTCCAGAAAGTAACGTAACTCACCTAGTTGAATCAGGTTGTCGCCCAAGTACATGACAAAGGGAGAATCACCTAAAAAGGGACGGGCGATTTGAACAGCGTGAGCAAGTCCAAGTGGCTGCTCTTGTAGAATGTAGGTGATGTTCGCTCCGAAGTATTCTCCATTTCCGGTTTTCGTTTGGACTTCTGCTCCGGTTTCTGGGCTGATAATGATGCCAATATCAGTAATGCCAGCAGCGACCATTTCTTCAATGCCATACCATAAAACAGGTTTATTGGCAACTGGTACGAGTTGTTTTGCTCCGCTATAGGTGAGGGGACGTAGGCGTGTACCTTTGCCGCCAGAGAGAATTAGTGCTTTCATAAGGATTGAGTAATGACAAGTCATTAGTCAAGATAATCTGAAATCTTGACAAAATCCCAAATCATTGGATTTAAGTTATGGTGTTAGTTTGGATGTACCCTAATTTAGCTGAAAGGATTAACAGAATTTGAGCAGTTTAGGCTCCTTGCGTCTGGCAATAATTAGCAATCCCCGATCGGGTAACACTTGGCTACGAAAAATGCTGGCAGCCAGTTATGAAATGGCTGAACTGGCGGTGCATCATCCGGCTAACATTTCCTGGCACTCGCTACCAGCAAGATTAGTGCTTCAGATTCATTGGCACAGAAGTGATGATTTAGTTTCATTGCTAGCCGAGCAAGGATTTCGTGTGGTAGCTCTTGCCCGCCATCCCTTGGATGTATTGATTTCTATTCTGCATTTTGCCAACTACGAACCAGAGACTGCCAGCTGGCTAAAAGGTGACGGAGGAACTGAGATATCCATCCTTGAGAAAACGCCACTTAGCCCAGAGTTTATCAACTATGCCACTGGGAGTAGAGCAGCAGCACTTCTCTCCATTAGCCCAGAATGGTGGAGGCAAGAAGACACGTTGAAAGTTCGTTACGAAAATCTGGTGAATGATGCGGTCAAGGAACTTTCGCAGTTTAACGAACAATTGGGGCTGACCCCAGTCAAGCCTATATTAGATGTGGTTTCGTTGCATTCTATCGATCGCCTCCGCACCATGAGTACAAACAATCACTTCTGGCAGGGAAAGTATGCTCTCTGGAAGAAGCTTCTTACAGCACCCGTTGCTCAAGAGATTGCTCTTGCCCATCAAAGCGTGTTAGCTAAACTTGAATATGTGTGTAATGCCGATCCGACTCTAACCGAAGAGCAAGCGATCGCTAACTGGAATGCTATTGCAGTGAAGAACTAAGCTTACCCCGCAGTGTCTCTATTTTCGATAAATCAGCCATTATAGGTACTGCTTGAGAACTTCGGCAGTGGCAAGTCCTGTTTTTGCCCAGCTGAACTGACTGGCGCGGTTGAGGCCAAGGGTATATAGGTGCGATCGCAATTCTGAATCAGTAGCAATAGACTGCATCGCCTCTGTAATTTCTCCGGTGTTGTAGGGATTGATTAAAATCGCCGCATCGCCAGCTACTTCTGGTAAAGAAGAGAGATTAGAGGTAATGACGGGAGTACCGCAAGCCATTGCTTCGAGGACAGGTAAACCAAAACCTTCCCAAAGACTGGGGAAAACGAGAGCGATCGCTTGATTAATTATTTTTGGCAATTCGCCATAAAGTACATAGTTAAGGAACTTCACCCGATCGGTTACACCCAATTCTGCAACTTGCACTTTTAAAGTAGGGGTGTAACGCGAATCAATTGGCCCTACTAACCATAGTTCATAGTCTTTGCAGTTAGGTAACGCCGCAAAAGCACTGATGATTCGCTGGATGTTTTTATATGGATCTTGGCGACCAATGTAGAGAAAGTAGTTGCTGGTGGGGAGGTTGAGATGATAGAAGTGAGTGCGATCGTGCGCTAAAGGAATCGAAGTAATTTTGCTGGCGGGAATTTGGTAAAAATCGGTGATATCTTTAGCTGTGGTCTGAGAGATGCAAATAATATGTTGTGCTTGGTTAAGAACTTGGGGCGTGTAGTAGCGGTGGTAGGCTGTGAGTGGTGAGAAGCGTTTAGCAAAGCGCAACGGTATCATATCAAAAGATGTGACAACAAAACGACAATTGCTATAAAGGGGTGCTTCCGGTAGGGGGGAGAATAAAAGACTTGATTTGAGGTTTTTATATATTTGTGGTAGTTCAAATTGTGTCCAGAGAAGGCGGTTAAAATGACCTTTAGTGCCGTGGTTTGGGGTTAAGTTTGACGGTATTGGATAGCAGTCAAAATCGGGATATTTTTGCGCTACTAATAAAGTGGGTTGCAAAGATTTTAAATAAGGAAAAATGTTTTGAGCATAGTTGCCTATACCCGTTGGTTGAGCTAGGAGAATAGATAAGTTAACAATTAATTGGTTAGAGGAAAAATTATCTACTATATTCATTTAGTATTTTTTATTTTGCTATAAAAATAATAATTTTGACATTATTAAAAATTAGAGAATGCTAAGGTAACTTAAGAAGCGTAAGTTTTTACACAGCTTTTCTGATGATCATACCAAAGGATGTAGAAGCGAAACGATCGACTAATAATTTTAAATGTGCTTCTTGTGGGATGTCATGTATTTTACTGTAGTATGGAGGAATATCAATAAATTTATCTAACACACAAGAACCAATATTGAAATCTAGTGGTGCTACTTGATGTCCTGCAGCAGTTAGTTTTTTAGCAATTTGTTCAAAATCTTTTTTTCTAAAAAGTACTGTTCCTCTGTTGTCAATAGTTTCTTCTTCTTCTAAATAATTAAATTCTGTCGTCTGTATACTTATTCCTCCAGGAACTAGAGTTTTTAAAGAATTTTCGATAAATAGAAGTCCATTTTTAATGCTGCCTAGATGTTCTAATGCACAAGCAGACCAGCAGAAATCATATTTACCCTCTAAGTAAGCAGGAATAGCATTCATATCGACATACTTTAGACTCACATTTTTAGTAAATAGTTCTTTTGTACATAACTCAGGACGGAATATCTTTTCTAAATAAGACATATTTTGTTTAGTTTCTATCCAACCTTGTGCAGCTGATGCTGTTGGATCTAAATCTGTAGCCGTAATCGCAACATCATAAGCAGCAAGAATACTTGGCAGAGGTTCTTGACCACAACCAAAACCTAAACCTTTACGTCCAGGAGTAAGTAAATCGTATTCATATAATGCTTGTAAAATATAGCAAAATTCCCACAATTTTCGATGGTATGCTACAGGCATTTTCATCTCTTGACACCAGTAGAAAAACCAATTTGATTCAATATCATTTTGTTGACAAGCTTTTGATTGCAAGTTGATTTTTTGTGGTGATAAATTACTAGGTATTGTCAACTGTTCGCGCAAATTACGAGCATATTCATAGCCGAAAGTTTTAATGTTCAAGCTTATAGCATCTGTTTTTTTCAATAATCTTAATAAATTCAATATAGCTTTTACCATTTGTGATATTTTATATGACATATATTTTCGACTTGCTTTCTAGTTTGTTGTGTAAAGTTTAATTGCTTAATCTTGGTCTTTTAACAGAATTATTACTGACAATAAACAGGTTTATTAGTAGTTTATTTAACAAATAATAGGGTAATATCTCACTTTTGTAAACTGCGGTATAGTGTTAAGTCTGATGAAATTCCATAGCATTTATGACCAGAAACTGACTGTGAAGTTAATAATCTCAGTTTGAGAGATTGCAGATTTGCAGGGATATTGAAAGCGTAAGTTGTTACACCTGTGGGTTTCTTAGACAAAAAAGATCGATAGTCCAACAAATTTTTAAGCTTTTAATTAAACTGAATTTAATTATACAAACAAGAGAGAAACTCCTCAGCAGATTCTTGCCATGAGAATGGTATATACTCATTTTTGATGCGCTCTACCAAGTTATTGTAGTAAATCTCTGAATCAAGTAGCTCTTTTAAAGCTTCATACAGTTCTATTGGTTGAGTAGGAAAGAAATATCTACAAAAATCACCTCCTACTTCAGGCAAAGAGCCACCATTGCTGGCAATTACAGGTTTACAGTGTTGTAGTGCTTCTACCACAGGTAATCCAAATCCTTCATAAAAGGAGGCTTGAACTAAACAATAACAATTTTGATAGAGAAAATCTAGTTGAGCATCGGTAACAGAACCTAGTATTTGTATAAGCTTGCCATACATTTTATTAGATTCTATCAAATTATCAGTTTCTGAGTCCCAACCTTTATTACCTGCAAAAATTAAAAATACATCATCATGACTAGAATTTATCAATAAATCAAAGGCTGCAATGATGGTTTTAATATTTTTATGAGGCACTAAGCTTCCAACTACTAAAATATATTTTTTATTAAGCAACTTCTGCAACTTTACATCAGGGCTGTTATTTTCTTCACTTAGTAACAAATCATGTTTATAATAGTTGCCGCCCAAGCGAAAGCTTTGAACAATTTGTGAGTTATTATTAGCTAAGATTCCTTGAACTTTCGCATTACTATAATCTTCAGCACTCTTTTTAGAAATACATAATACCTTATCGAATAAACTCGAATAATCGCTGTAGAATTTTGTAAAAGCTTTAGTAAATCTCTTGGTAGAAAACTCTGGAAATTTTATTGGAATGAGATCATAGCATATAACTACAATAGTAACTTTGTGCCTTTTTAAAAGTTGTAAAAATCGGTAGTAAGTTTTAGGTAAATCCCAATTAGCATCAGCTATCACATAAATATCTCCTGACTGGATTATAGAATCTTCAAATTCAAGGAAAACTTTTTTGTTTACTGAATTTGAATCAAACCAATCAATTAAATTTAATCTATAAAAAAAATTGATAAATTTATTTTTCAGCTTCAAAACGAGAGCTTGAAATTTTATATTTATTTTAGTTAGAGCGAAATATTTGTTAACCTCGATCAAATGGTAGTCTTGCTGTTGATTAAGATTAGTCACCCTCCGCATAAAACTACCATCAAACATAACCGCTACTATTTCTATATCTGTGCAGTTTGAGCTTATTTGCAATAATTCAGAAGTTAGTTCTCGAACTACTCGATGGATTCCAGTATTTTTATACGTATGTTTTGCAGTGTGAGTACAATCTATAAATATCTTCATCCTAAAACCTATTTGAAACTATTTTTATGCAAATTTTTAATATTTTTTTACTTAAAAAACTTACCTAAGAAAAGCCATAAATAAAAAACTTAGTAGTTACATTCTTAGGTAAGCTATTTTAATTTTTTCCTAGTTTCAAGTTAGTGGTTATTTATGATTAAGAAACTAAACGAGCTAACTGCTTAATTTCTTAAGGTCATAATCAACCATTAACTCGACCAATTGACTAAAAGAGTATTGAGGCTGCCAACCTATTCCATTTTTAATTTTATCAATGCAACCAACTAACTGCACTGATTCATCAGCACGATAAAAAGTGGGATCAACCGAGACATAATCTTGCCAATTAAGCCCAACACAGTCAAAAGCACACTCAACAAGTTCTTTAACAGAGTACGTTTCACCACTGGCAATGAGGTAGTCATCAGGTTGTTCCTGCTGCAACATTAACCACATAGCGTAAACAGCATCTTTAGCGTAGCACCAATCACGACGGGCATCTAGGTTGCCTAATTTTAATTCATTTGCCAAACCTAATTTAATTTGGGCAGCTGCGTGCGTGATTTTGCGAAATACAAATTCTGTCCCACGTCGAGGCGATTCGTGAGTATAAGTAATACCACAACAGTTGTAAAGGTTGTATTTCTGCCGATAGTTGACAGTCATCCAATGAGCATAAGCTTTGGCAACACCATAAGGATTCCGGGGACGAAAGGCAGTGCGTTCGGTTTGAGGTGATTCGTCGGGTTGACCAAAAACTTCACTACTGGATGCTTGATAGAATCTGGCATCAGGTTTGCAGCGACGAATAGATTCTAAGAGGCGGGAGACACCGAGAGCTGTATATTCAGCAGTGAGAGCAGGTTGTGTCCAAGAAAGAGGAACGTAGCTTTGAGAGGCGAGATTATAAATTTCGTCCGGTTGACATTCACTCACTACATCCATGAGGGATGATTGATCGAGGAGGTCGCCGGATACTATTTGAATGTCGCCATAAAGGTGGGTGATACGCTCTAGGTTACTGGTGCTAGAACGGCGGACTAGACCAAAGACTTGGTAGCCTTTTGCTATGAGTAGTTCGGCAAGATATGAACCATCTTGTCCGGTTAACCCGGTGATTAGGGCTTTTTTTGTTGTCATACTCACAATATATTTCTTTTCTGTAAATACTGAATCATAGCATTGATACTTTTGGTTTAATACCAACTAAAACTGGGTATACTCCTAGCGAGAAAACTCGAAATTCTAGTATATATGGTGTATCTATAATAAACTCCAGTTTTGTCTTTTCTTTCTTTAAGATATCTCTTAAAGTAACTTCTTTTTTGGCTATAATTAGCGTACCAGAATTAGTAGAAATATCTGCGATCGTTACAACTAAATCTAAACTAGTTTTATATATTTCATTATCATAATCCGAGGCAAAGATTTCAAACTCAACTAAATATTTCCCTTTGTGATAGGAATCGTAAGGGCCAAAAATAGCAAATCCTTCACCATCATCAGGATTTACAAAGACAAAATACTCTTTCTCTATTTCAATAATTGAACCAATGCCATGAAAAATCACCTCATTTTTAATTTTTTGGTTTTCTAGGTAAAACTCCTGCATTCGCTTAATTAGAGTTCTATCTGCAAGATCAATTTCTTGAAATTTTTGAGATGTTATCCACCAAACAAAGCAATTTTGCGGATCTTGATTAATTGCACTTTCAATGTCTTCTTGGTATAAATTTATATCTAAACAAGATTCAATATATCTGCCAAATAAATTAGGTGGAATTCCTAATAAGTCTTTTGAAATCAAACCAGATGAATCTTTAATTTCAAAACCTGCAATCCGTAAAAGCTCACACGCTTGTTGAAAACTTAGTTCATGTATGTGTTCTGGTTGCTTCCATCCATATCTATTGGTAACAGTATAATTTGGACTATCAAGTACAAAAATCCCATTTGATTTAAGTACTCTATTTACTTCTAACAGGAAAGTTACCTGCGATTCCCAAGATATATGTTCAATAAATTGACCAGCAAATACTAAGTCAAAGCTTTGCGACTCTATTAAGCTTAGATCATCCCCATCATGTTGAATCCAAGTTACATTATTTGGTAAATCTAGTGGCTTTGGATTTAAATCTATACCAGTGTGATTTTCAATAGAGTAAGGGTAAAACTTATCGAACCACTCGAAGTACCAATTTCCAGCACATCCAATGCTTAATATTTCTTTAGCTTGTGGTATCTTTGCCAGGCAAATTGAACGGCATTCGTGTAAAAAATCATTAAAGTTCAGTTGTTTTCGTAAAGGAGTCTGTATTGGTATCGCAGTCTTATTGAAATCGAAATTTTCAACTACTTGCTGTCCTTCCTTACGCGGCTGTTCTTCCTTATGCGAATTATCAACATATCTAGCAAAAGTAGTAAGTACTTTTTTGGATACATTGGGTGTAACTTTAGCTAATTCCCGTCCTACATAGTCAGCAAGTTTTTTGCTTTTTGCTTCAGGTGAAGAAAGTATTTGCTGGATAAATTCAGCATATAAATTAGCACATCTTTCTTGGGAATGTTCCTTAGCAATATACTTATATGCATTTTCGCTCAATGATTTTCTGTAGTCTGAATTTTGAGTTAGTAAAATAAGAGATTTCAATATCTCTTCTACTTCATCACTTTGTCCAGGCTGGGGTATTTTTAACACCACATCATTGGGGAAATCAGAGAAGGAACCGATATCTGTAACAATAGTAGGCTTACCAACAGACAAAATTCGCAGAAGTGATGCAGAGCTTTCTCCGTTGAAAGGAAATCTTAAGTTAAGGCATATATCTGATACTTCTATATAACGGTAAAAGTCTGTCATATTGACATAGCCAGTAACTTTGACTTGACCTTGTAAACTTAGTTTTCTAATTTCATCTTCTATATTAATTGTACCAAGGTAATCAGTACCACCCACAAATACTAAGTAAGCATTTGGCTGAGTTACAAGATACTTTTTAAATGCATAAATAATTTGTAGTGGACGTTTAGTATTATTGATAAATCCGAAGGTTGATATTATGAGTTTGTAGTCTGGAAGATCCAACCCTTTACACTCATCTCTTAGTGATTTTTCCTTAACAACATAATTTGGTACTATCTGAGGTATGTGAACAATATGGCTATTATCATTAGTAAATTCTTTAATCGCACAGTTATAAGCCCATTTGCTGTGTAATATAACTCCTAGAGAGCGCGTAAAAATTCTTCTATTGACATAAATACCTACTCCTGACAGCTTCTCATTTATATCTAAACCTTTTGTTTTTAAAAGGTTTAAAATTTTTACTGCTCTACTTTTTCCGTAACAGTGTTCTAGTTCTTTAGAAAATTTAATACCAAGCTCTGGAAAACGAGCTTCCATATAATTAATTAGCCCTCCCAAGTAATAGTCATGCAACACTGATATTCCAGAATATCTCATTAATTGAGAGTACATATAAGAATGGTAACTACTATTGCCTATCTGGTAAATAATACCTTCATATCCTTGATATCTAAATCTTTCTTCAAATTTACTATGAGAAAATAAGTTATTACTGATGTTAATATCGGGCAAATAACTATCATCATGGTATAAATCAAGGTTAATATGTTGTCCCAATGATGGTAACAAGTCCCCACTATAGTCTGCTATACCAGATTTAGCTGGTGGAAATGGGCTAAAAAAAGCTATTTGTGGTTTTTGATTAACTGAAATAGATACTTTTTTTAATAGCTGATGTTCTTGAAACACATCAAGCATATTTTTAGCAACAGATTGCCAAGAAAATTTTGCTGATTGCTGAAGTGCATCCTCTGAGATTTTTTTTCTAAGGTTCTCATCAGATAGAACTTTTTGCATGATCCTAGCCATATCAGAAGGTGAGTATGGATCGAACAGTAATTCATCAGAACCTAAAATTTCTGGCAAAGATGAGCTATTACTTGCAATAGCTGGTGCGCCACATGAAATAGCCTCAAGTAGCGGTAAACCGAAGCCTTCATAAAAAGAAGGAAAAACGAATAGAGAGCAGGTTGAGTATAAAGCTCTTAATTCTTCATCTGTAACATAATTTGTTAATATAATAGATTTATTAATTCCTAATTTCGACGCCAAGCTAGTTATTTCTTTACTAAAATGCTCAGAAACTTTACAAGCAACTACTAGCTGGTAACATTCCTGCAAATTCTTGGGTAGGGTAGAAAAAGCTGTGACTAGCCCTTCAATATTTTTTCGCCAATCTTCACCTCCTGTATAAAGAATAAATTTTTTGTAAATACCAAATTTCTTCGCAAAAGTTTCGAGCCAAGCTTGATGTTCATGAACATGAATTGGAGTAAAAAAAGCAGAAACACCACCCGAAACGTTTAAAACTCTTTCAGGAGATATATCGAGGTATTTAATTACATCTTGGCGGGTAGCTTCCGAGATTGCGAATATAAAATCAGCATTTTGTATATTTTTTAAGCGCTTCATGTAGAGTGAGCGCATATTTAACTCATTTAAGTATCTATCAGAAAAGATGAGAGGTATTAAATCATAGCAGATGACAAAAACTTTTTTAGGGAAATTGCTATAGTCAGGTATTGTGGAGTCTAAACCCTCCATCGGGCTAGGTATAAATATTATGTCAACATCTGCTGCCATTAAAACAGTTTTTAATAGTAGTTCATTGATATCACAACTACCAATGTATGGGTAATCTACAGAATTATATTGAAAGTAATTATCATCTAGTTCTGGGGCTGGTAGATTACTATTAGTATATAACTGGTAACTGAGAGTATTTTGCTGACTAAATAGAGCTTCTATTACAGATTGTGTATAACGACCAATACCTCTATTCCTAGAATTATTTGTTTGCAGAGCTTGAAGATCAATGGCTATTTTCATGCTGCGTCAACTTTGATTTAATTTTTTATACAAGATTTTTCTTACATACCAACATAGCTACCGCACCAGGAAGGTAATTATCTGGATTATGTTCTTTTTCAGATGCTTCTAATTCATTTTCAGTGATAGTCCAAGTGAAGTCATCCTTACGTACTCCATAGGATATTTGAACTATCTTGAAATCTTGAATTAGTTTTTGTAGTGATTCTTGGTTATATATTCGATGCACTGGTGTTAAAGCTTTTTTGCCATAGGGAACTGTGAGTATAAAACTACCTTCTGGTTTTAAAAGTAAACTAATCTGTTGGACAGCTTTAATATCATAACTCTCCCCCGTTTCATCTCCATACCATCCCAAGCCAATATGTTCCAGAGTAGATAAAGCAATCACACAATCAAAACTAGCTGGCGGTAATACAGGGTTGCAGATATCAGTTTTAACAAACTTCAAGTTGGGATGAAATAATGCTATGGGGCGAATATCTATTGCTGTAACTGAGTAATTAAAACTAGCTAACTCATACGAAAGGAGACTTTCAGCAGCACCAACATCTAGAATTTCTATATCCCTAGATTGGTACAAACAAGCTAGAGAATGCATGACAAAAGTCTTTTCTAAAATTCTTTCAGTAGTCTCAACCCAGTAAGCTTCACCATTATCACGATGACCTACCCAGATTGGATCATTAAACCATAACCCACTCTTAATTTTTGCTTCTTCAGCAGAAGCAAATTGACTGGCTACATTATTATTAACTTGCAGTTCAGCAGAGAGTTGGTCTATTGCCTGTTGAAGTTGAGGTAGTTGGTCTATTTTCTGCTCAAGCTGAGAAAGCTGGTCTACTTTCTGCTCAAGCTGAGAAAGCTGTTCTACTTTCTGCTCAAGCTGAGAAAGCTGTTCTACTTTCTGCTCAAGCTGAGAAAACTTCTTGTTTACCTCTTTGTCCCTTGTATTATATTCATCACTTTGTTGTATTAAATTGTATAAAAGTTGTCTAACAGCAGAATTATAATAGACTTGTCTTTTGAAAATAGGCCATGCTATTTTCTTTAAAATACTTTTTAGCCACTTACGAATAGCATTTGTATATATATCATTAAAAAATAGTAAGTAGTTACCATCAATTTCTATAACGTAACTATTGTTTACTAATTTATTAGGTAAATTTATTGTTTTCCTTGATTCATTTTCATCTGGACGATTAAATCTAGCAGATTGTTGATAAACATCACTAATACGCTCTAGTATTTTTTCGTAATCCATCTGATTCTCCTGAAGTTTATCATAATATCATTCTTCCGAAAAGAATACATTTTTTTATTAGCAAATTTTATTCAAAGCCTAACTAAATCCTTGCTCAGTCTATCTAATCATATTAGTTGTCCTATTCATATAGTTCACTAAATAATTTTCCTTAAGACAAAATTCCTATTTATAAGTAAATAACTAATATTAGGTAATTGACATTAAATTCTACTTACTGAATTTAAATAGTAGTCGGCAGTTTCATCCGCATTTCCCATAAAACGCACTTTTCCTTGATCTAACCAAATTCCTCGAACACAAGACTGTTTTATAAATTTTAAATCATGAGAAACGACTAATACAGTAGCGTTCTGATTCCAAAATTGCTCAATTCTTCGCTTACACTTGTTTTTGAAACTTTCATCTCCCACCGACAAGACTTCATCCAATATCAAAATATCAGGCTGGATATCGGTGGCGATCGCAAACCCTAATCGCGCTACCATTCCAGAAGATAATCCCTTCACTGGTACTAATGCATAATCTTCTAACTCTGCAAACTCTAATATTGAAAGCGTTCTTTTCCGCATTTCTGCTCGAGAATATCCCAGTAATACGCCATACAGCAAAATATTATCCATCACAGAAATTTCTACATCAAACCCAGCACCAAGCTCAATCAATGGAGCAATTTGACCGCGTACTCGCACCAAACCACTGGTAGGTTGCAAAATACCAGAAATTATCTTTAATAGTGTTGATTTACCAGAGCCATTCGCCCCTATAATACCTATTTTTTCACCTCTTTCAACAACTAAATCAATTTCATTTAGCACCTGTTTCTTCGCAGGCTGGTGATATTTACCTTCTAAAACAGACAGCAGTGTTTTCTTTAGGTCATAAGAAAACTCTTCTTGTGTCCGTCGCCACAGCGAAACTCGATCTAGGCGAATTACTTCCATTTATTTACAGCAAATCCATAAATTGATGCCGCCACAGGTGAAAACAAACCCATCCCAGTGACAAAATAATTATGCCACTGAGCAAGGCTCCCCAAATTAAACTTAAATCTGGTAGCACTCCTGATAGTGTAATCTGACGGATACTTTCTATAATTGGTGATAAAGGATTTAACCCTAAAAATGCTTTTACTGTTTTTGGAACAATATCTGGTGGATAAAACACAGGACTACTGATCCAAATTACAAATATAATTAACTCATAAAAATAAGGTAAATCTCTAAAAAATACATATAAAGCGCTTACCAAAAAACCAACTCCCGTACAGACTAAAACCAGCGCTAGAAATGGAAACAGCAATGCCAGCACATTTATTAAACTTTTGGATTTAACAAAAGTTATAATTCCTAACAAGGGCAGCACCCCGACGGAAAACTGAAATACATTTGCTGCAATCATTGATATTGGAAAAATACTGACTGGCAGACGAATTTTATTTAAAAGTGAGCCATTACCCACTACACTAGTCAGTGCCTGAGAGGTAGAAGCTGAAAAAAAGTTGATTACCACCAGCCCTGTAAATGCTGCTAATACATAGTTTGGTATTGAGTGATTGTAATACGACGAAAACGTTGTCCCAAAAATTGCAGTGTATAGCCCGGTCATAATCAACGGGTTCAAGAGTGACCAATAAACCCCCAAAAATGAACCCCGGTAACGCACTTTAAGATTTCGCGCTACCAAGACGTGCAGCAATTCCCAGTAGCGCCACACTTTCAACCAAGTTGAATTACTTTTAACCGAAAGCTTCATCCTTACACACCGCTACACATCATAGCTAAATTATTTGCAAATTTTATACTATTGGCGGCTACTTTACCGCATTACTTTAACAATAAAAACTTTATTTTAAAAAGCATTGTTAAATACACAAGTTACTAATTACCATTTTTATACTTTTAACCACATCCTATCTCGGCAAGACCAATTAATTTATCAATTGGTTCCTAGAACTATCTACCACAAATTATTAGGTAGCGGCTGATACCATGAAATTGTTTACAAGTCAAGGATAATGCTTTCCAGGATATCTGTTCATGGGACTATCTAAGGGCTACTCTATCTAGCTAAGTCGAATTATCTGGATCAATTTAACTCAAGTTATCTGGATCAACTCCCTGCGATCGCAAATATTCTGCCAGTTTATCAGCCCGTTGGCGTTCTTGTTCAGCCCGTTGGCGTTCTTGGTTTGCCCGTTGGCGTTCTTGTTGTAATTGTTCAGCTAGCTCCGTCGGTATGAGTAATTTCTCCCCCGTATCTAGACGATAAAATCCCAATAATTCGCCCTCCACCGCCACTCTTAATCTTAAAGGTTGAGATATACCATCGGTAATTAACTGGTAAGTCTCACCATCTAACCTATATCCCCTTAACTTTTCTTCAATCCATTCCCCCTTGGGGTCAAATAACCAATATTCTAAAATCCCTAATTGTTCATAGAGATTTTTCTTTTGCTCTTGGTCTTGTTTTTGAGTTCCTTGAGAAGTCATTTCAAATACCACCTGGGGAACTTGACCTTCCTCCCAAACTTTATAATTATCCCGACCCCCAGGCGGCACATCCAAAATTACCATCACATCTGGTGCAACTCTTAATTTAGGAAAACCTTGAGCATAGTAGAGAAATTGGTCTGCTAAAACTGTGGCTTGTCTACCTGCTAGGTATTGTTTAATTACTTCTAGTGTGGTGAGAATTGCGTAGAGATGTAGGTATGATTCTGCCAATGGTTCACCGTCGGAACTGGGATATTCGATGTTAGGATTGACTATTTTGATGGTTGTAGTCATGGCTACCTTTTACTAGGGTAGGTTGTTTGGATCAATTCCTTGCGATCGCAAATATTCTGCAAGTTTATCAGCCCGTTGGCGTTCTTGTTGTAATTGTTCAGCTAACTCCGTCGGTGTGAGTAATTTCTCCCCCGTATCTAGACGATAAAATCCCAATAATTCGCCCTCCACCGCCACTGTTAATCCTAACGGTTGAGATATACCATCGGTAATTAACTGGTAAGTTTCATCCTCTAACCTATATCCCCTTAATTTTTCTTCAATCCATTCCCCCTTGGGATCAAATAACCAATATTCTAAAATCCCTAATTGTTCATAGAGATTTTTCTTTTGCTCTTGGTCTTGTTTTTGAGTTCCTTGAGAAGTCATTTCAAATACCACCTGGGGAACTTGACCTTCCTCCCAAACTTTATAATTATCCCGACCCCCAGGCGGCACATCCAAAATTACCATCACATCTGGTGCAACTCTTAATTTAGGAAAACCTTGAGCATAGTAGAGAAATTGGTCTGCTAAAACTGTGGCTTGTCTACCTGCTAGGTATTGTTTAATTACTTCTAGTGTGGTGAGAATTGCGTAGAGATGTAGGTATGATTCTGCCAATGGTTCACCGTCGGAACTGGGATATTCGATGTTGGGATTGACTATTTTGATGGTTGTAGTCATGGCTACCTTTTACTAGGGTAGGTTGTTTGGATCAATTCCTTGCGATCGCAAATATTCTGCAAGTCTATCAGCCCGTTGGCGTTCTTGTTCCGCCCGTTGGTGTTCTTGTTCCGCTCGTTGGCGCTCTTGCCCTGCCAGTTCCGCCAACGTCGGCACCCAACCTGCGCCATTATACCAACGTAACCATAAACCTGTTGTTTGCTGATAAGTACCCCACCATAGCCCCAATCCTAGTTCTAACTTGTCCAGCCAGAAACGGTTTTCTGTTAGGGAAATTGCCTCATAACTAGTACCAGTGAGTCGAAAGGCGCGGAGATTATTTTCATAACGGTCATAAATCACGTAGTAGGGAACCCGCAAAATCCCTTCGTATACTTCCCACTTCGTCGGCGGTTGATTTACCTCCCTTAATCTTTGTCCCAAGTCATCTTGTTCAGTACCTGGGGAAAGTAATTCCACGATTAAAAATGGATTAACTCCTTCTTGCCAAACGACGTAACTTAAGCGGAGGTTTTCTTGTTGACTAGCACTCGCTACTCCCAAAACTAAGTACCAATCAGGACGCTTGTACCATAAAGTATGGCGGGGGTCGTAGTAAAGGTTCAAGTCACTAGCAACCAAAATTTCCTCAGATGAATAGTTGGGAGGTTGACAAGTTTCACTGAGTAAATCCGCCTGAATGCAATGAAATTCGTCTGGCAAACCTGATTCCCCAACTAATTCGCTAGGTAAATCATACATCGTCGGCATGGTTTCTTGGGGCGGACGGGGTGGAATTGGTTGATACATATTGACTTATCTCAAATTATCTGGATCGACTCCCAGCGATCGCAAATACTCTGCCAATCGCTCTGCCCGTTGATGTTCCTGTTCCGCCCGTTGATGTTCCTGTTCAGCCCGTTGGCGTTCTTGTTGTGCCCGTTGATGTTCAAGTTCCGCCCGTTGGCGCTCTTGTTGTGCCCGTTGATGTTCAAGTTCTGCTTTTTCTGTTCGCGTCGGCATCCAACCTGCTGCATTATACCAACGCAACCACAAACCTGTTGTCTGCTGATAAGTGCCTTGCCAAAGACCCAATCCTAGCTCTAACTCTTCTAACCAGAAGCGGTTATCCGGTAAAGATATTGCCTCGTAGCCAGTACCATTGAGTTTAAAGGCACGCAAATAATTTTCATAGCGGTCATAAATAACATAGTAGGGAACCCGCAAAATGCGTTCATATACTTCCCACTTGGTTGGGGGTCGGTTTACTTCCCGCAGTGTTTTTCCTAAGTCTTCTTGTTCTGTACCTGGTGAAAGTAATTCAATTACTAAAAATGGATCAATTCCTTCTTGCCAAATGACGTAACTTAAGCGTAGGTCTTGCTGTTGGCTAGCGCTAGGTACTCCTAAAACCATATACCAATCAGGACGCTTGTACCACAAAGGATGGCGCGGATCGTAGTAAAGATTTAAGTCACTAGCAAGCAAAATTTCCTCAGATGGATAAGTGAGAGGCTGACAAGTCTCACTGAGCAAATCCGCCTGAATGCGGTGAAATTCATCTGGCAAACCTGATTCCCCTACTAATTCACTGGGTAAATCATACATCGTCGGCATGGTTTCTTGTGGCGGACGGGGTGGATCTGTTTGATACATGACTACTACCTTTGTTGCTTAACTCAAGCTATCTGGATTAACTCCCAGCGATCGCAAACGTTCAGCTAACCGTTGCGATCGCAGCCGTTCTTGTTCCAACTGCAATTGTGCCTCAGATGCTTGTTGCTGGGCAACAGATGCCTGTTGCTGCGCTGCAATAGCAGCTTCCTCTGGTGTTGGAACTAAATTACCATCGGGTGTAAAGTAGCGCAATTTACCTGCTTCTACGCCTAAATACAGCCTAAGCACATCGCTCCAACGCCATCCCCGCGCATTTGGTGTAATTTCCTGATACTTGTTGCCTACTAATTCAAAACCCGCAAATTCAAAATTATCCGGCGAAAACCAAAAATATTCTGGTGTGTGAAATCGATTTTCATAGAGATTTTTCTTCAAATTTCGGTCAATATCAGCCGTACTTTCAGAAAGTAATTCAATAATCAAATCTGGATAACGACCATCTTCCTCCCAGACTACCCAGGAACTGCGCGATCGCTTTTCGGTGTCTTTGACCACAAAAAAGTCTGGACCGCGAAAATCTCGATTTCGCAACTGCTGACGGCTAAAATAGATTGTTAGATTCGCACCTATAAAGAAATCATTAGAGTCACGCCACAGCCACTCAAGGGAAGTTACTAGCAGCAGTAGCTGCATATAGTGCAATGAAGTTTCCATCTCTGGCTCATCACTTAACAACCGAGTTGCATCGGGCATTTGTTGTTCTAGCTGTTGCGCTGTGACAAACATTTGGGTATATAAGAGTTTGGTTGTTGATTTAATTTTAAGCTGTTAGGTCAGAAGTTAGGAGTTAGGAGTTAGGAGTTAGGAGTTAACTTTATCGTAAATTAAAGGGTTTAAGAACCTGCAATCTACATGTAGCACCCATTTCAGTCGGGGTTTAAATCCCCCGAAGTTGCCACAACGCTCTTAACTTATCGCAAGGCACTTCTCAACTCTTGGAGACGCACTCGCGTTCGTCTGAGATGTCTTTAATTTTGAATTTTGAATTTTGAATTGTTAATCTCCCTCATCTCCCCCATCCCCTCCATTTCCCCTGAATTTATGAGAGCAGAGTCACGGATTCCGCTACACTGAGACGAAGGTTTATTGCATTGTAATCAGGCATGGAAATCGGACAAAAGGTTAAGGTCTATCGTTTGCGCGATCGCGTTTCTCCCCCAATTGTGAAAAAACTCGGACAAGTGGGTATCATTCAAGGTTACAAAGTTACCGATGGTGCTGGAATCGGCGTAGTGGTACTGTTTGACGACAATACTTCCACTTGGTTTTTTGAAGATGAAATCAAATCTGTGTAGTTGTAAAGAACTCAGATCCGGTTTTTCTTGGTATCTGAAATTTCAAGCACAGGTTGAGAGTCTTTGTTGAGTGCTAAGTTGGAGTTGAAAAGCAAAGGCGGTGAAAATAGGAATCAAGTAATGGCTCTAATATTGACATTTTTGGGCAAAGGCGGCACCGCTCGTACCAAAATTGCGATCGCCGCCGCCAAATTATTGGCAAGTCAAGGCAAGCGCGTACTCCTAGCAGGACAAGCAGAACCAACATTGCAAATCCTGCTGGGTACTCCCATTGCTGCTGATCCCCAAGAAATCGCTCCCAAATTGCAAGTAGTCCAGTTTCAAGCATCTGTGCTACTAGAACGCAACTGGGATGAGGTAAAAAAACTTGAGGCGCAATATCTCCGCACCCCCATATTCAAAGACGTTTTTGGTCAAGAACTGGTAGTATTACCAGGGATGGACAACGCCCTAGCCCTCAATGCTATCCGCGAATATGATGCCAGTGGGAAGTATGATGCGATCGTCTACGATGGCACGGGTGACTCTTTAACGTTGCGAATGTTGGGTTTACCAGAATCTCTCAGTTGGTATGTCCGGCGATTTCGGCAATTGTTTGTCAACTCCGATTTGGGGAAGACAATTACTGAATCGCCCTTGATTCAACCGCTAATTAGCAGTTTTTTCAATATCAACTGGACAGCAGATAACTTTGCAGGTCCCACTAACCAAGTCAATAATTTCTTAGAAAAGGGGAGAGCCGCTCTTGCTGATCCCAAGCGTCTCGTTGCTTTTTTGGTGACTACAGGAGATCCCATTGAGGTAGCAAATGCTCGTTATTTGTGGGGTAGCGCTCAACAAATCGGTTTAACGGTCGGTGGTGTTCTGCTTGTGTCTACTGAGACAAATGTCAACCTGTCAGAGGAATTTATACCTCTACCTGTGAGCGTCGTTCCTGACTCGCCCCCAGGTGACTGGCAACCACTGATAGACGCTTTACCTAACTTTGAAGCACAAGCGTTACAAGCTCCCAAAGCAATTGAAATAGACATCCACAATCGTCAAGTACGCTTATTCTTACCAGGATTTGACAAAAAGCAGGTCAAGCTCACCCAATATGGCCCAGAAGTCACGGTAGAAGCAGGAGATCAGCGACGTAATATTCCCTTACCCCCGGCTCTCAGTGGCAGACCCGTTGCTGGAGCAAAGTTTCAGAATAGTTATTTGATAATTTCGTTTTAAGTTATGGGCATGGGGGATGAGGGGGATGAGGGAGATGAGGGAGATGAGGGGGATGAGGGAGATGAATTAATTAATAACCAATGCCCAATACCCAATACAACTCTTGGAGAGGCTGCGCCAACGGCAACTCTTGGAGACGCTACGCGTAGCAAGATCCCCGAAGGGGTACGCTCAGTACAAGTGCCCAATACTTCGGCTCCGCTCAGTACAAGTGCCCAATGCCCGATTAATCAGTAAAAATTATGTCAGAATCAACTCCCATTACCCCAGACCCTAACCCATCGGAAGCAGTAGACTTAGTTGCAAATAATCCCAGTGAGCAAGCAACAGCAACGAGCGATCGCAATGCGAAAACTAGGCAGCTGTTGGGGATGAAAGGCGCATCGGCTGGGGAAACTTCAATTTGGAAAATTCGTTTGCAGCTAATGAAGCCCATTACCTGGATTCCCCTAATTTGGGGCGTAGTCTGTGGTGCGGCTTCTTCTGGTAACTATACTTGGACGCTGGAAAATGTGTTGAAGGTAGCAACCTGTATGCTGCTGGCTGGGCCATTGATGACAGGTTACACTCAAATCCTCAACGATTACTACGATCGCGAAATCGATGCCATCAATGAACCCTATCGCCCAATTCCCTCTGGGGCAATTCCTCTACCCCAGGTAATTATTCAGATTTGGGTATTACTGATTGCTGGCATTAGTTTGGCATTTGTGCTAGATGTCTGGTCTGGTCATGAATTCCCGACAATTACAGCGATCGCAATTATCGGTTCTTTCATCGCCTATATTTATTCTGCACCTCCCCTCAAGCTCAAGCAAAACGGCTGGCTAGGTAGTTACGCCTTGGGTGCAAGCTACATTACCCTACCTTGGTCTACAGGACACGCTTTGTTTGGCGAACTGAATTCCACGATTGTAATTTTGACGATGTTCTACAGCTTGGCTGGATTGGGTATTGCCATTGTCAATGATTTTAAGAGTGTAGAAGGCGATCGCCAGCTAGGATTAAATTCACTACCCGTAATGTTTGGCATCACCACTGCGTCTTGGATTTGTGTAGTGACAATAGATGTCTTTCAAGGATTGATCGCAGCTTATCTCGTCAGCATTCACGAGAATTTGTATGCAGCAATACTAGTACTCTTAATCATCCCGCAAATTACCTTGCAAGACATGTATTTCTTGCGCGATCCTGTGAAGAATGATGTTAAGTACCAAGCCAGTGCCCAACCTTTCCTGGTTTTGGGAATGCTGGTAACAGGTTTAGCACTGGGTCATGCTGGCGTTTAACTTATACTTCTATAGCGGTTCCCATTCAGATGCGGTACAACATTACATCACGAGATGTAGGGGCACGGCAGTGCCCATTGGTGTCAACTTAACGTGAAAGCCAGCCTAGAACAAGCTTTTAGAGATTATCTCGTTCCCAGTCTCTGACTGGGAATGCCCGTCGTTGAGGCTCCGCCTCAAGACTGGCGGCAGCAGCCCAATCAGATGCATTTCCAGCCAGAGGCTGGAAACGAGGTTTTAAAGGGGTTTTGGCTTAACTTGACACCAATGGGCAGTGCCGTGCCCCTACGGGTGTATCTCACGTAAACGAGAACCGCTATATAAGAAGTTAGAAATTAGGAGTTAAGAGGTAATATACTTCTAACTCCTAATTTGTATCAGGACATACCGTGTTTAAACTGATATATTTCCTTATTCATGGGATTCAACCTTTGTTAGTCCCGATTTGCTTTGTCGTTGCTTGGACTGTAATTATTCTCGTTGTTTTGAGTATCTGGGCTGCGGCGCGAGATAGTGTGACTACAGCCAAACAAATGCATCAAATTCCCTGTACTGGCTGCCAATATTTTACCGACAATTACCGTCTTAAATGTACTGTACGCCCATCTATTGCCAATACAGAAGAAGCGATCAATTGTTCTGACTATCAACCGAAGACGAATCCTTATCTGTATTAGGGAGTGGGGAGTAGGGAGTGGGGAGTGGGGAGTGGGGGAGATGAGGGTACAAGTAGAATGACCAATGCCCAATGACTAATGACTAATCTCTAACAATATTTTTAAAACACCCCGACTCTGAGCGTGTTCAAAAGCCGCAAGCCCTTCAATTAGGGGGTAGGTAGCATGAATCAGGGGTTGGACATCAACTTGTCCTGTGGCTAGTAGGTGGAGGGCTGGGGCAAAGGGGCCACAACGGGAGCCGATGAGGGTGATTTCATCCACGACTAAAGAAGAAGCATCCAGGCTGAGGTTACCGGCATAGGTACTTTTAAGTACAAGCGTACCACGGGGACGCAGGGCGCGACGGGCGATCGCAAATCCTTCTGGGTTGCCAGTACATTCTACTGAGATATCGAAATATCTATCTGTAACAGCGTCGGCTAGACTCGTTTTTATTCCTCGTGCCTCTAAGTTAGCCAATTTGTCTCGATGACGACCTACCGCTAAGAGTTCACAGCCAGTTAGGGCTAATGTCTGGGCTACCAACTGCCCTAGTTTGCCATCTCCAACCACAAGCACCCGGTCATTTGGACGCAATGGTACTTGCTGCTGAATTTCCAAAGCTGCTGCTAAAGGTTCAGTAAATGTTGCCACTTCTGTTGGCACATTATCAGGTACGGGATGGAGGTTCTCAACCGGCAAACAGAGATATTCGCCAAAGGCTCCGTTGCGGTTGACAATACCCAAAACTGTCCGATTTTCGCAATGAGTTGGTTGTCCACTGCGACAAAACCGACAATGCCCACACACAGCGTTGATTTCTCCAACTACGCGTTGATTAACTAAGTGTTCTGGCCCTTGTTCGACAACGCCGACAAATTCATGCCCCAAAATACCAGTGTAGGGATAGTAGCCTCTGAGTAGTTCCAGGTCAGTGTTACAGATACCCGCACGCAAGACACGTACTAAGGCTTCTCCCTGTGGTGGTTCAGGAATGGAAATATCCGTGCGTAGTTGCAACTGATTATTTTCGAGCCAAAGTCCTTTCATTTTTTTCACTTCCTTTGCTTTATATTTTGTCAAACCAGTTTCAAAAATCTTTGTAATATAATTAATCGGCTGTATGGGTGTACAGATTTACGCCCATACATCTATGACTCTGTAGTAGGTATTTGTTTAATTTTGGTTACATCAACTTTACTTAACCAAGTAACCAAGTCTTCTGAGTCAAGTGCGATCTCGCTTCCTAATGTTTTGATATAAAGAAGTCCGTCGCTAATAATTAAATCTCGGATTGGATACCATGAATCTCGTGTTCTAATCAGAAGATCCAAGGGGATTCCTAGTCTTGAAGTGTACTTGCGATATTTCCACCAAGCACGCCATAGAAGCACAGATTTAGTACAGTGCATCTGATAGCCTTTGGGAACTTCGCAGTATTGATACTGATAGAAACCCCGACTATCTACTTCTCCTTTGAGGAGATAACCATATTCTGCTAATGCCTGATTCATCAATTCCCACTGGGTTGATTTTGGGGAAATCGAGAATTCAGATAGGGTGTTAGATAGTTGGGCGATCGCAATTACACCTTCAGATTTCGCTGTCAATTGGTTGGTTTTATAGACTGTTTGCGCTGTCAAAGCCGGATTTGACAACAAAACGTCTTTTTTCTGGATAGAGTTTTGCACAAACTCTCGAATTAAATCTAGATTGGACAACATAAAATTATTTATACTAAATTAACCAGTGTGATGAAAGCCACAACACTACTTAAATTAATAACTACACTGGTCTGGCACGTAAATCAGGATTATAACCAGCTTTATTTATACTAAATTCTTTGTTTGACTAGGGTCTTGTTAAGTTTAATCTCGATATGCCCCAGTCTACTAGGCTGGTTGACAAAATCACTGTTTCGAGGCAAAAATCGGCAAATTAAATTTTTACGCCTTCGAGAAAAGGTTGAAATACCGGGACTAATTCGGGGCGACTAACCACAAGCGTAGGAAAAGACCGATCGCTATAATCTTCTCCTGGCGACAATGGAAACGGCTCTGACTTGAGCGATAACCAAACACCGCCAGCAGCCTGGACAATTACCCAAGCCCCCGCTAAGTCCCAAACTTTTGGTGTCGCCTCAATACCACCTAATGTTGCTCCAGTGGCAACCATCAAAAAGTTATAGCTAGCCACACCCAACATCCGAATTTTGCAGGGAAAGCCGTTTTGGATCACTGCGGTGCTACGTGAACAGAGGTTAAAAAAGTGGTTATTACTGGGACTATCACTGCTGGTGTGGATGGGGTGATGATTGAGAAATGCTCCAGTTGGCGGTGTTAATCCAGATGAACCTGCCCAGAAACCATGAAAAGCTTGATTCAAGGTTGGTGCGTAAACATAACCGAAAATGGGTGTGCCTCGATACAGTAAACCCAGAGATATTGTCCAGAGGGGAATGCCGCGTGTGAAGTTGGTTGTACCATCTAGAGGATCAATTACCCAGCACCACTCAGTACCGGGAAATGATTGTTCGCTCTCTTCGCTCAAAATGCCGTAACCAGAAAAATTAGAAGCGATCGCATCCCGAATTTCTTGATCTGCCCATTTATCTGCTTGCGTCACCAAACTACCATCAGCTTTTTGTGAAGCCTGTACTTGCCCAAAATCTTGCATTAGCTGCTTGCCCACTCTGGTAGTTACAGTTTGGGCAAAATCAAGAATTGTTGTCCAAAAATCATTCATTGGTTATTAGTCATTTGTCATTTGTCATTAGTCATTTGTCCTATACAGTTTAATCTAAATCGCTTTCTAAAACCGAAGCGATCGCCAGCTTTGTACTTGTTTTAAATTCTGTGACGTTTACCCGATTGAGAAACCAAATCGACACCAACATTCCCACAGCTTCTAGAGCAAATACCAGTCCATAGGCTAAAACTAAATTGGGTAATAGCTTACGACCTATATCCAATAAAGTACCACCTAAAACCACTGCCACACCTCTAGAGACAGACTGCGCTAGTCCCCAAGCCCCAATAAATGTACCTGCGCTTTCGGCAACTGTGAGATCCAACATTAAGCTAACTGCTGCTGTAGTTAAGACACCAGTGGCTAAACCGAACAAAATTAAACTTAGCTTCAGGAAAGCTGGATTAGCTGTGAAGCCTGATATCCCAAGTAATGCTGTACAAAATGCCACTAATATACAGCCTAGTCTTGCAGTTCTTTGCTTACCTAAACGTGGCACAATCAAAAAACCACTCACACCGTAGGCAATGAGTACACCTGTTCCATAAAAAACGTTCAGTTTAGTACTTTCAGCCAAAGGCATTTTAAATACCTGACCTGCATAAGGTTCCAAAACTGGGTCTTGCATAAACAAGCAGAGAGTCATCACCAGTAAAAAGGTGAAGAATATACCTGTTTGCGGGCTAGCTGTCAAGATTTCCCAAGCTTTGCCCAGAGTTATACTGTCTTCCCGATTTACTAATGTGGTACGGCTTAAGTATTGGGAGTATTTTTTTTCCACGCCCAATGTTGCGGCGATCGCCAACCCAAATACAATTATTGGGACGACGAGAAACAGCCTATTGATCGCCGCCTGCAAGGTTGCTGTTGTTGCTTCTGGCGTTAATTGCTTCAGCAAGCTAGCACTGATAATTGCCCCGACAATAATCCCCACCATTAACATCGACCAAACCACACCGACCACTTTGGAACGGTTATCTTCTTCAGATATATCCACTAACAAAGCAGCAAAGGCAGTACCGCTAGCAGAAATTCCTAGACCATATATAGCGAATATCAGGGACAGAAGCGCTGTCCAGCCGATTGTTTGGGTTGTCCATGCCCAACCACCTGCACTATTTGCAGCAATATTGAGTTGCCACATCACTTGTATAGCTAAAAAGGCTGCGATCGCAAATATTGCCGCGCCCACCCAAACATAAGCTGTGCGGTGGTATCCCCATAACGGCTTGGCATCGGAAATCTGGCCAAACCAGACACGGGAAGGAGCAACAAATAAAGGCAGTGCTAAAACTATTGATACCAGCGTTGCCGGAATTGCTATTTCTTGAATCATGACTCTGTTAAGTACGCCCAGAGTCAAGATAGACATCATGCTCAACCCCATCTGAAATAAACCCAGCCGAAACATGGTCAGCAGGTTTACCCTTGGCAGAGATGGGGATTTTATTTTGGTATCAAATACTTCACCGCTTGCCATAGCTACTTTTTCGTATAGTTTATAGGATTTAATGTCTCTCTTTAAATAAAGATAAACCCTACTCACTCCAAATCAGCGAACGAAAAGTTGAAGTTGCGATTTGGCAAGCAAATATACACCTCAATTAGGGTATGCTTCAGCCAAGTTAGGATTAATTTTTAGGGTTTGGTTGTAATCCGCGATGTCTAAGTAAGTCGGTGAGAAAAATTCAATGTATATGAAGAAATATAAATTAGCTGTAGGGTGTGTTATGCCTTATAGCAACGCACCTGAGATTGTTGACGGTGCGGCGCTTGGCGACAACTGGCTAAAACACGATTGGCTAAAAGTATTAATGATGCTGGATGGGGACAATTTATAGCCATACTTTCAAACAAAGCCGAAAACGCTGGTTTAAGTGCGCTGAACCTTCTGGGGGAAGAATAATCACACTCATTCTTACCTGAAGTCCAACTACAGTTCCGTGTATCACTGTGCCGTCCTGAGCAATGTACCACCAACTGCATAAACGGCATCAAAACCAATTCTTTCTCCCCAAAGTGCTGCATCGGTTTGCTTGGATCGTAATCGAATACTTGTTTCGACTAAATCATCACCGATTTCGTAATTTCCTGTTTCAATATTAATCGAGATAATTTTGCCAATGTTCTCTTGTGTCTCAACTTTGGCACGGATACTTCTTTGATAGAGTTCCTTTCCACGTCGGGCGACTTCTTGGCTACTGAGCGTCGGATGGGACATAAATAAATCCCCTGTTGAAGCTGCTAGATTCTTCACTTCATTGTAGAGCAGAAGCTACAGATGTTAGAGAGCAATGCTTGATTCTGTAGGAATTGGGAGAGCGTAGGCGAAGCCCGCCGCAGGCATCGCGCCAAAATATGACAGATTAAAATCCTCATAACTTCACTGGAGGCGATCGCATCTGATGCCAAAATGGGAACCATAAGAAAAGAAGCTCATACCATGCTTTGGTATCAAGCAAAGAAACGTAATACATCACAATATATTTGTTTATCCATGTCTAACGAACAAGAGCATAATTCCGCTTTTAACGCAGCTGCCAACATTAACGTTCAACACGCCCAATTACAGGATTTATCCTTAAGTGCAGCCCGTAGATTATATAAAGGTGGAATTCGACCTGGTGATCCGATCAGAACCAGAGTGCAAGCCCAAGAAATGTTAGATAAAATCCCTCCATCTCAAAGAGTAGGGATTGATGGCAAATCTACTGATGTTAATACCCAAAAATACCTATCAGATAAACACGCTAGTCATATCAAACCGCATAGCAAAGGCGGCTCAAATGATCCGAAAAATATCAAGTGGGAAAACGCCAAAGATAATTTAGCCCGTGGCGATAAACCCATGACTTCGCAGGAGCAAATGAGACTAGATGCCAAATGGCATTTTGACAACCTAACAGGTGCAGTCAAAGCAGGTGTCAAAGCCGCGCCCCTTGGAGCAGCAATTGGGGTAGCGACAGCAGCACCATTTTCGTTGCTAACCAACGCGCTGCGGGTAGTTCGAGGTGAAATTTCTGCACAAGAAGCCGCTATAGAAACATTGAAAGATACTGTAAAAGGCGGCACAGTTGGTGGTGTGACAGCGTTTGTAACCACAACAATAGCAGCAGCTTGTCCACCAATTGCGATCGCTTTAACCGCAGCAGCACCAGTTTTAGCTGTTGTTGGAACTGCGGGTCTGGTTTACGAGTTTTTCAAAATCCTTGATGACCATAAAAAAACGGTGAAAATCTATTATGAATCTTTAACTCAACAAGAATTAGAAAGATTACAAGCAATTGAGAACGAACTGATTTATGAACACCAGAAAAATCTAGGGTTTTTGGTTGAAGCGGAAGCAATTAATCAAGAAATTACAAATCGCCTAATTGCACGGGGGATAGAAGGGGCTATCCAACGCTTACGTGAATCAGTTGCTATTGCTAAATCTTTAGGATTAACATCAGCAGATAGTAACTTGCTTGCTGGTTCTCAACTAGCTCATCTAATCACAGAAAAATAGGAATTAAATTTTTAGAGGATTACATAGTTTTTATGCTTCCTTTTATCTTCGGCGCTCTGGGATTAGCTGTTGGAGCAGTTGTTGGTGCTTTTACTACTCATGCTGTTGGGGAAAGTGATAGACAAGCTGCCAAACATCATAGGACTGTGGCAAATGAACTAGCTGATAAATATACAAACTTGGAGCATAAATATTATGAACTAGCTGATGAAAGCAAAAAGCAGATTCTTGGTTTAACTCACCAGCACGCTTTAGATGAAGTTGAAAAAGATTGTTTGCGTTTAGCAGTTAGATTACAGCATAATCTGATTTCTCTGATGTGGGATATTGATAGAGAGCCAACAGAAGCGGCTTTAAAGGGATTTGTCAACGCAGTAGAACTGACAAATAATGTTTTATGCAAAATAAATGAAGAGTTAATTTGTGTACCCAGTGACTATTATGCCCGCAATCTTATAGCTGCTGTTCAACGCAAAATGATTTGGGAGCCAGTAGATATTTCAAATCGCTCAAATATAAACAAGGAAGAAATTACAATGAAATTAGATCATAAAAATATGTCTGAACAAGAATTTCAAGAAACCTATAACAGAATTCGTGATACTGGTGATCAAATATTAAAGTACTTAAAAGAACTTCGGGCTGCAAGGTTCAAAGAAGGAGATAGTACCCAAGGATTACAAAGCGTTGAAGATAATATTAGCAAAGCTTTAAAAGCCTTAGCAGAACAAAAATATCAGGTTGCTGTGATTGCAGCTATGAAAGCAGGTAAGAGTACCTTCTTGAATGCCATAATTGGTGCAGATGTCTTAGCAAGTGAATCAGAAGCTTGTACGGTTTGTCGCACAGATATCCGTCCAATTGATGCCGGACAAACACCCAGACTTTTAGAATATCAAGCAGGTAAACGAGAACCTATAGTTTTAATAGAAGGTGAAACAAGCGAAATTCGGCAAAGATTTTTAGAGCGTACCCATGAGATTCGGGCTAAATCTAATCAAGATAATACTACACACTTTGAATTAGAACATCCCATTGAAGCGATTAGTACAATACCATCACTGAAAGGTTTCACATTAGTTGATACTCCTGGCCCCAATGAGTGGGAGTCTGTCTCGTTTAACACAACTTCCTTAAAGCAGACTCCTTTACAAGCTCTCCGAACTTGTGATGCTATATTATTCATTCTGGATTACACATCGTTTAGGGACAACACGAACTCAGAATTGCTTAAAGACTTAATTGAGCAGCGTAAAGAATTTTTAGCAGAGAATACAGGTAAGATTTACTTTATTCTTAATAAAGTAGATAGAAAAGCTGAGGGAGATAGACCTATTGCAGATGTTATAGAATCTTTGAGAATAAATTTAGTTGAATTTGGTATCCCAAAACCAATAATTTATTCAGTTAGTGGATGGCAAGGGTTGTTATCCAAGCTTATTCAACAGGGAAAGGCAACTGATAGCCATATTAAAGACTTTGAAAAATTTTTTACCCCTACAGATACCCAAAGAGATAAAGAAGGAAGGCGTATCATTCCCTTACCACAAGAAATTGCTCCACAAGCTTTAAATGATAGTGGTATTCCGATAATTCAAGATACAGTAATTAAAACTATTACTCAAAATTCAGGATTGAATTTATTGAGTGATGTTTTATATGAATTGAACAAAGCAGCCAAAGCTATTGATGAGACATTTCTTACAGATATCGGATGCTGGCAGTTAGAAGTTGAGGAACTGGAACAAAAAGTAGAAGAGTACAAAAAACATTCTAATTCAGCCCAATGTCAGGTGAATAGTGTAAAAAAGTCCGTAGAAGCACAAAAGCAAACATTAATCACTACGTTCAGCCAAGGGATTAATAAATTTGCCGAAACTGCTAAAAAACTCATAGAATCAGAAATTGATAGAGTGGCTGAAAATCAATCTAAAAAGGTTTTAAATGACAAAAATAATCAAAATCTTCTCACATATATGTGGGATAATTTCAGTTCTTTATTTGAAGACTCTTCCAGTTCTGATCCCTATAAAATCAAGGTCAAAAACAAAAACGATGCTGAGAAAATCGGTAAAGCCATTAATGAGTATTGCACCCCTATAATACAAAGTTTTTGGTTAGATACTCAGGACATACTAGTTAGAGAGGCAACAATAATTCGTGAAGGTTTAGTTCAAAAAATTAAACGAGAAATACAGCCTATTTCTGATGAACTATCTGAGTCTATTAAAATTGATTTGCAAGTACAAATAGGTAATAATCCAATTCAATACTGCTCGGATAAGCAGGGGAGGCAGGGGAAGCAGGGGAAGCAGGGGAGGCAAAACTCTTCCCATGCCCCCATTTCTCCCCCTGCTCCCCCTGCTTGCCTCAACCAAGAAATTCCTTAACCGAGCAGTATTGTAATCCAATTCAATTTTATGACTTTGAATTTTCTGGGATTGATGCTAAAATTCAACATCAGCAAGAAGTATTTACTAGAAGTAAGAAGGAATCAAGGACGAATAGCCAATGCTGTCAATCAGATGAAGTCTATGAAGTAGATGTTTCGTATGAGGAAACAGTATTTTACTATGAAATTGATTTACAACTGACTTCTCAAGGAATTCAGCAAAAGATTGACTCACAAGTAGAGAGAAACCTAAAGTTGCTTCAGCGTGTTATTGAACAACAAGTATCAGATGATTTTAGTAAAGCCGAGAAGCAAATCAATGACTACATCAATAGGTTTAAACACGAATTTGACTCTTTACTTAAGCAACGGCAAAAAAGGGAAGTAGAAGCTTATGAGGTTATTGATACTCTCGAAAGTCAAAGAATCAAAGTGAGTGAATATCTTAATGAATTAGTGTCTATTCGAGAAATTCTTGATAGTTGGAAACCAAGGAATCGAGAGAATTCATTAATGGGACTTAGCCAAAAAATACCCAGAAAAAAGCCTCAAATCTATACAACACAGACAGAGGCAGACTTTGACATCGTTGTGCTTGGTTGATTGACAAGAAATGCTAGACACTCCTCTAGGTCGTCTCCATGCCAAGTACCAGCCAATTTGAGCAAATCTTGACCTGTAGAACCTCGTCGGATCACAGATTGAGAGCGATCGCCACGTTGTTTTATTTCAGCGATCTTAGCGGCAAAATCTTCAGGTGATTGTACTAGGGTTTCATCCTCCAGAGGATAATTGGGCGGAGTGTGTGCTTGCTCTAAAGATGCCAGAATCGAAGCTCCAGTGGAAGGTGATTTGGTCACTTCTGATTGAGATGAAACTGTTTTCTGAAAACCAAGAAATGCTATATATTGCTCAACCTGAGTCAGTTGGTCATCTGGAAGTTGAGCAATCTGTTGTTGAAGTTGACGGCGGCGGTCAAGCATAGTCATCAGACACCTCGCATGAACAACTGAACTTTCATTTTACTCGATTGATACAGTAGGAATGGTTTTGACGATCGCACTATAAAAGTCAATCGCAACATTGAGCAGGGACTAGCTAAAAAATAGCGATCGCACTAGCCTTGTCGTCAGACATCGCACTCCAGCAAGTAAAATGAGAGTACAACTAGTGTTGTACCTCCAGAGGCTGAGAAAATGAAACGGACACTCTATATTCCTGATGAGTTGTGGACAGAACTTGACCAATACTTAAAAGATCACCCAGAGCAAAACCCATCAAGTGTTGTACAGGAAGCACTGGCGGAAAAGTTACGCCCCAAAAATGCTTCAAGGCTACTATCGCTGACAGGAATCGTGGAAAATGCTCCTACAGACGCTTCAGTTAATGAAGACTATTTGATACAGGGATGAAGCGTCTCGTTTTGGATGCAGGCCCCCTGATTGCCTTGGTTTCTGTCCAAGATAACTACCATCAGGAATGCAAAGCGGGTTTTGTTAAGTTACCAGAGTTGTTTGGTGAGGTTCTAACACCTCTACCAGTGCTGTTTGAAGTTTATAAGTTTGTGCTGCGAGAACAATCAAGCCATGCTGCAATGACTGCACTAACCGTCATTAGTGAGAACACAGTGACTGTACCAGTGAACATGGAAATGTTTCAGGAAATTTACAGCATGGTTCGCCAAATACCAGACTGGAAAGGAACTTTAGAGGATGCCTCTGTTATAGCGGTAGCTCAACTTTATGATGCTAGCGTTTGGACATTGGATTACAGAGATTTGAGTTGGTTTAAGAGTCTGGAATTGTGGTCTCCGTGATTATTGCACAGGGAAGTTTAAACATTATGAAAATGTGGTTTTAACTACGCTATTCCATTGAATTAGTAAGATAAAATCGCCGTATGTCTGTCATCAAACTACTTACCTTCATCTAGTAACCAAAAAGGCATAGGCAATGACTAAAGAACCAGTCAAAGTAATATTATGGGAAGTAAACCAAAAAGATTTTCTAAAAAAGTTCTATGATCTCCAATTTACTCCCAGAGTAGGAGAGGAAGTTTACCTAAAAAAGGAGAAATGGAAAGTAACCAGAGTTGAGCATGATGTAGAAATTAGTGAGATTAATGTCTACATGGAATTAATCAAAAAACCCAAGCAGGATAAATCATCTAATTCTTAAATACACTCAACTATAGCAATCCTATTTGATTTGTGAGAATTGCAACCCGCAGATCCGCGACTTCTCGAAGAAGTCGCGGATCTTGTTTATGCGCGTTTGATTCAGGATTTAAATTTTTATGCAAGGCGCGATGTCTACGACTACGCACCACAAGATTTGCAGCCAAGTGGTGGCGATCGCACCCAATCTTGCCTGTAACGATACACTATAAAAGTAAAGAAATGTAAATAAACTAAATTTTGCAACCGTGGAAAACATCACATTGGGGCAAAATGGCCCATCTGTTACGCCCTTGTGCATCGGCACTTGGGCTTGGGGTGATAAACTATTTTGGAATTATGGCGATCGCTATGGTCCAGAACAGTTACAAGAAGCCTTTACCGCAGCCTTAGAAGCTGGTATTACCTTCTTTGATACTGCCGAAGTCTACGGAATGGGACTATCAGAGAAATTTTTGGGACAATTTCTGCAACAGACACAACAACCTGTACAAATCGCCACAAAATTTGGCCCCCTACCGTGGCGATTTACAGCCCAATCCGTCTCTGATGCTTTAACAGCCAGCCTCAAACGCTTGCAATTAGAGCGAATTGCCCTGTATCAAGTGCATTGGCCTTTTGCCTTCTTTTTAAGTCAAGAAACTTTGATGAATGCCCTAGCAGATGAAGTGAAGCGGGGCAGAATTGCCGCAGTTGGTGTAAGTAATTACTCAGCAGAGCAAATGCGAGACGCACATCAAATATTAGCAGCCCGTGGAGTGCCTTTAGCTGTGAACCAAGTACGCTATTCTTTACTCAGTCGCCAAGTTGAAAGTAAAGGTATTATCGCAACTGCCCGTGAGTTGGGTGTGACTATCTTGGCTTATAGTCCTTTAGCTCAGGGATTACTCACTGGCAAGTACAGTATTGATAGTACTGAAACCCCTACTGGTGCGAGGAAAATAGACCCGCGATTTAAGAAAGAAGGTCTGCAAAAAATTGCTCCAGTTATATCTTTGCTACGCAATTTCGGGGAGAAATACGATCGCACCCCTAGCCAAGTTGCTCTCAACTGGTTAATTGCTCAGGGGAACGTTATTCCCATTGCTGGGGTGAAGACAGCCGAACAGGTACGGCAAAATGCTGGTGCTTTGGGCTGGAAATTGAGCGACGATGAAATTGGAGAGTTAGAACTAGTTAGTCGTCCTTGGTTGTAGTAGTTTTGAGCTACTCAAACACAGGAGGCCAAATTTCTGACACTACTAGTTCCCAACCTGGTAGTAAGTCTGGTAGTGTCAGTTTGTCATTGTCCTGCAAAACTATTGGTTCTTGGTTGAGTCGATAAACTGTGAGCGTCAATTTGTCAGGATCAATCAGGATACCAACTGTAGATCCGAGTTGTAGGAATAGCTGAATCTTTTCTACCAGTGGTTTGATGCGGTCTGACTTAGATTTTATTTCTACCATCAAGTCAGGAACCAGTTCCACAAAGTCACGCTTGCTTGTTTTAAGTCTATCAGCCCGAACAAAAGACACATCGGGAGCGCGGAGATTTCGTTTTTCGTTATTAGCTTCTTTCCCGTTTTCAGTTTCTAATGTAGGCAAAATAAAACCAGCGCTAGAACCCGTTACCCGTCCTAGCCTCTGTGGGCGTACCCAGTTGCCCAGTAACCTAGCTAACTCAGCACCTATTTCCTCTGACTCATAATCTGATGGCCCCATAACAACTATATTTCCGTCTACTAGCTCCATCTGCCATTCTGGATGCTCTGCTTGTAGTTGCTCTAAGTCTGGAATAGTGAACATAAGACCAGGAAGAATGCATCTTTAATTTATCTTCCTACAAACTGGGAGAAAAAATTACCCAAAAAGCCAAAAAGTCAAGAGCCAAAGTCAAAATCTTGACTCCTAACTCTCAACTCTCCAATTTTAGGTTTGGATTTTGGATTAAAGAAAAAACCTCAAATCTAAAATCCAAAATTGATTAACTTCTAACTGTTGACTAAGAAGCTGATTCTCTAGCTGTAGGTGAACCTATCTTTTTACTAGGAGATGCAGAAGACTCGTGTCCACTTGTCCGCAGTTTTGGCTTGGGAGAAGAATGTCTTTCATCTCCATTGTTGCTATCTGATTTCCATGCAGAACGGGGGCGATCGCTAGAAGAAGATTCACGACGCTTACCAAGTCTGGGTTTGGGAGCAGAAGATTCCTCTTGGGGAATTTCCACATCTGAGTTCAACCAAGCGGGACGAGTTTGATCGTAAGCGATTTGTAGTGCAGCTGCGGCGATCGCTTGAGCGTCGTATTCTTCAATCAGTTCGCTGACAATTGGCAAGAATGAAGCCAAACGCTCACCTGTCAAAGCTTCCCGCACCAGTTCTTGCAATTTCAGAATGTGTTTTGCTTCAATCTGGGTGCGTGTGGGAATCGTCAGCACTTGCCAACTTTGGCGGTTATGACGTTCAAATGTTTGCTGTTTGCGCCGCTCAAATGGTTGAACTAAAGAAATTGCTGTTCCTTCTTTACCAGCACGACCAGTACGACCAATACGGTGGACGTAGGTTTCTACGCTATCGGGTAAGTCGAAGTTGATTACATGGGAGAGTTGATCGACATCTAACCCTCGTGCTGCAATATCAGTTGCTACCACCCAGCGAACTTGACGGTTACGGAATCTGACTAATAAGCGTTCCCGCGCTTGTTGGGACAAGTCACCGTGGTATTCATCTACACTGTGACCAGCGCCTTGTAACTGACTGGTGAGTTCGGCGGCTGTACGTCGGGTGCGGACAAAGATTAAAGCTGTTTCTGGATCTTCCATTTCCAGAATTGGCTGTAAAGCTTTGGCTTTTGTCCAGTGGCGGGGGATCAGGTAAGCTACCTGATTAATCTTGTTGGGAGCGGCTTTTGGCTGCTCAACGGTGACAGTTGCAGGCGATCGCAAGAACTTGTTCACCAACATCCGAATCGATGGTGGCATTGTTGCCGAGAATAAAGCTGTTTGGCGATCTACGGGCGCTTGCGATAGGATTTTGATCACATCGTCGATAAAGCCCATGCTCAACATTTCATCAGCTTCATCTAACACAAACCACTTCACTTGATCGAGCTTTAAACAGCCGCGATCGAGCAAATCGATTACCCGTCCGGGAGTGCCCACAACCATGTGAACGCCACGTTTGAGTTGTAACATTTGGCGGTCAATTGATTGACCACCGTAGATTGCTAACACTCGTAATCCTTCATTACCGATGAATTGGGCGATCGCATCGTGTACTTGCATCGCTAATTCACGAGTTGGCGTTAAAACTATGGCTTGCACGGCTCTTTGATTGATATCTAGCCGCTCTAGAATTGGCAGTGAAAATGCTGCTGTTTTGCCTGTTCCAGTTTGAGATTGACCGACTACATCACGACCGGCAAGCAATTGGGGAATTGCTTGTACTTGAATGTTAGTTGGTTCGGTAAAACCGATTTTTTCCAGTTGTTCGACACGTTCTTGAGAAATTCCTAATTCTTGAAATGAAAGAGTCATTAATTCGTCCTAAATTTTATCTAAGGATTTTTGGATTAGTCATTTAGTCATTAGTTATTTAGTCATTAGTCATTAGTCATTAGTTATTGGCTATTAGTAGCCTCAACTCTTGGAGAAGCTATGCCAACGAATCCGCGAACTTCAGGTAAACCCTCATGAAAACTGCCATTAATGCAGCGTTGACCTCAGAATAAGGGTGAATCTGTAAGGGTCATTTAACAAATAGACTTTGGACAAAAGACAAAATAACAATTTAGTTATTGACTACCTGACCGTAGAGGTCGTATGTATCAGCGTGGTGAATCGCTATTGGCACGATGGTTCCTAATTTTGCCTGGCCTTTGACATATACCAGACCATCAACCTCTGGGGAAAATCTACCTGAACGACCGATTAATTCACCACTTTCAGGATTTTCTTGCTCAATCAGGACATCGACGATTTTGCCTACTTCCTGTTGATTTTTCTTTTGGGAAATCGGTTGCTGGATTTCCATAAGTTGGTATCGGCGCTCGTCCATCACCAATTGGGGCAAATGATTTGGCAACTTATAAGCTGGGGTTCCTTCCTCTGAGGAAAAGGTGAAGACACCAACATGATCAAATTCATGCCTTTGAACAAACTCTAGTAGATGCTCAAAATGCTCGCTTGTTTCTCCTGGGAAACCAACAATAAATGTTGTCCGCAACACGGCTGTTGGTAGCGCCGTTTTGATGCGATCTATAATCCCATCATTTACGCGTCCTTGCCAAGGACGATTCATGGAGCGGAGAACATCTGGATGAGAATGCTGCAAGGGCAAATCCAGATAAGGCAAGACGTTGGGTGTTTCTTGAATCGCCGCGATTACATCTGGGGTCAGTCCCGTGGGATAAGCGTAGTGCATTCTGATCCACGGTATATCTACTTTCCCCAAAGCGCGAAGTAATTCCGCTAATTTTGGCTGACCGTAAATATCTAGACCGTAGTTAGTGGTGATTTGGGAAATTAGAATAATTTCCTTTACCCCTTGACTAACTAACTGCTCCGCTTCGGCGACTATAGATTCTATAGTACGCGATCGCTGGTTCCCTCGAAGATGAGGAATTATACAAAATGCACAACGATAATCACAACCTTCGGCAACCCGGAGGTAAGCAACGCCCTCGGTTGTAGTGCGATAGCGCGGTGTAGTCTCATCGGCAATGTAGGTTGGCTCAATACTAACCTGTTTAACCCGCTCGCCTTGTTCTACACGCTCAATTACATTGACAATTTTGTGATAATCGCCTGTACCCACCACCGCTACTGCTTCCGGTAACTCTTCCAAAAGCTGCTCTTGGAAGTGTTGCGCCATACAGCCAGTGATGACGATTTTTTTGTTTGCCTCTGCCAGTTCTACCAATGTTCTGACAGATTCTTGTCGGGCCGCTTCAATAAAACTACAAGTATTAACAATAACGTAATCTGCTAACTCTTCGTTTGTATCTACACCATAGCCTGCTTCTACGAGCAGTCCTAGCATGTGTTCTGTATCAATTCGATTTTTCTCGCAGCCCAGGTGAGAAATGGCAATTGTTGGCTTGTCACCCATATTTGGAAAATATCTTCATTTTTTTCTTGTAGTCAAACATTTCAGCGTTCATTTCGCTTTTTCTCGATCGCTATCCTTCTAATAACAGTACGGTGGCAGATTCTCACTGTCAGTAACTGTCCGTAGAACTATGACCCTATCAATAATAAAAATAGAGGTCATGTTATGATATTTTTATCAATCTGTTCCCCAGGGTAAATTGAAGTGTCTTTGGGTACATTTGACACTTGTAATGTTTTTTAACAATTCGCTTATTGGTATTTTACATTACCGCAGCGTGTGCGTTGTTAATCTACCCATCGGGAAGCCGCCCAAAGGGCTTGTTGTGAGAAGTCGCTACCCTCAGGGAAATCGACGAAAGCGACTACGCCTATAAAGCAGTAATGCTACCTTGGCGATTGGCAAGTCCTACGACAGTGCGCGGACAAGACGCCTAAACCACGGAAAGCTGCCTTGCGTCTAGTGAGTGGCAAACTCCTCTTGTAGCCAGGTTTTATCTTAACATATCTTATGGGAGGTTTCACACCAATTTCCATCTCAGGAAGGAAGCAGTAAGCCGACTATCATAAAACACATTTGACTATTTAATGTAAAGTCAAGAGTCAAGGGTCAACAGGAGCCAGTCACGTGCGGGGTTTCCCCCGTTGAAGAGCCACCCCCATAGAAAGGTTCCCTCTTTTCAGGGGAGTGGTGTTGAACTGGCATTCAATAGTCAAAGAATTCTGGACTCTGGACTCCGCGAGGCGGATTAAAGACGTGGACTTATATCAGATATTTAAAACTCGCTCACCGATTATTGGCGTGGTTCACCTGCTACCACTACCTACCTCGCCCCGTTGGGGAGGTAGTTTAAAAGCGGTGATTGATCGTGCCGAACAAGAAGCCGCAGCCCTGGCAAGTGGAGGGGTTGACGGTTTGATTGTCGAGAATTTTTTCGACGCGCCGTTTACCAAAAACCAAGTCGATCCAGTGGTTGTGAGTGCTATGACCATTGTGGTGCAAAGGATACAGAATTTGGTGACTTTGCCTATAGGCTTAAATGTTTTGCGAAATGATGGTAAAAGCGCAATGGCGATCGCTAGCTGTGTGCAAGCGCAATTTATCCGCGTCAACGTCCTCACAGGCGTAATGGCAACCGACCAAGGATTAATTGAGGGAGAAGCCCATCAACTACTCCGCTATCGACGGGAATTAGGCTGCAATGTTAAAATCCTGGCCGATGTGTTGGTGAAACACGCCCGTCCTTTGAGTTCTCCAAATCTCACAGTCGCCGTGAAAGACACCATTGAAAGGGGTTTAGCGGACGGAGTGATTTTATCTGGTTGGGCTACTGGTAGTCCTCCTAACTTAGAAGATTTGGAACTAGCTTGTGGTGCAGCAAACGGCACACCAGTATTCATCGGTAGTGGAGCAAATTGGGAAAATATTGATACATTGATGCAGGCAGCAGATGGTGTAATAGTTTCCAGTTCCCTAAAACGTCACGGACGGATAGAGCAACCAATTGACCCAATTCGCGTCAGCCAATTTGTGGAAGCTGCTCGTCGCAATTGGAACTCCAAAGGTGAAAGCAAATCAGCAGAACAAGTGAAGTTACATTCTTAGGGAGTGGGGAGTAGGGAGTAGGGGAGTAGGGGAGTAGGGGAGCAAGCGAACAATTTCTTATTCCCCATTCCCCATTCCTCATTCCCCATTCCCCATTACCCATTCCCCATTCCCCATTCCCCATTCCCCATTCCCCATTCCCCATTCCCCATTCCCCATTCCCCATTCCCCATTCCCCATTACCCAATATTTATGATTCGCCGTCGTTCTACTCCTTGGATTCATAAATGGTCACGTCCATTGATTGCCGCGATCGCTGGGTGTGGTGCCCTGATCACAGGTTATCTCACCATCGAAAAGTTAACAGGAGGCAGTGCCGCTTGTGTGGCGCAGGCTGGTGTAAAGGGCTGTAATGATGTGCTTTCGAGTCCTTGGGCAACGGTTTTTGGTCAGCCATTAGCTTTGTTTGGGTTTTTGGCATACATCAGTATGGTGATATTTGCTTTGGCTCCCTTGGTATTCAACTCAGGGGAAAATAATAGCCGCAAACAATTGGAAAATTGGACATGGTGGCTGTTGTTGGCGGGTGCGATCGCTATGTCTGTTTTTAGCGGCTACTTAATGTATGTGCTGGCATCGCAAATCAAAGCTATTTGTCCTTACTGTATCGGTTCAGCTTTGTTCTCTGTGAGTCTTTTGGTACTGACGATTATCGGTCGGACTTGGGAAGATATTGGACAAATCTTCTTTACCGCCCTAATTGTCGGGATGGTGACGCTGATTGGTACTTTAGGTGTCTATGCTGGCGTGAATCAATCAGATGTTACAGCTGGAACTTCTGGACAACCCGTAAAAATTAACTTTATTCCCAAGCAAGACCCTAACCCGGCATTCGGTTGGGAAGTTACCACCACTTCTGGTGAGGCAGAAATAGCCTTAGCCCGCAATTTGGCCAAGGTAGGAGCTAAGGAATACACTGCTTATTGGTGTCCTCACTGCCATGAACAAAAGATGCTTTTTGGTAAAGAAGCCGAGGAAATAATCAACAATGATATTAAGGTAGAATGCGCTCCCGATGGACTCAAAGCTCAAACAGAACTGTGTAAAGCCGCAAAAATTGAAGGCTTCCCTACTTGGATCATCAATGGCAAAAGCTATAGCGGAGTCCAAAGCTTAGAGGAACTAGCGAAAATTTCTGGTTACACAGGTCCCCGTAACTTCAAGTATTTCAAGTAACTGCCTTGAGGAAGCATCATCTACAGTTCGCAATAGACATCTCGTGAAATTAATTATGCGTTGCTCAAAATCCTTGGTAGGCAAAATTTATGAATTTTGCCTATGTAATTTTCACTCCGATGTCTAATGAATTGAGAAGCCTACACCAATCTAGCGGTACAGTGCAGTTTACACCTCATAGTCAACTGGATGAATACAGCGAGATCTGTTTCTAGTTGGCTTTTTTGTTTTTGGTAACAGATAATGAGTTTTGTCCAATACCCAATTACCAATTTTCCTGCTGTTTTTATCGGCAAAACCTTAAGCGAAGGAAAATAATTGCATATATTTACTTAAGTCAAATGTATAATTAATTTGGGTTTACCAGACTTGTAACCCACTTTGGGATGCAATCATGTCAGCGCCGAATCCAAAGGTCTGTCTGTTGGAAGTTGCCGTAATTCTCAGTAAAATATCTAATTGATCATAGGTTAAGATAATTGGTCTCAATCTATGGTTGATAGATCACAAATACCATGATGTCTTAAAGAACCTTGCTGAATTGAAAAAACTCTTAGAAACTCTATTTAGCTCCCCCTTGAGCTATGTTAGTCCGATAGTTATTAATAGCTATTGTAAATAGAGAATACTTCTCTTTACTAGGTAATGGGAATGAATCAGCAGGTAGGCAAGCGTTTTGTAAAGTTAATCTTTCGACTGAAACGATCGCTTAGTCGAGGACACAGAGAATTGATTACTGCCGCCAGCGTTGCAGTATGCATCATGCTTTTGCACTTCATGGGATTATTGCAATCTTTGGAGTTGGCAGCTTTGGATCAATTTTTTCGCTTACGCCCAAATGAACCGCCAGAAGACCGGATTACGATCGTAGTCATTGATGAAGCCTATTTAAACGAAGTACGTTCGTGGCCGATTCCAGATAAAAAGATTGCCCAGTTGTTACAAAAATTAAATGTCCACAAACCTCTTGCTATCGGCTTAGATATCTACAGAAATTTGCCAGTAGAGTTTGGTAATCAAGAACTGCGTAATGCTTATAAGTCAATGCCCAACTTAATTGGTGTTGAACTACTAGCAAATGACAAAAACAAAAACTTTACTGTTTTGCCTCCACCGGGACTAAATCAGAATCAAGTGGGCTTTAACAACCTGCTATATGATATTGATGGAAAAGTACGTCGCAGTTTGTTGTATTGGTCTATTGATAATCAGCCACATGAAAGTTTTGCCCTGAAGTTGGCTTTATTGTATTTAAAGTCAAAGGAAATTATTCCCGTCAAAGCAAAAGGCAACCCTGATTATTTGCAATTGGGTAAGGCAGTATTTATTCCTTTTAAGGGTGATGATGGTGGCTATGTGAGAGCTGATGATGGTGGATACCAAATTTTGACCAATTTTCCCAAACCTAAATGTCAAAGTTCATCTCGATACTTTTGTAGTTTTAGCCAGGTATCGATCAGAGATGTACTGGCAGATAAAGTCCCAGAAAAGTTAATCAAAGATCGAATTATACTGATTGGCTCCACCGCACCCAGTCTCAAGGATTTTGTATTCGTTCCTTACTCCAGCAATCTAATGAGTGAGGCAAAGCCTGTACCTGCTATTCAACTGCAAGCTTATTTTATTAGTGAGTTAATCTCTGCTGCTCTTAAAGGACGACCGTTATTCAGATTTTGGACTGACCCGGTAGAATATTTCTGGATGTTTATCTGGTCTTGTTTGGGAGCAGTTACGACATGGCGAATACGACACCCAACTAAAAGCCTTCTTAGTATCTTATTTTCTTGCTGTGTGCTGACGCTGATTACTTACCTTGCTTTCTTGTGTGGTTGGTGGATACCGCTCATTCCGGCGCTGTTTACTTTTGGCAGTTCTGCCATTTGGATGATCAGTCGCATCGCTCATATCCAAGAAGAGTGGAAACGTTCTAAAGAGTTTTTGAATCAGATCATCAACACGATTCCTGATCCCATTTTTGTGAAAAATGAAGAACACCAGTGGGTTGTTTTAAATGACGCGTATTGTCAATTTATTGGTTATCCGAATAAGTTGTTAATTGAAAAGTCAGACTACGACTTTTTTTCTAAAGATGAAGCCGATGTGTTTCGACAACAGGATGAGCTGGTATTTCGGACTCAGCAACCCCAGGAACACGAAGAAGAATTTACAAATGCCGATGGCCAGACTTATCAAATTGCCACGAAGCGATCGCTCCATAAAGACTCAGCTGGCAATTCCTTTTTAGTTGGGATCATCCGAGATATTACTGAGCGCAAGCTCATGGAAGAACATCTGAAGCGTACTGCTGCTGAACTATTCCGCTCTAACAATGAATTAAAACTCAAAGAAGACCACTTGCGTTATTTAGCATATCATGACCCACTGACCGGTTTATCGAATCGCAAATTTTTTGCTGAACAACTTAACGAGTCGTTACATTGGGCGCAACACAACAACTTGCTGCTGGGACTGCTGTTTATTGATTTAGATGGCTTTAAGCAAGTCAATGATAATCTGGGACACGAGACGGGCGATCGCTTGCTAATGACTATTGCTGAAAGACTCAGCAACTCTCTACGCGCTAGTGATACAGTTTCTCGTTTGGGTGGCGATGAATTTACGATAATTTTACGGGCAATTCCTAATGTCCAAATAGCTGCTAGAGTCGCCGAAAAAATTTTAAGCAGTATTACCAAGCCAATTGTTTTGGACGGTTATGCAATCAGAATCTCTGCCAGTATTGGCATTAGTGTCTACCCATACAACAGTCAAGACAGTGAAACTTTGATGAAACAAGCAGATACAGCAATGTACCGTGCCAAGCATTTGGGTAAAAATCGCTACGAGTTTGCTTAATTAATCAAGAGTCAAGCCTCTAGATTTTTTTCACCTTAGTCAATATTTTTACCTTCAAATTAGGAATGTGGGCTGGAGATATGTCCAAAGCATTGTCCTAAAAAAGTATGGCGTATATGCTAAAAGGTGGCTTTTTAGTCAAGATGGAGACCTAGCAAGGCTTTTTCCCCTGAAGACTAAACCTAATAATTTATGTAAGAAAGCAATTAGTCATCAGAGGTATCAATATTTATTGTAAATATTGATACTATTAAAAATATACCTGTACTAATTCGCTTATTACGATATTTTGTAGTTATATAGTTTTTAAAATACTTGTATTATTGCAATTATCTTGGTTTGTCTTTAATTTAATTAAATTTTAATTATACAATCCAATAAGTAAACATAAGAGTTTTATAAACTATTATTTTAGTAAACTTAGTGTTTATACGTAAAATATTAAGATGCTATTAAGAATATAGTGACTTTAGCAAAATGCTCACACAGATTTGTCAATATATCTAACTTTAGACTGATGTAAAAGCAGCTAATCAAGAATATTTTTTAAGTATAAATACGATTTAATCCCACCGAATAGTGCAATTCTTTATATAATCGCAGCAATAACTTAATAAATTTAAAATACTTTTTAGAAAAATCAGTAAATATACGGTGAATATAATAAACACTTCTAAAATCAAAAACTAGTAAATTTACTTAACGCTATGAAAGCTAACTTCCAAATCACAAAGCTTCTGATCTTATGTGTAACTGCTTACATACTAGTACCTAAGCTTGCCGCTTTGACAGGTATATTCAGTACTGCAAGTGCTAATGCTTTTGGCGCTACTAGCAGTAACACCTCAATCGTCGGCAAAGTCAATTCTCAAAATATAAAAGACATATATGTTCCACCAAATTGTGGTGGACCCGACAGTAATAATGGTAGTGGCACTCGGTGATGGCAATTTTGGATTTTAGATTTGAGATTGTGGTAAAGTTGATTGCCACCAATGATTTGTTTGTACTAGTGTGTGGACTTGCCAATTTGGGTCTGATTGAGGATAATCTAAGCGGTAGTGTCCGCCTCGGCTTTCAGTTCTAAAAGCAGCACTTTTGAGAATTAAATCAGCCACATCTAATAAGTTGCGGGTTTCTGCCCAAAGTCCCAATTGTCGTTCAACATCTGGTAAGTCAAAACTAGCTGGTTCTGCTGGATTTAAAGCAATCAAGAATTGACTTAGAGGGAAGGCAGCGAAATCTTGCTGCCAGGATTCAATAGTAGCGATCGCAGTTTCCAACTTTGATTGCTCCCGACAAATACCAGCATTTTCCCACACTAGACGCGGTAACTTCTCCCTGAGTGCTTCTAGCTGTGCTTGCTGGATGTGCCACTCACTAGCATCAGGACTAAATTTTTGTAATGGTAGCACTGGTGTTTCTGAGGGCAGCCCAATATTTTCCAACTCAATTTGGCCCATCTGTGCGCCAAACACAATACATTCCAATAGGGAATTACTGGCAAGACGATTTGCCCCATGCACCCCAGTACTAGCAGTTTCACCCACCGCATACAAACCGGGGATATTTGTGCGATTCATCAGATCCGCGACAATTCCACCCATCCAGTAATGGGCAGCTGGCGCTACAGGGATAGGTTCGTGGAAGACATCAATGCCCCAATGCTGACAAACCTTGATGATGTTGGGAAAGCGCTGACGAATCTTGTCGGCGGGGATGGGGCGCATATCCAACCAGACATGGGCAGTAGCCAAATCCAGGGCGGTGTGTTGTAAATGGCTGAAAATTGCTCTACTGACCACATCTCTTGGTGCGAGTTCACCGGCAGGGTGGTAGTCAAAGGCAAAACGCCGTCCTTCATTATCGATGAGGTGTGCCCCCTCACCGCGTACAGCTTCACTAATGAGGAAGCGATCGGCACCAGGTTTAGTGAGGGCTGTGGGGTGAAATTGGACAAATTCTAAATCGCGGAGGATCGCGCCGGCACGAGATGCGATCGCTACCCCATCACCTGTACTCACAGCCGGGTTAGTGGTTTGGGCAAATACCTGACCACCGCCGCCAGTTGCCAGTACCACAGCACCAGCTTTTACCCAGGTAATTTTACCTTGATAAAACAGGCTAATTCCCTGACAGCGACCAGTTTCGGGTTCAATCCACAAACTCAAAGCCAAAGCTTGCTGAATGACTTGAATATTCTGACGACGTAATACTTGGGCGGTGAGAGTGGTGGTAACTTCCCTCCCTGTGGTGTCCGCAGCGTGGAGAACACGGCGGCGAGAATGGGCGGCTTCTAAAGTTAAAGCCAAGGCTTGACCATGACGGTCAAAAGCGACTCCCAAGTTAACTAGAGATTGAATACAACTAGGGGCAAGTTGGGCGAGAAATTCGACAGCAGGGCGATCGCATAAACCCGCGCCCGCCTGGATCGTATCTTCAATGTGCAAGGCGGGAGAATCTTCTGGGGCAACGGCTGCGGCAATGCCACCTTGCGCCCAATCACTGGCAGACAAAGCAACAGTTTCTTTGGTAATCAAGCCGACTCGCAAGGATTCTGGCAGACACAGCGCTGTGTAAAGTCCAGCAGCACCAGCGCCGACTACTAAGACATCAAATTGGCTAGGAATATCTATTTGGGGCAAGGTAATGGCAGATGAGGGAGCAGGGGGAGATGAGGGAGCAGGGGGAGATGAGGGAGCAGGGGGGAGATGAGGGAGCAGGGGGAGATGAGTTAGAAAAGTCTCCCTCATCCTCCTCATCCCCCTCATCTCTATAAATACTCCCACTCCCTACAATCAGGGGTGGGCTGCTATTTGCTACATTAACGGCACGTGCAGTTATCTGTAGATACCGTTGTTAAAGCGATCGTCTCCCTCGTTGAAGGCAGGCTCTACTTCTGTCACGGTGAAATTCTTGAAGTTGGCTTGCAGGGTTTGTTTTTGGGAATCACTCAATCCGTCAAGATCCAATACATCTTCTACCTTTTTGTAGGGAGCATTGATAATGATTTTCTTCGCCAGGGTGGGATAAAGCCCTGGAAATTGTTGAAAAGCTCGGACGTTGGTATTATTCAAATCAATTTTTTTACCAAATTCCGTACCTAGTTTAGCGTCTGCCCGATTCTGCCGCTCAATTGCCAGAACTGGGACTTGCACATAAGCAAAACTGTTGAAACTAGCAGCTTGGGCTATCTGAGTTGTTCCCAACCATCCCCAGCAACCAAGTAACAAACTAAACACTGTTAATAAATGCGCCAATCTTTTCACGATTTTCTACCTCTTTCCATCAAACAGAAATAAAAATTTTAAGCTAACAGCCGTCAGCAGTCATTAGTCATTAGTCAGAGCGCCAAAGACAAAGGACAAGGGACAAAACCTGATAGCTTAATCAACACAGCAGTCATCAGAAACTAATATACAGCGTATTAATATGCACAATATTTGCCGTCACTAGGTTTGACTATGCTTTTGTCAAAAATTTTCATCGCCAGAAGAGTGCAATAGCGTTGCATCCACCATCCTGGTAGCATTCCCAGCTAGACGAAATCTTTTTGGGGTGGCTGATTCTACCTCTAAACCAGACACGAAACTGTGCGATGTCTAATACCAAAAAAGACTTGATGGCGATGGATTGTTATGTAATATTTCTTAACTAATTAATCATTTACAGCATCATTCTTGATGTGTAGTAGATTGGGCTGGGAAAAGTTTCGGCAAGAGTTAAGACTACACGCTGATTGCAGCCTCCTGCCTTTTTCATGCTGCGATCGCTGCTAACAAAAATAGGCTATCTACCAAAATTGTGCTTAAAACTGCGCCACCAAAGGCATACCAGTGTTTTTCCTTTCTACCTAAAGATAAAATGCCGACTGTTAACAGCGTTAAGGCAAGAATTATCGCCCAAGTTTGTCCCCAAGGTGTTTGTACTTGTATGAGCGCATTTTGTAATATCTGTGGTGCGCCATCTGCATCTACTCTCATAATTTGCCGCCAATAGGGTATTAAATCTACTATATAAAAATATACATCTGTTAAAACTGTACCGAGTAAAGAACCTAAATAAAACCAGCTACCCACCTTGCCCCAATTCTTCAAAAGACACCAGCAAGCAAAGGGTAAACCGATAGATTCCACTGGCAGATGCCATAAGGGTTCCCAACGTAACCAGCCCCAGTAAATCGCTCCTGCTAACCAACTCCAGCTAAATCCTAAGAGCAAATCGCCCCAGATATATGTTGCAGGGCGTGACATTAAGGTAAAACTTAGCCACACCCAAAATACTGCCAGGGCTAAACTTAGACTTGGTAGCGATCGCACTATTGGCGCTTCTATAAATACTGGTACTGATACCAAAAACACCGCCGCCGCAAACACTAACCAACTTTGTCGGGCAGAAATAGATAAGGGTAAAGAGAGTGTAGATTCCAATTGCCTGATACCCTTCTGCCCAGTATCAGCCAAATTCAACTCAGTATCAATAGAAGGGGTAGAAGCAGTGTAGGACGACAGTGTATTATTAATCAAAGTTTTTAATATTTGTTACTAAACTTTATCTTATTTAAGATATCACACTTTAAAATCCCCCCTGGGAGCATTGTAATTATACTGAAATTTCCCCAAGGGCTGCGCGTCAACCAAGCAAAGCATTCTGCGCCAGACTGACCCATTAAACTTGCACTATGTACAGAATTTCTCACGGTATCTGGAAAACCTCACTTAGGGACTGACAAGAAATAAATTATCCAAAGAAACGAACCACAGAGACACAGAGAACACAGAGAGAGGAGAAATAGAGAGGGTTTTTGCCTCAGTTTTCGGATATTTTTTTATTTGGAAGTCCCTTATATTTCTCTCTTCCTTTAAGGCTACGGTGTACACACAAGTCTTGGAGAGTTGCCCCACAGCCTTTTGATCCCCCCAACCCCCCGATAAATTGGGGGGCAAAAACTTCTTAAAGTCCCCCTTCTCAAGGGGGATTTACGGGGATATCACGATGTTTTGCATTGTGTACAGAGATGTGTGTACACCGTAGCCTAAAAGGAGAGAGACTTTGAATTTTCCCCCTTCCCGCACTTCGTGCCGCTACGCGAACGTAGGGAAGGGGGTTAGGTCAATCGTTAGCTTTTCCACATAACGTGAAAAGTCAGAATTTCTCTGTAGTTCTTTGTAAGTCTAGGACTACAGGGAGGTGAACGGTAAAATTTAACAGTTAAAAAGTGAGAGGATGTCTGAGAAGTATAAAATATTTATTGATCCCCCTGATCAAGGCTTAAAAAGCTGGTAATAAGAGTCTCAGAGTCCCCCAATTTATCGGGGGATTTAGGGGGATATCCAAGGATTAGTGTATATAAAAAAACTTTTCAGACATCCTCTGAGCTACAATCAGTCCGCTAAATATTAAAGTTTGATGAATTTGCCAAATTGCGTTGACTTATTGAGGTGGGTGTAAGAACATAGTCAGCGTCTTCGATGATGTTATTGATCGGTAAAATTGAATTTTCTCCAATACTAGGTGCAATGGATAGTATATAAAGCAACATCATCAGCTAAACAATTTTCATAATCATGTCTAGAACAGGAAAAAGGTATTAATTGCAGATGGAGTTGATTCAAGCTTTTATTTTGGGTATTGTTCAAGGCATTACAGAGTTTTTGCCAATCAGCAGCACTGCACATCTTCTGATTGTGACAAAGGTATTTGGGTGGAAAGAACTAGGCTCTAAAGATTTTGTCGATGCCATTCAATTTGGCAGTGTGATCGCAATTGTATTTTATTTTTGGTCGCTGATTTATACTATTGTCAAAGGTGGGATTGAAGCATTAAAAGACAAAGACTGGCAACGCGAAGAATGGAAAATTCTTGTCGGTATTGTAGTAGGAACAATGCCTGCTTTGATTTTCGGCTTTCTTTTGAAAGATGTTTTACCTGAAAGTGCATTAATTATTGCCATCATGTCAATTATCATGGCACTTATACTAGCTTTGGCAGAAAAAATTGGCACTCGCAAACGAGGTTTCGATTCATTGCAGATTCGGGATGGTATTTTAGTTGGACTGGGACAAACACTTGCTTTAATTCCGGGCGTTTCTCGTTCTGGCTCAACGTTGACGACTGCCTTATTTTTAGGATTAGAACGCGATACAGCCGCGAAATTCTCATTTTTGTTGGGGTTTCCAACTCTTACCATTGCTACCCTGTATAAAAGCTTGAAAATCTTCAAGTTGTTTCAAGCCCACCAGTTACCAGATAATATTGTTGGACTGTTAATTGTCGGGATTATTTCAACCTTTATTTTTTCCTACCTGTCAATTGCATTTTTGATCAAATACTTACAAACTAAAAACACTTTAGTTTTTGTTTGGTATAGATTAGCATTCGGTAGTGCTATCTTAGTAGCGATCGCCACAGGTTGGAAAGGATAATCATTAGTCATTGGTCATTAGTCCAAACTCCATGCCCAATACAACTCTTGAAGAGGCTGCGCCAACGGCAACTCTTGGAGACGCTACGCGAACGCTCAGTACAAGTGCCCAATTCCCATGAATACCATTAATCCTGCCCGAATTACCAAAGTTCTTCCAGACTCAATAGCCGCAGAGATTGGCTTTGAAGCTGGGGATGCGATCGTTGCAATCAATGGTACACGTCCCCGCGATTTAATTGATTATCAGTTCTTGTGTGCTGATGAAGTCTTGGAATTAGAAGTTTTAGACGCTGCTGGTAAAACTCACAGTCTCGAAATCGAAAAAGATTATGACCAAGATTTGGGGCTAGAATTTGAAACTGCCCTATTTGATGGCTTAATTCAATGCAATAATCGGTGTCCATTTTGCTTTATCGATCAACAGCCACCAGGTAAGCGCACCAGCTTATATTTGAAAGATGACGATTATCGTCTAAGCTTTTTGTACGGCTCTTATCTTACCCTCACCAATTTGCCAGAAAGAGAATGGCGGCGGATTGAGCAAATGCGCTTGTCTCCGTTGTATGTTTCTGTTCATGCCACGGAGCCGGAAGTGAGAATTAGACTGCTGAAAAATCCCCGTGCGGGACAAATCTTGCAACAACTCAAGTGGTTTCAAGAAAGGCGACTGCAAATTCATGCTCAAGTAGTTGTTTGTCCTGGTATAAATGATGGCAAACATCTGGAACAAACTCTCAAAGATTTAACGTTTTTTCATACTGGTGAAATACCTGCGGTGGCATCGGTGGCAGTTGTGCCAGTTGGGTTGACACGGTTTCGGCCTCCAGAAGATGAGCTTACACCTGTAACTAGGGAAAAAGCTCAAGAAGTGATTTCTCAAGTGCAAATTCTCTCGCAGCAATTTCGCCAAAAGTTCGGTTCTAGCGTTGTTTGGTTAGCTGATGAGTGGTTTTTGATTGCAGGTGAGGAATTACCGAGTGAATCTGAATATGAAGAATATCCCCAAATTGATAACGGAGTTGGTTTGATTCAATTATTTATCAAGCAATTTGCCACCGTTGCGGCAGAATTACTGCCGCCAAAAGTTTATCCTCAGAGAAGATTCACTTGGGTAGTGGGCAACGCCGTAGAAAAAGCATTTCAACCCATTTTGAAACGCTTAAATTTGGTTGAAGGTTTAGAAGTTAATATGCGTGCTTTATGTAGTGATTATTGGGGACAAACTATCAGTGTAACCGGATTACTAACTGGTCATGATTTACTTTTAAACTTAGAAGGGCAAGATTTAGGTGATGGGATTTTGCTACCTATTGTCATGTTAAAAAATGGGGAATTAGTGTTTTTAGATGATATGAATATTGAGGAATTAGCTGGCAGACTAAATACAAAAATTTTCCCAGTAGCAGGAGTTGAAGATTTAATCAAAAAATGTATTTTCAATTCGATTGAGGTTTAGTATCAAAGATCCGTTGTTTTTCGGAGGTAATTTGTTGTGATGCTAGATGATAAATAAGAAGTAATGCATAATAAATAATCCCCTGAGGAGTCAGTTAGTGAAGAATGAAGAAAAGTATCATAAAAATGCAAATTCACAAATAAAAAAAGCCGGATTGTTAATTTTAAGTTTTAATTTTTTAATTTTAAATAATTTTAATATTTTGCCAGTAACGGCGGCCACTGAAGAACCCGTATTGAGCGTAGTGTATGGCCAAGAAAATGCAAATCAATGGAGAGGGATAAGCGATCGCTTACAGGCAACAGGGGTTAAATATTGTGTAGTTTCCCTAAATGATGTCAAGAGTGGGGCAGATTGGGGCGATCGCCGGGTATTATTTTTGCCAAACATCGAGACATTAACGCCAACCCAAGCGATCGCTCTCGAAGACTGGATGAGTAAGGGAGGGCGTTTGATTGCCAGTGGTCCGGTAGGTAGTCTGTCATCGCCAGGAGTACGGCAGTTATTGCGATCGCTCTTGGGAGGTTATTGGGGATTCAGTCTCAGTGATACAGAACAGATTAAACCCACAAAAACCAATATCCCAGAATGGGCAAATCAAGCTGGACTCTTTGGCAAAGTACGTGGCGGCGTTGTGATTCCTAACGATATGGGCACTGAATCTCCTGCTGTTTGGAATTCTAAAGATAATCCTGCCGCAGTCGTGACAACCGAGCATTCCACCTTTTTGGGCTGGCGCTGGGGAATAGATACAGCCTCAACAGCCGAGTTAGATAATGCCTGGTTAAAGACTACTGTTAATTACTACTTGAGGGCACCAGCGCCATCAAATCGCAACCAAAAAATAGTAGGTGGTTCCCAAAGCTGCTCTACGACTGTGGCGGCTGCACCCAGTGTACAGAGGAGCAGTTACCCTCCCTCATCGCCCTCATCCCCTCCTCCTCAAACTGCGATCGCTCCCATACCTAGACCGCTTCCCATAGTCAAGCCCCCAAGTTCTCAGGAGGCTATTGATCAGTTGGAACAAACGGTGCGTCTAGATGTTGCACCCAACTCCAATGAGCCAATTGACAACAACCAAGCCATCGCCCTCCAGCAAGAGCTAGAAAATCTGATTGGTCGAGTGGAAAGCGCTAATTTAGCGGTGTTAGCGGATGCAGCTAATGTTGGTGAAGCGATATCTGAAGACAAGCATTCCTCTAGGTATCTAGACAATTACGCCTCCCAGTCTGTCAAAAAGCAGTTGCCGCAATTGGCCTCAACTAAATTGGGGGGGCTAGTCATGACTAGAGAGCAAGCCTTGGCACAAGCAAGGGTAATTACCAAAAATTTACCCCTATTGATTGCCCAAAAAAACTACGCTCTGGCTCGTCAACAGTGGCTCGTCGCTAAAACAAATTTGTGGCAGCAATTTCCTATTAATCGGAGACTAGCTCAACCAGAAATTCGGGCAGTTTGGTTAGATCGGGGTACGATTGTTCGTGCTGGTAGCAAGGCGGGACTGTCCGAGATTTTTGATCGCCTCGCCCAAGCCGGGATTAATACCGTCTTCTTTGAAACAGTTAACGCTGGCTATACAATTTATCCCAGCCAAGTTGCAAAAGAGCAAAACCCATTAATTCGTGGGTGGGACCCACTGGCAGAGGCAGTGAAATTAGCCCATGAGCGAGATATGGAATTACACGCTTGGGTTTGGACTTTTGCTGCTGGGAATCAACGTCACAATCAAATTCTCAACCTTAATCCTGATTATCCGGGGCCAGTACTGGCGGCTCATCCCGATTGGGCAAACTACGATAACCTTGGCAAAATGATTCCCGTTGGGCAGACTAAGCCATTCTTCGATCCAGCCAACCCCGAAGTGCGGCAATACTTGCTCAAGCTATTTGAGGAAATTGTCACTCGCTATAACGTGGACGGTCTACAACTAGACTACATTCGCTACCCTTTCCAAGACCCATCAGCAGGTCGAACCTATGGCTATGGCAAAGCTGCGAGAGCGCAGTTTCAGCAACTTACTGGTGTAGATCCGATAAATATTTCCCCCAGCCAAGCAGACTTGTGGCAAAAGTGGACGACATTTCGCACCGATCAAATTGATAGCTTTGTCGCCCAAGTATCACAGCAGTTGCGACAAAAGCAACCAAATTTGATTTTGTCGGTTGCGGTATTTCCTTTGCCGGAACAAGAACGGATTCAGAAAATTCAACAAAACTGGGAAACTTGGGCAAGGCGGGGGGATGTAGATTTAATTGTTCCCATGACTTATGCTCTGGATACTTCTCGTTTCCAACGACTAGCCCAACCCTGGATTACCTCTAAACAATTGGGAGCTACCTTATTGGTGCCGGGAATTCGCTTACTTTCTTTGCCAACAATTGGGGCATTCGATCAACTCCAGTTGGTAAGGGATTTGCCGGTTAGTGGTTACGCACTTTTTGCCGCAGATAATTTTAACAACGATCTACAAAAACTTTTTACTAGCACCCAAGGTAGGGTTCAATCCACAAAAAGTGAACCGATTCCTCACCGCCAGCCTTTTCAAACTGCCGCTATCCGTTACACCGCGCTGCAACGGGAATGGAAATTTGTTTTCCAAAATGACCAACTACAAAGACCCGCTCAGACAATATCAGATTTTAACAATCAGGCAGAAGTTTTACGCAGTGCTTTAAATCAGCTTGCCGCTTCCCCGTCTGCTAGTAAGTTACTAGTGGCGAAAGCCTCTTTAACTCGCTTCCAGTCTCAATTTCGGGTATTGATGAGCCAAGAACTTAAGTCGAATTCCTATCAAGTCAAAGTTTGGGAAAATCGGCTCTTAACTATAGAAAGGCTATTGCGTTACGGCGAACGGCGGGTGCAGTTGCATCCTTTGTGAAGGGCTAGGCGGGCGGGTAGTAACCAGCTTTCGATAACTATTTATTGTAAAAATCTATGCAAGCCTTACCTCAGCTGTTTGGGCGACAAAGCTTGGAGTCAACAATTGACTGTTTCTCGCCGATGGTTGTGCCAGAAAAATCACTATTAAGCTAATCAGCATTTAAGTTGCATAATCAAGGGGGGCAAGATGCCCACCCCACAAGATGTTGAGAAAATTTTAATCTGCAAATTAGATGTGTTTTAGCTTAGATGCGATGTCTACGACAGGCTACGCCTATGCACTGATAGGTAGCACGGGGCAAGACTATCTTGGTTTCTTCATCTTCACAGGTACCGGGGTGCTTCACTAAGCATGATATGGTAATGCTTGTAGCTTCTGAAACTAGCTTGAAAACAGCCAATATTTTTGAAGCATACATACGTCGGTCATGAAATTGAATGTGTCAGAATTTCTGAAGATGGTCTCAGTACTATCAGTAGTTGATAATCAAGGTAATATTACTTATGGAAGTATCTGTCAAGCACTAGCACAAGAAACAGACAAAACTATCTATAATTAACGCCAGTATTGGTTCCGTAATATACTAGGCAATAAATTAGAAATGGGAATTGTAAAAAAGTGTATATAGCGGTTTCCACTCAGATGCGGTACAAAATTAGATCGCAAGGTGTAGGGGTAATTCATGAATTGCGCCTACGGGTGTACCTCACGTGAACGAGAACCGCTACAGATATTTACGAAGGTAAAATATTTTTCATAAGTACGCTGGGATTTGGTACAAAGCTTACTGTCATTTTGTCATTAAATAATGAAATATAAATTGAGGTAATTATGCCCAAAATTTTAATAATAGAAGATGAGGAAGGAGTCCGTGAAAACATTTTAGATTTGCTAGAAGCTGAAGATTTTGAAACTATTGCTGCGGCTAATGGCAGAATCGGTGTACATTTGGCTATCTCTGAAGTTCCCGATTTAATTCTCTGTGATATGATGATGCCAGAAATTGACGGTTATGGCGTGCTAAGAGCGTTACGCCAAGATCCATCAACGGCAACAATTCCCTTCATCTTTCTAACTGCTAAATCTGCCAAATCTGACTTCCGTCAAGGTATGGATATGGGTGCTGATGACTATATAACTAAGCCATTTAGTCGGTCTGAGTTATTAACTGCCATTATGAACAGATTGGAGAAGTACGCTACTTTAAAAAAGTATTTATCTCCTCAGACTGTAATTAAAAACTTGTCTCCAAAAATGCAGTTGTTAGAAATTAGCTTACACCGAGCTATTAAACAACATAATTTTCAAGAATTTGAAATTTATTATCAACCAATAGTCGATATTGTCTCTGGTAAAATAGTGGCTGCTGAAAGTTTATTGCGCTGGCAAAGTCCAGAACTGGGTATGATTTACCCAACAGAATTTATTCCGTTAGCAGAGTCTACAGGTTTAATTGTTCCTATTGGTAAATGGGTATTAAAAAGTGTCTGCCAACAAATTAAAATTTGGCGTGATGCCGGAATTAATTCTTTGGTTTTTGCTGTAAATCTGTCAGTAATTGAATTTAATCAACCAAATTTTATTCAGAAAATCGTCAACTTTATAGCCATCAATGATTTGGAACCACATAACTTAGAACTAGAACTTACTGAAAGTATGATTATGCAAGATGTAAATAGTGCGATCGCAACTATGAACAAATTGCAATCCTTGGGTGTAAAAATTGCAATTGATGATTTTGGAACTGGCTACTCTTCTTTAATTTATCTGAAAAACTTACCAATTAACACATTAAAAATCGACCGTTATTTTATCCATAATGTTGCTAACGATCTACAGAAGTCAGCAATTACCAAAGCATTAATTCAAATGGCTCACAATCTCAATCTAAATGTAGTTGCTGAAGGTGTAGAGACGGAAGCAGAACTGGATTTTTTACGCCAATATAACTGTAATTCTATGCAAGGTTTTCTATTTAGTCGTCCATTGCCAGCAGCAGAGTTTGAAAAATTTTTATTAACTAACAAATACTTGTATGTGTAAATATTGGGCACTTGTACTGAGCGTACCCCTTCGGGAATCTTGCTACGCGTAGCGTCTCCAAGAGTTGCCGTTGGCGCCGCCTAAGAAGAGAAGTATTGAGCATTGGGAAGAGAATTTAGTCCCCAATCCCTAATCCCCACTACCTTAAGTAGGTTGACTAACTAAAAAAAATCAAACTTTAGACTGGCGACAATTATTAAGTCTCAAATTTAAAGTATAAAAATTGTGTATAGTGTCTACCGCCATGAAAGTCCCTGCGCGTTTCTTGCTGCCAGTTTTTTTACTAACCTTGGTAGCAGCCTGTAACCAGATTCGCGCTTCTTCAGATAATTCCACGCCACAAACATCTGTACCTTCTGCACAACTGACACACAATCCTACACAGTCAAAAAATATCGTCCGTACTCAAACACTTTCACCCACACCCATCAGGATCAATCTGAAGAATTTGCCAGTACCCTTCGCGACAAAAAGTGCCTCCAAGCGGCCTGAGGTTGTACCCATTCCGCAAAATCCGGTGCTGCGTGTACCATCAGGCTTTACAGTAAATGTCTTTGCGGATGGTTTAGATGCCCCACGCTGGCTAGCTTTAACCCCCAGTGGTGATGTCTTAGTGACTGAAACCGGGCAAAATCGGATTCGTCTGTTGCGTGACAGCAATGCTGACGGCATAGCCGACGTTCGAGAAACCTTTGCCAGTCGGGAAAACGGACTCAATAGACCCTTTGGTATGGCTTTTACAGGTAATTCCTTCTTTCTGGGAAACACAGATGCTGTGGTGCGTTTTAACTATACCAAAGGTCAAAATCAGATGACAGGGAAGGGGGAAAAAATTGCCGACTTACCTGCTAAAGGTTATAACAACCATTGGACGCGCAATGTTGTTGTCTCGCCCGATGGCAAAAAATTATATGTTTCAGTTGGTTCAGGAACCAATGTGGATGAAGAATCCTTACCACGGGCTTCGATACAGGTGATGAATTTAGATGGTTCCCAACAGCAGACTTTCGCTTCTGGCTTGCGTAACCCTGTTGGTTTAGACTTTCATCCTGTAACTAAGGAACTTTATGCCACTGTTAACGAACGGGATGGAATTGGCGATGATTTGGTGCCAGACTATCTGACACGCGTTAAACAGGGGGCATTTTACGGCTGGCCTTATGCTTATTTGACACCAAACAACCTCGATCCGCGCCAAAAGACGGATGGCAAAAGTAAACGCCCTGACTTAGTAGCCCGTACCCAAAGACCAGATGTACTGTTCCAGGCGCACTCAGCAGCATTGGGTTTGCAGTTTTATGATGGTAAAACCTTTCCACAAAAATACCGGAATGGTGCTTTTGCTGCTTTTCGTGGTTCTTGGAACCGCGATCGCGGCACTGGTTATAAAATTGTATTTGTTCCCTTCGATGCTAAAGGGCGATCGCTTGGCTATTACGAAGACTTTCTCACCGGATTTTTGCTAAATCCTTCTGTACCAACCACTTGGGGACGACCTGTAGGTTTACTCGTGTTGCCAGATGGTAGTCTACTATTAACAGAAGAAGCTAATAATCGGATTTACAGGATTCAGTATACCGGGGAGTGAACAATTCAAAATATCCATAATCATCTAGTTGAGAAATTAGTTATGACTCAGAACGAAAATAATATTCAGTCAAATATCAACGAATTGTCTCCACATTCCGGCACACGATATTGGGGTGAGGTGGAGGTGATCGAGGAGGGAGAAACCTATAGAATTAGTCGTGTTGAAATTAAGCCCAGGCATGGCATTAAACCACAAATCCATTATCACCGCAATGAACATTGGGTTGTAGTTTCTGGTGTGGCAAAGGTGACTTGTGGCGATGTGGAAACATTACTAAATCGAAACGAATCAACTTATGTTCCCGCAGCAACCCTACATAAGGTAGAAAATCCTGGACACATTCCGCTAGTTATTCTAGAAATTCAAAATGGTGAATATTTAGGTGAGGATGATACTGAGCGTCCTTATGACTTAAATTTGGTCAAACCTGTAGCTGAAGGTCAGTAAGGACTGGGGGATGAGGGAGAAATCAATTCAAAATTCAAAATTCAAAAACTTCTGCCTCCTCTTTCCCAATGTCCAAATTAAAACCACCCTTCTTGTTCCAGGGTTTCAATCAACTGCAAGCCACGGGGATCACCCACTCCTAACAGTGAGGCTTTGGCGTCTTCCCGTACTCCCAAATCTTGGTCTTCGGCAAAGGCTTGAATTAGGGCATCGATCGCTGTGGCATAAACTACATTAGAAGGTAGTTCGCGGCACAGTTGACCAATTGCCCAGGCACTGTTACTCCGCACTGCTGCCACGGGGTCTTTGACTAAGGCTTCAATTAATGGTGGTGTTGCCCCGATAACTGCTTCATAACCTACTTCTGCCATCTGTGCTAAGGCGCTAGCAGCCCACAAACGTACTGCGGAAATGTCAGTTCTTAGGGCATCTGCTAGGGGTGGTAAAGAACGGCGATCGCGACAGTTTCCTAAAGCCCAAACAACACCTTTACGTACATAGCCATTCCAATCATTTTTTAGTTGAGCAATTAACGGACTCACTGCCTCTGAGCTGGGATTGCGTCCGAGTCCATAAGCTGCACTCACCCGCACTAAAGGACAGGTATCAGTTAACAGGCGAATTAGATGGGGAGTCGCACGTGCATCTTCAATATCACAAAAAGCACGAGCCGCTAACATTCGTTGCTGGGGTTGGGGATTTTCCAGGAGGGATAGCATCACTTCTGGATCGGGTCTTGCCACAACTGATTCGGCAGTTAGCGGCTCTATTTTATCTAAGGGGCTTTCTAGCTCCTCCTCAACATCGAGTAGGCTTAGATCGTCTTCGTCATACATAATTTCATTTCAATCCCGAAAAGGGATTAACATATACCCCCGCGCCAATAAGTTAAAGCCTTATAAATATAAGTTGCAGTATTATACACTTTATTTTCACCCTCGTTGAGTTTTATCCAAACGAGAACCTCAGACGCTACAGCGATCGCTATCTTTTGGTTTATTGTTCTGCACTCAGGAATTTTACCATCCAGATGGATTGGGTTTGATAACCTAACTGATTGTAAAGATTCAATGCGGGTTTGTTCGATTGAAACACTTGCAGTCCAATCTGGCGATCGCCTCTTTCAATAGCCCAATTTTCTATATATCGCATCAACGCCCTACCAATACCCCGTCGCCGATGTTCTGGTACAACGTAGAGGATAAAGATATGAGCATGACGGTTTCCCTGCACTTGATCTATGGCATTCCCCACCCAGAGGCAGGCTATAGGGGAATTGGGCACTTGTACTGAGCGTTCGCGTAGCGTCTCCAAGAGTTGCCGAAGTATTGGGAATTGGGCATTGGGAATGGGGCATGGGGCATTGCTTATTCTTCTTATCTCCCCCTGCTCCCCGCTCCCTGCTCCCTGCTCCCCCTGCTCCCCGCTCCCTGCTCCCTGCTCCCTCTGCTCCCCCTGCTCCCCCTGCTCCCCGCTCCCTGCTCCCTGCTCCCCCTCTTCCTCAACCCACCACAAGGGCGTATCGCTAGAAAAGTATTGCTTAACTGTTTGCTCTAGGTGGGAAAAATCCTCATTGGGAAAGAGATCCTCATAAGTTCGCTGCATGAATTTAAGTAGGAGCGATCGCTCCAAAGCGGAGCCACGGCGAATAATATACCCAGGTAGTAGTTGTTCAGACACTTAAATACGTTTATTTACTTAGTTAGCTAAGTTATGTGCTGCTGGTGGTAAATCAGTTGGAGTCGGTTGAAAACTCATCTCTACCTTTTCAATTGGTGCGGGTGCTGCCATATCAGAAGGTAAAAAGATCCGGGCGCTGACTGCGACTAAGGCAAAGAGAAATACCAAAACTGCAAGCAGTGGGGCGATGTATTGACGAAAAATAGCCATATTTTAATTGCAAACAGAGTGACGAACTTTTATGAGAACTTAGCTGAAGATTTGTGAAGTATTCTTGATTTATTTTAGCAATTTTATGTGCATGGGAATTGGGAATAGGGCATTGGGCATGGGGCATTGGCGATTGGAAAAATTCTCCCTTGTCCTCCTAACTCCTGTACAGACGCGATTAATCGCGTCTCTACTTCCCTACTCCTTCTGGCGATCGCGCTCTAAGTCATCAAGCACTCTTTCGCAATACCAATTCTCCGGCATCCCAGGATAAGTTTCTTTTGCTTGTTCAATTAACCGTTCGGCAGCAGCAGTGTCACCGGATAATTTAGCGATTAGTCTGTTTTTGAGATAGCTATCAGATAAACCCTCCTCTACCTGGTTTGGTATCCCTTCATTTATAGTTGATGACCGGGACTGTTCTCTCCGCAACTGCCAAAATAAAACGTAATAAAGTGTACCAAAAATTAAAATTAGGCTGAGTGTTCCGAAAAAAGTTAGGAGGTTAAATGCGAGAAATCCTAGAACTAACTGCGAGAGAACATAGCCAAGTAATAAACCAGTGAGTAAGAGAATAAATGTGCCGACAGCAATAACTACTTGATTCCCCATATATCCTCTTCTTCGTTCTCTAATCCTGGTCTGGATAATACTACCACTGGCTTTGGATTCCAAGGGGCAAAGAATGGTAATAATAGTAATCCTGGCAAAGCTGCTATTGCTGTCAGTAGAAAGAATGTAGACCAGCCGGTGGCTTGTGCCCAGGTACCTGCCGGAGCCGTGACAATATCTCTACTAAAAGCCTGCAAACTCGAAAGTAAGGCGTACTGTGTAGCTGAAAAGCTTTGGTTACAAAGACTCATCAAAAATGCTACAAAAGCAGCAGTTTCTAAACCGGCACAGAATTGTTCTATATTAACGGCAGCTAACATTAGATAGAAGTTTTTACCTACTACTGCTAACGCAAAGAAAGCCAAGTTGCCGACAGCTTGCATAATGGCGAATATCCAAAGCGCCCGATTAACACCAATTTTGGTCATTACTGCTCCTGCTGCCAAGGTGCCAACAATAGTGGCGAAAATTCCCAATGCACCAGGAAATGCGATGTCGGTTTGAGTGAAATGTAAGCCTTTATCTAACAAAAATGGGGTGGATACATTCTTGAGTAAAGAATCCCCCAACTTGTAGATCACAATGAATATCAGGATTAAAAGTCCTTGTAGCCAGCCCTGACGCTGGAAAAATTCAATAAAGGGTAATTTGACGGCGGCGGATAAAGTCTGAGGTGGGCGATCGCGTAGGACTGGTTCTGGTGCAAAAATAGAACTTAGCAAACCTACGAGCATCAACAACGACATCAACAGGTAAACAGCTTGCCAAGGCATTCTGTCTGCCAAAAATAACGTGACGTAACCCGTTACTAAAATAGCAAGGCGATAACCCAATAAATAAATAGATGCTCCAGCACCTCTTTCTTGGACTTCCACTACATCAGTGCGGTAAGCATCAACTAAAATGTCCTGGCTGGCGCTAAAAAAAGCAACGGCCACAGCAGCAATTATTAAAGGTTGTAGCCCTTGGGATGGGTGTTGTAAAGCCATTGCAGCTATACTTAACAGTAATGCTACTTGTGTAATTACCATCCAACCTCGACGTCGCCCCAAAAAAGGCGGTACAAATCTATCTAGTAAAGGCGACCAGAGAAATTTTAAAGAATAGGGTAGCTTTACTAAACTAAAAGCGGCGATCGCTGCCAAGCTGATTCCTTCTTTGCTCAACCATGCTTGTAATGTCTGACTGGTTAAATATAACGGCAACCCTGATGAAAAGCCAAGAAATAACAAAGCTCCCATCTTCGGGCTGCCATAAATTCGTAGCAGCGATTTATTTACTTGCACAATCTTGAAGATTCCTTTTTATTTAATTGAATTGCAGTTATCTTGCCATAACTGCTGTCTAATTTCGTGTAAGCACACAAACCTGCGAAGATTTTTTTTATTTAAGATATATGTAGCGGTTCTCGGTTGAGTGAGGTACAAGAACCCCACCCCCAACCCCCTCCCCGCTTGCGGGGAGGGGGCTAAGATATACCTTCTATGATTAGGAAACGCTATTACTCGTTCCTGGGCTGCCGCCTGGGAATGCATTCATTGAGTCTCTGGCTCAATGTCTTGACTAGAGGCGGCAGCCCCTAATCAGCCATTCCCATGAAGAGCATGGGAAGGAGATAACAATGGGAAATCGAGCTTTTTTCGACTTGTGTGTACACCGTAGGCTTGCGGGGAGGGCGCTAAGATATACCTTCTATGATTAGGAAACGCTAGATCAGCAATACTCTAACAGTGTGATTATTGCTTAATTTTCCTTAATGGAATAAACCTGATGTGCCCTGATTTCTACCCCGTGTGCAGTAAGGCATTTCTCCCAACCTTTACGCGTACCAATGTCGCTTTTGTGATTGAGTAATCCTAATTGTTCTTCTTGTTGGGTGAGTTGAGCAAATTCTTCGTAGCCGGGGTAGTTGCTGGTAACAAATGTTTCTTTGCGGTGCAAAATCGGCGGATTTGCTCTAGTTGCATAGTCTCGGTGAGTGACGACTAGGGTTTTTAAGTCAATAGTTATACTAGCTTTTAATGCTGGATGGGGATCAGTATCGAAATCAGGGTAACACAGATAGGATATTTGTGGCTTATCAGTGTGATATTTGATCAATGTGGCTTCATCTACACGCCCAATGGTACGGCTAGCGCAACCTTCACAAATCCGTAGCACGGGGTTAAGTGCTGCTAGTGCCGAAACGTGGACGTAAAGGGCACCGCGCGTGTGTTTGCCAATTTTGCTTTTTTCACAAGCAGTTTGAATCACCCCAGGCTTCCCTAAACTGAAAAGCTTTTGATCGGCGACTTGACAAGCTTCTTCATAGCTACTAAAAAAGGCTTTGATATCGTGACGCATTTCTGGCGCTAGCTTCTGCCATGCAGGGCGTTTATCAAAGTGAGTCAGGGCGAGATAAACTTGGATATCTAGAGAACGACGGTAAGCGATCGCATCCCATTCAGCTTCATCAGTAGCTTGTAAAACTACACCAAAGGCGCGGCGAAAGTTCCCAAATTCCCTCAGTAATTCCTGTTCATTTTCCAATTCGCCTTTCACGGGTAGTCTACCGCGCCTGGTAAAAAAAGCCATGAGTGGTTGCAGCTGTTCTTGATAGTCTTCAAACCGCTTAGTGGGGATGCGAACTCTGGGTGTAGAGGTGGTAGAAAAGAAGCGGATAGCTTTGTAACTTTCTTTTTGGGCCTCATCTCGAAAAACAAAGTAAACGCCTAATGCTATGGGTATCGCATCGACATTTAGCACTTGATCAATATAAGTTTTGAGTTCTTCTTGTTCGTAATATTTCTGAAAAGTATTGCGGCGTGTCACAATGCCATCATTGTAAGCAAGTTGGGTTTTACTGGGAGCGTTAATCAGTATTTGAGCAGCGACAATTAAAACTTTCCCACTGAGTTCCCAAGCTTGGATCAGGCTTTGACGGCGTTCCTCTGAGTCTTCAATGACGTTGAGGACATAGCCCAAATTGACCACATCGGCGGCGGTGCGTGGTACATCAGGATAGTAGTAAGGGTCCCAGCCTGCACTGGTGTAGCCTAAGTTTGCTACTCGCTGGACATCACCACCGTAGCCACAACCGTAGTCAAAAAAAGTGGTGTCTTGATTTAGGATTGCCCATTCTATTGCCAATCGCACGGGGCGAGATATGTCAGTGCGAGCGATCGCAGCTCTGTGACGCTCGATTTCTAGCGCTTCAGGCATAAGAATAATTCGTAATTAAGACACCCAGCACCTAATATTCTTTCAAGATTTAATGGCCACTTCAATTAAATCTTCAATTTTCTTGATATTTGGATCGCCTGCTAAGTAGCCAATACCGCGATGCAAATGCAGGCGAAATTGGCTGGCGAGGGTTTCTTTGTCGGTGGGATAGCCGTCATTGTGACAGCGTTGCTTGAGGGCGAGGAGCAGAATATCGGACATTTCGCCGCCAAAGACGCGCCAAGTCATTTCGACGTTGCTATCTTGGGGAATTGGGACGGGGGAGGGTGCGGTTGATTCTGCGAGGGAACGACAAAACGCCCAACGACATAGGATATTCCATTGCTCGATTTTAGTGCTGCGTCTGAGCTTGGTAAGTTGCTCTTTCGCTGTTTGGGAGAGGCGAATACGTTCGATTGGTGATTCCATAATCTTCGTCAATAATCAGTTTTACTAAAAATTCAACGCGATCGCGGGAGTCCCCCGCCAATACCTAGAATTACCCTGGTTGTGCTGGTGGAATAATCGGGGTAATTTGCTAAAGACAGGATGGGAGCGATGTCTACGACGGTCTATTCGGCGTCGCAACGTCTAGCTGCTAAACTAAGAAAATTAAATATCAGCCGCAAGAAGTTAGTTTAATTATTTTGGCAACTACCTTTAGATAGATAGGGTAAACACTACGCGGTTTATCGAGGAAGGCTGGAGGCAGGAGGAAAACTGGACTCTGTAACAGCCCGCGAGCAAAGAGTCTTGGGTTTAAGACCCCCACTGAACAAGAGTTCAGGGCTGCTAAATCAGTAGGCGTCCAATCCCCAACTGAAAAACTCCTCCTGCCTCCTGCCTCCTTCAAGATCATAAATTCTTTGCTACTAATGAAAAGGCAACTTTCATATCTAAATAATGCAGACTGCATATTTAATTGTTTTTGTCAATCCCTAATGCCCTGCTTGTACTAATAAATCATCAAGGCCTTCTCTGGACTGAATCTATATTCATGCTTTCAGTAGATGCAGTTATGACTTGGCAAATGAGATTATATATATAGTCTCGAACAATAAATAGTTGCTGTTGTTCAGATGATAAAATCAGATTTTATCCGGTTTCAGTAACTTTGGATTGTTTGATGTTTTGAGAAGGTAACACAATGAATAATATCCTAAAGCGTACACTTTTACCCAGTCTTATGGCTGCAAGTTTAGCTGGTGTCACATTAGTTCCCGCTAAACCGGCTGCTGCTGATGACCAAGTATTAAGAGATGCAGGTATTGGGGCTGTTACCAATGTAGTCACGGGAGCAGTTCTGGGACATGGTAATGTCTTAAAAAATGCTGTTAGGGGTGGTGTAACTGGTGCAGCCGTGAATGGTGCAAATGGTCTGAGAAAGCATCCTCGTCACCGAAATCTTGCTCAAGATGCCGCAGTCGGTGCAGGGGCTAGCGCATTGACTGGTGCAATTACTGGCGATCGCAGAGACACCCTTGGCAATGCTGTTGATGGTGCAGCTGTAGGTGGAGCAATCCATGTGCTGACCAATCACTAATAATTCGTAATTTATCAGCTGAAATACTTCCCAACTGCTAACGGGTTGCACTTGTAAGCACTACGAACTTATCCTTCCCCTAATTCCTGTGCTTCTAGTATGAGCAAACACAACCCCCTTTCCCTAGTAGGGAAAGGGGGTTGGCGGGTTAGATTTATATTGGGATATATGCCACCGTCAGGTTCAGATGACTTTAAACTTAATAGTAAACTCTAGCCCTTCAACGCCTTTCTAAAGTTTCGACGATAGGATTGATTTGTAATAAACAAAGCTGGCCATAGCAAAGATAAACCAATGCGATTGGTCAAAGTTGGATTAAAATTAGTCCGCCCAAACCCATTCCAAAACTTCCAAACGCCGCCTCCGTAAACCACTATCAAGCCAATAAAAATCAAGGTGCCCATTCCTATCAACTCCGTTAGTAACTGACAGAATTTAAGTTAAGTTTTACTACACGAGGTAATCACCTCATCAGCTACACCGAGAAGGTATGACAAAACTCCCCAGTTTTTGATATCTAAATCAGTAAAACACACATTCTCTTATTACAGTGTAGAATAGCCTCATGCATTGCAGCTATAGGCTTCTGAGTTGAGTCGAATAGAAACCTAACCCCCAACCCTTCCCTACAAGGGAAGGGGGGTAAGATTTAAAACCTGCTCCTTTTAGGAGCTACAGTTCTAAAAAACAATAAATTATCCGAAACATTAAGCTGAGACAAGATCAAAACCTCATCTGAAATTTAAACGTTGTGGAGCGATCGCTCTGAAAAACCCATAGAAATAAAGATTTTTTACTTATCATAACTTTCTGGCATCCCCACTGGTGATAAACCTGCGATCGCTCGTAAGTTTTGGCAACGAATCAATTCGCTAAAATTTAAACCAGAACGCCCTTCAATTTTGGCTACCGCTTCAATTGCAGATAATAGGTGCTGTGCTGCTTCTACTTCTGAATAGCCGCGCCTCTGTCCTATTTTAATTGCTGCTGTATCGGCATTTAACTCTGACTCTTGAGATTTATTAGTGCGCCAGATCCGAAAAGTGGCGATCGCACTTAGCCCCCCAGCTACGGCTACACCCACCACATCTGACTGTGCTGCTTCCAAGAATCCGCCTAACAGCCCAGCCAGTACCACACCTTGGTAAATGTCGGGTTTAAACCACTTGACCCCCGTCAACCAGCTAACCATTTGCAACAGTAGCAAATCTCGTTGCGGCTTTGTCAAGCGACGCCACAAATCAAAATTAATATATATTGGTCGCGCCTGATTCCAGGGTTGGGGAAAGGACGCGTCAATCACTTTTGCCTGCTCCGGCTTACTAACAAGTTTTGTCGTCATCCGACCAGAAGCAGGCATGACATCTAACAAACGGCGAATTTCAACATTTGGCTCCATAAACTTAATTATTAGCCATAATGTGCATAATGGAGTTTAGACTAAAAGGGACACAAGTATCAGCAATTGTCCCTCATAAATAGCTCTGTGTCTACCCTCTTGCGCTAAAGTTGCATAATAACGTGCATCTCAAGCCAGGAGGAAAGAGTTGTGAAAGCAGTCTTGATGACAACAGCTGGCAGTCCCGAAGTTCTGCAAGTACAAGAAGTGCCAAACCCTGCTGTTCCTGTAAGGAATACTGAACTTTTAGTACGTTTGGTAGCAGCTGGCATTAACCCTATTGACACTAAACTTCGTAGCCGAGGCACTTTTTACCCCGATCGCACCCCGACAATTTTAGGATGTGATGGTGCTGGTATTGTCGAAGCAGTAGGTGCTGGGGTTCAGCATTTTCGCTCAGGCGATGAGGTATACTTTTGCTATGGCGGCTTAGGCGCACATCAAGGAAACTATGCTGAATACACCGTTGTAGATGAGCGATTTGTGGCACGTAAACCCGCTTCCATCTCCTTTGCCGAAGCAGCAGCAGCACCTTTAGTATTAATCACCGCCTGGGAAGCTTTATATGAACGAGGACGATTAGAACCTGGGGAACAGGTTTTGATTCATGCGGGTGCTGGTGGTGTTGGTCATGTAGCAATTCAATTGGCCAAACTCAAAGGCACCACTGTCTCTACCACAGTCAGTTCTGAAGAAAAAGCTAATTTCGTCAAACAACTTGGTGCTGATCATGTAATTCTTTACAAACAAACAGACATTGTGGAAGCGGTATTAGATTGGACTGGCGGCAAAGGCGTAGACTTAGCTTTTGATACCGTAGGCGGCGAAACCCTTCACAAAACCTTCCCCGCAGTGCGAGTATACGGCGATATTGTGACAATTCTCGAACCTGATGCCAATACTGTTTGGAAAACTGCTAGACAACGCAATCTCCGCATTAGTTTAGAATTAATGCTGACACCAGCATTGCTAGGATTAGAAGAGAACCTCCAGCATCAGGCAGAAATTCTCAAACAATGCGCCACCTGGATCGATGAAGGCAAGTTAAAAATCCATGTTAGTCACAAATTTCCTTTAAAAGAAGCGGCTAAAGCCCACCAACTGATTGAAAGCGGGTCTGTGGCGGGTAAAATTGTTCTGCTAATTAGCGACGAACTTGCATAAATTATTTTTTAAAGGCATAGACACGCAGAAGTTCAACCCAAAAGCACACACAAGGGTTTCTCTGCGAACCTCTGCGCTTTCCTTTGCGTACCTTTGCGTTTTAACTCTTCTCCTCTTCCTCTTCCTACCTACTTTAGCAGCACAAACACAACCAGAACGCACACCCTTAACTCTGGAATTATTACAAGAACGACTGCGTACACCCATACTCCGCGAAGGAAATTTGACTATAGATTTGCAGAAGATGGTGATTGATTTGCGCCCAGAAAACGCCAGCTTTCATGATGCTTTTTACCAACTACTGCGAAAAGAACTAGGTGCAAAACCTTTGGGTTTAGACCTCAGCTATGCTCGGATTTTGGGGGATTTTGTTGGCAGCGATTTGGGTTTAAGAACACCCTTGTATCCTCAAGCGATGTCTGGCGACAAGCCCTACCCTTGGGAGAAGACTGCGACCCCCTCACCCCGAGGCGTCTACGCTCCCATTTTCACCGCTACCGAACAACAAGAACTAGAACATTTGCGTCTCGTTTGTCTGGATTCACTAGGGATATCCCCGACAACCTACACTTACGCTTTACCCAACTCTAAAGATTGTCGATCGCTTTTAGGAACACAGTCAACACCATCCAGTGAAATCATCGTCTTTCGTGGTGTCTTAACACTAGTGCAAACTCGCTTTAATGGTGAAGTGAAATTCTCCAATACATTTTTTCTTCAGTCTGTAGATGCCCAAGGTGCAACTTTTCTCCAAGCTACTAACTGGACTGAAACCAGATTTGCTCGTCAGGTTAGTTTTAACAGTGTTAATTTCCAGCAATCAAGCAATTTTCAAGGCAGTATTTTTTTTGATAAAGCTAATTTTAAACAAACTAAATTTCAGGAAATTGCTGATTTTCAAGGCAATATCTTTGAAAAGACTGCTAACTTCAACCAAGCAACTTTTAAACAGTTGGCTAAATTCAGTAGTGTGCAATGGCAAGGAAATGCTGATTTTTCGGATGTGCGCTTTGCCAATCAAGTACAGTTTACTAAAGCGAATTTTAATAATTTTCTGCTTTTAACAGAAGCGACTTTTGAGCAAGCTGTAAGCTTTCGGGAAGCAGAGTTTAACCAATCGGTAAATCTGCAAGGTGCAAACATTCTTAACCAAGCAGATTTTAGTGATGCCAGATTTGTGACAGAGGCTTGTTTAAGCGTACCTGGTTTAACTTTTAACTCCAACAAAGCGAAAATTTTAGGTAATCCCGGTGAGATCGGTAAAATGTTTTGTATCCCTACATTGCAAGGTAATCAAAACATCTTGCGGAATTTGGGGCAAAATTTCCGTCAACAACAGCAAGTTGCTGATGCTAATGAACTAGAATACACAAAACAACGACTGCGATTAATAGAAATGAGTCGCCGTTTGACGGCTACAAATATTAACAGTGCAACTGTCGCAAATTTGATTAATCGGGGTTTTTCTCCAACTCAAGCCCAAGCGATCGCCCAGCGTCGTCTCATCAAACCATTTCGCAACAGCAATGAGTTACTCACCTTAGCAGACATCGGTTTAGAAAAATATACCCAACTGAGCGATCGCCTAATTGTTGGCGAACCCCTTTCTATCGGTGAGTGGTTACTGCAAGCTTGGAGTTGGTTGGCGTTGAGTGTACTGTTATTGTTGAGTGGCTATGGTACGAGTTTTTGGTTAGTGTTTGGTGTGGGAGGATTAGCGATCGCTTATTTCGGCTTACTATTTTGGCTAGTGGATCGCTGTCGTCGGCTGCATCCTGTACCAATTATTCCCACATCTTATGAAACCATTTCGATATTAGTCAGTTTTAGCGTTTTAGAATTCTTCAGCTTACTAGCGATCTTTCGCAACGCTGAACAACCTTGGCTAACATTGGGGTGTCTTTTAATAATTATTGTCCCCGTACCAATGGCTTTATTGAGCCGGCTTTACCAACAAGGTCGTTATCATGATTTAATGGACGTTTCTTACTTCACAGAAGACGGCACATTTCGCCAGTTACGATTATTGATTGGACGTTTACCAGTGATACCAAGGAATCAGACATTTCGGGAACGATATATGCCCTTGTTGTGCGATCGCCGTTGGAACTGGCTAAACTACTATGATTTTAGTCTTAACAACCTAGTTAAATTAGGATTTAACGACATCCGCCTACGAGATGAACACCTACCAGGTATCATCTCTGCACTTGCTTGGTATCAATGGAGTTTGGGTTTAATTTACATCACCCTAGTTTTGTGGACACTTTCCCGTACAATTCCGGGGTTGAATTTGCTGATTTATCTGAAGTAATTTTCTTGTACCTAAACTTTTGCTTGATTTATACGTGTCTATCATCAGTTTTTGCAACAAAATAGCCAATCGTCCGGTGCAGGCGTTTATTATACCGCATACCCTAATAAGCTGTTCCACATTTAACTTGCATAATTAGAGCGCTCATGTTGCCCACCCCACAAGAGTTATATAAATTTTAGATATGCAAACTAGATGTGGTTTAGCTTAACAGTACATTTGTATGCATTAAACAGCCTTATAACTTAGCATCTTCAACCAATTATTGCTACTCTTAAAGCAGTAAATTATGATTTATTAACAGATTTCTGTCTTAAGCCTAAACTTCATCCTATGCTTATTGAATTCAGTGTCGGCAACTACAGATCGTTTAAAGAGCAAGTCACCTTTAGTATGGTGGCAGCTAACCTTGCCGCAAAAGACAAAAAGCTCGACGAAAACAACGTTTTTGAAATAGATAATGATTTAAAAGTACTTAAAAGCGCCGCAATATACGGTGCAAATGCTAGTGGTAAAAGTAATCTGGCTACAGCTTTAGGTTTCATGAGATGGTTCATGATTAATTCTTCTAAAGAGACTCAAAGCACGGAAAAAATAGGTGTTGAGCGATTTAAACTCAGCACTGAAACCGAAGCTAAACCATCTTTTTTTGAAATAGTATTTTTAATGAGTGGTAAGAGATATAGATATGGATTCGAGGCAACTCTTGAAAAAGTCGTTTCTGAATGGTTATTTTATGTCCCTAAATCAAAAGAAACTAAACTTTTTGGGCGCAAACTGGACAAGATTAGTGTTTCTAAAACATATAAAGCTGAAGGGATTCAGCAGAAAACAAGACATAATGCTCTCTTCTTGTCTGTATCTGCTCAATTTAATGTGCAGATTGCAGAGAAAATCTTGGATTGGCTGGTAAACAGAGTTAAACTTATCTCTGGTTTAGATGATAGTGGCTATCAAGGATACACAGTTAGTTGTTTAATGAATAATGAAAATAAAGATGAAATTATTCAGTTAATCAAAAAATTAGATTTAGGATTTGGTGATGTAAAGGTAGAAGAAAGTGAAGTGACTGTTGATTCTTTACTTATTAAATTTCCAGATGAAATAAAGAATTTCATTTTAAAAAGTGCTGGAAACAAAGTGATATCAATTCAAACCATGCACCGTAAATTTGATGAGAAAGGAAATATTATATCTACAAAAGAGCTTTTTAATTTAAATAATCAAGAATCTGAAGGAACTCAAAAAGTCTTTTCTTTGGCAGGACCTCTTGTTGATACACTGAAAAACGGTAAAATCCTAATTATTGATGAATTTGATGCTAGAATTCATCCCTTAATCAGTCGTGCAATTGTGGAATTATTTAATTCCAACGAAACGAATCCAAATAATGCTCAGTTAATATTTATGACTCATGATACCAATTTGCTTAACAATAAGCTTTTTCGTAGAGATCAGATTTGGTTTACTGAAAAGAATAGATATGGTGCAACAGATTTGTACTCTCTAGCAGAATACAATATAAGTAACGATACCTCATTTGAGAGTGATTATATTAAAGGTAGATATGGCGCAATTCCATATATCGGAAATTTAAATCATTTAATCGACTCTCATGCCTAGAATAAAAGCAAACTCTCGTGGATACTCACCGAGAAAAGTTAATACTAGGGAAGTCAAGCAAAGATTCTTAATCGTATGTGAAGGAGCCAAGACCGAACCTAACTACTTTAGGAGTTTTCGTGTTCCTAAGAATGTCGCGGAAATAGATGTGCAGGGTTTAGGAGAGAATCCCAGTAAACTAGTTGAAAGCGCCAAGTATCTTAATAAACAAGAAGAGTATGATCAGATTTGGTGCGTTTTTGATCGTGATTCTTGGACTATAGAAGATTTTAATAATGCTATTAAAAATGCTGAGGATCAGGGGTTTAAAGTAGCTTATTCTAATGAATCGTTTGAATTATGGTATGTTCTGCATTTTGAATTTCTCAATACTGGTATTCCTCGAAGTGATTATCTAAAAAAGTTAACTTGTTTATTTGGTCGGACATATAAGAAGAATAGCGAAACGATTTATGATGAGCTATTTGATAAGCAACCTATTGCTATTAAAAATGCTGAAAATCTTCTTAAACAATATAATCCTCACATTCCAGCTAAAGATAATCCATCAACAAGGGTACATTTATTGGTTCAGGAACTCAACAAGTTTATTCAGTAAACAGAATAAATCTGCACAGTAGGGAGCATCATGTGCAAAAACCTTGATAGCCCTCATCCCCTAACCCCTTCTCCCATCTTTGGGATTCGGGGAACTAGAATTATGTCTCCCCTCTCACGGATGTTGGGAGAGGGGCTGGGAGTGAGGGAAAAGATTTAAGCTCTCATTGGGATGCTGCCTGCACAGTAAGCAGTAAATCGCCGTTGTTTTTAGAAGATTATTCGTGACACGTTCAATGGATTACAGCATTGGTATACGGCATTTTTCCATTCTGGATTTGTCATTGCTATTCAATTTCTATTTAAACTTTGCGATCGCACTTCCTCTTTCTCTACCAGGTTGACTGACAGCAGTAATTAGCGAGAATTTATGGCGTTAGTCTCCACAACGGTTCTGGATAACGTATATTTAATATCACCAGATGTCTAAGAAGACTAGAATTAGAATTGACGTGATATTCTCCTAGTAGCCAAAGTGCCAGACTCTCTGCCATTAAGCGATCGCTATCTTGCCTTAATCGATGAAATTGTCGAAACCACCCTCAAGGGCAAAATTAGCTCTGTAGAACAGGTGTATCAACTGCTGCTTAAAGGAATCACTTCCGGTACAGGGGAAGTCTTTGAGCTAGCTTTGAGCGATCGCCTAAATGCCCTCCAAAGCCAAGTAGATAGCGAAAAAGACGAACTCAAGAAAGCCAAGGCTACTCGGAGTTTGAGAGCCATTAAAACCATTCAAAGTCAATGGCAACGCTGGCAAGAACAAAATAAAGCCACAGAAGCGATCGCCTCCGCCGTTACAGAAATTACCACAGCCACTGCTAACGAGCGTCTGGCGGCATTTATCCGGGTTACTGACCCCAATCAGAAGTATCCGCTAAATTCACAACAGCTACAGCAGTTGTCAAAAGCATTACAGCAATTTGCTCAACTAGATTCTGATTTACAAGAATTTTCTGAAGGTATTACCCGTGGTTTAGCTTCTTGGCAGCGATTGCAAGACAACTTGCTCAGTTGGATGTACGAGCAAAAAGAATCTTTGGGATTTGGCGGTGTACCAGGAGAACGTGGCCCTTGGGCAAGTTGGGCTAAACAACTCAATAGTGAGTTACCCAAAGGACTGCTTCGCACCTTGGCGAGGGAAGAATCGGCAATTGAGTTTGCCCAACAGCAACGGGGCATCACCCTCAGAGATTGGGTGGAAATGGCATTGATTTTACAGTTCTTGCAACGGGGACTAATTAATTGGTTTGACCAACAAGCTTACGATGTTAAAGCCGGACCAAAGTTGTCTATTTCCACGTTCTTGACCTTTGCAGTAATTTGGAGTCAGTTAGCAATTGGTTTTAGCGGCATCGTCACAGTATACAGCGATGCCTGTTCTCAAATTATGCTCCAGATTTTGCGAACCTTTGCCCAGCGTCCCTATTTTCCCTTTTACGGTGGGATTTTTGCCTCTTTCACTGGTACTTATTTGCGAGATGCCCTAGATTATCTGGATGAACCACTGCGACGAGGAGAGGGAACCCAAGAAAAGGCGCGAATTCTAACACTTTTAGGCTATTCTCAGCGTGCTTTGGGACAATACCAGCGCTCACTTGATTTTCATCAGCAGGCACTAGAGATAGCCAGAAATGCAGGCGATCGCACCTGTGAAATTGCCAATCTCAACCACCTTAGCCGCACCTACGTACAACAGCAAAATTATGCTGAAGCAATCAACTACAGTCAACGAGCATTAATGCTGAGTCGGCAAGCAGGCGATAGAACAGGAGAAGCAAACGCGCTAGTAAATTTAGGTTACAGCGAAGTCATGCAGGCTCAGGAACTAGAAAACCTAGAACCCGAAACTTATGAAGCTGCAATTAATTATTTGGAACAAGGTTTAAAATTATCAGAAAAATTAGGCGATATCCAAAGTAAAGCCTTATGTGTCAGTAGCTTAGGAATTGCCTATCTAGTAATTGGACAACACCAAACTGCAATTAAATATCTCGAAGATGGTTTTAAAACAGCACAAGTTTCCGGTGATTTGTATTTGCAAGGGCGTAACTTAGCTTATTTGGCAGAAGCTTATTATCATCTGCAAAATTCCGAAAAAACTGTTTACACCGGCTCCTTGGGAATGTATCTTTTGGAGCAAATTGCTTCTCGTGAGTGGCGGCAACCAGCAGGGTTACTGACAATTTTACAAGGACAAATAGGGGTAGAAAATTTCCAAAAGTTCTTACAGCAACACCGCCCGAAAATCATTGCAGTTATCGGTGTAGATGGGTATGATCACATTCCACGATTGTTAGAAGAATATCAGCGAGATAGGTAAGAAAGTAATTTGATTCAGATTTGGCTGCTCCCAAGTATCGTAGCTTTCCTGTTCTTTTTTTCAGGTTAAAATCTGAAGGTAGTGCGGAGCCAAACAACTACACTATCGGGATTGTCAGCATTAAAGTCAGGTGCAGTAATCCAGATTACACCAGGCGTGATTGCAATATTATCATTGACTTGATATTGATAAAAGCCCTCAATGTGTAAGGAAGTATCTTTGTCTGCTACACCATTCCCTGCTCCTAAATTCACATTCGGACTGAGACTAGTCAACTTTGGCTCCATACCCACAAAAATACCTCCCAAACTACCTTTTTGGAATAAATCGGGAAATGATAGTCCGGCACCCCAGTCCCAGACTTCTGCATCACCCTGCCCCAAGTAACGGTGCGCGGAATAACCGACCCATCCATTTACTGCCACAGATGGATTAATTCGATAAAATGCTTCTGCACCATAAAGATTCGCTAAAGTTCCGGCTCCAGCCACGGTGCTGTTTGCTAAGTTACTGCCGATGACTGGGCCAAAGTTTGTGCCACTCAGACCTGTAGTATTTGCTGGACTATAAGTATTGGCGTAAGTTAAAGCCAGCCGGAAATTTTTCTTGGGGCTGCTGTATAGTAATTGTCCCAGAGCTACATACCTACCATCAAATAAGCCATTATTCTCTGTCGGATTGTTACCATTAATCGAGGTATACTCCAACCCTAATTCCAGTTGTTTACCAAAGTTATGGAGAATGGCGATTCCGGCTCCGGTATCTCCATAGTCATAGACCATATTTCGCCGCGAATATCGTGAGATCCCATTAGCTGCTGACCCTTCAAAATACGGGTTGATGGTTCCACTCAAGCCTAGTTCAAAGGCTCCATCAGACTGAGCAAAAACGTTAATTGCAGTATTACCACCAAGTAAATAACGATAGCGGACACCACTTACTATAAGTTGATTGCTAGGGAATAGTGGACTGGCGTAATCAGAAGTTTTGCCATCATTAGTTCCAAGTATTCCACTTCTTGTTGCTCCCGAAGGGGTAGTATTGTTTGCCGCTAAGGTTACTCGCAGTTGATCTGTACCGTTAAAACTGGTGTTTAACTTTAAAATAACCGAGTCGCTGAAAGTGAAGTTGTGAGGTGCAGGTTGTTTGGTGACGACGTTATTCCCTGCCACAATTCCTGCAACCACACCCGCAACTTGACCAACGAGTTTGGTTGTAGTGGAAAACTGCTGTGCTTGAACAGCTGCTGTTCGTGTTTCCAACGAATCCACCCTCCCCCGCAGTTGGGCTAGTTCTGGCGCAAATTGATTTTGGAGTTTTTGCAATGTTTCTAAATCTTCTTTTCTGAGTAGATCGCTAGTTCCCGCACTCACGAGTTCATTGATTCGAGCTAGAGCTGCATTTAATCCGGCTGCAAACTCGTAACGAGTCATTGCCCGATTCCCCTGAAAGGTTTGGTTGGGATAGCCTGCAATCACACCATACCGTTCTACTAAAGATTGCAAGGCTTGAAACGCCCAATCGGTAGGCTTGATATCTGATAACTGCGAAACAGAAGTTACCTGCTCCATAGCTGGATTCCTGACTGTGCGATCGCTAGTCTTACCAGTAGGTAATCCTTTCGGTAGTGGTGAGAGTAATTGTGAAACAGGTGTAACTTGCTCGATTACAGAATTGTTGCGATCTGTGAAAAATACAGGCAACTGCCCAGAGGCAGGAACAACGGTGTTGTTACTCACAGGAGATGCAGTAAATGCAGGTATATTAGCCTGACTTTTTGCCGGATTTATAACTAAGAGAATTGAGATATCTAGCAAAAAAAGCAAGAGAAATGTAAATCTAGAATCCCAGCGAACAATCGACATGACTCCTCAACCTTCAAAGCGAAACAACTGACTGAAATATTTCTGACAATACTTCTACTCAAATCTGACAATTCAGGTCATCTGCTAAAATCTCAGATGAGATAAGATTACTATCAAGGATTTAACTGGGTAGAGAGGTGAAATCTCAGGTTCTCAAACCAGCAATACATTGATGGAATATGAAGTCCAGAAAATCGCCTAAATTCTGATTTCTGATTTTTTAACTCATTCGAGAATACTTGAAACATCTTGCTTATGATCTGACTTTTCACGGTATCTGGAAAACCTCTCTCCTACAAGGAGAGAGACTTTGAATTTTCCCCCTTCCCGTAGTCGGGAAGCTTGCTCGGGGGTTAGGTCTTTCATAGGCTTTTCCATATAACGTGAAAAGTCAGGCTTATGATGCTGCTTCATCAGATACCTTATTCAAGCCTTTTTTCTAGAGAAAAATAATATCAAGTAGATGCTATGTGAACAAAGATTTCTAAAACATCTTCTGACATCCTGTTTTACTGGTGATGGCACACGAAGTTTATCATTGACTGCTTCAACGACTAAAACTTGATTTGTATCCTAGTTATTTCTGGGCAAATTGATATGGCTAGATATCATATTTGAATTCAAATAACTAGAAATACTATTAATATTTATTTAAGTACTATAAGCCCATCGACTTACAGTACTTTGTGCAAACTTATCTTTGCATAGAGATTTGTAAAATGCAAGTCTCGCTACTCTACTGGAGTTTGGACTAAAAGCGATATAGCGGTTTTCGGCCCTTGTGAGGTACAACAACCCCACCCCCAACCCCCTCCCCGCTCTTCGAGAGGGGGCTTAAGATGTACCTCATCTGATTAGGAAGCGCTATATGAGGGCATGCAAGTCAAATGGAATTACGGATTAAAAATACTCCCAAGTCAGTATCAAAGTATCCGCCACCTTTGACAATTGTGTAGTACGTCTATATTTGGAATATATTACAATTTGCTCACTTTCTCAATTGAGTCCGATGCTGGAAAAAAGCTGTCTACGTCTAAGTGCCAACGAGTCATATCAGAATGCCGAAGCCGTATTTTCCAGTAGAACTCCATATTGATGTTGCTTATTTAAATGAACTGTGATAGATTAATCATCACTTAAACAACTGTAAATTGATTGACTTACCGTAGTTATTAACAGTATCACTACTCTAGTTAATAAATTTGTTGTAGCTAAGTAGTTAAAAATCTGATATCAGGTAATTAGTATAGCGGTTGGCATTCAGATGCGGTACAACATTACATCACGAGGTGTAGGGAACAGTGGCGTGCCCCTACGGGTGTATCTCACGTAAACGAGAACCGCCATAACGTATTCACGGCTATCAGGCAAAAGCTATTTGTAGGGTTGTCCACTGGACATGATTGAACAATACATATTTATTTGCATAAAACTGCGTAGGCGCAGCCCGTCGTAGACATCACGACCGAGCCATAACCATGAATCCTTTGTTGTCTCGCTACTTTAATATCGACAAACCTTGACGTTTTCAGCAGCAGTGAGGCAGCACTTTACGTCTACCCAATCCATACGTAGGAGTTGAAAATTATGGTGCAAACTTCTCTCGTCCGCCCCAGCAATCCCTTTCAACCACCGACCTTCATTTCCATTGAATCAGAGCGTCGCCATCGCCAAGAACGTTTGGCAGCAGCCTTTCGGGTATTTGCGCGTTTGGGTTTTGCTCAAGGATTGGCAGGACACATCACTGCCCGCGATCCCGAACTTACCGATCACTTTTGGGTAAATCCCTTTGGGATACATTTCAGTCGCATTCGCGTATCAGACCTGATATTGGTAAATAGTGAAGGTCAAGTAGTCCAAGGTGAAGGTCAAGTTAGTCAAGCAGCGTTTGCCATTCACTCTCAAATCCACGAAGCCCGCCCTGATGTCATAGCAGCAGCTCATGCCCATTCCTTCTACGGCAAAACTTGGTCATCTTTGGGTCGGTTGCTCGATCCGATTACCCAAGATTCTTGTGCTTTCTACCAAGATCATGCTCTATTTGATGATTTTACAGGCATTGTCTTAGAGACAAGCGAAGGAAAACGCATTGCTCAAGCACTAGGCGATCGCAAAGCTGCGATTTTACGCAACCACGGTATATTGACTGTGGGACACAGTGTGGATGAAGCCGCTTGGTGGTACATCAGATTAGAGGATACTGCAAAGGCGCAATTGCTGGCAGAAGCCGTAGGAAAACCCATCCTGATTGACCACGACATCGCCTTAAAGATCCAACAACGCGGTGGTACTCACCAAGCAGGCTGGGGTGGATTCCAGTATTTGTGGGATGAAATTACCCACGAGCAACCAGATTTGTTTGATTGATTGGGGCACTTGTACTGAGCGTACCCCTTCGGGGATCTTGCTACGCGTAGCGTCGCGCAGCCTAAGAAGAGAAGTATTGGGCATGGGGCAGAAGAGAGGGAAAAAACTTACTATAACTTCTCCTCTGCTCCCCTGTTCCTCATCCCCCAACTCCCCACTCCGTACTCCCAACATTTTTAGGAGAATTAATTATGCCAGTTGAATTTATTGGATTGATTCGGACAAAACCGAGTTCGGAATTAAATAGCGCATCAGGCAGTCTGGGCGATGACATCATTGATCCAGCTTATGTTCGTGAATTTGCCAAAGCCCATGAAGAAGGAGGCTTTGACAAAGTGTTGATTGGCTATAGTTCTAGTAGCCCTGATGGTTTGACTATTGCTAGTTTCGCAGCTTCAGCAACCGAACGATTGGGCTTTTTAATTGCTCATCGTCCGGGGTTTGTGGCACCAACTCTGGCAGCTCGCAAGGCAGCTACCCTTGACCATTTTACCAACGGTCGGATCGCAATACATATCATTACTGGTGGTAGCGATGCTGATCAGCAGAAAGATGGCGACTGGCTAGATCATGACAGCCGCTACCGTCGCACTGATGAATATTTAGAAATTGTTCGTCGCGTCTGGACAAGCGACACTCCCTTTGATTACGAAGGTGAGTTTTACCACATCAAGGATGCTTTCTCTGCGATCAAGCCCCTGCAAAAGCCGCATATTCCCCTTTACTTTGGTGGTGCATCTGGGCCAGCCGTACAGGTAGGAGCCAAACACAGTAATGTTTACGCTTTGTGGGGTGAGCCAATTGCCGCAGTTAAAGAACGGATCGCAGAGGTACGTGCTGCCCTACCACCCGATCGTTCCATTCGCTTCAGTGTCTCCCTGCGACCGATTCTTGGTGCTACAGAACAACAGGCTTGGGAGAAGGCACATAGCATTTTAGGGCGAATTCAAGAGTTGCGAGGAGGGGCGAAAGTAGCTACCCCAGCTAGACCCCAAGCGATAGGGTCACAACGTCTGCTGGATTTTGCTGCTAAAAATGAGGTTTACGATAAGCGTCTATGGACACCGATCGCAGCAGCTACTGGTGCGGCAGGCAACACCACAGCTCTAGTGGGTACACCAGAACAAGTGGCAGAATCCTTAGTTGATTACTACGATGCAGGTGTGACGACCTTGTTGATTCGGGGCTTTGATCCCCTAGAGGATGCGATCGCTTATGGGCGTGATGTCATTCCTTTAGTACGTGCAGAAGTCGCACGACGAGAACGGCAAACAGTTGGAGTCGGGAGTTAATAAGCTGAAAAACATCTAAATTGAATAATAAAATTATGCGATCGGACAAAGTTTTACAGGTTGTCTTTTGACGCAACTATTCTTTTAAGAGTATTAAAGACTTATCCCAATACCCAATACCCAATGCCCCATTCCCAATACTTCTCTACGAGAGGCTGCGCCAACGACTGCGCTCAGTACAAGTCCCCAATGCCCATAATTTAAAATCCTGCCAAACGATGTGAAGGTTTCAAACTCAGGGATGATGAGTAATTAGCAACAAAATTACATCATAAAGAGTGATATTAAGCGATAGATAGCGATCGCAAAGGACTAACGGGCATGATTAAATCTTGGATGGTGATTGGGGGGGTGGCTTTTTTAGTTGCTTTAGGAGCTAACTTGATTACGCCTAGCGATCGCCAATGGTTCAAGCGCTTACAACGACCGAGATGGCTAACATTTGAGGGCGCAATTCCAATTATCTGGACTGTAATATTTATTTGCGGTGCTTGGTCAGCTTATATTGTCTGGGAAAAGGAGCCAGGAAGCACCTCAACCTGGTTAATCATGGGTTTATACTTGCTTTTAGAAATTGTCACCATAGCTTATACGCCCGTAATGTTTAGGCTTCGTAGTCTGAAGGTGGGCACAATTCTCGGTGGTACAGGTTTTATAATTAGTGCTTTATTGATACTTGCAGTCTTAAGTTTTTCTGGTTGGGCAGCATTGTTACTAGTTCCTTATGTACTTTGGAGTCCCATTGGTACTTATACCACTTGGCAGATGATCAATCTCAATCCTCAAGATGTCTAAGATTCGCACCAGCGAATGATTCAAGCTATGTCTTAAATTGTCAAACTTGCAGTGTATGACTTGACAAAACACACAAAACTTGAGTGCATTATGATTCCATCTTGGATAATAATTGGGGCTGTAACTTTCTTCATCGCCCTTGGTAGTTTCTTAATTACGCCGCGTGATGTTAAATGGTTCGCACATTTAAGTCGCCCTCGCTGGCTAGTTTTTGAACCGTTGATTCCGTTCATCTGGACTGTGATTTTTATTGGCGGTGCGGCTTCAGCTATTATTGTCTGGCAAAAAAATCCTGGAAGCCTGATTACTTGGCTAATAATGGCATTGTACATTCTGGTGGAAATTATCACCGTCGCCTACATACCTCTAATGCTGAGGTTTCGCAGTCTCAAAACTGGGGAAATTCTTGGAATAATGGGTTTGATTTTAGCCGTTGTCCTGGTAATCTGCGTTTTACCAATTTCTCTAATGGCGGCGCTGTTACTCCTTCCCTATCTAGTTTGGACTCCCATTGGGACTTACACTACCGATGAGTTAAGAGAATTAAATCCTCAAGATGCTTGAAGAACAGGTAAGGGAGCAGGGAGCAGGGGGGACAATCTATGCAAGACGGCCATAACGTGCTGTGAATATATTCGCTGGATTGGATTGATTATTCAACCAAGCCCACATTTGATCGCCAACCGAAAAATGCCACCATTCTCTAGGATTGCGTTGAAAGCCGGCTTTTAACATGACATCTCGCAATAGCTGACGGTGAGCATGATATTTTTGTGGTTGTTGGCGATCGCTATTGGCATAATAATCGGGATGCGATCGCTCTGACATTTCATCAATGGGCGAACCCATATTAACTATTTCTCCAGCATCATCTACCAGCGTCACATCTACTGCTGCACCTGTACTGTGAGGAGGGGGAGTTTTTTCATCCAAACTCGGTACAGCCCAAATTTCATAAACTGCTTCCCAAACCTCTTGGCGAAGATTCGGTGATAACTCCACATCAATCAGTCCTCTGTCTCTGACTGCTTGGGCGAAGCTGTAATCTACCATAAACTGCTGAACTGCGATCGGGCGATAAGCGTCAAAGATTTGAATGTGCCAGTTAGGATGCAGAATATTAAGATAATTTTGGGCTTGGAGCAAACTTTCAATCACGCTTTGACGGAGATAATAAGGAGAGCGATCGCCATAAGGCGCACCTAATTTTTCATAAGGATGGGGAGATTCCACCGCAAACAATTCTAAAGGAATCTTTGTTAGCGATTCACCACACTCGAAAATTGGGATTTGATGATAAGGCCTCATCTAGTCAGCCACACAAAAAATTACGGATCTTAACGAAAGCATAGCATTCTGTGTAACTAGTCTCTTCTTCCTCTGTGCCCTCCGCGCCTCTGCGGTTTGTTTCTTTAATTAAATGCTCAATCAAAACCAAACACCTCTATTAAACGCCTTAAAAGCCAATGCAGCAAGACCTCATGCACCTTTTTACACCCCAGGACATAAACAAGGTGAGGGAATTTCTCAACCCTTGGCTGATTTATTTGGTAAAGCTGTGTTTCGTGCTGATTTAACCGAATTAGCAGATTTAGATAATCTCTTTGCACCCCAAGGTGTTATTCAAGAAGCACAACAACTAGCGGCTGAGGCCTTTGGCGCTTCGCAAACATGGTTCCTTGTCAATGGTTCTACTTGTGGAATTGAAGCGGCAATTCTTGCTACCTGTGGCACAGGTGATAAAATTATTCTGCCTCGGAATGTGCATTCTTCGGCGATCGCAGGTTTAATTCTCTCTGGTGCCATCCCAATTTTTCTCAATCCTGAATATGACGCAGTTTTAGATATTGCCCATAGCATCACACCCAATGCTGTAGAATCTGCACTCCAACAACATCCCGATGCTAAAGCAGTGTTGGTAGTTTATCCTACATATTACGGTGTTTGTGGAGATTTGAGTGCGATCGCCAACATTACCCATCAATATAATATCCCTCTACTTGTAGATGAAGCCCACGGCGCACACTTTGCCTTTCATCCACAATTACCCACTCCAGCTTTAGCCGCAGGTGCCGATTTAACTGTACAATCTATCCACAAAGTACTCGGTGCGATGACACAAGCATCGATGCTGCACATCCAAGGTAAAAGGATAGATGGCGATCGCATTAGTAAAGCTTTGCAACTTGTACAATCTACCAGTCCTAGTTATTTACTTTTAGCTTCTTTAGATGCAGCCCGTCAGCAAATGGCACTCCACGGAAAAATGCTGATGTCTCGCACTTTGCAACTTGCTAATGAAGCTAGAACCAGAATCAGTCAAATTCCTAGATTATCTGTCTTAAGTCCCCCTTCACAAGGGGGGTTGGGGGGATCTCCCAGCTTTGAGGCTTTAGACGAAACACGTCTAACTGTCACTGTTTCTGGTTTAGGCTTAACCGGATTTGAGGCAGAGGAAATTCTCGATGAAAAATTAGGTGTTACTGCTGAATTCGCCTCACTGCAACATCTCACCTTTATTATTAGTTTGGGCAATACCCCAGCTGATATTCAGCAATTAGTGCAAGGTTTTACCACCCTTGCCCAAGAATATCGTCAAACCAACTTGACTTTAAAGAGCCAAACTTGGGAGAATATCGTCAGTACAGTGAGTCATCCTTTACATTTTTCTCCCCGTGAAGCTTTTTTTGCGGCCAGTGAAATACTACCTTTAGTAAAGACGAGCGATCGCATTTGTGCCGAAATCATCTGTCCCTATCCCCCAGGAATTCCCGTGTTAATGCCGGGAGAAGTCATCACCAAACCCGTCCTTGACTATCTGCAACAAATCCAAGCAATGGGGGGATTTATCAGTGGTTGCAATGACACTAGCCTCAAAACTTTAAAAGTTGCAAAATAACTTCCTAACTCCTGAATTCTTGTTGATAAAAATTTAATTAATGCGTCAACAGTAAATATGCGGCTGAAGGGAAAATTTAAGTAAAAAGACACAGTAATTCCACAGCTATGAAACTTCAATAAAAATAGCCAGCAGACTAATGCCATCTTTGATTTATACCCAGAGGATAATGTTGATGATTAATAAATTAAAAGATGAAATCAAAAATCTATTATGTTTGGGGAGTAGCAGCTCCGATTCTAGTACATCACGGCGGAAATAGACCTACCATCCTAAATGGGTAAAAAGCTTGCGGTATAAGTATTCTTTCTTTTTACTTTTTACTTTTTACTTTTGCCTTGTTGTACTAGTCACTCTGGCGCTGGGTTTTTCAGCAAGAGCGAATGCAGTTGAGTTAGGCGCTGCCTCTATTTGTTTTGGGAGATATTTCTCAAAAATATACAGATATTGAAGGAAAACTTGCTGCTGGCGGTAATGTGAATTTCGTCGGTGGACTCGGAAGCACTCTTTCTGGCAATAGCGGCAACGTCGTGGTAACTTCTTTGACAGGAAATGGTGAGTCTCACAACTATCTGTTTAATGGGGATCTGCCAAATGTCTCAAGTAAGTATTACACTCCGCCTAAGCATACCACCCATACTCAGGTTTCAGAACCTACAAATCTTCCAGGTTTAGGATTAGTTGCTGTAGTGTTTGGTTTGTTTCGCTACAAACGCAATCAAGCAACTTGTTTAGAATAATTAAAAATTTTTGGCAGCCTAGCGCATGACGCGAACTTGTTTAGAGATTTTCGCTCATGCGCTATTTCCTTGCTCTCTACCTTCTACAATAAGGATAGACTTTATTGAGATTTGTATAGTTGGGGATCAGCTGTCATGGCTCCCGCCGTTTTCATTCAAAATTTGCAAAAGCGCTACGGCACAGTGGTTGCCGTCCAAGATGTTTCCTTTCAGGTAGAATCAGGAGAAATCTTTGGTTTACTAGGCCCCAACGGTGCTGGGAAAACTACTACCTTGCGTGCCTTGTGTACGCTGACCACACCGGATGCTGGCAAAATCGAAGTATCTGGCATCTCTGTGTTAGATAATCCGAGAGTGGCAAGACAACGACTAGGCTATGTAGCGCAGGAAGTCGCCATAGATAAGGTGTTGACTGGAAGAGAATTACTGCAATTGCAAGCAGCACTTTATCACCTCCCACGCGCGATCGCCAAACAGCGCATTGAGACAGTATTAGATTTACTCGGTTTGCAAGAATACGCCAATAAAAAGACAGGAACCTATTCTGGCGGTTTACGCAAGCGCCTAGACTTGGCTGCTGGGTTGCTCCATTCACCCGATGTTTTGGTGTTAGATGAGCCAACTGTGGGACTTGACATCGAAACCCGTTTTGTGGTGTGGGAATTCCTGCGAAAATTACGCGCCTCTGGGACGACGGTAGTAATTACCAGCCATTATTTAGAAGAAATTGACGCTCTAGCCGATCGCGTGGCAATTATAGATCGGGGCGTAGTGATTGCCAGTGGGACACCTTCACAATTGAAAGATCAAGTCGGGGGCGATCGCATCACCTTGCGAATCCGCGAATTTTCCCCCATCGAGGAAGCAGAAATTGCCAAAAACCTCTTGCAATCTTTACCATTTGTGCAAGAAGCAATCATCAACAGCGCTCAAGGTAATTCTCTCAACTTGGTAGTGACACCACAGAATGATGTTCTTATCAACATACAACAAGCGCTGAATACTGCGGGCTTGCCCATATTTGGCATTGCCCAATCTCGCCCCAGCCTCGATGACGTTTACCTCGCCGCAACCGGACGCACACTGATGGATGCAGAACTGGCAGCAGTTGCCACCCGCGATCCCAAGGCTGAGAAGAAGCAGAATATGAGATAGGGAGTAGGGAGTGGGGAGTAGGGAATAGTAACAGGTAATCAGCAGTGCCCAATTCCCCACTCCCAATTCCCCACTCCCAATTCCCCAATCCCCACTCCCCACTCCCCACTCCCCACTCCCCACTCCCCAATTAATTATGAGCGTTACTCCTAAATCTGATATCAATTGGCAGCCGTTAGCATCGCCACAAGTTGACGCTAATGCCGCGCCTAACTTTTTCGGTGAATTGGTACAAGAGACGTTGGCTTTAACTCGTCGCTTGTTTATTCAGTTGCAACGCCGTCCCTCATCTTTGGTTGCCGGAATTATTCAGCCAGTAATGTGGTTGATACTATTTGGTGCTTTGTTCCAAAATGCTCCCAAAGGGATGTTTGGCAACACAACAAATTATGGGCAGTTTTTGGCTGCCGGCATAATTGTGTTTACAGCCTTTGCAGGGGCGCTGAATGCGGGTTTGCCGGTCATGTTTGACCGCGAATTCGGCTTTTTGAATCGTTTACTCGTAGCGCCCTTAGCATCACGATTTTCCATTGTCTTTGCTTCGGCAATCTTCATCATCAGCCAAAGTTTGTTGCAAGCAGCCGTGATTGTAGCGGCGGCGGCATTCTTGGGGGCTGGACTACCAGATGTAGTAGGTTTAAGTGCGATCGCTCTCATTGTCTTACTCTTAGCTTTGGGTGTAACAGCCATCTCCCTCGGTTTAGCTTTTGCTCTACCCGGACACATTGAATTGATTGCAGTGATTTTTGTCACTAACCTGCCATTACTTTTTGCTAGTACTGCTTTGGCACCTTTATCCTTCATGCCTCAGTGGTTGCAGGTGATCGCTACCCTCAATCCTCTCAGCTATGCCATTGAACCAATTCGCTATCTCTATCTCCATAGTAATTGGGGACTAGGTAGTGTAGTCATGCAGGCTCCTTGGGGTGATGTTACCTTTGGGGGAGCGTTGCTAGTGTTGTTTAGCTTTGCCCTTGTCACCTTACTGAGCATTCAACCCCAACTGCGGCGGACTCTTGCTTAAGATAAAATAGATCAAATTAAGGGTCAAAATCCCATGAAAAAACCATTTTTACAAATTACTAGACTCTTTGTGGCTACCTTGACAGGAATTAGCTTTGCTTCCTTCCTGATGGTTCAACCTAGTTCTGCTCAAGTCAGCAGCCCAGAGGATGCTTTTCCCAGTACTAGTTCAACAGACCAAAATACCGATCCTTTCTCCCGTTCAAACTCAGATAATTTCAATATGCTTGACCTGATTCATCGGGCGAATTTCGGGACTCTCAACTGGAATTCTGACCAACAGAACGAAGAACTAAACTCAGCCGCCGCCGCCTTTAAAGCAAGGCAACAAAGACTAATTAAAGGTCAACAACAGCAAGCAACTCCGAGTTTGCCATCGGTTACTTTACCAGTGGTTACACCACCATCAGGTAATTGAATTCAAACAAAGAACCCCACCCCGCCTTTGATTTACGTCAAAGATTCCCCTCCCCTCAGGCGTGCTACGGTGTACACACAAGTATTGGAGAGTTGCCCCAGAGGGTTTTAATCCCCCCAACCCCCCTTAAAAAGCAGGGCTGATTCATTCCCTAAAAGACCTTAATTTACAAGCGTATCAGTCAAAAAAATCAGGTTTTTAAACACTCTAATTGGGTCAAAAACCAGGCGATCGCACTTAAATTTACCGATTGAAACAGTAATTTTTCGATTACCAACTCACTAAATTTTCTGGTTGATACTCTTGACAAAATTCTGATCTGAACGAATGAAACAGCCCTGCCTTAAAAAGGGGGGGGAAGTCATTCAAAGTCCCCCTTTTTAAGGGGGATTTAGGGGGATCTTCACGATTTTGGTTTTGTACAGAGATGTGTGTACACCGTAGCCTCAGGCGGGGAGGGGTTGGGTGTTAGGCGACTTTTGCCTGCTTGTCTAGGGTAAAAAACTACAGCCCAAGTGCAGCTAAAATATCGCTAGCATGGGTGGTGGTATTTACATTAGCGTCAACATGGGTAATTTTCCCGGTGGGGTCAATTACGTAGGTGATGCGCTTGTCCACATCGAAAGCTTTGATCAGGGATTTGTCGGTGTCAGCCAGTAGGGGAAAATTCAAATTATATTTTTGGGTGAATGCCTGATGGGAGACTTCATCATCTGCACTGACTCCCAAAACTACAACATCTTTGTTTTGATATTCAGCTTGGGCATCCCGAAAACTACAGGCTTGTTTCGTGCAGCCCGGTGTATCATCCTTGGGGTAAAAATACAAAACCACTGTCTTCCCGGCAAAATCAGATAACGAGACTGTGTTGCCGTTTGTATCTTTGGCGGTAAATGCAGGTGCATCCGTACCAACTGCTAGAGGCATAATTAACCTTTCCTGTTTCAGATTGTTGATGCACTTGAAATTTTACATTAATTTATAATGAATAAATATAATTACTAAAAAATAGCATAACTGTACTTTGAGGTAACTAATTTTGGTTAAATGAGGTATCTGGTACAAGTAAAAATATATTCTTGAATTAATCTTTCTTAAAATAAAAATCTCTACCTATACACAATGGCTGCTGTTGATTCCCAAAACCCAAATATTTTTGTCTATCCTCAAAGCACAGTAGAAAGAGCCGAGCGATCGCTAGTGTGTTCACCTTTTAATGTATCTTTATTTGAAGTGATGGGACACCAGAGCGTGTCATTAACTGCGATCGCCCTGGAAAATGGACTTAAGCAGGGCTATACTAAGCGCCCTTTATCAGAATTAGCCTGTGATAACGCCTTGGGCTGGCTGATTCAAGTAGGTGTATTGCGGCGAGAAGTCGATGGTCAGGGAATTACAGATAGTTTTCGCCTCACTCCCTTGGGTCGCCAGTTAGTGGAACAATACCAGGGAAAAACTTGGCGAACTCCTTCATGGCGCGATCGTTTCTATGATGCCGTGACTCGTTGGTTGCGGATACCCTTTTAGAATAAACAACCCAAGAGTTAGGATTAGTGAATCAAAGGGAACAATATATACGGAAACATCACATCTATTCATGAAGTCTTTACCATAATTATCTAATTGAAGTTTGTGATGGTAATGGCGGGCATTGGGCATTGGGCACTTGTACTGAGCGCAGTCGAAGTATGGGGCATTGGGTATGGGACATGGGACATCGTGTATTATAGCGGTTCTCAATTGCATGAAATACAGACTTAACCCCCAGCCCCAACCCTTGTAGCGTTGGGGAGTAAGACTCAAAGCCTCTCTCCTTTTAGGAGAGAGGTTAAAGTGTATTTTCCATTCGAGAAGCGCTATAGTCCATCTCCCCCATCTCCCCCTGCTCACCTATTATTCGCTCCTAAAAATTCACCCTGTATCTTGAAAAACTAAGTGATAGCAACTATGAAATCAATTATGGTGGTGGGGACAACATCCCATGCAGGGAAATCACTTTTAACTACAGCTATTTGTCGCATTTTGTCGCGGCGTGGCTGGCGAGTGGCTCCCTTTAAAGGTCAAAATATGGCTTTAAATGCTTATGTCACTGCCAGTGGTGGAGAAATTGGCTATGCCCAAGCAGTGCAAGCTTGGGCGGCGGGAGTCGTACCTTGGGTAGAAATGAACCCAATTTTACTCAAACCCCAAGGAGATATGACTTCCCAAGTAATTATCAAAGGTAGGTCTGTAGGCAAAGTGAGTGCCTCAGATTACTACGAGCAATATTTTGAACTGGGGTGGCGGACAATTGAAGAATCACTACAGCATTTAGGAACAGAATTTGACTTGGTGGTTTGTGAAGGTGCCGGTAGTCCAGCAGAGATTAACCTCAAGCACCGCGACTTAACTAATATGCGGGTGGCAAAATATTTGAATGCGCCAACGATGTTAGTAGTTGATATTGACCGAGGTGGTGCTTTTGCCCATGTTGTTGGCACCTTAGAGTTATTAGAACCCGATGAACGCGCCTTAATTAAGGGTGTAGTAATTAATAAATTTCGAGGACAGCGATCGCTCCTCGATCCGGGGATAAAATGGTTAGAAGAACGCACGGGTATCCCCGTTGTCGGTGTTATACCCTATTTAGAAGAAGTGTTTCCAGCAGAAGATTCCCTTGACCTGCTAGAACGTCAATCGTCCTCGAATAAAGCCCAAGCTGACCTCAATATTGCCGTCATCCGTTTACCCAGAATTGCCAACTTCACCGACTTTGACCCACTGGAATCAGAAAGCACAGTTTCAGTTAAATACTTAAGCCCTAAGCAAGATTTAGGACATCCTGATGCCGTAATTATCCCAGGTACAAAGACCACAATTGCGGATTTATTACTGCTGCAAAAAAGCGGTATGGCAGAAGCTATCCAACACTATGCTGCATCTGGCGGAACGGTTTTAGGTATCTGCGGCGGCTATCAAATGCTCGGTCAAATCATTGCCGATCCAGAAGGTATAGAGGGACAAGCTGGCAGATTTCAAGGGTTAAATCTTTTACCAATCAGAACTGTCATTACAGGACAAAAAATCGCCCGCCAGCGCCAAGTTAGCTCAAATTATCCACAACAAGGCTTGCCAGTCACAGGCTTTGAAATCCACCAAGGGCGATCGCGCATCGAACAGCAAGGTATAGATCCTCAATCCTACCATGCCCTATTTGACGATATTAATTTAGGGTTAGTGGATAGTTGTCAATCAGTGTGGGGAAGTTACCTGCACGGGCTTTTTGACAATGGCCCTTGGCGACGGGCTTGGTTAAATCGCCTCCGTCAACAGCGCGGTTTAAAATCTTTGCCCACTGGTGTTGCTAACTACCGAGAACAGCGAGAGCAGATTTTGGATTCCTTAGCTACTGAAGTAGAAAGCCATTTAGACTTAACTCTGTTTTTGTCTTAAGCTAAAGTGCGTTGAAATGTCATTAGTCATTAGTAAATAACCAATGACTACTGACAAATAATAAAACTAAATAAAACACATAATATTGATGATTGTTCGTGTCCGCTTTTTACCAGATGATGTCACAGTAGATGCCGAAGTGGGAGAAGCCATATTAGATGTAGCAGACCGGGCTGGGGTATTTATTCCCACCGGTTGTCTGATGGGGTCTTGTCACGCTTGCACCGTCGAATTAGAGGATGGAGAGATCATTCGCGCTTGTATCACCGCAGTACCACCACGCCAGGAATTGACGATTAATTTGTTTAGCGACCCAACTTGGTAATGTCGCTCCTGTTATTGACAAGGACTGATATAGGAATCATATTTGATTTCTGAAAAAATCTCGGTAGTCTTGTAATGGACTGTCATGGCTAAAATGATTGCAAAAAAATTGTCGGTTGGGGAGCCACTGCGTTGCGCGGGTTTCCCGCGTTGTAGCAAGTGGCGTTGGAGGCTTTGCCAAAGCCAACATCCTGATATATGTTGGGTTGCGCTCTGCTCCACCCAACCTACGTCTAATGCACTATTTTAGCCTAGAGGGTCCACTACGTGCATTTCAAAAAAAGGTCAAAAACTGGTATTTACCCATGATGAACGGGGTGAAATTTTCCGGGTGTCTGTCAACCCAGGGGAAACGCATGTTAAATTGATATTAACCTGACAGTTATAAATTTTTTGTCGAAAATTAAGGAAAAAGCGCTACTAATTGATTGTGATCTAATTGAGGCATAGCCATCAGTATTTCCACAGGAACGCTTTATCTTAACGTGAGTTCGATGAACCTCTCCGAAACGGAAAGGGAGGAGCCAATTATATCATCTCCGCATAAATAGTTATGATTCCCACAGACATTGCACCCCTCCCCCAACCCCTAAGAGCTTGCGGGGAGGTGAGACAAAGCGTAGCTTTGGCGGGGTGGGGTTCTTCGGGTTTAATAAGTAATCAAGCGGACATGATATTATTCAGCTTTTTGCTCCCCTCTCCGTGTCGGAGAGGGGCTGGGGGAGAGGTCAAATAAGACTTGTCGAACTCACGTTATCTTAAGCTATTCACAACTTTTTGATTTACAAAACCGCTCATCTTAGCTATGCAGTCACCAAATCCGATCTCGCTCTCCTCACTTACCCCTATACTGACGGCTTTAGAAGTGTGCAGTGATGAATCAGTGTATGCTCCCGGTTATATTCAGCCATACGGAATGTTGCTGATGCTGCAAGAGCCACAGCTAAGAATCTTGCAGATTAGTGAAAATGTGGAACAGTTTTTTGGGATTTCGGCAGAAGCATTGCTGGGTCAACCTTTACAACGTTTGTTTTCCCGCGCTCAAGTGCAGCGACTTACTGGCTATCTCGCTCAAGAGAACCTGGAGTTTTGCAATCCGTTTGAGCTAAAAACGCGGCGAGTTGCTGAGACTGATTGGCAACGGGAAAGTCAGACATTCACAGGTGTGATGTACCGGATAGTAGATGGGTTGATCCTGGAACTAGAACCTGTGCGATCGCTCAAAAGCATTGATTCAATCCAATCATATCACCGCCTGCAAGCCGTGATCGCCAATTTCCGTAATGCCACTAACCTGAAGAATTTGGCTCAAACCCTTGCCAGAGAAGTCAAAGAAATGACTGGGTTTGATCGGGTTATGATCTACCGCTTTCTGGCAGACGACAGTGGGGTGGTGATTGCGGAGGAGAAACAGAAGCATCTAGAAAGCTACTTGGGACTGCACTATTTGGCCATAGACATTGCCGCGCCAGCCCGCAAGTTGTTTTGCCGCAACTGGATGCGATTCATTCCCGATATCAATTACACCCCTGTCTCGCTGATTCCCACGAACCATCCTCCGACGGATACACCCCTTGATCTGAGTAATTCTGTGTTACGAGGCGTGTATCCGTGTCATATTGAATACTTGCAAAATATGGGGGTTACTGGGTCGATGACGATTTCGTTGATCAACGACAAGGGACTTTGGGGATTAATTGCTTGTCACCACTACAGCCCGAAATTAGTGGATTATGAAACTCGCAAAGCCTGTGAATTTTTAGGACAGTTTGCCTCCATCGAAGTGGTGCATCAGCAAGAACGAGAATCGGATGTTTACCGAACGCAGGTGAAAGGGATTCAGGATGAACTGCAACAGACGTTATTGCAAGAGTCCAATTTTATTGAGCAAGTGTTGATCCGAAATACTTCTCACTTGCTGGATCTAGTTCATGCTCAAGGAGCCGCGATTTTGCTTGACGGTCATCTGACATTAGTTGGTCAAACGCCATCGGCTACCCAGGTACAGGATCTGGTGACGTGGTTGGTGCAACACAAGGGGGAACGAGTGTTTGCTACCGATTCCCTCTCACGTTTATATCCAGAAGCGAAGGCATTCAAAGATCAAGCTAGCGGCATCCTGGCAATTTCAATTTTATTCAACCATGTCAAAGAAAAGTCTTACCACATTATCTGGTTTCGACCGGAGCAAATCCAGACGGTGAATTGGGCAGGCAACCCCCAAGATAGGGTGACAATCAACGAAATTGGAGAGATGCAATTGTCTCCCCGAAAGTCCTTTGCAATGTGGAAGGAAACGGTGCGGGAAACTTCCTTGCCTTGGGAGGTTGCGGAAGTGGAAGCCGCTACTGAGATGCGAAATACGCTGATGTTGGCAGTGCTGGAGTTTTCCCAGATCGCCCTAGAAGAAGCGGCAGAACAAGCCGCGATCGCCAACCGTGCCAAAAGCCAGTTTCTCGCTAAAATGAGCCACGAACTGCGAACTCCCCTCAATGCCATTTTGGGATTTACTCAGTTGATGAACCGTAGCAACAAAATTCCATCGGAGTTTCAAGAGGATTTAAGCATCATCAGCCGCAGTGGAGAACACTTGCTAACCTTGATCAACGATGTGTTGGAAATGTCCAAAATTGAAGCGGGTCAGTTACAGCTAACAGAAAACTCTTTCGATTTGCATCAGCTAATCCACTCAATCACAGATATGGTTGCCCTGCAAGCTTTAGAGAAAAAAATTGATCTGAGAACAGAACAGCATACCAGCGTTCCTCGCTATGTATATGGTGACGAATCAAAACTGCGCCAAATTATCCTCAACCTATTAAGTAATGCGATCAAATTTACCACAACAGGCAGTGTCACCCTGCGATTACAAGCTTTGAACGGGAGAGTTGATTCAATTTCTACCGATGATTCCCAACCAATCATCACCCTTCATCTGGAAGTTGAAGACACTGGATGTGGTATCGCTCAGTCCGATATCGAGGCTGTGTTTAAAGCCTTCACGCAAACAGAACAAGGTCGCCAGGCTAAAGGTACAGGCTTAGGCTTATCGATTAGCCGTCAGTTTGCCCGTTTAATGGGTGGTGATATTACAGCCCAAAGTATTCTGAATCAGCAGTCAACCTTCATTTGTGAGGTTTTACTGAGTCTCGTCAGCTCAATGGATATCATCGCCCCGGAAACGACTCGCGGTGTTATCGCTCTGGAACCGGGACAGCCCACTTATCGGATTCTGGTGGTGGAAGACGTTAAAGAAAATCGTCTGTTGCTCGTCAGACTATTGGAATTAGTTGGGTTCGAGGTCTGTGCGGTCGAGAACGGAAAGGAAGCGATCGCTCTCTGGTCAGAATGGCATCCGCACCTGATTTTAATGGACATTCAAATGCCCGTGATGGATGGCCACGAAACTACCCGGCAAATTCGAGGGAGCGAGGGAGGTAAAGACGTGGTGATTATTGCGCTGACAGCCTATGCCTTTGAGGAAGACTACACCACCAGCATTCAAGCAGGCTGCAACGACCACATCACCAAACCATTTCTAGAAGCAATCCTATTTGAGCGGATTGCACACTATTTGGGAGTCCGCTACTGCTACCGCGAAGAAGCTTTACCGGGGTTAGACCAGCAAACTTTACTTCAGAAACCCCTAACCGCCAAAGATTTACAGATAATGTCGCCAGAGTGGATGATTCAGGTGCATCAAGCAGCTCTGGATCTCAACGATGGCGAACTCTACAATCTCATCACTCAAATCCCTAATCAGGAGCAATTTCTCGCCAATGCTCTGAAATATCTGGTGAAGAACTTCGATTTGGAAGCGATCGCCACTCTTACCTCACATCTTGCACCTAGCCCTGGCGATTAGAAATCGCGGCTATACAAACGTTCGCGTAGCGTCTCGCAGAGAAGTCCACCTGCGTGGACTAAGGCCAAATCAAGGTTTCTTAACCCACCTCCGTGGGTTAAGCCTGTGTAGATGCGGTTTCTAACCGCCCTTTTAACGTTATAGCGGTTCTCGTTTACGTGAGGTACACCCGTAGGGGCACGGCAGTGCCGTGCCCCTACACCTTGTGATGTAATGTTGTACCGCATCTGAATGGAAACCGCTATAAGTTGACTAGCACGTTAATTTAGAATCAATCCCCAATTTCAGGATAGTAAAACTATGAATTCTCCATATCCCGGAATGAATCCTTATTTAGAAAATCCTGTGTTCTGGTCAGAAGTACATCATCGATTGATTACAGCGATCGCAGATACTATTGAGGAAAATATTCCCCCACAGTATCGAGTTGCAATTGAACAACGTACTTATTTAAGTGATGACTCCGATTCTGTATTAGTTGGGATACCTGATGTTTCTGTTTTTTCTCAACAAACATCACCGCAGCAATACTCATCAACTGCTACCCAAACAGCGACATCAGAAGGCATGACGGTGATGATACCGTTACCTGAACATATTACGGAAAATTACTTAGAAGTTCGAGAAGTTTCTACAGGTTTTGTGGTGACATCTATCGAAGTTTTATCTCCTAAAAATAAACGCCCAGGCGAAGGTAGAAAAGCCTATCAACGGAAACGCAAACAAGTTTTAGCTAGTCTTTCTCACTTAATCGAAATTGATTTACTCAGAAGTGGAAAACCCATGTCACTTTTAGGGGAAGTTCCTGTAACAGATTATCAAATTATTGTGAGCAGAAGTGAAACACGTCCTCAAGCGAAATTATACGGATTTAGCATCAGAGAAACGATTCCCATATTTCCATTACCGTTACAGTCAGAAGATACAGAACCGATTATAGATTTGCAATCTTTATTGCATGGTATATACAATCGTGCGAGATATTACTTAGCTATTGATTATAATAAAGAATCAGTACCAGCCCTAAAACGAGAAGATGCTGTATGGTCTGATACCCTTTTACGCGAACAAGGGTTAAGGAGGAATTAGTAATTGGTAATTGGTTAAGAATTTTTCCCATTCCCCATTCATTCCCCCTTTCCCCCTATGCCTAATTTACTTAAATCCCCTTCGGAAACAAATATCCTCATCGTGGACGATACCCCCGATAATCTACGGTTGTTAACCAAAATACTAGAGTTACAGGGTTATACCATCCGTAAATCCATCAATGGGAGAATGGCATTACAAGCCGCCGAGCGACATCCACCGGATCTAATTCTGCTTGACATCAATATGCCCGAAATGAATGGCTATGAAGTTTGTCAACAGTTGAAAGCATCAAAAACAACAGAGCAAATTCCGATTATTTTTATTAGTGCCCTTGACCAAATTAATGATAAAGTGCAGGCTTTTGATCTGGGTGGACAAGACTATATCACCAAGCCATTTGAAGAACTTGAAGTGCTAATACGAGTCAGAAATCAGCTACTCATCAAACAGCAACATCAACAACTTCTTGAACAAAATCAAGGACTAGAGCATGAAATTCAGGAACGCCTGAAGGCTGAAGCACAGGTAATGCAGCTATCTTTAACTGATGAATTGACAGGACTATATAATCGACGTGGTTTCTTTTGGCTGGCAAATCATCAATTCAAAATTGCCCGACGCACAGAAATATTTTGCTGTCTTTTGTTTGTTGATTTAGATGGTTTAAAGCAGATTAATGATTCTCTAGGGCATGAAATCGGAGACAGAGCGATCGTTGACACAGCCCAATTACTAAAACAGAGCTTCCGTGAGTCGGATATTGTTGCCCGTATAGGAGGAGATGAGTTTGTCATATTTGTTTCTGTCTGCTCCCCAGGCAATACAGATGAATTTCGTCCGCGATTGCAAGAAAATATTGAGCGCTTTAATCAAGAGCATAATTACTCATATCAACTATCCATAAGTGTTGGTGCCACCCAATGTGCTTTAAATGAAAACGTTTCACTAGAACAATTGCTAGAAGAGGCTGACAAGCTCATGTATGAGCATAAACGTGCTAAACGCCTCAAAAATCATTAATTGTTCTATTGAAGTTTCCTACTGCCTATTTTTAGATCAATTAGCTTTAACATTCAGCGCGTATTCTTTAAACCTTTCCAAATCAGCTTGAATCGTCGATTCAACTATCCGCCCCAAAAACAAGTTATCCATAATTTTGCCAAGAATGCCGGGGATAGCGTAGGAAATGGTCATTTTGACAACGCTACTACCGTTGCGATCGTAAAAGCGAATCGCTCCCTGATTTGGCAAACCATCAATGGATTCCCATTGGATAATTTGGTTGGGAATAACTTTGAGAATTCGAGATTTCCAAGTAAATTCTAAACTGCCTGTCTTCAACTTCCAAAGAGATATATCGGGATTATCTGGCGGAATTTTCACCGAATCAATCCACTTCATCCACCGGGGCATTTGCTCCAAATCAGACCAGAGGCTCCATACTAAATCTATGGGAGCCTCTACTTCTACCTGCACAGTATGCTCTAACCAATCTGACATTCTCTTTTCTTCCTTTGCGCCCTTTGCGCCCTTTGCGGTTAGTTATTTCTTCAAACTTTCCAAAATCACTTTAGCCGCACGCCGTCCAGAAATAGTAGCACCTTCCATACTATCTATGTAATCTTGCTGAGTATAACTCCCAGCAAGGAAGAAATTATCTACTGGTGTTTTTTGGTTGGGACGGTACGCATCCATCCCTGGCGCTTCTCGGTAGAGAGACTGAGCAAGTTTTACCACACTGTACCAAGTCATATTTAGCTCCCGCGACGAGGGAAATAGTTCATGAACTTGCTTGAGGACATGGTGGGCGATCGCCTCATTACTTTGGGCAATAAACGGATCTCCCGGTGTCAGCACTAGCTGTAACAAAGATCCCTGTCCTGGACGATAATAATCAGCAGGGCTAGTCAAGGCCAAATCGGCAAAACAAGAAAAGTCAGCATCGGCTGTATAAAGTAAATTATCGATTCCAGCCGCATGATTTAGCTGTTGACGTTCCTCTCCATTGTTCAGTTCCGTTACCCAACCATCGAAGCGTAACTGCACTGTCGCCACTGGTACTGCATCCAGTTTGTAAATATTGTCAAATTCTGACCACTTACGCCACTCGTGGGGTAGTATGCGTTGAATTCCTGGAACATCACAGGCAAAAACGTAAGCATCAGCAGTGATAGTTTCTACGGTATCACCTTGGGCAACTGCTATCCCAGTGACGCGGGTTTGTTCGGCTGACTCTGTAAACTGAATTTCCCGAACTTGCCGACGCGTGTAAACTTTGGTGCCTCTAACTTCCAAATATTCTAGAATGGGCTTGTGTAAATACTCAGATGGAGAACCTTCTAGCATTCGCAAAACAGAAGCTTCAGTTCTGACTGCAAATAACTGGAATATGGTTAACATACAACGGGCAGACATATTTTCGCAATCAATAAATCCCAATGCGTAGGCGATGGGATTCCATAGGCGCTTGATGCTGCCATTACTCCCACCGTGACTGCGGAACCAGTCGGCAAAGCTAACTTTATCTAAATTGCGGATGGTTTTCATTGCCCCGTTAAAGTCTACCAATCCGCGAACTATGGGACTAGTACCCAAAGCGATCGCATTTTGCAATTTATCCTGCAAGGATAGTTGGGAAGTAGTAAAAAAGGCCTTTAAGCCATTGAAAGGCGCACCCGTAAGAAAGCGAAAATCTAAAGCACCAGTGCGCCCCCCTTTGTTAATAAAAGTGTGGGTATGTTCCTTGAGGCGTAAGTTTTCTAATACCCCCACTTTCTTCATCAAGTCAAATAGTTCGTAGTAGCACCCGAAAAATACATGCAACCCCATTTCTAGATGGTTGCCATCTCCATCAACCCAACTGCCAACTTTACCACCCACAAAGGGACGAGACTCAAAAATCTCGACTTCACAACCAGCATCAGCTAGATCTACTGCGGTTGCTAGTCCAGCCAGTCCCGCACCTACGATTGCAACGCGCATTCCGTCGTTCCTTTTCAGTTTCTTTACAGATTGTAACTGGGTTGGTGTCGGAATTTGCTACTTAATATCAACTCCACCAGCATATTCAGGCTGGGCAATGTCGATACTAAAATCTCTTTGATTGCTTCTTTTAGTCCCGACAAATGATCAGACGCGAGAAAAACGCGTCTGTATCAGTCTTGTCTATTGTGGCGGACTCAAAAAAGTATCATCGCTATTTTTTCGGTGGTAAAGCATTTATCTGGATAAGTTGTGAAAACATCTTCATTACCTATTTGCTGTCATCGGAGACAGGCAAACTTCTAATCAGTTCACGAATTACATCGGTTGCAGGTCTACCTGTTTGTTCACAATATTTTTCTAGTTTTTCCGCTTCCTGTGTTGCGAGATTGACTGTTATGCGTTTAACCGCCCATTTTTTATTTGTCATTATCATGCTATTTGCTGTATATTTTAGATCATCGAAAGAATCTAACAAAAGAGGAGGACGATCACATTATCAGAATTTGTCTCAGGAAACAAGTAATATCATTAATATTAAAAATGTTTGCTTTGTCAAAGGATTCATCATTTTCTAAATAAATCAAAAAACTAAACTTTATTTGTTACTATTGGGAGAGTGTAAAAAGCACATAATTGTTTTTGAAGATAATAACCCTACTAACAAAATGAGTAAACCCTGACAATGAAATTTGATCAGTGAATTTGAGACACCTACTTTTGACTCAATGAAGATTTCCCAAGTTATTTTCCATTGAAAGCATTTGACCTTCTATCTTAACCAAGTTCGCCAAACCCGCTTGGAGACGACATCTGGTACAACACCAGAAAATAAAGCTTCCGAATCATCATCATACTGAAATGCTTGCTTGTCGGCGGGTTATAATTGTGTCTATAGATTGTGAATAACCACTTAAAAGTAGGCAAATAAGCGATCGCTCTAGAACAAACACCCATCTGCACCCCTTGCTGTAACCAAGAAGTTAAGAGCTATTTCAAGGGTGATCAATTTTGGCTTACCTCGATCAACTGATATCTTGCACTCTTGCACTAGAAGTCGCGGCTACACAAGCAAAACCCGCACTTCGACAAGCTCAGTGACCACCTACGCGGGTTTCAAACCCTTAATTTTGCGTTAGTCCGCCTACGCGGACGAAAGTTTGTATAGCCGCGATTTCTAATCGCCAGGGCTAGGTGCAAGATATAAGTCAAGCTGATTGCTTTTCGGTGCCAATATAGTAGCCGGAAAAAAGGTCTCAAAACTCAGTCTACTGGGTGTCAATAGCCAACTATCTTGGTAAAATTTGACAGCATTATCTGTAATTTCACACAGATGAATTAACCCAGAATAGGTGTGATGTTAATTGACTGTTGCCGATAATATTTTAGTTTTTTTTCATGCTTTTACACTAATTTACGTCAAGATAAAATGGAATTTTGCATATTTTTTATCTTCCATCTAGCGACATAAGTTACTTTCAAATCAGCGATTTTTTCCCATTATTCGGATTCATCTATTTCGAGTTGGATAAAATTTTAGCGAATTATGTTGCTAAAAAATAGACAGCAAAGATTATTCTCAGATTTAAACTAAGAGATAAATTACTGGCAATAAAGGGTTGAGTTCCAATCATCTACTGTTTGGTATATATATCCATAAAGTTAATTGTATATCTCAATATTTTTCGGTAGTTAATTTATTATAGCTATGATTTATGCACTTTAAATAATCTTCATTGAGAGACTAAGTAAGCTATTTTTCGTTCTTTATAAAAAAAATACAAAGAAAATATATATATCTGAACTTTTGCTTGATGATATTGATATGTGATAAGATCCTAAACTCAAAAATCTGTTCAAAAAAGATTCCGATATCTAAGAGGATGTTTGAAAAGTCCTCTTGTCGGTATCAAAAATTTGAGATCCCCCTAAATCCACGCCACTTGCTCTACTTGGGGAGACCCCAAGTAGAGCAAGTGGCTCCCCGATAAATTGGGGGACTTTGATTCCGGTTCCCCCATTTTTAAGGGGGGTTAGGGGGGATCTCAAAGTGCCTAAAATCACAGGGAAATACTTTTCAAACAACCTCTAAGTGCGTTAGCCAGATTTGATTAAGCCAAACTTTGCAGATAATTTTTTATTGAGTATTTTGTGGTTTTTTATACAAGCGTAATCATGGGAAAACTATGAGAATACACGTACTTCATGAAATTTAGGTAAAGTTAACTTCTAAACATATACATGAATGTGGATTGCAAGGTGCCGCGAACTGATATCATGTCCGCATAATTAGTTAGGCTAACCACAGTCATTACACCCCACACACCAGATGCAACAAGAGTGGCTCGCCGCCCAACGTACTGGCTCCCCTTAATCGCCTCCCCGCTCTTCGGGAGCAAAGACAAAGCATCGCTTTGGCGGGGTGGGGTTCTTGGGGTTTAATAAGCAATAGACATTTCCAGAAATTAAATATGCGTTACCCAGAACCCTTGTAGAGACGTAGCACTGCTAGGTCAAAACAATTCTTTTTCACTCCTATTTCTAATCAAGCGGATCTGATATGAGAGGTACGCAAACGAACAAGGATAAAAAACTCCACGCCACTTGCGGGATGGAGTTTTTAGTCATTTAGTACCAATGACCAATGACTTTTGACTAATAGACATCTCTAGAAAAGATTTAGATACCACACAATTATACGCAGACCTAACCCCCCTTCCCCCCTTCCCTACTAGCGTTGGGGGGTTTTAAAGCCTCTCTCCGCTTGTCTGACGACAGGCTGACGCCAACGGGGAGAGGTTTGGAGAGGGGTCTTTTTCTTTTCTGGAGATGTCTAATGACTAAAGCGGCGGGGCGGCTATCCCTCTACAGACACCTGGGGTGGAGTTTCCCGCCGCTTTTTATGAAGAATCCTGAGTATTTTTTACTTCACCGGAGACGCTCCGGCTCCGCTCAACACTAAGTTGTTAAAGAGAAGATGGTAAACGTTAAAAAGTAAACCTTCCCCTTTTCCTCTGCGAAATGCAGTTTCAGTCAAGATGCAAATCAAATACATATTGACTTAATTTCTCGTACCCACAATTTGAGATTGAGGATTGTGGCAATTGGTGTAACTATTCAAATTTCAGTTGGGGCATCAGTTGGAGAGTGCCAATACCTAAATCTTGAGGTGAAAGCGATCGCGCTTCAAACAAAGCCATCATATCTCGTAACTGAGGATTGCCACGGGAGGCTCCCGTTAGTCCTTTGGCAATGATTAAGCCACAGTAGCCCTGAGTATTTTTACAGCGCTGATTCCACTTTTTCCGGGCTTCTACATGAATCGGATCTTCATCTAAAAATTCACCAAATAGGAACAATTCGCCATTTTGAGTTTGTAATAAACCGAGGTCGTAGCGATCGCCATCGTTGGGGTTCGCACCTGGATTAAAGCAAATTGCTCTCAGTCCGCCTGCTGTTTCAATTCTTTCAATTACAGTCTTGGCTTTGGGCCGGGAAGTTTGAATTAAAATCACCGGCAAACCGTCACCCACTTGTTTGATTTCACCAGCCTGATGGTATGTGACCCCTTTTCGCAGACACTCCAACATTTCCCAGGACACCACACCCAAGCTGAGGAAGGAATCTTCTGGTATCAAGTCATCTTGCAATGATTGGAAGTCAAGGTTATCAATCTCCTGATCGTCGTCATCAAAGCCTGCCATTTCCTCTAATTCTGCGGCTAACTGGGGCATGGTAGAGACTGTCACAGGTAGAGATTTAGTTGATTCTTCCGACTGCGGTAGAGAAATGCGATAGCGACGGCTGAGGGGAGGGAAGATGTCTTCATGAAGTTGGCGACGGTGATCGCGAATAAAGCGGCTGAGGCTTTCGATGGCAACAAACATTACCAGTGCTTCTTCGTCATACAAAACAGACCGTAGTCCTTCTAAGGGGTGGATATTACCGAAGGTGGGGTCAATTTCTGATAATGGCAGATCCGCCAAATCATCTTCTTCATCCTCATCCTCATCTTCATCGGTTTGATCAGCACTCTCAAAAGTGAGAAACAGGCAATCTTGTTTGAGGAAAGCTTCTTCTAGATGCTCCGTTGATTCTTCATCTGTTAAAACTGCGGCGCGAAATTGTTTTAAAGACTCTTCTGAGCGATAAAACAAAATTCCATACTCCATTCCCAGCATTCCCATGACTGAGGCGTAGATTGTACCGACATCCCACTTATTAATCTCAATGGACAAAATTTGCTGTTCTTCCAAAAATTCCCAAGGTGCTGCTTGCCAAATTGCAAATGCTTTCTCTCGCAAGATTTGTGCATATTGTGGGGGTAAGTCGGGGGTTTGACTATCAAGAAGATCGGCAAATCCCCGAAATAGTTCGTCAATTAAAGGCAGTTCTGGTGCGTAGTCAATGGCGATATCCAAATCTTGCAGCACCCCCCGCAGGTAAAATTGGATCTCGCGGTCTTTGACTACAATTCTTTGGGGTCTAGCAGGTCTTGCTGGACTCTGGGGATGTTCCATTGCTTGCATTAAGGTGCGAACTATTGCTTCGGGGCCGATCTCTGAAGCTACCACGTCCATACCTCGGACAATACCTTGGGAGTAATCTACCCAAAGAATGCATTCTCCCTTTGCCTCTGGGTCTGAGAATTGGTTTGGTGATGACAACGGACGGCGATCGCCCTCCCATACAGAAGGAATTTGAGCTAATTTCTTCAAGCGACGACTGGTAGAGCGATTAAAACTTGTCATAGAGATCAAAAGAAGCAATTTGGAAGTAAACTTTGGGGGATAACTAGCCTCGAATTAAATTTTTCTGGCTGCACCTGAAGGGTGGTTGCTTCTGTTGCTGCCGCAAGGCTTGAACTTCAACAATACCGGATGTAGAAACACAAAGAGTCTCTCAATTCTAGAATAAAAATCTTTGGCTGCTTTTAACGGAGTGTTTACAATTTGGTATCTAGCGGCTTAGATGTCGCTAGAATGAATACAAAAACACTCAACGGGCAACCCAGAGGCATTAATTAAGCCGATAGGGGGTAATGCTGACACTAATTAAGGAGTTAAAAAAGCAGATGACACAAGCAATTCAGGCTCAACAACGCGGAATTCTGTTGAGCGAATCCGCATTGCACCAGGTAAAATCCCTCCGGGACAAGCAAGGGACAGACTTCTGCTTACGGGTAGGAGTACGTCAGGGTGGCTGTTCTGGGATGTCTTACATGATGGACTTTGAAGACACTAGTAAGATCACCCCGGAAGATGAAGTTTTTGACTACGATGGCTTCAAAATTGTCAGCGATCGCAAGAGTCTTTTATATCTCTACGGATTAATGCTCGATTATAGCGATGCCATGATTGGCGGTGGTTTCCAATTCACTAACCCCAATGCTAACCAAACTTGCGGTTGCGGCAAGTCATTTGGGGTATAATATAATCCTTTGTCATTTGTCCCTCGTCATTTGTCGTTGATCTTTTGCAGTTGCCTAATGACCAATGACCAATGACCCTTCGGGTGACGCTCGTGCCGACGCTCGATGACTCGCTTGCCGCCGGCGCTATCGCTAACGTTGCTCATGGGGGAAACCCCCTTGGCGCTAGCCTCTCCCTTTGGGAGAAGACCGCACTGGCTCGCCAATGACTAATGACCAATGACCAATGACCAATGACCAATGACTAATGACCAATGACTAATACAGTTGAATCCCTGTTTGATACAGGTTTAGAACGCTATAAAGCAGGAGAAGCAGTAGATTCTTTAATCCCTGTATTTAAAGAAGTGTGCGATCGCGCTCCGAAAACTAGTGCTGCTTGGGTTTGTTTAGCCTGGTTATATCTACTCGATAACAAACCGAACTTGGCTTACAAAGCTGCACAGAAGGCAGTTAAGTTAAACCCACAAGATCCCCAGGGGAGAATAAATCTCGCCTTAGCAATGCTGGAAACAAAGCAAAAAGGTTTGCGGGAACACATTGACATAGCACAGCAGCTAATTTTTGTCAATGAAGAATGGCAGGATGAAATAAAAAGTAGTATTCAAGACGGTTTAAGTAGAAAACCAGATTGGCAGAGTTTGACAAAAGTCAAAAATTGGCTGTTTGAAAAATGAGAATGGGGAGTAGGGAGTAGGGAGTAGGGAGTGTTAAAAAGTAAAAAGTAAAAAGATAATCCCCATAAATAAATTTAGGGGATTTAATAATGACGTATTATTTCTCTCTACGAGACGCAATCATGCGAAGGCGCTACGCCACGACGCTCGATGACTCGCTTGCCGCCGGCGCTATCGTTATAAATGTTTTTATTTGATTCCATAAATAAATTTAGTTGCTCTCAAACCATTTTTCTTTTTCTTGATGAGTGCCTTTTTACTTTTTACTTTTGCCTTGTTCGGTGACAAGAGGGACAAGGAAAAATTATTGAATAGGTCTCTGTTGTCTACCTTGTTTCTTCCTAATACCAACTTCCCATTTCTTATTCCTCATTTCCCATTTCCCATTCCCCATTCCCCACTCTAAATCATGAAAGATAAATTGTTAAATTGGCTAAATATGGTTTTAGTCGCAGATGTTTTTTTGGTTTTGTTTGGCTTTGGCTGGTTAGTGATCGCTGCGATCGGTGATGCGGCGGGAGTCAACCTGGGTTTGGATTTATGGCATAAACTGTGGCAACCCTTGTTTAACCCAGCGATCGGCATTCTTATGGGCGGCGCCATTCTTAGCGGTATTATCAGTTGGGTTTCCAAAAAATTTCTCTCTAGTCAATAGCGCAGCAGAAGAGACACTTACCCCAGAAAATCTGCCCCTTTCCTGCTTATTCATAGAAGCATTGCCAAAAATCCAGTCATGCAAATGGCGGCTATTACTGTTTAGCAACCGGATCTGTAACTCATTTAGTAGCTGTTAGCAAAGCTAAACGGAACGCGCCAGACCCTATACCGTGTATGCTTATTGGTAGACTAGCAGTAGATACCAAATGGGAAGGACAGGGTATAGGGTCTGGCTTATTAAAAGATGCTATTATTCGTATTTTATCAGTATCTCAAATAGCAGGTGTTAGATGTATTTTGGTTCACGCTAAGGCAAGAGACGCGATAAATCGCCGTCTCTACAAAGGACTGATTATTGTAGAGACGGCGATTTATCGCGTCTTTGTGATCTAGGGCTGTTAACCGTAAAGCCAGAGAACATACGTCGCCTACGCGAGTTGATAAACAATTGTGAGGATGACGACTAACCGCGCCGTCGCTAAAAACCACATAACCCCATGATTCCCTGTAGCGATCGCTGTGGGGAATTGTGATTTATGGGGTTTTATCCGTACAAAATCGCTACTGTACTTGGTACTCGAAGTCAGTGTGGGTAGTTCACTTCAGAATTTCTGTTAATGCTGATTGCAAATTAGGATATTTGTACTCAAAACCAGTTTCCACAGTGCGTTTTGGGATGACTTGCTGACCTTCTAAAACTACTATAGCCCCATCTCCTAAAAGCGCTTCGATCGCAAAAGCCGGAACAGGTAGCCAAGAAGGGCGATTCATCACTTGTCCCAAAGCTTGGCTTAAATCTGCCATCCGAACTGGTTTAGGGGCAGTGGCATTATATACGCCTTCTATTTCCGGTTTAGTTAAAGCTTGCACAATTAATTTAACTAAGTCATCTACGTGAATCCATGAGAACCACTGGCGGCCACTGCCAATGGGACCACCAGCAAAGAGTTTGAAAGGCGGAATCATTTTACCCAAAGCACCACCATTGCCCAAAGCAATCCCAAAACGCAGAATTACTAAGCGTACACCAGCATCTTTTACCTTTCTCGCTTCTGCTTCCCAGACTTGGCAAACTTGGGCAAGAAAATCGTTACCAGATAGACTAGTTTCATCAAAGATTGCGGTTTCACTGGTGCCGTAGTAGCCGATAGCCGAAGCGTTAATTAACACGCTGGGTTTCGGATTAGCATTGGCTATTGCTTCAACTATTTTTTGTGTACCTAACTTTCGGCTATTGAGGATTTCTTGTTTGCGTTCTGGTGTCCAGCGTCCTTCACCAATGGGTTCTCCTGCCAAATTAACTACGCCATCACAACTAGAAATGACGTTTTGCCAAGAACCAGATGTATTTGGTGTATAGGCAACAATTTCTACATTGGGAAAAGCCTCAGATGGAAAAACCTTTTTAGCAAAGGCGGTGTTCCGAGTTAATACTACTATCTTATGACCTTCCCCGTGGAGTCGTTGTACCAAAAGACTACCGACAAATCCTGTTGCTCCAGTAATTGCGACTTTCATTTTCCACCTCAGCCAAACCTTCATTGTAAAGTTTTTGATCAAACTTTTAGCTTACGGCACTTTCCTTGTGGATAGAGCAGATGTGACTGTATATCTCTGATCTCAAAAACTTTGCTTTTTTAATGACTTTCTGTTTAGATGCTTCGGTATTATACGATGGACAGAGTGTTGCAAGGCCTGGGGCTATTATGGCTCGCTATACCTGTTCATTTATTGTTTCTGTCAAGAGTGACCATCTGTTGCCGTTACTTGTAGAACTTCTACAGGACTGTCAGTTGGATATTCAATACCACACGGGCGATTACATTATCGCTCGTCAGGTTCCTGGCAATGTTCCTTTTCCTAAATTGATAACAGTAGAAGTACTGATTGATAAATCAAAATCTACCGAAACAGAAACTCGGATGAGTATTGTGATTAAAAATGAAGAACTACCACTCCAACTAGATAATTACTGCCGACAAATGTTTGAATTCATCAAGCAGGCTATTGAAAGTAGCCGCCATTGGCATTTGATAGAAAGTCTTGCAGGATAGTTTTGGTGATTAGCGCTCTTCTATGACTCTGGAGAGAGAATAATCCAGGCGATTAGAAATCGCGGCTACACAAGCAAAGTCCGCCTGCGCGGACTAACGTCAAAATAGGGTTTCAAATTTAATCTGATGAGAGTAATAAAAGAGCGTTAGACCTCTTGCAAAAGTCCCCTAACACCTCACCCCCAGACCCTCCCTGCCGGCTTACGGTGTACACACAAGTCGAAAAAATTCGATTTCCCATTGTTTTTTCGTTCCCATGCTCTACATGGGAATGGCTGACTAGGGGCTGCTGCCTCCAGTCAGCCATTGACCCAGAGACTCAATTATCCTCTAAATCCTCGGCCATACCGGGGTTTATTAGTGTAATGTCGTACTCGCTCGAATCTGTTTGTCCCAAACGCTGAGTGTTTTTTAAAAGGTAATAAATGGCACGTACTTGAGGACCAAAAACGATCTCGTCTTCATTTCTGAGATCGTGTGCTGGTATCTTGCGTCCATTAATCATCAAACCATTGGAACTAGGCTTACCTTTAGCATCGCCATCTACAATCCGGTAATAGTAGCTATGACTATTATGCTCTCGTGGCAATCTTACTAATGTGGCATGGCGGCGGGAGACAAACTGCGACATCAAACGGATATTACACTCGCGATCTCTACCGATGGAGTAGACGGGGTACTCTAGAGAAAATTCTTTGCGACCTTGATCGTCTTCAATAATCAGTAGATGGTTTTCATTGGTTTCTGCTGCCATTGACAAATTGGTGGAACTGTGATTTATCAAGATTTGTTTAGTATCGTATCCGGCCATTTTCTTGCACCATAAATCGAGGGTGCTGATCTAAATTAAGCTTTAAAATTGCATAATAGCTTGAAAGAGTAGAACATGTCCGTTCTACTCCAGTAGCTATGATAGCTTTGGTAAGTGTCTCAATAAACTTTTGGGCTGTGTAAAACCTGAATACCAACTCAGTTTAACTTGAGATGAGAAGAACCAAGATTTGTGCTTGGAAATCTTACCTACAAAAGAACATTTTACGGGTGATGAGCTAATCGCCGTAATAATATTGAGTTTGTGACGACGCTAACAGAGCTAAAAGCCATTAATGCAGCAGCACCAGATGGGTTAAGGACAAAACCGAAACTAGGGAATAAAACACCTGCTGCTAAAGGAATGCCAACTGTGTTATATGCGAAAGCCCAGAATAAATTTTGGCGGATTTTGTTGAAGGTGGCGCGACTAAGCTGAATAGATTCGACAACATCGTTTAAGCGATCGCGCATTAAAATAATTTCAGCAGTTTCCATCGCCACATCTGTCCCGGAGTGTAAAGCAATTCCGACATCTGCTTGGGACAAAGCTGGAGCATCGTTGATTCCATCTCCGACCATTGCGACAATTGAGTGGGGAGTGGGGAGTGGGGAGTGAGGAGTTACTTTTGTTCCTGCTTGTTGGAGAGACTGTATTGCAGCTGCTTTTTTGGCTGGGGGGACACCTGCGATCACATCAGCGCTGTCTAATCCTAATTGTTTGGCTATGGCACTAGCTGCTTCTAGGCGATCGCCACTGAGCAACATTACCCGTAAGCCCATCTGACGCAATTTGTCTACTGTGGATTGGGCATCTGGTCTGAGGGTATCAGAAACACCAATTAGTCCGGCTAATGTTCCCCCAACTGCTACACAAACGACTGTTTTACCATCTGTTGCCAAATCCTGCATTATGTGTTGTGCAGTTTCATTAATGGCAATGCCGTGCCAACTCAACCATTCCCAGTTACCCAATAGTACAACTGTGCCTTCTACCACAGCAGACACCCCTAATCCTGGTTCAGTGTGAAAGTCCACAGCCTCTGGAATCGATAACTGTTGGCGTTGTGCTTCTTGCTGAATCGCTTTTGCTAGGGGGTGGTGAGTACCGCTTTCTACGGCTGCTGCTAGTTGGATTAGGGAGTGGGGTTTCCTATTCCCTATTCCCCACTCCCCACTGCCCATTTCCTCAATTAACAGACAGTCTGTGACGATGGGATTACCTGTGGTGAGAGTACCTGTTTTATCAAAAACTACGGTGTCTAGTTGGTGTACTTTTTCTAAAACGTCGCCGCCTTTGATTAACAAACCCCGTTCTGCGCCCATTGCAGTCCCGACGAGAATAGCTGTTGGGGTGGCAAGTCCCAAAGCACAGGGACAGGCGACTACCATAACTGCGATCGCTAGTTTTAAGCTGATTAATAGGGGAGAGTGGGGAGTGGGTAGAGACGCGATTAATCGCGTCTCTACGGAGTGGGAAGCGTGGCTCATCATTTCCATGCCACCAGACATGGTGACATTAGTCCAGATGTGAGTGCCGAAAAAGTACCAAAAGACAAATGTTAATAAAGATGCCGTCAGCACCCCGTAGGTAAAGTAACCCGCCACTGTATCTGCTAATTTCTGTACTGGGGCTTTCCGAATTTGGGCGGCTTCTACTAGGGCGACAATTTGAGCTAAAGTTGTATCACTTCCAATCCGGGTTGCCTGAATAGCGATCGCTCCTGACTGGTTCAACGTTCCCCCTGTCACCATATCTCCCGGTTGCTTGATTACTGGCACGGCTTCCCCAGTCAACATTGACTCATCCACCGTTGTTTGACCAACCACCAATTCCCCATCGACAGGGATTTTATCACCTGGCAGCACTTGTAACCATTCTCCAACACGCACCTGTTCAGCCGGAATCTCTACACTAGAAGACCCTACTTTGCCTTTCTCTGGGTTGGCAATCAATCGCGCTAAGAGTGGCTGGAGTGCCAGCAATTTCCTAAATGCGGCGGCGGCGCGACCTCTAGCTTGTTGTTCTAATGTTCTTCCTAAGAGAATAAAGCCCAGCATCATTACTGGTTCGTCAAAGAAGCACTCCCAACCCATTTTGGGAAAAAGCAGTGCTATTAAACTGGCAATGTAGGCCGTCAGCGTTCCTAATCCCACCAGGGTATTCATATTCGGCGCATTTCGCCGCCAGCCCAGCCAGCCATCAACTAAAATCGGGCGACCGGGAATTAATAGCGCCACTGTCGCCAATCCACAGTGAAACCAGATGTTATTTAACACTGGCAGCACTGAGCTACCAAGATTACCAAAATGTCCACTTCCCGACAATAACAGCAACATTGCAGCGATCGCTAACTGTCTTACAGAAGAACGCATTTCTTGGCGTTGTCGTTCTGCTGGGTCTGGTAAAGTAGATATCTCACCAGCTAAGGTGCCACTAGCTTTTCGGGGTTGAGTTGGGAATCCAACGCCTGTTAATCGCTGTGCGAGTGCATCTGCATCGACTGCACCAACTTCTGACTCTACAACTGCTACCTCTGTGGCCAGGTTCACACAGGCGCTCTTGACTCCTGGATGTTGGGTTAGCTGTCGCTGTACTGCGTTCACACACCCAGCACACTTCATGCCCCCAACATCGAGAATAATCTTCTCTAGGATTGGGTCAAGTTCTGGGGCTAGCTTAGTTTTCGGGACGAGTTGCATGGCTTGTGTTTAGATTCGCTACAGAAATTCAACGCCTGAATAAAAGCGTCTCTAATTTGAGCGTAGGCTAAATATGGAACTACGACTGTATGTCAACCCTATTAAATTTCTTAATTTATCGGATCTTGCTAAGAGGTTGTTTCAAACAACCTCTAAGGGTCAATGACGGCTCCAGCGTAGGTAAGTTACATAAATAATTGCTCCAACCTGCATTGGCATCAGCACAATTAGGCTTTTCCAAAAATTGTGAATTTCCAAATTAGACATGGCGCTGAAATAGCCAAAGCCCAACAACAAGAAGACGATCCAGATCAGTTGTTTACGTTTTATAGTTGGCATCGCAGTAGGATTCATAATTTTTAACAAAAGTATCTAAGTAAGTCGGTGCTAATATTTCCAGCTATGTTAAGGAATTTTCATGTAGGGTGTGTTGTCGCCAAGCGCCGCACCGTCAACAATCTCAGGTGCGTTGCTATAAGGCATAACACACCCTACAGCTACAGCTAATTTATATTTATTGATATACATTGAATTTTTCTCACCGACTTACTTACTTATACCTATAAATGCTGTACACAATAACTTCAATTAATAGTTACTCAAAAAATTACGATATGGAATTCCAGTTAAATGCCGGATTGGGCAAACTAAGAATCCTACTCTATAACCTTGGTGATAAAAATAAGTAGCAAATAGGGGTGTACAGGAAAATCCTAGTAAACCCCAGCGAACTAATTTACCGTGGTATGACAAAGGATAAGGAGATAATTCAAACACCAATGCATATTAAATTCAAACGGCAATCAAAACCAGCCTTTCTTCTCGACGATGTAAGTATTGAGGAATTCTTCATCAGTCTTGGTTAAGTAGATAATACCCTCAACCAAACCAACAATCCCCATTATTGCCCCACCAAAACCAAATGTGAGTATGGTAACAAGCAGCATGATTAGACCTTCAGTAGTGTAACCAAGAATAAACTTGTGAATACCTAAAGCCCCTAACAAGATAGCGCAGATGCCGGCTGCAACTTTTTTGCTGCTAGAATCACTGGGGTTGATATTAGACACTATGAGGGATACTCCTCAACTATAAATGACATCCTCAATCTTAATGTAATTATTCTTACTTAGCACCTGCATATCTCCCACAGTAATAAATTTTGACACTTCCAGCACTAAGCTGTTGCGTATTTAATTTGTATATTGGACGCGGGCAAGATGCCCGGACTACAAGATTTTTGGGTTTTCTTGTTATAAAATTTAGCTGCACATCAGCTTAAAACCACCCCTGCTTATTCACAAAGTAAATATTTCCAAATTCTTCAGGAGACTTATTCAAGTAGATCATGCCTTCAATTAAACCTACAAGTTGCATAATTAAAAAGGCAATGCTGTAGCTGAAAGAACCCCCAACTCCAGAAATCACTAACATGATAAAGCCTTCTGGGGCGTATCCTAGAATAAACTTATGAACCCCAAATGCTCCAAGGATAATGCCACAGTAACCAGCTAAAAGTTGTTTGGTTGGGTGGGTGGGGTTGAGATTTGCCATAATTGAGTGCTGCTCCTTGATAAGTGAGTATAAAAATAAAGTCCTTCTTGCAATGAAAGCAAGTAAATGTATTTGCTTAATAACTAGAGTTTTAATTTTTTCATTATGAGTAAGTCCTAAGACGAATAACCAAAATCAGCGTGCTTCTATTCCAAAGGAGACGCTAAGATATCTTGCGGCATAGCCTAAAAATCTGGCGCTCCTGAATGAGTTTCGGTGGATTTGATGATTTCAAACCCTGGTGCGGCAGTTTTGCAGATTTTTAGGTAAGGCATTTATCTTGAGAAGAATGAACCTCAATAATCAGCAAAAACTGCTATTACACACCACTTTTTACAAGTCCATCAGTATTATTTCCGGATTTTTTTTGCGATGCCTTCTCTGTACGAGTACGACGGGCTACCCCTACGCACCAATCACAAGATCAGTTGCTAGCTAAAATCACCCAGATGACAATAAATGTTAGTAAATTGTTCTTACTTATGGTGATAGAAACAGATATTTTAGGTTTAAGCAACCGTATAGAATTAGTATTAATTGCTACCCAAAATAAATAGACTTAGTAGTGTACCACTATTCCACAGGCTGTGGACTAACATCGGAGCGAGGAGGTTGCGCGATCGCGTGTAAACTACTCCCAAAACAATCCCCAATGCAGTCAGGGGAAGAATTTCCGACAAGCTGAGGTGAGCGATCGCAAACAACAAACTACTGATCAGAATCGCTCCCCACACGGGTAAGTAGCGAGTTAGAGAGGGTAACAAAAAGCCGCGAAAGAGAAGTTCTTCAAAAAATGGAGCTGCGATCGCTGCTGTAAAGAAAAAGATGCCAAGTGCGACACCATCTTGGCTTTCTAAGGCTAGTTGCAACAGAGGATTACTACCACCTTGTCCTTGCCATAGCTGTTGATTAATCAAAGATACCACCACAACTATAGGTAAAGCCGTGCAATAGCCTCCCAGTCCCCACCAAAACCAGTTATCTTGAAACCGGAAGCGAAACCAGAATTCGGGTAGTGGAAAAAAGCGCTTGAGAGAGAAATACAGCACTAACAGCGCCCCTAATGCTACCAATAGGTAACTAACCAAGACAGAAAACGCCTGAAGTCGCACATCAACAATAGGATGCGGAATGGGTAGCCGCGATATCACCAAGGGCACAAAAATTTGCCCCATAAAGAAAAAGCCGATGATAAAAACCTGCAAAACCGTTTCACCATCCCAAGGAGTTGACCAAGGAACATCAGCATTTTGAGCTAGTAACGAGGCTTTTCCTTTCAACAAGCGTTGAGCAAATAATAAAATCAGCAGTATTAGACCAATTAAAGCTGCTAAGGTCGGAATAGTGCCAATAACCGCCAATTTCACCACCGCTTGAGCCGAAGATTCTTGTTGTGCAGCTTTGACTGCTGATAAAGCGTCTTGTCGTTGCTGGAGTTCGTATAACTTAACCAAAGCAGTAGAGCGAAACCAACCTTCTAAATTCTTTTGAATTCGTTCTTGAGCATTTTGGAGCAGACGGGGAGGATTACTCCATAGTCCACTCAATACAGAAGCGGTTTCCCCAAATTCTGGATTGATATTTGAGCGTTGTTGTAATTCGCTCCAAGTTTTGAGAGCTGTATCCGTCTGTCCTTGCTGTGCTTGTAAAATTCCCAGGCGCAAATCTAATTCAGCCAGTAATTTTTGTAATTGCTTGAGAGATTGCTGTAACTGTTTCTGTCCCTGTTTAGAGGTTTTAGTAGTGGGAGGAACGTCAGGTAAAGGTTTCGGAAGTGTGGGAGTTATTTCCGGTTGAGAGCGTAATTGTGCAAGTTTGCCATTAACTTTGTCCAAATTAGCTTGAACTGATTGACGCGCCTCCTCATACTGCTTTGTGGAGCTTTCCAGGGGTTGATCGCCAAGTATAGCTTCCCGAATCGCCTGGAGATTGTCATCATTGCTATCTTCTGATTGCCAAGCTTGGGCTTGGAGAGCAATATTTGTTTGGTACAGTTCTAGGCGACTTTGGAACTGAGGTTCTTGCCAACTAGCGAATAATTGCGAAACTGCCAACAGAACTGCTATGGGCGTCAGTATAAAAATTAAAATCAACCGCTTGAGTGTCATCTATCCCTCTTTTACTAACCAGTGAGGAGCGCGTCCCCCTTGGGAATTATCGCAAGAAAAAGTCAGAGGTGGATAGATATGATCGATATTATAAGTTTGCGATACCTGCGGTTTTTGCTAGCCTACGCACCCACCATGTTAAATTACAACCCATTGCACTGTTTACCCTCCGCCGAGGATCTGCCCGATTCTGACTATACACCCGTGGACAATGAACTACAAGATTTAATTCCCAGCTTGCTCAAAGCAATCCTCGCTTGGTTATGGACAAGCCGTATGGATTGGTTTTTTGGGGTTGATATGGGTATTTATTACGATCCCGAACTACCGCCGGTTGTACCTGATGGATTTTTAAGCTTAGGAGTCGAGCGAGTTTTTGATGAGAACTTGCGCTTGAGTTATGTGTTGTGGGAAGAAAAGGTGATGCCAATTATGGCGCTTGAGGTTGTTTCTCATAAACGACGTGGGGAATATACTAACAAAAAGAAACTTTATGCAAAGATGGAGATTTTGTATTATGTTGTCTACAATCCCCAACGCCGGAGAAAACCACCTTTAGAAGTTTATCGCTTTGTAAATGGTGAATATGTATTGCAGCCAGGAAATCTAGTTTGGTTATCAGAGATAGGTTTAGCAATTGGTTATGAACGGGCAACCTATCAGGGAATTACGCGGGATTGGTTGTATTGGTATGACAAACAAGGAGTGAGATATCTAACACCAGAAGAAAGCGCGATTGCTGCCGAACAACGCGCCGACAGGTTTGCAGAAGAATTGCGAAGGTTGGGGATAGATCCAGATTCTTTAACTTGATTTTGTGGGGTGCGATCGCTTTATCTATCGGCTCTAAATCTAATTTCATATATTCCCAGCAAACATGCTGCAAGTAGCAAAGGTAAAAAGTAGTATATTCCCCGATAAGCTAACAGTGATCCCAAAACTGCCGCCGCCGAAATTTTATCATCAGAGAGAAACAGCAACATCACAGTTTCAAAGACACCCAAACCGCCAGGAATATTACTAACCACACCTGCAAACATCCCTAATAAATAAATTCCTAAAAAATCCAGATAAGACAAAGGTGTATTACTAGGAAGTAGCGGATAAAAAACCGCCGCAGCCAGAATCCAGTCCAGGCTAGAAATTGCAATTTGAGCTAAGGATATTGGCAAAGAAGGAAAGCGAAATACTTGGTGACGAATGCTTAATGGTTGTTTAATTAAAATACTTCCCAACAAGTAAATAGCAATCAGCAGCAAAAAAATTACACCAATGGGACGTACTGTTGCAAAAGGCAAATGTAGTTGTGTGGGAATTGTCAAAGGATTGATCGCAAATATTAACCCAGCAACCGCAAACATCCCCAACCAAAAGCTGAAGTTGGCGAAAGCAATTACTTGAGCGATCGCAACTGCTGACACTCCCCAATTTGAGTAAAATCGATAACGGATAGCACTGCCAGTCAATAAAGCAAAACCGATGGTATTACTAAATGCAGAGCTAATAAAGTTGGTTAGAGCAATCTTGTTCCAACTTAGAGAACGATTAATGTAGCTAAAACCCAAAATATCGTACCCAATCATCACTAGATAGGCCAAAGCTGTCAGCCAAATTGCCCAGCTTAAGCGACTTTTGGGAATAGCGGCTAGAGAGTTGAGGATATCACGATAATTATACTGATGCAATTGGCTAGCGATCGCCCACAAAGAAAGCACCAACAGCAACAAGCCAAACAAAGAACTGAAATTGAGTCGCAACTTTTTAAGCATCGTGAAGAAACTTATCCTAACTCTTGACTTTTAATTTACAACCAGTCGCAAAGTTTCCATCTTGTTGACACAGCATTGACAAATTACTTGGGTAAACTTTATCATTGCCACCACTAACCGCCCCATACTTCGGCTACGCTCAGTACAAGTGCCCAATGCCCAATGCCTTTCAAAGATGAACTATAAACAATCTAAAATTCTCTTGCTAGTTTCAGTATTAACTCTATTTGGCTGTAATTCCTGTCAAAGTTTAGCAGCAAAATCACAGCAACAGCAGAATTTACAAACAACGGCTTCTCTGTTAACATCCCAGAATCCTAGCGACTTGGCTACTCCCCTCAGCTATAAAATTGAAACTTACGATAGTCAAGTAATGGGCGCAAGTCGTACCTACGGCGTTTCATTACCTCCTGGCTATGAGCAAAACTCAAAACGAAGCTATCCTGTAATCTTTCTCCTCCACGGTGGACATGGCAACCCCAGTGATTGGTTTATTCCCAATAAGGGACAAGCTCTCAAGACTGTGGAACAACTTTATACTACGGGTAAGTTGCCACCCAGCATCATCATCACACCAGATGGTAACGACAAACGTGGTTCTAGTCCCTACTGGGACCCGCAATATATCGATGGACCTAACGGTAAAGTCTCCACAGCCGTAGGGAGTGAGTTAGTAAAAATTGTGCGAAGCCGTTATCGGACACTAACTAATCCAGATTTTTGGGCAATAGGTGGTTTATCTTCTGGTGGTTGGGGAGCAATGAATGTGGGATTACACAACGTGGATCATTTCTCAATTTTATTTAGTCATAGTGGTTATTTTCATGACAAAAGCGGCCCGAAAAATAGCCCAATAACTTATATCAAAACCATTCCCCTACAAGCTAAAAAAAGGTTGAAAATCTACCTGGATTCAGGGACATCAGATATTGAAGAAATCGACGAAGCCAAACAATTTACTAAAGTACTAAACAACCTAAAAATTTCTAATTTGTTTCGTCAGTTTCCTGGCAGTCACACTTGGCAATACTGGCGGGAAAATTTAGCTAATTCTTTGACATTTGTGGGTGAACAATTTCGAGTTGCTGAAGTAGCACATAAGACTAAAAATTTAGATGGTACACAAGCTAAAATTACTCAAATTCATTAGACTTCTTGCAAAAGTTCCCTAACACCCCACCCCGCTTGCGGGGAGGGGAGACTTTGACCTAAGTTAAAGATTGTATCAAGGAAAAATTCTATAAATATCTTTACGATGTGCGACTCTTTGACAAATTAATGTTTGTGTTTCTTTGTCAACATTAATACCTATTCTGTAATCACCTACGCGAATTTTATATTTATCGTCGTAGCCTTTCATTTTTTGCAAATAGCCTAAATCAAAGGGATTTTCTGATTCTAGTTCTTGAAAGACGATTGGTTCAATCCGAGCTTGCACATCTTGTGGTAAATCTGCTAATTCTTTTAAAAATTTTTTAGTATATTCAACTTTCCACATTCTTTTGCTTTAATGATTGGTAATATTTCCATCCTTCGTCTTTAGAGAGGCGGTCATTATCTTCCGATTCTTCCATTAGCTGTATCAAGCCGTAGTTTTCCAATATTTCTTCAATTTTTTCAAAGTCAGCTATAGGAATTTGTACAGCGATCGCTTGCTGATTTTCATCCATGACATAATTTTTGGTTATTTCTAGCATTGTTCTTAGATCAGGTTGATAATTTTGAATTACTTAAATCATGTCGTAGACAGCATCATCTTCGCTGTAGCCTTTTAGTAATTGCTCGGCTGCAAGACGACGCCATTGCTCAAAACCGTAGTTTTACTGATATTTTATTTTTGCACATCATAAATCTCAGTTTTTGGCAAAGGATATTTGAGGCAATTTTGATGCAGCCTACAATAAGCAGTGTATTCAATCGTAATCAACCTATGACGATCGCATTTTAGACTAAATGGGGCGACGCCGAATAGCCCGTCGTAGACATCGCTTTTGCTCGACAGATAGGGGAGCGTGATTAGCAAAAGCGAGAATAATTCATCTGGGGTATGGCAAACCTAAATTTACTTTAACGTTCCCAATCATCCGCCGCAGATAACCTTTCGGCGGATGATTCGGGTTATGCGAGGTTTTTACGGAGTTGAGGCTAATAGCTATGCCTCTTTTGATACAGCTACAGACTGTACACCTGTTTGGGATGATGTTTGTTGAATCAATCTTATCAATAGGCGCAGCCCTTCATTAACTGCCCCAGAATCTGGAAAAATTGCTGCTACATCGGGATCTAACTGGACAGTTAGGGTGGATCGTTTGCGCCCTTGACCGCGCGCTATAACTGGGAGTTGAGTAAAGTCGTATTCAGGACGTAAGTCATCATCCATTTCAAAGGTCTGACTCATAAGCTTTGCGTTCCTTACGGGTAGCTGGACGGACACTAATTAAGCGCGTGGTGCCTGCACGGTCAGTATAAGCGACAACTAGTAATCGCCCTTTGGCTGATTCTCTCATAATAATGAAACGTTGCTCTTGAAGGGAGTGTTCTGGATCGGCAAAGGTTAAAAAGAGCGGAGCGTCAAACACAGAAGTAGCTTCATCAAAAGAAACACTATGCTTGGCAAGGTTGCTTCTGGCTTTTTCTTCGTCCCAATCAAATACCATATTCCTAATTTGCAACGACTTCTTTTCCCAAGCTTAAACTTTAAGCAATGTTCAGATCCCCGACTTTTCAAAAAAGTCGGGGATCTAAGTTAGATAGGGGTTATTGCGTTAAAATTTGACGGCTTAAAATACTCATTACTTCACCTGGGTTGGCGGTTGGTAGCAGTGGACTCCAATCTCCTACACTGGCATAGCCAATTACCTGTAAGTAGTGAATTGTACTGCTAACAGCTTTGGGAAAACCTGGGTGAGGGTTGTCATGGCGGGTTTTCCTTTGGTGTGTAAAAGGGATTGGGGATTGGGGGCTGGGGATTAGGGATTGGGGATTGGGGATTGGGGATTGGGGGGCGTGTTTTCAAACTACTGTTTCAGCCTCCTAACTTTTAGATCCCCCTAAATCCCCCGATAAATTGGGGGACTTTAAGAGACTCTTCGCCCCCCAATTTATCGGGGGGTTGGGGGGATCTAAGACTTTGAAAACACGCCTAGAGACTGTTTTCCCAGTCCCCAGTAGTTATTCATCTTCATCGGGTTCTAAATCGTCGGCTGTCAATTCCTGATGGGGGATAGCAGCGATAATTGCATCTATTACTTTAGATACTTGTAATATCTCAATATTCAAGTCAGGAAATTTTGTCCCTTTTGGCACGATCGCTCGTTTAAATCCCAACTTAGCAGCTTCTTTTAACCGCAGTTCCATTTGGGAAACCGATCGCACTTGTCCACCTAAGCCAACTTCACCGATTAATACTGTACCGGGATCAACTATGCGATCGCGGAAACTCGCAACGATCGCGATCGCAATTCCTAAATCTACCGCCGGTTCTTCCACATTCAACCCACCCGCAGAAGCAACGTAAGAATCTAACTTGGACATGGGAATTCCCACCCGTTTTTCTAAGACGGCAAGAATTTGCACCAGGCGGTTGTAGTCTACGCCAGTTCCAGCCCGCCGAGGAGAAGGGTAGCTGGTGGGACTCACTAAAGCTTGCAATTCCACAACAATGGGGCGAGTACCTTCACAAGCAACCACAATGGCTGTACCGGGAGCGGGATCGTCACGGTTGCCTAAAAATAGCTCTGAGGGGTTGGAGACTTCTCGCAATCCCTCTGTCACCATTTCAAAGATGCCGATTTCGTGAGTTGCACCGAAGCGATTTTTCACTGTGCGTAATAACCGATGGGAAGCAAAGCGATCGCCTTCAAAATACAACACTGTATCGACTAAATGCTCTAAAACTTTTGGCCCGGCGATCGCTCCTTCTTTAGTGACGTGTCCCACAATCAGCATGGTGACATCTTCGTGCTTCGCCACCTTCATCAGTGCTGCGGTACATTCCCGTACCTGAGCCACTGAACCGGGTGCAGAAGTCAAAGCGGGAAAAAACACCGTTTGGATACTATCAATCACCGCCACATTTGGTTTTAGAGAGTCTATTTCCCGTAAAATTTCTTCTAAATCTGTTTCTGGCAGTACATATAAATCTGCACCTATACTGTCAGGGTCTATAGGAAGTGTAGTCTCTAAGACTACTGTAACATTCTCCTCATTCACCACACTTAGGGGTTTTGATACTCCCAAACGAGAAGCTCGTAATTTTACTTGCTGTCCCGATTCTTCACCAGTTACGTAAAGGATGCGATATTTTTGGGCTAATTGATTTGATACTTGCAATAATAAAGTCGATTTACCGATACCCGGATCGCCACCAATCAGCACCATAGAACCTGGGACAATGCCACCCCCAAGCACCCGATCCAATTCTCCATAACCAGACTCCCATCGGGCGATTTGGCGATCGGTAATTTGATCAAATGTTAAGGAGGCTCGCGCTTTAGCTGGTTTAGCGTGAGATTTGCCATTGCCTTGAGTTGATTGCCAGCTACTCACTCCCCCCCGACTGGGTACATCTACTGAGGATTGAATAGAAATTTGTTCTTCTAGAGAATTGTAAGTGCCGCAAGCTGGACACTTACCAAACCACTGGGGCGATTCTGCTCCACATTCGTTACAAGTGAAAAAGGTTTTTGGCTTTGCCATTCTTAAATTTTATTAAATAATCTTAATATTTACTTAATTCTTGAAAAAAACTAAAAACTAATCATAGTAGGATTTAGAGCTTTTTCCAAATCAATTGGTGGAATGATATCTTAATATTATGGTATTAAAAATTAATCATGTAAATTTTTAGTTAAGGAGCCTAGAGAAACTTGGAAAGCCATAAAGAAAAAATCTTGGTGGTAGACGACGAAGCCAGCATTCGCCGGATTTTGGAAACGCGCCTTTCCATGATTGGCTACGATGTAGTGACGGCTGGCGATGGCGAAGAAGCTTTGGAAACTTTTCGCAAAACTGATCCTGACCTGGTAGTTTTGGATGTAATGATGCCAAAACTAGACGGCTACGGTGTATGTCAAGAATTACGAAAAGAATCAGATGTGCCCATTATTATGCTAACAGCTTTGGGTGATGTAGCCGATCGCATCACCGGATTAGAATTGGGTGCTGATGACTATGTAGTTAAACCATTTTCCCCCAAGGAGCTAGAAGCCCGGATTCGGTCGGTGCTGCGGCGGGTAGATAAAAACGGTGCTTCTGGCATTCCCAGTTCTGGGGTAATTCATGTCGCTAATATTAAAATCGATACGAATAAGCGACAAGTCTACAAAGGTGATGAGCGCATTCGATTAACGGGTATGGAGTTCAGCTTGTTAGAGTTGGTAGTCAGTCGCTCTGGAGAAGCATTTTCTCGTTCGGAAATTTTGCAGGAAGTTTGGGGTTACACACCAGAACGTCATGTAGATACCCGTGTAGTAGACGTGCATATATCCCGTTTGCGGGCAAAGTTAGAAGATGATCCTAGCAACCCAGAATTGATTCTCACAGCGCGGGGTACTGGTTATCTTTTCCAACGGATTATTGAACCAGGGGAGGAGTGAGGCATGGGGCAGGGGGCAGGGGAGGCAGGGGGAAGGGAGCAGGGGAGGCAGGGGGAGAAGAACTATTAATTATTGTCCAATTCCCAATTCCCAATTCCCAATTCCCAATGACTAATGACTAATGACTAATGACTAATGACTGATCCTAATCGAGTTTTGCGGCGTCTACCCATTGTCGTGGGTGGGCTAGGCGCTGTGCTTTTGCTGATTAATCGCTTATTAACACCACAATTAACCCAGTCTCAATCGCGTGGTGATGTGGTGGGCGTGATTTTGAGTGCGGTGTTAATTTTGACGGGTTTAATTTGGCAGCAAGTTCAGCCGCGATCGCCTGATACTGTAGAACTAATCGGTGAAGTTGGTTTTGAACTTGCAGCAGATTTACCAGAAACCGTGAAAACAGAGTTAGCCTGGGCATCTCACTTATTGTTGAGTAATACAGTAACGCGATCGCTTGTGGTTTTTTATCAGGGTAAAGTTTTGTTGCGTCGCGGGATTCTGGGTACCAAATCTGAGGTTGTACCAGGAGTAATCTTAAAACAAGTACTCGAAAAACAAAAGCCGATTTATCTAGTTGCGTTAAAAGTATATCCAGGTAGAGTTGAATTTGATTATTTACCAGAGAATACTCAAGGTGTAATTTGTCAACCTATTGGCAACCAAGGTGCGTTAATTTTGGCAGCGAATACTCCTCGTAGTTATACCAAACAAGATGAAAACTGGATTGCGGGAATTGCCGATAAATTAGCCGTTACTCTTAGCTCGACTTTATCCAACCAAGTGACCTAACCTAAACTTAGGTCGATCATGTGTCAGAATAACTCGTAATTTGTAACTAGATCGGCGTAAATAATTAAAGGTTTGTAGTGTTCGCAAAGCGTCTCTACGAGACGCTATCCGTAGCAAGATCCCCAAAGGGGTAAACTACAAACTAATACCAATTCTGTATGAAGATGCGCCAAACTATATGAGGAACGAACCGCATTCGCGTTAGCGTCTCCCCTTCTCCCAAAGGGAGAGGCTAGCGCCAAGGGAGAAGGGCGCATTCGCGCAGCGTCTCGTAAGAGTTGGACACAAAGAGAGAGAAAGAAGGAAAGAAAATTTGGCGCAGCCTCACAAAGAAATGGTATAACCTCAATATTTTTTACCAAGAAGTCAAAAAATTCCAACCTTCCTTTTCTTCTGGCGTCTTTCCTTCTTTTTCTTCTGGTTGTTCTGGTGTCAATAAATTTGTCTGTTGAATTAAATTATCATAAGCTCCTGAATCAACCCATTTCAATAACTCACCAGCCCGCATAACTACCCAAGAAAGCCCTGATTCTGTATAGCTTAATATTTTGGTGACTTTATCGACAGTATCAAAGCTATTAGATGCAAATTCGCGGGCTTGGACGAGGAAATCTTCGATTACAGCAGTAGTCAAGTACTCATCTGGCAAACCTGCGAGTTTCATCAGTGCAGTGGTTGCTACGTCAATATCCTGACAAGCAAGCAAACCAGCACGATCAGCAGTGAACCTAGCCATCATTCGCCAATTATACAAACCCAGTTCCATTCCACCGGCTACCAAGCCACCAACTCCCAGTGTGGTACTGCTTAACAAATTTTTCAAAGTTGGCATCACAATTGCCATTTGATGATAAATCATGTGCTGACTCTTGATCCGAGCAATTTCGTGTCCGAAAATGTAAAGCAACTCATCCGCGCCCAGCCACTCCATTGCATCTAAATTGATACCGACGAGGGGTTTTTCCACCCCAACAATGTAAGTTTCAATATGACCTGTACCTTGAAACAGATATAGTTCAGGAAGTGGAGCAACATCAAGAATTTGGCAGGTTTCCACAAATGCTTGATGTAATTCGGGAAAATTACGGGGCGAAATTCTAATTTCACTCCCAAGGCTTTGCAGTCTCAGTAGGCGATCGATGCCATATTCGTTAATTTTTTTGAGTAGCAGGGAGACACCGGGCATATTTTGTAAAGAAGCCAAGGCTTTGCGATCGAAAGGGTGTTCGTAGGCTTCAGAACTGAGTCCAGTTAATATTTTTCTTGTCATGGGTTTTGAGGTTTTAAATAGAAGTTTAGAAGCATTAGGTGACAAGGCGTAAGTTCAGCTACGATTTCAATTAAGACAAATTGCTCTGAGAGGATGTCTGAAAAGTTTTATTTATATACACCTCTGACAATTCAGCAGCATCTGGAAAACCTCACTTCTATTTCTCTCTTCCTTTAAGGAGAGAGACTTTGAATTTTCCCCCCTCCCTAGGAGGGAAGGGGGTTAGGGGGTTAGGTTTTTGGTGGACTTTTCCACATAACGTGAAAAGTCAGATATACACCTAACCCTTGGAGATCCCCCTAAATCCACGCCACTTGCTCATGGGGGAAACCCCCTTGGCGTTAGCCTCTCCCTTTGGGAGAAGACCGCAGTGGCTCCCCGATAAATTGGGGGACTTTGATTCCAGTTCCCCCCTTTTTAAGGGGGGATCAACCAATATTTGATACTTCTCAGACATCCTCTGAGTAACTGGTTAAAGGTAGGCAAACTTCTACACAGTGTACTAATAATTTTTCACCATCTTACCCAGATAGAATATATAGTAGGGGCGCTGTGTGCCCCTACGAAAAAATTGGAAATTTACAATTGATCTATGCAAATTATTTATTGGCTATTAGTTGCCGTAATGCTTGTGGGTATTATCGGTGCGGTAGTTCCTGCCATTCCCGGTAGCAGCTTAATTCTAATTGCAATTATTATCTGGGGGATTGTTAGTAGTTCCTTTGCAGCTATCAAGATTCCACTAATTGTGACAATTATAGTTTTACTGCTCAGTGTCGGAGTGGATTTTTTAGCTAGCTACGTGGGAGCAAGACAAGCTGGAGCTAGCAAGTGGGGACAAATTGGTGCAATTGTTGGTTTGGTGGTGGGATTTTTAGGACTATTGCCAACGTTACCTTTTGGGGGTCCACTGTTAGGAATTTTACTAGGGCCGCTTTTAGGAGCAATTATTGGTGAATACCTTTACCGACGTGAATTTCGGGTGGCGATTAAAGCAGGTATAGGAATTGTAGTCGGGTCTTTGGTTGGAAATTTGATTCAAGGGTTGTTAGCGATCGCCGCAGTTGTAGTTTTCGTTGTAACAACTTGGCCACAGGTATTTGGTACTTAATATTTTAAAGCTTTGACAGATTCGATCATAAAAAAATATAGCGGTTCCTCTCATTTATTCTCCGAGAGGAACCGTTTCACTAAATATTAGTAACTGAAGAGATTATAAATACAGTGCATACTCCATTTATCTAAAAAATGGTTGAGTAATTCTAGTATCAAAATTGACCATTAAATTTCTGGTACGGTAACTACCTTTATTAAAGCCAAAGCGATCGCCAACGATTAAAACTCTTTTAAATGGAAGATATATGAAGCGTAGATATATAAAAAATTAAAATTTCATAAAAAATGGCGATGTCTTAAAGATGTAATGAAGACCACTCAGTAAATCTTGCATACTCCGAATCTATGTGATTTTATGGAGATCAGAAATACATCACGCAAGTTTCGCTTTCACTGACAGTATTTTCTATAAATTACTGAGATTAAAAGTAAAGCAATTGCTCTGATTTAAGATTATTACTAGGAGCGTCGAAGACAATGATTGGTTTTAAATCTATATTACTAAATGCAACTTTAGCCATTACTGCTGCAATTCCTTTAGCTGCTGCTGGCTTGTTTACCTCTGCTGGGTCTGCTCAAGCTGTAACCCTGAACGGAAGTATTGGTCTTTCTGGTACATCTACCATTGATAATGTTGGAACCAATCCAACTACTACTAGCATTACATTTACTAATGTTAATATTACCCCTAGTAGTAGTACCGGTGATTTTTTAGCCTTCTCACCAAACTTAGGCACAACGCCTATTGCAATTAAGACGCTAAATTTAAACAGGACAGCTATTTTATCAAACACAAGCGCTACATACTCTACAGGCACTTACACTCAATTCATTAATTTTGGATCAGAAACCCTGGATGGCATTACTGGCCTTCTTACCTTTGACCTAGATGATTCTGTAGTTACCAGAACAACTTTGTTTGGTGGGAATAGCATTAATTTTAATGCATTAGATGGGATTTTGGGGGAATTTAATTTCAATGGACAAACTCTTGCGGCGGGCATTTTGAACGCTAGTTTTTCTGGGGGTGCAAGCACTTACCAGTTAACTCTCAGCACTCTACCAGTTAGCGTTCCTGAGCCAACCACAATGCTAGGCTTAGGTTTAGTTGGTGCTGGCATGGTTATGTCTATGTCTCGCCGCCGTAAGAGTTTCGTTCAATAGACCATATCCTAAATATAAAAAAGTTACTTTTAACAACTAAAAGTAACTCTAATTTATCTATTCGATCTGGCTGGAATACAAAATTTACCAACCAGGTCGAATTTTTTATGCTGTCAGATAAATCTATTTAAGAATGAATTTTCTTAACCTGAGATAGACTTAAACTGATTGCAAAGAATTTTTGGCTTCAGTTGCGATCGCATCTACTTCATCATTAGTCAGAGTTTCTAATATAGATTTGGCTTCTGCATTACCCAAACGAGCCAAGGCTTGTACAAGTCTGTAACGAATTTGCCAATCGGGATTGGTGGCGTAGGGAGCCAGCAGAGGAACTGCTTGTAAATCTCCCAAGTCACCTAAAGAACTAATGGCAGCAGTTTGGACTAATTCATTTTCTGATGAGAGTGCCTCTTTGAGTAGTTCAAAGGCTCGTGGATCGCCTAACTCTCCTAAGGTAGCAATAATACTGAATTGGATTAGCCATTCACCAGTTGTATAATAAAGCTGCTGCAAATCTTCAAAAGCTTCACGTAACTTTAGAGCGCCCAAACAGTCTGCTGCTGCTGCTTGTACATCTACTTCGGAGTCATGAAGCAAGCGATCGCGCAAGATATCTAAGGATAACTGTAAATCCTGTGTTCCCAGTGTATCCATTTGACTCACAGCTGAGTAACGGACACGGGAATTGCGATCGCCAATAGCACTTTGAAGCAATTCAAAGCCAATGGCAGGTTCCAGTTGGCGGATTTGATTTACAGCACGTAAGCGATCGCCTAAATCCTCAGAACTGAGCAATTGCTTAACAGACTCCGGAGTAATACTCATTTAGTTATCCTTGATTTTCAAATGTATAAAAAAGACAGACGCGATGAATCGCGTCTCTACTTTTGGCTTTTGTACAGACGCGATTCATCGCGTCTATATTTTTGACTAATCTTGACTAGCTGCCATTGCCCGAATAATATCACCACGAGTGAGAATACCAATTACTTGACCCGCGGCCTCAAGTACTGGCAAGCGGTGAACGCTGCGATCGTGCATGATTGTCGCTGCTTCCCTTAAAGTTTTCTCAGGGGAAATAGCGATCGGGTTTTTACTCATCACCTCGCCAACGGTTTGCCCCAAAGCCTTGTGCAAGTCACGTTCATAAGTAGCAGGATTTTTTAGATAGATCACACTGTCAAGAAACATAATGTACGCAGGTGGAGTAACACCAGTTTCTTGCCACATCAAATCGGTTTCCGAAATAATGCCCACCAATTTACCGAGATCATCCACAACAGGTAGTCCGCTGATGTGGCGTTCTGCGAGAATTTGGATAGCTTCCTTCAGTGGAGTTTCCTCCCGCACGACAATAGGATCGCGGCTCATCACATCGGCAACGGTTTTAGGCATTTATTTGCTGATACCTTAAATCAAAGTCTCTCGCCTATTGTAGGAAATTGCGGGACTCAACCTGATGCAATTAATAGATTGTTACGGGATTAGTCATTAGTCATTGGTCATTGATTATTTTTTTGTTCCCCCAGTCCCCAGTCCCTCATCCCCACTCCCTTTTAAGGCAGCAATAATTTGAGTATTTGCTTTCGGAAAAGTAAACTGCTCCAGTTCTTCCAAAGTTACCCAGCGAATTTCATCAGATTCCAAAGGTTGAGGAATACCTGTAACATGGCGGCAGTGATGTACTGTGAGGGTAACGCGCAAGTTTGTATAGCTGTGGTCAATAGTAATCAGATGTTCTCCTACTTCAATTGCTATTCCCAGTTCTTCGGAAATTTCCCGTTGAATACACTCGCTGATAGTTTCACCAGGCTCAATTTTGCCACCAGGAAATTCCCATAAACCACCCATCGCTCCTTCTGGACGACGGCGATCAATTAAAATTTGCTTTTGGTCATTCCAAATTACTGCAACACCAATAATTTTATGGGGTGGGAAAGAACTGGTTTCACTCATAGTTGATTGGGGAAGGTGGGGTCCCCCTCTGGGGATAAGGGGTAATGGGGAGTAGGGAGTAGGGGAAGAATTATTGACTCTTGACTAATAACAAAACTCGGCAGACTGGTTTTAACTCTGCCGAGTTTGTGTTTATTGCGAAGGTCGTCTACCGCTATTAGTTTATCCACAAATGTGTATTAATCATTTAGCAATACGCCTCTTATTGAACTAATTATCAAATTACAGGAGTTCAAAGATAACCGAATTTTAAATTATTATCGCTGTGACTGTGACTAGCTAGCAGCCCAACAATATTGAATTTCCCAAATTTTCTATTTCTAATCTTCGCTATTATTGGTTTCAGAACCTTGTAGGGCGATTTCAAAATTCATTCTCTGTTCAGCATTACGCAAGAAATAACCGCTAATCATCGCAGAAGCCAGAAGCCGGCCCAGATTTTCCCGATTTGTGGTTACAGTAACACCAAAGTGTTCTGAAGGTAGATTACCCAACAGTCCGATAATATTCCGTTCCATCACCTGAAACACTTCGGCAGACGTGGGTTTAGATAGCTGGGTAACTGTATCTGGACTCAAGGATTTAACGTACTGCCATAGTAAATCGTTAGTTTCTGATTCGCTATTAAAAAATTCTGATACACGATTAGATGGGTTACTCATTTTTTAGCTCCTTAACTACCACTCTTGGCTGCGGTGCTTGTGATTTGAATATTAAATGCCTGTTTTGGATTTGACTTAGTTATTTTGTCTTCCTGTCAACTAATCTAACAGCCTAACGTAAGAGTGGTAGTAGGTGTAACCGTACCAAAGTCAGCGTATTTTCTCACCAATTGGTCATTGGTCATTGGTCATTGGTTATTAGTCCTTTGTTAATGACTAATGACTAATGACTAATGACTAACTTGCCAAATATTCATCCATGTTGGCTTTAGACTTGCGAAGTTTGGTTAAGGCTTCCCGCTCAATTTGCCGCACTCGTTCTCGGCTAATGTTGAGTATTTCACCAATTCTAGCCAGAGTCAGCGCTTGCCCATCAGTTAACCCAAAGCGTAGTGTGATTACTTCCCTCTGTTGTGGCGTGAGATCACCCATCAGGCGATCCAAGTCATAAGATAGGGAAGATTGCATGACAAACTCTTCTGGAGATGCTCCTGGATCTTCCAGCATTTCTCCAAGTTCGGTGTCGTAATTATCACCCAACCGCAAATCTAAGGAAAGGGGCAAACGCGCCTTTTCTAGATACTCTCGCACTTGTTTGGGGGTCAATTCTAATTCTTCAGCTAGCTCCCCAGCTGTGGGAGCGCGTCCCAATTTTTGAGACAATTGACGCTGTGCCTTTTTAATTTTATTTAATTTTTCGGTGATATGGATGGGCAGGCGAATGGTGCGGGCTTTTTCGGCTATAGCACGAGTAATTGCTTGCCGAATCCACCAATAGGCATAAGTAGAAAATCTGTAACCTTTGGTGGGGTCAAACTTTTCTACGCCGCGTTGCATACCAATACTACCTTCTTGGATCAAGTCTAGTAAATCGACGTTGCGCTTGATGTACTTTTTAGCAACGGAGACTACCAAGCGCAAATTGGCTTCTACCATCTTGCGCTTGGCAATTTCACCATCTGCGATCGCTTCGTTCAACTCTACTGGTTCTAGGTTTGTCGCTTTAGCCCACTCTTCTAGAGTCGGTTGACGATCTAGCTGGGTGGCAAGACTTTCCCTTGATTCGTGCAAAGCGCAGAAACGTTGCACCTGTTTACCATAGAAAATCTCTTCCTCGTGGGTTAAGAGTGGCACACGGCCAATCTCACGCAGGTAAGTCCGCACGAGGTCTGTGGCTGTCTGAGCGGTCTTCATGGCGCTACTCTTTGGTAATGATGGGATGGGTTTGGGGGTAGGGTCATTAAGGGATAGATGCTTTATTAGGGTGCTACCCAGTCAGACTGGGAACCCATGCTATGGTTTGCAACTTACGTGCCCGATCAACTCGGCTGCTCATAATAATCAAATTTAGGCTTCTTAACTGCTAAAACTACAGTTATTTCCTACTTTGCACAAGTATCTACAGTTAGATAAAAGGTCGCTTTTTAAACATTTTTCTATGGGAATCTTATTAATAATTGTAACATTTATGAGAATGTTTTGGCTAGATGGCGACATTAAATTTCCTGGTTGTTCCAGTTAATGCAATGTCACCCTCTCTCATAAGGCTGGCTAGAAGTCAATTTAAGAAATTATCTGGTTCAAATAATTTTCCTCATATTTATTAAAGTATCTCAATGAGAACTATAGTCATTCTCTTATAACAATTACTTAATTTTTTTGGGGATTGGGTACTAGGGATTGGTTATGCTCCCCTGCTCCCTGCTCCCTAGAGACGCGATTAATCGCGTCTCTACTCTCTACTCTCTACTCTCTACTCTCTACTCTCTACTCTCTACTCTCTACTCTCTACTCTCTACTCCGCGATCGCACAGTAATCTTGGATGGCTTTTACGTCCAAAGTCGTATTTTGTAAAGAACGGATGGCGGCGACGGTAGCTTTTGCGCCGGCGATGGTAGTAATGATGGGAATTTTGTAAGCTAAGGCTGTGCGACGGATTAACCTTGCATCAGTCTGGGCTTCTTCCCCTGATGGTGTGTTGATAATAAGTTGGATTTTCTGGTTTTTGATCGCATCTAGGACGTGGGGACGACCTTCATGGAGTTTTAACACTAATTCAATATTTAACCCCTGTTCCAGAAGAACTCGGCGTGTACCAAGGGTAGCCATCACTGTAAAGCCCAAATCGATAAATTCTTTCACCACACCACTTGCAGCAGCTTTATCGCGATCGCTCATTGATACAAATACAGTTCCCGTTAGCGGTAAACGTTCCCCAGCCCCCAGTTCTGCTTTGGCAAAAGCCCGGCCAAAGTCGCTGTCAATCCCCATCACCTCACCAGTGGATCTCATTTCTGGGCCTAATATTGTATCAGTTCCAGGGAATTTATTAAAGGGTAATACTGCTTCTTTTACTGCAATGTGGGTTGGTATGACTTCCTCGGTAAAATTTAGCTCCTCTAAGGTTTTCCCTGACATAATTAAGGATGCTAATTTCGCCAACTGTACACCCGTCGCTTTAGATACAAATGGCACGGTGCGGGAGGCACGGGGGTTGGCTTCCAAAATGTAAACTTGGGGAGAATAGCTGCTTGCGCCGACAACGGCAAATTGAATATTCATCAACCCAACGACTGACAGCGCTTGTGCTAGCTGTACCGTCCAGGTGCGAATTTGATTGAGAACTGCTGGTGATAGGGAAATGGATGGTAAGGAACAAGCGGAATCTCCTGAGTGAATCCCCGCCTGCTCGATGTGTTCCATGATGCCACCAATCACTACCCGCCCAGTGTGATCGGCGATCGCATCGACATCAACTTCAATGGCATTTTCCAAAAACTTATCAATCAAAATCGGATGTTCTGGTTCCACTAATACCGCAAAGGTCATGTAGCGTTCCAACTCAGCATCGGAATAAACGATTTCCATCGCCCGTCCTCCCAACACATAGCTGGGACGCACCACTACCGGATAGCCAATGCGTTTGGCAACAATCAGCGCATCTTCGTAAGTCCGAGCAATACCATTAGGCGGTTGGGCAATATTCAACTGTTGGAGAATTTTTTCAAACCGCTCCCGGTTTTCTGCCATATCAATGGAATCTGGCGATGTACCCCAAATTTTAGTAGTTAGTCCAGAGGTATTATTGCTAAGAAACTCTTGTAATGGGATAGCCAACTTCAGTGGTGTTTGTCCACCAAACTGGATAATCACCCCAACTGGATTTTCAATTTCAATGATGTTAAGGACATCTTCTTTTGTTAAAGGCTCAAAGTAAAGGCGATCGCTAGTATCGTAATCTGTGGAAACTGTCTCTGGGTTGGAGTTGACCATAATTGTCTCATACCCCGCTTCCTTCAAGGCATAAGCGGCGTGACAACAACAATAATCAAACTCAATTCCTTGCCCAATGCGGTTGGGACCACCACCCAAAATCAACACTTTTGGCTTGGTTGCGGGCATTACCTCTGTTTCGTCTTCGTAGGTAGAATAGTAATAGGGCGTAAAGGCTTCAAACTCAGCCGCGCAAGTATCTACAGTTTTGTAAACTGGGATAATTCCTAGTGACTTGCGGTAAGCGCGAACTTCATCTTCGGTGGTTTTGGTGGCATAAGCAATTTGGCGATCGCTATATCCGTCCCGCTTTATATCATAAATTTGCTCTTTTGTCAATTGCTGTAAAGGTGTCCGCTTCAGGAATTTCTCGACATCTAGGAGTTGTTGCAATTTATCTAAGAACCATCGGTCAATACCAGTAAGTTCATAGATTTCTTCAATGGTTATACCTTGCTGCAAGGCATGGCGGACAGCAAAAATGCGATCGGGGTTAGGTGTCCGCAGTTGGGCGCGAATTTGTTCACCACTGGGTAATTTCTCGGCTTTATCGCAACCCCAACCAGCGCGTCCGGTTTCGAGCGATCGCAACGCCTTTTGAAAGGATTCGTTGAACGTCCGCCCAATTGCCATTGCTTCCCCCACAGACTTCATTTGGGTTGTCAGCACTGGGTCAGAACCGGGAAACTTTTCAAAGGCGAAGCGGGGAATTTTTGTCACCACATAGTCAATTGTCGGCTCAAAGGACGCGGGAGTTTTCTTGGTGATGTCATTTTGAATTTCATCTAAGGTGTAGCCCACAGCCAATTTTGCCGCAATTTTGGCAATGGGAAAACCCGTAGCTTTGGAAGATAAAGCCGAACTGCGGGAAACGCGGGGGTTCATCTCAATTACAACCACATCCCCATTAACCGGATTGACAGCAAACTGAATATTAGAACCGCCAGTTTCCACCCCAATCTCGCGGATGATTTTAATTGCCATATCCCGCAGCCTTTGATATTCTTTATCAGTGAGGGTTTGCGCGGGAGCGACGGTAATAGAGTCTCCAGTGTGAATGCCCATCGGGTCAAGGTTTTCGATGGAGCAAATAATCACCACGTTATCTGCCAAATCACGCATCACTTCGAGTTCATATTCTTTCCAGCCGAGTAAAGACTGGTCAATGAGAATTTGTGAAACGGGGCTGGCATCTATACCTACCTGTGCCATTTCTTCAAATTCTTCTTGGTTGTAGGCAATACCGCCGCCACTTCCACCCATTGTGAAAGCTGGACGAATGATTAAGGGATAAGTACCAATTTGGCGGGCAACAGCTTTGGCTTCTTCTAAAGATTCGGCGGTGTCACTGGGACACACAGCTACCCCAATCCTTGCCATTGCCTGACCAAACAGTTTTCGATCTTCGGCTTTTTCGATGGCTGGTAGTTTAGCGCCGATTAACTCAACGCCATACTTTTCCAACACCCCATTTTTGGCTAAAGCAACGGCGAGGTTGAGGGCGGTTTGTCCTCCCATCGTTGGTAGTAAAGCATCAGGGCGTTCTTTCTCAATGACTTTTTCGACCAATTCCGGTGTTAACGGCTCAATGTAAGTGCGATCGGCCGTTTCCGGGTCGGTCATAATCGTTGCAGGGTTGGAGTTGACCAAAACCACTTCATAGCCTTCTTCTCGCAGTGCTTTGCAGGCTTGAGTGCCAGAGTAGTCAAACTCACAGGCTTGTCCGATCACAATTGGGCCAGAGCCTAACAGTAGAATCTTCCGGAGGTCGTCACGGCGGGGCATAGTCGTTGCCTTGGAATACGAATACAAATCCTGATTATTTTAAGGGTCTTTACCCCCTATTGTGCTTTTTATTATTAAGTTTTCTAAGTTTGATGACGGAGAGGGATTGAGGAGCAGGGGAAGCAGGGAGCAAGGGAGAATACCCAATGCCCAATACTTCGGCTTCGCTCAGTACAAGTGCCCACTTGCCCTGAGCGGAGCCGTACCACTTCGTGGAAGCAAGCTACGCGTAGCGTCTCGTAGAGAAGGGATGCCCAATCCCCAACAATTATTTTGTATTTCTAATTTTATTTAATTTTGATGTTAAAATTTCTAAAACTTTTGCGAATATTTATTATTTAATTTGATAAAATATTACAATAGATGATAATTTATCTTTGCATATATTTTCTGCTTATTCAGCACATATAAATTACTTAGATAATTTTTATCTAAGCTAGCTAATTGCTAAAGATTTTTAATATTAAGTATTAGAAAAATATTTTTGCTTATATAAAAAATGGCAGAGAGATGGGTATGTCATTCTCTGCCATTTTTTATAATTTTTTAAGAGTTAGTGCTGCTAACTTTTTCTTTCAGTCTAGGTAGACAAATCTAGATTTATGAGAGTTTTAGCTCTGAGCGGCTTGGACAAACCCTAATGTTAAGCTGTCTTTGGCGAGGAAGTGAGACAAATGATAAGCACGTTCCTCAGTTTTCAACAAAATCTTTTCATACAGATAGCGTGTGCCTCGATCGCCTAAACTCTCTGCCTGAGCAGCTTGGCGGCGAATTACACCAATAATCGCTTGTTCTGCTGCTAGGTCATTTTCTACCATTTGGCGAGAGGAATATACGCCTTCAGATTCTTGTTCAAAACAGGTTAATTCTGCCAATTTGCTGAAAGTTGCTACTGGCACACCACCCAGTCCATCCAACCGTTCTCCAATTTCATGTACATGGTCTTGTACTTGGTCGTAGCTTTCGTTAAAAAACTCATGTAGAGAATAAAATTCTGAGCCTTCAACTACAAAATGATGCTTTTGGTACTGCAAGTACAGTGCTTGGAAACTAGCTAATACAACGTTAAATCCTTCTGTAACTGGAGCAGTGACGCTGTGATCTAGCAACACAGGATTGTCATATACATGACCAAAATTCCGTAACAAAGTTTGCGTTTCAGACATTGTATTTCTCTCTTTTTAGTAATTACAGTTTTTAACTGCTTAATCCTTACATATTAACATTTTAATTATAATAGCAAGCCAATTCGCCATGACAAGATTTTGTGTTTTTGCTTACTAAAACTCTCAAGTTTATTGCTTGCTGCATCATGGTATGGTGATCAACTTGCATATATTTATCATTATTATTGACATACAGACTTAGATGTGCATAATTTGCGAGGGAGTGGGGAGATGAGGGAGGAGTAAATATCTCCTTCATAGGATGGCTGCAAAAATTTTATTTTTTTTCCAAAATTAATGAGAATTATTTGCACTTAATGTATACTGCTTTTAAGAGGCTAAACTCCTAAGACTTTCAAAAAGCCGGGAGTTAAATCTCGGTAGTTACTGCAAGTCTGTTGCACTTTGAGGGCAATTCTCTTGAAATCGTTTAGTTCAGAAATAGAAATAAACCACCTTGTAGAGGTGAATTGGGCAGATCGCTGGCAAGTCTATCAACGCCTAAAGGAGTTAGACATTCCCTGTAGTTGCGCGGCTAACCAGCAATTAAAAGTTGAAATTGAGAATCCTACTGCTGGTGTTCAACTTTGGAGTGTGATACGGCGATTTGCAGCCTCTCGTCAAGACCAAATTTGGACTCTTGAGCGCTGCTGGCACACTCGCTAGCAACAGTTATAATCTGCTGAAAATATCTCACTTGATAGCTTGTACTAGTTGGAAATAGGTTAAGAAAATGAGTAGATCCCAGGCTACAGAAGTATCAGAATTTTGCCTTGAAGGTAGGTTTATAGATTTTGTTATTAAAGATGGCTATAAGCTGAAAGGCTTACTGCTAGGGACTCATGAGGGTGAGTCCTACATTAAACTAGCTAAACATTTGCGGGCTGCTTTTGACTTGCGGTTAGCACCAGGGACTTGGCTGCAAGTTGTTGGTTACAAAAAATATGATTTGAAGGATGGTACAGTCACTCTGAAAGCTGAACGTGTAATGGCGGCGCGTTATGACATGGGAAAAGTTGAAACGATCGCACCACTACAAGAATCGTCATCTACCGATCGTGCCAAGGTAAAATCAGCAAAGACTAAAGCGACAATCTTAGTATGTCAAAAATCTGATTGTATGAAACGCGGTGGTAACGCAGTTTGTCAGGCGTTGGAGGCGGCTTTAAGCGATCGCGGTTTAGAAGACCAAGTTACAATCAAGGGCACTGGTTGTATGAAAAATTGTAAAGCTGGGCCTAACTTAGTTATGCCAGATAAAACCCGCCATAGCCGAATTCAAGCGGCACAAATCCCGGCGTTGATGGATAAGCATTTTGGCGACAAGAGTTTGTCAGCGCCGCCTGATAATTTAAGGGAAGTGGCAACATCTAATGGGAAACTTTGGGGAAGTCCCTTAATGAAATCTTGACATTTTAATGATAAAGATTAATAATATCTTTTCAAGTGTGTTCCATTAATATTCGGCAGTAAGCTTTGTTAAAAGTTTGCAATAGAATCAAAAAACTGGTCTTAACTAAGACCAGTTTTTTGAGTGAATAGGGTTTCTATTGAGCAATTTTTAACGGGGATGCTCTGATAACTTGGAAAGATTCAAGGGAATGTGGTTGATTGGTGAGTACGTAGACGCAGAGAGGCTTGTCATTAGACATCGCTTACAGTGGAAGCGTCAATCATCAATGACTTAAAAACAAATGCCACATACCCCTCAGTGGATATACATCGTTTTTTTTCCATTTTCCACAATAGTCATGATTCTTTTATTCCGTCATGACTGATGGGGGTAGAGCATTGCGATCGCTTGTATTTGACGTAAAGAATAACCTACCAAATTAAGACTCAAGAGTTATTGGTAAAGTGACAGTAAAGGTGGTGCCGATGCCTTGGGTACTTTCAACTTGAACATGACCCTGATGATGTTCGACAATAGCTTGAGCGATCGCTAATCCCAACCCTGAACCAGTGGCGCTGGCTGTAGCCGTATTCCCAGTCCGATGAGTACGTGCCGGATCTACCCGATAAAACCGATCAAACAAGCGTGGTAATGCTTCTGCCGGAATTCCAACTCCAGTATCACTCACTTTAACTTGCAACTGGGCACTGGTATGACGTAGCCCAGAAACCCGATTTATTCCCTCTATCCGCGCCAACTCCACTTTCACCCGTCCACCTGCTGGAGTGTAATGTAAGGCGTTAGCAATTAAATTTGTGAACAGCCGCACTAATTGATCCCAATTGCCTACAAGAGTAAACCAATTTTCCAGTAATTCGGGGCTAGTTTCAGAAGCGGGAGGATCAACTAAGTGTAGAGAAAGTGCAATTTCTTTTTCAGGGACTAACAATTGTTGTTCTTCAACCACCTCCATCACCAAAGCATCTAGTGGACAAGGTGAAAAAGTATCTTTACTAATACCACTATCCTGGCGTGCTAGGAAGAGTAAGTCATTGACTAACTTACCCAAACGCTGCGTTAACCGTTCCACCACCTTTAACTGTTGCCGATACTGCAAAGAAGTAGTCGCTTCTCCCTCTGCTAAATCCAAGTCAGCAAGAGCAACTTGCACATTGGTTTGAATCAAAGTAATGGGACTTCTAAGTTCATGGGAAGCATCAGCAGTGAATTGCTTGAGGCGTTGGTAAGACTCACCTACAGGTTCCATCGCTTTACCCGAAAGAAACCAACCACTTGCACCTACAGAAAGCACCATTAACCCAATACCTAGTGCCAAATCAAAAATTAACTTGCGACTGGGTTTAGTGACTTCAAACCAGGGATGACTAACACGCAGATATCCTAATACCTGCCGTCCCACTTCCACCCGTTGGGTAACTTGTCGCAATAACAGTGGGGAAGGTGGGGCCCCCTCTGGGGATAAGGGGTAATGGGGAGTTAGGAGTTTTGAATTTTGAATTTTGAATTTTGAATTTCCACTCTCTCCCCTGACTACGCGCACAGTTTCACCAGTGCGGTTGGCACGAATGGGAATATTTAGGGGTTCGGATAGCGTAGACCAAAGTAATTTACCAGTCGGGCTAAACCATTCTAGGTCGATGTGGTCATCTTCTACGGTGTCAGTATTGTCACTAAAACTGGCTTCTACATTAATGCGAAATTTATCTGCATCAGCATTAATTGGTTCCAATATGAGCGTAGATGCACAGCGAGTGGTTGTAAGACAACGCTCTACTATTTCCACTACATGATTAAGGGTATCATCAATCCGCTCAACCAGTGTACCACGGACGTATAAATAAACCCCACTGGCAAACAGTAGTAGTAATACAGCAGTGACAGTAGTGTACCAAATCGCCAGACGGCGGCGAGTAGCCTGAAACATATTTTTTGACGTTTTCCACAGAATTATTTAAGCCAAATGAGAATGAAAATTATATAGATACAGACCTAAATCTAAGCTTTTCTGGAAACAATCAGATTATTAATAAATTTACTTATGCTAAATTTCCAAAAGCTGACCAATTTTACTGGGTTCTCGATCGCAATAGAATAGTAGTTGAAACTAAAGGTTCTCAAGTCGGTATACTATCTCAAGGAAGACAAACTATAGCGGTTCTCAGTTGAGTGCAATACAGACCTAACCCCCAGCCCCAACCCCCAGCCCCAACCCTTGTAGCGTTGGGGAGTAAGATTCAAAGCCTCTCTCCTTTTAGGAGAGAGGAATGGAAGTGAGGTCAAACTGTATTGCATCCAAGTGAGAACCGCTACAATACTTATATAGGATTCCTATTTGATTTTTGAACAAAATTAGGTACTGTAGGGTGCGTTAGGATGAAATCCGTAACGCACTATTCGTAAGGATTTAGCGCGTTACGCTGTCGCTAACACACCCTACGTATCTTTTTGAAAATCAAATAGTAGTCCTATATCACCCAAAATGTTACTTCACAGCAGGCATTTTGGGGATTACAAACTCTGTTCGCCATCCTCATAATCGCAGCTTGATTCAATATGACATCAAGAAAGAAATTTCGGTTTTTCCTTAGCTTTTTACCCCTCTCCAAACCTCTCCCCCACGTGGGGAGAGGCTTTGAAAACCAGTTTTAGTTTTTCTCTCTTGGATGAAACCACCCTGCCCTTAAAAAGGCTTAATCGGGGGGATCTAAAAGCACTTAAAATCACGGACAACTACTTTACAAACAACCTCTAAGGACACAAAAGAAAAGTATTCTGGCGATGTAGGAGTAGATTATAGAGTAGCGATCGCTTCGGCAACGAGCTGAGAAACAAAGGGCAAAATAGCCCGACTCTTAGCTTGCGCTTTACCTTCAGTAAATACCACTAAGAGGTAAGGGCGCTGTTCTGGTAACTCAATATACGCAACATCATGGCGAACTTGACTTGTCCAACCTGCTTTTGACCAAATTTGAGCATTTGGAGTCAGTCCACCACCTAAGAAACCTGTTACCTGATTTTCCTCGCCGTCAGTGGACAAATTATCGAGAGGACGTTTGAGCAAAGCCATCATTGCTTGCGATCGCCCACTCGAAACCGCCACTCCACCTACAATACTATGCAGTAACCTCGCGATCGCATTTGTTGTCACCATATTGCGATTTTCTAGTAACTCTCCCACAAATGCCCGTTCCCGTCCATAAGGGCCATCACCCCAAGTTTTTTGACAGACGTTAATCGTCTCTAATTCTTCCCAACCCAAAGATTGGTAATAGCGGTTAATAATATTACGCTGATATTTCCAGGTTTCAAATGGCCCAGTTGGTAACTCTGGTCCCGATGTGGTGCCACTCAAAATATCTACAATCAAGCTGGTAGCATCATTGCTAGAATCTACAATCATATCCCGCAAGGCTCGCTCCAACTCTTTGGAGGTTTGGCTCATACCTTTTTCTAGCCATTCATTTACCGCCACCAGGTAAAATAGCTTGACTACACTGGCGGGATAAATCCGCTCAACACCGCGATAAGTAAAACCACGAACTGGATGCTCCCAAAAAGCGTTAGGAGTCAGCGCACCACCAGTATTTACTAGCACTGGTGGATCGTAAACAACCCAAGTCAGGGCGATTTGATTCCGGGCTAAGGTCGGAAACGCTGCCCAAGTTGCATCTAAAATGCCATTACCAAGATTTTCCAGTTGTTCGTCTTTATTAAAAAAAATCATTCTCCAATAATGTCCTTTAATCTAAAATCCCAAATCGTTCAACTGAGCGAAGCCGAAGTCCCAAGTCCAAAATCAGGCGAGTATCAATGTTTAGCTAACCTGAATTTATATGATTCTCCTGAATGTGTACGTTTAGCAACTCAAGCCGCATCTGGGCGACATTTATGGGTAACATCAAATCATCAAAATTCAACGGTTGAGGTGTATTTATGTGAAGATGACTATCCAGGATGGGTATCCCTTTCAGATTTTGATTCATTACAACCTGCTACTGTACCTTATCAGGCTGCAACATTTTCTGAATCTGAAATTAAAAAACTCTTAGCAGAGATCATCGCCTTTACCCAAAAAGCGATGCAACAATCAAATTATTATCTTTGGGGTGGTACGGTTGGGCCAAATTATGACTGTTCTGGGTTGATACAGGCGGCCTTTGCTTCGGTGGGTATTTGGCTACCTAGAGATGCCTATCAACAGGAAGGATTCACCCAAGCAATTACTATTGCAGAATTAGCACCTGGGGATCTGGTATTTTTTGGAACTAGCGAAAAAGCAACCCATGTCGGACTTTATTTAGCCGATGGTTATTATATCCATAGTTCTGGGAAAGATCAGGGACGGGATGGGATTGGGATTGATATTCTCTCGGAACAGGGAGATACGGTTAGTCAGTCTTACTATCAGCAGCTGCGAGGTGCTGGTAGAGTTTTTAAGAGTTACGAACCACAGAGACGCTGAGGACGCACAGGCTTATGAGGAGTGGGAAAGTTTATCAAGGGGTGATTGGGGAAAATGGGGCGATTTCAGCAATTGTCCCAGATGTTTCGGTGGTGGTGCCGATACATGACGAAGTGGAAAGTTTGCCGCTTTTACTAGAAGCGATCGCATCTACTTTATCTTCTAGTCAGATAAATTATGAAATCATTTGTGTGGATGATGGTTCTACAGATGGTTCTGGGGATTTTCTTAAAGAACAGGCACAAATCCGCACTGATTTAAAGGCGGTGATTTTGCGTCGCAACTACGGACAAACTGCGGCGATGGCTGCGGGGTTTCATTATGCAGTGGGTAAAGCGATCGTCACTTTAGATGCTGATCTCCAAAATGATCCGGCTGATATCCCCATGTTATTAGCAAAGCTGGATGAAGGTTACGATTTAGTGAGTGGTTGGCGGCAAAAACGCCAAGATGGTGCTGTAAATCGGTTACTTCCTTCTAAAATTGCTAATTGGCTAATTCGACATACCACTAGCGTGAATATTCATGACTATGGTTGTTCCCTGAAAGCCTATCGTGCAGAACTGTTGGCAGATATGAACCTCTACGGGGAATTACACCGATTTTTACCTGCTTTGGCCTACATCGAAGGAGCTAGAATTACCGAAATACCTGTGCGTCATCACGCCCGGCGTTTTGGTCGTAGTAAATATGGGATTTGGCGGACATTTCGGGTGTTAATGGATTTGTTAACCATTCTATTCATGAAAAGATTCCTCACCCGCCCGATGCACGTTTTTGGGCTGTTGGGCTTAATTTCAATGATTTCGGGGACAGCGATCGGAATTTACTTGACTTTCGTCAAATTGGCTTTCGGTGAGATGATTGGCAATCGTCCTTTGCTGATTTTAGCAGTTCTCCTGCTAGTAACGGGAGTGCAATTGTTTTGCTTCGGTCTTTTGGCCGAATTGCTCATGCGTACATACCATGAATCCCAAGGACGGCCTATATATCGCGTGCGAGAGGTGGTAGCAAAAAGAACCGATGCACTTTTTTAATCCTTTTCAAATTTCGTTTTCAGCCTCTGGCTGGAAATGCTGCTCATTGCGGCTCTGCCGCAAGTCTTGAGGCGGTACCCCTCATTATGTATTCCCAGTCAGAGACTGGGAACGAGATAATCTCTAAAAGCTTTTTCTAGATTGGATTATACCTGAAATTGACACTAATGGCAACATGAGCGCCCTGATTATGCAACTTGAATGCCGATTAGTTTATCTAACTTGAATCAGGTGATCTAAGCTAACAAGGAATTAATAAAATCTATTTATCTGTTTAATAATTAAGAATATTTGCTCTTATTACTGAGATTTCATAAAGTTAAATCAGCAAGTTAAACCAGCAAGTTAAACCAGCATTTTGTAGTCAGTACCTGTTCAACGCGCTGTGCAACTTTTACTCTAACCGAACCCCCAGCCCACTTCCCTACTATGGAAGGGGGAAAATTCAAAGCCTCTCTTCCAAAAGGAGAGAAGTCAGAATATTAAGTTGCAGCGCTATCCAAGTTAGTTGCAGGCTTTAGCCCCATGCCTAGCGAATTCAACTATATAGTCAGGAGAGATGGTATATGACTCAAGAAATCGAGCTAAAAATCAATCAGAGCGCTCACGGCTTAAAAAAAGAATGTCTTTCATACGGGGAAGTGTTTGCACAATCAATAGCAGTAATTGCACCCACAACAACACCCGCAGCTAATTTAGGTTTAATCTTCGCCAGTTCAGGTAACGGAACTTGGCTGAGTTTCTTATTAGGGATGATTGGGCTGTTGTTTGTTGCTGTTAACATTAACCAATTTGCGCGGCGTTCAGCTTCTCCAGGTTCGCTATACTCCTATATTGTCAAAGGTTTAGGTTCTACAGCAGGTGTTATGTCTGCCTGGGGTCTGATTCTGGGTTATTTATTTACCGGGATGTCAACATTATCTGGATTTGCAATTTTTGGCGAATCTTTGCTGGGTCATATTGGCATACACACCCATACTTTAACATTGTTCGCACTGGGGACGGGTCTGGCTTGGTATGTGGGTTATAAAGACATTCAGCTATCAGCAAAGATGATGTTGGTACTTGAAGGCATCTCTGTGGTTTCAATTTTGTTGTTAGGGATGATTGTTTGGGCACACAAGGGCTTTGCAATTGATCTGTCCCAACTGAGCCTCAAAGGAGCTACCCCAGGTGGGATCTCACTAGGAATTGTCCTGGTTGTGTTTGGGTTTTCGGGTTTTGAAAGTGCCACGTCTTTAGGAGATGAAGCTAAAAAACCACTGAAAAATATTCCAAAATCTTTGATCCAAAGCACGATGTGGTCTGGTGTATTTTTCATGTTCATGGCCTATGTGGAAGTGCTGGGCTTCAGTGGTAGCTCTGTAGATTTGGGCAAAACTGAGGAGCCACTTACATTTTTGGCAAATCAAGCAGGTGTAGGCTTATTGGGAACGTTAATTAGTATTGGTGCATTATTGAGCTTCTTCGCTTGTACTCTTGCTTGTATCAATCCGGCAGCCAGGATCGTATTCATGATGGCACGGGATGGTTTATTTCATAATTCTTTGGGTAAAGCCCATGATTCTAACCTGACACCCCACACGGCAATTGCCCTGTGTTCCTTGATTACATTTATAGTCCCTAGTGCGTTGAATTTATTTAGCATCAAGCCTTTTGAAATTTTGGGTTACACCGGAACACTTTGCACGTATGGTTTTTTAGTCGTATATATTTTGGTTTCAATTGCTGCTCCAATTTACTTGTATCGCATCAAAAAACTTCGCTCAATAGATATCTTATTTTCAGTCTTAGGCGTAGTTTTTATGATGATTCCTGTTCTCGGTACTGTCGGAATTCCGGGTAGTACTCTATTTCCAGTGCCAGCAGCACCTTACAATACCTTCCCTTACTTGGTCTTACTGTATTTTGTTGCAGGGTTTGGATGGCTTGTCATTCAAAAACTGCGTTATCCCAAAATGGTGAAGAAAATGGAACACTCCATTGATGAGATTCACGCTCGATTCCAAGACGAAACCCTTTAATTTACGATCACCTTCGTTATTTTTTCAAGTTAGGCTACATTCCCATTAGCAGATAGGCTGGAAACCTTTAAAATAGCTCCTACTAGTCAATACCTTGTCCTAAAGGACACGCTACGCGAACGCCAATTTACGAGTATTGGCATAGAGCAAACCTAAGATTTTAGACCCTTGCCCAATGCCCAATCCCCAAATTACTACTTTTCCCAAAACCGGAAATTGAAACTACTTCCAGCACCGCGACGGTAACGCTGGGTAGTTCTTCTTGTTTGCCGTTTGTTGATCCTCTCATTTGTTGGTTCAACTTCACCTTCTTCAGACTCTTCAACTTGCAACTGAGTTCTAGTTTCTTCCTTGCTTCCCCACCAAGCAGTAATCCAGCCTCCAGCTAAAGCGCCTATTCCACCTAGCAAGATACTCATGGGTGCTGGATATCCCAAATATACAAAACCAAGCATGAAAAATAACCAGTATTTCAATCCTGTATCGACACCATCAGAGGAGGCGACAGTTGGAGGCTGGGGACTATTACTGGTTGCATTTGTGATCCAGCTTAAGATGAAACCCCCCATAATACCTAAGAAGATGCTCAGAGGTAGTGCGGAGCCGGTCATTTTTAATATAAAAGCTAAAAATGCCCCAAATAACAGCTGAGAAAAGAAACTGGGAGAAATACTGAAAAAATCGTTCTTTTTGTCTGCCATATAATCAAAAAAGACTATTAACTAATTATTAATTCGTAATTAGTAATTTTCAATTCAATTACGAATTAATAATTAATAATTATGAATTATTTTAATTGTGACTGTTGTGGTTGAGTTGTATCCAAAATCTTTACGTAAGATTGTTCTTCTTCAGTGAAAGGTTCAGCTTGTTTGATTTGCGAGACTAATAAATCGGCAGTGGCATCAGCAATATCACCAGTGCGTTTGTTCAGACGCTCTTTGAGAACTTCTAGCGGTGCTGTGCATTGGAAAATCTGAAGGGGAAGTTGGTGCTTTGTAGCTTGGGCGATCGCTTCTTGCCGTAACTGCTGTTTATCATACTTGGCATCCAAAATTACACAAAAACCTTGTTTAGCCAGTATAATCCCCAATTCCAACAACCGTGTGTAAGTTTTCTGGGTCATTTCAGGTGTATACAAATCATCGCCACCCTTTTCCCACAAGGGAATTCCCCCTAAATGTTTCCGCACCGCATCCGAACGCAGGTGAATCGCTCCCTGTTGACGGGCTAAATACTTTGCTGTGGTACTTTTACCAGAACCCGACAACCCCGACATCAAAATTAGTTGTCCCAGCTTTGGTTTAGTGTACTCCCAAGCCTGTTTGTAATAGTCAGCAGCAGTTTTTGTCGCCTCTTCCTTTACCGTCGCGGGTACACTCCCATCGTCGAGCAAAAATGATGTCACCTTTGCCCGGACATAAGCCTGACGACTTAAATACAAGGGCAATACCTGTAAGCCTTCCCAGTCTCCAGTTTGCTCTATATAGGCATTCAAAAACGCATTACCCAAATCTTGGCGCTGACGAGCTGACAAATCCATCACCGTGAACGCCACATCGTACATCACATCGACAAAACGAAATGGCTCATTAAACTCAATGCAATCGAATAGCAAGATTTTATCGTGCCACAGAGCAATATTTTTCAGGTGTAAATCTCCGTGACATTCACGAATATAATCGTTGTGAATTCTGCTAGCAAATAATTCTGGACGTTCTGCAAAAAAGTTATCTGTATATTGCTTTGTTTCTGTAAATTGCGCCTGAGTTTGGGGACCACCAATATACTTCTCAGTTTGCTCATAATTCTCATCAAAGGCAGCCCGGACTTTTGGCACTTCACCAAAAGTGCGAATGTAATCGTTCGTCTGTGCGTCGGCATGGTATTGAGCCACCACCCGTCCCAACTCTTCTAGGTGTGTCTCATTTAACTTACCTTCTTCAAAGAGTGTACTTAATAGCGACTCTTGAGGAAACTGGCGCATCTTCAGCACATATTCTACAGCCTCGCCCGTTCCCCCTAACTGGTATTGCTCCCCTACCAAAGTTATGGGCAAAACTTCTAAATACAGTTCACCAGCACCCCGTTGATTTAACCGCAACTCTTCGTGACAAAAATGCTGCCGCTTCTCTAAGGTGGAAAAGTCCAAAAAGCCAAAATTCACAGGTTTTTTCAGCTTATAGGCATAATCTCCAGTTAACAGCACATAAGAAATATGGGTTTGAATTAGTTGAATAGGTTCTGTTACCGCATGGGGATAAAATCCAGGCTGCAACATTTGCTGAACTAAAACTGGAAGAGTCGCTTCTGTCATCTCTGGCCTCTGCGGTTCAAATACAAAAAAACCAGGAGTTTCCCCCTGGTATCATCAAAAATTATTACACAGTTTATCTAGCTTAAGAAGCTGTTTCAGTTTCTGTGCCAGCATCAGCAGCACTAATTTGTGGTTGCAAAACGCTCACAACAAGTCGCTCTAATTCAGCTAGAGGTGTTACACCTTCCGGAAAGGGGATATCACTAATACTCAAGCTGTCTCCGATTTTCAGGTTAGAGACATCGATTTCTATTACATCTGGGATATTTTCTGGCGCACAACTCACTTGCAATTCAGAGATTACGGTGTCTAACACACCACCATCTTGTTTAACACCAATAGCAGTTCCCACAAAACGCAACCGAACTCCTACGGTAGTGTCGCCGTGGCCGGCAACTGCGAAAAAGCTGAGGTGGTAAGGTGTACCTTTTGCTGGATGGATCTGAAGTTCCCGCAGTAAGGCTTTACCGCGCCAAGGTACATCAGTAACGTTTAAATCAATCAAGGTGTTGTTGACTGAAGCTCTTTTGAGCAAGCGCTCAACAACTTTGGCATTAATGGTTAAAGAAATGGATTCTGTACCCTTATGACCATACAAATTGGCGGGTATCAGTCCAGAACGGCGCAAAGCTCTTGGCTTGCTGCCTTCTGGACGTTTTTGAGATTCGACTGTAATAGCCATATAAGTTGTCCTTTGTCATTAGTCATTTGTCATTAGTCATTGGTCATTAGCAAATTACTAATGACTAATTTATGCACTTAGCAAGGTTGCAGGTGTGCCGTCAGGGTGCAATAGAGCGCGTTTGGGTCCGTGGATGGGGTCTTCTACAATTATGGTTTGATCGCGGCTGGCTCCGAGTGAGACGATCGCAATCGGGACTTCCATCAACCCGGCTAAGAATTTTACATAGTCCAGTGCTTGCTGTGGCAAGTCTTCTAGGGTGCGGCAGTCAGTTGTTGACACTTGCCATCCTGGTAAGGTTTTGTAGATGGGGCGACATCTAGCAAATTTACGGGAACTGGTAGGGAAGTGTTCGCTACGTTGGCCATCTATGTCATAAGCGACACAAACTTGGATTGACTCTAATTCATCGAGGACATCCAGTTTGGTGAGCGCCATACAATCCATGCCATTAATCCGCACGGCATAGCGACCGATAACGGCATCAAACCAGCCGCAGCGTCGTTTGCGTCCGGTGGTTGTGCCAAATTCGGCACCGCGATCGCACAATAATTCGCCCAACTCTCCATGCAATTCGGTGGGAAATGGTCCTTCTCCCACTCGTGTTGTATAGGCTTTTGAAACCCCAATAACCCGGTCAATCATTGTCGGGCCTACCCCTGTACCAACGCAAGCCCCCCCTGCCACGGGGTTAGAGGAGGTGACATAAGGATAAGTTCCATGATCTAGATCGAGGAGCGTACCTTGTGCGCCTTCAAACAAAATATTGCGCCGTCGCTGAATCGCATCGGATATTTTCAACGATGTATCAATAACGTAAGGCCGCAAGCGTTCTGCATAACCCAAATACTCCTTAATCACCTCTTGTGCATCTAGAGGCGGCAAGTTGTAAAGCTTTTCTAAAATGACGTTTTTATAATTAATCGTCCACTCCAACTGCTCACGTAGCCCATCCGGGTCCATCAAGTCTAAAACTCGAATGCCTGTACGTTCAGATTTGTCAGCATAAGTCGGCCCAATACCCCTACCTGTTGTGCCGATCTTATGGCTCCCCCGTCGTTCTTCCGATGCCTGATCAATCAACCGATGATAAGGCATGGTGACGTGGGCTGTCTCAGATATCAGCAGGTGGTCAGTGGAAATATTTAATTCTTTTAGTTGGTCGATTTCTGCAATCAAAATCTGTGGATCGATGACTGTCCCACAGCCGATAATGCAATCGGTATTTGGATACAAAATACCAGAGGGAATCAAGTGCAGTTTCAAGGTCTGACCTTTGACTACAATTGTGTGTCCAGCATTGACACCCCCTTGATAACGCACCACAACATCTGCGGAACGGCTGAGTAAGTCAGTTATTTTACCTTTTCCTTCATCGCCCCATTGGGCACCTATGACAATGACGTTAGCCAAGAGCTTATATTAAGAAGTAAAGTTTCCACAAACTATTATTATTGGCATAATATGTGAATCATGTCAAGAATTAAATTTACCCAATTTATCGGGGTGGGGGTGTCTAGAACGTTTTCCTACCGAGAAGCTGTTAATGGTGAAGAAGGCAGGAGGCAGGAGGCAGAGATTTTGGAATGGGTCTTAAACCCAAGAAGAGTCTGGTCGCGGCAGGAAATAGAGGGCAGTTTTCCTCCTGCCTCCTGCCCTCTGTCTCCTGCCTTCATTGATAAATGGAGCGATCGCATTAATTAATTGATAATAATGTCGAGTCGCGGGTAAAACTGGCAAACGTGTTGGGTAAATTGCTCAACACTGTGGAGATGGCGCAAATCGAGTCCGTAAAGTTGCAACCGATGTTGCCATTCTAGAAAATCTGGCTCTGCTGCATACTTTTTTGCTGCGTCATGGGGAAAACGGCTTGTTGCGATCACAGTTGCACCATCTCGCAACAGCCTCAACGCTACCCCATGACCAATCTTTACCCTGGCTCCTGTGACAACGGCAATCATACCCCGTAAATCAGCAGTTTGCTGACGCTTGCTGAAATTAAGATTTCCACAGTGACATACTCCCGATGCTGCCCTTCGGGACAGCGCGGGCTTCTAGGTGACTCCCGGCAACCCGTCGGACATTTCCCTAGCTTTAAAAAGGACGGGATGACCCTCCGCCCTGTGTTTTATATTTCGCGCCGCGTTGTGATCACGGCAATAACTAGCACCACTTAGTTGGAACTAAAAAGCCATCACCGTTGCAAAGCCGAGCCATTTCTGGAATAGGCGCGGCAAAGCTTGGTGATGCACATTGGGCAGATAAAATTACCGATTGCTACAGGATTAGCAAAAGAATTAACAAAAAGCTAAAACGAATCACATATCCCAGAAATGGGGTTGTGATCTGTCGGAAATAGCTCAACACAGAGTCCAGTGTAAAAGTTATGACCCTGTAAAAAAGTTGTCTTGCAGACAATACGTGGTTTGGTCATTAAGTGATTTTTGGTATTATTGCCTACTCTCTGTTAATAGGCAATTTATCTGATCTAAACTGCATTGCCCACATTACTGTAAAAATGAATTTATATTAAAAATTAGCGGATTTATTTGTGACTATTATGTATAAATCATCATCCCAAGAAATCCATATATTTACAACTTTAACAGATTGTATTTTGCTACCAGTGTTATCAAAATCCTTCAAGCATTGTCGGTATTTTTTTTTAATGTTTAATCTTAACTGATGCAAGTAATCTGCGGCAGAAGGGGCGATCGCATGAACAAAAAATCCTATAGAGTCCAAAAGCTGAAAGCAATATTCGTCCTAGCATTGGCAGTTGTATTGACTAATGCTGTAGTTTCATATAGCAACACTGTTAAACTGATTCACAAGCAGCAAGAGGTGACATACTCATATAAAGTTATTACTCAAATTGAAAGTATCCAATCTACCCTTAAAGATACTGAAACTGCACAACGTAATTATCTAATTACAGCAGGTGCAGATGATTTACAAATCTATCTTGCAGCTGCTCAACAAACTAATAGCAATATTCAGATTCTCAGTAAGTTAACTGCTGATAACCATCATAAGCAGCAGTCGATTTCTTTGCTGAAGCCGGAAATTACCAAGAGACTCAACATTCTGCAACAAGAAATTTCCCTCAGACAAAACCAGGGATTAAAAGCAGTTCGGCAGCTAATGTTATCTGATAAAGATCAGCAAATTGGCAAAGAAATCCAACAGCTAATTCACGACTCTTTAAAGGCGGAGCAAAATTTATTGCAGCAGGGAATGCAGCAGTCACAAGCAAGTTCCCAAAAGGCGATAGTGACATTTTTTATCGCTGCTGTTGTAGATTTGGTGCTGGTGGCGCTGCTGTATGATTTGTTGTGGCGTTATATCAGACAACTTCAGCAGACGGAGGTGGCCTTACGCCAAAGTGAAAATCGTTTACGAGCCATGATAGATGCAGAACCAGAATGCATTAAATTAATTGCCAGGGACGGCACCCTTTTAGAAATTAATGCAGAAGGGCTGGCAATGATGGAAGTGGAAAGTGCTGATGTCTTGATTGGTAAACCAATTGATGCCGTAATTGTGCCAGAGTATAAAGCAGCCTTTGCGGACTTGCATGAAAGTATCTGCCAAGGTAACAAGGGGACTTTGGAGTTTGAAATCATTGGATTTCAAGGCACCCGCCGTTATATGGAAACTCATGGCGTACCACTGCGTAACGAGTCTGATGGGACGTTCATCCATTTGGCACTGACGCGAGATATAACCCAGCAAAAACAGGCACAACAGAAAATCCGTGAACAAGGGTTGCTGCTGGATGTATCAACTGACGCGATTCTGGTACGAAATATCCACAACCAAATCTTGTTTTGGAATAAAGGCGCTGAACGTCTGCACGGCTGGAAGGCTGAGGAAGTTGTGGGTAAGAATGTTTTGCAGCTTTTGTATAAAGAGATTTCACCACAGCTAGAAGATGCTTACTTAAGGGTAATGAATACGGGTGAGTGGCGGGGTGAGTTGCATCAACTGACAAGGGAAGGCAAAGTAATTATTGTTGAAAGTCGGTGGATGCTGATCCGAGATGATAATGGACAACCCAAATCCATTTTGAGTGTGAACACCGAAATCACGCAGCAGAAACAACTGGAAGCTCAACTTGTGCGATCGCAACGTTTGGAGAGTATGGGCACTCTAGCTGGCGGTATCGTTCATGACCTCAACAATATACTATCTCCAATTTTAATGGCAGTTCAACTGTTGCAGAAGAAATTGCCCGATCAGCAGAGTCAGCAAATACTGCAAACTTTAGAAAATAATGTTAAACGCGGCGCTAATTTACTCAAGCAAGTTTTGTCCTTTGCACGGGGTATTGAAGGTAAACAGACAATTGTCCAAATTCAGCCTTTGATGGCAGAAATTGAGCAAATTATCGCTCAAACATTCCCCGAATCCATCATTTGCCAAATAGATATCCCCAAAAATCTGTGGTACGTGCGTGGAGACACAACTCAATTACATCAGGTGCTGATAAATTTAGTAGTTAACGCCCGCGATGCTATGCCCAATGGCGGGATTTTAAGGATTGCGGCGGAAAATCTGGTAATTGGTGAACATTCTGTCCAGATAAATATTGATGCGAAAGCGGGTTCTTATATTGCGATCGTGGTGACGGATACTGGTATGGGGATGTCGTCGTCAGTCCAGCAACGGATTTTTGAACCATTTTTCACCACCAAAGAGATAGGGAAAGGTACAGGTTTAGGACTTTCCACAGCGTTGGGCATCATTAAGAATCACGGTGGTTTTGTCAATGTTTACAGTCAGGTAGGCAGAGGTACTCAATTTACAGTTTACTTCCCTGCCTTAACATTCAGAGACACACATTCACTATCTCCAGAATTGGAATCAGTTATAAAAGATAGCTAATTTATTTTGCTGGTTAAAATATCACAGACTACAAAAATCATATCAACCAAAAATTTCTATACACGCTAAAAATTGCTTAATAGAAATAAAAAATATCAGCTAATATGATATGCCGTTATAACTATTGTCTTGTCTGGACTATATACACACTCGACTCTTGGGTATTCGTTATCGAACAGAATTCAGGAGTCAGGAGTCAGAATTCAGCAATGTTTTCTGTACGACTGGCGGATGAATAATCGGGTTTAATACCCCCACTAAATTTTTAATTTAGTGGTCTTCAATCAGTCGCGGGTCTGAATCCCCGACTGATTGATTCTGACTCCTGAATTCTGACTTCTGAATTCTTCTTCAAGAATCCACCATACTTTTATTCTATTAGACTGTGCAGGTGCGCTACCTGAGATTGAATACCCTGCCTGAGTCATTAAGGTTTCAAAAGTATTTGAGTCGAGAACCGTACAAGTGAAGTACTCCGGCTTGCTTCGCTGAAGCCGGAGCTTCAAAGATAACAACCATCATCGTTTCGCGTCTCATTCGTCGTTGCCACGTTGGGTATATCACTCTTGATATTCGGGACTAAACCCGATAATGGTCTTACACAGCGTTTCTGGTATTGCTACCTTTATCTTCTCAGGAAGAACCCGCGCAGCCGTCCGCCTTCGGCAGACAGTTTTATTACTTTTTCGTACACCCCTGTGTGGCTTATTTTTTACCGCAGGGCGTAACCATACGAACCAGTGACCGAGGTCTTTCCCCCTTTCTCTCGCTCTTAGTCTAGGCAAGCGTATTACCGCTACTGTGGCCGTTTGTTATATGAGTCGAGTGGGTGGGTCAACAACCATTTATATATTCCCATAGATATATCCACACTACAGACATATTTATGAAAACAAAGGAAGTACATATTCGTATATCAGAAAAGCGTTTCAACAAACTAAAAAACCATGCCACTTTCAAGGAAAAAACAGTGACTCAAATGATTGAAGATTACATTGACAAATCGCCTAGCCACAAGATTGACGACTCCTTATCCCCACCCTATGAGTACATTGAGGGTGGGGACTTCCGCGATACGTTAAAAGCTGTTAGTCCCTGTATCTGATGTCTGTTTAGGGTCATAGCTACCCTGGTAAGTCGTAATAATTCTATATCCTGGTAATACTAAAGCAATTCCAGTATTACTGTGAATTTTACCAGGATATTTATAGGGAATATCATCTGGTATGCTCCCACCAATGCGAAAACTAAAGCCGAGTAGCCATATATACAAACCAGGTAGTAGTAAATCCATGCTATATGCAATAGCTCTCATTGCCTCATTTTCTTTGAAAGAAGGAGAATTTCTGGCTATAGCGAATTTTTTAGAGATATTTTTCAGGTTTGTAATTTCTAACATGGTCTTAGTTTCAGTCCCGGTGAGGGGATTTAGTAAGTTTGAAGCGTTTCAATCCCTATGAAGAGTAAGGTGTTTTGCAACTTTCTTAGATTTTACCATGTATACTTGCTAAAATCGTTAACTTCTGCGTGTGTTTCTGCTACACTACGCCCTAAGCCATTTCGCTCAGTTGGGCGTGTGTAGACGTTCCAAAATTCAATCAAGTTTTGCGGTATGATATGCAACTTTGTTTGAGCTAACCACAAGCGGGTTTAAATGTGAGAAAAATCAAACTACTGGCTTTGATATTAATTAGTTTAGCAATGGTGTTGTGGTTTAATTTGCATTCCTCAACACCATCAATATCAACTGTTGCATCTTCACCACCAAAAACTATCCGCTACTTCGAGCGCACTTTGCCCCAAAGCATAGCTCATATAGTGTTAATTCCAGCCAATAGCAGATTTTTGGTAACTCCGGCATTATCACAGAAGGTAGCCACTGTAGAGGAATTTGCCCAAAAGCATCGAGCCGTAGCTATTTTGAACGCAGGCTTTTTTGACCCAGCCAACCAAAAATCTACATCTTATATTGTTGTACAACGAAAGTTGGTAGCTGACCCCAAGGAAAACGAACGGCTGGTGAACAATCCCAACTTGAAACCTTATCTGGATCAAATATTTAATCGCACAGAATTCCGCCGCTACTTATGTGGGCAAATTATCAGCTATTCCATTGCTTTACATAGTCAGTCACCACCAGCAGGTTGTCAGTTAGTCGATGCGATAGGTGCTGGTCCACGCCTATTACCAGAACTCACGTTAGTAAAAGAAGGCTTTGTGGATAATGCCAATAAACGAGATGCACTTGGCAGCAACCAACCCAATGCCAGAACTGCTGTGGGTATCACCCGTGATGGCAGCGTTATTTTAGTTATGGTGGCTCAAAAACCCTCGGCTGCCGCTAACTCTGGGGTGTCGTTGCCAGCATTAGCTAATTTTATGAAAACTCTTGGTGCTGATCAAGCGATGAATCTGGATGGAGGGAGTTCATCTTCGCTTTATTACAATGGCAAAACCTTTTACGGGAAGGTTGATTTGGAGGGAAATTATATCAAGCGTCCGGTGAAGTCGGTTTTGCTGGTTCAGGAAAACTATAGCGGTTCTCGCTTGGGTGCATTACAGTTTTGACCTCACTTCCATTCCTCTCTCCTTTTAGGAGAGAGGCTTTGAATCTTACTCCCCTTCCCGCACTTCTGCTACGCGAACGTAGGGAAGGGGCTGGGGGTTAGGTCTGTATTGCAGTCAACAGAGAAGCGATCGCCCCTTCAGATACAATACACTTGGCACTAATATTCAAGACTCAGCACTATTGAATGTGGCGGATTACTTCACCAACTGACCAAGCTTGAGCGATCGCTCCTCTGGGTGTGTGAGGTGAATCGCCATCAAAAATCTCAGAAATAGAACCAAGACAAGCGTCAAATAGGAAGTGATCTAGCAGGGGTTTCCAATCAAAAGGCAGCGCTTGTTGTGGATAAAAACGTTGCCAAGCCCGAATATATGGCCCAATTAGCCAAGTCCAAACAGTGCCTTGGTGATAAGCGCGATCGCGTCGCTCTTGGTTGCCCTCGTACTTCCCTTTGTATTCGGGATCTCCTGGATCGAGACTGCGAAGACCATAGGGGGTGAGCAAGCTGGTAGTTGCCAAATCTAATATCTGACATCCTTGCTGTTCGGAAAACCCACAATGATGTAGCGACAGTGCTAAAACGGCATTGGGGCGAATTTGAAAATTCCGGCGATCGTCCGGCTCAATCGTATCGTATAGATAACCTAGCTGAGGATTCCAGAACTTTTGCAGCGAGGTTTTTATATGTCGTGCTTGTTGAGCATAACGCTGTGCTTGCTTAGTGAGACGGGCTGGCGAGCCATACTCAAGCTGGCTCAAGCGCTCCGCCCACTGACTCAGCCAACATAAAGCAGAATACCACAGTGCATTGATTTCCACTGGCTTCCCGTGACGGGGTGTGATGGGGTGTGACCCAATTACCACATCCATCCAGGTGAGGGCTACACCACGAGCATCCCAACTAACTAGCCCATCAGTAGCATCGACTTGGATATTGAAATGTGTACCACCCATAAATGCTTTGTAGATTTGCTGTACTACGGGAAATTGCTCTGCCAAAAAATCCCAGTCTTGGGTAGCTTCTAAATAAAGTCCTAAAGTTTCAATCCACCACAACGCCGCATCAATACTATTATAAATTGGTTCGCCATTGACATCAGGAAATGCATTAGGAATCAAACCGTGGCGACAATAATGCCCAAAAGTTCGCAATACTCCTTTTGCCAAGTCAAAGCGCTGTGGAACTAGCGCCAACCCCGGTAAGGCGATTAATGTGTCACGTCCCCAGTCATTAAACCAGTGATAACCAGCAATGACTGTCGGGCCTGCTATTGAGGCTCGATAGACAATAAACTGATCGCTTGCTTTGAGTAGTTGTTGCCAGATTGGAGATTGGGTATTGGGTATCCCTTCTCTACGAGACGCCGTTGGCGCAGCCTCTCGTAGAGAAGTATTGGGCATTGGGAATTGGGGATTAGGGATTAGGAATTGGGAATTGGAAAACTCTTCCCCAGTCCCCTCTTTACTCCATCCAAAAATTTGTGAGAGCCTTTCTTGCTCTAACTCTAGAGATTCTGCAAAGGTTTCGGGGTTGAGAACAGCTTGCACTGAGTCGGGAAAACCTACTCGTGCTTCTAGAGTCACCGTATCTCCTGGTTGGAGTGTGACTATCAAGTAACCAGGACTGTGGAGGTCTTCTTTGTCGCCTAATCCGCGTTTCGTCTCCTCAGACAATCGATAATTCCAATACCAAACTGCATCTGGTTGATAATTTCCTTGTGTCCAGCGCAAGTGCCAAGGTATACCGAAATGCCCAGAATGGATTGCTTGCAGACAGACTTGCTGTTGCCCTAGCAATTGTGAGAACTTTAATTCTTCACTAGCAGTCTGCTGGTGGTGAAAGTCACGTTCTGCTATCAACAGTCGCAACCGTAAAATCGCTGTATCACTTCCCTCGTAGTGATACTGGATTAAAATCCGATGGCAAAATTGGGCAGGGGCATTGGGCATTGGGCATTGGGCATTGCTTATCTTCCCTTGTGCCCACTCCCCAGTCCCTAGTCCCCAGTCCCCAGTCCCGACCAAACCAATTGGCATCACCAACTGTCTGGTTAACTGCCAGTTATCTTTACCCCAAGTCCATTTTGGAACTGGGTTAATATCAAAATGACGTAGCAGTTCGTAGCCTGTCGGCTCAATCTTACCGTTACCCCAAAAATTTGTGCCCAGTGGCACGACGTTTCCTAATACTTCCAAGCTAGCTTCTAGGTGCGAAAACAGCAGAGTCCGCCCAGAAGGTGGGTTTGTTGCCGCAAACAGCCAACCATGATAAGTGCGCGTGCGGACACCAGAAACAGTACCGCTAGCAAAACTTCCCAAGCCATTAGTAAGCAACCATTCTCTTGTATCTAAATCAGGCATTTGCTACTCAAAATCGTTATGAGTATGATATAGTCGTAACAGATCGTAACTAAACTGTGAGAGCGTGGATGGGTGAGTTTTACTTGACCCGAATTCCAACGCTACTAAACCGATAAAGGAGAATTAGGTTAATGTCCCTTACTTACGGAACCGAAGGAAGCCTCCGCGTTGGTCAGCAAGCTCCCGATTTCACAGCAACGGCTGTGGTAGATCAGGAATTTAAGACAATCAAACTTGCCGATTATCGCGGGAAGTATGTCGTCCTGTTTTTCTACCCACTAGACTTTACCTTTGTTTGTCCCACTGAAATCACAGCATTTAGCGATCGCTACGAAGAATTCAATAAAATTAATACGGAAATCCTTGGGGCTTCCGTTGATAGTGAATTCTCCCACCTCGCTTGGATTCAAACAGATCGTAAGTCTGGTGGCGTTGGCGACCTGAATTATCCTCTAGTCTCTGACATCAAGAAAGAGATTAGTGCCGCTTATAACGTTCTTGACCCAGCAGCAGGCATTGCCTTGCGTGGTCTATTCATCATCGATAAAGATGGTATCATACAGCACGCTACCATCAACAATCTAGCTTTTGGTCGCAGCGTTGATGAAACCCTGCGGACATTACAAGCAATTCAGTATGTTCAGTCTCACCCCGACGAAGTTTGCCCAGCTGGTTGGCAACCTGGTGACAAGACAATGAATCCTGACCCAGTGAAGTCTAAAGTCTACTTCTCTGCTGTCTAAATTTCTCGGTTCTAGCAAACTCTAATTCATCCTGTTGGAGTTGAGAGCAAAATCAATGAAAACCACAGATAAACAGAGGTATACATTAAACAATGTCAAGCTCGGTATTTATCTGTGGTTTTTTGACTAAATGGTATTTAAATAATTATTGTTAAAAAAATATATATCAGTTTTAACAATGATTGTAAAAGATGCAGTGAACAAAAGATTATCTAATATAGCGGTTCTCAGTTGAGTGAAGTTCAATAACCCCACCTCCAACTCCCTAAGAGGTTGTTTGAAAAGTGGTTGGTTGTAACTTTTGGCACTGATTAATCCCCCCTAACCCCCCTTAAAAAGCAGGGCTGATTCATTCCCTAAAAGGCTCTGATTTACAAGCGTTTCAAGCAAAAAAGTCAGGTGACTAAAAAATCTGATTGGGCGAGAAAATCGCGTAGGCGTAGCCCGTCGTAGACATCGCACTGAAATTTACTCGTTGAGGTGGTATCTTTTCGATAACCAAATCAAGCAAATTTCTGACTTATACTATTGACAAAATCTCTAAGAGATCGAATGAAACAGCCCTGCCTTAAAAAGGGGGAAGAATCAAAGTCCCCCAATTTATCGGGGGATTTAGGGGGATCTAGAACTTTTTGCTACCGATAAGAGGACTTTTTAAACAACCCCCTAAGAGCAAGGGAAGAGGGGACTATGACTAACTCATATAATTAGGAAACGCTATAACTCTTTGACAATCCAAAATCTAAAATCCAAAATTGTATCATGCTTACTTCAACTGATTTTAGTGGTTTATTAAATAAGCGATTCTTCCGCAATTTTTTACCAGTTCCAGCTACTAATAAACTCAGGCTGGAAGTGGGAACACCAGACTTTCAACTGCCAGATATTACCAACGGAACTTTAGTAAAATTGTCTGATTATAAAGGCAAGCAACCAGTATTACTTGCCTTGACTCGCATCTTTACCGAAAAACAATATTGTCCCTTTTGTTTTCCTCACATCAAAGCTTTGAATGAGAACTACGAAAAATTTAAAAATCGCGGTATAGAAGTTTTACTAGTTACTAGTACTGATGAACGGCAGAGTCAAATAGTTGTGAAGGATTTAGGCTTAAAAATGCCATTGCTGAGTGATCCCATCTGTCGAGTATTTCGTACCTATCAAGTAGGACAAGCATTGGGAGCGCCTTTACCAGCACAGTTTGTATTAGATAAAGAAGGGAAACTCCGCTATTGGCATTTATTTTCTTTTCTGGATCACAATGCCGATGTTGAGACATTGTTAGAACAATTCAATTGAGTATCAGGTGTAAAATTGGCATTGTCCGCCTTACTTATAAAGCTGTGAGGTTTTCTCGTGCTGACACTTTACCACACCCCGATTTCTCCCAACTCACGCCGCGTCTGGATTGCTCTACTAGAAAAAGGACTTGAGTTTGAATTAGTAGAGATCAAAGTGGATGGGGAGCAGTTTAAACCAGAGTTTTTGGCAATTAGCCCCTTCCATCACATTCCGGCGTTGGTAGATGACGGCTTTAATATAGTTGAATCTTTAGCAATTTTGGACTATTTAGAGGTAAGATATCCAACACCTGCGATGTTGCCTAAAGATGCCAAGGATTTAGCGATCGCACGCATGGTACAACTGGTAACTGTAAATGAACTTTTGCCAGCAACGACCACATTTTTACCTCAGTTTCTAGGCTTACCTGGAGGAGATCCAGAAAAAATCAAGACGGCACAGCAAAAAATTGCCACAGTGCTGAAGTTTTTTGAAAATTTATTAGACGATCGCCCTTACTTTGCTAGTCACAACCTCACTTTTGTCGAAATTGTAGCTGGAACTGTAGTAACGCGGTTGCCGAGAGTAGGCATTTCCTTAAGTGACTATCCCAAACTAAGTGCTTGGTGCGATCGCTTGATTGTACGTCCATCGTGGCAAGCTACCGAGCCTACACCGGAGGCAGTAGAAGCGTTTAAGTCCATCGTGGTGGCGAGAATTGCGCGGCAGAATCCAGGGTAAATCCATCAGCAGTAGAGATGCGAAGCGGTACTTTGTACCGCTTCGCATCTCTACAATCAAAAATATAGCGGTTCTCACTTGGATGCAATACAGTTTGACCTCACTTCCATTCCTCTCTCCTAAAAGGAGAGAGGCTTTGAATCTTACTCCCCTTCCCTATAAGGGAAGGGGCTGGGGGTTAGGTCTGTCTGTATTGCACTCAACTGAGAACCGCTATATTCACAGCATTACTTGCAGCAAATGACTGCGGGGGTTATAATGCACGCTGTATTTTTGGCGCTGCGCGTCTCAAAATACATTTTTTACCTTTATTCATAAATAAATTTACTTGCTCTAAACCCGTTTGGCAGAGGGCAAAAAATATATTTTCTTCCTCCTGCCTCCTGCCTCCTGCCCTCTGCCTTTCTTCGGTAATCTAACTTAGAAATAATCGAGCGATCGCTATTCCTTTTGCATCTAATAAGGAGTTTCTGAGGATGGTTTTGAGCAAGATTTTGTGGTGGTACCTAATTCATCTAAAGTATTCATTAATAAATCATCTTCTGCTGTGGGATGTCTACTTTCAGAATTTACGGAATTATCCAGAACTTGAAGAGCTTCAATAGCCTCAAGAGCCTCTGATGCAGACTGATATCGCTGTTTGAAGTCAACCAGCACCATTTTACTGAGAATTTTCGCTACGGAGTGGCTTACCTGAGTGCGTAGTTTACCGCCGTAGGCATCGCACCATCTAATCTCCCCATCACTATCTCTATCTAGCTCACGGGGTGCTACACCAGTCAAGGCTTTAATTCCAACCATACCCACTGCATAGATATCACTACTGTAGTGTGGACGGCCAAAACATTGCTCGCTTGGTGCGTAACCCTGAGTCCCAATGCCAATGGTGAAGGGGATTTGCTCTTGAGTATCAAGCTGTTTTGTGCTAACTTCTTTGACTGCTCCAAAGTCAATCAATACCAGTTTTCCGTCTGAGTGTCGCCGAATGATATTGCTGGGTTTAATATCCCGGTGAATTACGTTGTTTTTATGAATAAATGTTAATGTTTGCAATAAATCCCTAACAATTTTGATCGCGGCAATTTCTTCAATTGCTCTACCTGCTGGGAGTTCCTGATTTAAAGTATGACCAATTATCTGTTCTTGGACTAAATAAAATTCTTCATCTTCTTCAAAATATGCCAAAAGTTGAGGAATTTGATTGTGCGTTCCCAATTTTTCTAGTGTTTGCGCCTCTGAGTTAAATAAACGTCTGGCAAGTTGCAACCCTTCTGATTTGGTGCTGGCTGGTTTGAGTTGTTTGACAACACATCGTGGATTCCCAGGACGTTGGGTATCTTCGGCAATGTAGGTTTCGCTAAATCCACCGGAACCGAGAACTTTGACAATTTTGTAGCGTCGAGCCAGTATTTTACCTGACAAGGCTAAATCTCGTTGCTGGATTAGGTCTTGAAAGTCATCTTGTTGGCTGATAATCTCTTGGACAACTGGGGAAGTTTTATACTTCTGAAAAATGTCTACTAATTGGCGTTTTCTAATGCTTTCCCTCACTACCGAGGTTCCCAGGTAGGAAAGTCCGGTCATCGCGATCGCGATCATTGGTATAGTAGTCGGAAAAATTAACTGACCATAGATAAAGAACCCATAGCTAATTCCTCCCCAAGCGCCAGACAGGGCGAGGCTATAGAGAAATCTATTGATACTACGCTTGCGTCTGCTAATCATCAAGGTTGTACTGCTAACTAGCACTAGCACAAACAAACCCTGCAACGGTGGACTGTTGATTCCTGAGGCGATGGCTTTACCTGACATCAAAGTGGCGATGGCATTGGCGTGAATTTCCACGCCGGACATCGGTTCAGTACCAATGCTTGCAGCGACTGGATAATAATCATTGTTTAACTTATCTGTTCCACCAATCAGCACGATCTTGTCTTTGAACACCTTTCCCTGTTGCAAATAGGTGTTCCAGTTTTGCGGATCGAGTACGTGCCAAAAGGGTATTTGCTCAAATGTACCCGCACGACCCCAAAAATAAATGCGATCGCCCTTTGGTCGGGGATAATTTACTTGTGCTGCCCTGAGCGCTGCTTCATCAAAAGAAGGTAGCTTATCGATTAAACTATCTTCAGCTAAGGACTTAGAAAACTCACTCGCCAATCGGTGAACTTTACCATCCACCTCCACGGGGAAATTAACTGAGCCAATGGATAGTGACCCTGTGCGAAACATTCGTTGTGGTCCTGTCAGTTGCGTAAAAGACCCTTGGTGCGTCTGGGAATTTTCGTAGATAGCCGCTAAGGTAACTTTGCTGCCATATTTTTGCAATGTTGCCTGGAATTGGCGATCGTCAGAAACTCCATAACTACTGGGGGTGTTAAAAACAACGTCTAATGCTACAGAGCGGGCACCTGCTTTGATTAATTTTGTGATGACTTGGGAGTATGCAGCACGTTGATAAGGATAAGATTTCAGTGTTTCTAGGTAGGCGTACTGTTTCGGATCTGTTTTATAGTACTGTTCGGGAACTGATATTGACTGATCATCTATTGCTAAAATTACAATGTCTTCTGGAGGCACAATCGGCCCACGCAGTTGAAAAAAGCCAGAAAGCACCTGATTTTCCGTCAATTGAACCAATCCCCAACCAGAAGCAGTCAACAGTGCTGCCCCTATTGTCCAAGCGCCGGCGAGGAGATGACCTAAGCGAACCATCCACCTGGACTGGCGAGCTGATGCTGTCGAAGTTACTTTTGTCGGTTTACTTGACAGTCTATTGGCAGCAGAGACATAGTTTTTAGTTAAGGTAGATGTAGGTTCTTCTGCCATATCGTGTTACTGATTGATTTAAGTCCAACACTTTTATTTATTCAGACCACGTTTTAGTGTAAGCACATTCAAATAAGACTTAAATGACAATCTTATATATTTGTAAAGTATCTTCTATTCATCAACAAACTTTTATTGGCAGAGCCAGCCCCCAAGAGATTCTACTCAAGCACTGCCTAACTTATTCTTTTTCTATTGAGTGAGTTACAACTAGTGATTGTCTCACAGATTAGAGCCAGATATACTCTGCCTGTGCATTTCGTTACTGGGAGATTTTACCCTAACCTAACCAAACAAGTATGCTCCTAACTGGGTACTCTACCTGAAGCTGTCCCAAGACCGTCTTCTGTGTCTGGCGCAATATTGGTAATCCTTACAAAGGGTGTCCTGATACTGAAAGCAAAACCTATAGATAGGCATTAACTCATATCCTACCCTCAGCAAATTCTATACCTCTTTAGGAGTAAACTTTAATGTTATGCAGCGATGAATGCTGTTACTGAGTCAATTTTATTGGTAGATTTTGATCACCCCATAGCTCTTGCAGTGCTGGAAGTGAATAAGGGTTAGCACCCAGGATCTCAACTCCAATGTTGCAGGCGTTTTTATGCCTTGAAAGAGGTAGGATAAAAGCTATAGATGAAAAACTGCTTTATGGATATTAGCAAACAAGGCATTTGAAAATTGCTATAATCTATTGTTCAATCTAAATTCATATATATTATTAGGTGTAAATTTGTATGGGTTCTCCAATGAATCGTCTGTCTATTTTTGTAGACGGAAACAATATGTTCTATGCTCAACAAAAAAATGGCTGGTTTTTTGACCCACGGCGCGTCTTGGAATATTTCAAACATGAGCAATCAGAAACAACATTAATTAATGCATTCTGGTACACTGGCTTGAAAGACCCACAAGATCAACGAGGTTTCAGAGATGCTCTAATCAGTCTAGGATATACAGTCCGAACTAAAATTCTCAAAGAATACTATGATGATACGTCAGGTCGTTACTCGCAAAAAGCGAATTTAGATATTGAAATTGTTGTAGATATGTTTAATACAGTAGACCAGTATGACCGAGTAGTATTATTCAGTGGTGATGGGGATTTTGAAAGAGCAATTGAACTATTACGCTCCAAAAATACACATATTACGGTAGTCTCAACTGAAGGAATGATTGCTAGAGAGCTACGCAACGCTACTGATAGATATATAGATTTAAATGATATCAGAGATCAAATAGAAAAAACCGAAGGTTAGTAGTCTTAGCAATTATTTACAAAGGTAAGAGTAAAAGAAAAACTAAGGTTGAAGATATATTGCGCCACAAGTAAAAACTAAACAACAAAGGGCAAATGACAAACAAAACAGATCGAATCATTATTTTTGATACGACATTGCGAGATGGAGAGCAGTGTCCGGGAGCGACTTTGAATATAGACGAAAAGCTAGTTATTGCCAAACAATTAGCTCGTCTGGGTGTAGATGTAATTGAGGCGGGCTTTGCATTCGCTAGTCCGGGAGATTTTGAAGCAGTCAAGAAGATTTCTCAAATTGTCGGCACAGAAAATGGCCCGGTAGTTTGTAGTTTGGCAAGAGCCATTAAAGCAGATATTGAAGCCGCCGCCGAAGCATTAAAACCAGCAGTTAACGCCAGAATTCACACATTTATTTCCACTTCAGATATTCATTTAGAGTATCAGTTGCGGAAGTCACGGGCAGAAGTGCTAGCGATCGCCAAAGAAATGGTAGCCTATGCCAAGTCCTTCATGACAGATATAGAATTTTCGCCAATGGATGCGGCGCGTACCGATCCAGAATTTCTGTACCAAGTATTAGAAGGTGCGATCGCAGCTGGTGCAACAACAGTTAACATTCCCGATACAGTAGGTTACACCACCCCCAGCGAATTTGGAGCCATGATTAAGGGCATTATCGAAAATGTCCCCAACATCGACCAAGCGATTATTTCCGTTCACGGTCATAATGATTTGGGCTTGGCTGTTGCTAACTTCTTAGAAGCCGTGAAAAATGGCGCACGGCAACTAGAATGTACAATCAATGGCATTGGCGAACGTGCCGGAAATGCATCATTAGAAGAATTAGTAATGGCGTTGCACGTCCGGCGGCAATATTTTAACCCCTTCTTAGGAAGACCAGCAGATTCTCAAGAATCCCTGACAAATATCGACACCCGACAAATTTACAAAACTTCACGCTTAGTTTCCAATTTGACGGGAATGTTAGTACAAGCAAATAAAGCGATCGTGGGTGCCAATGCCTTTGCCCATGAGTCTGGAATTCACCAAGATGGGGTGTTAAAAAACAGACTCACCTACGAAATTATGGATGCCCAATTGATTGGCTTGACAGACAATCAAATAGTTTTGGGCAAACATTCAGGGAGAAATGCTTTCCGCACGCGGTTAAAAGAATTGGGCTTTGAGTTGTCGGATACGGAATTAAATAAAGCATTCGTTAGATTCAAAGACGTAGCAGATAAAAAGAAAGAAATTTCCGATTGGGATTTGGAAGCGATCGTTAATGATGAAATCCAACAAGCACCCGATTTGTTCCGAGTAGAGTTGGTGCAAGTTTCCTGTGGTAGCAACGCTAAACCCACGGCTACAGTCACCCTGCGGACTCCAGAAGGTGAAGAATTAACCGATGCTGCGATCGGTACTGGGCCAGTGGATGCAGTTTACAAAGCGATCAATCGGGTGGTGAATGTGCCCAACGAATTGATTGAGTTTTCTGTGCAGTCAGTAACAGCCGGTATCGATGCCATTGGAGAAGTGACGATTCGTTTACGTTATGAATCTAAAGTCTTTTCTGGTCATGCAGCGAACACAGATATCATCGTGGCATCCGCGCAAGCTTATGTAAATGCGTTGAATCGGTTGTATGCATCTTTGCAAACTCAAGAAAAGCCAGAGGAAGTAACTGCACAGAAAGTCTAAGCTTGTATCTGTCAAGCTGCCAGTTTTTAGCTGATGCTATAGCGTTTCTCATTCAGATGGGGTACAACGTTATATCGCAAGGTGTAGGGGCACGGCATGCCGTGCCCCTACGGGTGTACTTTGGGGAGGAGTTTTTTGTGAGTTCCAAAAAATCGTGAGAAATTATGCTGACAGAAAAACATATCACTATCAGAGAAGCCTCCAGCAAAGAAGATTCACTGATTGCAAAACACCGAATATTTTTAAAGATGAATACCGCAAATTTGGATATATTTGGGGCGTTTACGTTGAACAATCTTACCGCAGACAAGGCATTGCCAAATCTCTAACTAATAGAGCAATTGAATATTTAAAAGCGATCGGTTGTACGCGAGTAGTTCTTAACACCTCGCCATCAGGTAAAGCAGTTTACTCCAGCCTCGGTTTCTCTGAAGGAAATGTAATGCAATTAGATTTGATTTGATTTAACAAAACAGAATTCATTTCTGAATTCTGTGTAACTAGCGGATGAAGAAACCTAAATCCGATAAGATAAGTTTCTAGCTCAAGAAGCATCCGTGTTTGCTCATATTCGGATTTGTACAACAAGTAAAGTTTATTGAGTTGATTATGAATATTTTTTACTTTTTTAGATTTTTCTATTTACTTGTATGCATAAAACATTATTCTTAGAAACGACGTTTATAATCAGTCAGCTTGTATGAGTAGCGATAAAACAACAGAATTGCCACTCTGGGTACAAGATAGAGATATAGTTATTGCTCATGATGAAGAAGTACAGTGGCGAGAAGGAAAACGCCCGGATTATTCATACACCAATGAATTTCTTCATCAAGAGAGTAAATTTCAGCATCCAGAAGGTTCTTTAGAAGCGATGTCTACGACGGGCTGCGCCTACGCTCAAAACTTAGTCCGCACTTTTGAGATGGAAGCTTCTAATAAATCTAATCCTCAACAGTGGCTTTCGATTGTTACTGATAAGTTTAAAATGAGTACCAATGGCGGACAACAATTCACTGCTCAGGATGTTGCAGATGAAGGTACTTATAACCTGTTTTTGGGTGAAACTGAGCAATACAGTTCTGAAACAGAAACCTTTGAATCTTCATTTCAAGTTTTTCATACAGCCTTCCCTAATGGCTTTCTTTGGGAATTAACAGAAGTACTTTCTGGTCCGCCTAATGTTACCTTTAAATGGCGACATTGGGGAACATTTAATGGTTCCTATAAGGACTATGCACCCACAGGTGAAACAATAGAAATTGTAGGAGTTAGTATTGCTCGCGTCACTGATGATTTGAAGATTGAGTCTTTAGAGCATTATTTTGATAATAATGTCTTTCTTCAGAAATTAACCGTAGGTGGTTGTCCTTTCCATTCCTAAAATCAGTATATATAGTGTGCGTTACACCATAGGCTAATACCATTTCACTAAAACCCTGATACATATAGATTTCTCGTAGGGGCACAACATGTTGTGCCCCTACCCGTGTACTTAATTTACCTGAAATACCCAGAAGCCCTTGCTGCTGCCAGGGCGATTCAGGATGAGGATTATCGTGCCATAGCCTTGAGTGCCTTAGCCCAGAATCTGCCAGAGTTATTGCCAGAAGCCCTTGCTGCTGCCAGGGCGATTCAGTTTGAGGGTTTTCGTGCTGAAGCCTTGAGTGCCTTAGCTGACAGTTTGTCACAAATGCCATCTAGGGAACTTTTCCCCCTTTGGCAAGATACACTTCATGAGCTATCCCTTCGCACTCGCCATAATTTGCTGCAAGATATCAAGGCATTGTTTCCAGTTATCTTTGCATTAGGTGGTCAAGTAGCAACGGTAGAAATTGCCCGTGCGATTGTGGATGTGGGGCGATGGTGGCGGTGATTTAACAGGGATTTACAATGCCCCTACCTAGTAACTATTCAAAAGAGAATTGCTATAAAGAATAAACAATAAATTTCAGTTAAATGCATATCACTACCCAGAAAGAGGAATTTAGCTATGCTTACATCAATGCGATCGCTCATGGTATTACTGTTTGTACAGTACTAACTGCTGTGACTGAAGGTGTAAACCCAGCCAGCTTACCCAACTTCTGGGGTACAAAATCCGTTTCTTTGCTGCCTTGAACCTCAGATAAGTAGCAATCTCGCACTGCCAATAACAAGCCTTTAATGGCATCTTGTCTGCCTGTTTTGACTAAATCATCTGCCTTTTTGAAAAAAGCCGATCGCCATATACCATCGTTATTGCCATAGAATTCTATTAAATGCCAACCGGCAAGATACTCAGCTAAAGGGTCAAGACAGAAACGGATTCTGTCTTTGGCAGAACCGATAGTTTGAATTAGGTGCAGGCGCTTTTCCAGATAACTGAGGTGTGCTTCGGGGTTATCAATACCCAAATTTGCTAATGCAGCAATAGCATCGGCACGCTTGGCGGTTCCCGGTTGATAGCTTTGCTGCAAACATTCCCAGGCGATGGTTTTGGCAATTTGATGAACAGTGCGGTCATCAAATTGATCGTCTGTAACATCACGATTGAGTTCATTGATATAACCCAGCATCAAATTGGGGATATTCTCTGGCAACGCAGAAATATTAGATGCAACCTCTCTACTGGCGATTAACTGTTCAGCATAAAGTTTAGCCAGCAGAACAGTGATATTATGTTGACCTACCATCAGAGAAAGACGGTTACAAGCGTCAAAAAATTCCTGATCGGTAAAGCGATCGCGTTTACCTCGCTGCATCAGATAAGCTTCCATAAAGGACGATAGTTTATTAGCCTCAATCCGCAAGGGTTTAATTATCGTCTTATTAACCCGCCCCAGCTTTTCCTCAATTCGGGAAGTAATCACCAGCGCATTCACCGGAAACTCTGGGGACTCCGGCTCAATTGCTTCTCGTGTAGTAGCATTCATTTCTGAGAACCGGTCTACAATCACTAGAATCCGTTTCTTTCTTAACAAACGTAACAGTAATTCTTGACAAATCGGCTCTGGTTCATCAATTAAAGCTTGCAACTGTCCTCTGATAGCTTCTAAAAGCGGCAACTTACCTTCAGTTAACCGAAATTCTTCTTCCAAAAGCACAGGTAACATCAAGTGTTTGCAGAGTTGTTGGTCTTCAGCCTCAGCCATTGCCCATCCAGCTATTTGACACGCTAAACTGGTTTTACCTACACCCCCTTCCCCGGTAATTACTAGGCAGCTACGTTGTTTGTCGAAAGTTGAGCGCAAATTCTCATTCATAAGTTGAGGAACTGTTATACCATCCAGAACAACAGGAATGGGAATGTAACAGACGCGACTGCTAACTGTATCCTTTTTGGGAAATTGTTCGCGGGCTGCTTCAATATATTTAGCTACCCATGCATCTAATACTCTGGGATGGTAATGAAACCAGCCAACAAATAGCACATATCGCAGAGGTACATTGACACTGATAAATGGGAGAGAAAAATCTGTATAAGGTTTGAGGGCGTTGTTAATTTTCAACAACCACAAAGGGGCTACCCGCAAGAGAATAAACCACACAGAAGGTAATAAGATCAGGTAGGCGGCAATTCCCAATAATAATTTATGCCCAAATAGCCATTCTAGAACTCTATCAAACAGGCGAGTTTCTTTTTCTGCTTTCAGGGCATTGAGAGGGCGACGTATCAGCTTACTGTCCGTCTCTGTGAATTTATCTTTGTGTTCTTGGATAGTTGTCAATACCTGCTCAAAATCTAAGATGACTTTCTGCAACTTTGAGCTAGGTAAAGCATTTGCTTTATCCTGAAAGCCTGCCGCAATTCCTCCTAAACCTTTGAGCGCACCTAAACGCACGTAAAACTGGTTATCATTCAACAGGGCAATTAAATTAGGGACAGAGGATACTGCTTCTGTACCCATTGCACCCAGAGCGTAGGCAGCATTGTAACGGACTGTGGGGTTATGATCTTTTAAGGCAGCAGTTAATACTGGGACAGCTACTTTCGCTTCTACACCAATTTTCCTGAGTGCAGAAGGAACATAAATGCGAACGAATTGCTCCTTATCTTGTAATGCCGCCATCAAGGATGGAACTGCTGCTTTGGCTGCTGTACCAATATTTCCTAAAGCTAAAGTGGCGTACAGGCGGACTTGTCCATCTTCATCGTGCAATGCCGCACTTAAGGCAGAAACGGCTGGTGCTGCTTCTGCACCCAAATCTCCTAAAACCGAAGCGGCGTGCCAACGAAGATTAATATCCTGATTTTTCAAAGCTTCAATCAGAGATGGCACTGCTGGCGAACCGATATTAACTAATGCATCTGCGGCAATGCTACTGATGTGGGCATCATTATCTATTAGCTTCTGAATCAGGGGAGCAATTTTAGTGTCAGTAGTGATTTGCGCCCAACTATTGCTTGTGCATAGTAGGAACAGTGTCAGGCATAAGACAACCACCTTGAGCGCACTAAGTAATACTTGTCTGGTGTGCTTTGTCATTGAATCGGATTGAATCACCCGATGAACAACTCCAGTCAGAGAAACTATACCTAGATTGTAATCTAACTGTGAATGTGGGTTAGCGATGTCTACGACGGGCTATTCGGTGTCGCACCTGCGGAATCTGGGTTGTAACTCATCCACGCAGATCACATATAATTCTTTACTTGTATAAAAATATATATAAACTTTTATGATATCAATAAAAAATTTTATTTTACATACGCCTAACGATAGATGGATTTTATTAAAGAAATAGTTTAGATTTGTAACAAGTTACACAGAACTAGGTAAAACACATGGCAAACATACTTGACACTGCCAAGAACAATGGTTCTTTCACGACACTAGTTGCAGCAATCCAAGCAGCTGGTCTGGAAGATACACTCAAAGGCGCTGGCCCATTCACCGTCTTCGCACCTACTGATGAAGCGTTTAAGAAGCTTCCAGCAGGTACAGTAGACGCTTTACTGAAAGATCCTGCAAAGCTCAAGAAAATCTTGACCTATCATGTTGTATCAGGTAAGGTACTGGCTGCTGATGTAGTTAAGCTGAAGACAGCTAAAACAGTTGAAGGTTCAGATGTAAAAATTGACGCTTCTAACGGCGTTAAGATCAATGATGCAAAAGTTGCAACAGCAGATGTTGCTGCTGATAACGGTGTGATCCATGTGATTGACACCGTTTTGATTCCTGCAGACTAGACCTATGACCAATCGCCAATCTATATGACATTAATCTATAGGGGCGTTAGGGCATTCTGTCTGTTTAATAAAGTTCATCGACTCCTCAGCAATAGCCGGGTTGGGTAAAAAGCCCATACTGTATTCGGTACTCCGAATCAGCAATGGGAGTATGTCACTAAACACCAACTAACAATAAATCCATCTAGACAGTATCTAGATGGATTTATTGTTTTATGGGTGTAGAGACGTAATTTAGATGTAATCAAATTTTTAGTTTTGCCAAACCCAAATAACGGATACCTTCGGGGGAAATGTCAAAACGGCAAGGTAAGACTTCTAAACCGAGAGCGATCGCATCCCGTAATAATTTACCATATAGAGGATCTGTGCGATCGCCAGGGGAGAACTCGATACAATCACCGCGATTGATAAAGTAAAACATCACCGCACGAGTTAAAGGTAGCAGCGCCATTAGTTCTCGCAAGTGTTTTTGTCCTCTTGTAGTCTCCGTGTCAGGAAATAAGGCTAATCTCCCCTCAGAAAAAGTTGTATTTTTCACTTCTAAATAAATCGGGCGTTCCTCATCACTGCCCGTTAAGAAAAAATCTACTCGACTTTTTTTATCTAACCCATAAACCACCTCGCCCTTGATTTGGCTATAGTCGCCCAATTCGGGGAAAAGATGTTTCGCCAAAGCTAGCTTTACCACCCGATTGGGCAAAAAAGTATTTATGCCTACCCAAGTCGGCTCATTGTCATGTACTTGAATTAGTTCTAAAGTGTAAGCCAATTTGCGGTTAGGATTATCGCTTTTGGAAAGCTGTACCGCACTTTGGGGAGTCGATACTCCAGTCATTGGCCCTGTATTGGGACAGTGTGCTGTCACTATTTCGCCAGAAGTAAGTTGAACGTCAGCAAAAAACCGCTTGTAACGCTTGAGTAAAATACCAGAATATAAAGGTGGATACCGGTAAAGCCAATCTATCATTATGAAACCTTGTTGCTGCTAGTAAATATACGTCGATTCCTTCCCCAGCGAACTCCCATCAGCAAATATTTTCAGCAGCGACTCCGCCTTGTGGCAGAACTTAAGCAACTTTATATATCATGGGTTGTCAATTTTTGTAGTCAAATTAACAACATATTAATAAAAAGTAGCATAGACTAAGTATTGTAAGCCTCCCAGAAAAAATCCGGGAGAATTTTAATGTGCAAGGAGGTAAATCCTATGCAAAAATTGTGGACAGAAACGGAATTAGAATATGCTTTTCTGTTTACTTTAAGAAAAGTAAATTCAATCAATCCAGAAGGTTTCAAGCCATTTTTTAGGAATATGCCTATTGACCCTTATATCAAAGGCAACTATCGTTCGAGAAGATTATCTCGATTCACAGTTTCTGGAAATCAGTTAATTAAATTACCTCATAGCTACCTCTTTCAAAGTAAAGAGTATAATCCATTAGTGGGTGGCATAAAAAGAGAGTTTGCCGAATTAGATGATGCACTCATAGAACTTGATATTTTTAGAAATCTTGTCTTAGCATTTAGTGATTCTTGCAAACTTCATCCGGAAGCAGAAATCGGAGTTCATCAAATTAGAACTATTTGCTCTCCAGATAATTTTGGGAATCCTGCACCTGAAGGTATCCATAAAGATGGCAATGATTTTATTGGCATCTTCTCAGTAGATAGAGAGAATATTCAAGGGGGAGAAACACATTTATATACTGCCAAAAAGGAAAAGCCTGTGTTTAGCAAGATTCTCAATCCCGGAGAAATCTTATTGGTCAATGATCGTGATTTTTTCCATTTCACCACTCCCATAAAACCACAGACTGACGCTCAAGGAAGTAGGGATGTTTTTGTACTGGCTTCTCCTAGCTTGCTTTCAGAATAATTTTAGTCAACTGTAAATATTTTACAATCTATGAGATATGGGGAATTGAATGTAGTCATTTCCCCAGCTTTTTTGTTTGTAATTGGAAATAATCTGGCTGAGAAAACGAAAGTTACATAGCTATTTTTACATTGTTGGAAAATACACTTAATAATTTTGGCAAATTCCCTTTATACAACTTAGGGTGCTGTGTTCGTTTGATTTTATCGAAAATCCGAAATAAAGCAAAGCCACAGTGAATACTTAGAATATTAAGGATGAGTGCATAGGTTAGACTACGAAACAAGCCTGCTGGAATTCAACTAACTGAATTAACCAAACAAATGCCATGAATGACGAACTTTACAATAGAGGATTGGAAAAGGCTAGGCAAAAAGACTACGCTGGAGCAATTGAAGAATTTAACCATGCTTTACAACTGACACCTTACTTTCCCGAAGCTTACTTACAACGGGGTTTGGCATATTATGACTCAGGAGCAATCCTTAATGCTGTTTCAGATTATACCGAAGCCTTGAAGCTAAATCCTGAGAGTGTAGAGGCATATTATTGTCGTGGATTGGCTAGGGTAGCGCTGAAAAATTTACCGGGGGCGCTGGAGGATGTGGAACGCGCGATTCGTCTCAATCTCAATTATGCTGCTGCTTATAATCTCCGGGGGATGGTGCGGCGCAAACAGGGTTATATTCAAGATGCGATCGCTAACTTTAAAAAGGCTGCACAATTATATCTAGAACAACAAGACAAAGAGAATTGTCGCCTCTGTCTAGAACGAATTAAACAGCTACAACCCAAAGAATTACCTGCCCTTCAGGAATCACGTTCCATTAATGCGCCAATTTTATCCACCAATGATTATTTTACGCAATTATTAGAAAAAGCTGAAAAGGGAGATACTCAAGAGGCACTCGCCGATTTAAACTGGTTATTAAAAGCCGATCCGCAAGATGCCCAAGCTTACTGCTGTCGTGGGGTTGTGCGTTGTAAAATGGGGAATTATCGAGAAGCGATCGCAGATTTTAATCAAGCATTGCGACTAAATTTTCAAGATGCCATTGTCTATCGTAACCGAGGCAAAGCCCGTTCTGTATTGGGAGATCATCAAGGTGCGATCGCGGATCTTAACCAAGCACTCCAGATGCAACCCCAAGATCCCTTAGTCTATATTGCCAGAGGTAATGCCTACCGGACAACGGGTAATTATCTCGGTGCAATTCAAGATTACACCCAAGCCCTACAAATCAATCCCGATGATCCTCAAGCTTACTACAATCGTGGCATTGCCTATACTTACTTAGAAGAAATGCAAAACGCCGTGGAAGATTATCAACGGGCGGCGAGTATCTTTTGTGAACAAGAAGACTGGGGAAATTATCAACAAGTCTTAAATAGCCTCGAAAAAATCCAGAAATTTAGTCCCGAGTCAAAAAAGCAAAAATATCACCTGCTACGTCAGCGACTTTTGCGAATGGTTGGGGGATACTGGGAAATTGCCGAAAGATTGATTCAGCAAGAACAGGATTACCATCCGGGTATGTCAGACGAGTGGTATTTGCAAAAAGTGATTGCTGATTTAGAACGCGATCGCAATAGATAGAATTGTAGTCCAGACTTGTTAGTAGTTCTTGTATATTAAGATATGCCTTCCTCCGCAGTCCTTTTTGATTTAGATGGGACTTTGACAGATCCTAAACCTGGCATCACTGGTTGCATTCAGTATGCGCTCTCTGAACTCGGTTATACACCACCGGATGCTGATGAATTGCATTGGTGTATTGGTCCACCATTGAAAGACACCTTTTCGCAATTACTCAAGACCTTAGATGACACAATAATTGAACAGGCTATTTCACTGTATCGTCATCGCTTTGCCACAATCGGATTATTTGAAAACTCCCTTTATCCCCAGATTCCAGAAATCCTAAAAGCCATTCGTTTTGCTGGTTATAAAACTTTTGTTGCGACTTCTAAACCATATATTTATGCTACAGAGATTATTGAATATTTTGGCTTGTCATTGCTTTTTGATGGTGTTTATGGTAGTGAACTTGACGGAACGCGGAGCATAAAAGGCGACTTAATTCACCATATTTTATTAACAGAAAAACTTTTACCCTCTATTGTGGTGATGGTAGGCGATCGCTCACATGACATTATTGGAGCCAAGCACAATCAAATCGCCTCAATTGGCGTTACCTATGGCTATGGAACCGAAGAGGAATTGAAAGCTCATGGTGCTGACTTAATTGCCCATTCTCCAAGTGATATTCCCAAACTTGTAATTCGTAAATAATGCCACCATCATTAACACTTTTCCATAGCTTACTTCTCTTTAGTACCGCTTTCATTGCAGGCGGCTTAAATGCTGTAGCGGGTGGTGGAAGCTTTATCACGTTTCCAACTCTCATCTTTACGGGTGTACCCCCGATCGCAGCTAATGCCACGAATAATACCGCGATGTGGGTGGCGGCTCTAGCCAGTGCTGGAGCATATCGTCAAGATTTGGGCATTGCTCGGCGAGATTTTTTACTTCTATGCGGTGTCAGTTTATTTGGTGGCATGATTGGCTCCATAGCTTTGTTGTATACATCACCAGATGTCTTTAAAAAGCTGATTCCCTATCTATTGCTGCTAGCAACAGTTGTATTTACCTTTGGCGAACCGTTCAAAAAGTGGTTGCAGCGTCAAAACCAGAATACATCACCGGAATCTGTACCGTTGTTTAATTTGGTACTAGCTCAACTAGCGATCGCCATCTATGGCGGCTTCTTTGGTGCAGGCTTAGGAATTTTAATGCTGGCAACTCTGACATTTTTAGGTATGAAAAGTATTCACAAAATGAATGCTTTTAAGACATTTTTAGGGAGTTGTATCAATGGTATTGCGATTATTCCATTTATTTTTGCAGGTGTAATTGCTTGGCATCAAGCTATTTTGATGGCAGTCGGTGGCTCTCTTGGTGGTTATTTAAGCGCCCATTATGCTCGTAAACTTGAACCCGACTCAATTCGGAAATTTGTCATGATTGTTGCCTTTACCATGACTACCTACTTTTTTATTCACGGTTAAGAACTGGGAACTACTCAGGGGTGATACAGCACTTTGCAAGTAAATGAAGTACACCCTTCTCTTGACAAGTGGCTACGTTAAAAAGTAAAAAGTAAAAAGAGAATCCCCATAAATAAATTTAGGGGATTTAAAAAGGATGCCTTGTTTCTTGCACTACGTGTATCGAAACAAATCTTTATTTCCTTTTCCATAAATAAATTTAGTTGCTCTCAAACCGATTTTATTCCTCTTTTTAACTAAGCATAGCAATGTACTGGAGTCGGGTAAAGTTCTAGCATTGGGTATAGGTTTTATGGGAGTAAGCTTGATTGTCTTTGCCCTATCCCGTGTGTTCTGGCTTTCGCTACTCTCATTATTTGCAGCTGGCTTCGGCTTTATTTTGCAGATAATTGCCGGACGGACTTTGCTTCAGTTGTTGGTGAGCATCTCAAATGAGTGTAAAAACACACCTGCCCTGGCGAATGGAATTCGCGGCTATACAGACAAAACCCACCTCCGTGGGTTTCAAATTCTTTTAGTCCGCGTAGGCGGACTTAGTTTGTGTAGCCGCGATTTCTAATCGCTTGGTATATTTGCAAAGGTGAGATGCTTCCTGCATAATCATTCATGATACCAAAAATTGGTAACAATAATGACTACTATAAATGACCCTACTGTTGTAACTGAAGTAACTGATTTGTACCTCAAGTATGAAGAAGCCCTTTCTAATAACAATTTGGAGGTGATGGATAGCTTGTTTTGGGATGCGCCCGAAGTAGTGCGGTTTGGAATTACAGAAAACCTCTATGGCGGCGATGAAGTTCGTAACTTTCGCCAGAATCGACCAAACCCAAAAATAGAGCGAGAAATCTCGAATCTCAAGGTTGTAACCTTTGGGAAAGATGCCGCAACAGTGACTTTAGAATTTCGCCGGATGATCAATGGTGTAGAGCGTTTCGGGCGACAAAGCCAGACTTGGTACAGGTTTACCGAAGGATGGAAGGTGGTTTCAGCCCATGTTTCATTATTGCCAGTGTGATGGTGCGAGAAGTTTTGATTTAGGAGTAGACATGACAACTGATTGGGTTGTATTAAAATCTAGACACATAGTAAAAGACAGATGGATTTCAGTACGCTCTGATACTTGCCAAATGCCTAATGGAACAATAGTTGACCCCTATTATGTTCTTGAATATCCAACGTGGGTTAATGTTGTAGCTTTAACCAAAAATCAGGAAGTTATTTTAGTAAAGCAATATCGCCACGGTCTGAAAAAAACAATTCTAGAATTGCCCAGTGGTGCTGTAGAGGCTGAAGATGTTTTCCCGCTGAAAGCTGCAAAACGCGAATTATTAGAAGAGACTGGTTACACTAGCAATAATTTTTTTGAAACTGGTATACTATCACCAAACCCAGCAAATCATACTAATCTAACCCATTGTTTTTTAGCAATAGATGTGGAAGGTGTAGCTGATTTAAAGTTAGATGTTACCGAACAAATTGATGTAGTTTTGTTGCCGCTGGAAAAGATAATTGAAGTTATTGATAATGGTATATTGCTGCAAGCATTACATATTAGCTCATTATTTTTGGCTCTCAAAAAACTTGGGAAAGTGCAATTTTATTAGAAGCAAAGAAGTAAAAATTCAATGCATAGCCGAGGTGTTGTCCTCTACGCCTCTATGGTTCGAGCGTTCTCAAAAATTAGCCCTCTCCTTGTAAGTAAGGAAAGGGCTAAATTAATCTTAAAATACTTCGTAATTTTCCAGTGGAATTACGAATTAGGTTAGCGTGGCATTAGGAAGTCCGTGTACTCTTACGGGGAAGCAAGCTACGCGCACCGTCTAGTAGAGAGCGTCATTATTAATTAGTTAATATCCGCCTTCTTCTTCGTATTCTGGCTGTCTTTCCTTGACTTTCTTGGGAATATTCACAGGCTTCGGCGCATCTTCCCAAGCATCGCCCTCTACGTCGTCATAATCATCGTATTCGTCAACATAAGGCTTGCTATAGGGCTGGGCTTGATATTTTAGCGGCGGCTGCGGTTGTTGATACCTGTCGCTGCCTGTTGCCTCGCTCCAGTTATCTTCTTCCTCATCCTCTTCGTATTGAATAGATTCATACTGCCGCGCCTTCATTACCTGACGCTGTGGCCTTTCTTCTTCCACATAGTCTTCATTCCATTCTTCTTCCCGCGCTACGGGTTCGGGGGCGCGAACTTTTTGTCTGGGTGGCTGCAATGGCACTCCACTAGGTAGTTGGTTTGGTGCTGCAATTGTACGTGGTGGAGTATAGCCTTCTTCTTCTATATCTCGCTCCCACGGTGCTTTGCCGATACCCAGACGCTCTAGTAAACCAGATGTCAACTGATTTACTCGTTCTTCGGCTCCCTCAAACACAATCAACCGATTGGGGCCAGTGCTGACAATTTCATCTACTGAAAACTCGTAAGTACTCAAGATTTGGTCGGGAATTTGGGGCAATCCTAAAGAAGCAATGACTATAGATTCAAGCTTGCCGGTTTCGCCGTTGAACTTGAAGCCCCGAACTTTGCCTAATACTTCACCTGTTTCTGTGATTACTTCCCAGTTAATTAGATTACTGAGAGATTCAACTTCGATATCTTCAATGACATCTTCATTATCAACCAGGATGACATCACCAATCTGGCTGATGTTGTTGAGGTACATATAGCGCGGTATGCCCGAAATGGAGATCAGGCTGTCTCGCAAACCAAGAGCCACAACCTCTCGTTGATCTATATCAACCCAGACTTGACTGATGATGCCTAGCCGCTTGCCGTTGTCGCGGGTAATCACCTGGGTATTTAATATGTCGGAACGCCTAATTATCTGTTCGGAGGTCATTCTATACCGAGTCCTGATCTCGAATCCGGTTTATCCATACACTATTATTAACAAAAACTCAAGCAGATGTATTGGATGATTGTAACTTAATCCCCAAAACTTGAGTGTAAGCTCCTCGTGCTTGAGTAACGCCAATTGTGCGTTCGGCTGATTCTATCATCGGACGACGCAAACTCACAACTATAAATTGCGCTTGTTGTGACTGTTGTTTAATCATTCTAGCTAATCGCTCTACGTTTGCTCCATCTAGAAACATATCTACTTCGTCAAAGGCGTAAAATGGCGATGGACGGTAGCGTTGCAGGGCAAAGATAAAGCTCAAGGCTGTGAGTGATTTTTCTCCGCCAGACATGGAAGCTAGGCGCTGTACGGGTTTGCCTTTGGGGTGGGCGACTAAATTCAGTCCACTGCTAAAGGGATCTTCGGGATTTTCAAGTTGCAAGAAGCCGTCGCCGTCGGAAAGAATGGCGAAAATTGATTGAAAGTTTTCGTTGACAGCATCGAAAGCTTCTTTAAAGGCAAGTTGCCGCAATGTGGTAAAGTTTTCAATCCGTAAAAGTAATTCGGTGCGTTCCCCTTCTAGTGTCTCTAATTTTTGGGTGAGTTCCTGAAGGCGGTTTTGAGTGCGTTCGTATTCTTCCAACGCCAGCATATTAACAGGTTCCATTGCCTGTAAGCGTTTGGTAAGCGATCGCAATTCTTTTTGCAATTCTTCTAAATCTACCTGATCTGGTACTTCCGGCAACGGATTCGGTAATTCTGCTCCCACATCCCGCAACTGGCTTTGTAAAGCAACTAATTCCTCCCGTCGCTTCTCTTGGATTTCCTTAAGTTTTTCTATTTCCCATTGCAATTGTTGTTGGCGCAAAAGGTGCGATCGCACTTCTAGTTCTGTAGCGTCGCGTTTTTGTTTCTCTTCTCCCAAATTTTGCTCCATTTCACTCAACGATAAACGGGTTTGGGTGATTTGGTCGTCTATCGTTGTGATTTGTGTGGAGACGCGATGAATCGCGTCTCTACAAGAGATTTGTTGGGTTTCGTATTCGGTGATTCGCGTCTCTGCTTCTTGGATTTTCTCTTGCAATCGCTGTTGCTGATTTTCCAAATTTTTTAATCTTTGTTCGGCTTCCCGTAATGCCGTTTCGCGTTGTTGCAATTGTTGCTCTTGAATTTTAATTTTTGCCTGGATTTGTTGCCATTCGCTGGGAGTTTGAGATGCTTCCAACTCTGCTAAGGCGTGTCGCAATTGTTGCAATTGATTTTCTTGTCCCGGTAATTCCCGCTCTAAAATTTCTAATCGAGATTGAGCAGTGCCTAACTTTTGGCTGTTTTGGGCGAGTTGCGATCGCGTCCCCTCTAATTGCGTTGTTAAACTCTTAATGTCTTTCTGCAACTGTTCCAATTGCAACTGCTGTTCGCGCCGCGCCTGACGCGCTTCGGTGAGTTCTTGGGTGAGTTTTTTTGTTTTGATTGACAAAGTAGCGATCGCTTCAGTACAACGCTCTAAAACCCGCTCAATATCTACCAAGCGACTTCTGAGAGCGATCGCTTCATCAGATTCCGCCGCTTCTGCATTACCAAACCGCAACGCTGAACGCTGAGTATTACTACCACCAGTCATTGCACCACTGGTTTCTAATAATTCCCCATCTAAGGTAACAATGCGATACAATCCTAAGTTTTTCCGCGCCGCCTCCAGGTTGGCAAATACTACCGTGTTACCAAAAACATAACTGAATACATCTTTGTAACGGCGATCGCAATCCACTAAGTTAACAGCATAGTTAACGAAGCCGTTAGCGAAACGCAGCGTTGCATCTTGAGTAAATTTGGGAGCATGAATTTTATTTAGTGGTAAAAAAGTCGCTCTCCCTGCACGTTTCTGTTTGAGCAGTTCAATCCCGGCGGCGGCGATGCTGTCATCTTCTACTACAATATGTCCCAAGCGTCCACCGGCAGCCATCTCCAAGGCTAGCTGATGGCGGGGTTCCACCTTTGCTAACTGCACAACTAAGCCACAAAGTCCAGGCATTGCCGATTGTAAAATTACTTTACTAGCTTGGGTTCCTTGGACTTCTTGTTGTGCTTGGGCTTGCGCCTCGATTTTATCCAACTGGCGTTGTTTTTCTCGTTGCTCAGAAAGTAACCGCTTTTGGGTTTCCTGTTGGATTTGTAATTCTTGCTCTGTGGCTGAGAGATTTTGGGCTAAATTTTGGATGGGTTCGCTAGAGGTGTGAAATTCCGTTTCAACTCGACTGCATTCAGCTTGTTTTTCTGCTAACAGGGGTTCGTCGCGTTCAATTAACTGAGTTTGCTCTTGGATCAGCTGCTGTAATTGATTATTGCGTTCTCTGAGTTGTGCTTGTTCGGTGCGTTGGGGTTCTAGGGTGTGCAGCAAAGCTTCAATTTGACGGTTGAATGCCGTTTGTTGCTGCACCCACGCTTCCGAAGCCGAGGCGATTTCTGCTGCTGCTTCGCGGGAGGTTTCTAGAGCTTGCTGTGTTTCATCTCTTTGTTGCTGGGAAGACGCGATGAATCGCGTCTCTACAATTTGGGTTTTGGCAATTTCTTCTAGGGAAAGATGGTGTTGTTGAATTTCTTGTTGAGTTTGAGCTAGACGTTTGGCGGTTTCTTGGGAAGTCGTTTGTAATTCCGTGAGTTGACGCTGGAGTTGTTTACGTTCTGCTTCTTGGGTGGCGAGGGTAGATTGTACCGCCAAAAGTTCCTCTTCTCCCAATGCTTTGACATGGGCATTGAGTTGTTCTAGTTCCGCAGTTTTTTGGACGATTTGGGAATTTAGGTTTGTGAGTTGGCTAGTGAGTTCAGTCGAATTGCGATCGCCTGTTTGAATTTCGTTAACTAACTTTTCTTGTTGTGCTTGTAGCGATCGCCATGATAATACAGCTTCCCAAGATTGCTTCGCTAGAAATTCCGTGCGGAGTTTTTGATATTTCTCAGCTTTAGCCCGATCTTGGGAAAGGCGATCGCGCTGTGCAGTTAATTCTGTCTCAATAATCCGACAGCTATCTTCCTTTTCCTTCACCTCATCTAAAGTTGATTTGGCTTGGACAATTTTGCGATCGAACGCCGCCACCCCAGCCAATTCATCAATAATTTCCCGCCGTTCCCGTGCATTCATCGAGATAATGCTGGTGACATCTCCTTGCAGCACCACGTTGTAGCCTTCAGGATAAACCCGCAGGTTACTTAGTTGCCCATGTAATTCTGTCAACGTACAAGCTTCACCATTGATATAGTAATTCGACGTGTAACTTCCTTGGTGAGTGACTCGCAGCCTTCTAGTAACACTCCATTCAGTTGGGCGTTGGGCATTGGGGAGTGGGGAGTCGGAAATTTCTACTTCTTCACTTTGTGCCTTTGTGTCTTTGTGTGAGATTTCATCTGACAAATCAAAAGTCACAGTGACGCTAGCCTCAATAGAAGCCCGTCCTTTAGCCGTTTGAGTGTTATTTACTAAATCCGGGAGGCGATCGGCTCGCATTCCCTTAGAACTGGAGAGTCCGAGGCAAAATAGCAGTGCATCGAGAATATTAGATTTACCCGAACCATTTGGCCCAGATATGACGGTACACCCCGGTAGCAATGGGACTGAGGTAGTGCCACCGAAGGATTTGAAGTTGGTAAGTTCCACGCGCTTGATATGCACCATAGGCCGTGGTTCACTGGGCTAATGAAGAACAAGTGTATCAACTAATTAAAAATTCGCAAGAGGGTAGGTGAGAATTCAGGATGATCGAACCGCTTCAATGATATTGGTGGGTGGTGATCCTGGCGCTCTTAAGATAAACATTAGACCCATAAATATTATGCTGGTGTAAGAAACACAACTAGGATTAGTCCTTTCAAGGTGGGTAAAACTTGGGACATAATTTATGGAAACCCTGCTAAACAACCGCTATCGAGTAATTCGGACTTTGGGTAATGGCGGATTTGGTGAGACTTTCTTGGCAGAAGATACCCAAATGCCGTCTAATCGCTGTTGTGTAATTAAACAGCTTAGACCAATTCAAAATAATCCTCAGATTTACCAGTTAGTGCAAGAGAGGTTCAAGCGGGAAGCGGCAATTTTAGAAGACTTGGGCGGCGCAACTAAACAGATACCCACCTTGTATGCTTACTTCCAGCTAGATGGTCAATTCTACTTAGTTCAAGAGTGGATTGAAGGTGATACCTTAACTCAAAAAGTTCACCAGCAAGGAGCATTAAGTGAAAATGCGGTCAGAGAAATATTAATAAGTTTATTGCCAATAACGGAATACGTACACAGTCAAGGGATTATCCATCGAGATATCAAGCCAGATAACATCATTTGGCGTCATCGCGATCGCCAGCCAGTGCTGATTGATTTTGGGGCGATCCGGGAAACGATGGGAACAGTAGTGAATTCCCAAGGAAATCCTACGAGTTCAATTGTGATTGGTACACCTGGATATATGCCCAGTGAACAAGCAGCAGGTAGACCACTTTATTCTAGTGATTTATATAGTTTAGGAGTCACAGCAATTTATCTGCTCACTCTTAAACAGCCACAAGAATTAGAAACAGATTCCTCTACCGGGGAAATTATCTGGCATCAACACGCTGTGAATCTGAGCCAGAAAATGATGCAGGTGATAGATCGGGCAATCGCCTACCATCCGCGCGATCGCTTTTCTACTGCCAAAGAAATGCTAGAAGCCTTGCAAGTTGGTACAGTCACCTTCCCGCCGACGGTACCTTATATCCAACCACCAGTAGGAACTGCACCTGCAACACTTCAAAATACAGTTGCTCTCAGCCCAGGGGCTTCATCTCAACCTGACCCTCAAAATAGTCGGCACAGAGAAGTATTTCTCCCCAGTCTAATTGTAGGTGCTTTGATCGGTGGTTCGATAATCATTGGTTTTGCCCTGAGTAGATCGCCCCAACCAGTGGAACAGTCGAGGGTTTCACCTGAATCTTCCCCAAGCCGCGATCAAGTGCAAGATCCGCCGACACCTGCACAATCCCCAGTTTCCACTACTCCAGAACCTACCACAGTTCAGGAACCACAGGAGCAAGAAGTGTCACCTGTGCCTGTGCGATCGCCATTTCCCACCCAATCTGCTGAATTGCCTACTTCAACACAGTCTCAAATCGATAGACCAACACCAGAACAAGCTGTACAAAATTATTTTGAGACTATTAATAAGCGTGATTTTCAAACTGGATGGAATCAACTGTCTCCTAACTATCAAAATAATAAAGCCCTGCATCCAGATGGCTATCTTTCATACATTGACTGGTGGGGAGGAAAGGTTCAAAGCGTAAATGTTGAACAAGTTAGTTTGGTAGAAGCAACTCCACAAACAGCTACAGTAAATGCTAATATCAGATACTTGATGAAAACGGGAAAGGTAGTTCCTGCTTCTGTAAGCTTTTTCCTTTTATGGGATGCCCAAAATAGCAGATGGGTTGTTAGTGATACCAAATAATGTCATCTTGGAATCAAAAACGATCATCAAATATCACAGCCAAATTCAAGCTAGTAATGAAGAGTTTGTAGTAAGGACTTTAGTGCTTAGAAAATAAGGACTAAAGTCCTTACTCTAGCGCAATACAGTTCAGATAAGCCCAAAACACTTGTAGAGACGGCGATTTATCGCGTCTAGAAAACCCAAAATTGTTGCCAGTAGCCCTTAACTTAACAGTATTGTACTATAGCGGTTTCCATTCAGATGCGGTATTACATCACGAGGTGTAGGGGCAGGGCAGTGCCGTACCCCTACGGATGTACCTCACGTAAACGAGAACCGCTATACGAACTTACTTACCTTTATTTGAGCAAACTCACGATCAGTTATTATTTTCTGGCTTGTTCGCAGCTTCGACTTTTGCTTCCACCTTCACCGTTTTCACACCTTTAACTTCTTTAGCCAAGGTTTGAGCTTTCTTGAGTTCTTCTTTAGAAGCGGCTGTGCCTTTGAGGATAATTTTACCCTCTTTGTTTTCAACTTGTAACTTATTGCCTGGTAAGCCTTTGTTCAACTTTTCGCTAACTTCCGTTTTTAAGTCGCTCTTAGCTTTTGTTGCAGGCGTTTTTTCAGAATCAATTTTAACTTTAGTACCTGTACTAGCTACTGAAGGAGTCGTTTCTGTTGCTGGAATGTTGGCAATAGTTTTATCCGTAGTTTGACTTGTCTGAGAAGCTGGTTTTGCTGGTACTTGAGCGGCTTCGTTAGTAGTACTAGGAGTTTCCGAACCAGTTTTAGGAGCGTCTTGGCAGCCAAAAGCACCAATTACCAAAACGCCAGTAACTAATAATGTAATTAGCTTTTTCATTATCTATCTCCTAATTGAGTACTTGAAGCGATTAATTGATGTGTGTGTCATGGTGAGGAGCAGATGTTAAAAAACCATTAAATCTGAAGTGGTAAAATTACCCAAGCAAGCACTCAGGTTAACGAAAATTGAAACTTAGACGATTTCTTGAAGCTAAGATTTTGCGCCCTGTTTTGAGAAATGCCAATTCAATTTTACTGACGGTTGCTAACTACGATGGTTCCGCATACAGTCTAAGCTCTCGATGAATTTAACGTAGATGCCCAGTAGCTATTTCAATGGTAGACTATGCCGCAACAGTGGTGACTCGATGTTATCAGATTTGATTCGCTTTGGCGATATCTATGATGAATTGAAAACTTCAGCGTTTTTGCAATCCTGTGCCAGCAAAATTACCAACAAAATGTTACTTTATAAAACTATGGCTTACTTACAATGCCCTAAATATCAGGAAATATTAGCCAATGCCCTACCTTACTTCCGCCAGTCAAATTAGTGCCATTGTCGCTGAATATACCAATGCCAAAACACTGTGGATAGATACAGAAGTGGCTGACTATAAAAGTCGCAATCCCCGACTGTCGCTGATTCAGGTATTAGATAATCCCCAAGATATGAGTGGCGATCGCGTCTATCTTTTAGATGTCCTAGATCAGCCTCATATTATAGCTGAATTTATTGAAAAAATTATGATAAATTCTGCTATTGAAAAAGTTTTTCACAATGCCAGCTATGATCTAAAGCTTCTCGGTAACAAGAAGGCTAAAAATATTACTTGCACCTTGGAAATGGCAAAAAAAATTCCCTACTATCTTTTACCATTACCCAATTATCAGCTCAAGACCATAGCGACAAAACTTTGTAGCTTTAACAATATCGATAAACAAGAGCAAAAAAGCGATTGGGCAAAACGCCCCCTAACTGAAGAGCAGATAGAGTATGCTTACTTAGATTGTATTTATCTTGCTCAAATCCACTTAAATCTGTTAAGATTACAAGCCCAAGCTAACCCAGATCCCGCAACGGAAGACTTAATATCACTAAGTAACAGATACTCACAACTTGAGCGGCAATGGAAGTTGTTGAATTCTGAATTTGAGCATTTAGAAGAACGCATGAAAAAAGCCATGCAAGTTCAAAATATATCGGAAACTTCTGATTATAAGCTAACTAGTTATGAGCGGACTACAGTCAAAGCTACTTTTACAGAATTGGCAAGACTAGCACAAACCGAAGGTATTAATTTAGATTTTCCCATTACACTAACTCAGAAACTTCAAAAAGATTTAGGGCAAAATCTCGAACAGCTTTCTGTAGATATTGACAAAACCACCTCTTGGCGGCTAACTTCTAAAACTCAAGGGAGTGAAACCGAGGATGAGTAAATTGTTCATTAGGCTACAAATTGCAGAAATTATAGAGTTATTGTGAAGAATATATCTTGAGACTTTATAATTATTTCCTCCTGGATTCTCAGAGATATTTATAAAATATTAGGGAAGTTTGTAAATTAAATTTAAAAGTCTATTAAAAGTTAGAATGATGATTGAGTTAAAGAATTAATATCTAGATTTTAGTACTAATTTTGCTCAGGTGTTATAGCGGTTTATATTAACTTATGAGACGGCGTTTATTTAGGCAAAAGCGAACAAGGGTAAATCAGGTATTTACCATAGCTATTTTGACTACGTTGACTGCAATTAGCAGTGTTTCTTGTAGTAAGAATGACAATGTGTTGGTAACAGAAATCGGAGTCAACCCACCTAGCCGTCGTTCAGCTACAACATCCATTGGTGGGGAATTCTATCTTCAGGGAAAGAATCAGCATTTAAACGGCGACTTGCAAGCTGCGATCGCATCATATAGTAAGGCAATTGCTCAAAATTCTCGGTATGGCGCTGCTTACAATGGCCGGGGACTAGCTTATTTTGATTTGGGAGATAAGGAAAAAGCGATCGCAGATTACAATCAAGCCCTTCGGATCAATCCTAACGACGCTGAAGCCTATAATAACCGGGGAAATGCCCGCGCCTCAGTCGGAGGTAACAGAGAAGCAGTTAAAGATTACAGTGAAGCGATTCGCCTAAATCCCAACTATGCCGAAGCCTACAATAACCGAGGGAACGCCCGCGCCACCAATGGAGACAAAAAAGGGGCAATAGACGATCTTGACCAAGCGATTCTCCTCAACCCCAAATATGCGATCGCTTATAATAACCGAGGCAATGCCCGTGCTGCCAATAGAGATCCACAGGGTGCGATCGCAGATTACAATCAAGCTATTCGGCTCAATCCTAACTTTGCCCCTGCCTACAATAACCGAGGAAACGCCCGCGCCACCAATGGAGACAAACAGGGGGCACTCAAGGATTTACAACAAGCCGCAAGTATTTTTCAAAGTCAGGGTAACAATGACTTGTACCAACAAGTGATGAATAACATCAAAGAACTTGGACAGTAGATAAAAGTAGAGCCAACATGAAAAGGGCGGTTAGAAACCAATACGGTTCAGTTAAGGCTAGCACTCTTTGTCAAAGTCGTTTTTTTTACGAACCACAGAGGCGCAGAGAAGCCAGTGCGTTGGGCGGGTTCCCCGACTTGAAGCAACTGGCGCGACACAGAGAGAGAAGAGGGAGAAGGAAAAAATTGCTTAACTGAACTGTATTGGGTTAGAAACCGCGTCTACACAGGCAAAACCCACCTACGTGGGTTAAAAAACCTTAATTTCCTCTTAGTCCGCGCAGGCGGACTTTGTTTGTGTAGCCGCGAATTCTATTGGCTGGGGCTTAAATTTACTTCTTTATCCGTTAACAAAATCACATCCCAGAACCAATGTGAATGCGATCCTCAACTTCGGCAAATTTTTCCTGTGCCTCCTGTTCAGTACTCAATAGTGAAACGACGATCGCCACAATAAACGCCAGTGGGATACTAATTAATCCAGGATTTTTCAGTGGAAAGGGTGCAGAAGCGTGCTTAAGAATCGTTATCTGAATTGTCGGTGACAAATATATCAGCACCAAGGAGGAGACAGTACCCACTAACATACTCGCAACCGCACCATTGGTAGTAAAGCGTCGCCAAAGCATTGATAACAGCAACGCTGGGAAGTTTGCACTAGCTGCGATCGCAAATGCTAAACCTACCATATAAGCCACATTTTGTCCTTTAAACAAAATACCTAAGAATATCGCTACTAATCCTAAAACCATTGTTGCACCACGAGCCACCTTTAGCTGTTCTGACTCGTCAGCATGACCAGAGCGTACCACGTTCACCCACAAATCGTGGGACAATGCAGCCGCACCTGAGAGTGTCAACCCAGCGACAACTGCCAAAATAGTTGCAAAGGAAACAGCAGAAATAAAGCCTAAGAAAGCATCACCACCGAGAAATTCTGCCAACATCGGCGCAGCCATGTTACCACCACTACCAATTTTCTTGATGGCATCTTGTCCTACTAATACCATCGCTCCAAAGCCCAGGATGAAGGTAAGGAGATAAAAAACGCCAATAATCGCTGTGGCATAAGTAACCGATATCCGCGCTGCTTTAGCATCCGGTACTGTGTAGAAACGCATTAGGATGTGGGGTAATCCAGCAGTACCAAACATCAACGACATCCCCAAAGAAATCGCATCAAAGGGATCAGAAACCTGTTTGCCTGGAGCTAATACACCTGTATACTTTTCAGATGCGGCAGCGAAAAGAGCGAGTGGGTTAAAGCCAAATCGTGACAGTACTAAAATAGCTAGTAAAATTGTTCCAGCAAGCAACAGAACAGCTTTGATAATTTGTACCCAGGTGGTGGCAATCATCCCGCCAAAAATCACATAAGCCATCATCACACAACCGACGATGACCACAGCTAATTCATAATCAAAGCCAAACAATAGTTTGATTAGCTCACCAGCCCCTACCATCTGGGCAATTAAGTAAAAGCTAATTACTACCAGCGTTCCAATGGCGGATGCGATACGTACAGGTTTTTGCTGCAACCGATAAGCCACTACATCGGCAAAAGTATATTTACCTAAGTTGCGTAGTGGTTCGGCAATTAGGAACATGACAATCGGCCAGCCCACCAGGAAGCCGATAGAATAAATTAAGCCATCAAAGCCGTTGAGTGCCACCAGCCCAGTGATACCTAAAAAGCTAGCTGCACTCATGAAGTCTCCTGCTAGGGCTAGCCCATTTTGGAAACCGCTAATATTACCGCCAGCAGTGTAGAAGTGGGCGGTATTTTTGGTCAGCTTTGCCGCCCAATAGGTAATGCCTAAAGAACTGACAACAAACAGAAAGAAGAAAGCGATCGCTAACGGGTTAAACTTACCAAGACTAGTAATATCCGCCGCCAGTGGCAGATTGAACCACACACTATCCATGCTTTTTTTGGTTTAGTATTTTGGATTTTGGACTAGAAATAGCTAATAGCTAGCTATTGGGCATTGGGCATTGGGCATTGGGCATTGGTAAATAAATCAATGTTCTTTTTCCCCTACTCCCTTATCTCCCTCATCTCCATTCCCCATTCCCCATGCCCAATTTTCATTTGCGTGTCAGCCTTGCGATTTGGTCGTCGTAACTGCTATTTGCCCAACGCACGTAGATAAAAATTAATACCCATGCTGAGACAATTACCAACGCCCCTAGTAAAATTCCCAGACTGAGACCAGGAACTACTAATGATCCCAGCAGGGGCTTATTGAACGCGATTAAATTGTCATATTTTCCATCACTTTGCATGAACTTGCTCACGGCTGGGCTGCGATGAGTCAGGGAGACAACACTCCACAACAAACTGGTCATCTGACGCTTAATCCTGTAGTTCACATGGGCAAAGAATCGCTCATCTTTCTGTGTCTCATGGGTATAGCTTGGGGACAAATGCCCGTCAACCCATCTAAGTTTCGCTCTGGGAAGCTAGGAAATATTTTGGTATCAGCAGCAGGCCCATTATCCAATCTCGCTTTAGGCATTCTATTTATTGTCCTGCTCAAACTTTTCTTTAATCCTAGTCTTTCAGGAGTCTTGAGTGTTGAATTTCTTTACCTAGCGGCTCGGATTAATTTGACGTTGTTTCTGTTTAATCTATTGCCAATTCCACCACTTGATGGCTTTCATGTTTTCAGTGAGATTTTTCCTCAGCTAAAGGCACTGCAATATACCCAATTCGGACTCTTTGCCATGATGCTTCTATTTATAATTCCCGGTTTTGGGATAGGACTAGGTAGCATTGCTGATTTGTTTATCCGGTCAGGGTTGGGGATGTAAACAGCAAATTTTTAGGCTAAGGAAAAGGTTATTCTTCTTTTGTAGAGCGCTATTTTCAAATCGTTAATAAAGATTTAAAAATAATTTACTACATTATCTTATTGTTAATATCTTTACAAATTATATGTAGTATTATTGGGTTGACATCTTCACCTACAAGTTCAAGTTCGTCTACAATTCATTCAGGCTCTAGCTGTATTTTAGGCAACCCATAATCCATTAAGAGTAATCGTAGGGGGCGTTAACCGCATAACACCCCCTACGAAACTATCGGCGGCAAAAGCGTTTAATTCACAATCTACTTTTCCATAGTAACAGCCACTTTTTTGCTGTAATATTCAGTCTGGGGATACACACTAATAATGCTGTCACCCACTACAAAAAACTTACCTTCTTGCTCATATTTAGAAAACTGTAAGTTTGGATATTGAGTAGCAAGTTCTTCAGCCGTAATAGACTTGACCGCCATTTCATTCGGTAACAGACCAGTAACACCAATATAAAAAACCAAAGGAGAAATTTTATCTCGGTAAATTTTGTCTGTATATTCCTCTAATTTGGTTTTTGCTGCTGTCAAAGCTGCGACCATTTCCTCCTTAGTGACAGTATCTTTATCCTGCAAAATCTGCGCCAAAGTATCAGCACCAACTTTTGATAGAATAGCTGTCACTATTCCGTTATCCTCAAGTCCTAAAAAATCATCAAAAATTGGTTTCATCAACTCATCAACTTTTGTAATATTGGTACGTGATGACAGTAGTTTGTGTCTAAAAGCGAGATTTTCCTGGAATGCCATTTCAAAACTAGGCTTCTTGATAACTTCCCTAGTCTCTTTGTCATAAAGACGATACATTCTACCAAGAAATCTGTTAGCAGAATACAACTTACCGAGATTGAGAATATCTTTACTGCCGATATCAACTTTATAACTAACTCTTGATTCAACAGAACCATTAACCAGAGCTTCATTGATATCGGGATATTCGTTGGTTGTCGGGAAGTTAATGTAAATGTTCTTAGACAGATAGTGGTTTTTCAATTCATCTACCTGTGCTACTACAAACCTATCTGACTCCTGTTTCAAGTGAGCAGAAATAATACTAGAAAGCACTTTAATTTCTGCCAGTTGAGAAAATAAGCCATCAATACTGCTGTAGTGTCCATCAGAAGGTACAAGCGGTAAGTTATCTAACTGAATGGTATGTTCAGCATGGAAGTCAAATTCTTCTGCATCCAGTATGCCTTTTTCTTTGAGTAAGTCAAAGGCTTTTTTACTGCTAATTTTGACTTGTAAGGACTTGACGTTGATTTTGCCGTCACTGACAATGGTGTAATTATTAAAGGTATTGAGGTCATTTACTAGCAACCCTGCTACTTCAAGAGTGGGAGTTTTGTCTTCAAGTTTGGCAAGTTTTGCTTTACGTTTGATAAGCATATTGATAGTAGCAGTATTGCGGTTGAAGTGAAACTCGCCCATACCAACATACTCAGCATTATCCATGTATTCTGTTCTCAACCAAGGTTGGAGCAGTTCTCCATTTTCGTCTCTCACACCTTTAACGCGCTTGATAGCTGTTCTCTGGTAATGTTCTTGCAGGTGCTTGATGTTGACAATAATATTGTTGCGATATTGTGCAAAAATTTGGAGCAATTCTACCAGAGAAATTTGATTATTTGTCATATTGCTACCTTTCGTATAAAGGTCAAGAATCTTTTAAAGCCACGCTTAGTGAGGTTTATAGCAGTTCCCAGTTGAGTGAGGTACAAGAACCCCACCCCGCTCTTCGAGAGGCGGCTATTATGTACCTCAGTAAAGTAAGAAACGCTATATTACTCTGAGAAAATAACCTATTACAACTGTGCAAAATTGAAGGGCAAACACACAATAATTTAATTACCAAACTTTGTACACAGTTTCGTAAATTCGTGGACAATTGAGGGTTTAAGTTTAAACGCAGAGGAGCGCAGAGTTTGTTTGAGTTCATCCCCTACGAATTTAGGCAAAGCTGTACTTCGCGTTGCATACTTATCGGACATTCATCATTTTATAGTACAATTGTATCATATAAATGCCAAGTTGTGTAGGCGTAGCCCGTCGTAGACATAGCCCTGCAAAGCAATTCGATCAAAATGATTCCAAATTTTTTGAGTCCACATTTAGGCTCCAGGTTTGAAATAATCAAAGAGGCGATCGCCTGAATCTGCGCGAATCAATGCTACAACTACATCTGGTAAGGTGGCTAAACTGGGATAAACTAAATAACGTGGTTCCCAACGGGGGCGGAACTTCTCTCTATACGCGTGCAGTCCTTTGAAGTTGTAGAAGCGATTCAAATGCCCATAAAGATAGTGCAATACTTTCTCTAAGCGGCGCGATTCTGGGTTGTCTCCAACTCCCACAAGGGCAGAAAGACCGAAATTAAAGCTGTCGTAGCCGCACTCTTTAAAATGTTGAAGCAGGGAAATAAATAGAAAGTCCATTGTCCCACTCTCGATGGACGCGCGATGTCGCATCATGTCAATAGTGGCTTCGTTGAGTTGGTACTCCCGAAGAATGTTGGCAAAGGCGCTGATCTCACCTTCGGGATTATGCACCACAGCAATCTCGCACTCTCGTAGGTAAGCTTCGTCAAACCAACCCAAAGAAAAGTGTTTTTCCGAACCTTGTACCATTTTCAGCCATTCATCACTTACAGATTTGAGTAGGTGCAATAAATCATTGGAGATGGGTGGTTGGTAAAAGTCGATTTGGTATCCTAGCTTAGTTAAACGATTGATTGATGGTCTAAAGTTTTTACCCGCTTTCCCTTGCAACGTAAAACTTTTTAGGTCAACGATCGCTTCTTCTCCAATCTTGAGTACCTGAAACCCCAATGACTTGTAAAGCTCAACATCATCGGGCATAGTTTGGTAAAAGCCAGGATACCAGTCGTTGCGCTGGCAAAACTGCCAGAAAGCAACAATTGTCTCTTTGCGGTCTTCAATGGGGCCTATGGGGTCTCCTAAGGCGATCGCACCTCGTCCTTTGGGAACATAAGCAATTACACTATTACCCGAAGGACTGAAATAATAACTTTTATCATTTAAAAGTGTGAACGCTGCTAAAGAAGAACATCCATATTGCTCAACAATTTCTTTAGCCTTTTGCCGCTCATTTGATGTTGCTAGATTCCGCCAAAACACAGGTTGCAACAGCATTACCATTGCATAAGTAATAGTACCTGCTGCAATAATATAGATAGAATTAGCAAAAAAATCTCCAAATCGGCTCTTTGGTTGCAGTCCCCAATTATCCGCAGTGAAAAACATCGCTAAAGTCTGAAGTACAGCATCACGCCAGTTAAAGTTTTCAGAAAATTTGCCGTCTAACAAATAAAATCCAATAGTTCCGTATGCCAGGGTAAATAATAAAGCACCTATCAGCGCTCGAACTCCCCGTGCAATTGAAGGACGGTCTGATTGCGCTGTGAAAAAATGGCGCATCAAGATTAATTGCAGCAGCAAAACTCCAGAGAGTAGACTTTCTTCATAGTCCAGTCCCTTTAGCAAGTGGCTGAAAATGGAAATTACTAGTAAACCAATGGTCAGTAACCAGGCTATTCTTTTTCGCCGTAATAAATTAGTAGCAAGTGTGAGTAAAACAAACCCAGTTAGTGCTGCAAATACATGACCACTGGCACGAGTTTCAAATGGTATAAATTCCTTCAACCAGTGATTTCGTCCATACAGGTTAGGTGTCACTGCTGACACCAAATTTACTACTCCGACTAAAGCTGTAAGAGAAGCTGCACTCCAAAGTGCAATCTGATTTTTTAAATTATTGGTCATTAATCTAGAAGTATTAATTAGGAGTTAGGAGAGACGCGATTAATCGCGTCTGTACGTTAGGGGTTAGGAGTTTTGGCTTGACGACTCTCTTTAGGGACTAAAATAATAAACATACCAGTTTTATCGACTTTGTTAATTATACAGATTTTTAATGTTTTGAATTTTCTCCATAACACCTTAATTTTAATGCCATACCACAATGGGAGCAATATAACCTAAATTTTCAAATTTTAACTCCTAATGTACAGACGCGATTAATCGCGTCTCTCCAAACTCCTGACCCCTAACTCTTAGCTTTTTTAAACTGTTCACCTACATAAGAGAGCGAATCTTTAAGATGCTTGTGGAAGTAGTTCCAGCCTACGTCTGCACCAGATAAACCATGACCTCCAGGAAATGCATAAAATACGTGAGCAATGTCTAACTTATTTAAGGTTTCGTTAAAAGCTTTGGTAGAAGCCAGCAAGTCAGCATCGTTCAGACCGGCATCCAGATAAACACGCAATTGCTTCCTATCTTGAAGTGGTAGCTGTTGCACAATTTGTTGGGGACTATTTTGTAAACTGCTGTTATCGGTAAAGTAACCGCTATGGCTAAACAAAATATGGAAGTTGTTTAGATAGCGTAACCCGATATTAAAAGCCCCCCATCCCCCAGAAGACAGACCTCCCAGCGCCCAAAACTGGGGTTGGTCTAAAGTGCGGTAGCGGGACTTGACAACTTGCACTAATTCTGAGCCAATCAAAGTACTGATTTTGCCGTTGGGACCATCATAATAATCAGGATCATACAAAGGACTGGAACCGCGATTATCATTACCATCAGGTGTAATCACAATTGATGGCGGTAATTTTCCACTTTGATAAAGTTCATGGAGTATGTCTAAGAGTGCATATTTATCAGCGTAAGCACGAGCATCATCATGACCACCGTGGAGTAAGAAGATCACAGGGTAGCGCTTTTGCGGATTTTTGTTATAGCCTGGTGGCAAAATCACACCGTAGTTACGGACTGCACCCATCGCTTGGGAATTGAAGGTTGTTAATTGAAACTTTAGCCCAGTATTTGCCTCTTCTTGAGGCGGGTCTAGTTGTGGCGCACCTAAGATGAATACATAATAATAACCGACGGTGGTGAGGAGTGCGATCGCTCCTACGAAGCTAATTAAAAATTTAGAAATCTTCATATTCTTTTAACATTTTCCAAAACACCTCCATGAAAACAGAGGATGAGTCCCTAGTAGACGGTTGATTTGCTCATTACATATACCTGCGACTATGCCACAATGGTCAATATCTTGTATCCTAATATCTAATTATGAAGTTGTCATGCTTCCAAAATACAATATGACATGACGCGATCGCACCCGCAAATTTTGGGATACAACATAGCTTATATCTACCTCCAAGAAAAAACTTAAACACATTAGAGAAGCGTCTATTAGACCGTAAATTAGGAGTTTTACAACCAAATTATTGGTAAAAAGTGCGTCAACGCATCCAGCAAATATGGTTTTCTCTTAAAGAGTAAAAGATATGACTTCCTCTTATCACTATATACCTCAATCTGATCCGCCTCTTCCTCCTTGGGAAACTCTACCAACGATGTATGATTTACCAAGTTATAACGCAGAGGAACCAGGTTTGCCAGATGATTTTCACTTTTTACAACCCTTACTTTTATACTTAACTTTTCAGCCCATTAACTGGAATCCAGAACTAGTTTACAGTGCTGCTGACCTCAATCTCTACTATGATCTCCAGCATCCTTTGTGGTACAAGCGCCCAGATTGGTTTGGTGTCGTAGGCGTAGGAAAATTATACAAAGGGCAGGACTTACGGTTAAGTTATGTAAATTGGCAAGAGCCAGCAAATCCCTTCGTGGTTGTTGAGTTATTATCTCCAGGTACAGAAGAAGAAGATTTAGGCACAAAAAGAGAAAGTGCAGCAAATAAACCTCCTAGTAAATGGGAAGTCTATGAAAGGATTTTGCGGATTCCCTACTATGTTGTTTTTAGTCGCTACACCAATGAACTTCGGGCTTTTCAGTTAGTAGGCGGTCATTATGAACCGATGAATTTGAATGATGGATGCCTACAAATGCCAGAGATAGATTTAAGTTTAGGCTTATGGCAAGGTTCATTTCGAGATATTGAAAGGTTGTGGTTAAGGTGGTTCACTTTAGCGGGAGAATTAATTCCCGCACCCACAGAGGAAGCCACTGCTGCAACTCAACGAGCTATTATTGCTGAACAAGAAGCTAGAGAAGCTAAACAAGAAACTGCTCAAGCCAAACGAAAAGCCGAAAAATTAGCAGAACGTTTGCGTCAGTTAGGCGTGAATCCTGATGAACTAGATGAATTATTGTAGCTTTAGCAATACCTTTGCCAAAATAAGAGCCTACAAAAATTTTGGCCAAAATGGCAAAATGACCCATATATAAGCATGAAAGCTTATAAGGGATCTTTGGATGTCAAACCCTTGATACTACGGGCAATACATTAAAAAAGCCTTGTGGGAAACCTTGAAGGAATTTTTAGGACTGATTGTTTTTGCCAAGCATGGGAGAAAAGAGAGTTCAGCCATCAATTCACCCTCGTAAATTGGCAAAGGTATTGTAAGGGTAAGATAAGGTTCAGCAGCAAATCCAAAAGGCAATATTCGCAGGTATTACCGCAGACACTAGTACAGTTCGGCGGAAATAGAGCAACCATTTAAAATTCCTAAAGAGCTTATTCCATAATACTTTTGACTTTTGACTTTTGACTTTTGACTTCCGCCTTGCGGTACTAGTTATGTTGCGGCTGCTAGAATACGTAAGTATGAGTGGTATGATCAAATCTACCCAAGTAAAAATTGTCTATTTAGTCACACAAGACCATCAAAAGATAGTAGAAAAGTGTATTTCCTTGTCTCGACAGTGGTGCTAACCTCAATTTGAAGGATGTTATCAGCCTTTATTTGCTAGAGTTCTGACTTTCAGCAAACTAGATAATTTATCACCAAGAAAATCGCTAGGAGTGCGATGATGATGTCACAGTCACATATCACAAGGCCAGAAATAACTGCTGGAACTCTAATCGATAACCGCTATATTATTCAAAAACTTCTAGGACAGGGAGGATTGGGACGAACTTACTTGGCCTTTGACACTCGTCGGTTTAATGAAGCTTGTGTTCTCAAAGAATTTGCACCCATTGGCACAGGAGAGAGTGGACTAGAACAATATCGTAACTTATTTAAAAGAGAAGCAAAAATTCTTCATCAATTGCAACATCCTCAAATTCCCAAATTTTTGGCTTGCTTTGAAGGAGATGGTCGGCTATTTCTAGTACAAGAGTATGTTGACGGTAAAACATATTCGAGACTGCTAGGAGAACTTCAACGTCAAGGAAGAAATTTCTCTGAAGACGAAGTTATACAGTGGCTAAAGAATCTCTTACCTGTTTTAGAATACGTCCACCAACACAACATTATCCATCGAGATATTTCTCCTGATAACATCATGTTACCCGATGGCAACGATTTGCCAGTGCTGATTGATTTTGGTGTCGGTAAGCAAGTTGCAGACATGAACGAAGGGAGAAGTTCTCACCACCAAGTAACCTTTGTTGGCAAAATGTCCCTTGTCGGCAAAGTGGGATATGCTCCCCGCGAACAGATTAGCTTGGGTTTATGTTCCCCCTGTAGTGACCTTTATGCTTTAGGAGTCACAGCTATTGTACTACTCACCGGTAGAGATCCATCTTTACTAATGGATCAGTACTCACTAGAATGGAATTGGCGCGATTATACACATATTACTGATGGATTCGCCCAAGTCCTTGATTGTATGTTGGCAGATAGACCTAACAAGCGATACCAAACAGCTAGGGAAGTTATCACAGATTTGCAGCGCATTGGAGAACCAGAAGCGGTAATATCTCCTGCAATCATACTTGATGATTTGCCTTTGACGGTATTTAAACCGGAATTTCAGGCTATGTCGGTAATATCCGAATCATACAACCAACCGGAAGAAACAATTTTTAGTTCACCGACTAGTCCACAAACTGGGCGAATGGAACAACAACCTTCACTGCAACCGGCATTTATCAAGCGTTGTCAGCAAGAGTTAGCCTACCACATCGGCCCAATGGCAAATCTGATTATAGAAGAAATATTAGCTCAAAATTCTTGTATTTCACCCGACCAATTTATTGAACTCATAGCTAGGGAGATTCCTAACTTTCAAGCAGCTTTTGAATTCAAAAAAAGCTTATTCTCATAGATATTTTAGACAACACGAATTTAGGCGTAGACAAGTTTTAATTTTTTTTTAATTTTTAATCTCCCGTACCTCCCTGAGTGCGTTTGATTCTTTTCATTGCCATTTCTAAACTTAATTGCATCCGTTTAAAGGCTTTAGCTAAGTTACCAATTTCATCATTAGACATCTGCTCAAATTCAACTTCCATGTGTCCGGTACTAACTTCTTCAGCTATGCGAGTCATGCGTTTGAGAGGTATAACAACTTGTCGATTCAAGAACAAGTTAACTAACAGAATAGTCGCTATAAATATAGTTGATACAATTAGGATAATTAGTAAGGAAGACTGATTGGCTTTGCTGATGACATCATTCGCCGGTACTGATATAATCTGAGCGCCAACAATATCATTCAGCTTCCACCCAAATCCATTAGCTGCACCATAAAGAGTAATCATAGTTTGAGGCGCAGCTTCAGGTGTGCTATGACACTTCAGGCAGCTTTCTTCCGAAACTACTAAAGGACGAGCAATATAAAAGATATCCCCACCAGGAATTGAGCGAAATCCACTCACTTCTTTAAGGTCTGATTTATTTTTGAACCTTTCGACAATTTCTGTTTCAAAACCGTCAGCCTTATCCCGAAGATTTGTGGGATTGAGAGTTGCTTCTTTATAGAAGAAATCACGGTAGTCTGTTGTTTTCCGTAAAATCTCAAATACTTCCCGTGCTGAGTATCCAGGTACAGTTTGCGGCAAAAATTCAGTAGCCAATTTATCAGCTAGCTCTGGATTCACTTGAGTACTGGTGTATTTACGAACAGAACTCATTGTTTGGATCAGCATGAGGCCAGTTGAGCTAATATCTTGTTTAGCATTCTCTCTGAGCAGAGAAGAAAGAGCAAATCCAGTCAAGCTCAAACCGAATGTCAGAATTACCAGCAGCAGAATTGTAAATTTTTGTTTCAGATTCAGATTTTTTAGCATAATTTTAGATGATCTACAAGTCAAATTATTATGAACAAATATGGTTAAAGTCATCGTTTACTCTAACATGAGCAATCAAATATCATATTTTGGTGAAAAGGCATACTTTAAATATTAGGGTATATCCAACTTTATACTATTAGTAATTATTGAGGTTAATGGAAATCTTCTCTAAGTAACTAAGTTCTAAAAAGCTACAACAACAATTCACATGGAATTCCCAAAAATTCCTGTGGGCTGAACTGAATAGCGTGCCAAAATAAATACCAGCAATTGTCAGATATTACTAATGGTGTGGAATGCAGGAAAGTCTTTATTCGGCGGACGCTACATTATCGAAAGACAACTAGGTGAAGGCGGAATTGGCATTACTTATCTTGCCAGAAATCAACGGAATCAACAACGAGTGATTAAAACTCTCAAAGAAGAAATCCTGAATCACCCCGCCTGGATACTCCACCGAAACAAGTTAAGGCAAGACTTTCGTGATGAAGCAGTTCGACTGGCTGTGTGCCACCATCCTCATATAGTACAGATAGAAACCATCTTTGATGAGGGAAATTTGCCCTGCATGGTGATGGATTACATCGAAGGCGAAGACTTAGGACAGCGCTTGAGGCGGATAGGGGTGCTATCAGAAGCAGAGGCGCTGCTGTACATCCGGCAAATTGGCGACGCTTTGACCCTAATCCATTCTAAAGGACTGCTGCATCGGGATCTCAAACCACGCAACATCATGATCCGTATTGATAAATCAGAAGCAGTGCTGATAGACTTTGGCATCGCTAGAGAATTTATTCCTAACATGATTCAAAGGCATACTGTGTATCGCACTCCTGGTTTTGCCCCACCTGAGCAGTATGAATCAGAAGCGCCACGAGGAGAATACATTGATATCTACGCCTTAGCCGCTACCTTATATAATTTACTTACCGCAGTTATACCTACGAATGCAGATGATAGACGTCACAATATTAATTTAGAACCACCACAATATTTTAATCCCAACATCAGCAATAGGGTGAATCAGGCTATTATGTGCGGCATGGATTTGGAGTCAACTTATCGTCCTCAGTCTGTGCAAGAGTGGTTGGATTTATTGGGTTCTGATACTGGGGAAGATGTAACAGAAATCTTATCTACCTTAGTGATAACGCCTAGAGTGAGCCTGACTCCACCTGTTGTATTAGATCAGCAGAACTGGCAGTGTGTACAGACCCTCAAAGGTCATTCTAGTATGGTTCATGCGATCGCCATTAGTCCAGATGGGCAATTGATTGCTAGCGGCAGTAATGACAGGACTATCAGACTTTGGCAAGTCGGTACTGGCAAGCTAGTACGTCAACTGGGTCGTTGGTCTTCTAGTCATTCTAGTATGGTTCATTCCGTCGCCTTTAGCCCAATCTCTCCAAACCTTTCTTATCAAGGGGAGTCTGGTAAATCCGGGGGAGTTACAGACCTGAACCGGGGAATCTTAGCTAGCGGTAGTTGGGATAACACCATCAAATTGTGGGATGTCAACACAGGCAAAGAAATTCGTACTCTCATTGGTCATACTAATTGGGTGAATTCCGTTGCCTTTAGTCCAGATGGTAAGTTTCTGGCTAGTGGCAGTGCTGACTGTACAATCAAACTGTGGCAGGTACACACAGGCTTAGAAACCCAAACTCTCACAAGTCATTCCGACCCAGTTTCGTCAGTGGCTTACTCTCCGAAAACCCCTGCAACCAATAGCCAGGATAGGCAGATGGTGGCTAGTGGCAGTAATGATTACACTATCAAACTGTGGCAATTATACACAGGTAGAAACATCTATACTCTCACAGGTCATTCCTTCTTCGTCAACTGTATCGCCTTCAGCAATGATGGGGAAATTCTCGCCAGTGGCAGTGGTGACAACACGATTAAACTATGGCACGTAAATACAGGCAGAGAAATTAGTACTCTCATTGGTCATTCTGATTCAGTTTGGTCAGTCGCCTTTAGCCAGGATGGACAATTTCTCGCTAGTGGTAGTTGGGACAACACTATCAAACTGTGGCAAGTACACAGTGGCAGAGAAATCAGCACACTTGTAGGGCATTCCAACTATGTTAGATCTGTCGCCTTCAATCCCGATGGCCAAAGCTTAGTTAGCGGTGGTGATGACGACACTATCAAGATTTGGCGAAGGGGTAGTAAATAATTCGTAATTCGAGATTTCTTCCTCCGAAACGTCAGGCAAAGGACTTACACGTGCATCGCTCAACACACTTCTCCCAGCGCTCAAAAAAGCAGAAGATACGATTTGGTTAGCTGATTGTTATAGTCAAGTTTTACAGGCTACAACACTTAATCTAACCACGGCGTACAAAAACTTTTTTGAGAAACGTGCTGGATTTCCTAAATTCAAATCTAAACATGGTAAACAGTCTGTTCAGTATCCTCAAAACGTATTGATTGTAGATGGCAATATCAAACTTCCTGGCAATATCGGGATAGTCAAAGCCAAAATACACAGAGCGATTGACGGGAAAATCAAAACTGTTACTGTGAGTAAAACTCCTTCAGGTAAATATCTCGCATCTATCCTGACTGAAATAGAAGGCGAGAATCCAATTATTTCAGAAGGTAAGATTTATGGTATTGATCTAGGCTTGAAACATTTTGCTGTCGTTACTGACGGTGTTCATGTTTCTAAGTACGATAATCCTAAGCACCTTGCCAAACATGAGAAAAACCTCAAACGTAAGCAGAAAAAATTAGCACGTAAACAGAAAGGAAGTAATTCGAGAAATAGATATAGAAAAGTTGTTGCCAAGGTGTACGAGCGAGTTAGTAATTCGCGGCAGGATTTTCTACATAAACTTAGTTATAAGTTGGTCAGCGATAGCCAAGCTGTCATAGTAGAGGATCTTAATGTCAAAGGCATGGTACGCTTTTCATATTTGGCAAAGTCAATATCTGATGTTGGATGGGGAACATTCACGAACTTTTTAGCCTACAAGCTAGAGCGCAAAGGTGGAAAGTTAGTTGAGATTGATAGATGGTTCCCTAGTTCAAAACTCTGCTCTAATTGTTTTTATCAACTCAGTGAGTTGCCGTTGGATGTCCGAGAGTGGACTTGTCCTCACTGTGCCACTCATCATGATAGGGATGGAAACGCCGCGACAAATATTAGAGCAGAAGGTATCAGAATGATAACTGGGCGCTTCACTATTGAAGAAGCAACAGAAATGGGGCTGTCCGTAACCGTCGGACTGCCCCATTCTATTTATGATCTCATGGATCTGTACCCGCAGCCGCAAGCAGGGCAACCGGGTGTGCAGTACATCCCTATGCCTTACAATGACTACCCTCCAATTCTACCTACACCCAAGGGCAGAGCCTTAGAAAAACCAAATCAGATGACTTGAGTCGCTCTGTGGTAGGAGTTGTTTGTGGCAACTAGGGTGTAGTTGTCGGTGTCGCTGTTGGCGTAGCTGTCGGCGTGTCTGTCGGTGTCGCTGTCGGTGTCGCTGTCGGTGTCGCCATCGGTTTCGCCATCGGTTTCGCCGTTGGTTTCGCCGTTGGTTTCGCCGTTGGTTTAGCTGTCGGTTTAGCTGTCGGTTTAGCTGTCGGTGTAGTTGTCGGTGTAGTTGTCGGTTTCGCTGTTGGTTGACTTAAGATTGTCTTTGCTTCTTCATTCAGCTTTTGGCGGAGTGCTAAATTAGCAATTCCAGTTTCTTGCAACTGATATTTCTTCTGATATTCCTTCACCACTTCTTCCGTCCGTGAACCATAAAAATGATCGCGCGGGAGGGGAGGATTTGGCTTCACCACTGCATTCAAATTTCTGTGCAGAATTTTAACGATATTAGCAGCAAAATCTTGGGTTTTTGCCCCTGCTATCCCATCAACTGGTTTTAGCTTATAACCCGTCTGAAATTCTCGAATTGCCTTTTTAGTTTCCTCGTCCGTCAAAGGAGTATTTGTTACCTTGACGTTATAGCCTAATCCCCGCAATACTTCACGGAATTGCTGGGGCGTATAGCTACGTTGAGAGGCTGCGAAACCAGTGTCTCCAATTACCAAACTAGCAGTCATCAGGCAAGTAACAGCAAAAGTTGCACTTGATTTTCCAAACCCACACCACATACTTAAAACTCCTTTGGGTTAAATCAGCAGGATTATAAAGTTTAACAGCTGCATTTTAAGTTTGTTTAATAACTTTTTTCACGATTATTTAATGAATTTTGAATAATTTGTGATTTTTTTGTCAAAATTAACTATTTTCATAGAAATTAGCTTATGTCATCTATCAAAAGAAGTATCTTGTATGAGCAGAGATACATCGGTTATCATTTGAATCGAATACACCCTTTGAACTGGCGATTGGGGACAGGTTGTATTAGGGACTGGGAAAATTGGAATGGGGATTGGCACTCATGAAGGTGGGTAAAGCCTCGTGTATGTAGTTGTGGTTTCTAACAGTCCTTTTAGCTAGGGTCTACTCAACTGCAAATAGCTGTAATCTGTGGGAAATAGCCGAAAATTAATAAGTGAAAGAGCTTATATTCCAAACCTACTAAAACGTATAATATATGACAAAAAATGAAAAACATAAAATCTTCTAAACAAGGGAATCTTTGGTTTGAAAGATTTATGGCAATTGCTGCCACCGTAAATTTAGGTTTAGTTGTGTTTGATTTAAGTTACGTACCTGGGCGAGATTTTTATTTGCGAAAACTTCCCCAAATTATTGAGATTTATGACCCAATAAAAGGTATTGAACGCCATCGAGAGACGAAAAATTATTTAGAAATAGTCAAGGTATTAGAAGAACAAGTCAGTCAAACAGGGTTACAGTCGCCTCAGGTAAATAGCAGGCTAGAGGAAATAAGGCGTCTGAGCAACGAGATGATTGACACTAACCCGTTTGCGGGAGTGAATAAGAGTGGGACTCTGGAAAAAATTAAAAAGCGGATGCGATCGCACATCGGTAACGAATCTGCAAAACAGTCCTTTGCCATTTTTTGGAGTCAACCTTACTTATCACAAAAAGGCTGGGTTGAAGAAATTAATTTTTTTAACCAGAGCATTGCCCCTTTAATTGCCAGTAACTACTACCGCCAAATCGGTGAAAATGGCGAATCTGTTGATAATTTCTGGATTGTTGACTTCCCCTTTGTGATTTTATTTGGCGTAGAATTGCTGGGGCGTACCTTCTTGCTCAAACGGCAACGTCCTGGTTTAAGCTGGTTTGAAGCATTGTTGTGGCGTTGGTACGACCTATTTTTACTACTCCCTTTTTGGCGGTGCTTGAGAATCTTACCTGTAGTAATCCGCCTCGATCAAGCGCAGTTATTGGATCTCCATTCAGTACGAAAGCAACTTAATCAGGGGATTGTCGCCAATTTTGCCGAAGAACTCACAGAAATTGTAGTAGTGAGGGTGATTAATCAGGTTCAGGGTTCAATTCAACGGGGTGAGTTAACGCGCTGGCTCTCGCAACCAGAAAATTTACGTCCCTACATAGATATTAATAATGTGAATGAATTGGAAGCGATCGCAGGTCTTTTGGTAAAAACAATTGTCTACGGAGTGCTACCTGATATCCAACCTGCGATCGTTGCCATTTTGCGCCACAACATCGAAACCGTCCTCCATCAAGTCCCCGTCTACCGCAACCTTCAGAATCTCCCTGGCGTGGGACAAGCTCAAACCCAGTTAAGCGAACAATTGGCGACTCAAATCACAACTAATCTTTACAAAACTTTAGTTGGTGCTGTTGAAGACCCTGTGGGAGCAAAACTCACCAGTCAACTAGTAGAAAGCTTCAGCCAAGCCTTGGGATCTGAGATCAAGGAAAAACACGTACTTTCAGAAATTCAGAGTTTACTTTTTGACTTCTTAGAGGAAATCAAACTCAACTACGTCCAGCGTTTGTCTCAAGAAGACATAGATCAAATTATCGAGCAAACCAGGCAGCTAAGAACACAAGTATCAGTTCCAGCAGTAGTGGATAAAAGCACTACTCTGCCCAAAATCAGGGAAGGGTAGGGAGATGAGGGAGATGAGGGAGATGAGGGAGATGAGGGAGAAAGCAATGCCCAATGCCCAATCCCCAATGCACGACTATAAAAGAAATGCGCTAAACTCGAATTAGGCGAATCATAATTGGTTCGTCACAAGACTTCTTGGAAGATATACCTATCGCAGGAAGTGGGTCGATGCCCACTTTTTTTATTGAATTCTCTCATGGCTCATCCTTTAATTCCACAAATTATTGATTTGGCGACACCAGTGGCGAAAGAACTGGGATTAGAAGTGGTTGGCGTGGTTTTTCACACTAACCAAAGTCCACCAGTGTTGCGGGTAGACATTCGCAATCCTGAGCAAGACACCGGTTTGAATGACTGTGAGAGGATGAGCCGTGCTTTAGAAGCCTCCTTAGATACTGCGGAAATCGTTCCAGATAAATACGTCTTGGAAGTGTCTAGTCCTGGTATTTCGCGGCAACTGGTAACAGACAGGGAGTTTATTTCCTTTAAAGGATTTCCTGTCATCATCTCCACAACGCCCCCCTACGACGGACAACAAGAGTGGACTGGTCAGTTGATTCGCCGGGATGAGACAGCACTTTACTTAAACCAAAAAGGTCGTGTAGTCGAAATTCCCCGCTCCCTAATTACTAAGGTGCAGTTAGACGAGCGCCGATAAACGAGTGATTAAAGGCTAGAGGCTAGGGACTAGGGACTAGGGATTGGAGGAGCAAAGGAGCAAAGGAGCAGAGGGAGCAGAGGAGCAGAGGGGAAGTTGCTGCAAGTCTTTCCCCTTTGCACCTAATACTCCTTTGCACCCAATGCCCCATGACGCCAGTCGCTGATGGGGGAAACCCCAAGACCGCGCTGGCTCCCCAATGCCCCATGCCCAATCCCCACTCCCTAATTTTTAAAGGAGATTGCTTATGTCAATGGTTACTTTACCTGGATTAAAAGAATTAATTGAAAGTATAAGTCGCGATCGCAATTTACCCCGGCTTGCAGTTCAATCAGCGATTAGAGAAGCACTACTCAAAGGCTACGAACGTTATCGCCGCGCCCAAAATTTAGAGCGCAGACAGTTTGACGAAGATTATTTTGAGAATTTTGAAGTAGAACTCGATATTGAAGGAGAAGGGTTTCGCGTCCTTTCCACTAAAACTATTGTCGAAGAAGTCAATAATACAGACCACCAGATTTCCTTAGACGAAGTTCAACAAGTAGCACCCGAAGCGCAGTTAGGGGACTCTGTAGTGCTGGATGTTACCCCCGACCAAGGAGAATTTGGTCGGATGGCGGCAATGCAAACTAAGCAGGTATTGGCGCAAAAATTACGGGATCAACAGCGCCAGATGGTGCAAGAAGAGTTCCAAGATTTAGAAGGAACTGTTTTGCAAGCAAGAGTCCTGCGGTTTGAGCGGCAATCAGTGGTTCTGGCAGTCACCAGTAATTTTGGTCAGCCAGAAGTAGAAGCCGAATTACCGAAGCGGGAACAGCTGCCCAACGATAATTATCGAGCAAATGCCACCTTCAAGGTATATCTCAAAAAAGTCTCCCAAGGTCAGCAACGAGGACCACAGTTGCTTGTGTCTCGCGCTGATGCTGGTTTAGTGGTTTATCTTTTCGCCAACGAAGTCCCAGAAATCGAAGATGAAGTGGTACGGATTGTTGCCGTAGCGAGGGAGGCAAACCCCCCCTCCCGTTATGTCGGACCTCGCACTAAAATAGCAGTAGATACCCTCGATCGCGATGTAGACCCAGTTGGCGCTTGTATTGGAGCTAGGGGATCGCGAATTCAAGTGGTAGTCAATGAATTACGCGGTGAAAAAATAGATGTAATTCGCTGGTCGCCAGACCCAGCAACATACATCGCTAATGCCTTAAGTCCAGCACGGGTGGATGAAGTGCGCCTAATGGACCCAGAATCGCGCCAAACTCACGTACTAGTGGCTGAAGATCAATTGAGTTTGGCCATAGGCAAAGAAGGGCAAAACGTCCGTTTGGCAGCCCGCCTGACTGGTTGGAAAATAGACATCAAAGACAAAGCTAAGTATGACTTTGCCGGAGAAGATGCCAAATTTGCAGCCGTCAGAACACAATATCAATCAGAGGAATCAGAAGAAGACGATCTGGAATATGAAGAAGAATTCGAGGATGAAAATCAGGACGAATTAGAAGAAGATACTTTTGACAATCACGATGATGAATAATTGATTAATTTTGTAAAGTTTTGATACTGTAGATTCTAGTCTCAGTCTCAAGGATTATTTTGTCAAAAGCTACTTGGTATAAGTAAAAAATAGTCATAGTAAACTTCTTTTTACTTCCATTATCCTGGACTGAGATCACAGAGAACCGATGAAACCAAATTATCGGCGCTGTATTAGTTGCCGTAAAGTAGGCTCAAAAGATGAGTTTTGGCGGATTGTCCGCGTCTTTCCATCGGGAAAGGTACAATTAGATCAGGGCATGGGGCGTTCTGCCTATATTTGTCCCGAAACGAGTTGCCTACAAGCAGCTCAAAAAAAAAATCGACTAGGGCGATCGCTACATGCATCAGTGCCAGAAACACTGTACCAAAGCTTGTCGCAACGTCTAGCCCCCAGTAATACCCAAAATAAAATTTAGAGTAGTTTTCTGTGGGCAAGTAAAATTCTGACGGTACAAAAGTGTTCAACACTTTTGTATTGATCAACTTCTGCGGTGGGGCATCCCGTGGAATTAAAACAAAGCTCAACAGAGCCGGAGACCCTCCGCCTCTGTCTGGTTTATGTCCGACGGAATAACGGTAGTCGCACAGAAGCCTACACTGTACCGCAAGTCAGGGTAGAAGTATGTCACTGCCAACATAGTAAATGGGTGTAAAAGGCATTCGGCCCTCCAATAACGAGGGGCGAGGCCAGATTCCCAGAACAAGATGTAATCGATTGTGTTGTGGAAGACTCAGAATCAACAAAACAAAAAACTACAAAATGGCAACCTGGTAGCGCTCAGGCGCAGTTCGGCGTCAACGGTTCCTATAAAAATCCTTTATTTAAGAAATTTTTATGGGTATACCTCAACCATCATTCCTGGTGGGGATGCCATTATTAAACCGAAACATCTCTCTTTCCTGATTGGAGGCACCGGCAAAAACTGAACGGCAACCTAAAAACAGTAATCCAAGGATGGAGATGTCGCAAACCAGGCAACCATCCGCTAAAACTGTAAATTAAAGGGGAAGAGTGGATGAATAACGGCAAAGTTAGAATCTATGAATTATCAAAGGAATTGAATTTGGATAACAAAGAGCTATTAGCAATTTGCGAGCAGCTCAGCATCTCGGTCAAAAGCCATAGCAGCACGATTTCAGAATCCGAGGCAGAAAACATCCGGGCGGCGGCAGAAAAGCTGGCAGCTACGAATGTATCTGCCAAAAAGGAACTAGGTACAACCAGCCATAAGCCCAATTCACCACCCAACGGCGGACGTAACCGACCAGCTGCACCCCACAAACAGCAAATTTTGGAAATACGCAAACCCAAAATATTGAGAAATACTACTTCCAACGCCCCAGAGGCGTCACTTGCTAACAATACCCAAGCTGCCTTGTCTGAAGCTAATCCTCCCTCTCCTCCACGGCCTTTCGCTACACCAGCCTCACCCATGAAGCCGGCAGCACCAACTAGACCTGTGCCCCGGACTCAATCTGAGACTCAAGAGCAACCTCCCATCGCCAACTTGGAACAAACGCCTAATGCAAATCAGGCACCGGAAAAAATAGCATCCCCAAAACCGGAAAAAACAGTTCCACCCAGACCGAAAGCGGAAAAACCGATCAAACCACAACTAGTTGCTCCTCCATCCAGACCGGCGGCAGAAGAAGCCCCGGTAGGAGATGAGCAGGTATCTCCGGCATTTAAGCCAGTTCTCAAACGCGACCAACGGCTACGACCCGTTGAAGGCGATCGCGATCAGATTAAGCCAAAAGTTGCTAAACTGCCAACTGACCAACCCTCACCAGCTGCACCACAAAGAACAAGTCGTCCTACCCCTTCACCCACCAGACCAGAGCAGAGGGGCACTAGACCATCTGCACCATCACAACTGGGAGAAGGGCAACGACCCAGGCCAGCACGTCCAGGTGAAGGTGTAGCTGCTGCCATGCCCATCGCTACTCCACCCAGACAGATGTCAGGAATGGCGGGCAAATCTCAAGGATTGGGTGATGAACCAGTTACACCGGATCTCCTCGATTTAAAACGCCCAAGTCCGCCTCGACCAACCAAAGGCGGCAAAAAGTGGGTAGAAGAGGAAATCATTGACGAAGTTAAAGAGAAGGCGAAAGCTGGTGTCAAAGGCAAGCGGATCAAACCCATACTTGATGATGAGTTTGAAGAAGATTTGCTGGATGATGACGATATCGACTCACCAGCCACAGTCCAAGTCAGCCTTTCCATCGCTCGTCCTCCCAAACCCAAAGCGACTCGACCTGTACAGATGCCAGGTGCAACCCTTGCTAGCGCCCCAACTGCAAGAGCCAGAAAATCTGGTTCCAGGTCTGGTTCCAAATCTGGTTCCGGCCGCGACCATCACCAGAACCGTCGCCAAGAAGCCGATACAAAGCGCGATCGCCCCGAAAAAGTGACGATCACAGGGCCGTTGACTGTGCAAGAACTGTCTGACGTTTTAGCCGTTGCCGATACAGAGATTGTCAAAATCCTCTTCCTTAAAGGCATGGCGGTGAGTATCACCCAAAATCTGGATATTCCCACAATTACCCTGGTAGGAAAAGAACTAGAAATAGAAGTCGAAACCGCCGAGCGAGAAGCAGAAGCTCGGAAAATTACGGAAATGGTCGGCGCAGAAGACCAAGAATATCTCCATCGCCGTCCCCCAGTCGTGACAATTATGGGTCACGTAGACCACGGTAAAACAACCCTGCTCGACTCAATCCGCAAAACCAAAGTGGCTGCTGGCGAAGCTGGCGGTATCACTCAGCATATTGGTGCATACCATGTGGATGTGGTACATGAGGGCAAACCACAGCAGATAGTCTTCCTGGATACTCCTGGTCACGAAGCCTTTACAGCGATGCGGGCACGAGGAGCGCGGGTAACAGACATTGCCGTGTTAGTAGTGGCTGCTGATGATGGTGTCCGTCCCCAAACCATTGAAGCCATTAGTCACGCCCAAGCTGCGGGAGTACCAATTGTTGTTGCCATCAACAAAATTGACAAAGAAGGGGCACAGCCAGAACGGGTGAAACAAGAACTTACCCAGTATGGTTTGACCGCAGAAGATTGGGGTGGTGAGACAATCATGGTTCCCGTGAGCGCCATCAGAGGTGAAAATCTGGATACGCTCTTAGAGATGATTCTGCTAGTAGCAGAAGTTGGCGAACTATCTGCTAACCCAGATCGTTCCGCCAAAGGAACTGTCATTGAAGCGCATCTGGATAAAGCCAAGGGAGCAGTTGCTACCCTGCTGATTCAGAATGGCACACTCCATGTGGGAGATATCCTAGTAGCTGGTTCAGCTTTCGGTAAAGTCCGGGCGATGGTGGATGACAGAAGCAAGAGAGTAGAAATTGCTTCTCCTTCCTTTGCTGTCGAGGTACTAGGTTTAAGTGATGTACCAGCAGCAGGTGATGAGTTCGAGGTCTTCTACAACGAAAAAGAAGCCAGGGCACTCGCTAGCGATCGCGCCGACAGACAACGCCTATCCCGCCTGTTACAAGGTCGTGTTACCCTTACAACCCTGTCAGCTCAAGCCCAAGAAGGCGAGTTGAAAGAACTCAACTTGATCTTGAAGGGAGACGTCCAAGGTTCCGTAGAAGCCATTGTGGGAGCGCTCAAGCAAATCCCGCAAAACGAAGTCCAAATTCGGATGTTGTTGGCGACTGCTGGGGAAATTACCGAGACAGATATCGACTTAGCAGCTGCCAGTAACGCTGTAATTATCGGCTTCAACACCACCTTTGCCAGTGGCGCAAGACAAGCCGCCGATGAAGCAGGTGTAGATGTCCGGGAATACAACGTCATCTACAAACTCCTAGAAGATATTCAAGATGCCTTGGAAGGTCTTTTGGAACCAGAGTTGGTGGAAGAACCCTTGGGTCAAACCGAAGTCCGGGCCGTCTTCCCAGTCGGTCGTGGTGCAGTTGCCGGTTGCTACGTTCAATCTGGCAAGCTAGTTCGCAACTGCAAAGTCAGGGTGCGACGCAACGGTAAGGTGATCTTTGAAGGTGTCCTTGACTCCCTAAAACGGATGAAAGAAGATGCCCGTGAGGTCAACGCCGGTTATGAATGCGGTGTCGGCATGGATAAATTCAATGATTGGGTTGAAGGTGACATCATCGAATCCTATCAAATGGTTACGAAGCGCCGCACACTCACCTTAACCAGATAGTGTTGAGGGTAAAATGGTTAGACGTTAGGAGTGATAAATTAGGAGTTAGGAGTTAAAGGCTGCTAATTCCTAACTCCTAATTCTTAACTCAGAAATTTTCATAATATGCATTCATTTCGCTCTGAACCTATTTTGTGGATTCACGTTGCTGGATTGGCGACGTTGCCTGTTTTTTTAGTACTCTGCTTATTGTTCCTATCTGTAGGCGAGCCGTTTTTACCAGTCTGGATGGAGCTATTTTTAGTTGCCGCCATTGGTGTTCTACCCCTGCTGTGGATGCAGTTACGCCGCCCTTTTTATATATTTGCTCTTTTAGGAATAGCCCTAAAGCCAGAAAATCTGACTGAACGGCAGCGAAAAATTCTCTGTTTAATTAATACAAAGTTAAATCGTATCCTGGCATTAGTGGCAGCAGTATTGTCAGTTTGGATACTGTGGAATCTTTACCAAATTGCCCCATTAGTAGCAAATTCAGCCAAATTTCTTCCACAATGGCGCAGCCTTGCACTAGTCCTTGCGGGATTAGCCTTTTTGGGTAGCAATCTATTTTTACAAATACCTGTGAGTGTAATGCGAGTTTTGGTGATTAATGAGACAGAATTCGCTGGCATAGAGCCATTATCTTTAGAAAAGATTAAGCAAGATTTTACAATTTTAGGGGTGAGGGTTAATCAAATCGTGCCCCGATTGTTGCAATCCTTGTTTAGGATAAATACAGATTCGTAGCAGCCCGTAAAGTATATTATTTCACTTTAAAGGGCTAGAGAGAAGGGCAGGGGCAGAGAAACAAGTTAAAAGTTAAAAGTTAAAAATTAAAAGAAATATTGAATTTATCTTTCTTTTTACTTTTTACTTGGTTCTTTTTACTTGTATGCCCCGTGCCCAGTTACCATTGAAGTTAAAATAAAGGAATGAGGAACTATGGCTCAAATTCCAGCTTCTAGCGATCGCCAATTTTCTGCTGATACTGAAATTTGGTATAGTCTCAAATGCGCGATTTCCACTAGTTCCGGTTTTCAGCGCTGGCAACTAGAACGCGATACTCAATTAGAGGGAATTCGTTTGGAACAGCAGGTACAACGGTATTTAAGGGAAACTTTAGAAACTTTAGCTTACTAAACACAATGTTTGCAAGGGATGCAGTTGATGGTATATACCCTCTAAGCGATCGCCATCAACTTCTACTTCATTTGTGGGATTATTCTTAATAATTTCAATCAGCGACACCTGCTAGTCAAGACTAGCAGAAAGTACCAATGCGGCTCACAAAACCTGTCGCCGAGACGGTGTATAAATTGACTAATTTTATACCCAAAATAATATTACTACTCTATCTAAACTCACATCTTGCACTTAGCGCTAGCGATTAGAAATCGCGGCTATACAAACGTACTCCTTTGGAGAACCCGTTGGCGCAGCCTCTCGAAGAGAAGGGTAGTCCGCCTACGCGGAGTAAGGCAAAATCAAGGCTTTTCAACCTGCGGAGGCAGGTAAAGTCTCGTTTAGCCGCGACTTCTAAGATACTGTTGGCGAATTCGTGAAGGGTTAGACCCCTCACCCCTAAAACCTTGCTTTTGCGTTGCTTTCCGACCCCGCAATAAATTGCAGGCTAATAGCTGAAGTGCGTTTCAACGCACTGAATTAACATGGATTGGGGATAAGGGGTTAGACCCCCTATTAATTCGCCAACAGTATCCTTCTAATCGCCTGGTGCAAGCATATAAGGGACTGATAAATAAAAAAACATCCCAAATTTTTTGTCGGATGGGTGTCCCCACCCGTCCCAGATTTAGAGCGCTCATCTTGCCCACCCCACAAAATGGATAATTTATTTCTTGTCAGTCCCTAAGTAAAAATACAGTCCCTTAATTCACTCCCCCGCTCTACGCAGTAGGGGCAATTCATGAATTGCCCCTACTGAAAATCATTCTTTTTGGCTATTGTTTGCGTAAGTCCTGTGAATAATACTGATTTTCTGCGGCAAGGTAGCCCCTAAAATGTATAAGTTCTGTGATCTATCTAAGGAATTTAGCTGAATCAGTGCTAATCATCCAGTATAGTTTTGCATGGGTTTTACAGCAGCTACAAGGCTGCTATCTTTAACCTTGTTCTACATACCGTAATTCAGCACATCACAGACTCAAAAAATGAAATATCGGGGTTTTCACATTTCTCTAGCGAAAAATTTTCGCCTTCTTTCTAGCAGTCATATCAGATATACTTTGCGCGTGGGAGCCGGACTAACGGCAATGCTTGTTTTTTCTAGTGGTTCAATACTACTACAGGGTAAGGTTAATGCTGATGCTACTCACCCAGAAAATATCGTTCCAACTCTTACAGCGCAAGCCCCCACAACAGCCGCAGTAATTTACGTTAATTCAGCAACTGGTACAGATAGTGCTGGTGGTGGTGCAACCTCAGCTGCGCCCTACAAAAGCATCAGTTTTGCTCTCAGTCAAGCCCAACCAGGCGCAGTTATTCAATTAGCACCTGGTAGCTATAACCAACAAAGTGGCGAAACCTTCCCGCTTTTGCTTAAACCAGGGGTGACACTGCGTGGTGATGAAGCTACTAAAGGTCAGGCGACATTAATTACAGGTGGAGGTTTCTACACTAGTCGCACCTTTGCCAGACAAGATATTACCATCCTTGCCGACCAAGATACCACGATCGCTGGTGTCACCGTTACCAACCCAAATAGCCGGGGTACGGGTGTGTGGGTAGAGTCAACTAATCCCATTATCAAAAACAGTACTTTTACTAACAGTGTTAGAGAAGGTGTTTTTGTCACGGGTACAGGCAATCCCAAAATTGAAAATAACATCTTTGTGCAAAACAAAGGCAATGGCATTTCAATTGCTAAAGCTGCCCAAGGAGAAATTCGGAGTAATTTATTTCAGGATACTGGTTTTGGTCTAGCGATCGGTGGCACTTCCACACCCCTAGTTGTAGAAAACCAAATCGTCGAAAACCAAGACGGTCTTTTTATCTCAGAGTCAGCGAAGCCGGTATTGCGTAAGAATGTCATTCAGAACAACAAGCGGGATGGCTTAGTAGCAACCGTTAATGCTTTACCCGATCTTGGTACTAACGAAAGTCCTGGTGGCAATCTGATCCGCAATAACACTCGTTATGATGTGAACAACGCCACTAAAACCGGTAAAATTATCGCTGTTGGCAACGATATCGATCAGAAAAAGATTTTTGGCTCAGTAGATTTTGTTGCCGCAAGTGTTAACGTACCCTCTGGAGGGACTACCGCCTTTAAAGATGTACCGACAAATTTCTGGGCAAAAAGCTACATCGAAGCTTTAGCTTCCCAAAATATTATTGCTGGGTTTCCTGATGGCAGCTTTAAACCCAATGAACCTGTAACCCGCGCTCAATTCGCCACTATTGTCACTAAAGCCCTAAAACCAGCAGCCAAACGCCCAGTCATTAAGTTTAAGGATGTAGCAACCAATTTCTGGGCTTACGCTGCAATTCAATCTGCTTACCAGAGTCAATTTGTTTCTGGTTATCCCGATGGCACTTTTAAGCCACAGCAGCAAATTCAAAGAGTGCAGGCATTAGTCGCTTTAGCTAATGGTTTGGGCTTAACTACGAATAATCAGAATGTCCTTAACTTTTACACCGATGCTGCCCAGATTCCTAATTATGCGATCGCTCCTGTTGCGGCGGCAACTGCACGGCAATTAGTAATCAACTATCCCACAGTCAAGCAACTCAATCCTAGTCGTGAAGCGACTAGAGCCGAAGTTGCTGCCTTTGTTTACCAGGCACTCGTCAGTGCTGGACGCGCTCAACCAATTCCTTCATCCTATTTGGTAACAGCTCAGTAAATGTCTAGTTAGCAAATTAGAAGCGCCAGACTAACAATTTATCAGTCTGACGCTTCCAATTAATGTGAGTTTCTTTAATTTTAGGGTTTTCTAAACATAAAATTTAGGGTCTTTAAATATAGCTGACCCCATTTGAACGTGATTGAGTTTATGGTCAGGGTTTTTATATTGGCTAACCCCATTTCAACGATTTCTAGTTTCTCAGAAATTTTTGCTTTTTGGAATTTTCTAATAATTTTTTTATTTTTTCTCTCTCGTTGCCCAGATTGTGAAATCAGTAATACCAATTTTTTATGAAGCTGCATAGAATTCGATCCCCCCGAGCAAGCCTTAATAAGGGGGGAACCGGAAAAACATCTATCAAAGTCCCCCAATTTATCGGGGGATTTAGGGGGATCAAGATATGTGCAACTTCACATTAAATTGGTATAACTTGCGATAAAATTATGCTTAATGGCTATCTGAACGTGAACCATGACTGAGCAATTTGAAAAATGTCTTGAATGGTGTCTAGTTGCAAATGTGATTTCGGAGCAGCCCTTTGGTGAAAACCATGAAATCCAGTATGGGACAAAGCATTTCAGTCCAAACACAAAGGTTTACTGTTCTGCTCCAACTTGGGGTGATGGTTACGAGAGAATAGTTGTTGCAGGTCGTCATCGTGGCTCATCCAAATTGATCGCAATGGTTATCCATGAGAAGCGACTAACGAATTGGCGGGCACGATACGTCTATTTACCAAAGCTAAAAGGATCGTTTTTTCGGTCTTGGGACTCAAAAAGACAGGTAGAAGTATCCGCTAAGAATATATCCCGATGGCAAGAAGCAAGAAATGCGAGTAAGAAAGGCTTTGAAAAATTCCATCCCAATGAAGTTTTGATTTATGCTCTTATGGTTGGTAGAGTTGCTGATGTGCAACAAGCAATTGAGCGAGGAGCAGATGTTAACTACTTAAGTCACGATGGACTGACACCTCTAACACTTGCTCTTGGTAGACGCTTGTATTCATCCTTAATACCAATTCTCTTAGAGAAAGGTGCTGATATTAAAACCATTAGCTATCAGTTCATTGAAAATGTCACCCAAAATCCATCGCTGTATCCTGAACCTGTATTTAGGTTAGTTGAGCAGGCAATTGATCAACTATTTCCACACTCTCAAAAGTTGGATTATAGCGGTTCTCGTTTACGTGAGGTACACCCGTAGGGGCACGGCACTGCCGTGCCCCTACACCTCGTGATGTTATGTTGTACCGTATCTGAATGGGAACCGCTATAACATTTTTTAAATTGCCGTAGTCTGGGTGTTGTGGCGATAATGTTAACACAGGGTTATCGACACCAAGTTTGAATTTCAACTGGTGGACTTCCTTCAGGAATTAGGATTTTTACCCGATTGGGGGCGTTGTTGCCGACGCTGTTCCCACCGCCAGAGGAAGACCATTAAGGCAACTATTCCTACTTGGAGAGCCAAACTTGGCATTGCACTCTCAATATTGCGTCCGGCAAGCACTTGGAAGAAAAAGACAAATGCACCAAGTGAGCCAGAAGCGCCGAAAGCGATGTAGAAAAATTGTCGTAAGCCGCGATAAGGAGCAGCTATTTCTGCTTTGAGGCTGGCATACTGTTCAGGGTTAAGGCGATTTTTGGGATTTTGATCTACCATGATTAAATCATGTTATACTATTAGATTGTGTACGCCGATGTGGCTCAGTGGTAGAGCAGCTGATTCGTAATCAGCAGGCCGTGGGTTCAAATCCCATCATCGGCTTTGATAAAAGTATTATTCAATACTAAAGTTTGACATAAATCAAGCATTTAGCAAAATGGGTGTAAAAACTATAATGAACGCATGACCAAAATAATTAAGGCAGCAAGGAGAATATGAATAATGCAGACTGATAGCATTTCAGAGCAAAGACTACTTGAAAAAATTCGCCAGCTACCTCCCGAAAAAGTTTTGCTAGTTGAAAATTTTATTGATTCTCTGGATCAGCAAGATACAGACCATAGCCTGACCTTTGCAGCAGCAAAACTTTCTGAACCAGTTCTGCTTAAAATCTGGGATAAAGGGCTAGTGATTAAAAAGTTAGGACGACTTGAGGAGCCAGACCTTCAGGCTTTGCAAAACCTTTTTCTGGCTATTTTGGGTTGATATGCGATCGCTCTTTCAAATAAAAGCCTAGAATTATCACTCAAACTCAGTTTCGCAGAAAGCTTTTAACAAATCAATACAATTAGCGATCGCTCCCAAATGAGCAATTTCAAAGCCATGTGTATTTTGGGTGGGAAATGCCAAACAAGCAGCACGCCCAACATGACCAAATTTCATGGCAATTGAAGCATCACTACCAAATCCACTCAGAGTTGTTAACTGTACTGGCATATTCAACTGCTTGGCACTATGGCCCAGTTGGCCATTTAGCCCTTCATCATATATCCCATAGGCATCTTGAGATAAGAGTACAGGACTTTCCCCATCTTTAACAGGATATTCCTCAGATAAGGGACAAATTTCTAAAGCAATTAAAGCATCTAAACGCTGGTTTTGAGTGAAAAATAGCGCCCCAATTGCCCCTACTTCTTCTTTAGCTGACGCTACTAAATAAACATCAACAACTGGCTGTTTCAGGTTTTCAGCCAACGCTAGCAAAATAGCAACAGAGGCTTTGTTATCCAAGGTGTAACCGGCAATATGATCCTTTAACCGAATTGGACGCTTGCGATGTTTGCCGATTACCATTCTAGTTCCAGGTCGAATGCCAGCTGCTTCTAATTCAGCAGATGTCAGCTTCGTTTCAATCCAGGCATTTTCCCACTTCACAGTAGTATCTTCCTGCTGCACTTTTTGGGGCGATTCGTGGGAAACGTGGCGGGAACCAAAGCTGAGAATACCGCTAATGGTTTCATTGTCTCCTAGTAAATCGACAACGCCTTCACCGTAAACCCACGGGAAAGAACCACCGAGTTTACTGACTTTGACACGACCTTGATCACCGATAGTTTTGACAATTGCGCCAATTTCGTCTTTGTGTGCAGTGATAGCGTAGACGCGAAGCGGCTTGTCGTTAGACATCGCTCGGTCGGGACTTTTCCCTGGAATCTTGGCAATAATATTATCGGCGCGATCGCACCATACTTCCACACCCAGCGCCGCAAATCGCTGCATCAAGAACTGGTTAATCTCAGCTTCTACACCACTAGGGGAATGGTGCATGACTAATTCTTCAATAATTTGAAATAAGCGATCGTAATCCCACATCAATACAGTTCGTTTAATTTTCAACTGTTGTATGAGACAATTGTGCATCAATAACCCGACCGGCTAACATAAGTGCTGATCTTTTTTGTTGACGCTTCAGTACTCCTATGGCACCAAAAGCACCAAGGGCTAAAATCCCCAAGTTGATCGAAGGTTCAGGGACAGATTTAGCATCAATCGCCGCCAGTGCAGCATCTGCGATCACCTTCTGAGCAGCCGTTGTTGGGTGCAAACCGTCCCAGATCAGAAATTTGTTGTTACCTGGGTTACATATATCTAGGTTAGATAGACAAGACTCAGTTACATTTGTCAAACCCAATGCACTTGCCTGATTAAATAAAGAATAAGTATCAACAGAGATGATGTTGAGATCCGGGTTTTCACTCAAAGCGCTGACAGTTGTTGCTAAACCCAAGTTAAACTCATTAGTCGATTCACTAAGGGTTGTAGGGTTGAGATCGTAGGTTTGATCAGCTGGTAGCTTTCCTAAATCTGGCAAATTAAACACCAAAATATTTTTCGCGCCGACTCCTGCGAGAATGTTCAACGCCTTAGATATATTACTGATTGGTGTCGTCGGATCTTTAGGGTTAACAAATAATAAATCATCCGCGCCTCCCCATAATGTATAAAGTGCATTTGGATCAGCAGTTTGATGATTTGCTTGCAGAGTTCCAGCAAAATCAAGGACTTGTTGAAGCACTCCCGGTAAATTTGCATTGGGAAGGATAGCGTTATCTAAACCAGAGCTAGCACCACCGAAAGCGAAGTTTATCCCTTGGGTAGGAATTGGTGTGGGAGGAATAGTCGTGAAATTAATATCAGTTAATAAAGTGGGCTTTAATCCTAGCTGATTTCCGAGATAATCCACCCAGATCGGTCCATCGGAAAAACGTCCTTCAAAGTTAGGTGGGCTTAGAGGGTATGTTTTACCCGAAGCATTATATATATTACCTGTATCGGAAAGACTATCGCCAAACACATAAAGCTGATCAAAACTCGCAGCCGAGGCTTTGTTCGGCAACATGAAAGAAAATAGAACAAATCCGACTGCGATCGCTTGTTTTTTCATATTTGTTTTACCTGTGGTATTTTTTAATCTGTTTAAAAGTAATCAAGGGGCAATAATCTGACAACTTATCTTTTCTCAGTTACTTCAAAACTAAGTACCTTTATTCAGCCATTCTGCGTTATTGTACTTAACTATGCCTCAAAAATTCATCAAACACAGATAAAAACGCTGAAAATACTTAGATTTACATTCTCTTCAAAAAAATCGGGATTGTACAAAGAAATGGCAAAAATTACCTCATAAAAGGTGATAATTGCTCACTTTTATGATATGGATAAAGTAACTGGCTTTTAACCTCGCTTTAATTTCAGAGCCTCAGCAGCCGATACACCGTCACCCTGAGTGCCAAAGTACCACAAAGTCGTAGCAGCCTCAGCACGAGTTACTGGTTTTTTGGGTTGAAACAGAGTCGTATAACCAAACACCCGCCGAATATTCGATTGTTCGCCATTTTGGTAATCAGCCAACACTGCTCTTAAAGCCTTGGGGTCAATTCGCGCTGCATCTTGGAAACCCCAGGTTTGTTTAACCGCATCTAAGTTAGCAGAGGGTAAAGCTTGGCGAGTATCTAGGGGTAATTTCCACAGTAGTAACTGTTCCCGCGTTAGGGGTGCATCAGGACGAAACAAAACTACTGTAGAATCTCCAGACAAAGGACTAGGAATTAACCCAGCTTCGGCTAATCCCTGAATTGCTGGAAAATCAGGGTCTTTTGCGGACACATCACTAAAAGCTGGTTGAGTACTTTCTGATGCCAAACGAATTTGTTTAGCTGGATTGCTGGCATACATTGCATTGTTAGCAGCAATTAGCCAACGGGCGTATTCCCGATGTGTAATGACTTTACTCGGTTCAAACTGGTTAGTTGTGGTACTAGAATCACTCTTAGTTGTCTTTGGTTCTATAGACAAAACACCTAATGCAGCCAAGTCTTGGATATGTTCCCGCCATTCTTGCGGTACCTTATTCAGATCGTTGAATACCTGCGATTCAGGTGTGACTGTAGGGATTGTTTGGTTATTAGCCGTGCTTGGTGGCTGTACTGCCAAGTTTGCGGGTGGTGCTGGGCCAATGAACTGTGGATTTCCTGGTTGAGGAACGGCGTTAGTAGTTTCGTTAGAACTTGTAGTTGGGGTAGGTTGTGCCGTTGCAGTACTATTGGGTATGTAATCAATCAGTAATTCTGTGGATGTTTGGGGTTGATTGGGTGTGACCTTACTAACTGATTTTGGCTGAATGGAAACCTTCAACAGCAAATCGTTACGACGTGCTTCAAAAGCGCCTCCCCCATCATCTGTTGGCTGTTGCAAAATCTGCCAGTTATTTGCTTGAAACTGGCTGCGATAAAAGCTAGCAATAAAGTTACTGGGATCAGAACTCAACCAACGAGTTGAGATTCTGTTTTCTGAACCGCTAGCAGGTGTAACTTCCTGTAGCTTGGCATTGGCATATAGGGGGATATCTTTAGGAAAATCGCCTGGTAACTGAACAGTTGATTGGTTTTGCTGTGCTTGCTGTTGGTTAACCTGAGATTCTCCAAAGACAACTGGATTGCTTTGCAGTTTCGGATCTGCCGCCAAAGATTGCTCAAGGTTTTTGGCGACTGGACTGTTAGCACAGGCTGTTAACGAAGTGAGGAGAACAGCCCAAATTAGAAATACAGCTGGAGGTTTACAGGGAAGCACAGGAAATCACAAATTGATGTTTCAATTCCTACCCTAGCGCAGACTGTTCATTAAATGGGAATGGGGCATTGGGCACTTGTACTGAGTTTCGACTACGCTCAACTACCGCGCAGTCGTTGGCGCAGCCTAAGAAGAGAAGTATGGGGCATTGGGAGTGCTGAGTTAAGAGTTAAGAATTATTCTCCTTGTCCCCTTGTATTCCTTATCCCCCTGTTCCTCTAACTCTTTATATCGCCAAAAGACACTACCGACTCACGGCATCTTCTTCGTAAATGTCTCTATTGGTGAAAATGATATCTCAAAATTTGAGTAAACGGTAGCAGAAGCTACCGTATTGTCTTCGTTTTACAGCCATTAGGTTTTGATAATTCCCATGCTTATTTATAGAGTTCCCTAAAATTCTGAAAAACTAACATTTTCGGGAAAAAACATAAATAAATCTGGAATAGCTGCTAGATAAGAGTTTTGTGATTTGATCGCACTAAGCTATTACTCCACTACAGGGATTATGACAGGTTATTTGCAATGGGTGGTTTATTTACGCCGTGTTGTACTATCTTAGTGCGATCGCCAACCAGCTGAAGTGATAGACTAGGACTAAAGCCCCCCTTAGCCTCACCCAAAGAGGGGAATGGATAAAGTTTGCTAACACTGGCTTACAATCGATTTTGGAAATTATTCATCTAAGGATGGTAAGCTGAGTAAGGCAATAGCTGGAAAATGCCACTGTTAAACAATTCCAGGAACTTAGCGTAAGTTCATTCTTCTTGGTGACTGAGGTTAGATGCAAAGCAGTCAAGTGTCGCAGCAGTTTCTCTAGTATCTCTAAATTGATTTTCTGGGGAAAGTGCTACTTGTACACCTCGAAAGGAGTGAGTACTTCCTCTAAAAGTGCGTAGTTTACCAACCTAGGCATCGCCTCTATTGTTATCCAAAGCTTTTCCTCAGGCAACCCATCCCCTGTTCATCTGGGATAGGGCAACTGTTATTTTAGGAAAGCTAGGCACACGTTGCGCTTCACAATTCATAGACATAGAAGCAGTACATAGTCAAAAAGACACTTCATCGAATCCACTGGCGGTTGAAAAAACCTCTACAAACTTGGTCTGAACAGTTACCAGCTTCCTGATAGATTAGATACAATTAGCATTTGCGTTTGCTTGGGCGTAGGCTTTGCCCAACCTAGGCATCGCTTGTTCAAAGCGATTACTCAAATTGACATAGTATTAAGGGACTGACAAATAAAAAAATATCCAATTAACTCCTGTGGGGTGGGCGTCTCGCCCGCCCAACCCATAGGGCGCTCATGTTGCCCACCCCACAATATTGGATAATTTATTTCTTGGAGTTTCCTAAATAAACCTTTCACCTGCTGCCTCTGGCGAAAATTTTTGATTAAGGGCAAATTAAGACTTATATTCAAGGGGCTTGGGTGTTTCTTGGAGATGAAGTTAGCCAAAAGGCTGCAAAAGGCTGAAAAAGATATATCAGATGTCAAAAACGCAGATCGGATCAGAGTACGAAAATCTAAAATACATATTAAATTGAAGAAAAAACAACGACCATCTACAACCGTCAGTCCATTTCTTTCTGTAAAGCGTCACCGGGTTGTTACCAGTGCTGAAACACGATTACATGCAAGTTTCCCAGGATCAGCCTATTTATTCTGAGGCTCCACTCCAGCTGTTACTGTTTGTCGATGGACGCCCTAAGTCTCGCCAACAGGTACAGCGAATACGTGCTTACTTAAAAGAATTGCAGGCTGAGTATAGTTTTGAACTTCAGACTATTGATGTTGGACAACAACCTTACTTAGCAGAACACTTTAAATTGGTAGCAACGCCAGCTTTAATCAAAATCCACCCGGAACCACGACAGGTTTTAGCTGGGAGTAATATCATAGCGCAATTGAAAAACTGGTGGCCTCGCTGGCAAGCCTCTGTAGATGCTTACTTAAAATTACAGGAAGACTTACAAGAACGGATAGACGACAATGCTAGGGCGACATCACCCAAATCTACTATCCGTTCAGTTGCTGTTTCTGCTGAACTCATCCGACTCTCAGACGAAGTTTTTCGCTTGAAACAGGAAAAAGAGCACCTCCAAGAGCAGTTACAGTTTAAAGATCGGGTAATTGCGATGCTGGCGCACGATCTCCGCAATCCGCTAACTGCTACCGCGATCGCCATAGAAACTCTTCAATCTAATTACAATTTAGAGACAGGCCAATTTCAGCGCCTCAAACCATCCATGACGGCGCATCTATTAAAGCAAGCCCGCAATCAAACTAAGATCATTGATCGGATGATTGCCGACCTTTTACAGGTAGGTTGTGGCCAAGATACAGAGTTTCCAATTTTACCACAAAAAGTACAGCTAGGTAAATTGTGCTTAGAAATACTGGAAGAATTGTGCGATCGCTACACCGCCAAATCCCAAGAGGTAGAAACTGATATTCCCAACGACTTACCTTATGTATACGCTGACCCAGAACGTATCCGTCAAGTGCTAGTAAATCTGTTGGATAATGCCATCAAATACACCCCAGAAGGAGGCAAGATTAGCATTTCTGGATTGCATCGCACTACCCAAAAAGTCCAGTTTAGTATTGGCGATACTGGACCTGGTATTCCTGTAGAGAATCGCGATCGCATCTTTGAAAACCACTTTCGCCTGCAACGAGATGAAGGCACAGAAGGTTACGGCATTGGTCTTTGTTTATGCCAACGTATTGTCTTAGCACATTATGGTCAAATTTGGGTGGACTCTGCCCCCAATAACGGAGCATGGTTTCACTTCACACTCCCAGTTTATCCTTCTTAACTAATGGGCATTGGGAATGGGGCATGGGGCATGGGGCATAGGGGAAATGAGGGTGTGAAGAGGACAAGGAGAATAATTCTTAACTCCCAATGCCCCATTCCCCATGCCCAATACAACTCTTGGAGAGGCTGCGCCAACGGCAACTCTTGGAGACGCTACGCGTAGCAAGATCCCCGGAGGGGTACGCTCAGTACAAGTGCCCAATACAACTCTTGGAGAGGCTGCGCCAACGGCAACTCTTGGAGACGCTACGCGTAGCAAGATCCCCGAAG
>NZ_JBALEK010000007.1:0-1570 GCF_036917815.1 Nostoc sp. | reverse complement strand
CAAAACGGAGAGTTTGATCCTGGCTCAGGATGAACGCTGGCGGTATGCTTAACACATGCAAGTCGAACGGAATCTTCGGATTTAGTGGCGGACGGGTGAGTAACGCGTGAGAATCTGGCTTCAGGTCTGGGACAACCACTGGAAACGGTGGCTAATACCGGATGTGCCGAGAGGTGAAAGGTTAACTGCCTGAAGATGAGCTCGCGTCTGATTAGCTAGTTGGTAGAGTAAGAGCCTACCAAGGCGACGATCAGTAGCTGGTCTGAGAGGACGATCAGCCACACTGGGACTGAGACACGGCCCAGACTCCTACGGGAGGCAGCAGTGGGGAATTTTCCGCAATGGGCGAAAGCCTGACGGAGCAATACCGCGTGAGGGAGGAAGGCTCTTGGGTCGTAAACCTCTTTTCTCAGGGAAGAACACAATGACGGTACCTGAGGAATAAGCATCGGCTAACTCCGTGCCAGCAGCCGCGGTAATACGGAGGATGCAAGCGTTATCCGGAATGATTGGGCGTAAAGCGTCCGCAGGTGGCAATGTAAGTCTGCTGTTAAAGAGTCTAGCTCAACTAGATAAGAGCAGTGGAAACTACATAGCTAGAGTACGTTCGGGGCAGAGGGAATTCCTGGTGTAGCGGTGAAATGCGTAGAGATCAGGAAGAACACCGGTGGCGAAGGCGCTCTGCTAGGCCGTAACTGACACTGAGGGACGAAAGCTAGGGGAGCGAATGGGATTAGATACCCCAGTAGTCCTAGCCGTAAACGATGGATACTAGGCGTGGCTTGTATCGACCCGAGCCGTGCCGTAGCTAACGCGTTAAGTATCCCGCCTGGGGAGTACGCCGGCAACGGTGAAACTCAAAGGAATTGACGGGGGCCCGCACAAGCGGTGGAGTATGTGGTTTAATTCGATGCAACGCGAAGAACCTTACCAAGGCTTGACATGTCGCGAATCTTGATGAAAGTTGAGAGTGCCTTCGGGAGCGCGAACACAGGTGGTGCATGGCTGTCGTCAGCTCGTGTCGTGAGATGTTGGGTTAAGTCCCGCAACGAGCGCAACCCTCGTTTTTAGTTGCCAGCATTAAGTTGGGCACTCTAGAGAGACTGCCGGTGACAAACCGGAGGAAGGTGGGGATGACGTCAAGTCAGCATGCCCCTTACGCCTTGGGCTACACACGTACTACAATGCTCCGGACAGAGGGCAGCAAGCATGCGAATGCAAGCAAATCCCGGAAACCGGAGCTCAGTTCAGATCGCAGGCTGCAACTCGCCTGCGTGAAGGAGGAATCGCTAGTAATTGCAGGTCAGCATACTGCAGTGAATTCGTTCCCGGGCCTTGTACACACCGCCCGTCACACCATGGAAGCTGGTAGTGCCCGAAGTCATTACTCCAACCATTCGTGGAGGAGGATGCCTAAGGCAGGACTGGTGACTGGGGTGAAGTCGTAACAAGGTAGCCGTACCGGAAGGTGTGGCTGGATCACCTCCTTTTTAGGGAGACCTACACCCCTCAGATATCGAAAAGCAAACAAGTTTTATAGATACTGAGTTGGTCTAACCTAGGTCGGTCG
>NZ_JBALEK010000006.1:0-56610 GCF_036917815.1 Nostoc sp. | reverse complement strand
TCCGATTCAGCATTATCCCAAGTAGAGTCAAGTGATTTGTTTGGCTCCTTCGATGAAAATCCCCAACTGCTGTTTGAAGATGTCGCGAGAAATGATTCTACCTATATTCAGATGGACACCACAGAGAATCCTGTGGATGAACTATCAGAAAATATCATTTTTGGGGAAACTTCCGATTCACTCCAGACGAGTCTAGAAGTTTTAGATTCTGATGAGAATAATAATTTAGAAACGACCTTTGAGTTCACAGAAAATATAGATTTTGAAAATGATTTATTGTTTACAGAAACTACTCTAGCAGAAGGAGAAAATCAGGAGAAATTAGAAAAGAATGCAGCAATAATTGACTCACGATCTGTTAATGACTTCACACAAAAGGTTATTCAGGAAGATGTAGAGAACGATTTTTGGAATTTAGGAGAGACATCTGAAGCGGCACCAGTGTCAGAGGGAGAAAATACTATTATTGCCTCGACTGAAGAGTTGGCAACTAGAGAAACCATTGAAGAAGTTACTCTAGAAGATGAATTTGCAGACTTGGCAGCATTATTAGGAGAGGAAGTCGCATCCATCCCCAAAGCTAAGGAGATACCAGAACTAGATTTTGCTGCCCTGGAAGAATTGCTAGGTACAGATAATGACAGCGATCGCAGCCAGCCCCTAGACATTCAACCAGTCTTGGCTAAAATTCCTATTCCATCACCAGCGATAAAAGATGAATTTGGTGATTTGGAGAAGTTGCTGGCAGAAGCCGATCAAACAATATCCCATTCACCCTCAGTCAAATCCAGCACCAACAAAGCTACCCGTCCCTCTACTCGTCGGACTCCGAGATTTGAAGAAACGATGAAGGTTCCAGTTAAGCAACTGGACGATATGAGTAATTTGGTTGGGGAGTTGGTGGTAAATCGCAACACCTTAGAGCAGGATCATGAACGGCTGCGACAGTCATTAGATAACTTGCTGATTCAGGTACAACAACTCTCAGATGTGGGCGCAAGGATGCAAGAGTTGTATGAGCGATCGCTATTAGAAGCCTCTCTGTTAGCTGGACGCAAAAAGAAAGACCCCGGCGTTCAAGCGCCAGATGCCAACGCCGACAGGGGTTTTAGCGAGTTAGAAATGGATCGTTTTACACCCTTCCACACCCTCTCACAGCAGATGATTGAACGCATTGTGCGAGTGCGAGAGTCGGCTAGTGACATTGATTTTGTTACCGAAGAAACCGAGCGAGTCGCAAGGCAGTTCCGCCAAGTAACCACCCAGTTACAAGAGGGATTAACAAGAGCGCGAATGGTGCATTTTGCCCAAACTATCGATCGCTGGCGGCGAGGAGTGCGCGACAACGCCATCAAGTGTGGCAAACAAGTAGAGTTGGTGATCGAGGGTGGTGAGACCTTAATTGACAAGATGATTTTGGATCATCTTACCGATCCATTAACTCACATGCTGAATAATGCGATCGCTCACGGTATTGAAACCCCAGAAGAACGGCAAGCTGCTGGTAAACCACCCGTGGGAATCATCACCATCCGTGCCTTCCACCAAGGTAATCAAACGATCATTTCCGTAGGCGATGATGGTGCAGGTATCGATTCGGCCAAGGTGAAAGCTAAGGCTGTGAAGGTTGGCATGATTACAGAAGCGCAGGCAAAAGCCATGTCTCGTCTGGAAGTCTACGATCTGCTGTTCCAGTCTGGTTTTACCATTAAAGACCAGGCAGATGAAATTTCTGGTCGTGGTGTGGGTATGGACGTAGTGCGCTCCGAGATTAGCGAAATTCGGGGAACAGTTAACACCGATTCTACTCTTGGTAAGGGAACCACCTTCACCATTCGTTTACCACTGACTCTGAGTATTTGTAAAGCTCTTTGCTGCGTCTCCGATCGAGCCAGGGTTGCCTTCCCGATGGATGGTGTAGAAGATACCCTGGATATACCACTCAAAAGTATTCAGCACGATGCCAATGGGCAATCATTTATTTCCTGGCGTGATACAGTGCTGCCATTCCGACCTCTGAAGGAACTTTTAACCTTCAATCGCCAAATCAGTCGCGGTAACGTCTATGGCGGCACCAGAGATGATGATATGGTTTCGGTGGTTGTGGTGCGATCGGCAAATACCATGATTGCTCTACAGATTGACCTAGTGTTGAGCGAACAAGAAATTGTAATTAAGCAATTTGAAGGCCCAGCCCCCAAACCCATTGGTGTAGCTGGTGCTACAGTCCTGGGTGATGGTCGGATTATGCCCATTGCTGACGTGCTGGAAATAATTGACATCTTCCAAGGACGGATTTCTACACAAATGGGTGGCAATTCTTGGCAACAAAAAGCTACTCCTCAAGATACCTCTCCTGCGAAGATTGACCCGACAGTGCTAATTGTCGATGACTCAATTACAGTCCGAGAATTGCTATCCCTGACGTTTAATAAGGCAGGTTATCGCGTAGAACAGGCGCGTGATGGTCAGGAAGCTTGGGATAAACTTCGCTCCGGTCTGCCTTGCGATATCGTATTTTGCGACATCGAAATGCCCCGTTGCGATGGTCTAGAATTACTCTCTCGCATCCAGAAAGACTCTAACCTCAACCACTTACCGATCGCAATGCTCACCTCGCGGGGTGCAGACAAGCACAGACAAATTGCATCTCAACTCGGTGCTAGTGGCTACTTTACCAAGCCTTATCTCGAAGAAGCTCTCCTAGAAGCTGCGACGCGGATGCTCAAAGGGGAGAAACTGATTAGTAGTCCAACTAATGCTTAGGTTCAAAATTTTGAAAATCACCTTGCAGGGTTGCTATCAATGAAGAGGACAAGGGCTAGGTCCTAACTGGTTCCCAGCCTGGAGGCTGGGAAGCAACTCTGGGAGGGCTGCCGCCTCCAGTGGCTTGACGAGAGTCAGCAGCCCATTCAGAATTCGTTCCCAGTCTTACAGCGATTTTCAGGTAAATGAACCACAAATAGACCTCACTTCCATTCCTCTCTCCTCGGAGGCTACGGTGTACACACAAGTCTTAGAGAGTTGCCCACAAGCTTTTGATCCCCCCAACCCCCCGATAAATTGGGGGGCAAAAACTTCTTAAAGTCCCCCAATTTATCGGGGGATTTAGGGGGATCTTCACGATTTTGGTTTTGTACAAAGATGTGTGTACACCGTAGCTCCTCGGAGGAGAGAGGCTTTGATTTTCTCCCCTTCCTGGGGGTTAGGTCTGATAATTGTGGTCTAAATACATGAAAACTGCTGTAATACTGGGAACTAAGTGACACAAGCCTTTGGGCTTTTCTTATAGTATGTAAAGAAGCACTTTTGACCTAAGACCATGCCTTCTTCTGAAAAACCTCTCACCTATCCATCCAGCCACAAGAGCAATCAAGTCGATGACTACCACGGTACTTTAGTCGCAGATTCTTATCGTTGGTTAGAAGATCCTGATTCTGAAGAAACAAGAACTTGGATTGAGGCACAAAATCAAGTTACTTTTGGCTATCTGAGTGAAATTCCTGCTAGGGAAAAAATTAAACAGCGCCTTACCCAACTTTGGGATTATGAAAAATACGGAATCCCTTTTAAAGAAGGTGAACGCTACTTTTATTTTAAAAACGATGGGCTGCAAAATCAAAGTGTCTTCTACACCTTGAAAACCCTCAACGATCAACCCCAAGTTTTAATCGACCCGAATAAACTTTCAGAAGATGGCACTGTTGCTCTTTCAGGATTGTCCATTAGCGAGGATGGTAGACTTTTAGCTTATGGTCTATCATCCTCTGGTTCTGATTGGCAAGAGTGGAAAGTACGCGATGTTGAAACTGGTGAAGACCTCCAAGATCACTTGAAGTGGATTAAATTCTCTGGCGCATCTTGGACACACGATCATCAAGGTTTTTTCTACAGTCGCTACGATGAACCAAATGAAAAAACTCAATTAGAAGATGTTAACTATTATCAAAAACTCTACTATCATCAACTAGGTAAACCCCAATCAGAAGACGTTTTAATTTACCATCGTCCTGACCAAAAGGAATGGGGTTTTAGTGGTGGTGTTACTGAAGATGGACGTTATCTAATAATTTCAATTTGGCTGGGTAGTGACTCAGAAAATTTGGTTTTCTCCAAAGATTTGACTAACCAGAATGCTGAAGTTGTAGAACTAATTAATCAGTTTGAGGCAGATTACAGCTTTATCGACAATGATGATAGCGTGTTTTATTTCCGCACAGATTTAAATGCACCACGGGGAAGAGTTATTGCCATTGACACAAAAAACCCGTCGCTAGAAAATTGGCGAGAAATCATTCCCCAATCTGCGGAAACTTTGGAAAGTGTCGGTATACTTAATAATCAGTTCGTTGCTGATTACCTCAAAGATGCTCGCAGCCAAATCAAAATTTTTGATCTCAAAGGTGCGTTTATTCGAGAGGTAGAACTACCCGGACTCGGTTCAGCCAATGGCTTTGCTGGTAAGCGTTATGATACTGAAACTTTTTATAGCTTTAACAGTTTTACCATACCAGGCACTATTTATCGCTACAACCTGGTGACAGGAAAAAGTGAGATTTTCCGCCAGCCACAGGTAGATTTTAATCCAGATAATTACGAGACAAAACAAGTCTTTTATCACAGCAAAGATGGTACTAAAGTGCCAATGTTTATTACGTACAAAAAAGGCATTAAATTGGATGGAAATAACCAGACTTATCTCTATGCTTATGGCGGTTTTAATGTCTCAATGACACCTGGTTTTTCTGTGAGTCTTTTGGTATGGATGGAGATGGGTGGTGTCTATGCTATGCCTAATATTCGTGGCGGTGGAGAGTACGGTGAAGAATGGCATCAAGCAGGAATGAAGGAGAAAAAGCAGAATGTCTTTGATGATTTTATTGGCGCTGCTGAGTGGTTGATTGCTAATAAGTATACTAAGACTGAGAAGCTAGCGATCGCAGGTGGTAGTAATGGTGGTTTATTAGTGGGTGCTTGCATAACTCAACGTCCCGATTTATTTGGTGCGGCTTTGCCAGCAGTCGGCGTGATGGATATGTTGCGGTTCCACAAATTTACCATCGGTTGGGCTTGGATTTCCGAATATGGTTCAGCAGATAATCCAGAAGAGTTTCCAGCGCTGTATGCTTATTCGCCATTGCAAAATCTCAAAGCAGATACAGCTTACCCAGCAACCTTAATTACCACAGCCGATCATGACGATCGCGTTGTCCCTGCTCATAGTTTCAAATTTGCCGCCGCTTTGCAAGAGGCTCACGCTGGGGATACGCCAACGCTAATTAGAATTGAGACGAAAGCAGGCCATGGTGCAGGTAAACCCACGGCTAAAATTATCGAAGAAGCCGCAGATAAATGGGCTTTTTTGGTGCGTGCTTTGGATGTGAAATTGTAGCAACTTTGTCGGGTGGGGATTGCCCACCCGACGAGGCTAAACTAACTGAATCAATAATCAATTTACACAATTAGTTTTTCCCCACATCAGTAGTTCCAACTTACAAGTGCTGTCATTACCCTTGCAATAGCCGCGCGATCGCTATCCTCAATACCTGAAATAATATGACAGGGAAACTCAACAGATTTTGTCTGTAAAATTTTGAATCGATTTTCTCTTTCCCAGAGAATGGAATTTTTTACTTTATCAAAAGTGTAAGTAGTAATTTCTGTATCCTTAATTATTGTATATAGAACAACTATAGGACTACTATTTGATTTTTGAACAGATACGTAGGGTGCGTTAGCGACAGCGTAACGCACCATTCTTAAGGATTTGGTGCGTTACGCGAAACGCTAACGCACCCTACAAATACTTAATTTTGTTCAAAAATCAAACCGGATTCCTATACAACTATTACGCATCCACTTACTACAGCGATGATTCCAGGATAATCAGCATACTGGAGTACCAACCCCAATAAACAAAGGAAAAAACCAAATGGAATCAAAGTTATGCTAATGAGTAATACACCCCAAAGCGATTTTTGAAAACGCAAAATGAGTCGATGCTGGTTTTGTTCGATAATCTTCATGAATTAATTGAGATAGTACGGCTGAGTTTCGTTCCACTCTCTTATCTGCAATCAGAGGGTGAGTCTCAATATTAATAGATGAGTTAAAATTAAATCATCACTCTAGGCAAATATTAACTATGAGATGGGAAGAAGTTTGTGAACACAAACAATTACAAGATTTACCCTTCAAAATTGAATTAAATAAATGGGGTCAAATCGTTATGAGTCCAGTCAAAATTAAACATTCTTTTTATCAAGGAAGAATCCAACGTTTATTAGAATCTTTATTGAATTCAGGAGAAGTAATGCCAGAATGTGCTATTAACACATCAGACGGTGTGAAAGTTGCTGATGTTGTCTGGTGTTCAGAGGAACGATTTTCTCAAATTGAAGATGAAGTATCAGCATCGATTGCACCAGAAATTTGTGTAGAAGTCAAATCCAGTGGTAACACTTTGGAAGAAATGGAATTTAAAAGAAATTTATATTTAGAAGCTAAAGCTGTTGAAGTTTGGTTATGTAATGAACAAGGTCAAATGAGATTCTATAATGAGCAAGGTGAATTAGAGCAATCTTTGTTAGTTCCCAAGTTTCCTAAGCAAATTAAACGGTAATTGCAGAGAAGAGATTTTATCAATGCGATCGCTTCTACTTCTGGGATGCACCCAATCCCAACGCTGATACCAATTCGATATAAAGAAGCGCCAAACCAAAAGTCACTTTTATCTGTGTTGCAAGCTTTCTTTTGAAACAGAGTTTGGCGCAGCCTCACAAAGAAACAGTATTACCGCTCTTGTGTTTAAAACTCGACAGATTGGGCTGTACCAGTCAAAGGGATTGTTGTATAAGTTTGTCTTTGCCCCTGGTCAAATTTAGGAATCACAGAAAAGAGGTTTGTTGTTGTGATTCCCTTAGTTTCAACTATGGCTGATTTGCTGTTTCCAAGGTTTACACGGGGTAAGATCAAGGTAAACAAGGTGTTGCCAGTATCTACTGTCTGACGGATAGTTACAGTTACTAGTGTGCCAATTTCTGTTTCTACACTACGGATCTGCTCATTACCTGTAAAGTTTAATGTCTGTTGCTGATCTTTATAGGTAAAAAGTGGCTTACCAGTAAAGCTTGTGGTTGAGTAAGTAATGCTGACATTCTTCCCTTGGAACTGGTACAAGTCCGGTACTGCTGAGGCATTAGCTGATAATACAGGTATTGCTGTTAACAGCATACCTAGTGTAAATGAGCCAATTAAGTTTCTTGTTTGCATATCTCAAAAAGTTATTGCTAATTTGACATAGATACCTGCCCTCATGGGATGACAACAGGCTTAAAGGTTGTTTGAAAAGTTCTTTTGTATACATCTAACCCTTGGAGATCCCTCTAAATCCACGCCACGTGCAACAAGAGTGGCTCGCCGCCCAACGCAGTGGCTACCCGATAAATTGGGGGACTTTGATTCTTCCCTCAATTTATCGGGGAGCCAGCGCGGTCTTCTCCCTTGGCGCTAGCCTCTCCCAATGTGAGAAGGGGAGACGCTAAAAGCGATAGCGAGTCCGCGTACCCTTACAGGGAAGCAAGCTACGCTTTTAGCGTCTCGTAGAGAGCGTCTGGGGTCTCCCCAAGTAGAGCGACTGGCGTGGGTTAGGGGGGATCAACAAGTGCCTAAAATCACAGCTAACTACTTTTCAAACAACTTCTTAAAGCTGATTTTAAAACTGGATATTCCGAAAATCGTGTAACATGGAACACATTGCAAAGGTTATTAATATATTTGCATTGGTATTTATTGGGCTGAAGCCACGGAGATTCCTAAGATATCACTGTTTTAATATCCTGATTTCTCAGCTTATTGGACTACACTAAATTTACCCATCTGGGGTATTTTAACATGGGGGCGGCGATTAAAATCGTCTGTTCCTATTGCCCCTATAAATAAAATTTCGGGGCTAACTCACCGCAGAAAAATTGGTGTGGCAATAAGTTTAAGTTTATGTGTCATCTTCCCCTACCAAATTTTTTTTGAGGAGATTTTATTTTGTTTTTGTCTTATTCCCTCTATAACTAACAACTTGAGTTAGATTTAAGTTTTGAAATGCCCTTTGGGGTTTTATTTAAAAATTGGAAATTTTGCATTGCTTATGAAACGGCGCTCATACATGCTTATAGGATTTTTCCTGAGCCTGCTCTTAACTATCGTGCCTTTGTCGGGCAATTTCACCAATGCTGCAACACCAACAGCAGTGACACCTGCACCTGCATCGGCTCTCTCATTCACCCAAGGCGTACAAAAAACGGTATTGGACAATGGCTTAACGGTGCTAACTAAAGAAGTTCATACCGCTCCAGTGGTGAGTGTGCAGGTTTGGTATAAAGTTGGTTCACGCAATGAGGTTAAGGGAGAGAATGGCATTTCTCACCAGCTAGAACATTTGATGTTCAAAGGTACAAATGACCGTCCAGTACAGTTTGGAAGGTTGTTTAGTGCTTTGGGTAGCCAGTTCAATGCTTTTACTAGTTATGACGAAACGGCTTATTTTGGTACAGTGCAGCGAGACAAATTAGAAGCACTGCTGACACTGGAAGCCGATCGCATGGAAAACTCTTTAGTTGGTCCTGAACAACTAAAAAGTGAAAAGCGGGTGGTAATCTCTGAGTTACAGGGGTACGAAAATTCACCTGGCTATCGTCTGAATCGGGCAGTGATGCGGGCTGTTTTCCCCAATCGAGCTTATGGCTTATCGGTGGGAGGCACAAAAGCCGATGTCGAAAAATTCACGGTGGAGCAGGTACGGAATTATTACCAAACCTATTACAGCCCAGAAAATGCCACGTTGGTTATTACCGGGGATTTTGCCACGGAACCTGTACTTAAATTTGTCAAAGAAACTTACGGGAAGTTGGTAAAAAGAGGACACGCAGAGATAGGGAAATTACCCACCGCTGCTTCTTCATCCCCGTCTACTGCTAAAAAAGCACCAATTGTTCTCAAGCAACCTGGAAGTGCAGCCATATTGCAAGCGGTGTATCCTCTACCAGATATCAAACATCCTGATGTGCCGGCAATTGATTTGATGGATGCTATTCTCACAGGTGGACGTAGCTCTAGGCTTTACCAGGCTTTGGTGGAATCTGGACTCGCCAGTTCAGTGAGTGGTGGTGCTGCGGAACTCATTGAACCCGGTTGGTATCAAATTGATGCTACGGCGGCTCCAGGTAAAGAGTTGAGTAAAATTGCCCAGGTACTCCAGGAATCTTTAACAAAATTGCAACAGGAGCCAGTTACCTTAGAAGAGTTGAACCGGGCGAAGACGCAACTGCAAGCCTCGTATATTTTGGGGAACCAAGACATCACTAGTCAGGCTACTCAACTGGGGTATAACCAAACGATCGCAGGGGATTATCGTTTTATTGAAACCTATCTGGCTGCGATCGCTAAAGTCACCCCCGCTCAAGTGCAGCAAGTAGCGAAAACTTACCTCAACCCGGCTCAACAAACCATCGGTTTCTTTGAGCCGACTCAACCAGATGGCAAACCAGGAACTTCTAACGCTGGTTCTAGTCGCACGGTGGAAAATTTCAGCCCTGGTAAACCCGTAGATCCAGCAGAACTGGCGAAATATCTGCCACCTACCACATCAGCGACAGATTCGGGCAAACAATCGCTACCAGAAGAGTTTACCTTAAATAATGGTTTGAAAGTTTTGTTGTTAAGCGATCGCAACCTTCCCACCATTAACCTGAGTGGACAAATTAACGCCGGTACTGAATTTGACGGCAATCAAAAAGCTGGATTAGCGAATCTGACTGCAAACAACTTAATGAATGGGACAAAGACTAAAAATGCTCTGACCCTAGCAACAATTTTAGAAGACCGGGGAGCCGATTTGAGCTTCGGCGCTAGCCGCGAGGGAACTAGCGTTAGCGGTGAGGGACTTTCAGCAAATCTGCCAATATTGATTCAAACTCTAGCAGATGTGTTAAAAAACGCCACTTTCCCCGCCGATCAGTTAGAACTGAGTCGCCAACGGGCATTGACAAGTCTGAAAGTCCAGCTAGATGATCCTAGAGGTTTAGGACGGCAAGTATTCCAGCAAGCAATTTACCCGGAAAATCATCCATTCCATAGCTTTCCCACAGCCGAGAGTTTAAAGAATATTACTCGTGATGATTTACTTGGCTTCTATCAGACACACTACCGACCAGATACGACGACGATCGCAATAGTTGGAGACTTTGAGCCAGCCAAGGTAAAAACTTTGCTGAATCAGGTGTTTGGTAAATGGCAAGCCGCAGGTAAGCCACCTGTTCTCGAAATCCAGACCGTACCATTACCGCAAACTTTGACACGTCTAAACAAAGTAATTCCTGGTAAAACTGAGGCTGTTACTTACATTGGCTACAATGGCATCTCTCGGAAAGATCCACGTTATTATGCGGCACTGGTGCTAAATCAAATTTTCGGTGGTGATACCTTATCGAGCCGCTTGGGTACGGAAGTGCGCGATCGCCAAGGTTTAACCTACGGTATATATAGCGGTTTTGCCGCCGGCATCAACCCCGGCCCGTTCTTGATTCAAATGCAGACTGCTCCTGGAGATGCCCAAAAAGCGATCGCCAGTACTCTCGCTTTACTCAAACAGTTACGCGAGCAAGGAGTGAGTGAGGCGGAATTAAACACTGCAAAACGCTCAATTACCAATAGTTACCCTGTGGATTTAGCTAATCCCAGTGATGTATCCAGCATCATTTTAGATAATTCTGTCTTAGGACTTTCACCGGCGGAAATCCGAGATTTTCCCCAGCAAATTCAAGCAGTTACGATGACTGACATCCAAAAGGCAATTGAAGATTTAATTAAGCCAGAAAATCTGGTGATTGTCACCGCAGGTCCCGGAGAGACTGTGCCCAAGGGCGGCTAATTACCTCAGATACATAGAAGAACCTCTCCCCCAACCCCTCTCCGTTTCGGAGAGGGGAGTCAAACTCCCTCTTCCCTTGTAGGGAAGGGGGCTGGGGGGTTAGGTCTTTAACCTTTAGCAACCTGGCAAAAGTTTAAATTGAATAAGAAACAGGGAATGACTTTGCATCCTTTGGCTTTACATACACTCGCTGTTTCGGTTCTAACTCTAAATCATTAAAGCGATCGCGTGTTAAATGCGCCATCACCACTTGTCCATCATCGAAAGTTAATTCCACCTGAATTTCCCAACCCAAATGTACCAATCGGCTCACTGTCGCAGGTGTAGTGGTACCGTTGGCAACCTTTTCAAAAATCACATCTTGGGGACGCAAAAATACTTGTGGGTGTGGCGCATCAAATCCGCTACTTTTAAAGATATTCGAGGTGCTGGGCAATATGTTCACTGGCCCGATGAAACTCATCACAAAAGCTGTAGCCGGATCATCGTAAATTTCAGATGGTGTCCCCACCTGTTCGATCCGCCCTTTATTCATCACCACAACCTCATCGGAGACTTCCATTGCTTCCTCTTGGTCGTGGGTAACGAAAACCGTGGTAACATGAACCTCATCATGGAGGCGGCGTAACCATGCCCGTAAGTCTTTGCGGACTTTCGCATCAAGTGCGCCAAAGGGTTCATCTAGCAGTAATACATCAGGTTCTACTGCCAGTGCCCTGGCTAAAGCTACCCGTTGTCTTTGACCACCAGAAAGTTGTGACGGATAGCGATCGCCTAGTCCAGTCAATTGCACCAATTCGAGTAACTGTTCTACCCGCCCCTTAATCTTCTTTGGCTCTGCCTTGCGAATTTCTAAGCCAAAGGCAATATTTTGCTTGACAGTCAGATGCTTAAATAGGGCATAGTGCTGAAACACAAAGCCAATATTTCGCTGTTGCACACTTTGATATGTAGCGTCCTTACCGGTCAGCAGAATTTTGCCGCTATCTGGCATTTCTAAACCTGAAATTAACCGTAATAGCGTAGATTTCCCTGATCCCGATGGGCCCAGAAGCGCAACTAGCGAACCACTCTTAATTTCCAGGCTGACCTGATCAACTGCCTTGAAACTCCCGAATTGTTTGGAGACGTTTTCAACTACTATGCCCACTGCTGCTATACCTCTGTAACTCAATCTACAGATCCTTGGTAGGATTACTGTGCCTTACATATACCATACATCGTTATTTACAGATGAACAAGATTTAGCGATCGCACTAGCTACAATAGACATCTCCGAAAAAGAATGTAGAGACGGCGATTTATCGCGTCTCTTGCCTTAACCGAACCGTATTGCCCCATGCCCACTTACCTAGTCCGCAACAACTGCACAAAGGTATTACTCACCGTATTGTCTTTAGTGTCAGCCGCGTATTGAATCAAATCTTCCCGCAGTTCTTTGGCTGCATCTAAAGGCAGTAAGGTTGCTAGCAAGAAGTAAACACCACGAAAACGCGGGTCGCCCATTCTATCAACTAATAGTCCTTCGGCGGCATCACTTTCACCCAGAAAGTTTTGCACTAAGAAGAAATCCATGATTTTATCGTGGCGGAAGTACCATTCTTTCTTCGCTTCGCCTTTTTCATCTTGCCACTGACGGCTGACTACCATTTTGTATTTCTCGTCTTCTAAAGACATGACAACTTGGTGAAATTCATCCCCAGGTAAGGCTTGTTTGTCTTCGAGTCGCATTCGGTAGATGGCGGCGGAAAATCTTTTGAGCGGAAATTCTTGTTTCCATTCTTGCAGGTATTCTGCCGCCATCAGGTTGTATTGCTGTTCTTGCAGGCGAAACAAGTTTGGATGTTTACCTTGTGATAACATCAGCGCTACCACTGTTAGATCCATTGGATTGGAAAGAATTCGGCGGACAGCATCTAACTCTTCTTGGGCTTGCTGGTCTTTGAGGACTTCTGTTAAATATTTGGTGCTGGCTTGGGCGTAATCAGCACCTTGAATTTTTGCATCTTTGGGGAGTCGCGGCTGACGGGAGATCAAAAACTCTTGAATTTGTTGTTGTTCAAGGGGCTGCAAGTAGTATGTTTTTGCTGTTGAGGGTGGTGTCCACTCTAGGGGCTGGGTTGTCATTATAATGTTGCCCTGGAAATAGCTTTCGACAAACTGGCAGATTTTGGCGCGTGTTTCGGCGGTGACTTCGTTGAGTCCGTCGATGCAGATATCTATTGCGCCACTGTAAATTAGGTTTTTCAGGAAGTCGGCATCTTGGGCTTGGCCGTGTAGCTTGTCTTGAATGGCTTCAATTACGCCTTTATGACATTTTTGGGCGGGGAGATAAACGACGATGCGCTGGGAGTTTTTCAAGAGATGACGGAGAAACATCGACTTGCCTAAGCCGGAATCACCTTGTAAGATAATTTGTCCTTGAATACTTGGTAAGGCTGCGGTAATTGGCAGGATGTCTCCTGAGCCTGGAACTTTGACTTGAGACTCTGGGAAGTATGATTGCTCATAAAAATTATCTAAGCCGGCATCGGCTAATAGGGAAGGTTTGAAGGGTTCAAATAATTTGCGGCGGAAGGGGGGAAACCAGGTGAGGAGAAAGCCGACATAGCCCACGCCGAGAATACGGCGTACCCAAGGGTTCCAGAAGAAGATGGCTTGGACTTGGGGAAATTTGGGGTAGGCAAAGATGAGGGCTAGCCAAAAGAGAGCATGAATGAGGATGGTGTTTCTGCTACTGATAAACCACTGCCACCCTTCCAAATGATCTATTGCTGACTGCACCGCATTAGCATTGGTGGAGTTGACTTTTTTGAGGTTGTTGTAATGGCTTTGCAATAAACCAATATCTTGTAATCCCCAAGGAATGTTTTTGTTAGTGGCAACTTCGGAAATTTGTTCTGCTAGTTCTCTTTGCAGGTCTGGTAGAGAATCACAATCTTTCCAGGCTTTCTCGAAAACTTCCATTATTTCCACTCCCTGCTTATATGTTGGTTTCTCTGGTGGGGTTTTAGGTTTACCAACCCATTGCATAAGAGTTTCTACTTGTGGTTCACCACCTCCCAAAAAATAAGCTAAAAACCTGATTTGACCAATCTCAGAAGCATAAGAGTGAACTGAATCTAGAACTTGTACAACAACTGGCAAATCTTGTTGCCCTAGTTTCATGAGTGCTTGTGCTGCTGCACTACGGACACTAGGGTCAGAATCTTTGAGCAGGAGGGCAAGCTGTGGAACTACTTCCTTGGCTTGTATCTGCCCTAGTGCTTGTGCTGCTGCACTACGGACACTAGGGTCAGAATCTTTGAGCAGGAGGGCAATTTGTGGAGCTTGTTCCTTGGCTTGTATCTGCCCTAGTGCTTGTGCTGCTGCACCACGGACACCAGCGTTAGAATCTTTGAGCAGCAGGACAATTTGTGGAGCTTGTTCCTTGGCTTGCATCTGCTGTAGTGCCTGTATTGCTGCATAACGGATATAGAATTCAGAATCTTTGAGTAGTAGGACAAGTTGTGGAACTACTTCCTTGGCTTGCATCTTCCCTAGTGCCTCTATTGCTGCATAACGGGCATCCGGGTCAGAATCTTTGAGCAGGAGGACAATTTGTGGAACTACTTCCTTGGCTTGCATCTGCCCTAGTGCCTCTATTGCTGCACCACGGACACCAGCGTCATAATTTCTGAGCAGCAAGACAAATTGTGGAGCTTGTTCTTTGGCTTGCATCTGCCCTAGTGCCTTTACTGCTGCAACACGGATACCAGAGTCAGAATCTTTGAGCAGGAGGGCAAGCTGTGGAGCTTGTTCCTTGGCTTGCATCTGCCCTAGTGCCTGTGCTGCTGCTTCACGAACATACCAGCTAGAATCTTTGAGCAGCAGGACAATTTGTGGAACTACTTCCTTGGCTTGCATCTGCCCTAGTGCCTGTATTGCTGCACCACGGACATTAAGGTCAGAATCTTTGAGCAGGAGGACAATTTGTGGAACTACTTCCTTGGCTTGCATCTGCCCTAGTGCCTGTATTGCTGCATTACGGACATCAGGGTCAGAATCTTTGAGCAGCAGGACAATTTGTGGAACTACTTCCTTGGCTTGCATCTGCCCTAGTGCCTGTGCTGCTGCATTACGGACATCAGGGTCAGAATCTTTGAGCAGTAGGACAACTTGTGGAGCTTGTTCCTTGGCTTGCATCTGCCCTAGTGCCTGTGCTGCTGTTTGGCGGGAAACTGCTGAATCTTTATCGTGCAACTGTTTGACAAACTGTTTTACAAGCTCATCATAGTTTTTTATCTGGGTTTTAGGGTTATCTAGCTGATATTCACCCAAGTGTTCTGCTGCTTTAGCCCTGACTTCGGGTATTGGGTCTTTTAGGGCTGCTACGAAACCGTTAATCTGCCATGCTTCTAGCTTAGGTTTTTCTTCAGCATTTACCCAAGGTAGACAGAGGAAGAGAGTCAGGAGTAGGGTGAAACAGAAAAGGAAAAAGAGCGGCTTGCGGGTGTGGCGGGGAGTTATGAGCATAAATCAGGGCAAGGCGGCAGATTACACGCGGTTATGAGTATAACAACAACCTTGTAATTCCTAATTCCTGATTGAGAGTCTTTAATACTCGTTAACGAGCATTAAAGACTCATTAACAAAACTCTGAGGTTCATTAATGAAGCTTTGAGGTTCATTAACGAAGCTCTAAGGTTCATCGACGAAGTTCTGAGGTTCATCGACGAAGCTTTGAGGTTCATAGGCGAAGCTCTGAGGTTCATTCACGAAGCTTTGAGGTTCATTCACCAAAAGATACATCTCGTTTTGCAAATCAGGAGACTCTCAATACGATTCGGTTAAGAGGATATTTGAAAAGGCCTCTTCTCCGTAGCAAAACGTTTTAGATCCCCCTAAATCCCCCTTAAGAAGGGGGACTTTAAGAGCTTTTTGCCTCCCTTTTTAAGGGGGGTTGGGGGGATCTAAAGCCTGGGGTGCAACTCTAGAAGACTTGTGTGTGTACACCGTAGCTTTTTAAGCGGTGCTAGGGGGGATCAGACGCTGTATCTGCTCACACACACTATCAAAGTGATTTAAAACTTGACTATTTGTAAACCTAATAATCTTTAAACCATAGGCTTCTAAAATGTTTGTTCTCTCCAGATCATAATCTTGACCTTCATTTGTAAAATGGGTATCCCCATCAATTTCAATCACTGTTTGTAAAGTAGGACAGTAGAAATCAACTATGAAATGATGAATTGGTCGTTGTCTTAAAACCCGATATTGAAAATTTCTCAAATATTCATACCACAGCTTTTTTTCTGCTGGGGTCATATTTTTACGAAGTTCTTTCGATCTTTCTACAAGCTTTTGATTGTAAGGTAAATGGAGATTGCTGCTATTGAGTTTGTTTGTCCTAGTGTTTATACCTCCTACCCAATACTGCGTAGGTTAAGGTGCATAGTCATTCGAGATCCCCCCTAACCCCCCTTAAAAAAGGGGGGAACCGGAGCATCCCAAATGTATAAAAACATATTTTGTCATTGCGAGCGTAATGAAATGGAGCGAAGCAATCGCAACACCTAGACCTTGCGATTGCTTCATTCCGCTTCGCTTCATTCGCAATGACAATCTGTCCTAGTGGTAAATGCGATCCATCCCCCATCTCGCTTTTCGTATCGAAACATTAAGGAATATTGCATTTCAGTAGAAACCTGAAGGGAAAGCGTCAAATCACCCGAAAGACCGTGGTAGTATGCTCTGGGTAAATGTGAAGATTTGGGAGAAAGACCTTTGACACTACGGGTTGCTGTTATTGGGTCAGGCCCTGCTGGTTCCTCTGCCGCAGAAACACTGGCAGCCTCTGGGATTGAAACCTACCTGTTTGAGCGGAAGCTAGACAATGCAAAGCCTTGTGGGGGTGCAATTCCCCTATGTATGGTGAGTGAATTTGACTTACCACCAGAGATTATCGATCGCCGGGTACGGAAGATGAAAATGATTTCGCCTTCCAATCGGGAGGTTGATATCAATCTGGTAAATGAAGAAGAATATATAGGAATGTGCCGCCGGGAAGTGCTGGATGGCTTTTTGCGCGATCGCGCGGCAAAAGTCGGCGCAAATTTAATTAATGCCACTGTTCATAAACTCGATATACCAGGAAACAATACTGACCCGTATACCATCCATTACATTGACCACACAGAGGGGATATCACAGGGTATTGCCAAAACTCTGAAGGTGGATTTAATCATTGGGGCGGATGGGGCAAATTCCCGCGTTGCTAAAGAAATGGACGCTGGGGATTACAATTATGCGATCGCTTTCCAAGAGCGAATTCGCTTACCCGAAGACAAAATGGCCTACTATAACGACCTCGCCGAAATGTATGTCGGTGATGACGTTTCTACGGATTTCTACGCTTGGGTTTTCCCCAAACATGATCACGTAGCTGTCGGTACTGGTACAATGCACGTCAACAAAGCCAGCATCAAACAGTTACAAGCTGGCATCCGCGCTCGTGCTTCCGAGAAGCTAGCAGGCGGTAAAATCATCAAAATAGAAGCCCACCCCATTCCTGAACATCCCCGTCCCCGTCGTGTTGTCGGTCGTATCGCTTTGGTGGGAGATGCTGCTGGTTATGTTACCAAGTCTTCTGGTGAAGGTATTTATTTTGCCGCTAAATCTGGGCGGATGTGTGCTGAAACCATTGTCGAAACATCTAACAGTGGTAGCCGTATTCCTACAGAAAACGACCTCAAGGTTTATCTGAAGCGTTGGGATAAAAGATATGGACTCACTTACAAGGTGTTGGACATTCTGCAAACCGTTTTCTATCGTTCTAACGCCACCCGCGAGGCGTTTGTGGAAATGTGCGATGACCTTGATGTACAACGGCTAACATTCGATAGCTATTTGTATAAGACGGTTGTCCCAGCTAATCCCATCACCCAATTAAAAATTACTGCCAAAACCATTGGTAGCCTAATTCGGGGTAATGCACTTGCACCTTAATTGAGTGCGGAATACTTGAACTTTTGACACTCCCCGCTCTCAAGAGACGGGGATTATTGTTTAATTTTTAATTACCTTGATTGCAGTTTTGGGCAATTATAATTGCAAGTTTGCCAATGGCAATATTCTTTCGGCTACACGCTGTAGGGGCAATTCATGAATTGCCCCTACCTAAAAATAAGGGTTTTAGCTATTGTTTGCGTAATATCATGTCCGCATAATTAGTTATGATTCCCACAGTCATTGCACCCCACACGCCAGATGCTCCACTTGGGGAGACCCCAAGACCGCACTGGCTCCCCTTAATCCCCTCCCCGCTCTTCGGGAGGGGAGACAAAGCGTAGCTTTGGCGGGGTGGGGTTCTTCAGGTTTGATAAGTAATCAAGGGGACATGATATAAGTCCTGATTCATATCAGAACACGAGAAAACTTAGATAACGCATCAGGTGCTAGAGGAGTGACTGGTCGATAATCTTGACTCACAAGAAAATCTGGTCGGGGATTTTGAACTGGTAAAGGAATATTTTCAATACTGTTATAAGTAATAATCACAGTAGATCGCCCAAATGGTGAGATATTATTTGATGAAGCATGTACAATGTTGCTATCAAAAAATAGTACTGAACCCGCCACTGCTTTTATCAAATAAATTCCATACTTCGATACTAAATCAGTAACCAATTCTGGGCTTAGAGAATACTTCAAATTAGCACTAAAACTCGATATCCATGCATCGCCGTCACTAGAAATATTAGAATTTGTGGTTGCCACTTTAGGATGATCACTCGTAACGTCAATCATCTCTTCTCTATGGGAACTAGGAATAACAAATAGCGGGCCATTGAATTCGTTCATATCATCTAACAGACACATGGCATTGACTACTTGTGGTCTTGGCATTCCATCCTCCTTACGCCAATAGATATAGTCTTGATGCCATTTCCAAATATCACCAGTAAACGCTGCCTTAAGATTGACTTTGAATTGATATATATATACTTGGTTGCCAACTATTTGCATAGCAGGCTCAACAATGAATGGATGTCTTGCTAGGGAATTGAAAACATCATTTGTAGTATGTGAGCCGTGAAGTGAACGTACAGTCTTATTATCTTTTTCAAGAATCTTTTTTGGTGACTTTTCTGTAGATATAGCAGATAATTCTGCTTTCATAATTTCGACTTCAGCGCGTGAGAAATATTCTGATAATAAAATAAATCCTTGATTTCTATAGATTAATAATTGTTCTTCTGTTAGGTACATATTAAAACCTTATATCTATGAACAATTAAAATTTAACTCTTTTAAAGTTTAGAGACATTGCCAGGAACACTTAAATGACTTTAATCATTTTTGATAGGGTAAACTACTCAAAAACCTTCAAAGCTTTCATAAGTGTTTTAAGTACCAATGAGTTTTACCTAGCTAAATTACTTAATACCAATTTTTCATGAAGCTGCATAGAATTCGATCCCCCCGAGCAAGCCTTAATAAGGGGGCAACCGGAAAAACATCTATCAAAGTCCCCCAATTTATCGGGGGATTTAGGGGGATCAAGATATGTGCAACTTCACATTAAATTGGTATAACAAATATGTCTACTTTACAAAATCTATATTTAAAAATCCGCTATTTTGGAAATAAGCTAAATATTTACTGATTAGTTCAGTATCCATTGATGGACTGTAGATGGAAGTATCAGCAATTGCCTCAAGTGTATTGCGACAGTCTAAATCAGGAGTGTTTTGATATAGTTGCCATCCAGTCAGCCCTTGATGGACTTTTTCGGTTAACATGGGTATCAGAGGAAATAAAGGATTTTCCTGAGAGTATCGAGCTTGATTGATTAAATCGTTTGTCCATTGTTCATAAGGCACTTTTTTCAGTTGGTATCCACAACTCGATACCAAGTCAAATAATCTAGTTAAATCAATATTTTGGGATGCCAAAGGAACTATATGAAATGCCTTTCCTAAAGATTCTTTTCTTCTAGATATTTGAACAATAGCTTTACTGGCATAATCAACAGTAATTAAATCTTGTTTTTGATTAACTAAATCTGGAAAACTACCTAATTGAATACAACCTTTGATTAATCTAGATATGTAGTCATCTGTATTCGTTACACCAGTCTGGGGATGACCCATTAAAAATCCCGATCTAATAACTGTTACAGGGATACCTCTAGATTTCGCAATCCAAACAAGTTTTTCAGCTACCCATTTACTTTGTATATAACCAACATCTTGATGAAGATAAGTTTCACTAGGATCTATATCATCGTCCTCATAAAGGACATTCAATCCATTAAAACAAGCAATTGTGCTAAAAATGGCAATTGTTGAGATGTAGTGTACTGGCTTGAGTTGAGCGTGACATGCCAATCTCAGAACTTCTTGAGTGCCAAGAACATTTACTGCCTTAATTAAAGAATATGGTTTAGCAAACCCGACTTGAGCGCCACTGTGATAAATAACATCTATCTGCTCTGCTAGCTTCTCAAATTGCTCTAAAGAAAGTCCTAGATGCTCCCGATCTAAATTTCCTGGTATAGCAATAATTCTTGAACTTTGGTTTGCGTCCCAGATTAAATATTTTTCTAGGTTTTTCTGCAACCTTCTCAAACCTTCACTCTCATTATCAGCACGCACAAGGCAATATATTTTTGCCTCTGTTTGCTGCAACAATTCATGTAGTAAGAAAGCACCGAGAAAGCCGGTAGCACCTGTTAAGAAAATATGCTTTGGCTGACTGATGTCTTTAGCAAGCACTCCTTGGGGATAGATGTTTGGATCGAGTACGGCTTCAGCTTTGAAACTAATAACATTATTGACAGCAGTATTTTCTCCGTGATGTAATTTCTCAAGTATCTGGCACAGTCCCTCTATAGTCTGCTGCTCGAAAATAGACCTTACAGGCATCTGTACTTGAAAAGTTTCTCGCACATACATCATTAACTGCGCTGCTAATAGGGAATTACCGCCAAGTTCAAAGAAATTATCTTGAATGCCCACATTCTCAATGCCAAGTATCTTAATCCAGATACCGACCATTTTTTCCTCAGTCGGAGTACGAGGTGTAATTAATGCTACTTCTAGAATGGGTCTGGATTGATCGGGAGCAGGTAATGCTCGACGATCTAACTTGCCACTGGGTGTTAGTGGTAATTTCTCTAAGCAGACAAAAGCTGTAGGTATCATATATTCTGGTAGCTTTTGTTTGAGAGAGTGGCGAAGTTCTAATGTAAATTGGCTGTCACGATCGCATTGTTGATTTGGCACTACATAAGCTACCAAACGCTTTTGTCCAGGTACATCTTCCCGATCTATAACAACACTTGTTTTGACAGAGGGATGTTGTGCTAGTAAAGCTTCAATCTCTCCTAGCTCGATTCGGAAGCCGCGAATTTTCACTTGATGATCGATACGACTGAGATATTCGATATTGCCATCGCTCAAGTAGCGGGCTAAATCGCCTGTTTTATAAAGGCGATCGCATTTTGAATTCTCAAAGGGGTTGGCAATGAACCGAGCATCTGTAAGATCCAAGCGATTGAGATAGCCACGCGCTATACCAATACCACCAATGTAGAGTTCTCCAGGTACACCTACAGGAACAGGTTGTAACTGAGAATCTAATAGATAGATTTGACTATTAGCAATCGGTTGTCCAATGGGTGGCAAAACTGACCAATCTGTAGGTGAATTGGCGAGGGTAAAGGCAGTGACGACATGAGTTTCTGATGGGCCATAGTGGTTGTGGAGAGTGCAGTTAGGCAATTGGCGAAATAAATGTGCGATCGCCTCTGTAATGCGTAACTGTTCCCCAGCCGTAATCACTTCGCGTAAACTACAGGGGACTATGCCTTCTATCCTGGCAATTTCCGCTAATTGTTGCAAAGCTACATAGGGTAGGAACAAGCGCTCAATCTCTGCTTGGTTCAGAAGTTGCAGCAGTTGTGTGGGTTCACGACGCATTGATTCTGAAATCAGTACCAATGTTCCGCCTGTAGTCAAGGTAGCAAAGATTTCTTGGAAGGAAACATCAAAGCTAATGGGTGTATATTGCAGTGTTTTGCTGCCAAACCCAACTGTGGAAGTTTGCGATTGCCAAGCAATTAAGTTGACTAAGGGACGGTGCGGCATCGCTACACCTTTTGGTTTGCCAGTAGAACCGGAGGTGTAGATGACATAAGCTAAATTGTCAGGATGGAGATTAGTATCCAGATTATCTTGGGCTTGGGTAGCAATATCCTCCCAGTCTCTATCCAAACAGACAATACTAGCTTGATGTTCGGGAAGCTGCTCCAACAAATGTTGTTGGGTTAATAGCACTGTTACTTGAGAGTCTGTCAGCATTAAAGATAAACGCTGCTGTGGATAGGCGGTATCTAGGGGTACATAAGCTCCACCAGCTTTGAGAATCGCTAATATAGCTACGAGCATCTCTAGCGATCGCTCTACACAAATCCCTACTAATACATCTGGCCCGATACCTAAAGTTTGTAAATGACGGGCTAATTGATTGGCTCTGGCATTCAAATCATGATAAGTTATTTGCTGTTCTGTAAAAATTGCTGCTACAGAATCAGGCTCACGCTGTACTTGTGCTTCAAATAGTTGGTGAATGCAACTTTGTTCAGGGTAATCTGCTTGAGTTTGATTCCATCCCACTAATAATTGTTGGCGCTCAGTAGCTGTTAAAAGGGGTAAATCTGCAACTTTCTGGTCGGGATTAGCAACGATACCTGCAACTAAAGTCTGAAAATTTTCCCCGATGCGAGAGATGGTAGCAGCGTCAAATAAATCGGTGCTGTACTCAAACCAACCACTAATCCCATCTGGCGTTTCAAATAGTTCTAGGAACAGATCAAACTTGGCTGCGCCATTGTGTTCTAAGCGATGGTTAATAGTCAAACCCGAAAGTTCCAGAGCTTGTATGGGTACATTTTGCAGAGCAAAGCCGATTTGGAAGAGGGGATGGCGGCTCAAATCTCGTTCTGGTTCTAGTTCCTCTACCAGTTTTTCAAAGGGTAAGTCTTGATGGGAGTATGCTTCTAAAGTCACTTCTCGCACTTGCTTAAGCAACTGGCGGCAAGTTGGAGAGTCAGAAAAATCACTGCGTAGTACTAAGGTGTTAACAAAAAATCCAATTAAACTCTCAATTTCTTGATGGTGACGGTTGGCAATTAACGAACCTACTTGGATATCTGCGCTACTTGTATAACGGAATAGCAATGTTTGGAACGCTGCTAAGAGCGTCATAAATAAAGTAACTCCCTCCTGCTGACTGAGTTGGGTTAGTTTCTCGGTGAGAGATTTGGAGAGTGCTAAAGGTTGACGCGTCCCGCGATAAGTTTGGATTGCTGGTCGGGGGCGGTCGGTTGGTAACTGTAAAATGGGTAAATCTGCTAACTGCTGCTTCCAATAGTCTAGTTGCTCTGATAATACTTCTCCTTGCAACCATTGTCGTTGCCAAAGGGCAAAGTCTGCATACTGAATCGGCAGCTCAGTTAGGGGAGAAGGTTGACCGTTGACAAAAGCTTGATATAACAGTCTCAGTTCTCGGAAAAATGTAGCGACAGACCAACCATCAAAAACAATATGGTGAATATTCAAAAGCAATACATATTCTTCTGCGCCTAACTGCAACAGGGTGGTTCGTACTAGCGGCCCGTGATTGAGGTTAAAAGAGCGTTGGCACTCCTCAATCGTTAATCGCTGGATTTCTGTGTCTTTTTGCGAGTCAGACAGGGATCTCAAATCTATTCGATGCAAAGTTACAGTTAGAGTAGGAGCAATAATTTGTACTGGCTGCCCATCTAAGAAAGCAAAAGTGGTGCGTAAAATCTCATGGCGGCGAATAATTTCGTTAATACTCTCTTCTAAGGCACTTAGATTTACTTGACCAAAAAGGTGAAAACTCTGCGGTAAGTTGTATAAGGGATTGTCAGGTAAGAACTGTTCCAGAAACCATAATCGCTGCTGGGCAAAAGAAAGAGGCAAGTTTTGGTTGCGCGTTGCAGGTACAATTCCTTGAGTCTGCAATTCTAGATTTTGCTGGAGTTGTGCCTCAATAATTTCCGCCAAGGTAGCAACAGTAGGCGCATCGAATAAACGCCGCAATGGTAAATCTAATTGATAGGTATCTCGAACACGAGAGATTATCTGAGTCGCTAGCAGTGAGTGTCCCCCAATCTCAAAAAAGTTATCGTGGACGCTGATCTGCTCCAGTCGCAAAACTTCCACCCAAATTTTTGCTAGTACTTCCTCAACGGTAGTACGAGGTGAGACAAAATCTTGCTCCAGATTCCGTCCAGTGCGATCGGGTGCTGGTAAGGAACGACGATCTACTTTCCCGTTAGGTGTTAGTGGCAATGCATTTAACATCACAAAGCTGGAAGGCACCATATAATCTGGCAATTTCTCCTTGAGAAATTTACGGAGATTGCCACTGACTGTACGCTGCAAAATCTTCCATAGATGTTGGGTTTCTAAGATATGGTCTATGCTTTGGTGAAACAAGGTTTTTTCGGTAGGCGTTAGAGTCAACTGAATACCAGCCCGTTGACCCTGACTCCAAGCAACGCTGCCATTTAACCATAGTTCTTGCGATGTCACTGGCAAGTTTAGGCAAAGACGGACGCGCTTACCTTTTACCCAACTAAATGACACCCCTACCAAACAAACGCCAGCATTGGAGATATCCTCTGTTTGTAGTTCTACTATCCGGTTGTCATCAGTTTCCACTCGACAAACACTTGCATAAGGTACTCGCTCTGGAATCAAGCTGGAAACAATATAACCGACTAGGTGCTTGTTCCCAGGCACATCCTCACGCGCCATGACTGCGGCTTCAAGAACATCAGGATGCTGCAATAGCATTGCTTCGATTTCCCCCAACTCAATGCGGAAGCCGCGAATCTTCACCTGCTGGTCTATCCGACCCAGGTATTCAATATTGCCATCTGGTAAGTAGCAAGCTAAGTCACCTGTTTTATACAAGCGATGCGATTTTGCATAAGGATTGGGAATAAAGCGTTGGGCAGTAAGATCGGGTCGATTGAAGTAACCCCTAGCTAAACTATCGCCACCAATGTAAAGCTCTCCCGGAACACCGATGGGAACTGGCTTTAACTCTCCATCAAGTATGTAGATTTGGGTGTTAGCGATGGGACGACCTATAGAGGGATAAGTTGGCCAGGAATCAGGATTCTGATCTAATGTCAAAGCCGTTACTACGTGAGTTTCTGATGGCCCATAGTGATTATGAAATGAGCAGTGTGGTAGTGATTTGAATAATTTGACAATGGCTGGGGTGATTTGTAGTTGCTCACCTGTGGTAGTAACTTCTTTTAAGCTAGTAAATAATTCCAACTCAGATACAGCCATTTCTGCCATTTGCTGTAGTACGACAACAGGCAGGATAACTTTTTCAATCTCTTGACTCTGAATAAAATGAGCTAAAGCTGTAGTGTCCCGACGCAAGTTTTCTGAGATGAGAAACAAAGTTCCTCCTGAAGACCAAGTAGCAAACATCTCATGAAAGCTGGCATCAAAGCTCAAAGAGGCAAATTGCAGGGTACGTACACCTGTTAATAGTGAGTTTAAGTGCCATTGCAGTAAATTCACTAAAGGACGGTGAGCTAAACAGATGCCTTTCGGTGTGCCTGTAGAACCAGAGGTGTAGATGATATAGGCTAAATTATCTGGTGTGACTTCACTAGAGGGATTTTCCTGACTGTATTGGCCTATGTTGTCCCAGTCGCTATCTAAACAGATAATCTGCGCTTTGGTTTCAGGAAGCTGTGCTAATAGTTTTTGTTGAGTGAGTAATATTGGTACTTGAGTATCCTCAAGCATAAAGGCTAGACGTTCTTTAGGATAGGCTGAATCCATTGGTACGTAAGCCCCACCAGCTTTGAGAACTGCCAAAACTGCGATCGCCATTTCTAGCGTTCTTTCTACACAGATTCCTATGGGCATATCTGGTTTCACACCTAGCGAATCGCTACGCGACAGCTTCGCTGAACGCAGATAATGTGCTAACTGATTCGCACGTTGATTGAGCTTCTCGTAAGTGAGTGAAGACTGTTGGTGGTTCTGTCCTTCTTTCAAGATGAGAGCTAAGGTATGTGGCGATCGCTCCACCTGCGCTTCAAATAGTTGATGAATGCCTTTATCTAATGCGTAATCTCTACTAGTATCATTCCAAGTTTCTACTAATTCTTTCTGCTCACTTTCTAGCAATATATTCAGTTGATGAAAATACTCACATCCTTGACTAACTTGATTGGCTATAAAGAGCAATCTCTCCAAAGAATTTATATCTGTGAAATGTTTCTGATTATAGAAAATCTCTATTTCTAAACTATCATTAAAGTCGTTAATTATCAGATGAACTTCATTGTCAGCAAAAGAATTGTGAACAGTTAATCTACAATCGCCTTCAGTAGAAGTAATATTCAGAATGCTGAAATTATAAAAATTATAGAAGAACTTTAATTCTTCATCTTTTAAATAGTTCCTTTGTAAAAGAACTGAAACATTTTGGAGATTATCTAGCTTTTTACGATAGTCTTTTATATATAAAATATAATCAATTAAACTTGATTCATCTTCAATTTCTTTTTGAGGTATAACAATAGGGACTACTTGGTAAATACAACCTAAAACATTAAGCAACTCCTCATCTCTTTTGCCAAAAATATCGTAAAATACAAAATCTGCTGGTGCTTGTAAATATTTACTTAAATAAATCCCATAAACAGCCCTAAAAAATGTAGGGATACTGCATTTTATTAATTTGCAATATTTCCTAATTTGTGCTAGCTCATTCCCCGCAATTTGTACTTTTCTTGATTTCGCCTTGTTTTCTGTTTCGCTTTTGATATAAGGCGTAACAGGAATAACCTTACTTAAGGTTTCTAGCCAATATTGCTGAATCTCTGGAGTATCAAATCGAGCCACATAATCGCCAGTAAAATCATGAAAAGAATTTCCCTCAAATTTTTGAGGATTATTACCTATTTTTAAGTCTTGGTAGACTTTTGCAACCCTTTCAAAAAAAACTTTTCCAGAATATCCATCAAAAAGGATATGAGGCGCACCTAAAATAGCTGTATAGCTACCCTGTTGATCTTTGACTAAGATATTTTTAAATAAATCATCTTTTTGCAACTCTAACTTTATTTTAATTTTTTCTTCGATAACTTGCTGTAAACTATTGAAATAACTATGATTAAAATCGATAAATTCAAAATTAACATCAGTATTGTAATCTACAAACTGAAAAGCTTCGCCTTTATAAAAAACAAACCTAGTTTTAGTAGCATCATCTTTTTGACATACTATTTTTATTGCCTGTTCCCAAATAGATATGTCTAAATTTTCTGACAAATTTACAGAAACTCCTAAAGTAAAAATAGTGCTATCTGGATGAAGCATATTATCCAGATACAAATCTCGCTGTGTAGTTGTTAATCGTGATATTTTTCCAATTTTTGAAGATTCAAAAGGCTCATCTAGTATAGTTCCTGTAACCAGAGCCATCAATACTTCAGAAATTGAAATATTAAAAACATTTATAGCTTGAGGATTATTAATCATGATGATTAAGGTTAAAGTTTTTATTTTAATAATTTTAAATCTTTTTGATGTACTGAAAGTTCAATTATGAACTCAGTTCCTTGTCCTGGTACTGACTGACAACTAATTTGACCTCCATGTTTTTCTACAATAATTGTGTAGCTAATAGATAATCCTAAACCAGTACCTTTCCCAATAGGTTTAGTAGTAAAGAAAGGATTGAAAATCTGAGAAAGTATATCCGGTGTCATCCCAGAACCATTATCAGCAATGCGAATAGCTAGCAGATTTTGCTCTAATAACTCAGTAGTTATTTTGATATAACCTGAATTAAGTTCAGCTTCCTTCAATGAACGTTGAGAGTTACACTCATCCAAAGCGTCAATAGCATTAGCTAACAAATTCATAAATACTTGGTTGAGTTGACCTGGATAACAATCGACTAATGGTAAGGAGGCATAATTTTTGATAATTTCAATCTTAGAATTTACAGACTCAGTTTTGAGTCGATGTTGTAATATTAGTAAAGTACTATCAATACCTTCATGAATATTGACTGGCTTCATTTCTGCTTCATCCAAACGGGAGAAGTTACGTAAGCTCAGAACTATCTGGCGGATGCGATCGGCTCCAACCTTCATGGAAGATAGCAATTTTGGTAAGTCTTCAAGCAAAAATTCAAAATCTATATCCTCTTGTTCCGCTAGAATTTGAGGATTCAAATTTGGTGATGCTTTTTGATAAACTTTAACTAGATGTAATAGATCCTTAATGTATTCATTAGCATGAGAAATATTGCCATATATAAAATTAATTGGGTTATTAATTTCATGAGCTATACCAGCAACTAATTGACCCAATCCAGACATTTTTTCTTTTTGAATCATCTGGATCTGTGTTGTTTTTAGTTGCTTTAATGTCAGTTCTAATTCTAATGCTTGTTCTTCCAAGCACACATTTTTTTTATGTAATTCCTGTGTTCTCTCTTCGACCTTTATTTCCAGATTTTTGCTATAGTTCTCTAATTGCTGGTTAGCTTGTTGCAAGTTCTCATTTAGTTGAGAGAGATTAGTATACAGCTTGGCATTCTCAATAGAAATAGCTGCTTGAGAGGCAAGAATTTTTAAAACTTCTAAACGTTCAGTAGTAAATGCATTCGTTGTTAAGTTATTTTGCAGATATAGAATTCCGATAAGTTTATTTTGATGAATTATGGGTGTACATAAAACTGATTTACATTTATTCTGAATAATATAAGGATCGCTAGTAAATTTTCCTTCAGAGCTAGCATCACCAATAACGACGCTTTCCTTAGTTCTCATCACATAATTTATTATAGATATAGGTACATATAGACTATTATCTAAAGACATGGAGTTTTCCAAAAACATCTCATCTTTGTTAACTCCCACAAATGCTTCTATTACCATTTGACCATTTTTCTCTAAAAGGAAGCAGCTAGTTTGTGCGCCAGCATTTTCCATAACAATTGTCATCAACTTAGATAGCAATTCATCTAGCATGATTTCACTAGAAATAGCTTGTGAAGCTTTAAAAACTGTAGACAAATCAAAAGATGCCAAATTATTGATTTTGCTTGAAGTAGTTCGCAAGGTAGTCTTCAAACTCGATGATTCTTGATTTATTCTGAATGGGCAATAATCGGGGTATTTTGACTCTAAATCACTGACTTTTGCGATCGCTCCCCAACGTATATAAGCATGATAAGATTCTCTCAGGTAGAAGATCGCCTGCTGATCTCTACCACGGGAAAAGTAAAATTCTGCTGCTAACTCGCTGGCTAGTGCTTCTTCTTGAAGATATCCCTGTTCTTTGGCTCCTTGAATAGCTAGCTCATAATACTCCATAGCTACAAAGGTTTGCCCTAAAACTCGCGCTTTTTCTGCCTCCACTAAATCATATTTATGCTGATAGTTAGTAGGAGCATGACCAGCCCATAACCGCATTTTTTCTTGATTGGCATTGATTACAGCCATATATTGTTGTTGAGTGTTAGGTTCAACATTGGGATACAACCTAATTAGGGCTAAAGAATAATAAAAGTTGTGGATGCTAACAGTAATCATCCCCATCATACTACTTGTATATTCTGAAGCTAATTTGGCATTATCAAGTGCTTGAATATAATCTTTAAATAAGTAAAAGAGAATCATTTTGGCGACATACGCAGCAAACAAAGAAGTAATATTCTTAGTAGCTTGTAGATATGGCAGCATTGTTTCTTCATTAAAACTATCGCCAACCAAATGAAATTTATCTTGTGAAACACCCTGCAAGTTTAATGTTAATTGATGCCAAATTTTAATGTAGTTTATCGGAAAATCTAGTTTAAATTTTTGTAACAAATCAATATATGATGCTTGCTGTTGAGCTACTGATTCGAGTTGTTCTCCTCTAAAAAATATATGACCGCAATAGTGGACAGAGCAATAGCCAGCGTATTCTAAATCTCCAATTTCTAATGCGCTCTGAATCCCTTCTTCTAAAGGAGCAATACTTTCCTTAATATGTTCTTTCCAATGAAAAGTAAAACCATAAAATGGGGAGCATACTTTACTTTTGAGTTCCTTGGCTTGAAACTGCTCTAATATCTGCCAAGCTATTTGACCAGAGTGATATCCAGCATCAATATTTTCTGGATAGCTACACAAGACCATACCATAACAAGAATATCCAGCAGCAGCCAAAGCTGAATGGCCGTGTTCAATACAGAGATTGACAACAGTCAAGATGATCTGGGGAAAAGTTGTCCCTGTTGTGTCAGTAATAAAAGCCGCACCACCAACAGTAACAAGGATTTTTAAAGCCGCCAGTATGTAAGGATCTTTTAGAACTGGAAAATTTTCTAAATCTTGAAGCTGAGGTAAATTAGGTATAGTACTTTGCTTATTTGGTATCGCTGAGAGAGAAATACCCAACTTTGCGATCGCTTCTAGTCCAGTATCAATGGCTTTAAGCATCTGATTTTGAGCCATGTAAAACTGGATTTGTAATTGATAAGCCTTGACTTGATCGAGTAGATTGGTAGCTTGATCTAGAATAATTTCACTTAGAATAGCTGCTCGTTTAAAATTAGTATTTAAGTACTCTAACTCTACGCTTTCTAGATGAAGTACTAGCATCAATTCGTAGTTATTTTTCCAACTCGATGGTGTCAGTAATTCTAATCCAACTGTTGAATAGCTAAGAGCCGCTTCGTAAGCTGATGATGCTTTTGCTTTTTGGCTAGCCATCAGATTTAATTTAGCTAACCGAACTCTTTGAGATTGATCGCAAATAAATTCAGTACCAAAATTTAAGTGGTTAACAATATTAAAAATATTTTCTTCAATTTCCTCCCTTTGGCAAGATTCTAGTATTAATTGCCCAATTCTCAGGTGAGTTTGTTTTCTTTCTGATTCTGGAATCAGGGAATAAGCTGCTTGCTGGATGCGATCGTGAAAAAACTTATATGAAACTTTTAATTTTTGATATTCTAAGGATGTAGATATGTCTTCGTCAAAAAACAGTGGAGCTTTATAGTTTTCGCTCAAGGGCAGAATTAGACTTGCTTGAAGTGCTTCCCATAATTCAGAGGCGGTTTCTGATTGAGATTTTTCATTTACAATTGCGAGAATGTTTATCTTAAAACGATTGCCTATACAAGCAGCTAGTTTTAAGACATCTTGCGTCTCTTGAGGCAATTTTTTAATATTTCTCACAATTAATTCTAGAGCATCATAATCTGTAATGCCAATAGTCTCAATTTGATTTATTTCCCACTGCCATGTTCCACTATTAAAGTCAAAACTTAATAGCTTTTCTTGGTGCATAGTTTGGAACAACTGAGTTAAGAAAAAAGGATTTCCCTGAGTTTGATTAAAAAGAAGTTCAGCTAGTTTTTTTGTTTTTTCTGTTGCAGCATGAACTGTATCGACTACTAATTCATACACATCACCAATACTTAAAGGCTTTAGTATAATATTATTGATAATCGTTCCCGCTTTTTGGATTTCATTCAAGATTTGATTCAAATAATGAGTTGATATTATTTCGTTATCTCGATAAGCTCCAATAATCAAAAAATATTGGCTATCATCAAGCATCAACATCTGAATCAATTTTAGAGTGGCCAAATCAGCCCATTGTAAATCATCGAAAAATAGAACAAGTGGGCATTCTTTTTGAGTAAATACTTGAATAAACTTTTGAAACGCTAGATTAAAGCGGTTTTGGGATTCAATTGCTCCTAATTGCGGCACAGGTGGCTGTTGACCTACAATCTTTTCAATCTCAGGAATAACATCAATAATAACTTGGCCAATTCCACCAAATGCTTCTAAAAGTCTCTGTTTCAAAACAATTATCTTTTCAGAGCTTTCTGTTAATAATTGTTGAGTCAATTCTTGAAATGATTCTATTAGAGCCGTATAAGGAATATTGCGCTTAAATTGATCAAATTTACCAGAAATAAAATATCCTTTTTGTTGGAGAATAGGTTTATGAATTTCATTAACTAAGCAGGATTTACCAATTCCTGCATAACCTGAAACTAACATCATCTCACTTCTGCCAACACTTACGCGCTCAAAAGCTGACATGATAGATACTACTTCTTTCTCGCGTCCATAGAGTTTTTGAGGAATTGTAAATTGGCTAAATTTGTCTAACTTCCCAGGAATAAAGTTTTCAATTTTACCATTATTTAATAACTGCTTCAAACAAATCTCTAAATCTGCTTTTAGTCCTAAGCCACTTTGATATCTTTCTTCAGCAGTTTTAAATAATAGTTTCATGACAATATTAGATACAGCCTCTGGGATTTGTGTGTTTAGTTGATGAGGAGGTATCGGCTGTTTGGCAATATGAGAGTGAATTATTTCTAAGGGGTCCGTGCAATTAAATGGCAAATTATCAGTCAGCATCTCATAAAAAGTTACGCCTAAAGAGTAGAAGTCTGTGCGGTAATCAATCGACCTATTCATGCGACCTGTTTGCTCTGGAGACATGTAAGCAAGTGTTCCTTTAAGCAAATTAGGATTACTGATCATTGCATTTTCTTTTGACAGACGCGAGGCAATGCTAAAGTCAGTAATTTTAACCTGCATTGACTTAGGATTAATAATTATATTCTGTGGTTTAATATCTTTATGAATAATATGTTCTTGATGCAAATCTATAATAATATCCGCAAGCTGAATAGCTAGTTTTAAGCAACTTATTAGATTAATTTTATTATGATTAATAAATTGTTTTAGATTTTGTCCTCCAATGTCCTCTAAAACTAAAGCAATACTGTTTTGATAATTTTCTAATCCATAGATTTTGATAACTCCTGGTAAATTTAATGATTTAGAAATTTCATACTCATGTTTAAACTCTGTTATGTATTCAAGATTAGCGTATTCATTTTTGAGTATTTTCAGGATAACCATTCTTTCATTTGTAAGCTCCTGCGCCCGATAAACAACAGTATCTACACTATCGGAAATTTTTTCTATAATTTTATATTTTGGATTAGTAATCATTTTTACTCTACGCTATTTATGAGGAAGGTATTAATTATGAGTGTCTATTAATGGTTAAATTAAAACTTATGTTTTTATTTGAAAATGTAAATATAACTACACTGCTTTTTAATCATTTTTTAGATTAGCAACTTTTCACAATACCCATATATAAATATAGGAGAATCTTTTTACTTTAAAAGTTATTTGGTAAATATTTTGCTAATAACTCTTGCCCCTGTTCACCTATCTCCTCTAACATCTCTTCAATTCTGTACATGGCGAGACGCGATGGCTTGGCGTGTCCATTTTCCCAACGATTAACCGTGGAATACGTAACACCTAAAGATGTTGCAAACTCTTCCTGTGTCAAGCCAGTGATCGTGCGAAGTTTAAGAATCAGCTTACCAACTTCTGGTTGTTGGATTACTACTAAAGGGTTTTTAAAAATCATGTAACTTAAAACACTATTTAATATAGCGAGTTATATATATTTTGTTACATGCTACTGCTGGTTAGGCTGAATTGTAACCCGGTAATATACTAGATATTTTTTGAAAGATTATCAACAAGTCTCTATGTAATTAACGCAATGACTATTGTGGTGTAATTTTTCGACGATTGTGTTGGAAAGATTTTTTCTATTTTCAACAAGCTTTAGTTACTGACAAACAGTGTCTTCTTCAGATATATTCGCCTTTAACTACTGTATTTCAGGTGAAAATAATTCTGGAAAATCCCGTTTAGCTCCTGATTGCACTGTCAGGATTTTAGTTGCTGGGTTGAATTGCATCCGGTTGAAGTGGAGCATATCAAGGGAGCGAATCATAGGACGTAATTTACCTGGACATAATAGACATACCCGGACATCTCCTAGTATGATGGGACAAGTAACAAACTTAGTCCATGACAGTAAACTATGTACCTCCAAGAGTCGCTGCTACCAGATTGGGAGTCAGCACCAAAACACTCGAAAGGTGGCTTCAAGACGGGAAAATCGAAGGCATCTTTACCCAAGGAGGGCAACGAAGATACAACCTCGATTCAGTTATCCCTGTTCGACGCGGCAATCCCGCAGATGAACGAGCCACACTTTTATATGCCAGAGTTTCAAGTCGCGGTCAGAAAAACGACCTTGAGCAACAGATTGAGTTTCTTCAGTCTTTGTACCCACAAGCAGAAATCATCACCGACATCGGAAGTGGACTCAACTTCAAACGAAAAGGTCTTCAAACCTTACTGGACAGAGTTCTCACAAACACTTGTAAACTTGTTGTCATTGCCCACAAAGATCGGCTTTGTCGCTTTGGGTTCGATCTTATCTCATGGCTCTGTGCTAGGCAGCAGACTGAGATATTGGTTCTCAACCAAACGAACCTCAGCCCAGAACGGGAGATGGTCGAAGATATCCTTGCCATTATCCACGTCTTCAGTTGCCGATTGTACGGACTTAGAAAGTACAAAAAACAAGTCACTGAAGACAGCGAGTTACCGAGTATATCCAGTAAAGGAACTTGAATTTATTTGGAAGAAATGGGTAAGTGCTGTTCGCAAGGTTTACAACATTTCCATCGCCTATCTCAACGAAAATCAAGGTTTTAGTAAGGTCGGCAAGAAAGGTGGAAAGATGGGATTTAGAACCATGCTTAAAGGCTCTGGTTTAATACCCCAATGGTGTTTGGATTTAAACGTTTCCAAAATACTAGATAACGCTTCAATGGAAGCATATAAAGCATGGTCGGAAACGGCTAGGAATCCTCAAATGAGCGGTATTGGGAAAGACAAAAAACCACATCCTCAAGCCGGGTTAAAAATTGCTAAGTTCCGCAGTATCCGTGACCAAAAATTAACCATTCAGTTTGACCCGTCAGCCTATAAAAATGGTAGATGGATGGTATCAACTACTAAACATCTACCACAACCTGAATTTAGAGGACAAGACTTTTGTATTCTAACTGACGGGTCTTCAGAACTGACCTATAACGCATGTCGCTGGTTCGCTCACTTCCCCGTAGAATTGGAGCAAACGGTAATTGTGACAAACAAAGTAATCGCACTTGACCCCGGTGTGAGAACTTTTATGACTGGTTTTGATGGTAGCGATTTCTTGGAATTTGGTAACGGAGATTTCAATAAAATAGCTAAACTTTGCTCACATCTTGATCAGCTAAAATCAAGACATGACCTGAGCGTTGGACATAAGTTTAAGCGTCTTAGGTACAAGTTAAGGCAAAGCATGGAAGAGCTACGAACTAGAATTAAGAACCTCCGTTCTGAGTGCCATAAACAAGTCGGGTCATATCTAGCTAAAAACTACGATGTGATTGTACTTCCCACCTTTGAAACTTCCCAGATGGTGAGGCGGCGCGGTCTTGGGGGTTTCCCCCATCAGCGACCGCCGAACCCCTTTGGGGTTGTTAAAAAGAAACGGAAGTTAAAAAATCAGACGGCGAGAGCAATGATGACTTGGGCGTTCTATCAGTTCTCTCAAACCCTTGAACATTTGTGTAACCGCTACGGTTCCAAATTGGTGAGGATAACTGAAGAATATACATCAAAGACCTGTACTAAATGCGGTCACGTTCATAGAAAACTTGGTAGTTCTAAGAACTTTGTTTGCCCTAGTTGTGGTTATGAAATACCACGAGATTTTAATGGAGCCGTGGGGATTTTCCTCAAGGCAATGTGGGATACCACCTTCACTGAGTCAGTCGGTGATGTTGTACTGGATGTTCACGATATCTCAAATGTCGCAGAATGTCTTGGTTAAAAGTATCAGATGCCGTTAACATACACGCTACTTTCTTTCCTTGACTTAAGGCATCTCTAAGTACAGACTGTAGTATCACCTCAGCAACTCCAGGCTGACTCTTAACCTGTTTAATTGTCACTTTTGTCTGGTTCAGGTTACTGGCATCATCAACAGTGCCGGTAGGCAGGGGTTGACGGTCATCGCCATCGCTCCATGCTGTTAAAGTCAGGTGAGTAACAGGTCTGACGATGACTGTCAGGGCAATTGTGGTAGTTGCCATAAGGACAAACAGGATAATCTTCAGCCTGTTTTTTAAGAATTTACTGCGGTAGGAACGCTGCATAACCTGGATTGAGGGGGCAAAATAGAAAACATGACGATTGAATCCGATTCCTCTAATCTACCAACCCCAGAACCAATCCCCGAAAACGACTTGCAGCCAGATGACTTTGACGGTAGTGCAACTGAGAAGAACCTCAGTTCACAAGCACTAGCGACACAACAAGCCCTAGCAGCGATGTCTAACGACAAGCCGCTAAACGTCTACGCATCTCTAAAATCTCCGCAATATACAACTGCTCTCCAACAAGCCCGTTCTGATCTCAACCAACCTACTACCAAGCAATTCACTGTTAAGCCAAGGGCATTGCTAATTACTTTAATAGCGATCGCCATCACCTTCATTGGAATTATCCTCAATAACTGGATCGTCGGCATTATTGGAACGCTGATGACTTTGGTGTTATCCCTAGCGATATTATTACCTTGGTTTCAAGAAGTTTTAGACGAGTGGTTTTCACCCCAAGAACGTACCCTGTTTGTGGCCTTTTTGGGACTACTAGTAGCCATCATCGGCTTGATCAGATTCACAGGTGTAGGCGATCGCTTACTTGTTTTAGGACACCAGATTGACTGGGATATTGCTGGAACCCTAGCAGATTGGTTTGGCGCGTTGGGGCAAATTCTGATCGCCATCATTGCCGTTTATGTAGCGTGGCGACAATATGTAATTTCCAAAGACTTGACAATTCAGCAAAACCTGCTAACAGTTCAGCAAAATATTATCACCCAGCAACAGACCATTGATTCCTATTTCCAGGGTGTTTCCGACTTGGTATTAGATGAGGAAGGATTATTAGAAGATTGGCCCCAAGAAAGAGCGATCGCGGAAGGACGCACGGCGGCAATTTTGAGTAGTGTCGATGGTAGTGGGAAAGCGAAAATTCTCCGCTTTTTGTCACGTTCCAAGTTGCTTTCACCCCTACAACGCGATCGCCTATTAGGTCGTCCCATTCTCGACGGTACTGGCGGATATGCAGAAGACCGCCTGGAAGGTGTGCGTGTCATCGACTTAGGCGTAATGTTAGCCGCAGCAGACCTTTCTAATACCGATTTGCGTTGGACTGATCTGAGTGAAGCTAATCTTGTCCGGGCTAATCTAGCCGGTTGTGACTTAGTAAAAGCCAACCTCTCCCGGACAATTTTATACAATACTAATCTCAGTGGTGCTGACATCAACGGAATTCGTCTATTCTACGGTGTCGTGGACAAAGCATCACCCCGCAGTCGCACCGAACCACCAGATTATGAAACCGGCGAACACACTGGCACGGTGGTGGAAAATGCCGATTTTACGAATGTGCAACGGATGTCTGAGTCTGCGCGTTGCTACTGTTGCACTTGGGGTGGCGAAAAAACTAGAGGTACTATTCCTGGTGGTTGCGAAGGTATTCCCAATAATTTGGGAAGATGATTATACCAATTTTGGATTTGAGATTACCTTTAACTAATCTGACTTTTCACGGTATTTGGAAAACCTCTCTCTAAATCTCTCTCCTCTTAGGAGAGAGACTTTGAATTTTCCCCCTTCCCGCGACGAGTTGGGGGTTAGGGGGTTAGGTGTTTAGTGGCTTTTCCACATAACGTGAAAAGTCAGTGTACTTCTGTTTACTTTTTGTATAAATCAAAAATAAGAACCCCACTCATAAGAATTTGCTTTTATAGCGGTTCTCGAATAGAAGCAATACACTTTGATATCACTTCCATTCCTCTCTCCTAAAAGGCTACAGTAGTCTTGTCACACTTTCATTCAGCAACGCTGAGAAAATAAGATGAATAACGAGTGGCAAGAGATAACACAACCACACACATTGGAGCAGGTCTTTGCTATTAACTCTGAATATTTGAGAAGCACTGGATTTATAGCGGTTCTTGCTTGGATGCAACACAGTTTGACCTCACTTCCATTCCTCTCTCCTTAAAGGAGAGAGGCTTTAAATCTTACCCCCCAACGCTAATAGGGAAGGGGTTGGGGGTTAGGTCTGTATTGCACTAAGCGTGAGAAGCGCTATATCGATAATTGTTGACATCAAAATAGTGCCAAGAGTCATTTTATATCGTTTTTGCACTTTTCCAATATAACCGCCACTAACCAATTATTAAGCAGTTCACATACTTCTCTCCAGAGAGTGCCAGATGTGCCCAATCGCTAACTATAGCGACCCGCGACAAATATCTGTTGCGCGGTCAAATTCACATCTGGAAATGTTTGGGAAATCAGGCGTTCTGTTCCCCTAAACTGTTGTTCTTGATAAGTTCCATCGACTAACTGATAAATTGTAATCACCGGTTGTTTGGATGAGCCAATGTAGCGTTTGCCTCCTAGGCCAAGATAATCTGCGATCCAATATTCTGCAATACCTAAAGCTTCGTAGTCTTCCACCTTTCGGGCATAGTCATTCTGCCAATTCGTACTGACGACCTCTACGACCAATTTCACAGAATTGCCTAGTGTAATCACTGGCTCAGTTTTCCATAATGGCTCATTCGCCAAAGCCGTCTGATCAAGAATCACAACATCGGGTCTAAAAGCTGAATTTTGACCTAATGGTTTAATCAGGCATTTCATGGGAATAAACCAAGGCAAGTTCAGCAGATCAATTGCTACGTTGAGCTTACGATTAATTAACCCAGCTACCTGTTCGTGAAGTCCAGTCGGTTCCAAGTCGATTAGTTCTCCGTCGATTAACTCGTAGCGGACATCATCTAGATAGCCAGCAACGAATGCCTCAGAGCTAAAATTACCTATATTAATAGTGGCTGAAACCATAGATATTTGTCTTTCCAGGTTCAGAACTGCTCTTAATTATTCTAACTACTTATATCTTGCACGAGGCGATTAGAAATAGCAGCTACACGAGACAAAACCCACACTTCGACAAGCTCAGTGACCGCCTCCGTGGGTTAAAAACCTTTGATTTTATCTTAGTCCACGGAGGTGGACTTCGTTTGTATAGCCGCGATTTCTAATCGCCAGGACTAGGTGCAATATTTAAGAAGTAAAAAGTAAAAAGTAAAAAGATAATCCCCATAAATAAATTGAGCGGATTTAATAATGACACCTTATTTCTCTCTACGAGACGCAATCATGCGAACGCGCTGCGCCACGACGCTCGATGACTCGCTAACGCTACGCTATCGAAATAAATGTTTTTATTTCATTCCATACATAAATTTAGTTGCTCTCAAACCATTTTTCTTTTTCTTTATGAGTGCCTTTTTACTTTTTACTTTTGCCTTGTTCGGTGAGACTAGCTTTAATTAGGCAAAAGTCAATTGACTAATACGCTTCAAAATTTGGAGTACATTATATAACTCATTGCCACGGTTACGGACATCAAAAATATCCGAAGTGGCATAGCGAGGAGGATAACCTTTGAGCAGTTTAATGAACATAAAACTTCCACCAGAAGTAATCATGCCAAATACTACATCTTCTGACTGGGGAGCAGCCAGCATATATGCCAGAATTTGGTCAAGTCCTGCTTCTACCGAATAAGCAACCTGTTTAGACTCAATAACTGTTACCCAGAATTTTTGATTTAGAAGTAAGAAGTCAATTCGTCCTTTGATGATAGTTTGCTTGTCTTGTGTTTCAATCTCGATAGATTTCTCTAATTTGAGGTGAAAGGGAGGTAGGTAAAACTTGCCAATGAATAGCAGTGGTGATAAAACAATCGTGTTAACTGTATTTTCTAATAAAGGCGGATAGTTTCGTAAATTTATGTAACCTGCCTTTATTTGATCCAATAGCTGCTTTTCTAAGCTTGTCAGTTCTGGTAGGTCATCTTGCCACTCTCGAAAGAATTCTTCCGAATCAACTAACTCTAATCCATAGAGCAATATTAGTTGCTCAAGTGTGACGTTTTCCGCAGCAAGAGTTTGAACCATTATGTTAATCAAGTAGTAAAAAAATCTACCAGCTTAGTAAATCTCACCTTCAGGTAGGGTGAGAATTTCAACGCCATCCTCAGTTACAGCTAAGGTATGCTCACATTGAGCAGAAAGTTTGCGATCGCGCGTGACAGCAGTCCATTTATCCCCCAGAACCTCGACTTCGTAAGTACCCTCATTAATCATTGGCTCAATAGTAAAAACCATCCCCGGTCTGAGGCGCTTGCCCTTACCGCGAGTGCCATAATGGGGCACATCCGGCGCAGTATGGAAAATGTTACTGATGCCGTGTCCAACGAAATCTCGCACCACAGAAAAGCCTTGTGCTTCAGCATACTCTTGAATGGCTGCCCCAATGTCGCCAATACGTCCCCCAGGTTTAACTTCACCAATACCCAGGCGCAAACACTCCTCTGTCACTTCTACCAGCTTTCTCGTTTTTGGGGAAGGAGTACCGACAAAGAATGTCTTGGATGTATCGCCGTGATAACCCTCAACAATCGGCGTTACATCGATATTAATGATGTCACCTTCCTTGAGTATTTGCTTGGCGTTGGGAATGCCGTGACAAATTACCTCATTTACACTGGTGCAAATCGATTTAGGATAACCCTTATAACCAAGAGGTGCGCTTTTTGCTCCATGCGCTTGTGTCCAACGTTCGGCTTCATCATTTAGTTCAAGAGTGCTAACCCCTGGCTTCACGAAGGGTTCGAGATGCTGGAGAAGTTTAGCAGCTAAACGTCCAGCTTGGCGCATTTTGTCTAATTCTCGTTGGGATAAAATAACAATTAGTTCAGTTTTCATTAACTTTTATCTAAGTATCTTTCATAAACATAGTTAACCCTGTCTCTGCGGCTCTTTGTGCAGCATCAGCAACCTTTAGGCTATATAAGCTCTCCTCTGGGGTAACGTACAAAGGAGTGCCATCAAAAAGATGCTCTAACACCATACTCGTATCTTTGGCAAACAAACCCCGGCGAGGGCCAACCTCTATAGGTGTTGTTTCCCCCGGCTGAATGAAAATTCCGGTGTCACCATCAAAAATTAAACCACCTTTTTCACCGTGAACTTCAAACTTGCGTTCTGATTGCCAAAGAGTTTCACCTTTGCCATAGACTACTTGGGCTAAAAGTCCACTGGTAAAGCACACTTGACTAGTGCAGAAACAGGTTTGGTAATATTCCGGTTCTATTTCCCAATATCGCTGGTGACAGTTAACTGTAAATACTTTACCAAATAAATCTGTGAGACGATGTAGGCGAGACAACGCCCCCATTAAGGGAAAACCGAACAACTCGTGGTTATAAGTCCATTTGCGGGGTGGAGGATTCAGGGAATTGATGGTGCTGTAGCGAACATAAAAAACTTCACCAATTTTGGCTAAGTTTTGCTTCAAGGCTTGATGCAAACCACCCAAAAGTTCCAGGTGTTCAACGTGCAGAAGTTTTTGTTGTGCTTTGGCTAAGGCAATTAGTTCCTCAGCTTCGATTACATCCAATGAAAGAGGATACTCTACAATCACATGTTTGCCGTTGGTAAGTGCTGCACGAGCGATCGCCCCATGATCTCGATTAATAGTGGAGATCACCACTAGGTCTATATCTTCACGCTTTACTAGCTCTTGCCAAGAACTCAACGCTTCAATCTGGTACTCTCTAGCAAAGGTTTCTGTTTTTTCTCTTGTGTGACCAACAACTGCGACTAAATGCGATCGCTCATCATGGAGCAATGCCTCAGCCCGAAACTTTGCTGCATACCCAGTACCTACCAAACCTACACGCACTCTTGCTTTTTCCAAAGCTGCTTCTGAATTATACATGATTCTCACTAATTCTGTTTTTGATCCTCCCACGCTTTTAGTGGTGAGATTCTCTCTTCATTTCACCAGTCTAGACTCTACAACATTCGTCCTACCGCCTCAAGGACGTATGAGACTTTATTTGAAGCTAGGCAAAAGTACTTATGCTCAAAAGCGGAGTTGAGGGGATCTTCCGTGGCGAAATATCACTAACCCAAGGGTATTGCTCTACAAGAGACTGCGCGATCGCTATGCTCATTGTCTAATCAGATTTTTGAATCACCTGATTTTTTCCTAATCAGCGCCTTTTAGGGGATGAAACAGACCTACTTTTTAAGGTATTTGGGGGATCTCTTCTGCGTAAGTCCTACAAAATATAGGTGGCATTAATCTCACTGATGTTTTCTTCTCCATAATATAATTTTTTCTAATTACAACCTCACTAGGGAAGGAAATAATATAAATAAAACTTATCAGGATTAAGCAACTAAATTTCATTACTAATCGGGTTCAATTTCCAGTTACATCGTTTAATTTTTCTCGTAGTATCAGAATTGAAGCAAATTTAAACCAACGGCTAATCCCACAGAACAGCCGCACCCTTTGCCTTAAGATAACTTATACTGCCGTTTGCAAAAGAGAGGATTATTCAATGCCAACTTATAAAGTGACATTAATCAACCAAGAAGAAGGACTGAACAAAACTATTGATGTTGCTGATGATGTTTATATTCTAGATGCTGCTGAAGATGAGGGACTTGACCTGCCCTACTCTTGCCGCGCTGGTGCTTGCTCAACTTGTGCTGGTAAAATCACCAGTGGTACTGTCGATCAGAGTGACCAGTCATTCTTAGATGATGAACAAATAGAAAAGGGATATGTGCTGACTTGTGTCGCTTACCCAACCTCTGACGTAACAATCGAAACTCACAAAGAAGAAGATCTTTACTAAGTAGTCATAGACCTTATGGAAGTTAGTCAAAGTTCGGCAATTTCAGTAAGTTTTTCCGATGTATTGTGTTTTTTACATCTGGTATACTCAAGTTAATGCCGAAAACCAAGGCTAAACCTTTCGTTGACCCTAGCTGCTTCTAGGGTCAACACTTTCCTAATGCCGTATATGCCTCTGAAAGCTACTTTAGCAAAAAGCTTAATTTTGTAATGGGCAGGAACACAATATCTACCGTGTTCCTGGTTAATTTTTTAAATATTGGCTAGTTCACAGCTTAATCTCTTTGCTGAGAACTTGAATCTGAGTGCCAGGATAGTAAAATTGGAGAATTTTTGGACTTGACCAACCTAGTTTAGCTAAATTTTGAGCGCCAGTTTGACTCAAGCCCACTCCATGTCCTAATCCACCACCAATAAAAGCGTACCCCCAGAGTTGCCCTTGGCCTTTGTTCAGGGGTTCTATGTAAAAAAGCGTACTTGTGGGAGCAGCAAAAGCACTGCGAACTTCGTCTTTGTGCAGAATAAAGGTGCTGCGATCGGTTTTAACCGCAAGTTCCAGGATGCGTCCACTCTGACTTCGCTTCACTATTGCCATCGCCTGAATTGTCTTAAATTTGGCATCGGGACTGTTTTTCACTTGCAAAAATTTCTGCAAGTCCTTGATAATATCCTTTAAAGGGGTTTCCTTATGCCAACGAAACATATCCCACTTGCTTTCATTAAATCCTTGTTGTGTATTAATAAATTTTTGGAAGTTCTTTTCATCTGCTAAACTCTGCTTAGACAAGTCCCAAAAATTAGTCGGAGCATCCAGTACAGGGCGCAGGTAGGGACGATCGTCGCCATTCCAGACATCGCTGAAGGAAGCAGTAACGCCACCAGTGGTAGAAGAATAGAGAGCATCTACTAGTTCATTTTTATAAGTTAGCACTTTACCCCTGGTTGAGGCGATCGCTCGGTCTGTCTTGGCAGCCGCTCCATTCAGCCCATAATAAACTTGGCAGTGAGTATCAGCACACAACTGATAGTTATCTGCGGCAAACCTGCTTAAATTTCTCAAGGCATAAGTTCGGGCGAGAATCGCCTGGGCTTCCAGTGCTGCTGTTGGTGCATCAGTGCCTATTTCGTAAGGCACAACCCCACGTAAATAAGTTTCTAAGGGTACTTGGTTAACTAGAGTGTATGTGCCGTAAGCATTTGGTTGCAAATTGATTCGGCCAGCATAAAGACGAGTATTCTCTTGTTTGTCGCTTTTATTTACCCGAATCAAGTTTTTATCAGTGCTAATTTCTAAATCATTCGAGCTATAACTGTTACCATCCACCATCCAACTGACTCGCGGCACTTGTTTTAAAATTTTAGTATCAAGATATACTTCTTCTTGAGTAGAAGCTTGGATGTTCTGCAATAGCAAGCGTCGTAATAAAGGAGTGCTGTAAACATCTCGTTTTGCCCAAACCTGCCAGCGTTCTGGCTGGGCTATTTCCACTTCCATTCCCTGAGAACGCCATTTTTTGGCACTGTCTTCGGCATTTTCAAAAGTGCGGTATGTGCCTAAAACTACCACTTCTTCGACTTTTGATTGGGGTAAAGCTTGCATGACTGTTTCCAGCTTTACAGGGTTATTGGTAAACAGGATTTGCTGCTTGTTGCCCACTTGAAATTTTAGCTTTAAGCGATCGCCTTTTATGGGTTCCAGTTGCAGCTTGGCTGTGGGTTGTGATCCAAATCGCTGCACAATCCCAATTTTCAGTTCCATATCCTGGATGTTGCTCTCAGGCCCTGATGCAGCAGTCAGTCCCAATAGACAAAACGTTGTCAGCACAGTATGGGAAAAACGCCAAAACGAAAATTTCATGACTATCTGATAGCGTTCGCGCAGCGTCTCGTAGAGAAGTGGTAGCGAGTAATCGTTCCCATTGGCGGAGCCTCTTCCCTTAATGCGTCGTTGGAGCTGATTTTCCAATTGCTTTGTAGCGCGGTTTTTTTGTCCCATGAATGCTCCAATGATACCATTACCAAATTTTGCCCCAAACTAGTTGCAAAACAAAGTCATAATGACTATGATTTATTTAGAGACATAAAACAGAACTAGTTGGATAAACTCTTTATGGTTAGAGTCCAAGAAATTCCATTAAATCAGATAAAACGGCCATTGCCCCGTGCAACCGATCCAAATAAAGTGCAAACCTTAATGGAATCGATTGCGGAGATTGGGCAGCAAGAACCTATTGATGTCCTAGAAGTAGATGGACAATATTATGGCTTTTCTGGTTGCCATCGGTATGAAGCTTGCCAGCGTTTAGGCAAAGAAACCGTTTTAGCCAGAGTTCGTAAAGCACCCCGTAGCGTTTTGAAGATGCACTTGGCATAGAGAATGGGACATAGGGAATGGGGAATGGGGACTTAATTTTCTTTCCAATGCCCAATGCACAATTACATATAACCTAATTAGGAAAAAATTATGTCATCAAAAGTAACAGTCAAAAATGTAAATATCGGCATTGACGAGGCGAGTAGGGCTAAAATCGCCGAGGGTTTATCTCGTCTGTTGGCTGACACTTATACACTGTATCTGAAAACTCATAACTTCCATTGGAATGTAACAGGTCCGATGTTCCAAACGTTGCATTTGATGTTTGAGACCCAGTATACAGAATTAGCCTTAGCAGTTGATTTAATCGCGGAGAGAATTAGAGCGCTTGGCTATCCGGCACCAGGAACCTACAGCGAATATGCCAAACTGAGTTCGATTCCAGAAACTCCCGGAGTTCCTAAAGCTGTGGAGATGATTAGCTTACTAGTGGAAGGACAAGAAGCCGTAGTCAGAACTGCACGATCTATTTTTCCTGTGTTAGAGGAAGTTAACGATGAACCTACCGCCGATTTATTGACTCAACGGATGCAAGTACACGAAAAAACAGCTTGGATGTTGAGAAGTTTACTGGAAGAATAGGAATGGGGAATGGGGAATGGGGAATGGGGAATAGGGAATAGAGAAAAAACTTAATCACCAATCCAATGCCCAATGCCCACTTGCCCTGAGCGGAGCCGTACCACTTCGTGGAAGCAAGCTACGCGTAGCGTCTCGTAGAGAAGGGATGCCCCATACCCAATACCCACTTGCCCTGAGCGGAGCCGAAGCGATGCCCAATACCCAATACCCAATGCCCAATACCCAAAAGTTGCAAGATTTAATGGAACTTTTGGGTATTTCTAGTTTTAAAGCGCTGAGTCGCGCGGCTGGTGTCTCAGAGCGTCAACTTTTGCGGTTACGCCAAGGAAAGCTAGAGCAGATGCGGGTAGATGTGCTGCTCAAACTGTCGCCAGTGCTACAGATGTCATTGAGTGAATTAGTTGCAACCTTTTCAACTGTAGAGTTGTTACAAGAGAAAACAGCACCGACTCAGGAATTATTAGAAGAAATTGCCGATTTAAGAACAGAGTACCAGCGATCGCAACTTCAATTAGAACAGCAGCGAGAGATATTACTACAAGAATTCCAGCAGTCAACCTTGCAACTGCTGGAGTCTTTATTATTGCAATGGCCAACAGCAGCACAAAAAGCGCAGGAGAATCCACAGCTAGCAGCAATCAAAATAGTCCCGTTGGTGCAGAAACCCCTGGAAAAGCTTTTACAGGCGTGGGGAGTGGAAGCGATCGCACCCGTGGGAGCAGAATTACCTTATAATCCGCAACTGCACCAATTGATGGATGGAACTGCACAACCTGGGGAAAAAGTCAAGATTCGCTACACTGGCTACCTTCAAGGTGAGAAGCTGCTTTACAGAGCTAAAGTGAGTCCTGTTTGAGTGAGTGAGGAGTTAAAAATTCATAACTCTTTACTTTTTGTATTGTTTGTTAAAAAATGACAAATATTGGGAATACTACAAATAGCAGGGGCGATGGACTCAGAGAACTTCTGTTAGAGCGTTGGTGTAGGTTCTAGCTTGCTTGGCGCTGTTGAAAGCTAAATTTTTGGCTCTAGAGCGGTAGTCCAGAGGTAAATTACTTGAATAATGTCAGTAATTGAACATAAATAAACGTAGATCCTAGTTATTATCATAGGTACTCATTAATAAATAAATGATTATATATACTAATGATTCTGATATTAAACTCCGATAGTTGAGTAATTTTCATCGTATTTTTGGGGGCTGGGGACTGGGAAAATTTGGTGGGTGATGTAGACCTGCTACAAGTTAGAGAATAATTTATACCCACAAATCAGTCCTTAGGCAGTGGTATTCCTCTGCTAGACTCATTTTAGCTGTGCGATCGCTGCGACACGTTGAATTTTGAATTATTTCAATGACGGCTATGATTATAAGGTGTATTGGAGAATCTTAGTTTTGCAAACATATTTTGCAAATAATCTGAAAAGCAATAACTTCAATCAGTATATACCTATATCAATGAGATGTACCTTGTTTATTTACAATTGGTTTGTTAATAATAGTAAAACAATATTTATTAGAAGAATGTTTTTTTGTAAGCCAAAAAGTTACTATTAGGATATTGATAATTCATCTTTATGAGCGGAATAATGATCAATAATTGCTAAATATTCAATCTTGAATTTTAGTTTGCAAGCATTTTTAAATCCTATAGCATGGGTATATAATAGCGAAATCACAGCATCATTTACACAAATCAGTCTGACATAATTATGAGAGAACAAGTAAAAGTTATTAAGCTCAGTGGTAATTTAAATGCCACAACTTCACAAGAGTTTCGACAAAACATCACTGATATTTTAGAAATTGGTGCGAAAATTGTGTTAGTTGATTTTAAAGATGTAACGTTTATGGATAGTTCCGGTTTGGGAGCTTTAGTCTTAGCTTTTAAAACCTTACGTGCAGCAGATACTAAGCTTGTTATCTGCTCAATTAATGAGCAAGTCAGGATATTATTTGAACTGACTAATATGGATAAAGTATTTGAAATATTCCCCAGCCAAGACGCATTTAATCAGGTTTTAGTCTCCCAGACTTAATTCATCAAACTTAATTTGCAAAATAGATAAATCATCATCAAAAGCATCTTTGGAGTTCTGGGCAATTAAATAACTCAGTACTCGATCGAGTTGGCAATCAACAGGATGTTGTAGGCTAACTAGTAACTGAATAAAAGCATCTAAACTCCAAAGTGTGCCATCTGATTTAGTGATTTCATAAGCACCATCACTAAAGATGTAAAGGGTACTGAATTTTTCAATACTGCAAAACCCATCAACATATTTGGCCTCTGGAAACATCCCAACTGGCATACCGGGGGTTTTCAAAAGTTTAACTTCAGACTTCCTTGGAGATGTGCCGGTTACTAAAACTGCTGGTGGATGACCTGCACTAGCATAAATTAACTGTCGGTTGATTCGGTTGTAAACGCCGTACCAAATCGTAAAATATTTGTCATTTTGATAATTCATCTGGAAGGTATCATTCAAAGCCTTCAATACATCACTAGGTTGATAGTAATTCAGACCTTTGAGCGCACGGGAACGCAGCAGATTTAGCACTGAAACAGAGGGAAGAGTAGCTTTGAGTCCATGTCCGGCAGTATCGAGTAAGTAAATTGCCAGATAATCCTCATCGAGCCAATAGTAATCGAAACAGTCACCACCGAGTTGTCGGGAGGGAATGAATCGAAAATTTATATTGAAGGGTTCGGTCATGGAAAAAGGCAGGAGCGATCGCACATATTCTGCTGCTTCTGACATTTCTGATTCTAAAAGCAACTTTTGAGCCTGTAAATCTCTACTCAATTGATGTAGGCGTAATCCCGCTCTTACCCTTGCTTGTAATTCATTGTGTTCAATAGGTTTGGAGATAAAATCATCAGCACCAGCATCTAAACCTTTGACGCAATCGGCAACAGAATCTAAGGATGTTAATAAAATAAAGAATGTAGTAGAAAATTTGGGATCTTCCTTAATGCGGTGGCAAACTTCCAGTCCAGTCAAACCTGGCATGATCCAATCACAAATAATTAATGCTGGACGGTAAGCCAGCGCCTTTTCTATTCCTTCCTCGCCGCTACTGGCAGTAACTACCTCATAACCCTGTTTTTCCAACATCCTTTTCAGGAGTATTTTTATTGAATAGTCGTCATCAATTACTAGTATTTGAAACATATAAAGTTGTAGGAAAGACTCATTAATAATCTGCTGTCAAAATAGATCATAAAAATATGCTCTGAGCTAATTAGTTAGTAGTATCATCCAGAGATATAGCGATGTCTGATATTACGTTCGCTTGAATACTTACTAAACCCGAAGAACCCCACCCCGCCAAAGCTGTGCTTTGTCTCCCCTCCCCGCCGGCTCTTAGGGGCTGGGGGTGGGGTGCAATAACTGTGGGAATCATAACTAATTATCCAAGGGGTTCGGGTTAGGTCTCTATTAGACTCAACCCAGAAGCGCCATAACTCATTTCTATTTACCCATCGAATTGATGACTGTTTAATAAACAATAAAATATTATGGTGCTGCCAAAGGATTTAGCCACAAAAGGATGTTGCTTTTTAGTTGGTTCAAGTCGCGGTATGCTTCTTGTTTGAACCATTGCCCTAAAGCGTCAAAGGGGGTGAAAGATGTTCCAGTTTGCCATTTAATATCTTGACCTAGAGGTGTTGTATGATTTCCTGGTAACGTTTGTGCTGTCACCATCTGATCAAAACGTTCTTGTAAGATTTTGGTTAAAGCTGCCGATTGATCAATGGTGTCATTACTAAATTTTATTAATAAATTGCGCCGGATATTGTAACGCTCTTGGACAAGCTTGTTAGTTTCCAACGGTGACGGGGTAAACTCAATCGAAAAAGTAGAATTGAACTGTTCTACTAGGGGGATAGCTTCTTTAGCGGCGTAGTTGTTGAAGGATATTAAAATATTGCCTGCGCGTTCTACTTGAAAAAGGCTACCAATCAGCAAGTGAAGTTTACAGCCCATACTGTGTCCAACGCCGTAGATGGGGAAGTAAAGCTTGCGTAATGCCCCAGAATCATGTAAGCGTTCAAGGGTGCGGTCAAAGTTTAACAGCACGGATTTGGCGATCGCAGTATGATCGAGTGTATTGACGAAAGGCGTGGCAATTACAACATAACCTTTACTTGCCAGTTGTTCCAGGAACCAGCGATAAGTAATGTGTGGTGCAGTGGCGACAAATGCACCTCCTAAAAAATGAACGATACCTATGGGATTTCGGGGAATGATTACCCAGTTACCTCTAATTTCTTTCCAGTCCATGTGGATAAGCGATCGCTTGACGAATATTCTTTATGTTAGACCGGGGATCGCAACCGTGGGAAGGATTATCGGAAAAGCCATTGAGAATATCTACCGAGTAGGTTAGAAGCCAACCCAGCCAACACCGTCTATGGACTTATGAGGAACATCTACCCTTTCTCCAACTCTTACTTAGTGCTGAGTTCTGAGTAAATTTAGGGGTGCTTTCTAAATCCCCCATTACAAAACTTAATTACGAATTACTTTAACGCTGAGTTTGTAATCTTTTCATTTCGTGTTGTACATCTAATGCAATCTGTAATGCTTCATTGAGTAACCTTCCATGCTCAGTAGCCTGTTCAGTTACTTGCATGGCTGTTAAAGTGGCTAAATTGTTGACGAATAGTTCTGTATTACTCAGGATAAAGCTCTTATTCTCTCTCAAAATTTTTTCTGTCTTCAAAGCGCGAACTAAATCAGCTTTGGTGAGTTTAAGCGCTTCGATCACACCATCTCTTTCTTCTATAACTACTTCTGGATTACCAGCTTCTTCGATTTGGTCATTGATATCTATTACTCTAATAACAGTATTATATCTATTAACCTCATTTAACAGGATTCGTAGAGAACTTGTCATATTATTTTTGACAATTTTGCTTCTACTTTTCCAGATTAGATACAAGCTAGTTTGCGTAAACCCACCAACCCAAAGACCTAAAATTATTAACAATATCCAAGATGGGATTGTTATCCAAGTAGCAAAGATTTTAATAAGTATATCAAATAAAATATAGACAAAAACAAATGTAGAAAATCCAATGAAAACTACAGTTGCTCCTTCAGAGCTTTTAAGTTTTTGGATATATGTCTTTGCTAATCTCTTCAAAGGATTTGTAATGATTATAAGTTCCTCATTGACAGGTAAATTAGTCAGCTTTTGCAGTTCATCCTGACTAATTTCCAAGCCCTGTAAATCATCCCGCACAGCTTTTCAACCCTTGCCAGAATAGTTATTTAATCTAATATAGCAATCAAATTTCTGGAATGCTGGCATTTTGTCTAAACTTTTTCAGGCAAGTTAATACTTCTAGGCAATGTAAATCTTTTTTGTACAATATGATACTATTTTGCCAAGATAACTATTTATACTATAGCAATTCTGAAAGACTCGTGAGAAACAAGATAAGATCCCCGACTTATTAAAGAAGTCGGGGATCTGTCTGCGGTTTGCAATTCTCACATGCTATATATGATTGATTAAGTTATTGTTTGGATTGCATCCCATTAGTTATATTAGCTTCGGTTTTGAGAAGATTGTTTCTGTTTTGAAACGCCACGCTGAGGATTTAAAAATGGCGGGATGGGACAATCTAACGTCATAGCGATCGCTCTGAGTAAATCTGCTTCTGATGGAGTAACTTTGTTATCTAATAGTACCGTGTGGGCGCAAGCATCAACAATAGCCTGTTTGAGTTTGGGAGTGGCAAGGCGCAGACGCTCAATACTTTTCTTCAGTTCAGTGAAATTACAACTTAGTGGTGTTTCTGGTTTTTCTTGCTCTCCGGCTTTGGGAAGTCGAAAAACTCCACAACGAAAAGCATAGGCGATGTCTTCGGTGGATGCATCGGGTTGAGAGTATCCGAAGCGGGCAATTACGGACAGTACTAATAGACTATCTGGCCAAATCTCTTCGATGGAGGTGAATTCTACCGTTGTCACAGATGTGGGATTTATACTAGGTTGGAGACGATGCCACAGTATTAATTGCAACACAAAATGCCATAGCGATAAACTTCCGGTAGCTTTAACTAAACCGTGGACGCATTTGCACAGCCTTTGGCATTCTTTGGCAGAATTTTGGCGTAATATAGGTACTGCCAAATCCACAAGTGGCAAGCGAATTTTGGGATCTAACTGGCTAATTTCGCTACTAAATTCTAGGGTTTTTTCTACCAAATCAGCAGGCTGCACGTCGCGTAACCAAGCAATTTGACGTTCTTGGATTTGGAGATTTTCTGTATCTAAGGCTAGCGCCAAAGCGATCGCCATTGCACTTTGCTGTTCCCGCGCACCCAAACGCAGGGATTCTGGTAACTGCGATAACAGGGCTTGAGCATGGGCAAAATGCTCTGGTGTCACGCTGCCAACTTGGTTGATTACCTGTTCTGGCATGGCGCTGTCACCACCAGCAAAGCCCATTGTTAGGGATTCATGGGAGGGTGAACGTACTTGATTGCGAGATGGCATTGCTGCTAAATTTTGAGCGCTCAAACCCCCAACGCGGCGGATACGTTCTGCTAAGGGTGGGTGGGTAGAAAACATATTGTCCCAGAAAGAAGGGTTGAGGGCATTGCCAAAAAACATGTGGCTAGCGGCTTCTGCTCCGGGTGAAATCAAGCGAGAATCCATTTGTTGGAGTTTTTGGAAGACTCCCGTAAGTCCATTGGGGTTGCGAGTGAACTGTACAGCCGAAGCATCGGCGAGAAATTCCCGTTGGCGAGAGACTGCGGCTTTAATTAGACGTCCGCAAAATAATCCGATACCGCCAATTGCCATCAGTGCTAAACCAAAAGCCCACAGGGGCAAACCCTTGTTTTCGCGGAAAGTACCACGAATGCGCCACAGCAATTCCCCGGTTAAATAAATGAACAAAATCCCGTGGAGTAGTCCCACCAAACGCAAATTTAGCCGCATATCTCCATTAAGAATATGACTGAATTCGTGGCCGATGACTCCTTGCAGCTCATCCCGATTTAGATGTTGCAAAGTTCCACGGGTAACTCCAATTACAGCATCATTGGGCGTAAATCCGGCAGCAAAGGCATTAATGCTGATTTCTCTGTCAAGGAGATAAACTTGTGGGACGGAAATACCAGAAGCGATCGCCATTTCCTCGACTATATTTAATAGTTGTTGCCCTTGTTCATCGGCCGTTTCTGGTAGCAGGAGTCTTCCCCCTAACCCCTGAGCAATTACGCTCCCGCCCTCCCTAAGACAAGCAATTTTATACAGACTTCCCACCGCGATCGCAATTATTGTCATCCCAGCGACGTAGAAAAATAAGCCTGGATGCCACCAAATTCTAGGAGCCATGCGAAACAGAAATAAACTGGCAATATAAATCGCCATAATCATGACTGCGATCGACAGGGAAAATAACCCAATTAATTGTTGCGTATTTTGGCGTGCCCGATCCTGATGTTCAAAGAAATTCATAGACACCTAAAAAGACACGCGTGGGGCATTTTTTATTTCTGGAGCAGCTTCGGGGAGCAATTCTGCAACAGTAAAGTTAAAAGTATTTGCCACAAGGTTGCTGGGGAAGGATTCACTCTTGGTGTTGTAAAGTGTCACCGCATCATTAAAAGCCTGACGTGCAAAAGCAATCCGGTTTTCAGTGGAAGATAATTCTTCCATCACCTGACTCATGGCGCGATCGGCTTTCAATTCTGGATAAGATTCTGAAAGTACCATCAACCGACTTAACGCACCCGTCAGCGCCCCTTCAGCATTGCCCAACTGTTGCATCGCTTGAGGATCGCCGGGATTTTGCGCGGCACGACTGCTAGCATTAATTGCAGAATTCCGAGCCGCTATAACTGCTTCTAAGGTTTCACGCTCATGTTTCATGTACCCTTTGGCAGTTTCCACCAAGTTGGGAATTAAATCATAGCGGCGCTGTAATTGCACATCGATTTGAGAGTAAGCATTTTTGTAACGGTTGCGATACTTGACTAAATCGTTGTAGCCATTAATGATAATTAGAGCAACAATGGCAACTAAAGCAACAGAAAATATTAAAAGCCCCATATTTTTAGATTATTTCCATCAGGTACTTACTTTTTTGCAGATTTACCAATTACGGCAATCCTGATATCCAGCAAAACTTAAAAACTTATGTGGATATAAAGATGAGTCTACTTTCAGCAAGTTGGCTTCGTCGTCTGTAAAATTAGTTACGCAATTGCACGGAGCTACATAAGTTGTAAGATTTTTTAAGGATGTCGTAAAAGTGCCCACCCTCAACACCTAGTAGTGGAACTACACAGTTTAAGGTTTTTGGCGCTAACCCAAGCGTATTGGATTATAAGTTACCTGTGAATCTGAGTAAATAGGGAATAACCACTCATAGCAAAAATAAAAAGTATGGCGGCAGGAAAAATTACTACATCCCTGACAATAAATAAAATCCAATCTTTTCTTAGTTCTTGTTTAAACTTGAGTTCTCGCAGTTTTCGCTCAAGTTCTGCATCTTCTTTTGACTGTAAATTTTCAGGTGATAAAATTCGTGGATTGTCGCCTTTGCTGGCAATTATTTTTGATAAATCCGTTATGTCTGTCATGCTATTTAGATACCTGAAATTCATCATCCTAGTGTGTAGATATAAGCTTGTCTTAACCGCCGCACCATTTCTCGACGTATCTCATTTTGGACGCGGTTTCCACGCCGCCAGTGTTCTAATTGAATATTATCAACATAAAACCTCACAGAAAATTGCATAGAAGAGCCTTGGATATCAGTTAGCTGAACTTGTGGTTCTTTCCAGGCTGCATTGGACTCTTTAAAACTATCATGCAGCCATTCGACAAATTTTAAGGAGTAATCATCTAATCTAGTTTCATCTACTCCGGGATTTGAGATTTTCTGAAATAATTTATTCAGTTTAATTGTCATAAGTTCAATTTTATGCTCCCATTCATCTGGTAAAAGATGTTGGTCTTCAATTACTAAATCAGGATCTTTTAACCAAGTTTTATACCATTGGCGAATCAAGCTAATCAGAGTTGCTTTATCAGTCGGTTCTTCTTCTAGGTGCGATCGCAGGCGTTTTCCCTGACGTTCTGCGATCACTACTAGCCCGACAATGTTCAAGATTTCTAGATAGTTTTTCTGTATAATTTTCAACTCCTCTGAATTCAATCCACCCTTTTCTAGCTTCTTAATTTCTTTAATAAAATCTTCAAATGCTTGTTCAATTTTTTGCAGATAGCTGTTCACATCTTTTTCAATTAATAAACGTAGCCGTCCAGCTTCTTTTTTTGACAGTTTATCGCCCTGGGCTTCTCTCAATGCTGCAAAACTGTCCAAATGTTGAAGTTTTTCATCAAGCTCACCCAATGTATCTGGATGCCCGACAATAATTTGTTGCAAAATGTTTGTTGCTACCACTGCATCAGCATCAACTCTAACTGACACTTTAATTGTATAAGCATAGTGAGTTGTCGGACGACTGAGATTGACTATATTTTGACCTCCCAAAGTCGTGTTTGGTGTATACACCTCGCAATGCTCATTAATCAGGTATAGTTTTGTGACTCGAATGCCAATGTGTTTGATAATTGCAATTGAACCATCTGGCATGGAGATGACATCTCCAAATCTAAAGGGTGTATCAACTAACAAAACCAACCCACTGAAAAAATCACTTAAAATATCTTTTACTGCCAATCCTAACACTACAGTAATACTACCTATTGCTAGCCCTATTCCTGTTAAATCAACGCCAATGGTGCTGAAAAATAGAGATATTCCAATTAGGTAAGTGATGACTGGAATAAAATTTTGTAGGAGTGGAATTAATACGTCATCCCAAACAGCCTCAGTTTTCCGGGCGTAGTCTTTTAAGTAGTAGACTGCTGCTTCGGTAAATAACAAAGTTGTGCCGTAAGTGAAACCAAGAATTAGGCAAGCCGTCAGTCCTCGATCAATCAAATTAATAATTCCCCCTGATCCTAATTGAGTCAGAGAGAGTTTTAAACTGGCAAGGATAAAAATTGCGATCGCAGGGATTTGTAAGATCCCAAGGATGAACAGGGCTGTATCTTTTTCTGTGCGGCGAAGAAACGATCGCAGTAAATGGAACAGTAATATATAGAGGATGAAGACAACAACTATAGATGCGCCGAAGGTATACAAGAAAGAACTAATTTGTGCGCCTGTTGGGAAAGTCGGAGGTGGTGGTACGATGCTAGCTTTTAATGCAGATTCAGCCAAAATAATTAATATATTCATTTGTGAGCATAAAGCTGAAGTAATTTAATGGTTGTATAGCGTTTCTCTGCCCTTGTGAGGTACAGCAATGCAACCCCCAAACCGCAAGGGTTCAGGTGGCTCTGATGCACCTAATATGATTAGGAAACGCTATATTATATTGTCAAAATCTCTTGAGAGTATCATATAAAGAGATTACAATTATTTCATATAATCACGAATTGTCAAGGTAGTAAGATTTTGTGTTCTAAATTTGAGGCGATCGCGTTAACTTTTCGTGTGAATTATATTCTCTGTATAGTAGGTGAATGGGCGATACTCACCTGTTTTATTTGCAGGGGAGCATCTCTTAAGTCCAGGATTTGGGGTAGTTGAGCTAACCATTGTTTAAGAAACTGCACCACTATTGGAGACAAAGCATTGACATACCAGCGATAAATTTGTTGGGCTTCTAGTTGCAGTTGTCTACCACTGGCGAGGAGTTGACCTGACAGCGCCGAAATATTGAAGGGTTTTTCCGACTCCCCATCATGCAGATATGCAGAAAGTTCTGGATTTACAGCAATTTTCAGGTAAATAGACCACAGTGATTGAACCAACCGAGGGCATCATCTTCGGTAATGTAATTGACAGCAACCGCCATTGCTTGGT
>NZ_JBALEK010000005.1:0-14432 GCF_036917815.1 Nostoc sp. | reverse complement strand
AAGCTAAGAACATCGGGAGCCGGATGCACAGAAATGGGCACGTCCGGATCTAACTGAGAGGTGCGGGAGATAATACTCCCCATCGACTCAACCAAAACTTTCCCCGTTTGCGAATCGGTATTGGTAAACCCAAAGATGCAGCTAATAATGATGATTCCCATACTATCTCTCATGTGCTGGGGCGATTTTCGGCAGCCGAAAATCAGCTGATGTCTCTGGTACTTCAGTTCGTAGTTGAGTGTATTGAACTAAGCCTCAAACAGGGAGTAGAAAAGGCGATGAATGTTTGTAATAGCCGCACCATTAATAATTCTGAGTCTTAGAGGTTGTTTGAAAAGTATTTAGCTGTGATTTTAGGCACTTCTAGATCCCCCCGAACCCCCCTTAAAAAGGGGGGAACCGGAATCAAAGTCCCCCCAAGACATCGGGGGGAGACCATAAATCCAGTTCCCTCACGCCACTTGCTACAACGGGGGGAACCCCCGCAACGCAGTGGCTCCCCTTTATAAGGGGAGGGTTAGGGTGAGGTAAAACCTTGGTTAATCAGCAGATAAGAAAATATGATAATATTTGCAGATTTTAAAAGTTGATTCTGCCCTCATTTAATAATTTATATCCAGATGCAAATGCTGCAAAAGCAATTATGAAATCCCACAAGCTAGTTGCCTTTAAAATAACTCCACCGCTTAAGAAAACTAGTACTATGCCAATGCCGAGAAGAATCCATCCAAAGTTACCAGTTTCTCTACGGAAAAAAACTAATGCAAATATACCTGCCATTGTTGCAAAAACTGAAGCTGTCGCAGGTAAGCTCCGGTAGAAATATGAATAGTAACCGCTAACAAATATGATGTTTTGACCAAAAAAGTATAAACCTGTGAAAAGTAAGATTAAACCTATAAGTTTGATTAACAGCCTGCCCATAATATTTTGATATTTTTAATAACTGATACTAATTATAACATGAGTATACTGGAGCTTTTAAGCCTACGAGATTTTATGTGGAATTAATTTAGCTTACGTGAATATACGTAATAAAAGCCCAGGTTGTCTGAAGATGTCAGTACAAGTAATGTTAATTACATGAAGTAGTCCTTGCCAGGGTTTTGTCAAGGTGCTTTAATAGCGATCGCATTCCGCAAAAATTTCCTACTTACAGCTGATGTCCAAGACACGCAGCGACTCAACATCGCTGGTGGTGTTCATAAAATTACAGAGTCAAAACATTAAGCTTAAAGATATGACAAGCTAGTAGCATATCTTTGACACTAAATTCTCCCCAAAGCTGAATAGGAGCATACATGGAGCCAATTATTGCTATAGTTTTAGCCCTTATAGGTTATGCCTTAGGTTCTGCAAAACTGATTAATCAAGGTAATGAAGCCCTAGTGGAACGGTTGGGGCGGTATCATCGAAAACTTAAGCCAGGGCTGAACTTTATTGTTCCCTTGGTGGATCAGATTGTGATGGAAGATACTACACGAGAGCAGTTTTTAGACATCAAACCTCAGAATGTGATTACCCAAGATAATATTTACGTAGAAGTGGACGCTATTGTATACTGGCGTATCAGAGATATTGAGAAAAGCTTTTATGCTATTGAGGATCTCCAAGGAGCATTGACACAGGTAACAACAACCACACTCCGGGAAATCATTGCCCAAAACACCCTAGAACAGACCAATGTCTCTAGAACGGAGATGGACTCAGCTATTTTAGACCAGTTGAATAATATAACGACAGATTGGGGAGTTGAGGTTCTCCGGTTAGACCTTCAGAGAATTACCCTACCTGAGAGTGTACGAAAGTCTAGAGAAGAGGAGCAAGCCGCCGTTATCAAAAAACGGGCGCTGATTACCGAAGCCGAAGGGGAAAAGGAAGCTGCCATCAAAAAAGCCGAAGGAACTATGGCTTCAGTGCAAATCATTTCTCAAGCTCTACGTTCCAATCCAGATAGTAGGGACATTCTGCGGTATCTGGTGGCTCAAGATTACGTAGATGCTAGCCAAAAACTTGGTGAGAGCAATAACGCCAAAATTGTCTTTGTAGACCCAGCCAACTCAACTGAAATGTTTCAGGAGTTGATTGCCGAGTCGATAATTACTGAAGGTCACGGCAAAAAAGCCGAAAATGGGAATACTTAAAAGTCATGCTGTGCTGCTTGTCTCAATAGTGCATCAGCTACTAGTGAAACATCGCGCATTTCTTGAACATCGTGAACTCGGAGGATATCAGCGCCATTAAAAATAGCAGCACAACAAGCTGCTGCCGTTCCCCAAACTCGTGCTTTGGGATCTGGTTGATTTAAAATGCGACCAATGAAACTTTTACGAGATGCTCCTACTAAGATAGGGCAGTTGAGTGCTGTTAGCGATCGCAAGCCGCGAAAAATTTCTAAATTTTGTTCATAGTTCTTAGCAAACCCAATACCAGGATCAATAATAATTTTATCCAGGTCAATGCCCGCAGTAGTTGCTGCCTCAATTTGCCGAGCCAAAAAACTATAAATTTCTGTGAGCAAATCTTGATAATCAGTTTCTTGTTGCATTGTCTGTGGTGTTCCCCGGATGTGCATTAAAATCATCGGCACATCTAACTTTGCTACCGTTGGCAACATTTCTGAGTCAAAGGTGCCGCCAGAAATATCATTAATAATATCTGCTCCCACTTCTACAGATGCCCTGGCTACAGCAGCACGGGTTGTATCTACAGAAATCGGGACTGAAATTTCTGGTCTTAGCACCTGTAACACCGATAGTATCCGGTCAAGTTCTTCCGCCAGAGTTATTTGCTTTGCCCCTGGTCGAGTTGATTGACCGCCCACATCGATTATGTCAGCACCAGCAGCTACCAGTGCTTGCGCCTGGACTAAAGCCGCAGAGGTAGTGTTAAACTCACCCCCATCACTAAAGCTATCAGGCGTGACATTCAAAATGCCCATCAAATAAGTTCGCTGCCCCCACTCGAAACAGCGTCCTCGAATTATCAAGTTGGTTGGCATAAATCTACATTAGGCATTCCCATGCAGAGCATGGGAACGAAAAGAAAGCACATTACACTAAGTGAAAATTCACAATCCGAGCGAAACTCTCAGGTTCCAAACTTGCTCCTCCCACTAAAACACCATCAATTTCTGGTTGAGCCATGATCTCATCAATATTATTCGGCTTAACTGAGCCGCCATACTGAATTGATACATTCGGATTACTCAACTGACTACGAATTAAGCCAATTATCCGATTCGCCTCCGTTACTTCACAAGTATCACCAGTGCCAATTGCCCAAATTGGTTCGTAGGCAATTACCAAATTATTCTGATCAATATCTACCAAGCCTTTGTCGAGTTGGAGAGCAATCACTGATTCAGTTTCTCCCGCATCTCGTTGTTGTTTAGTTTCGCCAACACAGAGAATTGGGGTCAAACCAAACCTTTGAGCAGTTCGGAGGCGTAGATTAACCGTGGCATCCGTTTCATTAAAGTATTGCCGTCGTTCGCTATGACCGACAATCACAAAGCGCACACCACTTTCTGTCAGCATTGGGCCAGAAATCTCACCCGTATAGGCTCCATATTCTTCCCAATGTACATTTTGTGCCCCCAGTTGGATGAGACTACCGTGCAAACTCTTGGACAAAAGGCTTAAATCAGTGAACGGAGGGCACAATATCACTTCTCGCCCTTGGGGGGTTTCCTCTAAGTGGGGCAGAAATCCTTGTAAAAACTCTTGGGTTTCTGCCTGAGTTTTGTACATTTTCCAGTTGCCGGCAATAACGATTTTCCGCACAGGTAATTTAGTCAAGATCCTAACGCGTTATATATTTAGATGCATTTTTCAGTTTATGACGTCTTGTTAGTCATTAGTCTATGAGTTGGGCATTGGGGATGGGGCATTGGGCACTTGTACTGAGCGTACCCCTTCGGGGATCTTGCTACGCGTAGCGTCTCCAAGAGTTGCCGTTGGCGCAGCCTAAGAAGAGAAGTATTGGGCATTGGGTAAAAATTATTCTTCCTCTGCCCCCTCCGTCTTATCTCGCCAAACCCTTGCTAAAAATAACTAGGATAGTAGACGGGGCGTATCTAAATAGGACTTACGCAAGAGTTATGGAATAACGTAGACGCTTCTCTACGAGACGCTACGCGAACGGCTTGCCGCAGGCTACCGCAGAGGCACGGAGAAGCCAGCCAGTGCGCCCTTGCGGTGACCCGACTTGTACCCCTCCGGGGATCTTGCTACGCAGCGTCTCCCCTTCTCCCAAAGGGAGAGGCTAGCGCCAAGGGAGAAGCAACTGGCGCGACACAGAGAAATCAGAGTTTGAGAGATATTTTGCGTAAGTCCTACTAAAATCTAAAATCTAAAATCTAAAATTAATATGACTTCAACATTGCCCATGCCTGAACCTCATCAAAGCGATTCCGCTAACACTGACGCAAATTCTACCAGTTGGGAGGAAGAACTGGATAGTGCGATTTTCAGTTTTGAAGACATTCAGACGGAACTGAATTATAAACAAGCACAAACGGCGCTGCGAAACTTGGTAGCCAATCTTGACCTCACCCCCCAAGAAAAAACCGGATTGGAGACAGAAATTGCTGAATTGGAAACCATGCTGGGAAAGTTAGACCGGATGGTGGTACAGATTGCGGCTTTTGGCATGGTGGGACGTGGGAAGTCTTCTCTACTCAATTCTTTGGTTGGGCAAACAGTATTTGAAACTGGGCCGCTGCACGGTGTCACCCGTGCTGCCCAAACAGTTAATTGGAGTATTAGTGAGGAGATGATTGGGGAAACTGAACGTGCTCTGCGAGTCACTCTCCCTGGTGTAGGTCAATCGCAGGTGGAATTAATTGATACTCCTGGGTTAGATGAAGTAGATGGTGCAACCCGTGCCGCATTAGCTGAACAGATTGCAAAACTTGCGGATCTGATTCTGTTTGTGATCTCTGGTGACATGACAAAGTTGGAATATATGGCGCTTTCTCAGTTGCGGGAAGTTGGTAAACCGATGATTCTGGTATTTAACAAAGTAGATCAGTATCCAGAAGCAGATCGGATGGCAATTTATCACAAAATCCGGGATGAAAGGGTGCGGGAATTACTCACGCCTCTAGAAATTGTCATGACTGCGGCATCACCATTGGTAAAGACGGCGATTCGTCGCCCTGATGGTACTAGGGGCATACAGTTGCGTGTAGGGAATGCCCAAGTGGAAGAACTGAAGCTGAAAATCTTGGAGATTCTACACCGTGAGGGTAAAGCTTTGGTTGCTCTCAATACTATGCTTTATGCCGACATTGTAAATGAGCAGTTGGTTGAGCGAAAACTGATGATTCGGGAACAGAATGCCAATCAGTTGATTTGGAAGGCTGTGATGACTAAGGCATTAGCGATCGCACTCAATCCCATAACTGTGGTAGATATTCTCAGTAGTGTGGTTATTGATATTGCTCTGATTTTGGGTTTATCTAAACTCTATGGCTTCTCAATGACCGAAGCCGGGGCTGTACAATTGCTACAAAAAATCGCCCTGAGTATGGGCGGTATCGGTGCTAGTGAATTGTTAGCAAATTTGGGCTTGAGTGGATTAAAAACCTTACTTGGGATCTCTGCAACCGCTACGGGTGGCATTGCCCTAGGCCCTTACATATCGGTGGCACTTACCCAAGGGGGAGTCGCTGGGGTTTCTTCTTACGGTATTGGACAAGTGACCAAAGTTTATTTAGCCAATGGCGCGACTTGGGGTCCTGATGGACCGAAAGCAGTGATCAATCGGATTTTGGCAAACCTGGATGAGACTTCAATTCTCAACCGCATTAAAGATGAATTGCTCCACAAAGTAAAATTCAGAAAATGATGTTAGGCGTGCTAAGAAAACATCAGGCTGACATCAATTGCTGGATGCGCTGTGGCTCCTCTCCCAGCCAATCGGGATTTTGGGCAGTGCTATCGAAAATTGATGAGGTTTTGAAAGGCTCAAACTCGCCGCGTGATGCCGCTTCTGTCGTTTTTGCTAAGAGCCTACGCACTTGCTCGTCGTTCATTGGCTGGAATGTTCGCACTGCTTCAAAAGCTTGCTCTAAAATCTCCATACTGTCAATTCCAGTAATCACAACCGATGTGGGCAGATTCAAAGCATAGTGTAAACACTCAATTGGCGTTACAGTTTTTGACCGTAAAAGAATACCATTTGCCAAGCTTTTCATCCCCAGAACGCCGATGTTTTGTTTCACAAGTTCTGGTACAACCAGCTTTGCAAAACTCCGGTAGTGGGCATCCATCACATTGAGCGGCATTTGCACTGTATCAAATTTAAACCCGTGAGTGGCTGCAACTTCCAGCGTATGTAAATGAATATGGGGATCTTTGTGCCCAGTAAAACCAATGTATCGAATTTTGCCAGCTTCCCGCGCCTCAATGAAAGCAGCATTCGCCCCTTCTTGGTCAAAAATTCGATGGGGATCTTCGTAGCGAATGACTTCATGGTGCTGTACAAGATCGATGCAATCAACTTGTAGGCGTTGAAGTGATTCGTCAAGCTGTTTTGCGGCTTCCTTCTTAGAGCGACCATCGATTTTCGTCATCAGGAACACTTTATCTCGGTAGCGATCGCGCAGTGCTTTTCCCATCCGAATCTCGCTGACTCCACCGTTGTAATCCCAACTGTTATCCATAAAGGTGATGCCACGATCAATGGCTGTTCTAACAATGCGGATAGCCATCTGCTCATCAACGTGTTTCAAGGCGATGTGCCAACCACCCAATCCAATGGCGGAAACTTTCTCTCCTGTACTACCAATAACTCGGTATTGCATTTCTGAATTTGACGTACTTCCTGACATCTGTTCTCCTTGTGTTTCAGCTACTACTTAAGTACATATAGCTGTGCGCCAATTCAAAAACAAGGGAAAGCTGACAATATCTTGCTGAAGATACACTTTTCAAGCCGATCAGCAAAAGACTGAAGAAGCCAAAATACCGATGGCAATTTGGAATGTGTGAGGTAAAGAATCGAGTTCATATTACCAGATGAAATTTTGTCAGTTATTTAATCTACTTTCTCTAGAAAAATTTTGAGCGCAAAAATAATAGGACTTACGCAAGCAAAATATCTCTCAAACTCTTATTTCTCCGTGTCGCGCCAGTCGCTACAACGGGGAGGCAGCGCGGTCTTGGGGGTTTCCCCCATGAGTGACTGCCGTGGGAACCCCCGCAACGCGCTGGCTTCTCTGCGCCTCTGTGGTTCGTTATTCCGTAATTCTTGCGTAAGTCCTGAAGAAGTTATGTTTTCATTGTCAAACATTAGTTTTAAATACTTTTGTCAAATACCCAAAAGTATCTAATTGCACAAATTGGCTATGATAAATAATTTCACTAACTAACAACCTGTAAGCGCATAACTTATGACTATTAAAGATCCTAATGATAATGTTCTGTTGAGTAGATAAATAATTTTAGATTTGGTGAATAAATTAGTGAGATGTATGTTATGGTTTTTATAGGAATCAAAACAGTGAAAACACAGAAAGACTTCAAGACAAGTTTGAGGCAAGCTCAAAAAAGTTTTTTTGCTCTGGTAAGTCCACTTCAATTCGCTACATCTTTTTGTAACAAAAATCTAAAACTAGATTGAGTAGGATAGTAGCCTTTGTAACAACTTGAAGTCAATGGAAATTTATCTGGGTATTAGCCAATAAGAGTTGGCTAACCTAGCTAGAGCATTACCCACCAAAGGCAATTACTCTTGGAGTCTGGGAATAAAGACTCTTAGTACAGCCTGACAAATCAATAGAAATCGAGAATATTTACTAACTGAGTCTTGCGGAAAAATTCATTTTTAACCGCGAACTAAGTTGAAGCAGTTGTTGATTTTCGGAATGAAAACTTCAAGCAGAATGGTGTAATTCCACAAGTTTCAGGAATTTAACCATACTGTCGAAAGTCATAAAGATATTGTCTAAGCCAGAGTATTAGGGGTTGCCTTTGCAGGCATTATAGTACTGCATCTGTAGCTACCACATTTAGGCTGGAATTTATCTTGCTGCATCAATCACGAAACGAGAAGCGCTATAGAAATTCTTGGCGACTTGACATCAGCAAAATCAAAGAAGTTGTAGCGACCATTTAAGAGTGGATTGCAATTTGGTTGGTTGTGTGGTTCAAGGAATAAATCTGCGTTCATTTGAATTCCTGCTGCAACCACTCTTGAGGCTTGAGCAACCATTTGGGATTCTGTTACAACAACTGACAATGCTGAAGTCATGGTTTCAAAGGCTTCGTTATTAGGAGATAGAGATTTTTTTATCCCTTAAGCGATGTCTGATGACAAGTCTCTCTGCGTCTACGCTTCGTGGGTAAATACATTCTGATAATAACCAGTTTTGTCAGGGTCCGATGTCTAGCGATCGCTCGCTACCCATCTATGCCAACAGACTCTACTTCCCTACAGCCCCAAGGGTGAATATCTCACATCAAGCTTCCGACTCATCAATTAAATCATTGTAGGAAACACAACCATGACTGACCCAAAGATTAGACAAATAGCTTTCTATGGTAAAGGCGGTATTGGTAAATCTACCACCTCTCAAAACACCCTAGCAGCAATGGCTGAAATGGGTCAACGCATTCTGATTGTCGGTTGCGACCCGAAAGCTGACTCTACCCGTTTGATGCTACACAGTAAAGCTCAAACAAGTGTTTTGCAATTGGCTGCTGAACGCGGCGCTGTAGAAGATATTGAACTCGAAGAAGTAATGCTGACCGGTTTCCGCGATGTACGTTGTGTGGAGTCTGGCGGTCCTGAACCTGGTGTGGGTTGCGCTGGTCGTGGTATTATCACCGCTATCAACTTCTTAGAAGAAAACGGTGCTTACAAAGATGTTGATTTTGTAAGTTACGACGTTTTGGGTGACGTTGTGTGCGGTGGTTTCGCTATGCCTATCCGTGAAGGTAAAGCCCAAGAAATCTACATCGTTACCTCTGGTGAAATGATGGCGATGTATGCTGCTAACAACATTGCTCGTGGTGTTCTCAAATATGCTCACACAGGCGGTGTGCGCTTGGGTGGTTTGATTTGTAACAGCCGTAACGTTGACCGGGAAATCGACTTAATCGAAACCCTGGCAAAACGTTTGAACACCCAAATGATTCACTACGTACCTCGTGACAACATTGTACAACACGCAGAATTGCGCCGGATGACTGTTAACGAGTACGCTCCTGACAGCAATCAAAGTAACGAATATCGGACATTGGCTCAAAAGATTATCGACAACAAGAATCTTACTATCCCCACCCCAATTGAGATGGAAGAGTTAGAAGATTTGTTGATTGAATTCGGTATCCTTGAAAGCGAGGAAAATGCTGCAATGCTGGTTGGTAAAACTGCTAGTGAAGCACCAGTCTAAAGTATTGCTAAGTAAATAATGGTCTAGGGTGGGCAACAGTCCACCCTTTCCCCTTTTAATAGGGCTTTTAGGGATTTCCAATAAATCAATTATCCATCTTGTGGGGTGGGCAACATGAGCGCCCCGAACATGGGACGGGTGGGGACACCCATTCCACAAGAAAATTTGGGATGTTTTTTTATTTGTCAGTCCCTTAATAGGAACATATAGCGAACGGACACGGAGGGAGTGTAAGACCGAGATTTCGGCTGTTCCCGGTGAACTGTCAACCCGACTAGAATAGGAACAGCTACGGTTGTTTGATTGCTAGAGAATCACCGTCCCTTTTAGGGCGGTGAGGATGTCAAGTGTACTTAGTCTGGTAAAACCTTGGCTTTAAAAGCCACCACTGAAACGGTGTTCCGTTCAGTGGGGGGTAGTTCGCACTAGTATTCAGCAACGCCAAACTTGTTTATTTTGAATTGGAGTGCAGCGACGATTACCTGTTGAAAGTCCCATTGGCACAAACCCCTCCTTTTGGAAGACTTACCAGGATAGTTTGTAGTGGTGAAAGACGAATCTCGCAAGTCTCATTCCCAAATAACAGCAGGGACTTCGGAAACTTCTCTTCGTCTACCTCAACTTTCACAGACTCATTGCTCCCCAAAGATGGACTTCCCCCAGACTCCTGTAGGTTGGGGTAACGGCTTGCTTTTGCCGCCTCATTCCCAGAGGAGAATCCCAGAACCCCGACATTTTCTTCTTTCTCTGGAACAGCTAACAGCGAGATATCAATCAAAGGTAAGGTAATTTTCAGTGTTGTACCTTGATGAAGTCCCGCACTCTCAAGAGTAATGCTGCCTCCCATGAGTTCGATTAAGTTTCGTGAAATCGCTAGTCCCAGTCCAGTACCTTCAAACTGGCGCGTGGTTGTGCCATTCACCATTACAAAGGGGCGAAATAGCTTGTGCTGTTGAGTGGGATCAATACCTATACCTGTATCTTTGACAGCAACTACCACCTGAGATTTACCACTACTAGATTGAATTTCTGTAGTAATGGTGATGCTTCCTGTGTCGGTGAACTTAGTGGCGTTGCCGATCACATTAATTAATACCTGCTTCAGTTTTCCCGCGTCTGCATTAACTGGTATCAGTTCAGAATCTAACTCACATTTCAACTGCAAGCCCTTTTGTTGAACATTAACTGATTGTAAATTGATTACCTCTAACAATATTTGTCGGAGGTCAATAGGTGTGGAGACGACTGAAAGTTTACCTGCTTCGATTTTAGAAATGTCGAGTAAATCATTAATAATACCTAGCAAGTGAATCGTTGTTTCATCGGCACGTTTAAGAAACTCCATTTCTTCTTCCCGGTCATCACATAAGCCATCTTCGACCAGGCGAATACAGTTAATAATAATATTTAATGGGTTTCTCAATTCATGGGAAGTTGTAGCCAAAAATTGGCTTTTAATCTGGTTAGCGCTTTTTGATTCTTTCCAAGCGATTTCCAGTTCTTCTGCGCCAGCTTTCAGCCGTTCTACCATTTGGTCTAATGCTTGGGCTAGTTGATTGAATTCCCGGATTTGAAAATTGTGCGGAACTGGTTGTGCGGCGTGGTGAGAGTGAATATTTAGAGCGTAGTCTCGCAATTCTTCAACAGGACGTGCTAAGTAAGGAGCTAGATATAGGGATACTACCAAACTTGCACCAATCAAACCAACCGTCAAAACAATGAGAATTAGTTTGATTTCCTCTAAACCAAAAAGCGCATTATCGACACTAGTAACAGCTAAAACTATCCATTTTTCCTGCTGCTGCTGGCTGAGTGGATTTGCAATATATGTATAGCCCGCTACTAGTTCTTTACCCTCAATAAAAGACAAATTTATTGAATCGTTTTGTCTGGCGATGGCATTTTTAATTATGCTCTTGAATTGGGAAGCATAAGGGTGCTGATTGATATTAGTTCCCACCCAGCCGGGGAATGGGTGCGCCAAAATTGTGCCATCTTCAGCAATCACTACCATAGCGCCCGTGAGCGATCCCGGCGGATTTCTGGTTTCTTGGTAGAATCCAGACTGAATACTTAAGCTGTAAACTAAATTTCTTCGGCTATCATAAACTGGTGCAGATAACACTAATTGCAGTTGATTTTGGGTGTTTCTTTTTCCAGTCATTCCTACCTTTGGCGGAAAGATTGCTTTAACATCAATTCCGTCACTAGGCAAAGGTAATCTCAATTCTCCAATTCCTTGATCCCCACAACTACTGGCAATTACTTTTTGCTTGAGGAGATTTGTTAATTGGATGCACTCAATACTGGCTGGAAGTTGTTGCCTTAACTGCGTGAGAATTTCTTGCTCTTCTATAGGCGAACGCGACGGAATCACCGTCGTTTTACTTACAGTCAGCAAATTAGCTTTTAAGATTGCGATCGCATCTCCAATTCTCTCACCTTTACTGATGGCACTTTCTGTTAAATTTTGACGTGCAGTTCTCAATATGCTAGAACGTGCCTTATTCAAGGCAACAAGCTCGCATATCAGTAAAACTGGAACGAACAGCAACAATATTCTCGTTACTAAAATTCGACGAAAGGAAGATTGACGGGAATTAGTCATCGAGTGTCTCACTTTGCATCGGCAAACCACAACAGCAAAGATATGTAATTAGAACAGCTAGATGAGACATTTTATTAAATTATCAGAACTTTATTTTCAATGTTTAAAAATAACAAATTGCTATAATTTAAAAAGAAACGTCCTATACAAAAAGTGATATATGCTCGATGTAAAAGCAATTTTTGTGGCATCTGAATACAGTGGTGAAATTGTAAAACAGTAGCTTGCAGGCAGGGATTTTTTTGAGAATCTACAAAAATATTAAAACTATCAAATCAATTTAATGTTGCAAGATCGTCCTCATACTACAGTTGTTTTAGCAATGAGTGCAGATGGCAAGATTGCAGATTTTAGGCGATCGCCTGCTAGGTTTGGCTCAAGGGTTGATAAAGCACACTTAGAAAAACAAATCGCTGCGTCTGATGCCGTTTTATTCGGTGCTGGTACTTTGAGTGCCTACGGAACAACACTTACCGTAACAGAGCCAACTCTAGTGACACATCGGGCGGAAGGAGGGAAGCCTCTGCAACCAGTTCATATAGTGATTACACGGTCTGCAAACCTCAATCCGGAAATTCACTTTTTTAAGCAACCAGTTAGACGCTGGCTACTCACGACAACAGAGGGGGCACTTTCATGGAAAAAACGCTTACAGACGCTTTCCTCAACTCTGGAAACCAGAGTACAGGAGCAACCTCCAGAATTTGAGCAAATTCTGGTTTTTGAAACACCAACACGAGAAATTGATATTTCCGCAGTTTTCAAACATCTAGCCACTCTACATATAACACGCTTGCTGGTCTTGGGTGGAGGTGAATTAGTCGCTTCCTTGCTGGAATTAGATTTAATCGATGAATTATGGCTAACTGTCTGCCCGCTAATTTTAGGTGGTAATACCGCACCCACAGCCGTAGACGGGAAAGGTTTTTTACCCGATTTAACTCCCAAGTTGCAACTTTTAGAAGTTCATACAGTTGAGCAAGAAGTGTTTTTGCACTATCGCCTGCAACGATCAGCAGATTAGATTACGCTAAATAAGGGATTGGGGACTGGGTATTGGGTATTGGGCATGGGGCATGACTTCCTCATCTCTCCCACTCCTAACTCCTAACTCCCCACTCCCCACTCCCTACTCCCCTAAAAAGTGGAACAACTGAAGCCTCGCTATTCTGTCGTTTGGACGAACAAAATCGCTGAAGTACCCCAAAATGCCTGGAATGCTTTGGCAATGCCACTCAAAACGCCATTTTTAGAATGGGAGTGGCTGAACAATATCGAAACCTCTCAGAGTGCTACGGCTAAAACCGGTTGGTTGCCAAATCACTTGACATTGTGGCGAGATCGAACGCTAATTGCTGCTGCGCCACTTTATCTTAAAGGACATAGTTCTGGTGAATTTGTTTTCGATCACCAATGGGCAGAGTTAGCCGATCGCATCGGAGTTCAATATTACCCAAAATTGCTGGGAATGACACCATTTACTCCTGCCGAAGGTTATCGGTTCTTAATCGCCCCAGGAGAAGATGAGGATGAAATCACAGCGATGATGGTACATGAAATTGACACTTTTTGCTCCAAAAATGGAATTTCTGGGTGTCATTTTCTTTATGTCGATCCCCAATGGCGTCCTACGCTGGAACGGCATGGCTTTACAACTTGGCTGCACCATAGCTATATCTGGGAAAATGCTGGCTTTAAAACTTTTGATGATTACTTGAAGGTGTTTAACGCCAATCAGCGCCGCAATATCAAGCGGGAACGCAAAGCTGTAGAAAAAGCAGGTTTGCGATTACAACCTCTGACTGGCGATGAAATTCCTCAGTCTTTGTTTCCCTTGATGCACCAGTTCTATGCTGACACCTGTGATAAATTTGGCTGGTGGGGTAGCAAGTATCTCACACAGAGGTTTTTTGAGCAGCTATACACCGATTATCGCCATCGAGTCTTGTTTATTGCTGCATATAGCGAGGAAGATAACTCTTATCCTTTAGGAATGTCCTTTTGTTTGTTTAAAGATGACAAACTCTATGGACGCTATTGGGGGAGTTTTCAAGAAATAGATTGCTTACATTTTGATGCTTGCTATTATGCACCAATTGAGTGGGCGATCGCTAACGGCATCCAAAATTTTGATCCTGGCGCGGGCGGGCGTCACAAAAAACGCCGTGGTTTCCCCGCTATGCCCAATCACAGTTTGCACCGCTTTTACAATAATCGTTTAGGACAAATTATTCGTCCCTATATTAAGGAAGTAAATCAACTCGAACAGCAGGAGATTGAGGCAATTAATGCAGAGTTGCCATTTAGTGAGAAAAATCCTTGAGTAATCTGTTAATTCAAAGGTGGCATCTTTGGCTCTACCTAAATATTTGTAGGCTACTTGACGAAACTCTTCAAGTCTGGCATTTTTCATGTTGGCAG
>NZ_JBALEK010000004.1:0-127539 GCF_036917815.1 Nostoc sp. | reverse complement strand
TGCGATCGCTATATTGAATCGGCGGCTCATGGGATTTAAATTTATGGAGTTTGCAACTCCTCTATTATATGCAGCTTCATATTAAATTGGTATTAGGGACTTCCAAATAAAAAAATATCCAATTAACTCTTGTGGGGTGGGCGTCTCGCCCGCCATATCAACTGGGCGGGCAGGATGCCCACCCCACAATAAAAGTTGTTATCTTTTAACTCTTAACTTTTTTGATACCGCATTCCTGGTAGTTGCGAAACAAAACCCATAAGTTCCAACTGTAATAAAGCACCGGAAACTGAGCCAGCAGCCATGCCGGTTTGTTGGACAATAAAATCGAAGGGTAAAGCTTCACTTGCGGCGATCGCATTCATTACCGTTTGCAATTCTGGCGATAAAGTTGGTAAACTTAACTGTTCTGGCGCTGTGTAAGCCTCAACTTGATCAATTTGTGGTATTGCTCCTAGCATTGTTAACAGTTCGTCTAGTTCCTTAAGAATGAAAGTTGCTCCCTGACTCAGTAACTTTAAGCAACCTTGGGATGGATGATCGTCTACTCTACCAGGCAGTGCATAGACATCTCTACCAAATTCATTTGCGTAGGTAGCAGTAATTAACGCACCAGATTTTAATGGCGCTTCCATTACCAGGATGGCGCGACTTAAACCTGCAATAATTCGGTTGCGACGGGGAAAGTGAGTGCGATCGGGTGGAGTTTTTGTGGGGTATTCACTCACGACTAAGCCAGCCGTCAAAATTTGTTTGTACAAATCTCGATTTTTATGGGGATAGATGACATCTACACCAGTTCCTAAAACTGCGATCGTCCGTCCACCTGCTTTCATGGCGGCGATGTGGCTTTCTGTGTCAATTCCCTCCGCCATCCCAGAAACAATTGTAAAGCCATTTTTAGCCAAAGCTGTGCTAATTTGGCGAGTCCAACGGATGCCGTATTCTGAGGGTTGGCGGGTTCCGACAATTCCAACCATCGGTTTTTGTCCGAGATTTTCTTGGAGTTCGACTTCACCACGATAGTATAAAATTGGCGGTGGACTAGGAGTTTCTAGCAGTAAGCGGGGATAATCTGCGTCTGCTGGTGTCCAGAAATGGGGGTTTTCTTGCTGGTGCTTAGTAAATAGCTGTTCTGGGTGTAGGCGCGATCGCTGTTGTACTACTTTTTCAAGTGTCTGAAAACCAAAACCTTCTACTTCTCCTAACTGTAGCTTGGTAGCGTTCCAAGCAGTTGCCAGCGTGCCAAAATGCTGTTGCAGGCGTCGCAGTAATACCGGCCCAATTCCCGAAATCTGTGCCCAAGCTAGCCAATATGCGCCTTCTTCTACCACCTTTCCATCCTCACAGCTACTGCATTGAGTATTCCCAAATTAGGGTTGTTTGTTGATGTGGAGGGGGAGATGGGGGCAATGCTGTTCGGTTAAGGCAAAAGACGCGATGAATCGCCGTCTCTACAAAGAACTTCTGCTTCTTCTTTCCCAATTCCCCTTGACTATTGACCCTTAACCATTGACTATTAACTATTGACTATTTGACTATCTTCTGTGATGAAATATTTCTATCGTCTTCTAATAAGCCTATCTGGGTGCTTAATATTTTTACTAGTACATAGTTGTTTTGGTTTGTTGCCTAGTTTGGCAGCCGAAAAAGTTACTGTCAGGTACGGATTGTTTGAGCAATCAATCCCGGTGGCGGATATACGCAACTATGGCGAGACGCAAAAGGTTTCAGCGGATCTGCAATCTTTTTTAGGCTATCTCAGCCCTAAGGAGAAACAGAAGTTGCAAGATGCCCTTCAGGTGAAAATGTCCCTTGATATTGTGGCTTTAGATAAGCTGATAAACACAGGAATGGGCAAGCAAATTTTATCTTTTGCATCCGTTGCGATCGCACGTCGCGATCAAGCTAGTATACAAGCGCTACGATCTGCGATTATTTTAGGAGCAAAATCACCGGAAGGTTTAGGAATAACCAGCTTTCTAGAAGCCTATCCCAGTAATCAACTAGTAGTTGACGTGCCAAAATTTTCCAAGCTAGTCAGCATGGCAAATTTATCTTCTGGTTCTGCTGATGCACCGCCGAAAGACGATGTAAGTTCTTCACCCCTAGGGCAAATTGCACTGCAATATCAAATACTCGCTACCCAAGGTAAACAATTCTCAGGTTGCTTATTTGGCGATTCTGTTTCGGCTGAACTTGGTAATACTCTTGGGGACGGTACTTTTAATTTTGGGTTAAATGGTCTGAGTACAATCTCATTAGTGGAACAACTGAAAAGTTTAATTCCTACCAAGGTAAAATGCCAAAAAGCCATTATTGCCATAGGTGGAAATGATGCTTGGTATAAGCTTAGTGATGAATTATTTACCAAAAATCTGCAAGAGGCGATCGCACTTGTTCGGACAATGGGAACTAAAGATATTTTTCTCATTCCAGCTTTTTATTCAACAGTTGCAGCCAGCTTAGATCCAACTGTATCAGCCCCACTTGCTAAAGTCGAACAAATTAATGTTCTGATTAATCAAGTTGGTGAAACAGAAAAAGTGCCAGTTGCAGCAGCAGGATTAGCACCCTTGTATGAGAATAATGTTCTTAAAGAAAATTTAACCAGTGATGGCGACCATCTGAATGCAGAGGGTCTCAAAATTTATCGACAAGCATTATTACAAATCCTGGGTAAGTAATACCATTTTGGATTTTGGATTGAATGAAAAATCTAAAATCCAAAATATCAATGTTACGCTTTCCAGTTCAAAAACCGTGCATAAATATAAGCGATCCCTTCATCAAGAATTGTCCGCACGCCTTCGCTAGAACCCCACCATTTGCTTGGATTGTAATCTTGCGTTGTGGCAGCAATCACACCAACTTTAATGTGAGGGGTAAGTATTTTTCTAAAAAGAAACCAACTCCTACGGGCATGAACATCCAAGGAAAAAAGATTAATTGATTCTATCTGTAAATTTGAATTGGATAGCCAGCGATAAAATTCGGCAGCAGATGCATAACTACGATCCTTAATTACAAAAGGTGTCGGCACAGCTATTACTTTTTCTGCTTCTAAACCGAGTTTTATGAAGGTGGCGGCTGACACTTCTGCAAAGTCCTTGTATCCAATCAGATAACTTCCTTTTCCTAATGTACCTCCGGTAGTAATTATTTGACGATAAGAACCGATTTTAAATTCAGTCAAAGCTTTTTCTATAGCATAATCTGGTAGCCATCCTTCAACAACCAATACTTGTGCTGATTTAATCGGGGAAGTGACGGCGAGAAATGAGTGTACATGAGTAATAGTGAAAAATATTAAATAAGCAATCAAAGCGATCGCAATCGTCCACCCATGAGTCGTAAGTGTCCACATTTCTTGGCGTTTGATTAGTTTGACTTGGGGAAATTTTTGACACCGACGATTTTTTATCTGCATTAAACCTTAGCTAAATGTTGTTCTTTCAAGTAGGTAAATACAGATTTGTCTCCAATATCAGCAGGAATTGCTTGCACTGTCTTTCGCAGGGCAAATACCAAAAATAACGTCGCCCAAATTCCTAGTAAAATGCTTTCTCCCTGAGTTGGTAAAATTCCCGCCAAATGTCCTAACAACAGTAGCGGTACTATTGGGGTCAATACTTTGGTTTCGAGGCGATTGAAGCAAAAAGCCTCTTTAAAATAAATACCTGTCAAAGCAACAAAGATAAAACCAACTCCAAATAGGGTAATCGGCTGATTGTAAACGGCAAGAGCCAAAGGTTGACTACTAGAGATTGCCAGAATCACTGATGCTATACTACCGATCGCCCAAAAAATTTGCAAGGTTCGGTGCAGTGATGCCATGTAGATATGAATGGTAAATAAACTCACACCGAGAGCGAGACTAAAACAAGCATATAGAGGTGTCAGTGCAGTTATAAGAGTCGGGCTATTGTTGAATAAAACCAAAGCACTGCCTATAGCAAAGCTCAGTGCTGCTACCATTAATCCAGCACGGTAGATAATTACACCAGTGCGATCGCTCTGAGTAATTGTAAATTCCCCAAACTGACCTTGATATACTTCTGGTGCAGAGAATATTTGTGTAGTCATAATTTGCTGAGGACGATTGTTTTGTGTATGTATTAATCTTGACAATTATCAAAAAAAGCTAAAATATACATCTATCATTTGGTAGCGGTTAGACTAAATTCGACCTGGGGCTTTCAAGGTAATCAAAGCGTCAAAAAAATGGCAAAGAATAATCAGACTGTTTTGGCATTAACTTTACTAATCACAGCAAGTCTTATAGGTATATTTGCTGTTTTGGGCTGGATTGGGTATTCGTTAACGCGGTCTAAGTCTGAGATCAAAAGCCCAGGAAACACTGATTTGGTCAACACAACTATTAATTCTAGCTCATTGAAGCAAATAGAAATTACTACAGCCCGCAATGTCGATTACAGCCAGTTGCAGAAATATTTGCAAAGCAAAGATTGGCAAGCATCTGATCGAGAAACTTACCTGAGAATGCTAGATGTTGCAGGGGCTAAGGCACAAGCGGAGGGTGCGATTGGGAAAGATGAAATGAATGCACTTTCATGTGTTGATTTGAAAACCATTGACAGGCTTTGGAGTGCAGCCAGTGATGGTAAGTTGGGCTTTAGCGCTCAAGAAAAGATTTTGAGGGAAGAAAAAAACGACTATCGCAAGATGTATGACGCGGTTGGATGGCAAACCTTAACAGGTGAGTGGCTGATTCAGTGGAACTATAATCAGCAAACTAAAAGATACGAGTATAAACCTGGCAAGGAACCAAACTTTAAAACCTTTCCCCCAGGACATCTGCCAACTGTGGAAAGAGGATATAACTTTGGTGTTTCTTTTGATGGGGCACTGACAAGGTGCGGTATTTAAGGGATTAATAGGACTTACGCACAAGTTACGGAATAGCGAACCGCAGAGGCGCAGAGGACACGGAGAAATCAGAGTTTGAGAGATATTTTGCGTAAGTCCTGATTAAATTATCCATCTTGTGGGGTGGGCATCCTTGCCCGCCCTGAATATAGAACGGGTGTTCGCGTAGCGGCACGTAGTGCGGACACCCATACCACAAGAAAATTTGGGATCTTTTTTAATTTGTGAGTCCCTAACTGAGTACAACTTGAAGCGTTTTTTGCCCTAACTGCAACTGTGAGTGAGCATTGCCGCTATTAATGGCAATTTCTACCCAGCCGTGACTGCCAACTAAAGCTAGTATCTCTCCAACCTTGACATCACTGTAAGTTTCACAGCCTGGTATACTCAAGCCAGCTGCTTGCACACACCAAGTTTTACCTTGTACGTAACTCGCTGGAATGTTGCTCACTAGGTTGCCAAAGCGGTCAATATATTGAATGCAACCCACTACACTAGTGTTTGTCTGCTTGCATTCGTCTATATCCAGCTTTACCAAAGTTGCTGGATCGATTTCTTGTCCTAGCTGTTTGAGGGGCACACCACTAGCAAGATTAGCTCCCACTGGTGCAAAGATATCTCTACCATGAAAAGTCTTGCTTGGTTGAGGAGTTCGCCAATAATTAAGATTTGTGAGTTCAACGGCTACGATGGCAGGACTTTGACTAAGTACGCCGCTAAATATACCATTATCTGGGCCGATCAGAAACCCTTGAGCAAATTCTACTGCGATCGCTCGTCGCTTGCTTCCCACACCCGGATCTACTACTGCGATATGCACTGTCCCAACGGGGAAATAGAGATAAGCATTCATCAGGTTAAACCTGGCTGCAGCGATGTCTTGCGGCGAAATTTGGTGCGTTAAGTCTACTACCGTCAGTCTAGGGTTGATTTGAGCTATAACTCCCTTCATTATGCCTACATAAATATCGCGATCGCCGAAATCGCTCAGTAAAGTCACGAGTGGTTGTTGACCTATCTGGTTCTTAGACATATTTTATATATAAAATATTTTTCTGTAGCAACAGCTACAAAATATGTGTTATGTTAACAATACAAGACATAAAGCGAAAAATTAAACCAAGTAATCACTATGAATCAAAATAGACTAGAAAGTGTGAGCAAAGCACGAGAAGCTCACAGAGCGAATATTCAAAAAAGCCTGGAGCATCGCTTGCAGATAGCCAGAGCAAAAGGCGACGAACAGCTGATTCGTCAACTAGAAGCTGAGGTGAGGTATTCCAGCTAAATCAAGTTTTCATTGTTCATAGTTTTGTTGTGTAACCCGCTACGGCGGGTTTTTTCTTTTTAGTTACCCTACTTCCTATCCTCACACTTCCGGCTCAATACCCCTCAATACTGCTCGGTTAAGGAATTTCTTGGTTGAGGCAAGCAGGGGGAGCAGGGGGAGAAATGGGGGCAGGGGAAGAGTTTTGCTTCCCCTGCTTCCCCTGCCTCCCCTGCTTATCCGAGCAGTATTGCAATACCCCTGACTTTTCACCTTATGTGGAAAAGCTAACGATTGACCTAACCCCCTAACCCCCTTCCCTAGTAGGGAAGGGGGAAAATTCAAAGTCTCTCTCCTAAAAGGAAGAGAGAAATAGAAGTGAGGTTTTCCAGATATCGTGAAAAGTCAGCTCAATACCCAAGGCTCGTAACTGTGCTGCCAAGCATTCAGCACGTTGCAGGGCAGTTTCTTTAGCTCAGATTTAATCTGACTGTTAATTAAGAATTACGCTGAAGTTCCAACCATTGTAAAACCCGATTCCATGCCCACCAAGGATCAGAGTCTTGTACTTGACGCTGGCACTCTTTACTACTCAAATAGCCAACATGGCCGCCATACTGGGTGAGGAACAAATCTATTACGGGATTGCGATCGCAAGCAGCTTGCAATTCCGGTATGATAGCTGGGTCAAAAAGTGGATCGTCAGCAGCATATAAAATCAAAGTCGGTTTCGAGATTTGCGGCAATATTTGTAAAGCACTACTAGCTTGGTAATACGCTTCCACTGAAGAAAAACCTAGTCGGCTAATTACCAATTCATGATCAAAACCCCAGATACTATTTGCCCGTTCAATCGCTGCGGGGTCAATGCTTCCAGGATGGGCATCATGTATCTTCCATGCCAGTTTTTTTAAATTTTGTGCAATTCCCGCTTCCAAATATCTGCCGAAGGGCTTTGTAACTAGATAAGATAGCGATCGCTCCGAATCCAAACTCGGACAAATCACCATCCCACCGCCAATATCGCTATCTTCTAATCCTAAATCTCCACACTCCCTAATTACCTCACCAGCGACCTTCACCCCCCATAGCGCCAATTGCCCTCCTAAAGAATACCCTGTAAACCAAAATTTACCCGGACATCCCATTTCTTTCGCCGCCGCCGCAATCCGAACAAAATCTTCTCCTTCATACAAACCATCAGAAGTCAGAGTCGGCGACAAAACGGCCGTTTTGCCGTGGGCACGCCAATCAAATAACACCATCGCGTATCCTTGAGCGTAAGCCTTACGTGCTAGCACTCTCAAAAACCATTCCGTCTCTAGCTCTCCAGTAATTCCATAAGTACCGATAATCGTGCTATGAGCATTTTCAGGAATTGCAACCAAGCCAAAAATTGGCACACCTTGGCAACCAATGAAGATTTTCTCGTGATAAGAAGGTTCTTGTAAGAGATTAGTACTTTCCCAGTAATCTTTTCCCCACAAAGCGGTGTATACAGTCATCATCACACCGTTTTGTAAAAACCAAGACGGATTGTAGGGGGGAGTATAACACATCATAGACTATAAGATTTCATTTAGTTGAGTCTTGATTTCACAGTCATTTAATCTTAATATTTATGTAAGATTTAAAAACTTTTTCATAATCGATTCCAAATCTTTGTATCTATCAAAGGTTGTTAATTATCCTTAATAAGTAGTAATAATTTTTTAAGAATGCCGAGGATTCTTGTCATAGACGATGACCCAGCGATTTCAGAACTAGTTGCCGTCAACTTGGAAATGGCTGGCTACGATGTTAGTCAAGCCGAAGACGGCATCAAAGGTCAAGCGCTGGCTCTCCAGCTACAACCAGACTTGATTATGCTCGATTTAATGTTGCCCAGGGTAGATGGGTTTACCGTTTGCCAACGCCTGCGGCGCGACGATCGCACCTCTGAGATTCCCGTGTTAATGTTGACGGCTTTGAGCCAAACTCAGAACAAGGTGGAAGGCTTCAATGCTGGCGCAGATGACTACCTCACCAAACCTTTTGAAGTTGAAGAACTGCTGGCGCGGGTGCGGGCACTTTTGCGGCGTACTGACCGCATTCCCCAAGCAGCAAAGCATAGTGAGATTCTCAACTATGGCTCACTCACCCTCGTTCCTGAAAGATTTGAGGCAATATGGTTTAATGACACAGTGAAATTGACTCACTTGGAATTTGAGCTACTTCACTGCCTGCTGCAACGCCACGGTCAAACAGTTTCCCCCAGCGAAATCCTCAGAGAAGTTTGGGGCTACGATCCTGATGATGACATAGAAACGATTCGAGTCCATATTCGCCACTTGAGAACCAAGCTAGAACCAGATCCCCGCCACCCCCGCTATATCAAGACAGTCTATGGTGCCGGATACTGTCTTGAGTTACCCGGTATACCTCCATCAAATGAAGGGGCTTCAGTAACAGTCGTTGAATGAAATCACTCTAAATTCCCTTAAACTTTGCTATCACTTAGGCAATAACTCTTAGAAACTCTGTTTACTTAAGGTCATTGGTGAGGTGTGTAGAGACGTTGCAATGCAACGTCTCTATCAGCGTATCCGTAATAATTTAAGAAAAAGCGTATTTTGTCAATGAGTTAAAATACTCAAAATAACCTTAATGAAAATGATAATCTTGTGGAGCAGAGGGAGAGGATACTGGTGTCGGTAGGGTTCCTCTGCCTCTTTTTAATTATCATTATTTTCAGTGCAATTACCTTAACCTCTCACCGATGCTACACCTTGCTAAGGGGGTTATGACTATCTCAAATTCTGCGCGTTTGATTTAGGACTGCTATAGGACTCATATTTGATTTCTGAAATATACGTAGGGTGCGTTAGCCTTTGGCGTAACGCACCAGTTAACGATTTAGGTGCGTTAGGCTACGCCATAACACACCCTACAGATACTTAGATTTTTTCAGAAATCAAATCGCACTCCTATATATACCTACAGATAAACTAGGCGATTGTCTAGAAGTTTAAAATATCTAATGATTCTTCTATTTCTAAATCTAATATTCTTTCTCGTGTATCTTTGAGTGCTTCTAGTTTACCTTCTTGACGATAGATGTCTGCCGCTTTTTGAAAATCTTCAATTGCTCCTTGTTTATCTGCCATTTCTAAACGAATATTACCCCGATTGTAATAAGCATCGGCATAACTAGGATTAATCTGAATTGCCTGAGTATAATCTTCAATTGCTCCCTGAAAATCTCCTAAATCTGAACGCGCATTACCACGGTTATAATAAGCATCGGCATAACTAGGATTAATCTGGATTGCTTGAGTATAGTCTTCAATTGCTCCTTCAAAATCTCCTAAATCTGAACGCGCATTACCACGTTTTTTATAAGCTATGGCATCTTGAGGATTAATCTTGATTGCTTGGGGAAATCCCGGTTGAGAGCCGAATAAATAACGAGCAATCCCACGATTTTTATAAGCATCGGCATAATGGGGGTTAATTTTAATAGCCTGGGTATAATCCTCAATCGCTCCTTGGTTATCTCCGACATGATAACGAGCTTCGGCACGGTTTTTATAAGCTACCGCAACATGAGGATTAATTCTAATCGCTTGGGTATAATCATTAATTGCTTCTTCTAATCGCCCCAGTTGATATAAAGCTAAACCTCGTTTATTATAAAATTTAGCATCATGAATATTCATCTGAATTGCCTGAGAATAATCTGCGATCGCCGCCTCATAATCTCCCAATTGATATTGAGCTAAACCTCGCTTATAATATAAATCAACATCACCATGATTAACTTCTAAAGCTTGATTATAGTTGGTAATTGCATTCGTATATTCTCCTTTCTCGAAATATTCATCACCCATTCTTACATCTTCAACGCTATATTCAGGTTTAAAAGAAGATTTCCTCACCTGATTAATAGTTGGCTTAGATGGAATTTCTTGCTTCGGGAGATATTTGTAAATTGCTGGTTGTTGCCGAGAAGAATTATTTAGAGAAGATTGTAACTGTTCTAGATAGCACCATAAACCACCACCATATAGCAATTGTTCTATGCCAAAGGAAATTTTCCCAGTCTTCAACTTAATCATCCGAGTTGGCAGAAAGCCAGCCAAAAAAAGGTGATACTCAGATTGTGCTTCACTCACATCTTCTTGAATCAAAATGCAAACTACAACTGCATTTTTTTCAACCTCTTCAGAACTAACTGACCATCTTACTCTGTCAATCGGACCATGACGAGACTTAACCTCAATACCAATAGATGGGTCAGAAGTCAAGGTAAAATCTATATTACCATCGCCGCCGAATCGCTTTTCATAATCGACTTCCGTAATCAAATCAGCTAAACGTTCTTTGACAACTTCCTCACCCAACTTACCTTTAAGATAGCTAATAAAAACGTCACGGACTGGTGAAACACGCTTATATTTCTCAGCCATCAACCAGCAAAACTCCCGTAATGCCTTTAATCTTTCTCCAGAGATAATAGTTAATTCACTATATTGACCTTCTGTTTCACAATGAAGCAGACAACCAGATGTTAACCTTTTAATAAAATCAGACTGTAGCGATCGCAGTAGTGTAATCCAGTCCATTTATATTTCTGCGAATCTTTTGATGAGATTATTCTATTAAAATATCCATTCGGCGTAAACCTTTTAATTAGCTTGCAGGATTTACATCAGTTTTGAACGTGCAGCCATGTCTGATTATGCCAGAGTTTTGAGGGTTTGGGAGAGTACGATCGTTGGGAATAATACATGAAATATTAATTAGCTAACCACCAAGATCGCAAATGACTCAAAATCAAAACCCCAAGCCTGTCACCGACTCCAGTCCCCCCTCCTCGCTTGCGGGGAGGGGGCTAGGGGGTGGGGTTCCGGAATACCCTTGGCAAACCCCACACGAAGTTTGGAAAAAACTTAAGCCATTGGCGCGACAAATGCGTTGTGAATCAACTCCAGCAGAAAAGCTACTTTGGGAGAAGTTGAGACACAAGCAACTTTTGGGTTTCAAGTTCCGCCGTCAGCAAACAATTGACCGTTTTATCGTCGATTTTTACTGTAATGAAGCGCGGTTAGTGGTGGAAGTGGATGGCGAAATTCACGACTATACGCAACAGGAAGATGCGATACGTCAAGAATTTTTGGAGAGTTTGGGGTTGCAAGTTGTGCGATTTAGAAATGAGGATGTTTTGGAGAGGATGGAGGGGGTGTTGCAGGATATTGCTGCTTGGTTGCAGAGATAGAACCCCACCCCCAACCCCCTCCCCGCATGCGAGGAGGGGGCTAATTATGTGGTTTTTGGTGCGTGTGTGCGATCGCTTTGCATCATAATTTGACAATTATTTCACCAGATAGTGATTTTGAGTCTATGAGACAAATAAGTGGTGAATTATTGATAGATTGACCGGAGTTATTTTAGAGTATTCACAGTTTTGATTTTCATGCTGGTGAGAATAACCCTTAATATCTCTACGTCCTGTATTTGGGCAATCTCTGGTAATATTGTTAACTCTTCGCTGCCAAATTTTAATTCTAAACCCATTTCAATACCTTGAAGTAAACCTTTCTTCATACTTTGTTGAATGGTAATTTATTAATGTTAGTCCGTAAGGGGTTTCACTTAGCCCCTAACATTTCTTTAAATAAAATTCATCTAAACTTCGTTAACTAGCAATAAATTACTAGTTACAAATGCTATTTAAGACGAGTATGATTATACGTAATATATCATTAGCTACAGCAGCAAACTTGGAAATAATTATCAAAAAATATTTAGTAGTCAAACAGGCAGAGATTAGCTAATTGATTCAGTAACTATGGCTGTTGACTGGATTTACCCAGGAAGCAGGTTCCAGTAATTTTGTAACTTACTTTTTTATCGCATAAATAAGCATTGTTAGAATGGGCATTTTCAACCTTCCCTACATATTTTAGTATCTATAGCATCAAATTGCTTGTACTTCAATTATCTCCAATCATTTAGCAGATAAAAAACTTTTCATACATCCTCTAGTCTAGATATGAATCCAGAAGAAAAATCAACATTAAATATAGCCGAGTGTCAGAATTGGCTTTGTCCAAATTTTGCAACCTACTGGAAACTAATTTCTTTAATTGAATCAGAAAAAGTGCAGTTGCAAGCAATAACAACAAAGCATAGTTATCTATTTTCAGCAACTGAAGGTTATGCTTTACAGCACTTCACTGGGAAGTTTACAGTTAGACACGTTCAGGAAAAGTGTCAGCAGCAGTTTGGGGACGTTATTTCTCCTAACTTTATGGTGCAGCTATTAGAAAAATTGATTAAATTGGGAATATTTGCAAATCCTAGCCTTGCAAAAACCCAAGGAGAAAACAGCCGTTCACGCCTACTTAAATCTGCTGTGCAGTGGATATGGCATACAGATGGATATTGGTTGTTACGGCTGCAAAACACAGATAATATCGCCTATCTGCAAGTCAGTAACTACGATAAAACTCTGATTTTGCAGTTAAGTCAACTGCCAGTAGAAACTATTGTGACTAAATATAAAATTAGCCCTCAATATCTGCAAGAACTGTTACAGAATCTAGCAATTAAGGGAATGTTGGAAGGAATTGAGCCGCCAAAAACTCCGAGAAAATTTAGTATATCACAACTACTTTTTTTTAAGTTTCGCCTATTTAATCCCGATAGTTGGCTAAACCGTAATATTAATAAATTTAGATTCATTTTTACCACAGAGTTTTGTTTCTTACTCTGTATATTTCTAGGTTTTACGACTGTCATTGCTTTTTCAAAGCAAGAGAGAATTTATCACCTTGGGCAGGAGTTATGGAGTAGTCAAGGTTATAGTTTAATCCTTCCTTTCGCACTCCTGATGATGTTGGTGGTATCTATTCACGAACTAGGTCATGCTTTCACATTAAAACATTACAAAGGTGTTGTTTTAGAAATAGGTATGATGTTTATTTGCTTATTACCAGGAGCATACACTAATACCACTGATGCTTATGGCTTAGTCAAACGTAGACAACGCACTTTAGTAATGGCAGCAGGGGTAATTTGTCAAGTAGTTATTTGGGGAATTGCATTGTGTTTATGGAGCATATCAACACCAGGAAATTGGTTTTATACAGGTACTTATTTATTAATGTTAGCAGCCCAATTTACCTTAGCTCTTAATCTCAACCCACTGAATAAATTTGATGGTTATTATTTGGTAGAAGCTATGACAGGAATTAACCATTTACGTAAAAGATCCTTTGCATATTATGGTCAATTATGGCGAAAAGAACCTAGTCAAGAGCGCAATGAGGATATAGGAATTCTAGCGGTTTATGCTCCTGCTTGTTTACTTTATATCATCTGGCTTTTGGTTAACTTATTTTTCTGGATTTGGCATTTATATACGCCATTTTTTCCAGCAAAATAGTTTAATTTTGAACACCATTATTTAGAGGAAACTGAAAATCATGAGAAAATCTCACATAAAAATTGCTCATAATGTCTTGTTGCCAATTGCATTGGGAGTAATATCACTAATTTTGGTAATAGATGTCAAGCCTTCACAAGGAGCTAGTTCTCTCGATAAATCTTCTACTCCTTGTAATAAATTTGCATCTGTACCAGAGCCTTATCCTTTTGTAGGTATATTAGCTTTTGGGATTTTAGGTGGAGGATATTTATTCAAGCAGCGACTAAGAAAAAAAAGTGATTGTTTGAATAATAATGGTTTACTACCAATTAATGATTTTTCTACATCAAATCATCAACAATATCGACAGCTACAATTTATCAATTCAGAGGAACCAAGCGAAGATAATTTCTATCATTTTTGTCCATCTTTTGAATTACAACTAATTGAACCGATGGAAAATATACCCAGCGATTAGAAATATCACTTGCTTGGCTACATAAATAAAGTCCACCTCCGTGGACTACTAAAAAATCAACTACTTCAATTAATTGGTTATTTTTTTAAGGGTGCATTTATGAATCTGTTTGGATTTGGTGGTAAAAAGGGTCAAAAAGCTAAAAATTCCAAGAAATCAAAGCCGAGAGAAGTATGGAAAGGTAAAAGTTTTCCTCTAGATGATATTATTACCCCTAGCGTTCTTGTCGGTGGTGGCGAAAATTCACCTGAGCCATTTTTAATTGATTTACATACGGTTCCAGGATTAGAAATTGACCCCAGTCAAACTGACTTATTATATGAGCTAAATACAAAAACCTTAGAGTTGCTAAATCAACCACACACTTCATTATTAGATCATCAAATAATGAGTGATTGGCTTGTTGATCCTAGTTCTCAGTCTTTATCATTCTTTGATAATCCAGGAGTATCTACAAATTCATTTACTGAAAATCCATCAATATTGTACAATCCAGATGTTTGTTCAGTAGATTCTCCACCACCAGGATTGGATTCTCATCCTGATTCTTCTGATGGTACATCTGCTTTGCCTACTTTCACCCTTCCAGATGTAGATTCTCCTGGTTATGTATTACCTTTCGATCCACCAGCTACAGATAAACCTCCTAAATTTAATTTTAAAAAATCAGATCAGCCTTTAATTGGAGTGATTGATACAGGATTTAATGCCAATAATCCAGATATTGATTACAGTCGGGTGAAGTTGGGAAGAGATTTAGTTGATAATGACAATAATCCTTTACTGGCAGATGGTGAAGGTAGCGAACATGGTACTCATGTTTTAGGGATTATTGGCGCTACAGAAGGTAACGGCATTGGCATTGATGGTATTAATGACCAAGCACCAATTTGGGTAGGTCGTGCCATTGGTTCGGGTAAATGGGCTGAATCCTTGAAAGAATTTGTTGATGAATTTAAGACATCTGGGCAACCAAATGGCGTAGTTAATCTAAGCTTTGACCTGACTCAAACTAACCCCGATGGTAGCGTAACAACACGCTATGAATTAACCCCACAAGAACGAGCGGTGTTGGAATATGCGCGGCAAAATCATGTTTTGATTGTGGCTGCTGCTGGGAACGATGGTGGTGTAATGTCGGGTTTAGGACAAGCTTCTCAGGAGTTTGACAATATTATTACGGTGGGGGCTGCTGACGGTAAGAGTCGGGCGGCTTATTCGAGTTATGGGCAGAGTTTGGATATTTTGGCATCGGGAGGGACGGCAGAAAAACCAAAATTATCGACGCTAGGTGATGGTGTGGGAACGATGGCAGGAACTTCGGTGGCGACGGCAAATGTGACGGGGGCGGCATCGTTGGTGTGGGCGGCGAATCCTGGGTTGAGTTATCGTCAGGTGATTGAGATTTTGAAATCTACCGCCACGGATTTGGGTGAGCCTGGGTGGGATGAAGAAACGGGCGCGGGGTTACTGAATATTGCTGATGCTGTAGATTTGGCTAAGGTTACACAACCAGAAGTACGTTACGATTTAGCATTTAATAATCTCTCAAATGATGAAATGTCACTCAATCTTGATACCGCTTTTGAAGCTGCTTTACCTGGTTTTGGAAGTATATCAGAACTTGATGACGAGGATCTCAGCAGCTTTACAGCAGAAGAGCGTACAGCTTATGAAGAAGCAGCTCGGGAGATCAGCTCTGAATTAAATGAGTATTTAGCTAGGGCTAGTCAAAAGATTGCCCTTGAGTACACGGCGAATAACTTCGGTATGCAAGTAGAAGCTATGGAGAAGCTTCTAGATGTTTTTGATGAAGAAACTTTAGAAAGCTTGGCACAAGCTCAAGATATTTTACGAAACAGTGGTTTTAGTGCTGATCTTAAACTTGAAACTTTAGCTATTGCATCCAATTACAATAATGAGGAGATAGGAAACGCCAGCTTTATCCCAAGTGAACGCCCAGTTGCTGTTTCCGTCCCAGCATTTAATGCACAAATTCTAAATGCTGGTTATGTTTCACAAGTTGGCTTTTTGCGGATTCGCTCTGCTCCTAGTACAAATTCCGCTGAGGTGGGGCGCAAGTATCCTGGTCAGACTGTAACTTTTGATGCATTTGAAAACAATGGCACTTGGGTTCCTGATCCATATATGCCAGGAGGCGGTAGTAGTCGTTGGTACAAAATTGCTGGCACAAATCAATGGATGTCAGCCTTATACTTTAACAACACACCAGAACAAGCTGCTCAGGAACGTGTACGTCAAGAAGCTATCCGGCGTGCAGAAGAAGAAGCTCGACTTGCAGCAGAAGCAGCTCAACGTGCAGCAGAAGCAGCTCAACGTGCGGCAGAAGCAGCCCAACGTGCGTTAGAAGAAGCTTTACGTCGCGCTCAAGAAGAAGCTTTGCGTCGCGCTCAAGAAGAAGCTTTGCGTCGCATCGCAGAGGTGAAGGCGAACACTGATTATTGGGTAGCACAGACCAGTCTTCTTCCTACTCCACAAAAGCACATTGAGTATGAACTCATTGCTAAGGATTTAGTCTATAACGACTATAAAGAAGGAGAGGATGTTAAAGGCTATAAAGTGGAAAAAGTCTTTAAGCAGGGTGAAGGACTTTATGCTCTCGGACTTACTAAAGATGGTTATCCACCAGTTTTAGTTTTCCGTGGTAGCAAGGAAGAGATTGACTGGGTAGATAATGCTCATCCCGGAGGTGTTGGAGTAGGACAGTATAATGCTGCTTTACAGCAAGGCATTGATAAATGGCTCGAAGAAAAAGCCAACAACGAACCAAAACCAGATGTGATTGGGCATAGCCTTGGTGGTGCACTTGCACAACTCACGGCTGCTGATTTTTCTAAGTGGATAGGTGAAATTGTAACCTTTAATGCTCCAGGGATTAGCCCTGATCGTTTATCTAGGTTTAAAGGAGGGGTACAAGTAACACACTATATTAGTCCAACAGACATTGTTTCGAGGGCTGGTTGGGCTTTTCTACCTGGTACTATTTACGAAATGCGTTTCAAGGGTGATCCTCTCCAACAACACACCAATATCTTCCTCCATGACCCTAATACAATTTGTATTCCAGTTACAAAACAGGAAATTTCTGACCGGAGCTTCGATTGGATGCTTTCTCGCCTTGAATCAGAACTGCTACGGCAAGGCATAGGAAAGCAATTCTCACCCTATTACTTAGCAACTGACGCATTTAACCTAACTGCCTACTATGGCAGCAAAGTTTTAGATGGAATCAGTCAAGGAATTAAAGATGGTGCAGATGCTGTTGGCTCTTTTATTAATGAAGGTATTTTAGCTCTACAAAGGAAAGCCCAAGAAGCTCAAGGAATAGCCAATACTGCTTTTGAAAAGGTCAAGGAAGTCCGTCAACTGGCCCAAGAAAAAGTTCAACAAGCACAAGCTGCATATCAGGATTTCAAACAAGAAACGCAGAAGCGAATTAGCGAAGTTGTTCAATATTCTCAACAAAAAATTCAGCAAGCAGCTCAAAAGGTGGCACAGACAATTAAGAATGTCACTCCCAAAGTTGCTGATGCTATCACAAAGTTTGCAAAAGGAGCTGTAAATGCCACCAAAGCAGTAATCAATACTGGCAAGCAAATTGTCAACAATATAATCAATACTGCCAAGCAAGTTGTCAATAATGTAATAAATATTGCCCAAGAAGTTGCTAGTACAGTAAAAACCGTCATTCATAATACTTATAATGCAGGTGTGAAACTTGTAGCTGAGACTGCAAAAACTGTCCAGAATGCAGTAAGTAATACAGTAAATACTGTGTCCAAAGGCTTTAACATGTTAAAATCAGCCTTTGGTTTCTAGTAACCCAAGTTGCGGGTTATGAAATTTCAGTGCATCAACTTTCTGTTTGTTACCACTACTTAATAAAAACGGCAAAATCTCCATTAGGAAGTTATTGATGATTGGGTATGACAAAATAATGTCACTGCACCAGAACCTAGTAATTAAAGTGCGATCGCTTCTTTCTCACCTTGTCAACAAAAGAGCGATCGCACTTGCTCCCAATTACTCCTGTCCAAGCAAGTTTGATGACCATCATGAGATCGCTTGCTTCTCACCTTGTCAACAAAAGAGCGATCGCTACTGCGCGATCTATTTACCTGAAATTCTGTAATTTTGGATAAGTTTGACTGATAAAAATCAGTTAAGCTGATAGCCAGCAGAGATTTTTACCAGTTTCTATCTAACACGTTACCTCATATCATAGCCAAACAAATTTGGATCTACTTCTCCTAACTGCAACTCTGCTAAACCATACTCCGCCCATCGTCTCTCTACCATCGCCGCCACATCTGGGTCAGATTCCAAAGGCGAACCCCATTCATGGTCTGTTTCCGGCGGAATCTTTGTAGTTGCATCAATTCCCATCCGTCCACCTAAGCCAATTTTCTCACTGGCAAAATCCAAGGTATCAAAAGGTGTATTCGGTAAAATAAAAACATCCCGCACTGGGTCAACTTTAGAACTAATCGCCCACACAACTTGACGCGGATCGCGAATATTTATGTCTTTATCCACAACAATTACAAATTTTGTGTATGTAAATTGTGGCAAAGCACTCCAAAACGCTAAAGCTGCCCGTCGTGCTTGCCCCGGATATGCTTTATCAATGGAAATAATCGCCGCTTTGTAACTCAAAGCTTCCATTGGTAGGAAGAAATCGACAATTTCTGATACTTGTTGCCGCAGTATGGGAGTATATATGCGATTTAGTGCGATCGCCATCATCGCTTCTTCTTTAGGTGGACGACCGCTAAATGTTGTTAAGTAAATTGGATTTTTCCGGTGCGTCATACACTCAAAGCGTACCAACGGCGAATCTTCCACGCCGCCGTAATAACCCATGTGGTCGCCAAAGGGACCATCTGGTAACACTTCCCCTGGTGTAATCGTTCCTTCCAAGACAAATTCCGAATCTGCGGGAACTTCCAAATCGACGGTTTTACACTTTGCTAACTGCACACCCGAACCGCCGTAGAGTCCAGCAAATAGCCATTCTGATAAATCTACAGGGATGGGTGTGGCAGCTGCCATAATAATTAGAGGATCTACACCAAGTGCGATCGCAACTTCTAATTTTTTCCCACGTTCGGCTGCTTTTCGCAAATGCCTTGCTCCACCCCGCACTGATAACCAGTGAACTGTCATCGTATTCTGAGATTGTAGTTGCAAGCGATACACACCTACATTTGGAGTACCCGTTTCACAATCTTTGGTAATTACTAGTCCTAGGGTGATAATCTTGCCAGCATCACCAATATAAGGACGTATCAAAGGTAACTTGTTTAAATCTAAATCATTACCTTGAAGCACAACTTGCTGACAAGCAGGGAAAAAGTCACGTCCTGGTTTCGCCTTCACCACATCAAACAGCACTTTTCCAAAATCTATCGCTTGGGAAATCTTCTTCGGCGGTTTTGGCTGTTGCAGCATACTTAGTTTTTTCCCCAGAGTTTCCAACTCCTCTGGATGCTGCATATTCATCGCCCAGCAAATCCTTTCCACAGTTCCCATCAAATTCACCGCCACCGGAAAGGAAGCGCCTTTGACGTTTTCAAACAACAATCCTGGACCACCTTTTTGCAGCATCCGGTTGGAAATCTCAGCAATTTCTAAATCTGGGTCAACTAAAGCTGAAATTCGCCGTAATTGTCCTCTTTCTTCCAAAATTTTAATGAATCCCCGCAAGTCTCTCGCCATTGTTCTGATAAAGCTGATTATTTAAGAAGTGTGAAGGGCTTTCTTATATTATGGGGCATTGGGCATTGGGAAATACTTTTCCGTGTGTGTCCCCATCTCCTCATTTGGCGAATTGTTGGTTTTAATTAGAAATTAACCTATTTAGTAACTTTTCTTAACTGTGTTTTTCAAAGGATTTAGTTATTGTATCTAGGGATACGCAATTATTTTTTACAAATAAGCGCTAACCTAATCAAACATGGCCAGAATATACTATAGTTTCCTGGCAGGCGGCCTTGTTATATCGCCCCTGCTAGGTTTATTTTTTACAAGCTTGGACTAGGATTGCTATAGGAATCATATTTGATTTCTGAAAAAATCTCGGTAGTCTTGTAGTGGACTCTCTAGGAAAATGTTGCAAAAAAATTGCTTTGTTGGGGAGCCACTGCGTTGCGGTGGTTTCCCGCGTTGGAGGCTTTGCCAAAGCCAACATCCTGATACCCAACATCCTGATATATGTTGGGTTGCGCTCCGCTCCACCCAACCTACGTCTACGTCTAATGCAGTATTTTAGCCTAGAGGGTCAACTACGTGCATTTCAAAAATCAAATACTAGTCCTATATATAGCGTTTCCTAATCACATGAGGTACATCTTAGCCCCCTCTCGAAGAGCGGGGAGGGGGTTGGGGGTGGGGTTCTTGTACCTCACTAAACCGAGAACCGCTATAAGTTGAGCAATGAATTTAATTAATCTTCAAGACTATTAATAAAAAATATTTTATAAGTAAGAATTTTTTATAACATTATTAAACTAAAAATCCTCCGCCTAAAAGGTATGAGATATTCAAGTAATAATGTTGACTTTACCAGTATCAATATCGTAACAAGCACCAACAATTTTTAGTTTACCTTCACGGAGCAATTTAGCTAAAATTGTTGAGTTTTCTTGCAATTTTTCAGTTTGATACTGAATGTTGGCTATAACTGCATCCTGCATATTATCACCCGTTCTGAACTTTATCCTTTCTAGAGATGGTTTGATACCCTCAATAATTAAACCAATTCTGCCAGGAAGTAGTTCGTTTTTGATTGCTTCTGCTACTGCACCGCATCTTCTATGACCCAAAACCACAATCAACTGCGAACCTAATACTGCTGTAGAATATTCGAGACTACCTATAACCGTGTCACTGACGACATTGCCAGCAACTCGCACGACAAATAAATCTCCAAGTCCTTGATCGAAGATGATTTCCGCAGGTACTCTGGAATCTGCACAGCCGAATATGGCGGCAAAGGGATACTGAGCTTTAGCAACTAATCGCAGATGTTCTAATGATTGATCGGGATATTGACGTTTTTGATGGATAAATCTTTGATTACCATCCAGCAACCTTCTGATGGCTTCATTTGGACTGATTGAATTAGGGTTTGGATGAATATCAGCAACAGCAGTTTGCTCTGGATTCCAAAAGCTATCACCAAAAACAGTAGCCGCAATACCTACAATACTGGCGAATTTTAAGAAATCACGTCGCCCGACAAATCCATTAATTCGACTCATTAATCTACCTGACAACAACAAAGCTGTTCCCAAGAAGATATCAGACTCAAGCAAAATGCAAGAGTACCTGATTACACGGTTTAAGAGTCATTTAATCTTCACGTAATTTAGAGTTGTTAGAATCCACTCTGCCTTAGGCTTATCGCTCTATTACCAATGGTGTTTGCTTCCTAATTCCGGGTGGCACAAACCTCTGTTATTACGTTCATTTTCAAAAGTAAGATTTGTGGCTGACTGAAATTGGCTCTCTAACTAATGATGTGCTTTTTCTAGTGAAATTTAAACTACTTCTGTTAATTTCTGAACTCAGGTTAGGCATCTCTTGCCAGCAGTGGCGGCAGAACCAGTAGGTTTCTTGTAAACGAATGTGACGAAGCATTTGGTTGGAACAGCAAGGGCAGTTTGTCATAGAATTGTTGTTTTATTAAAAAAGTTAAACACAAACAAGTAGTTCGCTCTTGGCTTAACTACCAACAGCTTTAATTTATAAACAGAAAATAAAGAACTAATAAAGAAATGAAAGTAGTTAACAAGTTTTAAAAAATCTCAACAAGCACTTAATTAGCCTAGGGTAGCCTGCACTTCGACTCTTCTCTACCAGAGTCTGCGTCAACGGCACTGACAATTCAGCAGCATCTGGAAAACCTCACTTCTATTTCTCTCTTCCTTTAAGGAGAGAGACTTTGAATTTTCCCCCTTCCCTAGGAGGGAAGGGGGTTAGGGGGTTAGGTTTTTGGTGGACTTTTCCACATAACGTGAAAAGTCAGGTCAACGGCTGTGGGGTGGGCGTCTCGCCCACCCCACAAGAAGTAGTTGAGTATTTTTTATAGGACTTACGCAAGAAACCTCTTAAACTCCTATTCCTCCCTGTACTCTGCGTCCTCTGTGGTTCGATTTTCCGTTACCAGTGCGTAAGTCCTGTTTTATTTGGAAGTCTCTAAGTAAAACCTTCCCTCTCCGAGTCGGAGAGGAACAGACTTGAACTAAAATTCAAGGCAGGGATAAGTTCGTTGAATTCAACGCACTAGTACGACACGGCGTAAATAAAGCAGCCATTTTAAATAGCCAGAAAGCCTACAAAATAAGCATTCTTTCTTTTTACTTTTGCCTTTTTACTTTTGCCTTCTTGTACTAGTTCCCCTAGAGTAATTACTTAACACCAGATAATAAGCCAAACCGAACTAACCCGCGCTCATAACCGCGACGCATCAACCCCAACGATAACGCCCCTTGAATGGTAGTCCAACCGGCATTGAGTAAGCCCCAAAGCGCTTGGGGAGTGAACGCCGAATCAATGACTACATTCCAAAAGGGGGCGACGGCGGTTGACCAATCGGCGGTGCGGATATTATGTAATGGTAGTTGAAGTGCGATCGCTTCATACTCTGGCAAAGAAATCACATAAGGCAAACAATACACCCGATAAATATCCTGCAAATGCTTCTCTTCATCCGCCGTCAGTGGTAACTTATCAGTCGGTCGATGACACCAAGTGACCATAATTAACTTGCCACCAGGTTTCAACACCCGATAACACTCCTGGAGAAACTTAGTTTTATCTGGCATGTGTTCACCACTTTCCAGCGACCAAACCAAATCAAAAGAATCGTCAGCAAAGGGCATCTCTTGAGCATTGGCTACCTGGAACTGAGTTTTAACACTCAAATTAGCTTCCATTGCGCGTTCCGTTGCTCTGGCAGCTTGTACAGGACTCAATGTAATCCCTGTAGCTTTAGCATTAAACTTTTCTGCCAGGTATAAAGAACTGCCACCAATGCCACAACCCACATCAAGAATATTTTCTGCTGCTTGTACCCCTGCCCAATTGAGCAGTTGTTCGATTAAATCAATTTGAGCTTGACGACGGTCTTTTTTCTGGCTACCATCAGCGCCGTAATAGCCGTGGTGCATGTGTTCGCCCCAAATCTGTTCCCACAGACCAGAGGAAGCATCGTAAAACTGCTGAATTTGCTGGTAAAGTGTTGCACTCATGAAAAAAGTAGTATTGAGAGATGTGACATTCAAAAAAAACATACTGGTGGTAGGCTACCATGTATGTTTTTAAATGAGGTCAGAATATTAATTTTGAATTTTGAATTATTTGTTATTGTCCACGACTCGTTGCAGTCGGCTGTGGTTCAACTGAGACAGGCACATTGCCAGGGTTTGCGGGCATTTCTGGTTGATTTGACATCTGTGGCTCAGGTGTTTGTACTACATTACTTGGAGTAGGTGTTTGACTGGTTTGAGGTTGCTGTTGTCCACTTTTCTGGGCAATTTGCTGCATTAGCTGCTCAATTTTTTGGGCTTGTTCAATGTTGCCTTGCTCACTATACTCGTTATGGGCACGTTTTAAGACTCCATTGGCTTTCTTGAACTCGCCCTGATTATATAAAGTGACTCCCAAGTTATAGTAAGCTGAAGCGTTTTTAGGATTTTGGCGAATAGCTTGCCGATAAGCAGAAATAGCCTCAGAAGTTTGCCCATGAATTGCCAGCAAACTTGCCATGTTGTTGTAGGCTGTGCCGTTTTTAGGATCTAGCTGCAAAGCTTGGCGATAAGTAGCGATCGCTGACTCTATTTTTCCTTGTTGTTGCAAGGCGATCGCTAGGTTAAAATAAGCATTGGCATTGCTGCTATCGAGATTAATCACTTTTTGGTATGCTGCGATCGCATCCTCAAGGTGTCCTTGTTCATACAGCAGCAAACCCAGATTATACAGCGCTCCTACCCTTGTGGAATCTATCACCAGGCTTTGGCGATAAGCCGTAATCGCGGCATCTTTTTCTCCTTGTCGGTGCAACACTAGCCCTAAGTTGTAATAAGCTTCGCTAAAATTAGGATTAACTCTAATGGCCTCTGTATATTCTTGCAAAGCTACATCCAGGCGGTTTTGCTCCATGAATATATTACCCAAATAATTTCGCGCCGCCCCAAGGTTAGGATCTCGTTCCAATGCTTGTCTAAAGGCATATTCCGCACCCTGTAAGTCTTTGCGGTTATAGCGCGTTACTCCTTCCTGGAAAAAGATCGCTGCTTGAAGATCCTGAGAAATTGCCGTTTCTGCCAGCAACTTGCTGACTGGGAAATTAGTAATTGTCGGTGCAACCAAGACCAAAAATGTAGAGAAAGCAAACAGAAATCTGAGAGGCGGCTTTTGCTGAACAGGGTTTCGGTGAGATGTAACCTTAAATAATCGATGAAACCACTGATGAGGTTGAGATTTTTTAGACATGAGTGACATAGCTGTACTTCTGCTTAAATGTTTATAAGTCAGAGTACCCACCACAGCATAAAAAATTACAAATCAAAAAATTAAGAATTCTTCATTTCGGGAGCATCCCACTTTTGTACACTCTTGTCATTGTTCAGTTGACTTGCCTACCGTAATTAGTGCGGTATTCTACAGGTTTTGTCATCTGGTAATAAACAAATTTAAACCAACTGCTCTTTTACTTTCACGCCATCTCTCTTGATTATATAAGCTGGAACACCGACAACAACACAATTACTGGGAATATCTTTGACTACAACTGCATTTGCTCCTACTATGACATGATCATTTATAGTGACGTTACCAATGACTTTTGCTCCTGAACTTATAGTTACATTGTTGCCAATTGTCGGAGGAAAATTATCTTTACTGTTATATCCTATTGTTACCTGTTGATTAATCCAGCAATTATCACCAATGCTTCTTGCATTTACTATAGTACTAAATCCATGTTGAATAAATAGCCCAGAACCAATACAATCGCAATATAAAAATAGGCTGGGACATTCTTTATAAAAGAATTTTATAAAATGCATGAGTACCAATCCCAGAAAGTTACCTTTTTTAATTCTGTAATAGTAAAGACTTCTAAATTCGGGATATTTATAAAGCAAATATAGCAAGTTAACCCAGTCAGAAGTATCACTTAACTCAACTATCTTTGCCCATCGTCTTACATCCACAAGAATCACCTCTTTCTTTGTAGTGACGATAAACAATATGAGCATCGGAGCATTCATGATCTGGATGATAATTTTGACCAATTTAATTGTGAAGTCACGCATAAAATTACTCCTGTGGGATATTAAAATTCTGTAAAAAAAGTAAAAGTTGCTGCTGTTCAGCAACGGGAGCATCCCAATGAGAGCTTAAATCTTTTCCCTCACCCCCAGCCCCTCTCCCATCTTTGGGAGAGGGGAGACATAATTCTAGTTCCCCGAATCCCATCTTTGGGAGAAGGGGTTAGGGGATGAGGGCTATCAAGGTTTTTGCACATTTGGGATGCTCCCTTCAGCAGCTCTAAACTAACATCAAGTCGAATATACCGAAATTGGTAATCTCATTTTCCTTGTTGACCAAAGTTTATAGCTTTTGATGACAGTTCAACCCCCATGAGCATTTCTAGAAAACTCACAAATAATGGCAGTAGACAGATTAAAACTTCAGCAAACCCTATTGCCCTCATGCCTGACTCAAAGCTCTTATAGCTTCGGGCAAAATTAGCATAGCATCACCGAATGAATAAAAGCGATACCTTGAAGCGATCGCTTCGTTGTATATATTCAATAATCGTTGTCTGCCAATTAGCGCACTTACCAACATCAGCAAACTGGAACGTGGCAGGTGAAAATTGGTAATTAAACCATCCACCACCCGCCATTGGTAGCCGGGATAAATAAACAAGTCTGTTTTACCGCATAATGGTTGTAAATTCCCAGATTGAGCCGCCCCTTCTAAAGCCCTTACTGCCGTTGTTCCCACCGCAATAATTCGACCGCCAGCTGCTTTTGTGGCGCGGATTTGCTCTACTGTGGCGGCGGGGACTTCAATCCATTCTTCATGCATCTGATGGGTAGTTACATCCTCCACTTCCACAGGGCGAAATGTGCCCACACCAACGTGTAGTGTGACAAAAGCTTGATTGATTTGGCGATCGCGCAACTTTTGTAATAATTCTGGGGTAAAGTGTAATCCTGCCGTCGGCGCTGCGATCGCACCTGGCTCTTTAGCATAAACTGTCTGATACTGCTCATCAGCAGCTTCTGAGGTAGTAATGTAGGGCGGTAGCGGAACTTCACCAAATACCTCTAACAGTTGCACCAAAGTCTTTCCCTCTGGCACATCAAATTGCAACAAACGCCCCCCGGTTGCTGCATCTGTTTCTAAAACCGTAGCCGTGAGTTGAGGATGGGGGACTGGGAACTGGGGACTAGGGACTAGGGAAGAATCTTCCCAATCCCCAATCCCTAATCCCCTTGCATCAAAAATAATCTTCGTTCCCTGTTTGAAGCTTTTTCCTGGCTTAACTAAAGCTAACCAGCAGTTATGCTGCCGTTCTTCCAACAGCAACACCTGAATTTTAGCACCAGTGGATTTATGACCATAAAGCCGCGCTGGAATGACTCTTGTATTGTTCATAACCAACAAATCACCAGAACGTAGCAGTGCAGGCAAATCATGGAAAATGTGGTGTAAGGGTGCTGTTTCGGTGCCTGTAGTGGGAGAATTAACTACCAGTAACCGCGAACTATCTCTAGGAACTGCTGGATTTTGGGCAATGAGTTCTGGAGGTAGTTTGTAGTCATAGCCAGCTACCGAGCAATCTAATTCCAAATCTTTTGCTTGTGGGGCAGAGGTGTCTTTCAAATTGGCTTCTACTAGTTTTTGCTTTATCTAGTATTTATACTCTCTCAAAAAAGCTGGTTTGAGTTTTCCCTTATAAAGGAACTTTAAGGCATCTTCGCTCAGTTTTGCTTCTAGGCTATAAGATTGTTACTATTAAGTAACACGGAAAACTTAATATAAAAATTGGGTAAACCTCCCCATCTAAAAACGGGGGCTTTTACCCTACCGGGAACAGGCACTGATTGACGAATATAGATATGTAGGATTGGCTTTGATCCCAAGCACCAACAAACATGGAATACTTGTACTATCTGGCAAATGCCAGTCTAACCCTGAGGGTCGTTCAACACCTCCACGCTAGACCCCAGACACCAGTTTCGTTCGTCACCGTAATTCATCAAATTGATGGCTGGGTGGTTAGGATCAAACTCAAAGGTCAAATCTCGCCCCAAGAAGATGGCGACTTTCGGGCTTTTCTAAATGAATTAGGAATCAGTTACGAACCGCCAATGAGGGTGCAAATGGCACTTTGGAGTTTGGAATCAGGACAGTGCCCTGTGGACGTGATGCGTCGTTATCAAGTAGCGATCGTTTCTCATGGTAGCCCAGAGAGAGACGAAATTGAAGCCTTCCGGCAACAGTTTGTCCGGGGCTTAGGCTACTGTCCAGAAACTTTGGCGTGATCCTATTTGGTTGTAACGCCACTAGAAAATTATTGGTCATTGGTAATGAAGATGTTTGATCCATTACCGATTAACCATTATCAATTAAAGAGTCGAAAGCTGCCAGAATGTATTCTTGCAGCTTCAACTTATATCCGGGTACTGATGAAGTAGCTAGACCTTCCTGGTTGGCTGTAACCCCAGTCAGATTTCGGGATATTTTTTGGCAGTAGACAATAGCAACATCAAATCTACAAGAATAATCTGCCTTTTCAGGGTACTGGGCTAAGAATATTCCAGCTGTGCGGCAGATTTTTGCTTGCTTTTGTGGGGTGATTGCGCTTCTTCCCCCTGCATCCCAACTACCTGAACTGCGGGTTTTGACTTCAACAAATGCTAATAATGAGTGCTGAGTAAGGTGTTTTTCCCCAGTTCGTCCATCATATTCAGCAATAATATCGATTTCTCCCCAGCGACTAGAAAAGCGACGATGGAGAATTATCCAACCTGTAGATTGCAACCATTGGGCTACTAGGTCTTCTCCTAATTCACCAATATCTTGATAATGCATATAAACTTTAGTATTATAGGCAACATTCACATCGTCGGATGAGCTTGAATTAGTATTCATCAAAATATTTTTAACTGATTTTTGCGCTAACATCTCCGACTCAAGGATAATGAGATGGAGGAGGGTTCGCCATTGGCTAAAAATAGCATGAATTCTAAGTTAAGCGCCCGAATTTGGGCAACGATACTCAGCTTATTGCTGTGGGGAATAGTTGGCATCACCGCAACCGTCGGTTTTGCTCCGACAGCTTTGGCACTGGAATATAATAAAGAAATTTTGGTTGAGGCTGATTTCTCAGGACGTGATTTAACAGACTCCAGCTTTACCAAAGCTAATCTTCGCCAGAGCAACTTCAGCCATGCTAATTTGAACGGTGTCAGCTTCTTTGCCGCAAATTTGGAGTCTGCAAATTTGGAGGGTTCTGACTTGAGAAATGCCACTTTAGACTCAGCCCGTTTAGTCAGAGCAAATTTGACAAATGCACTGTTGGAGGGTGCCTTTGCTGCTAATGCCAGATTTGATGGTGCAATCATTGATGGGGCAGATTTTACCGATACGCTGCTGCGTCCCGATGAGCAAAAAAAATTGTGCAAACTTGCCAAAGGGACTAATCCTATTACAGGACGAGATACCCGTGACACGTTGTTTTGTCCTTAGTATATTCTACCTGGGTATTGGGCATGGGGCATGGTTATTCTCCTTGTCTCCTATAGGACTCATATTTGATTATTGAAATATACGTAGGGGAGCCAGTCGTGTGGGCGGGTTTCCCGACTTGAGCGAACTGGCGTTGCGTTACGCCAAAGGCTAACGCACCACCTTCAACTTTTGGGTGCGTTAGGCTACGCCATAACACACCCTACATACTACTTAGATTTTTTCAGAAATCAAATCATATTCCTATAGTCCTTACTTAATAATATATCTTTGTGCATCTTGGGCGATCGCACCTTTCAATAACTTGATTTTCTACTTATCCTAACTGTTTATCTTATATTCGATACCATAAAAGCACACTAATCTAATTATTCTTTTGTCAATAGTAATTATTAGAATTATCAATAGTACTAATTGTTAATTCTTTGCAGAAATAGTATTTACTATAATTTAATACTTGCGATATCAACTTCTGCTTTGGTAAGTCAAATCAGGAAGAAATTTTCTGATATACAAATTTTAAAGTTAACAAGACTATCTTGCTGAAGATACTTTAAATTTACTTATCAATACCATTGAAATATCGCAATCAAGTTTGTCACCATTTCATATATAGATTGGGAGTTATTGTCATGGCAAAATATCTACTAGCTTCTGCTGGGGGAGTGGGCTTTTTATGGTTAATTGCTGGCTTATCACCAGTACAAGCTTTGCCTAATTTAGAGATTGAAAATAAAAATGTAGCAATTTCTCAAGATGTTGATAGCCATCAAAAAGTTGATTTTCATAAAGGCGATTTAGCCAATGCTATTTCTGATGAATTACCGATAGCTAATAAAAGCCAAAAAGATTTAGGGGTGGATTCTGCTAATAATTCTTTACAGACAATCACACCCCAATCTGCAAACTCATCTCAACCATCAGACAAACTTGCACAAGTAACATCCGTATCCCAATTGTCTGATGTACAGCCGACAGATTGGGCTTTTCAAGCACTACAATCTTTGGTTGAGCGCTATGGTTGTATCGCAGGTTATCCCAATGAAACTTATCGCGGTAATCGGGCGATGACTCGCTATGAATTTGCAGCTGGCTTAAATGCTTGTTTATCTCGAATCAATGAACTAATTGCGACTGCAACTGTTGATTTGGTCAAAAAAGAGGATTTAGCCACGTTGCAGAAACTGCAAGAACAATTTGCTGCGGAATTGGTAACATTACGGGGTCGAGTAGATGCTGTAGAAGAGCGCACAGCAAAACTAGAAGCAAATCAGTTTTCTACTACTACCAAACTCAATGGTGAAGTAATTATGGCTGGTATTGGTGCTACCGGTGGCGCTCCTAATAAGAGCGACCCGAACATCATGCTAGTAAATAGAGTGCGGTTAAATCTCACCACTAGCTTTACTGGTAAAGATTTATTAATTACTGGATTGCAAGCTTATAACTTTTTGGGTGGAGCCAATGGACAAGGTAGCCTGCAAGAAAGTTTAGGATTAGCTGCGCCGCTTTTAAGTGCGAGTAGCGCACGTACCAGTTTTGAGCCGCAATTTCCGGGGTTAAATGTCAATACTTTGTCGAGTGTTGGTGCAAACAGTGTTCAGCTTTACAAATTACTGTATATCTTTCCCGTCGCTAATAAATTAACCTTGTTTGCGGGAACTGCGGCGGAAACATCAGATGCTTTCCCAGCCATTACACCTTTTTATGGTGAAGGACAAGAGTCAATTTCTCGTTTTGGCGACTTGAATCCTGTGCTACGGGTTTCTGGTGGAACTTCGGGTACTGGTTTAGCATCGGCGGGGGGATTTATTTTTAACATTTCGCCAAGTTTGGATTTAAGAGCTTTATACGGCAGTGTAAATGCTAATTTACCCCAAAAATCTGCGACTGAGGCATTACCAGGAGTTTCTACTACACCTTTGGGTGCAGGTTTGTTTAGTGGTAGTAGTGTTGTAGCTGCACAGTTAACCTTGAAGCCAAATCGCGATCTTGATATTGGTCTCAATTATGCCCACAGTTATCACGAAATCAATATTTTGGGTACAGGATTAGTTAGTGATGATATCGGTGCTTTACCAGGGGTTGCGGCTGGGACACCAGTGGTGCTCAACTCCGTTGGGAGTACGGTAACATGGCGATTGTCTCCCAAGATAGCCTTGTCTGGTTATGGTGCCGCCTTGTTTGTTGATGCTTCTTCTAGTAGCGTCAATGCTTCCACCACCTTTACAAGTTGGATGGTGGGAGTTCACTTCCGAGATTTACTTAAGTCAGGGAACAATGCGGGGATTATTTTTGGCCAACCGCTTTACCGTACTGATGCTAGTGGTTCAGCTCAACTTGGTGACAATCGAGCGACTCCTTACCATTTAGAAGGGTATTATCGCGTTAAAGTCAGCGACAATATCAGCATCACTCCTGGTGCCTTTATTCTGTTTAACCCAGAAGGTGACAGCAGAAACGAAACCACAACTGTAGGTGTACTTCGTACTACTTTTACGTTTTAACAAAAAGGGGAAGTGGGCAATAGAAAGTAGGGGTTATTTTGTTAAATTTGCAAAAAGTTAGCGATCGCCACAGGTAATGGCAAAACAATTATAATCAACAAAGCCATTGCCATTAACCCCCAAATATCACGTCCGTTATCCAAGTCAGTCACATCATTCAGCGCCGGTTCGTCAACCAATGGCATAAATAACAAGATAATCGCCCACACCAAAAATTCTTCCCGAACTAAAGCCAGTAATAACAACAGTAGGCGGGCAATTTGACCAATGATCATTGCAGTTCGTTGTCCAAACATTGCATGAACAATATGACCTCCATCTAGTTGTCCCACAGGCATTAAATTTAAAGCTGTGACAATTAATCCCAGAAAACCTGCGACTGCAACTGGATGCAGGTCAATGGCTGATTTTGTGGTTAACAGACTTCCTAAAGCTAACTTCGAGAGTAGCGCCACTAAGATGGAATACTTGGGATTAAGGGCATCAGGATTCAAAACTCGGGTTTTTTCAGTTAGGGCAACCACATCAGAATGAGCCAAGCCCCATATTATTAAGGGTAAGGTAACAACAAAACCTGCAATTGGCCCAGCGATACTAATATCAAATAAAGCTTTGCGGTTGGGAATCGGACTACGCATCTGAATAAATGCGCCAAAAGTTCCCAAGAAAAAAGGCACGGGAATAAAGTAAGGCAAAGTCGAGCGAATATTGTAGAATTTAGCCGTCAAATAATGCCCAAGTTCATGAATGCCCAAAATAGTCATCAGTCCTAAGGCATAAGGTAATCCCTTGAATAGGACATCTGGGTTAGATAGAACTTTGAACAAAGAGTCAATTTTCCAGATCGGCGGTAGAGAAACACCAGCAATTTCCATACCTACCAAGGTAGTAGTTACCAAAGTAGCTGCAAGCAGTAGAAGCGCTAATCCTGGTCGAGTTAACTTTTCCTGGTCGCGTCGTGGTGTATTTTTGTCTTTAGCAGCTTGAGCGTTGGGAACCAACACAAAGAAAGGTTTGTCATCTAAACCTTCTTGAAAAATCAGCAAGAAGCGATCGCCAAATTGTGCTTCAATATTAGTCTTAATTTGCTGATAAGCATTGCTGGCTGTAGTTCGCAACTGACCACGACAAATCACAGATTGGGGTCGATACTCAATATTTTGAACATAATATACAGACCAAGGAAAACAATTTCGCAGTAGGGTTTCTTCCGTTGGTTCAATGGGACGCACTATTGGTTCTGGGGTAGGCTGGATAGTCGGTTGTGATTCTGAGGCTTGGGCTTGGGTCTGTGTATCTCTTGGTACTTCACGCCCCCATTGAAATAACAGCCAGTACAACACTGTACAAACAAATATCGACCAGATGATCGGTGCTGGCGGCGGCGGTTGTTTCGCCCCGGACATCAGCGTCCATCCACTCAACAGAAATGCTGGTGTCATTAAAACCAGCCACAACAACCAGACTGGTGTTCGGGTGATGTGAGCGACGCTGCGCTGCACCATTAGATAAGTAGCTAGCCCCAGCAGGAGAATAAACAGAAACCAAAATGCCATGTTATCTTCAGTAATTTTGACAAAACGCCCCGCCAGTAGCTTCAGCACCATAGCATTAGCTATAAGGCAGTCCTCAAATCCCAATTTTTTTCACAACGGTTAACAGGGTGCTGGGTATTGGGGACTGGGTACTGGGTACTGGGTAAAAAATTCTTTTAAGATTTGGTTGGCGTACCAATCTCCATTCAAATCTTCCCCAGTCCCTAGTCCCTAGTCCCTAGTCCCCAATCCCTATTCCCCATTTCAATTCTTGAGAATTTCCACACTGTAACCAGATTGTCCACAACTCTTGAGTTTCGGTTCTTTGCTCATGTGCCCTTTACCTCAACAACCAAGTCATATAACTAAACCGCCACGGGCTGTGTTCCCTAACGAAGTTCTTAGCGGAGGTTCTCTGCAATCGGACTTCGCACAAGAGAGCATTTTTGCTTTTCCACCCAATCGGGACACATTAGGGGGAACCTCTTATTTTATTGTAAGAAATGAAGGCAATATCCTCATAGATTGCCCAGATATAGACCAAACAAATCAAGATTTTTTGCGATCGCATGGAGGCGTGCGTTGGTTATTTATCACCCATAGAGGCGCGATTGGCAAGACTGCTGAAATTCAGCAAATCTTTGGCTGCGAGGTGCTGATTCAAGAGCAAGAAGCTTATTTATTACCAGGCTTAACCGTAACTACCTTTAGGCAGGAATTTACTCTTGATGCAGTAACACAAGTGATTTGGACACCAGGACATTCTCCTGGCTCATCTTGTCTGTACTACAGTGAACTTGGAGGTATATTGTTTTCTGGTCGCCATTTACTCTCTAACCCGCAGGGGGAATTAGTGCCATTACGGACAGCAAAAACCTTTCACTGGCCAAGGCAAATTCAGAGTCTTCAATTATTGTTAGAACGTTTTACACCAGAAAATCTTCGGTATATTTGTCCTGGAGCTAATACAGGTTTTCTCAGAGGTAAGCGATTTGTAGATCAAGCTTATCAACACCTCGCCTCTCTGGATTTACCAACTTTGCTACGGATACAGATCCTTTAGGGGAGAAGAATTAATAACCAATTCCCAATTCCCTAACGATCGCGGAAAATTGAGTTTTAATTCAGTTCTGGGTGTGGGTACAGAATTTATAATTGAAATTCCGGTATAATTTAATTATCGTAAATAAAAGGGTTTAAGACCCCTACCTCTACAGGTAGCGCGGATGGGAGAGGGATTTAGGGTAAGGGCGAAAACTACGGTTCTCAACTTAGATGAGGTTTAAGTGTGGTCATTTGCAAGAAGCACTTTGAAATTTCAGCAGGGGTGAAATTGCTAGTCTCTGCACTTGCTGATCAATACCATCTCCCTGAATAATCACCTGAAAACGTGACTGAATTGATTTCTGTATCTGCGGACAACCTAGAATAGGAGTCAGTTTTGTTAAAGAAAAGACAAATTCTGTGTTTAATTTATCTAAGGATGGTCGCAATGTTTGATTTAAGTCTGGCACGTTAGGAAAAGATTTAATACCTTGCTTTTGCCAGTTTTGAAAATCAACTTTTTGGATGAGCTTTCCTGCTTCTATTTGTGCTTCAAAAAATGCTGCAACTGTATCGGGTTCTAGACTATGGATTTTTGCTTGTTGTCTAACCCTTAATAGTAACTCTTGTTCGCGCTTTAGATCCTCAATAGGACGTTTATGATTCCATTTCCACCGAGCGACATCATGTGCAATTAGCAATCGCTGCTGGATCAATTTTAGTAATTTATCTACAACTAGTTGTTTATCTGCGATTGCAATAGCTTGAGGATTTGCTGATTTTACTGACCCAGAGTTCTGAACTGCAAAATATAATTTTAAGTTGGCAGCAATTACTGTACTACTGAAAAAAAGCCCAAAGAAAATTATGATGACAAACAACAGTGGATGCTTTCTGAAAAAACTTAAATTCATGTCAAAAAGTTTATATACCCTGCTACCTATCAATAAGTTCCACTAATTTGCTCGGAATACAGTATTTTAAATCTCAGATAAAATATCTCATAATTACTGACAAAAAGCAAGTTCAGCACAAAAAGCTGTTGCATGAATTATTCGGTCATTCCCAGTCTCTGACTGGGAACAAAGCAAACTCTTAACTCCTAACTTTTTAAGCCTTCCCCGCCACCACTGAGTTTTTAACCAAAAGTTCCACTGCTGCTTGATATTGCAGATCCGCTTCGGTACCAATCTGTTCACGGTTAATAGCTGGTTGGGAAATCACTTTATCCGGCTTAATACCTAGTTTGTTAATATCCCGATGTTGAGGAGTTTCATACTTAGCAATTGTCACCGCTAAACCTGAACCATCTGATAATTCAAATAAGGATTGAATTAAGCCCTTGCCAAAGGTGGTTTCGCCTACCAACTGGGCGCGAGCGTTATCTTGGAGTGCGCCGGCGAGAATCTCACTGGCACTGGCAGTTCCTTGATTCACCAAAATCACCAGAGGATCTTTGGTTAGGGCTGGTCCAAGGGCTGTAAAACTACCCTGAATGCCTTGTCGGTTAACAGTGTAGACAATAGTCCCGGAGTCTAACCACAGACGGGCAATTTCAATTCCTGATTGCAATAACCCCCCAGGATTATTTCGTAAATCCAGAATGTAGGCATCAGCGCCTTTTTTTTCTAAACTAGAAATAGCGTGTGCCAATTCTGTTGAAGCGTTGGCATTAAATTGTGTGAGGCGAAGGTAGCCAATAGGTGTACCCTCAGGGGAAACACGCAATTCTGAGACCACAGGGTTAAGAGCAATGCGATCGCGCGTTAGTCTAATTTCCATTTCTGCCTCTCCGTCGCGTTCAATCAGGAGAGTCACCAGGCTGCCACTCGGACCGCGCATTCTAGTTGCAGCTTCATCAAGGGTGAGATTTTTTGTGAAAACGCCCTCAATTTTGAGAATGCGATCGCGTGGTCTAATTCCCGCTTTATCTGCTGGTGAACCAGCAATAGGAGCCACTACTTCCAACTTCCCATTCTCAGGATTCAAGGCAATTTGTAATCCTACCCCAGTGAGTTCCCCAGAAGTATTGACCTGTAGGCTGCGGTACTGCTCTGGATCTAAAAAGCGGGTAAAAGGATCGTCAAGGCTCTTGAGCATCTTCCCAATTGCCGTATAAGCAGCATTTGAGTCTGTGATCTGCTTCTGGAGTGCCTTTTGCCTTACTGCTGCCCAGTTTTGATGATTAAACGTCTCATCTAGATAAGTGCGATTAACAATTCGCCAAACTTCCGAAACCAGCTTTTGTTCCGTCGTCAAAGCCAGCGCCGGCTGTGTCAGCGTACCCAACGCCAACCAAAACGCCATTAACAATGAAAATCCAACCCGAAAGACTTGTTTGTTCATGAACCCCATTATCAATTCCACCTCAACCCAAATTGCCTAGATAATGCCCAATTGCCCTGTTGTTGATGAAATCTATCTCTCGATTATGTTACTTTTTTTATAGAAGTGGTGCATTTTTCTCATCAAGTTGTTCAGTCAACTGATGCATCGTATCCACTCACCAAAGGATAAAATCTACTTTGTGTCCACCATTTTGTGTGTAGGGGCGTAAAGAGATCGCAATATATTCCATCTTTACAGAGTGTAAAGTTTCTGAAGTCTCTTAGCACGCCAAAAGCTAACAAGCAAACAAAACTCCCCTTTACTAAAATCCCAAACTTGCTAATTGGGAGAGAAGTCTGAGCGAAGGCTTTTGCCGATTCAGAACTTCGGGATTTATCAACCGCAACTGACTTTTAGGAACTTGAGATTGTATGGCCAACGTTTCCGACTGGTTTGAGGAACGCCTAGAAATTCAGGCGATCGCTGAAGATGTCACTAGTAAGTACGTCCCTCCCCACGTCAATATCTTTTACTGCCTGGGTGGAATTACCCTGGTTTGCTTTCTGATCCAGTTTGCCACTGGATTTGCGATGACGTTCTACTACAGGCCAACTGTGACTGAAGCTTTCTCCTCAGTGGAGTACATCATGAATGAAGTAAGTTTCGGTTGGCTAATTCGCTCCATTCATCGTTGGTCTGCCAGCATGATGGTGTTGATGATGATTTTGCACACCTTCCGGGTTTACCTGACTGGTGGTTTCAAAAAGCCCCGCGAATTAACCTGGATAAGTGGTGTCATCCTCGCTGTAATTACAGTTTCCTTTGGAGTCACCGGCTATTCTCTACCTTGGGATCAAATTGGCTACTGGGCTGTGAAAATCGTTAGTGGTGTACCAGAAGCAATCCCCGTGGTTGGTGTTCTGATTTCTGACCTACTGCGCGGCGGTTCGAGTGTTGGTCAAGCAACACTAACCCGTTACTACAGCGCACACACCTTTGTACTGCCTTGGTTGATTGCAGTCTTTATGCTGTTTCACTTCTTGATGATCCGCAAGCAAGGCATTTCCGGTCCCTTGTAATCTCAGCTATTAGCGAAAGGCAATATATGGCAGGAGGCAGGAGGCAGGAGGCAGGAAGTAGAAACTCTTTATATATGATTTTGAGTCCTGCATTTTGTACCTACCTCATTTACTTCCAAACTGCTGTATGTCAGTTTTCAGATGAGGTTGTTTGTTTTAAACTGATGAAACACCAGAAATTGATTGCACATAAGTTCCAAAAAACAAACACTTGTATCTGAAGCCTAAAGCTGTAGATAGCCTCCAGGCGGCTGACTGTAGAGAGACAAACGCTTTTACCGCCTGCTGGTTGCCTAGTAGCTGATAGCTTTCATAAATGCTTTAATTTAACTTAAGCAGGAGAGCACATTTCAAAATGTCAACACAAAAAAAACCTGACCTGAGCGATCCTCAGTTAAGAGCCAAACTCGCTAAAGGCATGGGTCACAACTACTATGGTGAACCCGCTTGGCCTAATGACCTACTTTACGTTTTTCCAATTGTGATCATGGGTTCCTTCGCTGCAATTGTGGCTCTAGCCGTGCTAGATCCCGCAATGACCGGCGAACCAGCAAATCCTTTCGCCACACCATTGGAAATTTTGCCGGAGTGGTATTTGTATCCAGTCTTCCAAATTTTGCGATCGCTTCCTAATAAACTTTTAGGAGTGTTAGCAATGGGTTCCGTACCAGTTGGGCTAATCCTCGTTCCCTTTATTGAGAACGTGAATAAGTTCCAAAATCCCTTCCGTCGCCCAGTTGCGACCACAGTATTCCTTTTTGGTACCCTTGTCACTCTGTGGCTGGGTATTGGCGCTGCTTTACCATTGGATAAATCTTTGACCTTGGGACTATTCTAAATTAGTCACCACAAAGCGCTTTGACGCCTGTAAGTTTCAAGAGCAGATGCAGATGTGCTTTTGAAAACAATCAACAGGCGTCAATTTTAATAATTCAGATTGCATCTTGGCATGGTCAACAAATACAACCATTTTTCACTTACTTAACGTAAGTTGCTAGTTACAACCCTCGAAATGCCAAAATCCCTCATGTTTTGTATTTTGGTACACAAAATATGTAAATTTAGATTTTTCTATGTCAGAGAAATTTTGCGAAGAGCGCAAAATTTCATAACTAGCAACTTGGGTTTACTTATATTCAAGTCACAGTTAATGTTTAGCATAGTGCAGCAAGAGCATCTGATGGTTAAGAGCGAACTCAGACTCTTAAACCAGGTGCAAGAATGGTTTGAGCAATTTTGTCTGCGACATTTATCTCAACTTGGCTGGTCAAAAACCCAACTTGATCGCCTCAATTTAGCATTAGCAGAAGGCTTTACCAACGCTGTACGTCACGCTCATCATGCTTTACCGCCGGAAACAACCATTGAGATTAACATTTATCTGTGGATTGACCGACTAGAGATTAGAATTTGGGATTATGGAAAACCTTTTAATCCTGATGCGATCGCAGAACCAGTCCCAGGTACTCTGCAAGTAGGCGGGTATGGATGGTTTCTCCTGAGGCGGTTGGCTGATCGTGTTGTATACGAACGTGGTGCAGATGGTAGAAATTGCCTGCTCATCGTCAAATACTCTGTAGAAGCACAAAAGTAAAAGTGAATTACCTACACTGTAGTGTTCCACAGGAAAAGTCAAGTCGCTTCTCTACGAGACGCTGCGCGAACGCTCCAATTAAAAATTATTAATTAAAAACTGCAATCATTGTTGGCTCTGAACCCACCACTGATAGCGTAGCGTTAGCGAGTCCGCAAGCGTCTTGTAGACCACTTAATCTTTGATTCATTGTTGGTTCTGTACCCCAAATTAATGAATTAAAAATTAATATTATTCTTAATTTTTAACTTTTAATTAAAAAAAGGTCAGTTTAGGCTTCCAATCTCTGCTTAAATATATGGTGATTTGATTAATAAAAGTATACTCCTTTTTCAAAATTATTTGAATAGGAGTAATATATTTTTTACGTAAAATTGCTTAGTTATTATGATTTCTTGTAAAATCTCAAAGAATATTTTTGTATAAAAAGAATTAGTGAATATAGTAGAGATAGCATTCGAGTTACACTAGCTCCCTTGTTAAGATTTGTCAGCAGTGTTGAGAGTCTTAATTTTTGTTCTCCAACAAGTGCCATTTAGTGGTTAAAGAGATAGAAGGAATGGGGAGAAAATTATGACTAAGACAGCCCTAATTACAGGAATTACTGGTCAAGATGGCTACTATCTCAGCCATTTGCTCCTCAACCGTGGTTATCGAGTTGTCGGACTAGTACCCCCCCATCGACAACCTAATTTAACAAAATTGGGAACACTAGCAAATCAGGTAGAAATTTTTACCGTTGACTTGAGGGATAATGCGGCCCTGTTGACCGCAGTTGAACAACTGCGTCCCCAAGAAATTTACAATTTAGCGGCTCCCAGTTTTGTACCCGACTCTTGGAACGATCCATTGGGAACCCTAGATTTGATCACTGGTACGGCTACCAGACTTTTGGAAGCAGTACGAAAAGTTGGTTTGTCTACTAGATTTTATCAAGCCAGCAGTTCAGAAATGTTTGGCGATGTATTTATTTCGCCTCAAGATGAAGAAACCCCTTTTCGTCCTAAAAATCCCTACGCTGCGGCTAAAATGCACGCCCACTGGACGATGGTGCATCACAGACAGCGCTATGGATTATTTGCCTGTAGCGGAATTTTATATAATCACGAGTCTCCTCTGCGCGCACCTCAGTTTGTCACCCGCAAAGTTTCTTTAGCAGCCGCCTCGATTAAATTGGGTTTAGCTGACACCTTAGAAATGGGTAATCTAGATGCCAAACGCGATTGGGGCTTTGCGGGAGATTACGCAGAAGCGATGTGGTTGATGTTGCAAGTTGATCAGCCAGAAGAATATGTAATTGGCACTGGGAAACTACATAGTGTTAGAGATTTAGTTGCTACAGCCTTTGAGTCTGTCGGATTGGATTGGACGCAGTATGTAGTCCTAAATACTAGCTTGTTGCGACAAGATGAGCATTTTCAACTAGTAGCTAACCCTAGTAAAGCGAAAAGAAACCTCGGCTGGGAACCCCAAGTGAGCTTTGAGCAACTTTTAGAAAAAATGGTAAAAACAGATTTAGAGCGGTTACAAACTGGTGCGATCGCGCCCTTACCGCGAGTGTAAATCTAATATGAGTATGATTACAGTGACAGAAAACCTCAAATTAGGTGATAAAGTTAACAAAAAAACTAACCATATCTTCGTGTTTTTAGAAATTTTTGCCCACGAAGGCGGTATTCAATCATATATAAAAGATATTTTTCGCGCCTATCTGGGATTGAGCCAAGACTATAAAGCAGAAGTCTTTTTGCTCCGAGATAGTCCTGATAGCTTAAATCCCTTTGAAGACGAGAACTTAAAATTTCATTACTTTAAAAATCAGTCTCCTGATTTGGGGAGACTGCAAATGGCAGCAGCCTTACTTAAGTGTCTATTGCAAAGCCGACCGCAGCAAGTTTTCTGCGGTCATATTAACTTAGCAGTATTAATCCAAACTCTTTGCCGTCCCTTGGGAATTCCTTACACCGTGCTAACTTACGGAAAAGAAGTCTGGGAACCACTGAAAAATCAAGAACTTCGCGCCCTGACATCAGCATCTGGAATTTGGACAATTAGCCGCTACAGCCGCGATCGCGCTTGTGTTGCCAATGGTCTAAACCCGAAAATGGTAGAGATGATGCCTTGTGCAATTGATGGGGATAAATTTACTCCTGGTTCCAAGCAGCCAAAATTAGTTGATAAGTATGGCTTAACTGGTGCTAAAGTATTAATGACAGTAGCGCGGTTATGGTCAGGGGATATTTACAAAGGTGTAGATGTGACGATTCGGGCATTACCACAAATCGCTCAAGTTTTCCCAGAAGTAAAATATTTGGTAATTGGTCGGGGTGATGATCAACCACGATTGGCACAGCTAGCTGCATATTTAGGTGTGAGCGATCGCGTTGTCTTTGCTGGTTTCGTGGCCACAGAAGAATTAATGTTCCATTACCGCCTTGCTGATGCCTATATTATGCCTTCGCAAGAAGGCTTTGGCATTGTTTATCTCGAAGCAATGGCTTGTGGAGTACCTGTATTATCTGGTGAGGACGATGGCTCTGCTGACCCTTTGCAAGATGGTAAACTGGGATGGCGAGTACCACACCGCAGTCCTGATGCTGTAGCCGCAGCTTGTATAGAAATGCTTCAAGGGGATGATCGGCGATGTGATGGACATTGGCTGCGAGAACAAGCGATCGCTCTGTTTGGCATAGATGCCTTTCAACAGCACTTGCAAAAAATGCTTCTATCCTCAGTAATCAAGTCCAAATAACTAATGATAAATGACTAAAATCGCTATCCTAGAAGGAGAGCAGGACGAAATTTAAAAAATGAGCTTTAAGTCATTTCAATTGAATCTTTTAAATCTCCGCCCTTGGCTTACCCTGCTGGCAGTTGTTTGGTTGCTAGCATCAGTGGGCTTGGGTTGGTTAGTTAATTCGTTGCTAATTATTTTCGGATTGGTGTTGTTGGCACCCATTGTGGCTTTTTTTGGCTTTCGTTGGTGGCTGCAACGCAACTTGATTGCTGATCAGTGTCCCGTCTGTGGATACCAATTTACAGGTTTAAATAACAGTCAATTGCAGTGTCCTAACTGTGGAGAGTCATTGTTAGTACAAAATAGTAATTTTCAGCGCTTGACACCAGAAGGCACAATTGATGTCACTGCTGTCGAAGTTCCAGCCCAATCACTGGAAGATTAGTCATTGGTCATTAGTCATTAGTCATTAAGCTGATGTGGAGCTAAATTGTATAACACGAAAACGTAAAATTATTGTAGTGCGGGCAACATGAGCGCATCACAGATACAAATTAAATACGTAACAGCTTAGTAACTGACTAATGACTAATTCTTGACATTTGAACATAAAGTTATTTTCTCAAATAGTCAAATATTTATGCTGGGAAAAACTTGAAATAAAGTATTAAAGTTCTATTAATTATTCACAAACAATATAGCAGTTTAACCTCTGAAGAATGCCCAACGCCCAATGCCCACTTGCCCTGAGCGGAGCCGTACCACTTCGTGGAAGCAAGCTACGCGTAGCGTCTCGTAGAGAAGGGATGCCCAATGCCCAATGACTACTTATTTTTTTGCGAGATTGAGAGGTTGTAGCGATACTGTCCTTGGGATAGTTCGCCCACATATAGCGAGTATTTTCCTGGCTGCCAGTAACCAGAAAGTTCTGCCTTATCTCCAGAGTAGCTATCTGCCATTACACAAAAGCGCCCTCCAGGACCGTTAATCAACAGCGTTGGCTTCCCTTGACTCTCTACTGTTAATCGCAAATAAGGCAGTGACTCTGTAACCTGGATAACTTGATTAGGTTCAGTGGTGATATTGCCACAATTACTTTTGACAGTTCCCCCAGACTTTCCCTTCAAAACCACTGGATCTGGTTGGAAATTCCGATTAATTTGGGTTGTTGGTGTCTGTGCCAAATTAGCCTCAGTGAAAACCAAACTCATCGCCAAAGCAGTGGGAACAATTGCAAGTAGCCTAAGCGTCTTCATTTTAATTAATGCTCCAGATTTTTTTAGAGCAATATTGTTATACAGTCTGATTTATATAGACGACAGCAATCCGTCTTGGTTCCAAAATGTGCCGTATAAAGCAATACCATTTGTTTAAGGATTGTTTGTGAGGGTTTGATGGGTGTATGTAAAGACATTGCATTGCAACGTCTCTACAATTGATGTCTGGAAAGCAGCAAGAAAAAAACATAATTTTTCCCTGTGCAGAAAGTTCTTGCACTCACAGACATTAGCTAAAATCACTAAGACAACCACCAAAAATAGAATTTGGTTGGTCTATTGTTGAATAAGTATGCTACCTCATGTAGAAAAGATTAATGAATTCTCAACCAGAAGAAGACTTACAGCGTCGCCTCGATCGGCTAGAGGCAGAGATTAATTCCCCACCTGGGGTGGTTCCACAACCACAAAAACAAACACCTCAGTCTGTTTTTGCCAACTTGAACTTGCAACTGGAGCGATTTCAGATTTGGTTCAACAGCTTATCTGGGGTAAAAAAGCTGGTAGTTTCGGGTGTGACGGTGCTAGTAGGCTTGGTGATGCTGCAAACAGTGTTTAAACTGGTTGCATCTGTAATCACTCTGGCACTTTTGGCAGTGTTAGTGTATGTTGGATACAAATTTTTTGTGTCTGGTAGCTTTCAACGTAAGCAATAAGTTGATATGCATTTACTTGGCACTCTGCCCGGAGTTATGAGAGTCAGGAGCCAGAATATAAAAGGCTCCTGACTTCTGACTCCTAAATCCTATTTCAATATGCTTTTGTTTTTGCTGATTAGCTGAGTTTATTTTAATTGTGCCGATCGCGGCGTAGAAATAATATCAAAGGGAATTATCCGATGACGTCACCAATTGTCAAAAGAACTAGTAATCAATCTGGTCAATCAAAAAAACCGGAAAAAGCTAAGTCACTGTTGCTAGCAAGTAGGCGTTTTGCTGCTTGGGCGGCTGAAATCACACTAGTAGTTGCCAGTGGGTTGATTCCCTTTGGCGTTGGTGTTTATGCCAATTCTAGAAGCGATGTGAACCGAGTGCCCCTTAACCCCGTGCTAGTAGTAACAGAAAGAGCGATCGCTAGACCCCTCGCTCTACCTGTGAGCTATGGCATCGTTAACGTCGCATGGCCAACTAATATTTTGTGGACAATTGCCCTGTTAGCGCCTGTAACTCTCTCGTGGTGGCAATTGTATTTACTAGCTAAGACTGGTAGCACAATTCCGAAACGTTGGTTAAAAGTGCGGGTTGTCAACGAGCAAGGGAAGCCGCCCGGATTGGGAGCAGTTGTGATTAGAGAAGGCGTTGGGCGTTGGACTGTACCCATTTCCATCGCTTATCTACTGTGGCGCTACAGCTTTGCTTTTCCCAATTTAGGATTATTCACATTTTTGTCTTTGTTAATGATTGTGGGTGAAGGGATCGGCTTACCATCGCGCCGAGGGCGTCGCGCATTCCACGATCAACTTGCAGGCACTTATACAATAGATGCACTATTAACTAGCAGCAGACAAGCTCAGTCTGCTGGCGGTAATTATGAACCAGAAGAATGGCAAGAGGGAAATGAAGAATTAGCGGCAGATCAAAGCAACCATTCACCTAATCTGTGGCGGCGAATACAGCAAAATCCTAATCTGACTTTGTTTGGGGTAGGGCTGACGAGTATGACTGCTGTGTTGGCAACTTTAATTGGCACTCAAGTTTATATCCAAGTTCAACAATCTCAGCGAGCAACTAACCAAATCAACAGCCAACAGTTCCTCGAACTTGTCAAACAATTGAGTCCCAACTCTGGGGCGACTAATGAGCAACGTCAAAGTGCAATTTTGGCTATAGGTGGTCTTAATGATCCACAGTCCATTAAATTTCTGGCGGATTTATTGGTTAGCGAAACCAACCCCAGCCTTCTGGATACGATTCAACAAGCCTTGACAACTGTCGGACCCCAAGCCATCCCGGAACTAAAAAATAAGAATCAGTTTTTGGTGGGTGAACTGGAATCTGTGGGTAGCACTGCAAGCCAAGAGCGAGAATTACGGCAAGGGCAGTTACAAAGAAACCAGAGGACGATCAACAAGATTCTCTCTGTTTACAGTGGTAAAGTCAACGGCGTTGACCTTAGTAGCACCCAATTAGGACAAAGCGGTACTCCCGGAAGTTCATTCTTCAACTTGGTACTAGACAACGTTGATTTATCAGGAGTTAAGTTAAAATCTGCAAATCTTAACCAAGCTAGTTTGAAAGGTAGCCGCTTCCGAAGTCCAGGTGAAGATGGACGCTGGGATACTTACGACGATGTAATGGCTGATTTAAGCCAAGCTCAGTTGCAGCAAGCCAATCTGACTGATGCTAACCTCAGTCGCGTCTTGATGAACCGTACCGATTTGAGCCGCGCTACTCTCAACAGAGCCAACTTATCCAACGCACGTCTATATGACGCTAAACTCAATAGCACCCAACTAGTAGGAGCCGATCTGCGAAACGCAGTTTTGGAAAGAGCCAGTTTGACTGGAGCCGATTTAGGCGATGCTAAATTGAACGAAGCCAATTTGTACGCGGCGCGTCTAGGACGCGTCAGTGCGATCGGAACGCAATTATCCTTTGCGAACTTAACTAATACTGATTGGCAAGGGGCAGATTTATCAGGAGCCTATTTGGATCATGCTAATCTCAGCAATGCTAACCTCAGTGCTACTCGTCTAGCTGGTGCTGTTTTGCGTTCCGCCCAAATGGAAAACGTTAACTTGCAAAATGCCGACCTGAGTCAGGCAGATTTACGAGGGGCAAATGTGGCTGGAGCAGATTTTAAGGGGACAATTCTCGCTCCTGGCAAACAAGATCCAGCAGATCAATTTGTCAAAACCCCAGATTTAGGCTCAGTATCTGCCGTAGTCCAAGGCGTTGATTTTTCTCAAGCCAAAAATCTAGATGCCAAGCAATTAGCATACATTTGTACTCAAGGAGGTATTCATTCCCGTTGCCCGTAGAATGGGGAGGGGCAGGGAGATGAGGGAGAAATCAATTCAAAATTCAAAATTCAAAATTAAAGAATTTTAGGACTTATGCAAAATATCTCTCAAACTCTGATTTCTCTGTGTCGCGCCAGTTGCTTCTCCCAGGGGGAGACGCTACGCGAACAAGTCTCTTAACCGCAAGGGCGCACTGGCAACTCTATTGCCTCTGCGGTAGCCTGCGGCAAGCCGTTCGCGTAGCGTCTCGTAGAGAAGCGTCTACGTTATTCCATAAATAACTCTTGCGTAAGTCCGAAATTTATTTCTGCCTCCTGCCTCCTCTTTCCCAATGACTAATGACTAATGACTAATGACTAATGACTAATGACTAAATGGTGTGAGGAGTCGATTATGAAGTATATTCCATATTTGGTTTCAGTGTTGGGGGCTGGGTTGGTCTTGAGTCTAGTGACTACGAAACCAGCACAAGCTCAAGTAGCTTATGGCAGTTATATCGGTATAGGTCCGGCTGTTGGGATTACCGATGGTATCCAGTTGGGGGGGGTGATAGCGGGACGCTACAAGCTTCTGGAAGCGCCAATTTCACTCCGCGCTCAAGTGCTAATTGGTAGGAATACGGCAGTTGTGCCAACGGTTTCTTACGATTTACCTCTTAACTGGCAAGCTGATGCCTACCTGGGTGCTGGATTGGTGCTGGCTGGTGGTGGTGATTCTTCTCCTGTAGGGGACAAAATTAGTTTTGCTTTACAACCGGGCATTGATTATATGATCCCAAATAGCAATACTGTCCTTTTTGGCAACGCCATCATCGCTTTTGATGCCTACCGAGATAGCGGTGGTACAGCTATCTCTGTACAAGGTGGTGTTGGTTTGAGATTTTAATGGACTGGCAATGGACTGGCGACGCCGTAAGCGTTGCGTTAGCGAGTCCGCGTACCCTTACAGGGAAGCAAGCTACGCTTTTAGCGTCTCGTAGAGAGCGTCATAGCCCATCGTAGACATTGCTATCCCTAAGAAGCGTTAAACTTCATTGCAAATTAAGAAGTTAGTCCAAACAACGTGATAGTTTTTGGTCATAAAGAGAAACAGCACAGGATTAACACAGGAGAACACAGTGGCAATGGAATCAAATTTATTAACGGATGCGAGTGCAGATGAAGTGAATCAAGATTTCAGTGAATATGTTGCCAATCTGCAACTTCACATGACTCTGCAAGCTCGCAATCTTGTTCCAACCCTGAAACAAACACTGGTAGATAGTCGCCAGCAATTACTCCATCAAACCCAAGCCCACTTTGAAAAGCTAGTTTCTCGACAAGGGCTATAAATACATACAAACACATACAAACTTTAATCAAAATTCAAATAGAATAAGGGCAGATGTTGTTGGGTCAATGCCAATGGTGTTCTCACAAGGTCTGCTTTTCTGCTTTTTTAAGTATTAAGTTACTAGAATCACCCTTTTGGCACAATAGTAGAGAGCAGAAACTAGTTAAGATTATTGCAGCAGTTCCTTTTAAGAGCAGTTAGTTAAGGCTAAATGTCGGCTCGAATAAAAATGACTTCATTACTTCCCAGAAACCTCAGCGTTGTTATCCGACCAGTCCAATACCGGGATCTGGACGGCATTGAGCGCATAACTCAAGAGTCATTCGCAGCCCTAACTCCCAAGGGAGCAGGTTTTGCCATCAGCCAGATGCTCATGCTGCGTCGCTGGTATGGATTGCTCAAATTTTTGAGTTGGTTTCCTAACCCGCTCCAGTATCGCCTCTGTGCTTATGTTGCAGAACAAGGGCGGATACTTCTAGGAATGATTCAAGTGTCACCCTTTAACCGGACACGCAGTACTTGGCGAATTGATCAAGTGTTACTAGAGCGTGGTGTCGATAAACAAGGAATTGGTTCGCAACTTTTGCGTCATTGCTTTGAATCGATGTTGGAAGCTCGCACTTGGTTACTGGAAGTTAACATCAATGACATTGAGGCGCTGGCATTATATCGACAAAATGGATTTCAGCGTCTGGCAGAAATGACATACTGGGAAATTGGGCCAGAATTACTGGCTGAATTGGCACAAGCAGAGCCAGATTTGCCCAACCTCTTGCCAGTGAGTAATGCTGATGCCCAATTGCTATATCAATTAGATACGGCATCGATGCCACCTTTGGTACGTCAGGTTTTTGACCGCAATACCCGCGACTTTAAAACCAGTTTGTTCGGCGCTTTAACTGATGCAGTGAAGCAATGGCTGACCAAAATGGAAGTAATCAGTGGTTACGTGTTTGAACCCCAACGCAAAGCGGCGATCGGCTATTTTCAGGTGCAACTTGATCGGAATGGTGAAGTTCCTCATGCTGCAACGCTGACGGTTCATCCTGCTTACACCTGGCTATATCCAGAATTGTTATCTCAGCTGGCTCGGATTGCCCAAGATTTTCCCCAACAAGGGTTACAACTAGCTTCCTCAGACTATCAGGCAGAACGAGAAGAGTATTTGGAGCGAATTGGGGCGAAACGTATAGAACATACATTAGTTATGTCTCGCTCTGTGTGGCACAAGCTACGGGAGTCTAAATTTGTTTCCTTAGAAGGAATCCAGTGGACTGATATGTTGCAAGGTTTACAACCGACACGTAAACCTATACCAGGTGGGATGTCATGGATACAACCAGGAAAGCTGCCATCGTCAGATAAACCACTGCCTAGCAAGTCAGAACCGATTAACTTTTCGGGAAAAAACCCTAGTATTGAAGCATCGCCGATTTCTGAATCAGCAGATGCACAGCAGGAGAATTAGTGTGATATCCCAGGGGCAACCAAAACCGTTTATTTCAGCGTTGGGACTAGATTTTGGTCGCAAGCGCATTGGCGTGGCCGGGTGCGATCGCACGGGTTTAATTGCCACGGGAATCACCACAATTGAGCGCACATCTTTTGAGCAGGATGTCGAGCAAATCCGCCAAATAGTCAATGAACGTGAGGTGCAACTTCTAGTTATGGGTTTACCTTATTCAATGGATGGCTCACTAGGATTTCAGGCACGTCAAGTTCAGAAATTTACTAAAAGACTTTCTAGGGCGCTAAATCTGCCTGTGGAATATATGGATGAGCGATTAACTTCATTTCAAGCAGAGCAACTGCTGATAGCTGAGAACCGCTCCCCGTCACGCCATAAAGGTTTGATTGATCGCAAGGCAGCCGCTTTGATTTTGCAACAATGGCTGGATGTGAAGCGTGCCAGTTCCCGCAGTTCAGTTGCGGCTATTGAATATTGATACCTTTCAACATGATATTCTAAAAACGATTAGCCAGCAGTTGCATCTACGTGTAAAGCTATTTGGTTGACATAATATGTCATTAATCTAGTTAAGCGATTTTCCCAGTTGCTGGTATTTATTAAATTTCTACATTTCGGCTATGTTTTCCTCTCCATTTCCTGAAGAAAATGATAACGCTCATGCGGGTTCCATCACTTTAACCGATGACAAAGGGCGATCGCTCGACTGTTACGTAGAGCATCGCCTTGAGGTTGATGAGCAAGAATACGTTTTACTTCTTCCTGTAGACTCACCTGTAGAAATTTTTTCTTGGGAAGGTGACGGTGAGGAAGAAGAAGCAGTTCTGGTAGAAGATGACGCCATCATTGAGCAAATTTTTGCTAATGCCCAAGCTGTACTATCTGAGCAGAACCTAATATTGAAGAACACAGCTTATGCTTTGACTGTTGAAGGTGATTTACCGCCAGTTGATGAATCAGAACTCTTCACCTTAGAAATCGAAGATGAAGAGGCAGATTTAGAGCCTGAGCAATTACAGTTACTCGCTAGCTTCTATGATGAAGATCAGGAGTATGCAATTTATACACCCCTCGATCCCCTGTTGTTTTTTGCCCGAATAGCGAAAACAGGTGAAGCGGAATTACTTTCTCCAGAGGAGTTTCGTGAAGTGCAACCTCTGTTAGAAGAACATCTTTTTAATGAAGTTGAATAAAATTCAAAATTCAAAATGTTATATTTTCATTTTGAATTTTTTAATGTAATCGCAATCTACTTAAACCTTCTTCCATGTCCCATTAAATGTGGAAATAATCAAACATTGACACTAAATTGGGACTATTAGTATTGTTTAAGATTCTGGAAAAAAGACTTTGGTAAGGATTTTCAATCTAAAATTCCAAAATCGGTATAAGGTGCTGAAAATGGCTTATAGCGACTTTACATTAAGTAAATTTAAAAAGTCATTCAGCATCCGCATTGATGAAGAAACTGATTTATGCGCCGACATAGAACCTTTACAGGCAAGTGAGAAACTCAAAAATTCTTTAGAAGAAACTACAGAACTGGCTTTAGCAATTAATACTGAAAAAGCTCGTTCCGAAATGATTATCACTCCGATATTGTTGGAAGTAAGACGCAGGGCTAATTATCCAATTAGTTTATTTTCGGGAACAGATTTTAATGTAGATCCAGAAAATGGTCTGAATGGATACTGTGACTTTATCATCAGTCGTTCTAAAGAGCAACTAACAATTAATGTGCCTGTGGTGGTTATTATTGAAGCCAAGAATGAAAATATTAAAGGTGGATTAGGTCAATGTGCGGCCGCAATGTTGGCAGCACAATTGTTTAATAAACAAGAAGGAAATGAAATCAGAAAAATTTACGGCGCGGTAACAACGGGTGATATTTGGAAGTTTTTGAAGTTAGAAGAAAACGATGTATTTATTGATTTGAGTAATTATTACATCAAAGATATAGATAATATTTTAGGGATTTTATCTCAAAGTGTTCAGGGAGATATGCCAGGATGGAGTTCGACTAACTAAACTATATTGGGTTATGCTCATTTGTCTAGAGCTACTTAAATTTGACTGTTGACTATGACCTGGAACAATCTTTTACAGCCTGACTTGATTTTAGAGGGTTCAGTATTGAAGCTAACACCAGATATTATCCAACAATACGGGCTGAAGGGGCTGGTATTGGATGTAGATGAAACTTTGGTACCCTTTACAGTGGGGATGGCTTCCCCAGAACTACGAGAGTGGGTGGAGCAAATTCGCACCTGTACTGCACTGTGCTTGGTGAGTAACAACCTGAGTGAAGCACGAATTGGTGGAATTGCGCGATCGCTCAATCTACCTTACTATTTGGGTGCAGCCAAGCCTTCCCGCCGCAAAATTAGGGCAGCAGTGAGGACAATGGACCTACCAGTGCATCAAGTGGGGATGGTAGGCGATCGCTTGTTTACCGATGTCATCGCAGGTAATCGCCTGGGAATGTTTACCATTTTAGTCGAACCGATTGTTCATGGCGATGCAGCTCTGCGCTCTCATCCCGTCCGCAACTTTGAAGTTTGGATATCTGAAATTCTGGGAGCCTCTATTACCCCTAAGAAAAGGAAGATTCACAAAAGTTGAGAAATCGTCAGGAAAGTAAATCTAAAGAAATAATTAAGGAATCTGAATGTGATTCAAAAATCGGGGATCATAAGTATTAATAACATGGGGTCAGCCAAAAAAGACCCTAACTCATACTAAGTAAATATACCCCGTAAAGCGTCAACCTTCACTATAGAGGGATTGGCGCTTTATAATTTTGGATTTTAGATTTTGGATTTTGGATTGAATCTAATGTGGGTAGATTTAAAGCCTAAAAGCTTGTTTCCATTGGCTTTAGTCTGTTTATCTGGCGCGTGCTTTAGGGTAGGGGTCTAAAAAACTTATGCAAGATGTCTAATCTGAAATCTAAAATCTAAAATCTAAAATCTAAAATTGAAAGATGTCATTAACAATTGTTGTCAAAATCGGCACTTCTAGCCTAACTCAACCAGAAACGGGACAATTAGCACTTTCTACCATCGCTACTTTAGCGGAGACACTCTGCCATTTAAGACACCAAGGACATCGGGTAATTTTGGTTTCCTCTGGTGCTGTGGGGGTAGGTTGTGCGCGGTTGGGTTTAACTGAACGTCCTAAAGCGATCGCACTGAAACAGGCTGTAGCAGCAGTTGGACAAGGCAGGTTAATTCGGATATATGATGATTTATTTACTACTCTGCAACAGGCGATCGCTCAAGTATTACTGACACGCAGTGACTTAGTACAGCGCAGCCGCTATCTCAACGCCTACAACACCTTTCAAGAACTACTGGGACTGGGAGTGATCCCCATAGTCAATGAAAATGATACCGTAGCAATAGACGAACTAAAATTTGGTGATAATGACACCCTTTCGGCATTGGTTGCCAGCTTAGTAGAAGCAGATTGGCTATTTTTGCTCACCGATGTTGATAGGTTGTACTCAGCCGATCCGCGTTCTGTACCAGATGCGCGACCGATCGCTTTAGTTAGTAGCATTAAAGAATTGGCAGAATTACAGATACAAACAAGTTCCCAAGGTTCCCAGTGGGGTACTGGTGGTATGGCAACAAAAATTTCGGCTGCAAGGATTGCGATCGCGGCGGGAGTGCGTACCGTAATTACCCAAGGGCGATTTCCCCGGAATATCGAGAAAATTATCCAAGGTGAACTGATTGGGACGCATTTTGAACCCCAACCGGAACCAACTTCGGCGCGGAAACGTTGGATAGCTTACGGACTTTTACCTGCGGGAAAATTGTATTTAGATGAAGGTGCGATCGCGGCAATTTCTCTAGCGGGAAAATCCTTATTAGCTGCTGGAATTAAAGTAGTAGAAGGAGAATTTGATACACAAGAAGCAGTGCAATTGTGTGACAGCAACGGTAACGAAATTGCTAGAGGACTTGTCAATTACAACAGCAATGAACTGCAAAAGATTCGTGGGTGTCATTCACGAGAAATTTCTACAATTTTAGGTTATGTCGGTGCAGAAACCGTGATTCACCGGGATAATTTGGTTTTGACTTAAAATGGAAATTAGATAATTTTTTTGAGTACTAACTAAGAGAGTAAAAAATATTATGACTCAAACGTTAGAAAATGCTGTTAACTTACCAGAAGAACAACGCTTCTTTCGACATGGGTTAAGTTGGGAACAGTTTAAAGCGATTCAAGCTAGCTTTGAAAATGTACCAGGAGTGCGGCTGTTTTATTGTGATGGAGTCTTAGAAATAGTGACTATTGGTAAGCCTCATGAGGCGATTAAGTGTTTAATCGCTGCACTTCTGATTACTTATTTTGAAGTCAAGGGTATTGAATTTTTCCCCAGTGGGAGTTTTAGCCAGATTGTTCCCAAGATAGTAGAATATCAAGCTGACTTATCTTATTGCTTTGGAACCGACAAACCTATACCAGACCTCTGTATTGAAGTAGTGATTACTAGCGGTAGTCCCATCAAGCTACAGAAGTACAAATTGATGCAAGTCCCGGAAGTTTGGTTTTGGGAAGATGGCACAATTGAAGTCTACTGCTTACGAGAACAAGAATATGAGAAAGTTGTTAAAAGTGAGCTATTAGCAGAATTAGATTTATCTCTACTCAATCGTTGTGTTTTGTTATCATCTCCGTTGCAAGCAATTAGGGAGTTTCGTAAAAATATTCAACAGTAATAGTAGGTTTAAACGCAATAATATGGGATATTAGTGTTGTAATTTGTGGGGCAAAAAATGGGAAAAAATTTGTTAACGTTCATATATTTTGCTCCTGCCAATAGCAATCGGCAATTGATGAAATTTTACCCTAGTGTTGAACTGAAACGCCACAGGAGCGCCGTTAGTATCGACCCGAAACACAATCGTACCGCAACCTATTCCAGTACTATCCGGTGAGCGCGTGTCATCATTATGGCGAATAGCACTTGAATCATAAACCGTTACGCTAACCGTGCCATTGGAGTTCATCACAGGTTTTGCCGCCACAAACATGACGTGTCCTGTATCCGCGTGTTCAGTAATCGGTTCCATTGCCCAGGCGATAATGTCACCAGGCATTGCATCCATGAGTTGGTTGATTGCCTTCCATTCCCGTACCGAAGTAGAGTGTTGTTGCAATTGATGAAAGTATTCGTAGTATTTAAAGGCACGCGGCCTAGGCTGTTTCGGTTCCTTGGGAATCAGCGCCAGATATTCAGGTGCAATCTGATTCAACACATAACCTACAAATCCAGAACAATCTAGATCGTAAACTCCATTGATTTTATCAACGAAGGTTTTGTGGGTATAGTGGGTCTCCCGCATCGTGTTCAAGATGTGTTTTGCTGCGATCGCTAATGGACTAACATAAATCTTCTCATTATGGTTAGGGCGTTTTTCTACAGAAGATGATATAGCATCACTACTGGTAAATTTGATATTGCCTTCAACAAAACTTTTTAATGGCTGTTGAACCGCTCGGCTTAAGACACCAGATATGCTTAAAACGAGTACGCTGAGTGTAACTACTCTCAATGTCAGGAGCGTAAATTGGTTAAATGTCATAATTCACCAGATGATGAACTGTAAAAAATACTATTATTCCTGTCTAATTTAGGCGTAGGTTGGGTTGAGGAAGGAAACCCAACACCCAAAAACCTCGGTATTGTTGGGTTTCACTCCGTTCCACCCAACCTACATTTATTTTTCTTTCCCCAAAGTGATAGAAGAGGGTTAACGATTAATCCAACGGCTCACTGCTGGCAATTGTGGAGAGAACCATAGCGCACCTAAGATATTTAGACTGCCACAGACAATCAAGGCATTAGTCGCACCAAAATTATCTGCCAAAGTTCCAGCTAACAGATTTCCAAAGGGCATCATACCCACCATTGCTAGGGCATAAAAACTCATCACCCGTCCGCGCTTATCTTCGGCAACTAGGGTTTGGATAATCATATTACTACTGGTAATCAGCAGGATGGAAAAGCAGCCTGTAAACACCAGTATGATTATGGATAATCCAACTTGACGCGATAGTGAGAAGGAAATCAGACTTATCCCAATCAAGACTTGAGCGACTACAATCAAACGCTCTAAGCCCGCAATCCCTCGCCTAATACTAAGATACAAACAAGCAAACAACGAGCCAATCGGCGCTGAGGTACTCAGGTGAGCCATCGTAGTTGCATCCCCATTTAAAATCTTAGCCGCGAAGATGGGCATGAGCGCGACATGAGACATCCCGACTAAACCTTGTAAGGCCAGTACTAATAAAATTGCTCTAATGGGCTGGAATTTGGAGACATATTCAAAGCCCTCTCGCAATTTCTGCAAAGTATCGCTAAGGCTCGTAAGGGTTTGCATGGATCTGACTTTCAGCCGCATCGCTAGCAGGGTAAAGATGGCAGGGATATAGCTGAGAGTATCGTAAAGAAAACAATATTTCACCCCTAGCGTCGCAATCAAAATCCCGCCCATAGCGGGCCCCAATACCAGCGAGGAACTTAACATCACTGAATTCAAGGCAATCGCATTGCCCCAATCAGTGCGATCGTCTACGGTTTCGGTGACGATTGTATGACGCACGGGCATATCTAATCCCTTGAGCAAACCATTGAGAACACTCAGTACCAATAGGATGGGAAACGTCATCCAATTCCTAAAGGTAAGAATCGTTAATGCCAGGGAAACGCTAATTCCCAATATCTGCACTAGCATTAACAAATCACGACGACTCCAGCGATCGGACAATACGCCCGAAAAGGGAATCACTAATAAGGTAGGTAAAAATTGTACAAAGCCTGCAACTCCCAACAACCAAGCCGATTTAGTTAAATCGTATACCAGCCAAGGAATAGTTAATTGCTGGGTCATAAATGTCCCAGACATTGATAGTAACTGTCCACCAAAAAACAGGCGAAAATTACGCCAGCGAAAGGCGGGTAAATGCTGGTAAATGATATTACTTACGCGATCGCCTAGTTGTCTGTTCCAAATTTTCATCAGGGCAGTTCTATTATGTTCTACTGAATCTTAGATTAACTAATATTTAGTTTTACTAATAATTATCGGATAATTGCGTAGTTTACCGCCCCAGGTCTTACCCTGAGCCTGTCGAAGGGCATCGCGTCTGGTTTTGTAGCAAGGTTGCTGATTCCAAGATTAAGCCTTATTTCTAAGGGCATCTGGTGTAATCGCTGCATACTGCTGGGCAGTTAAGGTTGCTCCTTTAACATCGACTTGTTTTGGCACAACTTTTAGTTCATACAGAAGATCCGCAACCTTTTGTTGAGCGCTAATTACTTCCTCAGTAATTGATTTCATGTCATATTTTCTTCTCGTCAGCGTCAACTCCATAGTATCGACATCAGTCTTGACCTTCGGTGCGAGGATTTCGGCAGCAGCCCGCCTGTTTTTGTTTGCCCACTGCCCAACTTCGTAGTACTCTGACAAAATTGCTTTCAAGAGTTCAGCATTATTAATTGCAAAATCTCGTGAGGCTAGGTAATAACCTCCTGGGGTCTTAATTCCTTGCGCGTCTCGTAAGACTCGGATAGTGCCTTCCCGTTGCAGCTTGATCAGACTAGGATCACCTTCTACAAAGGCATCAACCGTCTTGTTCAAAAACGCTGCTCTTCCATCTGCAATGGTTAAATTCACTGATTCAATATCACTGATTTTTAGCCCGATCTCTTCAAACGCTTTCACCACAAAAAAGGTCTGAGCCGTCCCTCTAGAATAAGCAACTTTTTTACCTTTAAGACCTGCCAATGTTTGGATTGGAGAATCCTTTAGGACAACAATTGCTGAACCTTCTCCAGTACCTGGCGGGGTATTAACTACATAAATCAGATTAGTACCAGCTGCCTGAGCAAAAATGGGTGGCGTTTCGCCAGCAGGCCCAAGGTCAATGCTACCCACATTTAAGGCTTCCAAAAGCGGAGGTCCAGACACAAATTGAGACCAAGTAACACCTATTCCTTGAGGAGCCAACCGTTTTTCGATCGTGCCTTTTTCGTGGGTTAGATCCCCAGCAACTTGGTAGCCAAGTCGAACGAGCTTGGTACTGGCTTTATTATTACTAGTGGCATTAGTACTGAAGTTTGTACTGCCGTTGTTTGTTCCACAACTGACTAAGGCAGTAAAAGACGCTAACCCATAAAAAGTGTAAAGTAAATCACGCCTGGATATTGAGTACTTTCCAATTTGCCTTCTGACCATAGCTTTCTACCTCATTTTGACGCTGATACGATGGGAGCAAAATCTCTGTAAGCTGACCGAGTTTACTAAAAAAGAAGATGAGGAAAGATGAGTGAAAATGAGTATTGGTTAGCTTATTGGGTGCTGTTAATTAACCCCCTATGCTCTCTAAAGTTGAGAAGAAAAGGGGGAGTAAAGTTTTGTATTGGAAAGAATTCACAACCGAATGGCACTAAGAAAAGCCCAAAGGCTTGTCTCACCGTCAGTCAATTGTTGATTTTTGAAGATCAGGATGTGGCGATCGCGCCATGCCTGCTTGAGTTGTAGAATTACTTCTGGTTGTGCTGCAAGACTGGCGTCAACACCAGTAACAACTGCTCCTAAAGCTGCTCCAGTAGGCGTAATCTCAATCCGTGTTGCAGTAAATGTCATAAAAATTTCTCCTTGCACTTTGTAGCTTACGAAAGCACTGGTTGTGCTTCTTTAGACTCAGCTTTCTGCTTAAAGATGGTTGGTACTTCTGAACTGAACGCCTCACCTTGAACCACTTCTGAGCGGAAACCATCAAGTCCAACTGGAACATCGCCAGTAATGGTGGTGCGATACAGCAGACGCTCAACATCCAAATGATCTAAATCTTGAGGAGCTAAATGCACAGTGGCGCGGTTATCCCAGAAGGCGATATCGCCGTTGTTCCAACGGAAACGGGTGGTATAAGCGGGCTTGGTGATTTGGTTGAAGAACAACTCAAGCAGCAGCTTGCTTTCTTGTGGTGACACGTCAACAATGTGCGAGACAAAGCCAGGGTTAACGAACAACGCCCGCTCACCAGTCTCAGGATGAACCCTGACTACTGGGTGAATTGAGACTAGTGGATTAACGGCGATGCGCTCGGCAAACTTATTGTTGCGGGGTTGATACCCACCGCCATTGAAGCGATGTTCAGCCTTCAATGTGTCTGCTAGCGATCGCAGAGGTGCTGATAGACCCTCATAAGCTGCAACTAAATTACTCCACTGAGTGTCACCACCAAAGCTAGGGACATTAACTGCACGTAAAATTGACGCTGCTGGCGGGTTGATCGCTGCTGTTACGTCTGTGTGCCAGGGGCCTCCAGTGCGAAAACCGTACTGCTTCTCATAGAGGCTACGATCTACGGGTTTGATCTGTGGAAATCCCGGAACTGGTTCTGGCTCTCCCAGTGGATGCGCGAAAGTCACTTCGCCAAAACGAGATGTGAATTCAACCTGGGCAGCATGATCGATGTTCTGTCCACGAAAGAACACGACTTTCCACTTCAATAGTGCTTTCCGAATTTCTTTGACTTGATCATCATTCAGAGGACGGGAAAGGTCTACGTTACCGATTTCGGCACCGATGAAACCAGCTACTTGTTTGACTTCAATATGTTTGTAGCCCATGTAGATTCTCCAGAGTTTGATTTAGATGGTGGTGTTCGCACTCGTCCGTTTCTTTAAGAATTTTGCTATTAAGTGCGAGCAAAATTCTCAAGGAAGCGATCATCGCTGCCAGTATCATACACTAATCCGATCAACTTGCAGTAGTATAAACTTACCATATTTTTAGATTGCTGGAATAACGAGAAGTTTATAGCGCCTCATCTGTGAAAGTGCGATCGCCATATCCTTCTTTTGCTTATTGATGCAGTGCGTGCCGTCAACATATATACATAGCGGTCTAAGTCTAGTCCTGCCAATCGATTTTTGTCATGGTGGAATGGCACTAAAAAAAGCCCAAAGGCTTGTGTCACCTCGTTCCCAGCCTGGAGGATGGGAATGTATTCTGAATGGGCTGCTGCCTCTCGTCAAGCTACTGGAGGCGGCAGCCCCCCAGAATGGGTTCCCAGCCTCCAGGCTGGAAACCAGTCAGAGCAAGGGCTGTATCTTTTCTTAGCGCCATTCGGTCATGGTGATATAATGACATTCCACCCTACTGGCTAATGGTGTGACAACAAAGAAGGCAGTTGGTACATAGAGTAAAAGACACGCGCCCCAGATGCCTCAAGTAGAGCAGCCTCACTTTGCTCGGTGTAACCTAAAACTCTCATCCCAGCAGCAACACCTGCACTTACACCCAAAACGCTATCTTCTACAACCGTACAGGATGCAGCTTGAATTCCCATATTTTTAGCGGCATATAAGAATAAGTCAGGTGCTGGCTTCCAACTTCCAATTTGATATGAGCTAAAGATACGTCCTTCAAATCGAGGCAGTAGGTTAGTTACACGTAAAGCTAACTTAATTTTTTCCGGTGGACCACTGGAAGCAACGCAAATAGGTAGATTAATCTTGTCTAAAGCTGCTTCTATTCCTTCTACAGGACGTAGTTCACGCTCGAATGCTTCAGCAGTGCGGGTACGAAGCTGAGTTACAAAATCTGGCGACATCTTTTTCCCAAGTTTTTGCTCAATGACAGCAACACAATCAGCCATTTTGCAACCTTTAAATAACAAAATGGCTTCTTCAAGTTTCATTGCCAGCCCAAACTCAGCGACAAATTCCACAAGAACGCGATTGCCTAATCCTTCGCTATCTACTAATACTCCATCACAATCAAAAATAACTAATTCTGTTTGCACTTATATGCTCCACACCTCACTCATTTATTGTCATAGAAGCGATCGCCACACCGCCCCACAATGGCGCATCATCCCCCAGCACCGCCGGCACAATTGCAAAATCAACCTCCGGTAAAGCCGTTTCCCGCGCCACCTGACGCACCACCCGCCAAAAATCCTCCCCTGCTTTGGTTACACCGCCTCCCAACACAAAGCGCTGCGGATTCATCAAATTCGCCACATTGCCAATACCCACACCCAGCGCCCAAGCAGCCTTATGCAAAACTTCCTTAGCCAAATCATCACCACCAGCCGCCGCCTCACTTACCAACTGCCCCGTCAGCAAAGTTAAATCATCCCCCACCAAACCCCTCAAAACCTCTCCATCTCTGAGTCCTCCGCGCCTCTGCGGTTCGTTCTCCAAAATTTCTCTAACATTTTGCACCATATAAGGCCCAGAAGCCAAACGTTCCACACATCCCCGCTTACCACACAAACAAACTGGCCCAGCAGGATCTACAACAATATGTCCAATTTCGCCAGCCATTCCACCAGCACCCCGCCAAGGCTGGCCGTTGAGTATCCAACCACCACCCACGCCAGTGCTGACAGTAATATAAAACAGGCTATCGTATCCTTGTCCCGCACCAAAACGGTGTTCACCCAAAGCAGCAACATTGGCATCATTGTCTACACCAACAGGAACGCCAAACTCCTCCTCCAACAAGGCTTTGAGAGGAATATTTTCCCATCCAGCGACATGATGAGATAGTCGCACCGTCCCCGTGTCAGCGTCAACTGGGCCGCCAAAGCTGACACCGATCGCAGCAGGTTTTGTACCTTCCAGCAGAGAGTAAATTAGCGATCGCATTATTTCCAAGTCAGTACTAGCATCTGCATTTACTGGCGAGAGACGACGTTCATAACGCAACCACTTTCTCGAACCAACATTTACCAATGCTGCTGCTAGCTTAGTTCCGCCAAAATCGAGAGCTAAAATTAATGTCATGGTTTTTAACCTTTCCAATAAATGCGATCGCACATTTTCTGGCACTCGAGCAATAATAGATTGCTATAGCGTTTCTCAATCTAGTGAGGTACATCTTAAGCCCCCTCTCGAAGAGCGGGGAGGGGGTTGGGGGTGGGGTTCTTGTACCTCACTCAACCGAGAACCGCTATATACGAAAGTGCTTTTGTCAGATTAAATAAAGCTCTTAATGGGCGGTCAGAACAGATTTAGTACAGATTAATAATAAATTATGGCAGGATATGCGTTAGTTAGCTGCATCAAAAATCTGTTGCGCGGTTAAATTTAATTGAGGAAAGGTAGGTGATGAAATTGCAGTGTTGCCTTGAAACGGCGTCATTTGATATTCACCATCAACTAATTCGCAGACAAAAATAGTAGGTTGCTTAGGATTGCCAATCAACTTTCTTGCGCCCAATGCAGCATAATCAGCAATCCAATATTCAGGAATGCCCATTTCTTCATAATCCCTAAATTTATTGTAATAATCATCTCGCCAGTTAGTTGAAACAACTTCAATAACTATTGGAACTGATGCAGCTTGGCTTACTGTTGACTGTTTTTGAAAAAGCGGTTCATTGTCGAGATTATTAAGATTTAGCAGCAAAACATCAGGCGAATAAGCGGATTCGGCAGTAGGAGTTTTGACTAATGCGGTTTTGGGAATTCCGTACGGTAAATTAAGACGATCAAACTCCACGGTTAATTTTCGCGACAAAAACGCAACAACTTTTTCATGCGATCCTGTTGGGGGCGGCATTTCAATAATTACTCCCTTGTGCAATTCATAGCGTTTACCATCGTTAGGATACCATTCGCTAAATTCATTGAAGGTGAGTAATTTGGGCAAGGCTTGGGTCATAATCTTACCTCCACATCTGTTTCACTTTATCAAAATATTCACAATTTCCGTTGAAATAATTCAGTTTTGCATGGAAGTAGAAATATGCGATCGCCACAGCTAGATATTTAGTAAGTGCGCCTTTACTAGCAACAATTTGTCACAATTGCCAAGTTTTATCTATTAAATTGAAACTATCAATGCTTGTTCTAGTAAGCTATCTCCACGATGAAATCCCTGTTCACCGTGATTTAAGGGACTTCCAAGAAATAAATTATCCCAATTAACGTAGACGCAAAGCGGCTTGCCGCAGGCTACCGCAGAGGCGCAGAGGACACAGAGGAATAAGGATTTGAGAGATTTTTACGTTAGGTGGTTGAGTGTTTTTTATTTGGAAGTCCCTAAGCAACATCCTAGAGACAACAAACTTTAAAGAAGTCATAAAGATTCTTAAATACTTGCATTTCTTATTGACTTCAGTTAGAGTCAAAGCAGATGCCTATCATCAAACCCTGACATGAGCTTCAGGAAGTTAGATTAGGTAAAACGCTAAATACCAAATTTGTTAATGTTGATTTTAGTGACGCTGATAACAATTAGTCACTAGTTTTCATTATTAACTTATCGCACATCAAGTACGGGGCTGTAAAGCATTTGCCCCCAATTTAATTGTTTTTATTTTCTCATCTAATTGAGAATTATTTGCAATATGGATAGATCGATAGATATATTAAAAGCAGATAGTGTGGAAGAAATCTTAAAACAGTATGGCTTACCAGAGCGATCGCTGTTGATTAAATGTTTCCGCATCTACCTTTAGAAATACGTTTCTCACAAGAGCGGCACAGAATTATATCTTTATGTGTAAAAACAGGATCTAAAAGTAGCTATGTAGATAATTTCAGTAAAACTTTAAACAATTAGATTGTTGCTAGAAATATTTTTGATTGTAGTATCAGCTACATCAATATTGCAAGCAAGTTAATCGTCGGTAACGTTCAGAAAAGCCGAGTTTCCGCAAGTGAAAATTTATGGAATACCAGATAACAATAAAACTAGATACAAAATTAACGCCGCTCATACGGAAAAATATCTCTTGACACTATTTATCTCTATTGTGGAGAATTTATTAACCGGAAAGACCTCGATCAATAATGATGTTATAAAGTGGCTACCTAGTTTGATCTGAGAAATGAATATTGTTCTTTTTTATCTCCTTTAGCCAAGGATTTGTAGCTAAGAACACAATTGTATTTTGTAATACCTTTTGTCCATAAAATACGCTAATGAGTACAGCGAGATGAATACTTTTTTTTGTTCTGACGATTCACGGCAAGTAGGAGAAGATGTTATTGGTAGCGCCACCAATTATCAAACTTATATTTTAGTTGAGTGTCCTTTACCTTGGACATCAGAAGCCTTTAATTCCAAATGGGTACCTCAGAATTTGAGGATTTTGGTAGAGGAAGTGAAGCGTGCTAAACTACCGATTAGATTCCTCTTAATTGCTAATGATATATCACATAAGGTAAATCATACTACACTTTTGATTTATCAAAAAGAAGAGGGACTAAGTAATGGATACCATAAGCAAGAGTTTAAGCTAGCAAATATTGAACAAGTAGCAGCAGTTGTCCAAAAATCGATCTGGGGTATAAGTTCTAATGCTGAGGTAGAAACTAGTACAACTAGAGATATTTTAGTTTGTACCCACGGTAGCCATGATAAGTGTTGTGCGAGATATGGCGCTCCTTTTTACTTCCATGTTACAGCGAGTAATGCTGATTTGTGCTTAGATAATGTGCGAATTTGGAAATCATCGCACTTTGGGGGACATCGGTTTGCACCAACAGTCATAGACTTGCCAGAAGGAAGATACTACGGTCGTCTTGATCGAGATTCATTTAGAGCAATTTTAACTCGTACTGGCGATATTCAATGCTTACATCAAGTCTATCGAGGCTGGGGAATTCTGCCTGTTGCACTTCAGGTTTTGGAAAGAGAACTAATTCTCTGTAAAGGATGGGATTGGTTTAACTACAAAGTTGCAGGAAAAATTTTAGAGCAAAGTTTAGACAATAATACTATCCTGGCTGAACTAAGTTTTGAACAACCTTCTGGTTCTCTCTACACTTACCAGGCTAAACTTGTGAAAGATGAAACCAAGACTCAACAACTGAAGAGTTCATGTAATGCTACACGAGAGTTGGTAGTTACTAAATATGCTGTGGGTAGTCTTTGGATTACCTCTAGTAAGGTAATGAGTTATAGTACATCAAAGTAGAGAGTTTTTCAACGCAGAGGGACACAGAGTATAGCTGTTCCCATTCAGATGAGGTACAACATTATATCGCAAGGTGTAGGGGCACGGCAGTGCCGTGCCCCTACGGGTGTACCTTACTAGCTTGGGAAATGCTATATTACTAAATATAGTTCGCTCCGAATTAATTAAATACTGTATTTAGTACTAATACTGCACAAATTCGTAAAAAAATCTTTGCGTCCCTCTGTGTTTAAATTCTGGATCAAGATGAAGCCATATTTAAGACTTTTCGTAACAGAACTTGGTCTTCTAATTTGGCTTTTAAACGACCATTTTCGATATCTCTAATCCAGCTTTGGCTTTTACCTGTGAGTTTTGCCAATTCTCTTTGGGAAAGATTCAAATTTTTTCGCGCTTGCAAAATCTGTTCACCCAATAAATCGTTTGTAGCTTTGGGCTTCCTTTTGGCTTTGGCAGTTCTTGTTTTCTTTTTTTCTGATTCTGAAATTTGCTGTTCCCATTCTGGTGGGAGTTCAAAAGCCAAAATCCGCGCATTCATTAGCAGATTCCATTTACCACGGGGGCCTGTGTCTGTGAGGCGAGTTTCAGCACCACCGTCATTAGTCCAAAATTCTAATGCTTCATCTGGATCTTCGGGAAGATCAACTAATTTCGCCCACAAAGGTTGAATTTCTGGTGGGTAAGTAACTGGATCGAAAAGTGGCTTCATTCCATAGTGATTGAGAATTTCCAAATCGCTTTCAAAGGTTCGCAGTAGACGTTTGCGTTCTTCCCGTTGTCTGGATGCAAGGGCAACTTTTTCCTCGCCGTAAGCAATACGCAGCAAGGTAGGAATGGTAATGCGTTGTTCTTTGCCCATTTTGGTTTTAAACAGCAACCACAGCATTAATCGGACTGCGCCTTCATGTTGCTGCCAAATACTCATGACTGTAGTTAACAGCGTTTTGGGGAGACTGCCGTATTGATAGAATGCGGTTCGCTCTTTACAAGCTTGTTTGTTTAAGAAATATTCTGCCCAAATACCTGCTTTTACTTTAAAAGTTAGCCCAATCAGATATTTGCATCCGAGATTGTCTTCTTGAAAGTGGTGCTGAATATCTACTAAGTGCCATAAGCGGCTACCGACAATAGAAAATCCGTTAATTCGACCTTGTTGAGGCCAGTCAATGGAGATAATCAAGGAGCAAGCTTGCTGGACAATATTTTTCATTAAAGCTAGCTTGGCAGCTTTGCTTAAATCTTTGCGTTTCTCCATCCCCAAATATTTCTCGATTTGTCGCTCATCGATCGCAAATTCTTGTTCCCAAGGTTGATCTAAGGCTGTGGCATAAGCTGCAAAAATTAGATGCATACAAGATGCTCTGATGTCAAGCCCCTCAATTGCGGCGATATCTATGGCCTTGTCGTTCACTTTGAAGGGATCTTGGATGTGAAAAGCGATCGCACCTCGCCCTTGATTGACTTGTCGGCTGTAACTGATGTAGCCTTCTTCATCGGTTTCCCAATGTAGAGATGTGCGCTGGGCTAGGACATTACAAGCTTCCCAAATTGCGATCGCAGAAGCAAATGGGTTATTCTTGCCATTAGAAAACAAGTCTAAACTAGTAGCATCTCTCGGTTCAACTTTGCATCTCCCCTTTTTCGCCTGCCAAGGAATGGGAGAATTTATTGGACAAGCTATTACACATTGCGGTTCTGAATAATAGCCCTCACAATTATTACAAAGACCAGGATCAATCCAGTATTCATTGTTCTCTATTCTGATTGCACCCGTAGGACATTGAGGGCGGCAGTTGTCACATCCAACGCAACTGTTGTTAGGAATTGTATAAGGCATAAGGCTCTTTTCCCACTCTAATCGTTGAGATGTCTGTCTCAGGTCTCCCCTGGATGAGTCCTGTTTATTCATGACTCGCTACCACATTATCTTTATGGCGAGAATAATCTTTTCTCACCACACTCATTCCCCACATCCATACTTTGACTTTGCATCCAATAGGAAGCTATTTAAGACTTGAAAATTGAGTCTAAGAAAACTTCTTATTAACTATACATTTCATGAAAAAAATGATTACTTTGTTCGTATTGAGCTTAGGAAAAAAACTTAACATTTATTTAACTACGTACTTAATGAACATTTTAGCTTTGACTATAAAACCTAACTCAAAGTTTGTTGGCAAACTATTTAAACCTACTGCTATTGGACTTTATCGGATTTATTAATAATTTTTATATTTAATGCACGATCATATTCTGCCATAAACTTTACAGTTCCTTCATAAAATAATTATGTTTTTTAATTTAAAAAATAATATTTCTTTTGTCATCATTTCTCTAAATAGTTAAACAAAACTAAATTAGAAATTGTTGCTTTGTAAAACACATATTGCACATATCAAAATGTAATTAATGAACATTTAATTTTGTATATATGTATACTTCTTATCTGTATTTATTTGCCTAAATGTCAAAATATTTGAAAAATAATATCATTACTCTGATAAATATAGTTGCATTTACTAGAAGTAATAGTTAAATCGGCAGTTACACCCGTAGGGGCAAGGCATTGCCGTGCCCCTACACCTCGTTATGTAATGTGGTACCGCATCTGAATGGGAACCGCTATATGTACTTCATGCTCTGCATGGGAACCAGTAATGTTAAAGATTCATAAGAATAATTGGCAATTATTTTCATCTATAAAATGAAATGAAAAACAATTTAGCATTGTGTTCAAAGTCATCGAAATTTGATGAGATAAAAGTAAGTTTTGAATACAAAATAATAAAAGATTAGGATAATATGATGATTAATGCACAAACAGATTTACAGGCAAAATTGCCGAGGATTTATTCATGGCACAACTAACAGGTTTGACATTTGGCGGTAAGGCTTGGACACCAAAATTTGCTCAGGAAATCGACAAGGACAAATGTATCGGCTGTGGCAGATGCGTTAAAGTATGCGGGTACAATGTGCTTGGTTTGAAGGCGCTCAATGAAGAAGGTGAATTTGTAGAAGATGAAGATGATGAAGAAATTGAACGGAAAGTAATGGCAGTTACTTCTCCAGAAAACTGTATTGGTTGTGAAGCTTGTTCACGGATTTGTCCCAAGAACTGCTACACCCATGTTGCATTAAATAATTAAGGTTTTTAGAGTTAGTCAAAATTGTTGTTCATTCCAGGAGGCACTGTTTTTAATCAGCGCCAATGCGCTAGGCAAGGTAACTTGAGGGGAATACTAAATATTTACTGGAATTAATAAAAAGTTCGCAGTAAACAAATCCGTAAATCGTAAATTGTTCGCTATTAACAAATTTAAACTTGCTGCTAATATAGCCTAATCAATATTAGGTCTGACAGTGCCCCTTGGAACAACTAGCTTTTTTGAAAGCAGGGGGCTAACTTTGTGGTATGAGTTGGAATATAATTTGTAATTTTTTGGGGGAAAGATATGGAAAAAATCTGGAAGTTTCCCCCTTTTTTTATGGCTGCACGTTAGAAAGTTAATAAGTGAAAAGGGAATGGGGAATGGGGAATAAATAATATGCTCAGTGTCCAATTCCTAAAACTCAGAAAAGAACACCTCTAAAGACGGTTTACAAAGCAGGTAGCATATATGCAACAAATTCCTGTTTCACTATGGACTCTGGTTGCTGGGATAGTAGTTACAGTAATCAGTATTTGGATTGGTCAGAATCATACTCTGATGCCTGTGCAAGCATCGCTACAAGCGCCTTTGGTAGACGGTTTTTTTAACGTCATGTTTACCATTGCGATCGCACTCTTCTTGGTGGTAGAAGGAACTATTCTAATTTTTTTGGTGAAGTTTCGTCGCCGTCCCGGTGATGATACCGATGGTTTACCAATAGAAGGTAACGTTCCCTTAGAAATCTTCTGGACAGCAATTCCAACAGTGATTGTTCTCCTCTTGGGCATCTACAGTGTAGATGTTTTTAACCGAATGGGCGGTTTTGAGCCTGCCGGTCATCCTCATTCAGCAGCTCATGTTGCTCATCAGCCGGGAACTGCGATTGCCGCTACATTAAGCGATCGCTCTGAAACAACAATTGCCCCGACAATTGGGATCGGCGCATCTCCTGAAACCCTTAACAAACCAGCCGATTTAGTTGTTGATGTCAAAGGCATACAGTACGCCTGGATATTTAATTACCCCGATAGTGGCATTACCTCTGGGGAATTGCACATACCCGTCGGTGCTGATGTGCAACTCAACCTTTCAGCACAAGATGTAATTCATTCATTCTGGGTGCCAAACTTCCGCTTGAAACAAGATGCACTTCCTGGTATTCCCACCGAATTACGATTTGTTGCCACCAAACCAGGTACATATCCCGTAGTTTGTGCTGAATTGTGCGGTGGTTATCACGGTTCAATGCGGACACAGGTAATTGTCCACACACCAGAATCTTATGATAGCTGGCGGACAGAAAACCAGATTGCTCAACAACAAAACCTAAATCAAGTCGTTGCAATTAATCCAGCCGACTTATCAACATCAGAGTTTCTCGCGCCCCACACCCATGAGATGGGAATTAGTGCAGCAACTCTAGATTCATTGGTTATTGGTCATTAGTCATTGGTTATTGGTCATTGGTCATTGGTAATATTATGTCCGCTCAATTAACCATTATTAAGAGGAACCCCACCCCCAACCCCTCCCCGCAAGCGAGGAGGGGAGCAAAAGCTGGGGTGCTTTTACTATGGGGGCGACATTATATAACTGACAAATGATAAAGGACAAATGACAAATGACAAAGGACAAAGACGCCCGGAGGGCGGCTTCCCGTAGGGTAGGACAAAAATATGACGCAGGTAGAATTTCCACGGAATAATCCACCAGAAGAAAATAAACCGGAAACTCTGGTGGCTGGCCACACCTCCCATCCGAAGGCGTGGAAATGGCAAGACTATTTTACATTTAATGTTGACCACAAGGTTATTGGTATCCAATACCTAGTGACCGCTTTTGTGTTCTATCTCATCGGCGGACTGATGGCTGTTGCTCTTCGTATCGAATTAGCAACACCAGATGCAGACTTACTCGACCCCAATCTGTATAACGCTTTCATGACCAATCACGGGACGATTATGATCTTCCTGTGGATTGTCCCTAGCGCCATTGGGGGATTTGGTAACTATCTGGTGCCGTTAATGGTCGGTGCGAGGGATATGGCGTTTCCGAAGCTAAATGCGATCGCCTTTTGGTTAAATCCCCCAGCAGGTGCGCTGATTTTAGGTAGTTTCTTTTTTGGCGGTTCCCAATCTGGTTGGACAGCTTACCCACCTTTGAGTTTGGTGACAGCACCAATTGCTCAAACTATGTGGATACTTGCGATCGTTTTAGTGGGAACTTCTTCAATTTTGGGTTCACTGAACTTTGTGATCACCATTTTGATGATGAAAGTTCCTAGCATGAAATGGGATCAAGTACCCTTATTTTGCTGGGCAATCTTGGCAACTTCACTGCTGGCACTTCTCTCCACACCTGTATTAGCAGCCGGTTTAGTTCTGCTATTGTTTGACCTCAACTTTGGCACCTCCTTCTTTAAACCAGATGCAGGCGGTAACGTTGTAATTTATCAACACTTATTCTGGTTTTATTCTCACCCGGCAGTATATTTAATGATTCTGCCCATCTTCGGCATCATGTCGGAGGTAATTCCAGTTCACGCCCGTAAGCCAATCTTTGGTTATAAAGCGATCGCTTATTCTAGTGTAGCCATCTGCGTTGTGGGTTTGTTCGTCTGGGTACACCACATGTTTACCAGTGGCACACCCGGTTGGATGCGGATGTTCTTCACCATCTCCACCCTCATAGTTGCAGTTCCCACAGGCGTTAAGATTTTTGCCTGGGTTGCTACCCTCTGGGGTGGTAAAATCCGTTTCACCACAGCGATGCTTTTCGCCATTGGCTTGTTGTCGATGTTTGTCATGGGCGGCTTAAGCGGTGTGACGATGGGAACAGCCCCCTTTGATGTTCACGTCCACGATACATATTATGTAGTAGGACATTTCCATTACGTCCTGTTTGGCGGTTCCGTGTTTGGTATTTACGCCGGTATTTATCACTGGTTCCCCAAAATGACCGGACGAATGCTAAATGAAACTTGGGGACGCGTTCATTTCGCCCTCACCTTCATTGGTACTAATCTGACCTTTTTACCGATGCACGAGTTGGGTTTAAAAGGAATGCCGCGACGAGTGGCAATGTATGACCCCCAATTTATCGACCTCAATCAGATTTGTACCTTTGGTTCATTTGTTTTGGGGATATCGGTAATTCCTTTTGCCATCAACATGATCTACAGTTGGCTGAAGGGACCTTTGGCAGGTGATAATCCTTGGCAAGCTTTGACTTTAGAATGGACAACTAGTTCACCACCCGCAATTGAAAACTGGGAAGTGTTGCCGGTTGTGACTCATGGACCTTATGACTACGGGCATAGTACTGAAATACAGCCATCTGCAACACCGCAAGCTAGTGCTTAGTTATGAAATAACTCTTGTGGGGTGGGCATCCTGCCCGCCGTTGATCTAGGGCATGAATTCAGTAATCAAAAACCTAACCCCCCAACCCCCTTCCCTTCAAGGGAAGGGGGAGCAAAACTCCCCTCTCCGCTTGCCTGACGGCAGGCTGATGCCAAGGTCGAGGGGTTGGGGGAGAGGTTTTTCTAGGATTAATGAATTGCTGCGGGTGAGACACCCATCCCACAAGCAAATCAGGACTGTGAGGAATTGAATTGCCCGACGCTTCACTTTTGAGGGTAAATAATATGACCATAGCTACGACAAGCGAAGATCGCAGTGCAGGACACGAAGAACATCCAGATTTAAGAATTTGGGGACTGTTGACGTTTCTCGCCTCTGAATCTTTGATGTTTGGAGGATTTTTTGCCACTTACTTGTTTTTCCGAGGTACTACAGCAGTTTGGCCTCCAGAAGGGAGTGAAGTAGAATTACTTGTGCCAACGATTAACACCATTATTTTGGTGTCTAGTAGTTTCGTCATTCACTTCGGAGATACGGCGATTAAAAAGAATAACGTCAAGGGAATGCAACTGTGGTATGCAATTACTGCACTTATGGGGGCAATTTTCTTGGGTGGTCAGGTTTATGAGTACTCAACATTAGGATATGGACTGACTACCAACGTCTTCGCCAACTGCTTTTATATCATGACAGGGTTCCACGGTTTGCACGTTTTTATCGGACTGTTATTGATCTTACGTGTATTGTGGCGATCGCGTCTTCCCGGCGAATATTCTGCAACCAATCATACATTCATCGAAATGGCAGAAATTTACTGGCACTTCGTAGACATTATTTGGATTGTTCTCTTTACCTTGGTGTACGTTCTTACTTTGTTTTAAATTGGGCATGGGGCAAAGCAAAGACGCGATAAATCGCCGTCTCTACAATAATCAATATTGCGATTTATTGCGTCTCTTGCCTTAAGCGAACCGTATTGCCTGATATCCCTGATCTTCCTTACCTCCATTCAGGAGTTAATTATGCAAGCTAATACAAACAAATTCTCATGGTTCCAGGTTCCAGAAGATATCAAAAATCTATTGATTTTAGCGGCACAAAACTGGGAGAATACATCAGAATCAGAAAAATATATTCAACAAGCCTTAGCACAAACTGGTGAAAATACAGATGTCTTGGTAGCAGCATATAGATTTTTCTATTATAAGAACAATTATTCCCTTGCACTACAAACAACAATCAAATTATTAGATAAAATTAAAGAACTAGAAAAACTCCCTGATGAATGGGAGCAACTTAAGCCGATATTAGTCAATCGCAAAGAAGACCCACAAATTCGATTGTACTTAAATGCTTATGCTGCTTCTGGATTAGTACTAGCCAAGTTAGGAGAAATTGAGCAAGCAAAAGAAATCAGTACTAGAGTCAAACACATAGACGAAAAGAATGATTTTGGTTCTGGGATTTTGCTAGATATTTTGACACGTCCGGCAGAAGAAGACGATTAATTAGTCAGCAATGAAAAGTCAAGGTGAAAATCATGAACAATTGGTTATCTACTAAATCCTATTCTCTATTAGGATCTGCTACTGATAGGAACTCTATCTTCCCTGTAATTACCATACCTACTAAACTTCCTGCGGGTAATATTCCTAATGTCTCACCGATCATTGTGCTCCAATCTTCTCCGTTATCAATTTAAAAGTTATGAAAGGTAGGGATTGGCTGCTAACAGGGGACGGTCAGCATCAAGCCTGTAAATCTGTAAGAGCCTGGGATTTATTGAGAGAAAATTACCGCCTTTATCGGTTTTTAACTGAGGTGGAAGATGTTCTCAATGGGAGTGACAATGAAGCAAATTGTCTCCCAGAAATTCGGATGCTTGTAAGGCGCTTGATTGTAAATTCCTACTGGGTGCAAAGTCAACATTTAGAGCCTTCACCCCAAACGGGAACCTCTGTTTTACTCCTATATGATGAATTGGGTTTTCCATTGACTGTGCAAACAGTAACATTTGCACCGGGAACCCGTTCAAACATTCATAATCATGGAACGTGGGGAATCGTGGCGGTGCTAAAAGGCCAGGAAAAAAATACTTTTTGGCGACGCACCAATAGCCCAGAATTTCAGGACAAAATTGAAGCAACGGGAGAGCTAACTCTCTTCCCAGGAGATATTATTAGCTTTACTCCCGATGCAATTCACAGTGTAGAAGCAGTGGGTGATGAACCAACTGTGACTTTTAATATTTATGGCGAAACCGATCCGAATGAGAGGTTTGAGTTTGACTTAGGTAGCCATAAAGCTAGGAATTTTTAATTTCATCGGTTCGTAGTTGGCGCTAAAGCGCTAAAGAGTAATTAGGAGATTGTTAAATGGCAAGGGTAATTTTCTATAGCAAACCAGGTTGTCAAGGTGGTACTAAGCAAAAAGTTTTGCTCACAGCTGCCGGTCATGAGGTAATAGCATACAACCTGTTAACAGAACCTTGGACAGTTGAGCGGTTGCGTTCATTTTTTGGCGATCGCCCCGTAGCCGAATGGTTTAATCGTTCCTCCCCCAAGGTAAAATCTGGTGAGGTGGTTCCTGAAACAATTGATGCAGAAACCGCTTTGATGCTGATGCTGAGGGAGCCACTGTTAATTCGTCGTCCCTTGTTAGAAATAGGCGACCGCCGCGAGGTAGGATTCGATGTAGAAAAGATTGATGCTTGGATTGGCTTAAAGCCTGTGGACGACTCCTTGCGAGAAATCAGCGAAAATCTGATGAAGGAGGATTTGCAAAGCTGTTCCCACGGTAAGGATCATAGTCATCAACACCATAAGAAAGGTGGCTGTAAGCATTAGGGGATGAGGGGGATGAGGGGGATGAAGAAGTATTTTCTTCCTCATCTCCCCCTACTCGCTCATCTCCCCCTACTCCCTCATCTCCGTCAGCGCACCCCAGCACTTTCTAAAGATAAATCTTGAAACATGGGTGTGCTGAGGTAACGTTCGCCAAAGGAAGGCTGAATCATCACGATTAAACGTCCGGCATTTTCTGGACGTTTACCTACTTGAATTGCAGCACACAAGGCGGCACCAGAGGATATCCCAGACAATAAGCCTTCTTCTTTTGCCAAACGTCGCCCATAAGCGATCGCTTGTTCATCGCTGACTCTAATTACTTCATCAACCAATTCTAGGCGGAGAACATCTGGGATAAATCCCGCCCCAATGCCTTGAATTTTATGTGGCCCGGCTTCACCACCAGAGAGAACTGGGCTATTGCTGGGTTCAACTGCGATCGCTTTAAAAGTCTTTTTGCGCTGCTTAAGTACTTCTGCAATCCCAGTAATCGTCCCACCAGTACCTACCCCAGCAATCACGATATCTACTTCTCCATCTGTATCTGCCCAAATTTCTTCGGCGGTGGTTTCCTGGTGAACCTTGGGATTAGCAGGGTTGCGGAACTGTTGCAGCATAAAAGCATTGGGAGTATTAGCCACAATTTCTTCAGCTTTGCGAATAGCTCCCCGCATTCCCTCAGCGCCTGGTGTCAACTCCAAAGACGCACCATAAGCTTTCAGCATAGCCCGTCGTTCTTGGCTCATCGTCTCAGGCATGGTCAAAATCAAACGGTAGCCACGCGCTGCTGCTACCATTGCTAGAGCGATTCCTGTATTACCGGAAGTAGGCTCTACTAAAATCGTCTTTCCAGGGGAAATTGAGCCAGCCGCTTCTGCTGAAAGTACCATACTTAACCCAATGCGGTCTTTCACCGAAGCCGCCGGGTTCATTCCTTCTAATTTGACAACTATCCTTGCTACTACTCCCTCAGCTTGAGGAATCTTGTTCAGTTGAACTAAAGGAGTTCGTCCGATCAGTTCGGTTACGTCTTGAGCAATCCGCATTTATTTAACTCCTTAAATCCTAAATCTTAGTACAGAGTATTTACTTGTAACAATAAGCTTTTGTATATTTAATTTGCAGTTTAGTGTCAATGAGTGCATATACTATGTATTCTAGCTAAAGCACAAAATATGAAAGTTTAGGAAGAACTTTTATCAGACGTTCCCATTGATTCTCACCTCAGCAGAGGTCTAACTTGCCATCCTGATATTTTACCATTGGGAATTGCTGATTATTGTCTCTGAGACTGAGATTAAATTTCTGAAATTCTGTATATATGAATAATTTTTCTAATTATTTCCTCTTTGTTATGGAAAGATAATTTACTTTCAAAATATTTAATTGCTTTTTTAAATTTATTAGTCTATCTTGATCGGGAGACATTGATAATTTCTTTTGAGTGCAGATTTTTTCAGGCCTAAATTGCATCAAAAACAGTCATTAACCATTGCCCACATTGCTTTTAGGTTGAGTGCAAAAACACCAGAACCCCACCTCGAAAACACTAGAACCCCGTCTGGAAAACACTAGCACCCATACCCCAATGAATTTTTATAAGACTTATCAGATGAGGATTACAGGCTTTGAGTACTATTCTAATGAATTTAATAATCTTAACGGGGCTGGGGTAAACTGTTTTGTGGAGAGCGGCTGATATAAATCGTATAGGATTTACGCAGAGATTCCCCTCTACCCCCCAACATTCCTGAGCGCAAGCTTAGTGAACTAGGGGGGACTTCTTAATCTCTCTTTTGAGAGCAGGATGAAACCAGGTTCTAGAATCTAAGTGCGTTATTTCTGACTGAATAATCCTACGTTTTGTAAAAATGTTGGTAACTTTTCATTAGTCAGTATTCAGTGGTGATTAGAAAAATAACTGATAACTAACAATTGTGAAAATTACCCGTTACACATATTTTAATATCAAAACTGTTTAAAAGGTAGAAATATATAGCTACTTTGGAGAAACAGCAAAAGATATTTTCTTACTGGGTGCATACTACCTAGCAAGGGAGGCCAAGATGAAAGCCAAACTTTTAAATGTTCTTACAGTTTGCGTCGTTACTTTAGCAGTGCTTTCACCAGAACTAGTAGTATTTGGCATAATTTGGGAGCGACATCTGGAGTTAGTAAAATCTCAGAATTTAGCTGCCGAAGTTAACAACACTAATACAGATGCTCTCACCTTGGCTCCCCAGACAGAGGGTACACATTCCCCTCAGACTAGCATTCAATCCTCTGATCGTAATGTGGTTCATCAAATGCTGACTGTTGCTGAACAATATAAATTTGCCAATATCCTGCAATGGTTCTTCTTGTTAACCCCGATTTGTGTTGGGTTAGGGATTCTCTTTTACGACAGATATCTTGTTCATCGTGCTGCTGTTTTAAAAGAACAAGTTGAAATGTTAGAAAGGCTTTGGCGGCAAAGTATCGAACAGTAACCAATTCACAATTTACTCAAATCAACAAAATTACCATGACAGAACAACGCCAACAACTGTATTTTAATCTGATTGATGAGTTACTCAGATGCCCAAATGGTCAAGAACCAGAAATTTTGGAATCTCAGCCAGAATTGATTGATTCTGGCTTAGTACAAACAATGTTACAAGTAGCAACTATGTTTGCCCATGAAGGCAATCAAGATGGTGCCCAATTTTTATTTTTTGTGGCGCGTGAGCTAGCTAAAGAATTGGGTTTATACCCCGAAGTTCCCAATACTGAAGTTGCAAATGCTGAAGTTGTAAATAAGGAGTAAAAATGCTGTTGACTTCAACGGATGCGGGACAAATAGCTTTAGAACTGCTAATGGCAGATTGGAATATTTCAGAAGAAAATAGAGAGTGGTTCACAATCTTTAACTCTCGTCTGATTGGCGAGAGTTGGTACACCGTAGAACTAGGTGTAGAAGGATTTCCTGATAGGTGGTTTCTTCAAGTCTATGACAATGGAGTGTGCGATCCAAACTATACATTTATTTCACCAATCCGTGGTTCTGAAGGATTTGCAGACTTTGTAAATGTACCGGATATCGTCGCAGAAGTCTTAGTTTGTGAACGCAATGCTCGGTAATAATAATTAAAATTCAAAAGTTAGAATTCAATATTGAGATGTGCTAGTTAAATGCATTCTATTTGAATTCATAATTTTCAACATCATAGTATTTGGGAGCATCTCACCTTAGTCTTGATTTCTCATGTAGAACCATAGATTTTGACCCCTCTCCAAACCTCTCCCCGAAGCGGAGAGAGGCAATGAGAAAGCTATTTATAGTTTTTCTCTATTTGTATGAAACCACCCTGCTTGTTAAGGGGGGCTAGGGGGGATCAACAAATATGTGATACTTCTCAGACATCCTCTTAAAACCAATACTTTGATATTTCATTGAATATAAAGATGCTTTACGCAAATCTGAGGTGATACCAAATAAGGTGCACCTCTTTTTTTATGTAATATTTAATATTTTATTTAAACCTAATCAGCTATTTTGTCATATTTAACTGATAAAATTATGTTATATTAAATAGCGTGATGGACGCTACAGAAATATCAGTTCCAATGATTGCTGAAGATATCTTAGCCAAAGAATTCACCAGAGTCCTCAACCACTATTACCCAAAAGTTGGGGAATTACTAGACGGGTGTTATGTGAAAGTCATCACCTGTTTTTGGGGACGACCTGCTAGACGCTTGCAATATATAGGAATTTATTGCTCTGACGAAATGATTTCCTGTGTGCAAGCTCAAAAAGAAATACTCAGAGAAGTAGCAGACAATATGGGTTTAATCCAGGTTGTCTGCATGAATGCCAAGCGATTATTGCGCGATCCGATGTCGAAGGTCAAACAAAACAACCCACGCCTATGGTTGGAGTTGCAGTGGGTTGCAAATTAGTGATTCATCGCATTAATTGAGAGGGATAAATAGGTTTGTAGTAAGCACTTTAGTCGTCAAATATTTAAGCATTAAAATGCTTATTACAAACCTATCGACCACTAGAATAGCCAGCATCTACGGTGAGTACAAAGTATCAACACAAGTAATGAAAACTGGAATTTTCTGCAATTACGATAATTTTCACCAAGATGCTCGTCGTGCCATGTTTGAGCAAGTCGCGCTAGTAAAACAGGCAGAAAGCTTGGGTTTTGAGTCAGCCTGGGTGAGTGAACACCATTTTAGTGAATCCAATCTCAGCCCGTCGATGTTGCTGTTAATGGCACACTTGGCGGGATTGACTTCAACTATCAAATTAGGCACGGCGGCGGTGTTGCTGCCATTCCATAACCCGATTCGGGTAGCGGAAGATATTGCCACTCTGGATAACCTATGCAATGGACGATTACTATTTGGAGTTGCCAAAGGTGGCCCCTTTCCCCAACAAAATAAGCATTTTGCGACACTCCCAAGTGAATCCCGTCCCAAGATGCTAGAGGCGATCGCATTAATCCAAAAGCTGTTATATGAAACTGATGTATCATTTAATGGCAAGTATTATCAATGCGATCGCTTGACAATTTACCCAAAACCATTGCAGAGTCAAATACCAGTGTATGTTGCCACTGGCGGTGATGATGGTATCGAGTTGGCTGCAAAACATTCCTTCAGCTTAATGGGTGGGCCGCCATTTTCCCTAGAGAGATTGAAGGATACTGTTGCCAAATATCGAGCCTTAAATTCTAGTGGTGCGGAAAACTTTGTGCTGGCACGCTTCTTTTTTGTTGGCAAAACATTTGATGAGGCTGTGAGTGAAGCGTTACCTTTCGTTCGCCAATTTAGCCAGAAAATGAAAGCTAATTCGGCTGAAGTATTGAAAAATAGTGCGAATCCCAACCAAAAACCATTCGATCGCACAAATATTTGTTTCGATGAAGATTATTTGATTGAAAATTCAATTATCGGTGATGTGGAGACTTGTCGAGACAAAATCAAGAAATTTCAGGACGAATTAAATTTAGGTACGCTAGCACTCAAACCCTCGTCTGCGGATTTGCAAAAAAACCTGGACAGTTTGACGCGCTACAACCAAGAGGTGCGAAATTATGTCTTCTAAACTATATTTGCTTCCTCCCGATGATTTGCCTCCCACTGAGGTAACGAAACAGGATGGAATGCTGCAAATGGAGCTAGAACAGTCTACAGGCAGATGCTTTTATCTAGCCTGCGATCGCATTACGCGAGTCCTGTTATCTAATTGTCAGTGGTATCTCACCACAAATGCTACCATCCTCACATTAATTATTGATTGCCCTGACTTAGTATCTTACTGGCATATCGTCAGCAATATTCCCCAGTTGGGTAATAGGTTAGAGCGGTTTGCTAGCAATGGCAAAATTCGCGTTTATCCGCCATTTGGCAAAGGAACGCCATTTGAAATCAGCGTAAATGAAATATCAGCTTATCGAGATTGGCTTTGAGGTAAATAAGCATGAACTGGGAATCACACAAAATATAGCTTATTCACTCTTATCGCTGCCTTCCACCCTGTACTTTTAAAGTGCAGGGTGTTGCAATTTTAGAAGAGTTACAATATAATCCTTGTTTTCTTGTTATTTCAGATAAATTAGAGTGTATGCACTGGCAACCAATAGATAATTTACCGCAAGATTGCCAAAAATTGGCTAGCTCTGAGCTACCACCATTAGTTACTGTCTGGAATGAACAAGCTGACCGCCTTCGCAACTCTGGTGCATTCAAGATTTTTATGGAAAAGATGCGCCGGGAAATAGCAATTGAAACCGGAATTATAGAGCGACTTTACACAATTGACCGAGGTATTACCCGATTACTCATTGAGCAAGGTATAAATGAGGCACTAATCCCACATGGAGCTACAGACCGACCTATTAAGCAAGTTGTAGCTTTAATTCAAGATCAAGAAATGGCAATTGAGGGATTATTTGATTTTGTCGGTGGTCAACGTTCTCTAACGCCGTTTTATGTCAAAGAATTGCATCAGTTACTTACGAGAAATCAGACTAATACAGAAGCTTTAATTCCATCCACAGGACAAATTATTAGTGTTCCTCTGATCCGAGGTGATTGGAAAAAGCAGCCTAATAATCCATTGAGAGCAGACGGTTCTATTTATGAGTACTGTCCACCAGAACAGGTAGCATCTGAGATGGATAATCTTATTCAATGGCATCATCAGCATCAAGAAAACCAAGTTGCACCAGAAGTTGAAGCTGCATGGCTACACCATCGATTTACTCAAATTCATCCATTTCAAGATGGAAATGGGCGAGTTGCTCGCTGTCTTGCTAGCCTAGTTTTTATTCAAGCTAAATGGTTTCCTCTTGTACTTACTCGTGATGATCGTTCAGCTTATATTGCATCTTTAGAACAAGCAGATAAAGGTGAATTTTCTGGGTTGATTAGTTTGTTTGCTAAAAGTCAGAAACAGTCATTTATCCGCAGTCTGGGCTTATCAGAACAAATATTGTCAGAAACAAGGCAGACTCGTACTATTCTCGCATCTATTACTGATAAACTTAAACAGCGTCAGTTATCGTCCATTACAGAACGATGTCAAAAAGCTGAGAGATTTGCCGAAAATTTGTTTGACATAGCATCCAATCGTCTGCAAAATCTTTCTGAAGAAATCAAGCTATCTGTACAAAATTTAGTAGAAGATCCTCAAGTTTTTACAGTATCAGCTTCAGCCGGGGACGAGCGTTCATATTATCATCGTTATCAAATTGTGGAGACAGCAAAACAGCAAGGTTACTTTGCTAATCTCCGAAGCTATCATAGTTGGGTGCAATTGATTATTAGAGTAGAGACACCTACAGTTATTTTGCTTTCATTTCATGTTCTAGGACACGAATATTTAGGCTTACTTGTATGTTCTGTATGTGCCTATCACAGAGATGATACAGAAGAAGGCGATCGCAATATTAGTGATATTCAACCCTTAACGGAATCACCATTCCAATTTTCTTATGCAGATGAAGAAGATAACTTGGTGAAGCGCTTCAATGAGTGGCTAGAAGAAGCTATTATTACAGGATTGGAATACTGGAATAGAAGTCTTTAATGGTCATTAAGAAGATTTTCTGAAAAATCGGATAAAAATTAGAATGGAGATATTTAATAATTGCAGGGGCAAAGCTTCTGGTAAAAAGTTGTAAATTTAAACCCGCTTTTTATCCCAAAGCTTTGCCCCAATGCTGGTGTTTGCTTACGCCAAAATCGCCATTCCTGAAGGAGGCAAATCAATTTCTACAGTTGCGCGACCATCATCGTGATGTTGCACAGCTATAGTTTGGTTCTGCCGTGGATTACGTAAATCGGCATTGCTCCAATCACTTTTGTATAGAAAAGTCATATTTGAGTCTTGAGGATGCGTGTAAGTATCTACCGTCACTTCTGCACGCCGATTTTCTAAGCCGTTGGTATTCAGCACCATTAGCACTTCAGTGTCAAATAAAACTTGTGACCAAGCAACTAATTCACCTTGTCCGGGAATGGAGAAGGGGGAGTTGTGAAAGGATGTTTCGCGCAGGTAGTGATGTCCACGGCGCAGTGCTTTGCCAATTTTATCTTGACGGTTGCGGATACGCGCGATCGCAGCTATTCGCAAATAGGTAGGATGGTCGATATCAAAGAAATGACAGTCTGCTGTTTGAAATGCGCCAAAAGCACCGCCAAACATTGCTTCTTGGATATATCTATTTTCCGCAGACCGTTCACCTTCTATACTGTAATCGTGATCGCCTTCATTACCATCAAAAGCCTGTTCTGTTCCATAATAAATAACAGGAATTCCTGGCATTGTTAATTGCACACCCACAGCATGAGCAACTTGCTCATAGAGATTAGGCACGTTGCTGTATGCGGCAAATCGCTGCTTATTGGCACGGAATGACATATCACCATCATCCAAGATGGAGAGATGATATATTCCAACTTGGCGGTATTCTCCAGCAAGATTGTTTTCGCTATACAAATCAAAAAATTGTTTTGGGTGTACTAATCCCCTTGCTAATGCAGTCAATTCATTAGGGGACTGCACGATATCTAATACAGCAGTGAGATTGCGACCAATAATGTCTATGTACGCACTAGCCATACTACCGGAAGTCATTTCCCCAGTCAGTAAAAAGTTTTCTTTGCCGATGAATTGGGCGTATTCAGCAATTGCTGTGCAGAATTTGCGCGAATCTTCTGGAGAAATGTGCTTGAGGCTATCTATCCGCAAGCCATCGCAGTCTGAAAGAGCAATCCAATATTGATAAACTCTGGCTAGCGCTGCAATTACTTCATCTCTGTTAAACCAGTTATCAGCACTCTGGTTGTATATTACATCGAGGATGACATACATCTTGCGATCGTGGGCAGCATCAATCAAATCTCTTAAATCTTGACGAGTGCCAAAATTGGGGTCAACATCTAAAAATTCTTGGATGCGATCGCTGTGGTAAGCTTCTAACTCAGAATGTTGTTGCCAAGGTGGGTTAATCCACAGCGTTGTTACTCCCAATCGCTGCAAGTAGTCCAACTTACTCTTAACTCCTTTAAGAGTACCACCTACAAACTTTGTCCCTGCTGCCATCCAGTCGGCTTTATCTTTGACTTGGAATTTTGAAGGGTTGGTATGGTTAAAAAGTTCCCTTTGATTTTCATTATCATCACTGAATCTATCTAATATCAATTGGTACAAAAACTGGTCGCGCCAACTGATAGGACTCGGATAAACTCTCCCTCGTGGTTTCAGGTCTATTTCGGAGAGTTGTTGGGGTGTCAATTCTTCAACTTTAGCCATGAGGATTTACGCACTGATTGAAAATGGAAGTGTGCATCTGTAATGTTATAAAAAGTACTTTGAGTTTTCATGAACCCGTAGAGGGATTTTCGGTTTTAGTTTAAACGCAGAGGGACGCATTCGCAAAGCGTCTCGCAGAGAAGGAAAGCGCGGAGGTCCGCAGAGTTTTTATTATAAGGTTGGGTTGAGGAACGAAACCCAACATTTAACGGGGTTTGTTGGGTAATACATTGCCTCAATCCAAGCTACTAATATTCTTAACCTAGCAGTATTGGGTATGGTGCGATCGCTTTAGCAATTACCCTACCACCTTTTCAGTTAGCCATTTATACCAATTATCTAACCCTGCACCAGTAGTTACAGAAACTTGAAAAATCTGAATTTGGGGATTTACTTCCTTAGCATAAGCTATGCACTTTTGCAAATCAAAATCTACATAAGGCAGCAAATCAATTTTAGTGAGAATCATGATGTCACTAGCACGGAATATATGCGGGTATTTTAGCGGCTTATCTTCTCCCTCTGTAACTGAGAGAATTACTACTTTTGCCTGTTCTCCCAAATCAAATAAGGCTGGACAAACTAAATTTCCCACATTTTCAATCATTACAACTGAGTCCAACGGCGGATTCAATTGTTGTAAACCTCTGTTTATCATTGATGCATCTAAATGACATCCTGTTCCGGTATTGATTTGGATAACTTTAGAACCTGTTTCTTTAATTTTTTTGGCATCGTTAGCAGTTTCTTGGTCGCCTTCAATGACGCTAATAGATAATTGATGCTTTAAATCATTAATAGTTCGCGTTAAAAGAGTTGTTTTACCAGCACCGGGAGAACTCATCAAATTTAAGGCGAGAATATTTCGACCTTTAAACCATCCCCGATTTTGGGCAGCTATTAAACTATTTTTTGCTAAAATATCCTGTTCTAAGGATATCGTTGTATTGTGTATTTTGGCATGAATTTGAGGCGCTTCTATATGAGAATGAGTGATGACAGTACCATCTGGTAAAGTGTGATGATGTTTATGTTCAGCTTCACCTGTTTCTATATTAGTAATTTTAATTTCGCTATCATCAGAACAACCGCAGGTTACACACATAATTCCTCTATTTCTATTTCTTTGATTTTCAGTTCTTCGCCAGTAATTAAATCTAATTGCACGCTTTTGCAGTTACAGATACCATAAGGTTTATCTAGAGCAATTTCTGCACCACATTGCCGACATCGCCCTAAACCGGGAATTTCTAAAATTTCTAATGTCGCCCCTGCTAAAACTGTATCTTGAGTACAAATATCAAAACAAAATCGGATAGCATCGGGCATAATGGCTGAAAGTTTGCCAATTTCTAATGAGACTCGCTGTACTTTTGCACCCTTGGCGTGTTCAGTCACAATTGCCACAATATTTTGAGTAATTCCCAGTTCGTGCATACTATAAAATCTATTAAAAATTAACAAATTCGTGGCAATTGGTCGCCTACTAACATATCAACAATCCTTTCAGCACCAAAAACTGTTTTTAACAATACAATACCTGGCGGTGAAGAAATAACTTCGCCAATAATACAAGCATCTTTACCTGCTGGGTGAGATTTCATAGCAGATAAAACAGTTTCTACATATTCACCTGCCACAACTACAACTAACTTACCTTCATTAGCTAAATATAAGGGGTCTAAACCGAGAATTTCACAAACTCCGTTGACTTCTTGACGCACAGGAATAGATTCTTCGTAGAGACGAATTCCCACATCGGAACTGAGGGCAAATTCATTTAAAACTGTGGCTAAACCACCGCGTGTGGCATCTCGCATAGCATGAACTTGAGGACATACATGGAGAATAGTTTCTACTAAATTATGCAAAGGCTGACAGTCACTTTCAATATTAGTTTCTAAGGCTAATTCCCCACGGGCAATTAAAATTGCTGCCCCATGATTGCCTATTTCACCATTAATAATTATGGCATCTCCAGGTTTAATGTTATGGGCAGAAATACTAACTCCTCGTGGGATGATACCAATACCAGCAGTATTAATAAATAGTTTATCGGCAGCACCACGATGTACAACTTTTGTGTCACCAGTGACAATTTGTACACCAGCTTTTTTCGCAGCTAGTTTCATGCTGGCTGCAACACGCCGCAAGGTTTCTACGGGTAATCCTTCTTCTAAAATAACGCTACAAGTTAGATATAAAGGTTTAGCACCACTGACAGCTAAATCATTAACTGTGCCGTTAACGGCTAATTCTCCTATATCACTACCGGGAAAAAATAATGGGTCTACAACATAAGAATCTGTAGTAAATGCTAGTCTATCTCCTAGTTGCATGAGACTGGCTAAATTGAAGCTGGCTTGGTCTTCTAATTGGGAGAGAATTGGGTTATCGAAATTGCTAATAAAAATATCATCAATTAAGTCACGCATGGCTTTACCACCACTGCCATGTGCGAGAGTTATATGAGTATCTTGCACTTTTCCTTGGCGACGGCGGATTTGTTCTATTTTTTGAAATAGGGGATTTTGTATTGAGTTTGTGGGGGAAATATTCATAACTTTTTTTAAACGCAAAGACACGCAGAGGGAAGCGCAGAGGTACGCGGAGTATTATTAGTCTGAGGAGAAGCCGCAAGCGGGGAGAGGTTCTTGAGTTATTTTTGGTTTTTGGGCGATTGTTCTTTTGGCAATTGTGGAGAGTCGCCCGTATTTGTAATAGGCTGCACAAGCACCTTCGGAAGATACCATGCAAGTACCAATGGGTGTTTCTGGTGTGCAAGCTGTACCGAATACTTTACACTCCCAAGGTTTTAAGACTCCTTTGAGAATTTCTCCACATTTACAAGCTTTATGGTCGGCTACTTTGAGATTAGGAATGGTAAATTTAAGTTCGGCATCAAATTCAGCATATTCTGGTTGAATTTTTAAGCCTGAATAAGGAATGTCACCTAAGCCACGCCAATCAAAACTATCTCGGATTGCGAAAACTTTGTTAATAGCTTGTAGCGCTACTGTATTTCCAGATTTTTGGACAATTCGGTTATATTGGTTTTCAACTTCACAGCGATTTTCTACTAGCTGTTGCAATAGCATCCAAATCGATTGGAGAATATCTAAGGGTTCAAATCCTGAGACGACAATTGGCTTATTATATTGTTGGGAAATAAATTGATATGGGTCAGTGCCAATTACCATGCTGACATGGCCCGGGCCAACAAATCCATCAAGTTGTAAGTCGGGATTATCTAATAGTGCTTTCAGGGCGGGAATCACGAGGACGTGATTGGAAAACATACTAAAGTTATGAATTTCTTCGGCTGCTGCTTGCAGAATGGTGAAGGCGGTGCTGGGGGCTGTGGTTTCAAAGCCTAAGGCGAAGAAGACTACTTGTTTGTCGGGGTTATCTCTGGCAATTTGTAGGCTGTCTAGAGGAGAGTACACCATACGGATGTCTGCACCTTGTGCCCTAGCTTGCAGTAAAGTGGTTTTGGAACCGGGAACTCGCATTGCGTCGCCAAAGGTGGCAAAAATGACGTTATGATTTTGAGAGATGGCGATCGCATCATCTAATCTCCCCTTTGGCATAACGCATACTGGACAACCAGGCCCATGAATTAGTTCAATGGCTTGGGGTAAAATTTCTTCGATACCATATTTAAATATGGTATGAGTATGTCCGCCGCATACTTCCATGATTTTGATAGGTTTTTCTAGCTGGTTGCATAATTTGGCGATTTCGCGGCGTATAGCTTCAGCTTTTTCCGGTTCGCGGAATTCGTCAACATATTTCATGGGGATTGGGGAATAGTTAATTTCGCTTTTGTGGTAGGGAGTTTTTTACGAACCGCCAAGACACCAAGAACGCCAAGGAAGAAAGAGGTGAGTTTTAAACCCTTTCTTTACGTGAAACAAGAAAAGTCTATTATTTAATACCATTTCTTTGTGAAGCTGCGCTAAATCTCTTAATTTCTTATTTCTTGGCGTACTTGGCGGTTCGTTCTTTATTTCTTACACTATAGGCACATCTTCATACAGAATTAGTATAAGTACTAATCCCTGCTTGTGCTGCTGCTAATTCTTGGAATAGTTGTAATGTTTCTGCTGCTTCTTGTTCGTTAATTCGATTCATGGCAAAGCCTACATGCACTAGCACCCAATCGCCAATACAAGCTTCGGGGGGATGTTGTTCATCTACGATGCAGGCAATATTTACTTCGCGCTTAACACCAGCAATGTTAACTATGGCTAATTTATGGTTAACGTTGGTAATTTCTACAATTTGTCCGGGGATTCCTAAACACATTTTTTTTTAAGATAAACGAACCGCAGAGGCGCAGAGAACGCAGAGAGATTTATTTATGGGACAAAATTTTTCAAATATCACACTCATCTATTAATTGGGCGGCTGCAATAACTGCTTGTCCTAAAGATAACCCGCCGTCATTAGCTGGAACTAAGCTGTGAGTAAGTACTTTTATTCCCAATATTTGTAATCCTTTGGTAACTTGCTCTAACAATATACAATTTTGAAATACTCCTCCTGTTAGGGCTACCTGACTAATCAGATTTTCTTGAGAAAGATGCTTAACCATCTCCACAATCGCATTTGCTAAACCTTTGTGAAATTTGGCAGCCATAACTGGTTGTGGAATCTGCTGCTGTAAGTCATTGAGCAAAGCTTGCCACATGGGACGCGGGTCTATATAATAAATACTATCTGAAAAGCTAAAACTAAAAGGATATATTAGCGTTTCTTTATGATTATTTAAGCTGCTAACATCTACTATAGCTTCCATTGCGATCGCCGCTTGTCCTTCATAGCTACATTCATCTCGATAAATACCGATAGCCGCCGCCACTGCATCAAACAACCGCCCCACTGAGGAAGCTGGAGGAGAGTTAATCCCTTTCTCTATAAGTTGATTGAGTAGCTTAAGTGGTTTATTTTTCAAGAATTTAAATATTTCCAAATCAGTATATTTTTGTTCGCAATCATCCCAGAGGTTAGCAGCTACTAAGTGGGCATAAGTATTACGCCAAGGCTGATAAATTGCTTGTTCACCGCCAACCATTGCTACTGATTTAAATGTTGCTAGTCGTTTAAATTTCCGGTAATCTGCTAAAAGAAATTCTCCACCCCAAAGTGTAGTATCGTCGCCGTAACCTAAACCATCTAAAGCAATGCCTAATATTGGAGATGAATCTATAGGAATCCTATTTTCTGCCATGCAAGCGGCAATATGGGCGTGATGATGTTGGATTTGATGAATTTTGATTTGATTTGTGTCCGCAAGTTCTTTACCAAGTTTGCTTGAGAGATATTCAGGATGTTTATCAATAGCAATTACTTCTGGTTTATGTTCAAATAAATTTAAATATAAATTTAAAGTCTCTTGGTAAGCATTAAAAGCCGCAGCATTTTCTAAATCCCCTAGATGTTGAGAGAGAATTGCTTCTCCTTCACGCAATAGGCAAAAAGTATTTTTTAACTCACCACCCATTGCTAAAATTTCCGGCACATTGTCAAATCCTGGCGGTAAACTAATTGGTGCTGGTGCATATCCTCTGGCACGGCGGATTGTTTGGACTTTATCGCCAATAACCTGCACAACTGAATCATCTACTCGATTAATAATCTCCCGATTGTGAAAGATAAAATAATCAGCAACTGTCTTTAATTTTTCTCTGGCTTCATCATTATCAATACATTGTGGTTCATCGGCAATATTTCCACTTGTTAAAACAATTGGGCGATTCATCCGCCGCATAATTAAATGATGTAAGGGCGTATAAGGTAGCATGAAACCGAGGGTATTTTGCCCTGCGGCAACTGACGATGCAATATGAAGAGAATTAGGAGTAAATAAACTCTCCACATATCCGTCTTTCTCTTTCACCTGTAATAAAACAATTGGTGCAGCAGAACTTGTCAATAATTCTTTTTCTTTAGCGTTGACAATACAATATTTTTCAATTACCTCAATATCTCGCGCCATTAAAGCAAATGGTTTATGATAGCGTCTTTTGCGCTGACGGAGTTTTTGTACAGTAGTTTCCTGTGTTGCATCACAAGCCAAATGAATACCACCTAAACCCTTAATTGCCACAATCTCACCCTTTTGCAACAGGGTACAAACCGCATCAACATCATCCAACATAGAAAACATAGAAGCAGTAACTGATTTACCATCAGCGCGTTCTAACCAAGCTGTAGGGCCGCAAGCATGACAAGCTACAGGTTGGGCGTGAAACCGCCGGTTTTCAACATCGTGGTATTCCTTTCCACATTCTGAACATAAACCAAATGCAGACATACTGGTATTACATCTGTCATAAGGAATGGCACGAATAATACTCAGGCGAGGGCCACAATGAGTGCAGTTAGTAAATGGGTAACGATAAAAGCGGCTAAAAGGGTCGAATATTTCTTGTTGACACTGTAGACAAGTAGCTGCATCAGGGACAATTTCTGTTTTGATTGCACTATTAACACTACTAGAAATCACAAAATTATGAAAGTGAAATTTACCTTCGTAATTAGTTCTAGTTAGTTCGTTAATTTTTGCTAATGGTGGACATTCTATTTGCAATCTGGCAACAAATTCTGTTAAAGCTTCCTCACTACCAGATACCCGAATTAATACACCTTGTCCATCATTACAAACATCTCCATGTAAACCGCAAGCTTTAGCCAGACGATATACAGTAGGGCGAAATCCTACTCCTTGAACAGTACCGCGAACTCTAATTTCTTCAGTCGCCATATAAATCTGATTTTCAAAAATTACGAATTACGTTAGCGTTGCGGTAGCAAAAAATGAGCGCCATTACGAATTTGTATTAAACTGCCACAGCAATATTCGGTTATTCCCAGAATCAGCTATTACCGCCGTATTACCACAAATTTTTATCCCGTAACACCAATTGAAGCTATCTCGTTTCGGCAGTCCGAAATTTCGATTTTCACCTTTACTTTGAAAATTTATTTGTCCTGCCAAGCCATTAGCTACTACACCTTGCAATGATAAAATTGATTCTGGCTTTCTCCATCCTAACAACCGAGAATTAGCAGTATCTGCAACTACTAACCAATCTCCAGATACTCCCACACCATAAGGCATACTCAAACTACTAGCACTAGGCAAATAAACTCCTTGATTCATTTCTACAAAATCAAAGCTTTTTTGTCCTAAAACCACTGCACAAGGGATATTATTTTCTGTTGGTATTCCCTGCCAAATCATCACTCGATGATTACCTGCATCGCTGACAACCAAATTCTCTCCCCAAAAGGTGATATCGTGACACCAACGCATACTCGCTGCGGTTGGGGAACTACCACCATTTTCATTGCGAGATATCATATCAGGTTGTCCCAAAACTAAATCAGCCGGTTGACCATTTTCTGTTGGTAATTGATGCCAAATCAATACCCTTCGATTGCCCGTATCGGCAACAAATAGCCGTCCTTGATGATAGAAAACACCATAAGGCCAGTGCATTGTACTGGCGGATGCTTGTTGACTTCCGCGATTTGGTTCATTATCGATAAAGTTACCTTGTCCTAACACCAAATCTGCTGGAGCATTGTTATCTTCTGGTAAGTTTTTCCAAATCAAAACCCGATGATTCCAAGCATCTGCTACAGCTAATCCTTCGCCACAAGCACAAATTCCAGTTGGTACACTTAAGGTTGCTCTTCCCGGTGTACCTTTAGCATTTTGTCCTTCATGATAAAAGTCAGGTTGTCCAATTACCCAATCAGCCGGTTGATTATCTCTTGTGGGTAAATTCTGCCATCCTAATAATCGATGATGTCCCGTATCTGATACCCATAATGGTCCAGTTTTTGATAACAAACAAGCAGCACGAGGCCCGAACATTGTTGTGCGACTGGGTGCTACAGGTATCACTAATTGTTCTGGTTCAATATGATTACCTAAAATCACACTTGAACCATCAGTTGATAGAGGTAAATTTTGGTGATTTACTGTTTTTTTTAGTGGCAATTTTAGTTGAGGAGTAATTGTAGATAAGTTATCATTAATATCCAAGCTTATCAGTCTAAAAAGATGTGTATCAAAAATAGCAGATTATCACTCATTCCAATTAATAGTTACATAAATTAGTTTCAAGCTAACATCCTTTTTAAAGCTAGATTAGTTTTTTATTTCAAGTTTTAAAAGGGTGGTCTGTACGAGTAAGCAAAGTTATATTGACAATAGATATAGGACTACTATCAATACTGTTCGGTTAAGGCAAGAGACGCGATGAATCGCCGTCTCTACAATAATCAGTCTTTCGTTTTGATGGCGATTTATCGCGTCTTTGTGATCTCGAATTTTCATCAAAAAACCTTAACCGAACCGTCTTGGGACTACTATTTGATTTTTAAAAAGATAGGTAGGGTATGTTAGCCACAGCATAATCCACCAAATCCTTACGAAGGGTGCGTTACAGATTTTATCGTAACGCACCCTACAGTACTTAATTATGTTCAGAAATCAAATAGGAATCCTATAGAGTTTAATAAGACTATTTTCAACTCTATTGAGAATATAATAACCTTATTAACATGGTGCGATCGCACTAGGTTTTACATTTGAACAAAAACATTATCACCCTTAATCCTTACTGGATATGACTGCAAAGGGACATCAGGTGCAGTTAAACATTCACCTGTCTCTAATTTGTACTGAAATCCGTGGGAAGGACAGGTAATAATACCATTTTCAACCTTACCCTTTTCTAAGGCAGACCCTAAATGAGCGCAAGCATTACGGTAACATATTACTGTAGTACCTTGACGATGTAAAATTAGCGAATTACCAGCAAGTTGTACTGCCAATACACCAAATTCAGGAACTTGCTCAATAGTCGCTACTTTGATCCATGTAGAAGTTATTTTTGAAGAAAATGGACTGGTTAAACCGGAATTTACGTTGTTAACAGTAGGTTTGTTATTGAACGCAACTACTTTGCTAATTTCGGGACAATGGTTTTTGATTGCCTGTTCTACTCCCTGAGATAAAGTCAAAGTAGAAGCCGGACAATTGCTACAAGTTCCTATTAATCTAACTTCTACTGTATCTGGCGGCTTAATTGATACTAGTTCTACATCCCCATTATGGCTTTTTAAGCCAGGGCGAACTTCTTCAAGGGCTGTTTGAATTCGCTCTGCTAATGGTGGTTTTGGTGGTTTTACTAGTTCGTGATAAAGCAGTACTGCGTATACTACTTCATCAGTAACAGCATGACGCAAGGCTGACATTGATTCTTGCTTGAGGCTTTTAATTAAACTAGTCAATGCTGCTTTATGCAAAGCTTCAATTGCTCTTTTTAGACCTACTGCTACACACCGTTGGCTTTCATCCCACTCGGATATAATTGCCTCAAAACGGTTAATTTCCTGAACTAATTCTTCAAGATTGGGCATTGGTTAGAAGAATTTTAGATTTTGGGTTCTGGATTTTGGATTGAACAATATAAAATTGCAAATCCAAAATTGGCTATGAGGCATCGGGCATTAGTCATTAGCTTGAGAAAAATGACAAATTACTTCATTTTGAAATCTTTCAGGAGAAATGGCATAATCATCCCTGCCACTAAGCTAGATAATGTTATTGGTAAGTAGAAAGGAATGTTGGCTTGTGCGAGTAACACTAGCAGCAAAGAACCTACAACAGTAGCAATAGCAGTTTGCTTGACAAAATGCATGGGGTCGCGCAGCAACTTTCCTTTTAAAAATAACTTAGCAGAAAACCAACCAATTTCTAACATATTTCCTCCTAATAATTCGTCAAAAGATTTAGTATGGCAAGCCCTAATAGGATGGCAGGAATTACGCCAACCGGAGCAAATAATGCACCAAGCATTGCTGAGAAACCATAGCCTATATCTTTTCCAGCTAACACTATTCCACCAATGGCACCGCCAACCATAGATAAGGCTGTTGCTATCACTATCCACACTAATCCTGTTGCTATGTTCAAGTCACCATCTGCTAAACTTGTGAGAAAATCTCTCACAGCAGGGGTTGTTAAAATATCTATCATGCTGTTTTGTTCTGCTTATAATGAGGGGAGTGGGGAGATGAGAAAGAATAATTAATGCTCAATTTCCGATTTCTACTTCAATATCTTGTAAGGCTTTGGCTACTATCTCTGCTTGTCCAATTTGTTCATGTTGGGTAAATATTTCTAAAGCTTGTTGATAGTAGCTACGTGCTTGGGAGAGATTTTTAGGATTACCAGCTTCTGGTTTTTCTGAGTCGTCGGGTAAATTAAATAAGGCGTTGGCTTTGTTTGAAATTGTGTTAGCGTACTCTAGTGGTGTGTCTTTGAGATTGCGAACTTTTAGCGCTTCATCATAAGCGACGATCGCACGCAAGTTATTTTCCACAGGATGGGAACTGACTAAATATTGCAAAGCGTTACCTAAGTTGTTTTGCAACATCGCATATTCTCTGGGATGATCAATCAGGTTAATATGCTTCAGCGCCACCTCAAATGACTGCACTGCTAACCCTTGACGCAAGTATTCCCGTTCCGATGCTAGGGGCATAGAAAGGTAAGCGATCGCAATATTGTTATATAAAATCGCGTATTCTTGGGGGTAATCCTCCCAGCTAAACACCCGCAAAGCCTCATGATAAGCCTGGATGCTGTCGGTTATCCGCGCCAAATTAAATGGTACAAGGGACTGCAACACCAGCCCAAAATTCATCTGCGTTTCTGCTACTTCCTCAGGCGTTGCTAATTGCTGTAAAATTGGCAACGCCTCTTCATAACCCACTTTTGCTTGCAGCAGCAGTTGGTACTCAGCATCGGGAATTGCCTGTAACGTCCCTGCCATGCCTACTTGTGCCCTGGCTTTCAGCAGGGGATACTCCTCACCACACATTTCATCAGCCCGGTAATATAACCCAACTGCATTCCGCAAATCTTGGGCAGTTTTGGGCTTTTTTTGAAAACCCTGTGCTATCTCAATCAGCATCTGAATTTTTTCTTCTGCTGTGGCTGACTCCGATGCAACAGCTGCTAACGCAGCTTTCACTACTGAATCTGTAATGCTGGGGGTCATAACTCTGCCGTACTCTAGCCAATTAGGAATTGAGTCCAACACCCATGAATGATCGAAACACGCGATCGCATCTCATCACGGGCCATACTGATTTACGCAGGCTTCGAGTCCTTTAGGCGGAATTCCCCTTTTTTGAAACTGGGGACTGGGGAAAAGTTTTCCAAATACCCAATCTCTAAAATATAAAACACCCTATTTCTAAAATTCTAGGGGGAAATTGCTAATATTAATGTCAGCTTTAAACACCTAATATTTTAAAAATGTTTTTTGTATCATTACCGTATACAATTTGAATATTATTTATTGAATTGTTGACATACATATATTTAGTCTATTCTAAATAGTCGCCACGGATCATCGAAGTGTAAAATATATTCATTAACTGTAAAAAAATTCCCTTGTTAGGTTTGGATGAACAACTTGTTAGGCAAGCTGCACAACCAAAATCTTAAAAAAACTGATATATAGCTGACGGGGTGCAAAGTCTCGCACCCGAATATTTTGCTGAATTTGACTCGGTTATTGCATTAAAATCTGACTGCTTAAAATACTTATACTTCGCACTAATTAACAGCTAGCAGTAATGATTACAGGGTTTTAGCAGTAACGAATTCAGTATCCTAGGTTATTTAACGTCAGTAAGTAAAAAATAATAATTTTGTTTTTACTGTTTTTTATTTGTTAAGTCTGTTACGAGTATAACAAACATACTAATTTAAAATAATCTCGTCAAACTTTTAGCTATTGTTAATGATTAATTCTTTTTTAATGAACGAGAATTAAATAAAAAAATATCTTAGGATTGAAAGATAAATATTGATAACCAGGTGAGACTTTACAAGCATTATCACCTACATCATGCATGGGAAACAATAGAAAAACGCATAGCCGATGACTAACGTACTATGGCTACAAGGTGGTGCTTGTTCAGGCAACACCATGTCATTTCTCAACGCCGAAGAACCGACAGTTTGTGATTTGATTGCCGATTTTGGCATCAAGTTACTTTGGCATCCATCTTTGGGATTGGAACTGGGCAATAACTTGCAAAAACTACTGCGGGATTGCATTTCTGGCACAATTCCTTTAGATATCTTGGTATTTGAAGGCAGTGTTGTTAACGCCCCCAACGGCACCGGCGAATGGAATCGGTTTGCCGATCGCGCCATGAAAGATTGGTTAGCAGACCTCGCTAAAGTTGCTAAATTTATCGTAGCCGTGGGAGATTGTGCCACATGGGGAGGAATTCCCGCTATGTCACCAAACCCCAGCGAATCGGAAGGTTTGCAATTTCTCAAACGTCAAGAAGGCGGCTTTTTAGGGAAAGATTTTGTATCGCAAGCCGGATTACCTGTAATTAATATTCCCGGATGTCCCGCCCATCCTGATTGGATTACGCAGATATTAGTAGCGATCGCCACTGGACGCATAGCAGACATTGCTTTTGATGAACTAAATCGCCCCCAAACCTTCTTCAACACCTATACGCAAACAGGTTGTACCCGCAACGTCCACTTTGCCTACAAAGCATCAACCGCCGAATTTGGTCAGCGCAAAGGTTGCTTATTTTATGACTTGGGTTGTCGCGGTCCCATGACTCATTCCTCCTGCAACCGCATTTTATGGAACCGCGTCTCTTCTAAAACCCGCGCTGGAATGCCTTGTCTCGGTTGCACAGAACCAGAATTTCCCTTCTTTGACCTCAAACCAGGAACCGTATTTAAAACCCAAACAGTAATGGGAGTTCCCAAAGAATTACCGCCAGGGGTGAACAAAAAAGACTACGCCTTACTCACAATGGTGGCTAAAGATGCAGCACCACCTTGGGCAGAAGAAGACTTTTTTACAGTTTAGGGCATTGGGCACTTGTACTGAGCGCAGTCGTTGGCGCAGCCTAAGAAGAGAAGTATGGGGCATTAGTCATTTGTCCTTTGTGATTTGACCAATGACTATAACCCAATACAGTTCAGAATGAGCAACAAAACACTTGTAGAGACGGCGATTTATCGCGTCTTGAAAACCCAAAATTGTTGCCAGTAGCCCTTAACCCAAGCGTATTAGACTATAACCGTTTCACACTCACCTCAACAATAAATCAAGGATTTAGACCATTTTACAGGGAGGCGAGTGAATAATTACCAATGACGAATGACGAATGACGAATGACGAATGACGAATGACAAATGACCAATGACAAAGGACAAATAACAAATGACAATTCAATCATTAGATATATCGCCCGTTGGTAGAGTTGAAGGGGATTTAGATGTCCGAGTCGATATTGAAAATGGGCGGGTAGTCAACGCTTGGACACACGCCGAATTATTTCGCGGTTTTGAAGTTATCTTACGCGGTAAAGACCCCCAAGCGGGATTAATTGTCACGCCTCGAATTTGCGGTATTTGCGGCGGTTCTCACCTAACTTGTGCATCTTGGGCATTAGATACAGCCTGGGAAACAGAAGTTCCTCGCAATGCAATTTTAGCTAGAAATCTCGGTCAAATTGTCGAAACAATTCAAAGTATCCCCCGCTATTTTTATGGACTCTTTGCCATTGATTTAACCAATAAAAAATACCGCCATAGTCGCTTTTATGAAGAAGCTGTGAGACGCTTTGCTGCTTTCACAGGCAAATCTTATGAACTAGGCATAACAATTTCCGCTAAACCTGTAGAAATTTATGCACTATTGGGTGGACAATGGCCGCACAGCAGTTATATGGTGCCTGGTGGCGTGATGTGCGCCCCAACACTAACAGACATTACCCGCGCTTGGGCGCTTCTCGAATATTTCCGCACCAATTGGTTAGAACCAGTGTGGTTAGGTTGTTCTTTAGAACGCTACGAACAAATCCAAACTTATGATGATTTTAGAAATTGGTTAGATGAAGACCGAAATCATCGAGATTCCGACTTAGGTTTTTATTGGCGCATGGGTTTAGATATCGGTTTAGATAGATATGGCGCTGGTGTTGGTAAATATGTCACTTGGGGATATTTAGCCCATGAAGATAAATACCAAAAGCCGACTATTGAAGGGCGAAATGCGGCAATGATCATGAAAAGTGGAGTGTATGACAGCTTCGCAGACACTCACGTTTTAATGGATCAGTCATTTACCCGCGAGAATACAACTCACTCTTGGTACGATGAAGGGACAGAAAATATTCACCCTAGCGATCGCACCACTAAACCCACTGCAATTAATACCAAAGACTTTGATAACGCCTACTCTTGGTCGAGTGCAGTCCTTCACAAAGACTTCGGACGTTTGGAAGCTGGCCCCTTAGCCCGTCAATTAGTAGCCGGTGGTAAGCATGGCGAATCTTGGCAACACTACGACCCCTTCATCCTCGATGTCTTCAAACAAATGGGTGGCGCTAGTATTCATGTGCGGCAGTTAGCACGAGTTCACGAACTTGTCAAGTTATATCGTCAAGCTGAACACTGTTTACGCGAATTCAAATTAAACGACCCTTGGTATATCAAACCCAAAGAAAAAGATGGACGCGGCTGGGGTGCAACAGAAGCGGCGCGGGGTTCTTTGTGTCACTGGGTAGAAGTAGAGGGCGGTAAGATTAAGAATTACCAAGTCATTGCCCCAGGTACTTGGAATATTGGTCCTCGTGACGGTGAAGGAATCCGTGGACCTATTGAAGAAGCTTTAATTGGCACACCCATTTACGATTCTAGCGATCCGGTGGAAGTTGGTCATGTGGCGCGATCGTTTGATTCATGTTTGGTGTGTACAGTTCACGCCCATGATGCTAAGACTGGTGAAGAGTTGGCACGTTTTCGGACTGCTTAATTCTCAATTATCAGATTGTCTAGCATAACCCACATTGAGTTACACTGGCTCTACAAGTGGTTGCAATTTTACTAGACATACTTTGTATGGTTGAAATTATTCAGATACCTGTTGAACTGACTCACTTTCAACTTCCTGAAGCTGTCCAAGAGCGTCTGCAATTTTTACTAGATCGCCAAGATGTAGGCGAGGCACTTACTCAAGAAGAACGACGAGAAGCAGAAGGGTTGGTTGAGTTGGCAGAATTTTTATCTCTGCTGCATTTACGTTCAAAGCGTGTAATGCAGCAGGGATAAATGGTAACGATTTCAGTTGCTTTACGTCGATTGGTCATCCAAAGAGCAGGCGATCGCTGTGAATATTGCAGTTTATCTCAAGCTAGTCAAGCAGCTACATTTCATATTGATCACATCACTCCTGTGGTAGCAGGTGGTACAACAACAGCAAATAATTTGGCACTTGCTTGCGTGTCCTGTTCATTACGAAAGGCTGCCCGACAAATGGTTGAAGATCCAGAAACACGAGAAAAAGTACTAATCTTCAACCCTCGCCAACAAGTATGGAAAGAACACTTTCAGTGGAATGGTGTAGAAATTGTCGGATTAACAGCCACAGGACGAGCAACCATTAATGCACTCAACATGAATCGTGCGATTATGCTGGCGATTCGAGCAGAAGAAGAACTCCTAGACCGTCATCCACCAAGTTAGTCAGATCGCGTAGCGTGTCGGAGGCGTTCGCATTTGTTATTTCAGCGATCGCATTGGACAACGCTTACTTACAGCTTACTGGATCGCTCATCTAACTGAGCGTAGGCGTAGTCCGTCGTAGACATCGCCCTTGCACCACTATGACAACCAGACTAAACTTAGTTTACAGACTTAGTTTAATCTTATACCTTTCTTATAGTGTGCCTTTGTCTACACAAATAGACAAGCATCTCAATGAGTGTAAAAACACACCTTGCCCTGGCGAATGGAATGATGCCTCCGGTACGCCAAGGGCGAAGGCGGCTATACAGACAAAACCCACCGACCTGGGTTTCAAATTCTTTGAGTCCGCGTAGGCGGACTTGGTTTGTGTAGCCGCGATTTCTAATCGCCTGGTATTTTTGCAAAGGTGAGATGCTCCCATACCAAAATGCGTAGGCGTAGCCCGTCGGAGACATCGCTCCACCAACTCTTTTAATTTGGCAAAAATGTCGTGATAACCAATGGACTATTCCCAATGAATTATATTCAAAAGTCGTAGCGTAACACACTAAAACTTATAGAAACAGTGCGTTAGGCTTGCGTTAATGCATTTGCATAAAACAGCAATTTACACGGTAAGCTTGTGTCTGATTTAGCGCTACATAATTATCTCCCTCGCGTTCCCGATGCAGCATTGCAAGAATACATAGAATGGTGTGTTTTAGAGCAGGCTCAAGCCGCAGAATGTAACTTTACTCCCGATAGAAGTAAGTTAGATAATCTGCCACCAGAAGACTACGTTCCTAAACTTGTCGAGCAGTTTATGAAAGTTAAACCAGACCCAATTAAAGCTGGTTTGGTAGCTGCGATCGCTGGTAAGGAAGCTGACAAACACGCTTTATCCGGTTTAGCGATCGCAGCCGATTTTGTATCTCTTTATGTCAAGTATTTAATTCCGAAAGAGGGAAGTACTAAAGAACAGGCTGAAGAGATATTAACTCAAGCATCACAACATCAGTATGAGAAACTGACTGAAGTTGCCAAGAAACATGGTGTAGATTTATAGTTTCTTACTGATAAATTAATTTTCAGAGGCTTTGTCTGTCATATCCCGCATTTCTCACAAGCTTGAAATGCAGAGGGGCAGAGGGGCAGAGGGGAAAGAACTTCTACAAATCTCTCCCCTGCTCCTCTGCTCCTTTTAGCACTCGATGATGAACGCGATCAATATCTATGGTTTCAGATTGGCTGGCAAAAAAATCGCCGAATTAAAGGTATTACTGTACATATTCGGATTAAAAATCACAAAATTTGGATCGAAGAAGACTGGACTGAAGAAGGTATTGCCACCGAATTATTAAACGCAGGGGTTCCCAAAAGTGATATTGTGTTAGCTTTTCATCCTCCAAGCGATGCCTACGGCGGTAAACTACGCGCTTTGACTGAATTTGCAACTGCTTAAATAATTAAATCTCATCCCATGCTCACTATTATTGGTTGTGGAAATCTCAATCGCAATGACGACGCAGTAGGCGTAATCATCGCCCAACGCTTACAAAAATATCTAGCTGAAAACCCTCATCCTCATGTGCGAGTATATGACTGTGGCACCGCAGGGATGGAAGTAATGTTTCAAGCTAGAGGTAGTAAACAATTAGTAATTATTGATGCAAGTTCAACTGGTTCTGAAGCGGGTGCTGTGTTTAAAGTTCCAGGAAAAGAACTCGAAGCTTTGCCAGAACCTAGTTATAACTTGCACGATTTTCGTTGGGATAATGCTTTAGCCGCCGGACGGAAAATCTTTCAAAATGACTTTCCCGAAGATGTCACAGTTTATTTAATTGAAGCGGCAAATCTTGGTTTTGGACTAGAGTTAAGTCCTGCTATCAAACATTCTGCTGATTTAGTTTTTGAAGAGGTAGCTGCACTTATCAGCCAAAATAATGAGTAGAAATTTGAAACTCCTAACTCTTGTACAGACGCGATTAATCGCGTCTCTCTTGTCTTATGCCCAATCCCGATAAACAGAAAGTTCATCTACCCTCATTTCAAAAGGTACACCTTGACTCTCTGGCGGACAAACACGGATTTTAGCACTGCTAACAATTCCGTAGAGTAATGTCCCCATTGGCACAATTTTTTGTAAAATACGCCAATTAGTAACTTGATCGGGACATTCAATTACCAATGTCAGAGCATTGGCGTGGGTTGTGACATACCACCGACAATCAGACAGAAGATTTTGAATGGTGCGATCGCAAGCGTCATAAAAGTATCTGCTAATAGAATACTCTAGTTGTTGCCGCAGTATAATATCCGCAGATGTCGGTTGCATAGGATGTGAGTCATCACCATTAAAGTAATACATATTTCTAGCCATCTCTCTTTAGCTTCCTGTTTATCTTCCAATCACCATTCCGTAAAGTACATCTTTATTCGTTTCTAATAATTCTTGGGTTTCTTCATCATAATAAGCACCAATTCCACTACACTGAATCCCCAAATAATTACTAGTTAAATAAAGTCTCTGTCCAAGAAAACCAGCTATTTGCATAGCAGTTTGATAATTTAAATAATCTGACACAAAAAATAAAGTTACAGCGCCATCTCTAGCAATAGCTTGATTAATACATAAGTAACCCGTCTTTTCGCTAAAATTACCTGTTTTAACCAGATGCGTACCTTTATATAACCCAGGTGTCATTCCATCTACCCGATGCACCACGGAGTAAATTTCTATTTCCTCATAATTTTCTGTCGGTATTGACTGCTGAAGTTGTTGCACTACATATAAATAATCTTCTTGAGAAATAGACTCTTTCCGGAAACGTCTAATAGAACGTCTATCCCAAACAGTTTGATAAAATTTATCCCGATCAAAATCAAATTGAGGATACTCTAATTTCTGCGGGCGACTCTTTTGTAGAGTAGTTGCTTGATAAGTATCTTCAATAAATTTATTAGATTCAAAATAATCTGTACCACAGACAAAAGGAACTTTTAGCCTTAAACGTCTGATTTTCTTGTCTTCTACTTCTCCTGACACCGCACAACCAGTAATAAACTCCTTATTCTCAAAACCCAAATCTGAATTGAGCGCAAGTTTATCAAAGTCAAAAACTAGTTGTATATCTCGGTTGTGGAGAAAAGCTGAAGCAGCAACTGCACCTAAATGGTGTCCGCTATCTAAAAAGCAATATCTTATGCTTCTATTTTGATATTTCCAGCTAGACCTATAATAAACACAACTAATTAAAAAGATGAATCCGTTGATACATTTACCCGGTATAATATAACTCTCTAACCCATCATCAATTAATTCATAGATGAGAGTTAGACAATTATTCTCAACTTCTAGATGATATATACCATCGACTATTCCCTCAATCCCACGAACCTGTACGTAAACTTCCGTAGGATACAGAGCGCCTGCTGATGGATTAACCCGTAATTTATAAGGGCCATCTTTGTATACTTTTTCTAGTGTTATCGTACTAGTTAATGAGATAAAAGAATGAACAGGATTATTGAGATTTAATTTCACTCTCCGATAAAATTTGGGATAAACTTTAAATGGAGATGGCTGTGTTGAAGCATCTACATAATTTGGATCAATTTGTACCGATAAGTAAGAATGCTTGGTAGCGTCATGATAAGCTTTGCCCGACATCTGACTTGATGGCATTTTTAATTATCCTTAAAACTTCTACATTGCTAGCAAAATCTATTGCTTTATAATCGTCTAAGTTTTTTAAATATAAATTAGGATGATGTTGTAAAAGTAACTTGACAACTTCTGTTTTTCCGGCTGATGCTGCGTACATTAAAACAGTTGCACCGTTATCATTTTGGTTGTTAATGTCAATGTTGTGAGCCAGCAGTAAATTAATTAAATCGTAGTGATTACCAAAACAAGCAAACCACAAAGCATTGTTGCGATCGCTATTTCGAGCATTGATATCCACACCTGCATCAATTAGTTCTTTGACGACTGCATAAACTCCTTCTCTTGTCGCTTTCATCAAAGCCGTATCGCCATTTTCACCTGGCTGATTTAAATCGCTAGGATTATAGCCTTTTGTTATTAGCCATTGGGTTGTTGCTTCACTCAAATTTTGACTGTTGGTTCGATTCATAACTATTCCTTAGCTGACTTTATTTGTGACAGGTTCCTAATATAAATTTGCTTGGCAAATAGAATGGTGAGCAATGCCCAACATTATTGGAGAAATGTTATGTAAATTCTTTTAACTTACATATATGCTATCAACTTTATAAGTTTAAATTCTGAATCATTTATAAAGATAGCTAGATATTTTAATTAAAAAAGCTTGAGAAATAATGGAACAGCAGTAATTATTACAGTTTTATTTCATAAAATAAATTAATAGGAGATATGTTATAAAGGTGGATTTAGATCCCCAGCTTCTTCAAGAAGTCGGGGATCTGTACTTGGACAGTAAGTGTATATATTTCTAAATTTACTGGCAATGATAAGAATATAAGATGTTGTCTACATCTTCGATGGTAAGACTTTGTTTATCAGCTAAAGTTTTCAAATTATGGGTAATATCTTTAAGTTGAGACAAATTAAAAGAAAGTCCTAATTCATTAGCCCGGTGATTCACCGCCTGTTTCCCAGCCAATTTATGATTGATTAAAATTGAGCGAGTTACACCAAAACTCCGGGGATTAATAGCTTCATAAGTCTCAGAGTTATTGAGCATAGCCTTAGTATGAATACCAGCTTTATGACTAAAAGCACTCTCTCCAAAAATACAGTGATTAAAAGGAATAGAAATTCCAACTTTTCTGGCCACTAATTCATGCAAGTAAGCCAGTTGTTCCAACCGATATTTAGATTTAATTTGCTCTGGATTGGTAGCATATAGCCTAGCGATGAATCCAGCTAGTGAGGTAATACCATTGCGTTCACCAATTCCCAGAACAGAAGTGTCAATATGAGTTGCTCCCGCTTCCAATGCTGTATAGCTGTTAGCATTTGCACATTCTGTATCATTATGTCCGTGAAACTCAATATCTAAATTGGTAAACTGGCGCAAAGTCTTTACTAATTCAAATACTTGCATCGGGGTACTAATTCCTACTGTATCGGCAATTCCTATGCGGTTGACAACTCCTAATTTTTCAATCTCCGAGTAAATTGTGATTAAATCTTCTATGGAAGTGCGTGACGAATCCTCAGCAGAAAACCGTAACTCAATATCGGGAGCTTGCTGATGAATAAAAGTTAAAACTTCAGATGCTAAATCAATAATTTGATTAATATTTTTACCATGACTGAACTGACGCATCAAAGAAGAACTACCGATAGTTAAATTAATTCCAGCTACGCCTGTCGCTAAGGCAACTTTAGCATCTTCTAAGTGACAGCGAATGTGAGTTAATATTTTGGATGGCAAACTTAACCGAGCCAATCGTTCACAATCCCGTCTAGATTGTGGTGAAGCAATTGGTGACGTTAATTCTATATATTCTACTCCAAATGCAGCAAGTGCCTCAGCAATTTCGAGTTTATCATCTAAAGAAAAATTGGCTTTGACGAATTGTTCACCTTCACGGAGAGTGCTTTCTACAATTGCAAATTTAGATAGCGACATTGACTGCTCCTTTGTATTAATAGTTGACGATAATGTTTACTTATTAGTAAAAAAATTGTAGGTTGGGTGGAGGCTTTGCGTAACCCAATATCCTAATATATGTTGGGTTGCGCTCCGCTCCACCCAACCTACGTCTAATGCACTATTTGAAGCTTTCATACCCTACGTGTATTTCAAAAATAAAATAGGAGTGCTATAGTTGACAATAATGCTTACTTGTTAGTTTTTATATCAACAGATTTGCATAATCGAGAAATAATGACTTTGGCTGATTCTTGGGGACTGGCTATAGCATCAATTATAAGAGAGCGATCGCTTGTATCCATCGCTTCTAAAATCTGTTTCGTGGCAACCGAATCATAGTTCTGACTCTCTTCCACAAATATTTTTAGTTTATCCCGCAATTCTACATCTGTAACAACTCGTTTGTTTACAAGTTCTAAGATTTCTTGTTCTTCTCTAGGAGTAAAATAGTTAGAAGCCTCTGGTATGCCCAAACTAGCAAAATTCGTCAGTGCTTCTGGGAAAATTTGCCTATTATCTTCTAAATTTTGATTAGCAATCTGATCAAAAGGATCATGACGTTTTAAAAGCCTTTCTAAACGCACCATGTTTGGTGCAGTCAACATTACAAATTTAGCATTTTCTAACGCTTTAGCTGCATAGCAAACCTCATTTACACCACGCAAACTATCAAAAACTAATATGGAATTGACTTCTTGGGGATTGACGTGCAATGAAGCTAAAATGTGACCCATTCCACCAGGAAAGTATTCCCGATAAAGGCGAGCATAAGTTAGGCGTTGAATCCGGCAATGTGGTTGCACGACTTTCTCTTCCATTTTTAACATCGGCGCAATTATTAAGCGTTCGGTTAAAGCACGACGATTAGGTAAAAGTGTAAAATCTAAACCTTCTTCAGCCAAAGCTTTTGTGATTGTACTTTTTCCCACCCCAGTCATACCCACTATGATTAGTAAAGGAAAAGTTTTTATTGGGAACCAGTCTTTAGGAACAGGGAATCCTACGCCTACACCTGGACTTAAGTGTTCAAAAAATAGATTTTGCCTTGTTGTATTAACTAGCTGCTGCACAATATAAACCTCTTTTTTTAGCCTGATAAAATAAACTTTTAACAGAAATATTCAAAGTTCTTCGTTCTTAAAATAAATGACGCGATAGTTTTGTAGTAAAAGGCTTTTCAGACTACTCTAATGCTGGGCGTAACTATTTTTGAGTTAGTATAAATATAAAAATATTGTCCAGTCCTCGGTATTTATACATAAAAAAATCGCCATATTAAATTGATGATAATATTCTTGATAATACCTATTGATATTATTTTTTTGAAAAATTGTTTTATCCTGAGTTTTGCAGCAAATGACCACGCCTTATTGTAATGATCATCAATCAAACAGAGGTATCGCCGTTAGTTAAATGAGAATTATTTCAAAATTATTAAGATATCTTAAATAAAACCAGTTTTAGTATTAAAATTTGTTAGCTTGCTAAAGTGTAAATGGTTCAACTTGGCAAATAAAAATATGGAAATTAGCGCTCGTAATTCTCTCAAGGGTACTGTAAAAAAAGTTACGCATGGTTCAGTAAATACTGAGGTAACTTTAGAAGTAGCACCAGGAGTAGAGCTAGTGTCAATCATCACAAAATCATCAGCAGAAAAGTTAGGACTTGTAGAAGGTAAGCACGCTCATGCTGTGATTAAATCATCAGATGTGATAGTTGCTGTTGATTGAAAAAGAGGCAGATTTTCTAATCATATTTGATTTGTGAGAATTCAAGGCTATAGATCCCCGACTTTTTAAAGAAGTCGGGGATCTTGTTTTTGATTAAGTAATGCTATACATAAAGATTAATTAATTTTAATTATCAATAATGCGAACATAAATAGTGCCAATACTTTCTATATCTAGTGCCAAATCTGTGTTTACAATTTTGATAATCAAAGAGGGAAGGTGTTGTTTTAAAGTGATACTAGTTCCTGGTGTTACTTCCATTGATATCAGTTTTTTCAAGATTGTTTCGTCGTGACTTTTACAGAAGGTGACGATTCCTCGTTCTCCCGTTCTCAATAATTCTAATGAACAGCCAGTCACACTAAAGGGTTTAAACATTGTAATGATAAATTAGGAATTTTGAAGGGTAGAAGGAAGTATATTTTCATCCTTCATCCTTCATTTTTTATTTGGTTGCTCAAGACAACAACCGAAGTAATAGTTTAGACGAGATACGCTTCTTGATGAGTCTTAATTGTGCAATTAGAACGAGGATAAGTTACACAAAGTAGAGCGTATCCTTTAGAAACCTGCTCGTCATCTAAAAAGTTTTGATCTTCTTGATTAATTTCACCTTCGACAACCTTGCCAACACAGCTAGAGCAGGAACCGGCGTGGCAAGAAAAGGGCAACTCAATACCATTTTCTTCTGCTGCTTCTAAGATGGTAGTCTCTTCGTCAACTTCAATTGTGGTGTCTAGGTCTTCTTTTTTGTTGATTAATCTAACTTGGTACGAAGCCATTTTCCGATTCTCCTCAAACGTTATACAGTTGGTTCAATTTCTGAAGTTTTTGAGCAACATATCCTACTATTTGCTTTCCTTCTTGTTACAGAGAAGCTAGGCTTTAGCTAGTTTCTCTATTAAGGTTGAGAGATGCAAAGCGAACGAGAAGCTACCTCAAGGCAAGGCGATCGCATCTATAGAAAGCCTATACAAGCAGACTTGGCGCTAACGGAATGATGTTAGCTGCAAGGTACACCAGTAGGCGTACCATCGTCTGTTTTAAAGGACTTTCCACAACCGCAGGTATCAGTTGCATTGGGGTTGATGAATTTAAAACCGCTTTCCATCACTCCCTCAACGAAGTCAACGATAACTCCGTCTAATAAGGGCGCACTTTTGGCATCAACGTAAACCAGCACTTTGCCTTGCTGACTTACCAAATCATCTGGTTGGGGTTTGCTGGTGATATCGATTGCATATTCATAGCCACTGCAACCACCATCTTTTACAGAGATGCGGACACCTTTAGTTGCGCCCTCAGCGTCGGGTGCTGAACCTTTGAGAAATGCCCGCAGATGAAATTCTGCTTTTTCTGATAAAATAACGGCCATTAAGTCTCCTGATTTGTAGCGATTAGTTGTTCTGATTCAGGTGTGGATTGTCATTTGTCAGTTGTTATTCACTAATGACTCCTGTACAGACGCGATTAATCGCGTCTCTACTCATGACAAAAATCAACTATTTTGTGCAATGCCTGTGGGTTCCATCGAATTGGCTTGCGCGTGTCTCCAAGGCGCACTATTGCCGCATACTGGACAAGAGCGATCGCGGTGAGAACGACGTTTAGCAAATTCCATCCGATTCAGATCGATGGTCAGCAATTGCGATAATAGAGGCTGACTAAACCCGGTGATCAGCTTGATCGCTTCCAAAGCCGTGAGACAAGCTAGTGTCCCAGAGACAGCGCCGATAACTGAAAAGCCGCGCTGATCCCAATCAGGCTTCTCTGGAAACAAACAAGACAAACAAGGAGTCACACCAGGAATAATCGTCGTTAGGTAAGCCTCCATCCCATTCATTGCGGCTTCCACCATTGGCTTACGCGATCGCACACAGGCTTCATTTAACAAATTGCGCTCTGTAAAGTTGTGGGCGCAATCAAGAGCCATATCAGCAGATTGCACTAATGAGTCTACATTTTCCGGGGTGATGTAATCATGAACTGCTTCCACTTGGACATCAGGATTAATCGCATCCAGAGTTTCTTTAGCTTTGAATACCCTTGGCTTACCTACCCAATCATCAGTCATGAGAACCTGACGATTCATATCATCTAGCCGCAAGTCACCACCCCGGACTAAGATTAGCCGCCCAACGCCCGCTACTGCTAAGTAAAGCGCCGCCGTACCGCCTAATCCTCCCACACCTGTAACCAAAACTGTCGCTGACTTTAGGCGTTTCTGTGCTGTTTCGCCAAAATTCGGAAGCATCATTTGGCGACGATAGCGTTCTAATTCGGTAGGCGTTAGGTTAACCAATTTATACCTCCTAATCAGAAGTGATTTCTGTCAGTGTGACTACATTTTTCGGCTTATCGTTAAACACTTTGAACAGCTTTTGTTCATAAGCTGTCGATTCGATAAATACCTGATAAGCTTTTTGCAAAGCCAAAGAATATTGATTTAATTTCTCTTCTTGACTCAAGTCAGGAGAATTATCATCAATTTCGTGGATGTATTGAGAAAACTTTTTCAGAATATGTAAACGATTTACATTTACAACTTCTAAATCGTAGGACATATTAAAGAATTGAAAAAATTCTTCGGCATCTACGAGCTTCTTGAATTGATCAATAGTTCCAGTCATTTAGCATTCTCCAATTTTTTCAGATTTTGCTTTAGTTCATCTAACTGGCGATAGATTTCATAAGTTGCAGCCGCAACATCCATAAGTTGTTTGTAATCTGCTGGCAGGCCTTCAGCTAGATCATGCAGATCCATTTTCATTTGACCCGCTTTGCTGTTAAGCCGTCTGATTTGTCCTTGTAGTTCCTCAATGCTCGTTTCTTCTGCTTGCACAATCAGCCACTCCTTATTTTTAAGTTAGGAGTTAGAAGTTAGGAGTTAGGAGTTATAAATATAAATTAGGAACTGTAAATCATGAATTATTAGTTAAGAGTTAACTTAACTCCTCATTCTTAATTCCTAACTCCTAACTCCTCACTCCTAACTACTTAAACTTTGCCAACTTCAGGAAAGCGTTTCGCCAAATCAAGACCTTTTTTGACGTAGTTTTCTCCCTCTTCTGCTAATTTCTCTAGGGAGTCAAAGCCAAAGCGTTGAGCATCTCGCAAGGTTTTTACAGCTAGCAAAAGACGACCTGAAAAAACTAGCGCCCAGCCAAATCCTTCATGGCTCAAATCAACTACAACCTGGGATATCAAACCTGTTTCTTGTTCAATCCCAGCAGCTACAGCCCGAAAAAATGCCATAATCCGGGCTTGAGTGATCGGATCAACTTCACCCTCAACGGAGATTTCCCGTTTCTTTTGTTTGGTGACAATAAAGGGTTTGAGAATTAACTCATCCGACCAACTACGATAAACTCCATAACTGTCTTGACCACGAATTTGTTTGATTAATACCTTCAGGAAAGGTGAGTTCAAGACCTCAGTTGTAGCAGTTCCATTCACACTATTATTTGTGGTCATACTGTTGCTTCGTTTTCAATTTCATCGGCAAAATTTGTAGTTTTTTGCTGTAAAGCTTTACGTAACCAAGGTGGAGGATTACCTTTGAGGGTTTTCACTAGCTTATTTAGCACTTCACTAACTTCTTCTTCTGGCGATCGCGCCTTCACTGGAGTAACACCTTTCTTAATTAACCGAGCGGCGGCGCTACCACCAATTGCCACAACATAAATAATTGTGCAGTCCTCTAGAGCCGCAAGTTTTGGTGCAAGTCTACTCTCATTATTCTCTTCTTGGAGTTGATCATCAAAGTTAAGAGTCTCTAGGAATCTATATCCTTCATCCGAGACTTCATAAACATCAATTTCGTCTGCTGCTCCAAAATGAGCATTAATATGAACTCGGTCACTCGTGGTGAAGGCAATTTTCATCGTAATTCTCCTCTCTAAAGTTTTGAATTTTGAAGCGATCCGGTTCAGTTAGTGATATTTAGCCTCGGAAGATCCCCCCAACCCCCCTTCAAAAGGGGGGCTAAATTCTCTTCTTTTTAAGGGGGCAAGGCTTGCTCTATTCCCTCTTTTTTAAGGAGGATCAACTTTTAACTGAACTGTTTTGAATTTTCAAGTGTGAATTCAAAACTCTGCGCTCACAATTCCGAACTCTTGGAACTGCTTAACTCTGGCTTCTTCTTGTTCTAAAAACAGGTTGCCGATGCCAAACACAAGTTCCATTGTGCCTCGATAGCCAACCTTGGTAAATTGACCATTACCTAAGCGGTCATAAATGGGCAATCCGAGACGGTAAAGGGGAATCGAGAGCCGTTTAGCGATCGCACCAACATTCGAGTTACCAATCAGCAAATCAGAACCGCCTGCTAGACTCTCAAAGTCTTCTAAATCGCCGATGGTGATGCTTTTAACTGGGAGTTTTTCTAAGAGGTGCGATCGCGTGGTTGTCACCGCCCCATGAATTTGCGCTCCCATCGATTGCAGGAAATGCACTGTTGACCACAGCAAATCTGGTTCTAGCGCTAGAGAAACTCGTTTTGCACCGAAGTAAAAGTGGGTGTCCAGCATCGCATCTTGCAACTGACGACGTTGGCGGCGGTATTTTTCAGGTACGCTGTTACCGCTCAGAATCGCCAATGCTTGGATAAATTCATCTACTGGTTCTAATCCTGTCAGTTCGCCAAACACTTCATAAGGTGTGTCAAAGCGTTCCTCCAGAATCTTTGCAGCCCCCCGCATACTTTCACCCAATGCCAGGGTAAAGGCAGAACTACCCACTTCTCGTAGCTGTTTTAAGGTAGTCCCACTGACTGTAATCGCACTATAACCATCCTCTAAGTGTCCATCTAAGGAAGCACCAAGGTCAGGTACAAAGATCGGCACTAATCCAAAGGACGTAACTATCTCTTTAATTTCCTGTACATCCCCAGGTGTGAAAGCAGAACCCGCCAAAATTGTGACTTGTTCAGTTCTGATTTCACCTGCGCGAGGAATTTCCTGAACTATGCTTTCCACAGCAACGGCAAAGCCATCTTGCAACGCACCTTTAAAATCTGGGGTAGGTGCAAAAACGATCGCTAAATCATTCAATTCGGGATGGCGATCGCGGATTTCCTTCAGAAAACCCTCAATGTCATCTCCTCTAGTTTCAGTCAACCCAGTACTACATAAACCAATAATTTCTGGATTAGCTTTTTCCACCAGAGTCAGAATTGCTTCTTCCACATTCTCTTCACCACCCAAAATAGTGGTGACTTCCGTCATCGCTGTTGTCGCTAAGGGAATCGCTTCCCGGAAATGCCGCACCAGCACAACTTTAGCGAAAGCAGTACAACCTTGGGAACCGTGGAATAAAGGCATCGTCCCTTTCAATCCCAAAAAGGCTAAGGTTGCACCCAAAGCTTGACTTTGCTTAAGGGGATTAACAGTCAGTGCTTTGTTAGAAACGGTAACGATCGCCATTAAACTACCTCTTCATTCCACAGGGCGGACTTTCTCGTTCCCTGGCTCTGCCGGGGAATGCTGACAATGAGGCTCTGCCTCATCTACTCTATAAAGAAGGGCAGCAGCCCTTCAGGAATGCGTTCCCAGCGGGAGTCTGGGAACGAGGCTAAAGCCACCATTAAACTTCCTCCTCGTCCCAAGGGGCGGGTTTGCGTATTTGTTCCCAAATGGGGCTATAGAGAGCTTCGTATAATTCCCGCGCCATCTCAATCATTCCCACATAACCTGCATAAGGATGGTGGCGTTCTTGGTTGATATCAAGGAAAGGAATTCGAGCTTTCAAAGCGGTGTATTGGTTGCGACCACCAGCAATCAGCATATCTGCGCGAGTGTCATTAACCACTTGTAGCAATTCCTTAGCGTTGCCCTTCTCCAACATGATCCCATCATTGCCGAGCAACTTCTTGATTTTGGCTTTATCTTCCTCAGTACTTTTCCGAGTACTGGTAGCAACAACTTCAATGCCTAAGTCCCTAGCAGCCGAAATAATCGACCAACTCTTAACACCACCTGTATACAAAACAACCCGCTTACCTTTGAGTCGAGCGCGATAGGGAGCTAGTGCCAAATCTAAAGCAGCCGTTTCTTCGGCAATCAGCTTTTCTGTGCGTTCTTGTAGATCGGGATCGCCTAATTTAGCAGCGATATTTCGCAGACAACGATTCATATCATCGATGCCGTAGAAAGACTCTTCAATGTAGGGGATGTTGTAACGCTCCTCCATCTTTCTCGCCATATTCAGCAACGCTCGTGAGCAGATCATGACGTTGAGCTTGGCGCGGTGGGCATAGCGAATTTCATCGTAGCGAGCATCGCCCGTAATTTTAGACAAAATACGGATGCCTAACTTTTCTAACAGTGGTGTTACTCCCCACATTTCCCCGGCGATATTGTATTCACCGATTAAGTTAATATCATAAGGCGTTGTATGTTCCGGTTCTGCTGTTCCGACAACATATTCTAATAAAGCTTCACCGCCAAAACGGTTGCCGAGATTTTTACTGCCAATGAATCCTGGGGCAATGACGGGAACAACAGGAATACCAATTTTCTGGGCCGCCGCTTTGCAGACAGCATCCATATCATCGCCAATTAAGGCTGTAACGCAAGTGGCATAGACAAATATTGCTGCTGGTTGGTAGCGCTCTTTGAGTTCCAGAATCGCTTTGTAGAGTTTCTTTTCGCCACCAAAGATGACATCATTTTCACCCAAGTCAGTAGTAAAGCCCATTTTGTAGAGTTGCGGGCCAGACGACAGACTACCACGACTGCCCCAGGAATTACCAGCACAGGCGATCGGCCCGTGGACTAGATGCGCTGCATCTGCGATCGGCACTAAAGAAATCATTGCACCATCAAAGGCACAGCCCCCTTGAGCCGCGCCAGGTTGTGCCTGTTGAGCGCATGACTTGTTTTTCTTTTCGGATTGTTTATGCTGATTATGCTCGCATCCTGTCTCAGTCAGCAGCTCGTTGATTTTGCCTTGGGTGCTTTTCATCTCTCTTCTCTTAATTGTTAATTGTCCTTTGTCATTTGTCATTTGAATTGACTATTGTACAGACGCGATTAATCGCGTCTCTACCAATGACTAATGACCAATGCCCAATGCCCAATAATTAACAAATGTATTTCGTGACATCCTCTCCACATACATCAGCGAGGTAAGATAGAGCGCGGAAACGCAATCCTACAAATTCATCATATAAAGGATTGAGTTTACATAGTGGTGGGATATCAATAGACTTCCCAAATAATTTAATTTGTCGCTCAAAGGGACAACAACAAGGAATTGTTTGGCAAATTAGATGAGCGATGCGATTATTTTTAACCTGAATTTCATCCACCACACGGCGCAACGGATTAAGAAGATTGTGGAACCACCCTGGTTTTTTCTGGTTAGGTGGATGGTAATTAGGATGAGGATGAGTGTGAGTATGTTCGTGAGTGTGATTGATGGTTTCCATTTATAAATCCCTTGGGTAAATGCTAAATTGGGTACTGGGTATTGGGTACTGGGTACTGGGTATTGGATATTAGGTATTGGGTATTGGGAAAATTCTTCCTTAATTCCCAGTCCCCAGTCCCTAGTCCCCAGTCCCCAGTCCCTAGTCCCTAGTAACCTGTGTTTCTACACAATTTCTAACGAATCAAGTCGTAGGAAATATCTGTCTTAGAAGGAATGTTGGTGTTGCGATCGATTTCTTCAAACAGGGTATTTACAACCCAGTTAAGCAAGTTGATCACACCTTGATAACCAATGGTGGAGTAGCGGTGTAAGTGGTGACGATCCATGATGGGGTAGCCAATTCTCACTAAAGGAGTCTTGGTATCGCGCCACAGGTACTTACCGTAGGTGTTACCGATGAGCAAGTCTACGGGTTCGGTGAACATCAAAGAACGCAAGTGCCACAAGTCTTTACCAGGCCAAACAGTTGCATTCTTACCGAATGGGCTAGAAGCAAGCAGTTCTTTCATTTCTGCTTCAAATACTTCGTTGCTGTTATGAACCAAGACATGCACAGGTTCAGCACCCATTTCTAGCATAAAGCCAACTACGCTGTATACTAAATCTGGTTCGCCGTAGATCGCAAAGCGCTTGCCGTGAATCCAGGAATGGGAATCAGTCATGGCATCAACTGCCCGACCGCGTTCGATTTCCAATTCTTGAGGAATGGGGATACCACTCAATTCGCTGAGTTTCATCAAGAACTCATCAGTACCTTTGATACCCCAAGGACGAGAAACTGAGGTTGGTTGCTTCCACTCTTTTTCAATGTATTCGCGGGTTTTGAGGGTAGAGTGTGCTTGCAGAGCGATCGTTGCTTTCGCATTAATTGAATCTGCGGCATCTTCCAGCTTTGTACCACCTGGATACATATCGAACTCACCTGTGTTAGGTGAATCTAGGTAGTCGCTGTTGTCGGCTAGAATTGTGTAGTCAAAGCCGAACAAAGAAGCAATCCGCTTGATTTCGCGGTTGTTACCTACGTAGGTGTCAAAACCTGGGATGAAGTTGATTTTACCATTGCTGGTTTCTTTCTTATGACCTGCGGTCAAGTTAGAAAGAATTCCCTTCATCATGTTGTCGTAACCAGTGATGTGGGAACCGACAAAGCTAGGGGTGTGAGCGTAAGGTACTGGGAAGGTTTGAGGAACTGAACCAGCTTCTTTAGCGTTGTTGATGAAAGACTGCAAGTCATCACCAATTACTTCTGCCATACAGGTGGTGCAGACAGCAATCATCTTGGGCTTGTACAGTTGGTAAGAGTTCGCCAAACCGTCAATCATGTTTTGCAGACCACCAAACACGGCTGCATCTTCAGTCATTGAAGAAGATACACCAGAGAATGGCTCTTTGTAGTGACGGGTTAAGTGGGTGCGGAAATAAGCAACGCAACCTTGAGAACCTTGAACGAAAGGTAGAGTACCTTCAAAACCAACAGCAGCAAAGATTGCTCCTAGTGGTTGACAACCTTTAGCAGGGTTAACGGTTAAAGCTTCACGAGCGAAGTTCTTTTCCCGATAATCCCAACCCTTTGTCCATTCTGCAACCCGTTTTACTTCTTCGGGGTCGTGACCATTTTCAAACTGCTTTTTGTTTTCAAATAGCTGTTGGTACTCTGGTTGGTGGAATAACTCAACGTGATCTTGAATTTTTTCTGGATTCTGAGGCATTTCTGGATCTCCAAGCTTACTGAATTCTTTTACTGATTGAGGAGGGAGAGACGCGATTAATCGCGTCTTTACAAGGGAGATGGGAATATGATTCAAAATTCAAAATGCAAAAATCAAAAGAAATTTTAATTTTTCAGTTTTGAATTTTGGATTCCCAACTCCCCCCTGGGGTTTTAGCCCCAGGTTATCCTTACTTATCGCTCTCTCCCATTTCTCTAGACGGCAGCCTTAGCCTTAGCTTCAGCCTTCTTAGCCTGAGCTTTTTCATTCCAAGGAGCGCCAATTAATGACCAGGTTGGGCTGTTGAGTGCCAAGTCCATGTCGCGTGCGAAGATAGCGAAGCCGTCATAACCGTGATAAGGACCGGAGTAATCCTTTTTGTGGTTTAATTCTTTTCAACAGCCTAATGTTTGTAGTAAGCAATGTCTCTGCTAAACATTGTTTTCTGAGAACACATTTATTTTTAGCCTAAATATAGGCTAAAAACACAGCGATGCATAATCAGTCCTGAGCGATTAGAAATCGCGGCTACACAAACTCTCGTCCGCCTACGCGGACTAGGGAAAAATTTAGCGTTTGTGGGCGTAGCAGTACCATAGGTTAACCTGCGTCGGTAGGGTTTTGCTTGTGTTTATGTTTATCTCTGCAATCACAGCAACAAAGAGCGCACGATGAAAACGAAAGTACTATTGGAATTAGAGAAAGTGAATCTGCGTTTGAAGTCTGCAAAGGCAAAGGTGACAATTAGAGAATCGAATGGAAGTCTGCAATTACGGGCGACGTTACCAATTAAGCCGGGAGACAAGGATAGTAGTGGTACTGGGAGAAAGCAATATAATCTCAGTTTGAATATTCCTGGTAACTTGGATGGACTCAAGACGGCTGAGGAAGAAGCTTATGAATTAGGAAAGTTAATTGCGCGTAAAACTTTTGAATGGAATGATAAGTATTTAGGAAATGAGGCAATTAGAAAAGATTTCCAATCTATAGGGCAATTACTTGCAAAATTTGAAGAAGAGTATTTTAAAACTCACAAACGCACAACTAAAAGCGAGCATACTTTTTTTTATTACTTTTCACGAACCAAGAGATTTACCAATCCTCAAGATTTAGCAACTGCTGAAAATCTGATCAGTTCAATTGAACAAATCGATAAAGACTGGGCTAAGTATAATGCCGCTAGAGCGATCGCAGCATTTTGTGTGACATTTAACATCGAAATTGATTTATCTAAATATTCCAAAATGCCTGAGAGTAATTCTCGAAATATACCGACCGATGGGGAAATAGCTGAGGGAATTATCAAGTTTGAAGATTACCAAAATAACAGAGGTAATCAAGTTAATCAAAATGTTCAAGATAGCTGGCAGCTTTGGCGCTGGACTTATGGAATGTTAGCAGTTTTTGGTTTACGTCCACGGGAACTTTTTATTAATCCCGATCTTGATTGGTGGTTGAGTCAAGAAAATTTAGATTTGACATGGAAAGTTCATAAGGATTGTAAGACTGGTGAGAGACAAGCATTGCCATTACATAGACAATGGATTGAGGATTTTGATTTGAGAAATCCTAAATATTTAGAGATGTTAAGGGGTGCGATCGCTAAAAAAGATAATACTAATCATGCGGAGATAACGGCGTTAACACAGCGAGTTAGTTGGTGGTTTCGCAAGATAGGATTAGATTTTAAACCCTATGATTTACGGCACGCCTGGGCAATTCGAGCGCATATTTTGGGGATACCAATTAAAGCTGCGGCGGATAATTTGGGGCATAGTGTGCAAGTTCACACCCAAACTTATCAGCGTTGGTTTTCGTTGGATATGCGGAAGTTGGCAATTAATCAGGCTTTGAGTAAGAGGAATGAAGTTGAGTTGATTAGGGAGGAGAATGCAAAGTTGAGGATGGAGAATGACAAGTTGAGGTTAGAGGTTGAGAAGTTGAAGATGGAAATGGTTTATAAACAAAGTTAAATTTATTGATAAATCATATCATGTCTGCTTAATCAAACTGAATAAAAAATGTTCGTACTAAGGGCTTTAGTTCCAGTTTTAGGGACTGAAGTCCCCACTACAAACTGTTTATTATGGTTGATTTGGTGGACTTCATATCATACCAAGTTTAGATAATTTGCTATGATTTATGCATAAAAATCATCAAAATAAACTCATTGAGATATTTATGTCGATACAAGAAAATATTCCAAAATATAGGTTATGTACAGTAAACTCAGTTAATATAGCTGAAGCTTTAGATTAGTTTGCAGATTTTATCAAAGAAAAAACCTCTTATAAAGATAAGGAAGCATATCTGTGTATTGAAGGATCTTTGTTAATATTGCATTGTTCTGGGATAAAAAACTTAGTATTCATTGAGATACATTGCAGCGTGATTGTAAAACCAGGAGAAGGTGAGATTTCTTGGGTAGCGATCGCAAAATTTAACCATTTTTGCACTGTGCAAAAAACCAATATAAAAATACTGAGGAATAGCTCTGTCATCCCTTCTTACAATGGTGCTATAATGTCAGATTTTTTTGGCTCTTTGCCATATAAAAAAGCACAACACTATGCTTATTATCGATACCGGACAAGTAAGGTAAAGCATGAGTATAACACTGATTTTTACAAAACCCAATCAAATCATTTGTCTTAAATTATATAATGGAGTAAGCAATATAAGTCCAGTTTGATTATTTGTGAAAGGATGTTAACAATCAAATGCTAGAAAAGGTAATACTTCATAATTTCAAAAGCCATAAACATACGGAACTTAGTTTTGATAGTTCCCGATTACATGGACTAGTAGGAAAAAACAGTGCTGGTAAAACAACAATATTACAAGCATTACATAATCTCAGTAGGCTTGCTGCTTCACAATTCAAAAGTATTTTTCAGTATGAAAGATCACCTCAATTCATTACAACAATTGGGGAAAAAGATATTTCTGTTACTGCAAGTGGTTTTTGGGGATATACCAATCGGCAGAATTGGCAAGCTTCCTATAGTTGGAAGCAAGAAAACAATGATTCTTGGTATCCGACAGCATCATGGAACATAGATGGAAAGCCAGGAGATTCGGAAGGATGGTCAAGTTCTTTAAGTGAATCTCCATATCCAATTCCTCAATCTCTGAAATATGCTGTTTACCTGAAGTTAGTTGCAAGTAATCTTGCTAAAGCAGCTTACAGTGAAGAAATTACGCCGAGGGTTGAGTTCGACGGTTCAGGATTAGCACCCACTTTAGATTTTTTGCGTAACGAGGCTCCAGATAAATTTCGATTAATAGAGGAAAAGTTAAGCCGCATTGTACCAAATGTACGCAAAATAGGCATAAAGCGATCAAAAGTTCCAGTTATTCGCAAACGTTTAATCGAAGTTGATGGGAAGTCCATTTCCTATGAAGAAAGTCAGGAAATGATAGGACAAGAAGTGATATTAGACATGAATACAGGTGAGCGTATTCCAGCCTATGCAATTAGCGAAGGAACAATGCTAACTTTAGGTTTACTAACTGTGTTAATGAACCCTAATCAACCTAATTTAGTTTTTCTGGATGATGTGGAGCAAGGACTTCATCCAAAAGCACAACGTGAGTTGATGACTGTTTTTAAGGAAATAATTCAATCTAATACTAATCTGCAAATTATTTTTTCTACTCACTCTCCTTATATTATTGATGAGCTTGTTCCTTCTCAAGTACATATATTAAATAATAGTAATTCAGGTTTTACAATCTCCAAGCGTCTAGATGAACATCCTGATGTGGAATGGGCAAAACAAACTTTGACAACTGGTGAGTTTTGGGATGCCGAGGGTGAAGATTGGGTTTTTGCAGGAGAAGTCAGTGTTTGAGATCATTGTAATAGTGGAAAGTGGTGCAGATTCACGAACAGCTACTAAATTAGCCGAGCGCGTTTTGAAGGAGCAAATCGATTGGTTAGAGCCTGATCTAATAAAACATATATTCCACTGGAGAGGCTTAGAGGAAGGAACAGAATATTCCTGCTGGAGCGACGTTGATAAAATCATTGATGATGCAAAAGAAAAAATAAGATATAAACCTTCAAGATTTCTGGGTCATCATAATAAAGGTGTACCGTTTAAAGCTGATGGAGCAATATCTATTAAGGTTCTTAAGTTGGTAGATTTTCTTCAAAGAACACGACAGATTAAAGCCATTCTCTTTATCCGTGATTTAGACAATCAACCAGAGCGTAGAGAAGGGCTTGAGCAAGCACGCTCAGAACATATCAATCGACAGCCTCAACTAAAAATTGTTATTGGTACAGCTAATCCAAAACGTGAAGCATGGGTTCTCAATGGGTTTCTTCCGTCTAATCAAGAAGAACAAATTCTAGAAAAAATCAAGACTCGATTGAATTTCGACCCTTGCATAGACTCACACAGACTACGCTCTACCTCACAGAAAGAACCTGATCGAATTAGAAATCCAAAAGTAATTGTTGAGCAGCTAACAGGCAAAGATATGAAACGCGAACAGCAGTGTTGGGAAGATACGAGTTTGAAAATTCTACGTGAAAGAGGTGTTCATACAGGCTTAACAGCCTACATCCAAGAAATTGAGCAACACTTGATTCCAATTATTTTGTCTTAGTAAAAAATTCAGATAATTAGGAGTACGATCGCATCCCTAATATAAAGTCCGTTGTCGCAAAGCGCAACGCAGCACGATCTCAAATTTACAAAGCTGATACCGCAGCCTGATAAAATTTGTGGAAAGATAGAAATATTGATTCATTTCCAGCATGACAATTATGAACGCCGTAGAGCTATTTCCTACCCTGCGAAATTTAACTCGTGCAGACAAACTGAAAGTGATGCAGTTTCTAGTTTCAGAATTATCTAGGGATGAGGAACCATCATTAGAGCAAGGAGCAACTTACCCTATTTGGTCGCCACTTAATTCTCACGCAGCTGCACATCAACTTGCTCAACTGCTAGAGTCAGACGAGTAAATGCACAATGGTTAATCCTCAAAGATTTTCCTTTACAGAGGGATACGATACATTTGGTGTTCCCGATGCGCTGCCAAAGCTACCATTAATATTAACTTATCGTAACTCATCAGTAGACGTTTCCGGCTTGTTAGATACTGGAGCAAGCGTCAGCGTTCTGCCATATAGTATTGGTGTCCAGCTAGGGGCAATTTGGGAAGAACAGACGATTTCTGTAACGTTGGCTGGTAATTTGGCTCCCGTTGAAGCAAGAGGTTTGCTTGTATCTGCTCAGATTGGAGCGTTTGAGCCTGTTCGCTTAGTTTTTGCGTGGAGTTTGTCTAATGATGTACCTTTGTTGCTAGGACGTATGAACTTCTTTTTGGAGTTTGATGTGTGTTTCTATCGATCGCAACTAGTATTTGATGTGTGTCCACAGTCGTAATGCGATCGCATCCCTAATGTAGGCTGCGTTGTCGCAAAAAGCCAGAGTTATTTTACTCAAAAGCAACGCCGCGATAAATTTCCGCCATCGCCAATTCAATACTAACTGAATCTAAAGAAATAGAACGCTCCAAGCCGCTAAATTCACTGAGCAACCAACCTTGAGCCTGTTTACTATAACGTTCCACAAAAGGTTCATCCTGCTCGACTAATAAATATTCGCTAAAACTCGCAATTGAGCGATACATCCGAAATTTACTGAGTCGGTCGTAATCTGCGGTGGAAGGAGATAGAACTTCAACAATCAGCGTGGGATTCAAGACTTCATCTAAACGTTCAGCATTTAATTGCGGTTCACCGTCAAAAATCATCACGTCTGGATATACCCCACGTCGATATTCAGGAATCCACAGCCGCAAATCACTGTTAATTGCCTCGAATTGAGTGTCACGCAGCAGAAACTTGAAAAAGGCAAAAATGTTTCCACCGATGCGGCTGTGTTTAAGGGTTCCTCCTGCCATAGGTACAATTTCTCCATCTCGATATTCGCTGCGTCCTTCGGCTTTTTCTTCGATCGCCCGATATTCATCCAAGCTGTAGCGGCGCGAGATAGTAGAAATCATAGGTCGTAGGCGATCGCCTTGGCTATAAGACAACAATATTATTTTGTCACAGATTTGATTGTGAGGTGATGTCATATCTGTGTCAAAAACAGTCAAAATACATTACACCCCACCCCCAACCCCTAAGAGCTTGCGGGGAGGGGAGACAAAGCGTAGCTTTGGCGGGGTGGGGTTCTTCGGGTTTAATAAGTAATCAAGCGGACATGATATTACAAGCTAATCACCAACATTTAAAAATGTTCGTAGTCGGGACTTTAGTCCTGATTTTGTAAAGCAATGAAGGGCATAGCTGCCCTTATATCAAGTTCGGGTGATTACTTATAATAAAAGCTATCAATGTAGGTTGGGTTGAACGGTAGTGAAACCCAACATGAACAACAATAAAATGTTGGGTTTCGTTCTTCAACCCAACCTACATATATTATAAGTGTTTAACCAAACCTGATAAGCTGATGTGCAGCTAAATTTTATAACAAGAAAACCCAAAAATATTGTAGTGCGGGCATCTTGCCCGCGTCCAATATACAAATTAAATACACAACAGCTTATTACCGCGTAGCATCTCGTAGAGAGGACTTTAGTCCTCTCTACAAAACAAAATTATAAAAGTGCGATCGCACTTGCTTTTAACCTTTTGAGTTTTTTAGCAGTAATTGACAACTACATAAAAACGGGTTTGGACTTTCTGTGCGATCGTCCACAAGCACTTCAATGGGAAGGTTACTGTTGTAAATCAATTTGTCATAATCCATCAATGCATTCCACTTGATTTTGCCAGTGGGGAAGCCTAGCTGTGAAGCTGCATCAGCTATTAACTCTTGCCATTTCTGAGTCTCTGGATCTTGCGATTTGGGGTAATCGAGAATGGCAATCAATGCACCAGGCTTGGTAACTCTTATGATCTCCTCAAGAGCGCGGACTGGATCGTTAAGGACACAGAGCGTATATCCTGACGCTGCTGCATCAAAGCTATTATCAGGAAAATCAAGATTGCAGATATCCGATATCTTGAAGGTGATGTCTGCGGATACGCGCTTTTTACGTGCTTCATCCATCATTTTATGAGAAAGATCAACACCGACGACACTTACACCCTCAGGATAGGCTGGAAGACTAAGACCTGTTCCTACCGCAGCATCCAATACGGTTTGTCCTGGCTTGAGTTGCAAGGAAGCAATTAGAGAATCGCGTCCGATGTCCCAGTAACGGCTGAGAGTTGCTTCATAATCCACTGCTGCCTGATCGTAGGTTTCAACCACTTGATTTATCTGCATAGATTCTTTAACAAATAGGACTACTCATTTAAGTATCTGTTCAACTGTGGGGTGTGTTAGCCCCCAATCCTTGTATATTATACTACTACTTAGATAGCATTGACAATTATAAACCAGTATCAAGTTAAACCACTCCGTGAACTTTTAGCCGGAGAGGAATCTGAATGATAAACTCGGTTCCAACTCCCGAAGTTGAGATGCACTCCAGTTTGCCGCTATGCTTTTCTGTAACGATTTGGTAGCTGATAGACATACCCATTCCAGTTCCTTTGCCAATGGGTTTAGTGGTGAAAAAGGGATCGAATATTCGTTGCTGAAATTCTTGAGAAATACCGACTCCGTTATCAGCGATCGCTACTTCTAACCACGTTGAATTAATTACCGACGTGCGAATCTTAATTTGACTGGGATTGTCCTCGATTTCCTGATAGGGATGCTTGGTATTATTTTCTTCTAAGGCATCAATGGCATTCACTAAAATATTCATAAATACCTGGTTGAGTTGTCCGGCATAGCATTCTACTAGCGGTATAGCGCCGTAGTCTTTGATCACCTCAATTTCAGTTTGTTCTGATTTAGCTTTGAGGCGGTGTTGCAAAATCATCAAGGTACTGTCGATGCCCTCATGAATATCAACGCTTTTGAATTCCGCTTCGTCGATGCGGGAAAAGTTTCGCAGCGACAACACAATTTGGCGAATCCGCTCGGTGCCTACTTTCATGGAAGACAACATTTTTGGCAAGTCTTTCTGCAAAAACTCCAGATCGATATCTTCAGCAGCGATTTGAATTTCAGCAGCAGGGTTGGGATTATACTGCTGATACAACTGCACAATTGCTAATAAATCTTCGGTATATTGTTCCATATATTCGAGGTTGCCATGAATAAAGTTGACTGGATTATTAATTTCGTGTGCGACTCCAGCAACTAGTTGTCCCAAACTAGACATTTTTTCACTTTGAATAACTTGAGATTGAGTGCGCTGCAATTCCCCCAATGTATTTTTTAGTTCATTAGTGCGTTCTTCTACCCGGTTTTCTAGTTCTTCCTTGCTTTTCTCTAAGGCAGTAAAGGATTCGTGCAATTGTCCTGCCATCTGGTTGAAAGAGTTGAACAGGGTATTAAGTTCTTGAATGCTGCTAGTTTTTACTGTCTGAGCTAAATTGCCGGATGCCATTGCCTCGCTTGCCCGATTCAGGCGGAGAATCGGGCGTACAATCCAATGAGAAGTAAACACGCCCATCACCGAGGCAATGACTAATGCGCCAAAACAAAGGGCGATGGTGGTGCGTGTGTTGGCGTTAATTTGCGCCATGAATGTGTTTTCTGGCACACTCACCACCATCAGCCAATTTAAACCATACTTGTCATGCCAAGGTACAACATCGACAAAATGCCGTTTTCCTTGCACTTCAAGTTGAAAATCTGTATCTTGGGTGATAGACCCAAACCCAGAGGTTTGGAGGTGTCTGGCAATGTTCTGTATGATTGGGTCAGAACTATCGATGGCCTGCAATCGCCGGATCTTTTGATTGACGAGGACAAAAGGCTTCTCTGTACCGGAACTGGCAATTAATGTGCCATCTCGCTCTAAAAGAAATACCTTCCCAGACTGACTAATATTCAAACTGCGTAAAAAATCGCTGAGTTTCAGCAGGTGAATGTCCGTTGCAATCATTCCTAGTAAGCGATTTTGCGAATCATAAATCGGACGACTGGCAGAAGCGCTGATATAAGGGCCTGTTGGAAAATTTGCAGTGACAATTTTTGCCCAAATCGGTTTACCAGCAGCAATGGGTTGGGTATACCAAGATTCAGTGAAATTGTTCCAAGTCCACCGAGCATTGATCTGAGTTCGATTACCTTGATTATCTGTGGCATAAGTAGAAGTATTATTGGTCAGCTTGGCAGTCCAATCATCAATGGTGATCGTCTTGCCATCATAACGAGCCGCTCCCAGCCCCTCACCCGTTGTGAGTCCAATACCAATATAAGTTAGGTTATATGTCTGCATCTGATCCCAGAAATACTTACTAAGGGTTTGACGATCCCGCACATCCAGTATTCCCCTGCGGATGGCATCTGCATTTATTTGATTCAGGGTTTGCGGAATGGAAAGATAAGACTTTAGGTGTTCATCCACTACCTCAGTGGTACGATCTATTAACTGTTCTGCTAGGTCGTTAACTGCTCTTTGTCCATTTTTAAAAGACAAATAACCTACTAAACTAACAGCTCCAAAAATTTGGATCACAAAGGGAACAACAAGAACAATCTGTAATGAGAATGCTTTACCTTTCCTGAGATAGTGAGTTTTCATTGCTGGCAACTGGAAGTTGTGCTAATTTGATTTGGTTCTATAGTTCCCAAAATGTCCACATACTCACGCCGGTTTAAATTTTTTTGTTAAATCACAGGCAATAATCCGTTTATTCAGCGTAGTACTGATCCATGTCCCGGATACTATATTTATACAAATGATTAATCGCATTTAGAGGATGTTTGAAAAGTCCTTTTGTGAGTACCAAAACGTTATATATATGACTTTTCACGGTATCTGGAAAACCTCACTTCTATTTCTCTCTCCTAAAAGGAGAGAGACTTTGAATTTCCCCCCTTCCCTACTTCGCGTAGCGGCACGAAGTGCGGGAAGGGGGTTAGGGGGTTAGGTCAATCGTTAGCTTTTCCACATAAAGTGAAAAGTCAGGTTCTAGATCCCCCTAAAGTCCCTCGATAAATTGGGGGACTTTGATTCCAGTTCCACCCTTTTTTAAGGGGGGTTAGGGGGGATCAACAAGTGCCCAAAATCACAACAAATTACTTTTTAAACAACCTTTTATAATGATTTGGCATTGCTGACAAAATTTCGAGTAATAGCGCATATTCTAACTTGTCGATGCTGGTTTCTTTCCATTCTTGCTTTCCACACTAGCAAGGAATGACGGTTGCTCATTACTGGTAGTTGGCGACTCGCCTCGCAGTCCCTTCCGGCGCTGATTTTTAGGAATTCCTCCCGCCATACCGTACTCTACACTGCTTTTGCCATATCGAGTTCCCACTGCCATTAACATGTGTTCTGCCATATCTCCCAACTCGTCTTCTGTTTCCAGCATTTCACGATACAGTTTATCTAAGCTGGAAAGGGCACTATTATATGCATTTTCTTTAGTTCGCATCGTTTCGATCAGGGTTGAGAAGGCAGGTAAGGTGAGTCCATTGCCTAAATCTATATTCGGATGAATTGAGTTTATACTAGCTGCACGCCGCACTGCTTTTTCTAACACTAGAGAAGTTCTTTTTCTACGAGCCATGATCTACACCTGGTAATACAGTACGGTTAATATTCTTTACCTTAGAAAATTGACCTATAGATCAGCCTGAGAGAATTCCGGCAAATCTGCAATAGTTTTGCTACAAGTGCGATCGTTGTCATAAATGCGCGAAATACCTAAATGAGAAAGCAAACTGGGGTTTGAGAAAGTAAAAGCTGATTTTGAGAAAGTAAAAGCTGATTTTGCTTGCGGAAAACACTAAAATCAGTAAGTAAAAGCTGATTTTGAGTAAGTAAAAGCTGATTTTACTTGCGGAAAACACCAAAATGAGTAAGCAAAAGCTCATTTTGAGTAAGTCATAAGCCATTTTGCTAACTAAATTCGTTTTTATATATATTTTTGCGCTGCATTGATCAGTTATCGACAGCACTGCTTTATGTAAAGTCACGAGTTGATTGAAAGTTGATCCTGATGTCGATCATGGGTATGCATTAACCAGTGATGGCGATCGCAAGGACAATGTACTCGACTGTTTAAGACTTATCGGTTATAAACGAGAAGTTATCTGCATGTTTATTGCGTCTACCAAACTTGAGCAACTCAATCATTTACAATGTTACTTATGGCTACCAATCCCCAAAAGCCGCCTACGCTTCAATAAAAAAGCAGGTATAGGTAGAATGTATCTAAACTGCGATCCACACTTTCGGACTGTAAAAACAATTACTTACTGGACGGAAACAAATCGTTATGCAAGTGATCTACCAATGCCTATTGACCTATATTTAGATGAACTTGGTTTAGATCAAGCAAATCAAAACATTGATAGATTATTTGACTTGGCAGTGAAACTTAATTTAGAAAGAAATTGACTTGTAATAGACTATTGATACTATAGTAATCTTATATGATTTGTGAAAACTCGCGTTGTTAAGATCCCCGATTTTTCAAACAAGTTGGGGATCTGCGGTTTGCAATTGTCACAAATCAACTATTCAAGTCCCGTTTGAGTGTAAATGTATACTCTACAGTTTACAATGGCTTGCATATAACAATATTTTAATTTCTGGAAGTCAATGATAAACAAGATAGTTCTGATTACAGGCGCTTCTAGCGGAATTGGCAAAGCTACAGCCGAAAAACTTCTTGATGATGGTTATCTCCCTATATATGCAATCCGAGATGTAGTACGTTGCGCCGTTCCAACAACACACCCTAGCAATATTAGGAATTTGATAACATTAACAAAGTAAGCGATCGCCTCTTACCCAACTTCGGCGATATCTACGATGGGTTACGCCCTCTTCAACAGAGAGAACAAAAACACTATGGCAAAGCGGAAAAAAAGCAATCTCCAGTGGATTAAGGAAACTCTTGAACTAAAACCCGATCATCGCTGGGAATCTCCATCAGGCTACAAGATTTTTGTCGCAGATAGAGGCGCTGTTCGCTTCAATGTTCCCCAGAATTGGGTTTTTGAGCCACAAGAAAAATCTTTCAAGTTCATGGATAAAAAACCACCCAACGATGATTGCTGCTTAGAAGTATCTTTCAATCGCCTCCCACCCAACGACTGGAGCCAGTTTCCGCTAAAACCCACCTTGAAAAAAATCATGGAAGACGATAGCCGGAACGTCATTTCCAAGGGAGAAATTGTTACCATCAAGCGCCAAACCGCCAGGATTGTCTGGACAGAAATCAAGTTCATTGACACTCAGGAAGAACCACGGGAAGCTTTTTCGCGGACTTGCATTGGTTTGGGGTCTAATGTTCAGTGCTTGATTACATTCGATTATTGGGCAGATCAAGCAGAACAATTAATACCCATTTGGGATGAAGCAATGCGTAGTCTCACATTAGGGTTGTATATCCGTGACCCCATGACTGGTCTAGCTTTCCCAGACTGAGCCACAAGGATGAATCGTGATAATAAGTTAAATTGAGGCTTGCTTTCAATATCGGGAATGAATCTAAATCCACTCATATCATGTCCGCTTGATTACTTATTAAACTCTAAGAACCCCACCCCGCCAAAGCTATGCTTTGTCTCCCCTCCCGAAGAGCGGGGAGAGGATTAAGGGGTGGGGTGCAATGACTGTGGGAATCATAACTAATTATTCGGACATGATATCATATCATGTCCGCTTGATTGCTTATTAAACCCGAAGAACCCCACCCCCGCCAAAGCTATGCTTTGTCTCCCCTCCCGAAGAGCGGGGAGGGGCTGGGGGTGGGGTGTATTGACTGTGGTTAGCATAACTAATTATGCGGACATGATATCACACAGCTAATTTTAGAACGAGGTTTTGACCGATTTCAATCAGGATCAAGATCGCGTTTCGCTGCTTTTCGGCTGAAATATACACTGACCTACTGTGAACCCAGTGATAATTCAGCTATGCGTCTTGACTTTGAGAGTTCATTACATCTTGGTAGAGTAACAGTTTGGGAGTCAGGAGCTTGTGAGATGGATATTTTGGAAATATCTACTGGTAACAATGTCTTTTATGAAAGTCACCAGTTCAATAACGAAAAAGAATTTCATCGAACCGTAAGGATTCAGGTGGCAGGGTATTGACAAAGGGGACGCTTGAGGGAGAGTATCACAAATATGAACCAAAACCTGCCTCAAAATTTAGACCGAGAAAGCTTGAACCAGTTATCAAAAGAAGAACTGGTAAAGATAATTATTGAGCAGGGCAAGGCAATATGTGAGTTACAGAAAACAATCTTAGAACTACAGCAAGAAGTAGAACGTTTAAAAGTCAGCCGAGAAATAGAATAGTTCTACCTCATCGAAACCACCATCTGGGGATATTCTAAAAAAGAGCGAAAACAAAAAAGCATCCCTGGACGGAGAATCGAATCATCCCAAAAGGAATTTTAGGGACTGAGTATGCAGGGGTACTCAGCAGCGATAATTTTAGCGTTTACAACGGCTATCCAGCTTTTGCCCAGCAGAAATGTTTGGCTCATCTACGCCGACACTTCAAAAAACTAATTATTCTTCCAGGTCTTCACAACCAA
>NZ_JBALEK010000003.1:0-21351 GCF_036917815.1 Nostoc sp. | reverse complement strand
CTGCTTCGTCAGCAGAACCCCCAGAAATCCCCGGTGTCCGAGTTATAGATGAAACCATTTTATATTTAAACACTCCACACAATCACACTGAAAAATAGCACTTAAGACTTTATTCAGCAATTTCGATATGCTTTTTTTCTTAAGAAATTCATTTTAGAGCAAGCTATTTTTACGTAAAAATACGTAATTTTTGACTCTAAAATTATCAATCTTTAATAAAGTCACTATTGGTTTTTACGTTATCAGTAAAGTTTACACATTTTAGCTAATTATTCCTTTTATGCCCTCAACTTTCATCTTGATTGTCTGTAATTAGTTCACATTTTGCAATGCTACTAACACAGTAATGAAGTCATAAATATTACCCCGGTTTCATCACCAGTGTTTTTCAGTAAAGCTGAGAATAAAAGCAAAATTTAGCTAATAACAACAAAAAATCAAGACACCGAAATGTAAGGTTCTATTCCTCTAGCCTTGTTGCTGTGTAAAAAACTACAAAATTATCGCAGCTTAAAAAATTTTAATATAAATTCTCATCAAATAGTTTTAAGGTAACGTTTTAATGGCTTTTTTAGCCGTTAGTGAATCAAAACTCCGGCAGTTAACTTTTTAAAGTTGAGAATTTTAGCATGAGCAGCAATTTAGCAACCAAATTACGTGTAGGCACGAAGAAAGCCCACACGATGGCAGAAAATGTAGGTTTTGTCAAGTGCTTTTTAAGAGGAGTAGTCGAGAAAAACTCTTACCGCAAACTAGTTGCTAACTTCTACTTCGTCTACTCAGCGATGGAAGAGGAAATGGAAAAGCACCGCCAGCACCCAATAGTTTCTAAAATTAACTTTCCCCAGCTAAACCGCAAGTATACCTTAGAGCAAGACCTGAGTTATTACTTTGGTGCCAACTGGAGAGAGCAAATCAAACTATCTCCCGCAGGTGAAGCTTATGTACAGCGCATCCGAGAAATATCTCAAACAGAACCAGAACTGTTAATCGCCCATTCATATACTCGTTATTTGGGTGACTTATCCGGGGGACAAATTCTCAAAAATATTGCTGTAACAGCAATGAATTTGTCAGAGGGGCAAGGAACAGCCTTTTATGAGTTTCCAGAAATTCCTGATGAGAAGGCATTCAAAGCCAAATATCGTCAAATTGTGGATGAATTACCCCTTGACGATGCTACAAGCGATCGCATCGTTGATGAAGCTAACGCCGCTTTTGGCACGAACATGAAGATGTTCCAGGAATTGGAAGGTAATTTAATTAAGGCGATCGGTGTAATGTTGTACAACAGTCTCACACGGCGTCGTACACGTGGTAGTACTGAACTTGTCACTGCTGAATAACTGTGTTGAGATTGCGGGGTATGGTGTGTGGAGTCATAAGTCCAGACAGCCTGATGAAGGATAATTCATAGGTGTTTCTGGGGAAAGAGCGATCGCTAAAAAGCGCTCAAAATATTTAGGGGCAATAGCCCTGTGACTGCTTTTGATTCGTGAAAGCAAGCATGGGGATATTGCCCCTCAATTTTGATGGGACTGGGGATTGGGAAGATAAGGATGTCGATATAGGAATATCCTGGCGTAGTTCCTCAACCAGACCAATGAGTTTAGCGATTTTTTGCGAATAGGACTTACGCAAAAACCCTCTTAAGGGATCTGCGGGTTAATAGTGTCCCAACCAACCGGGTTTCGACTGCGCTCAACCCTCATATCATGTCCGCTTGATTACTTATTAAACCCGAAGAACCCCACCCCGCCAAAGCGATGCTTTGTCTCCCCTCCCCGCTTGCGGGGAGGGGATTAAGGGGAGACGCTAAAAGCGAACGCGGACTCGCTAACGCTTTTAGCGTCTCGTAGAGAGCGTCTGGGGTCTCCTCAAGTGGAGCATCTGGCGTGTGGGGTGCAATGACTGTGGGAATCATAACTAATTATCCGCACTTGATATCAGCCGTCGAGAGTTGAGCGCAGTCGAAACTCGGTTTACTGGTACTTTATTTTCACGCAAGTCCCTAAACTCTCATTCCTTTGCGATCTCTGTGTCTTCTGTGGTTCATTTTCCGTTACCTATGCGTAAGTCCTAGCGAAGTTTAAAAATACCAAATTTATTACCTATTGCAGATTTCTTTCATGTTAAAACTGCGACCAGAGAGGGTAGTTTTGCAAGACTGTTTAACCAATACAAGAATGAATCTCACCCTTTGACTAATCCAATAGTGCAATGGCAAAAGCGTATCAATTGAGTCAATCTGTTTATAGATATTGTTGACCCATTGATTAAGAGAAAATTTCGGTTAATAGTATCTAACCGTTTTGAGGTAAGTCACATGAAACTGAAGATTTTAGCTACCGCAGTATTAGTAAGTACGATTTGCTATGCCATTCCGGTGCAAGCTGCAAATCCTGCCCATGTTAGACAGTTACTTAAAACAGGCAAATGTCCGGGGTGTGAATTAGCAGGAGCAGACCTGCGTTCGGCTCATTTAATTGGCGCTGACTTAAGAAATGCTAATTTAAAGGGAGCTAACTTAAGAAATGCCAATTTGGAAGGTGCTGATCTAACTAGTGCTAATCTGACTGGTGCCAACTTGAGCCAAGTATTTGCAAGTGATATTGACTTAAGCGCTACTAACTTAACTAATGCCAAGCTGACTAATGCCAAGCTGACTAATGCCAACTTGGAGGGTGCTGTATTGGCTGGGGTTGATCTCAAGGAAGTTATACTGTACTCAGACTTTTCGCGTTAAGTCTCGAAAAGCTTGCTCACAAAGGATTTAGCTAGAAGCGACTTGATTACGGCGACGTAGTAAAACACTGGCGGCGATCGCCCCGATGACAAGGGGTATTACATTGGTTGTTGGTTCTGGAACTGGAACTACTTGGAAGGAGCCATTTATTCTCGCCTGACCTTTTAAGGCTACACCTGGCTGTAGACTGAGTGGTTGGACTTGAGAAAAGGTCAATGTGCCAGTAGCATTCTCGAATTGACCTGAACCACCAGTGAGAGTGACAGTCCCTGAAGATGTCACATTGAAAGTGTTAAAATCAATCAACCCAGTTGTGATTTGGTTTCCAAACAAACTGTCGCTGCTGTTCCCAGAAAACGTGATCGAGCCAAGTGGGTATCCTTGTAAGCCGAAAGTGTTTGGGTCTGTGTTAGAATTGAAAACGCCGTTAGTGAAATTAGTTTGGGCATAGGCTAGTCCGTTAACTGTGGTCAGACCGTAAGGAGCATCAGTACTTGTGCCGGAGATGAATGTTTGTTCCAGATTCGGTGTGATTTCCTTAGCAGTGACTACAACATCGTAAGTAGCGTTAAATGGGTAACTTGTTAATGTTGTTGCTAGAGCTGCATTTGGTGCAAAATTGATGAAAGTGAAAGCTAACAACACATATCTTAAAGCTGTTGATTGAATCATCTTTACCTTCTCTAACGTGAAGTAGTGTGTTTAATTTTTTGGTCAACTTAATCGCTGGTTTGGCTTCTGACAAAAAGATTTTCTGCACTTATCAAGATAATCGATAGCCCCATAGATGCTTGTGCGATCGCTTCAGTTATGGAGTTATTACTCAGTACATTGAAGATGGATGAAAAAAGTGTTACTGCAATTACCAGTCAAGGTGGGATCGTAAGCAAATTATATTTCCAAGTTGCTTGCTGGCGCAGTCTATTACGGCTCCGTAGCGCGGCTTGAGGCCAAATGAAAAGGTACTGAGTACGAAAAAAGTATAGCAGTTCTGCATCTACATAGCAGGACTCTTTTAAGGCTTGGAGTCATGTCACGGTGTCCAAGGGCGACCGCACCTCAACAGATTCCTAACCCTAGATATAGTAGCATAAACAGGTTAAAGCATCTCATGGTTTTTTCTTGAATATTTGATTTCAGTGCTACTCACCGGCTAGCAAAGCATTAATTCTAATATTTCAAGTTTCCATCTTCGTTGCGGATTCCTTGAATCTTTATTCTGTTCCTAATCAGGATGACAGAGGTTATATCAATCAACCAATGGGGCGATTTCCGGGATTGACTGCATGAATATATTCACTACCCGATCGCGGTCTTCCTCGTTTATAATAAGCTTCTTCTGGTTTGCCCCATCCTAGCTGCAAAATCATTTCCAAAAAGTTAGAATTTTCCCACTTACACAAACTTGCCCACTCTGTTCTTTGAACAATTCTTTCTACATCAGATGGGACAATTTTTTGGTGTTGTTTACTATTATTAAAACTCAAGTATAAGTCCATCCTCATAGTGACTTGATACCAAAATTCTACGATGGAATTTTTAGCAGATTTTAATATTTCTAAGTCAGTAGTGAGGGCGATTAACTCAGTATCTACTTCGGGATAGTGTAAGTTTTTGCCTTTAACTGTCACTTCCCGCCAGATAATACCTGAAACTTGATTTTCCCTCTGATAGTCGTGAATTGCAGTTTTAAAATCTTGATAGGCAGTGAACTGTTGGAACCCATCAGTTCTGATAAACTGGTCAATTAGAGGATTACCAGAGACTGTTATTTCTAATTTTAGACGTTCTCCTTTGAGGCAAGCTTGGCGTTCGGCTGCCAAAATTTTAATTAGCTCCTGGGTGGTGTAAACCTTTGACATCAGAATACATTCTAGTTAGTCATTGGGCATTGGGCACTTGTACTGAGCGTACCCCTCCGGGGATCTTGCTACGCGTAGCGTCTTGTAGAGTTGCCGTTGGCGCAGCCTCTCCAAGAGTTGTATTGGGCATTTACTCGTTCCCAGCCTCCAGGCTGGGAAACCACTCTAGGAGGCTCCGCCTCCTGTTTCTTGACCAGAGAGAGGCGGCATAAGTCTCTTACCATTCGACTATAGACTATAGATTAATTTGCCAAATTGTTAAGACAGATGTTTAAATATTATGCTTTGGCATCGCCAGAAATGTAGTAACAAATATCACTAAAAATTAGGGCAGACCAATTTGGTCTACCCCATAAGTTATTTCGCTAACTCACTGCTAAACTCATTGAAGGCTCGCCGTTTTAGCTGTGCTGTTTCAGTGCGTGGTGATAAATCAAAGATTTTGCGAAATTCATCGTCTATCTCTTCAAAAGGTACTTGACCCTTTTTATTCAAAACTACCTCACCTGATTTATTAAACACCACGACTTGAGGAACACCCCCAGAATAGTAATATCCTACTTCTATAGGGTCGTAGGTCTGTTTAGGCGGGATAGTATCTACATTAATCGGGATAATTTCTGCTACCCTACCATAGAATTCCTGTACCCGTGAAATGGAAATGGCATATCTTTTGGACTCGCTGCTGTCATCTACGTAAAAAGCCAAAAACACGGGTTTATGTTCCGCTAAAGACTGTGCGAGTGTCTGTCTGGGAGGAACCAATGAACCATTGCCAGCATAAACGACAAAGATATTGCCATCATATAAATCATTATCAAGACCAGCATAGGCAGGTTGCATACTTATAATGAAAAGACTTGCAAGCAACAACAGGCATTTGGACAACCACCTTCGCCAGCCGGTAATTTGTTTATGTAAAAAAAGAAACTTTGTGCTATTCATCAAAAGGAACCTTGCAAGCTACTACTTGTTGTGAGTTTGTACTGAATTCGGCAAACTGGGTTGGATATGTAATTACGCCCAGGCACTATTTTTTAAGATAACCCCTACTGAGATTATCTCTCGCAAGTGGCTGGTATCGCTACGGGCAAGTCAAAACAGAGTTAAAGTAGCGCAACCGTCAGGCTCAACAATCCAAAATTGGTATGGCTGGCTTTTTCGGCCAGGATTCGCTAAACTCACGCATATTAAATTTGCAATTAAATACTTTTAATTAGCAACCGCCAGAAGACTAGGGTAGAGATGTGGGAAACAAAATACAATTGATAGATAGGCTGCGATTGGGTTTCGCGGTATCAGTGGCAAAAAGTGTGACGTTTATTGTGCAATTTTTACGTCTAGGTGCTGCTAGTGTATTACCAGGCGCGATTGCTCGTCGCATTGAACCCCGACTTTTACAATTATTGAGTCAGCAAGTTAAAAACGGGGTGATTTTAATTGCTGGTACTAACGGCAAAACCACTACAGCGCTGCTTTTATGCACGATACTAGAACGCAAGGGTTATCGCATCGCCCATAATTCTACAGGTGCAAATCTGGAAAATGGTTTGATGACGGCGCTGTTGGAAAGCACCAACTTACTAGGCATACTAGATGTTGATTACGCTATTTTGGAAGTAGATGAAAATATTGTACCGAAAGTATTAGCACCTCTCCAGCCACGAATTATTCTCTGTTTAAACTTATTCCGTGACCAACTCGATAGGTATGGGGAAGTCGATACAATTAGTAAGCGTTGGACAAAGGTTATTTCTACCCTACCACTAGAAACGGTGGTAATTCCCAATGCTGATGACCCAACTTTATCTAACCTCGGTCAGCAGTTACCTCAACGGGTGTTATTCTTTGGCTTGAATGAACCAGAACATTATCTAGAAGCTATTCCTCACGCTGTTGATTCTATCTATTGTCCCAAATGTGGACATTCCTTAGATTACGAGGGTGTTTATTTGTCTCATTTGGGAGATTTTACTTGTCCTCAGTGTGGTTTTAGTAAGAGTAAACCGACTCTCGAAAGTAGTGAATGGTCGCAAATTTTGGTTGGTTTGTACAACAAATATAATACTTTGGCGGCGGCTACTGCGGCTATTGAGTTAGGCATTGATGAAGCAACAATTAGAGATACTATTAATAATTTTCAAGCCGCTTTTGGTCGGGCTGAAGATTTAGTAATTAACGGTAAACGGGTGCGGATATTGTTATCAAAAAATCCTGTGGGAACCAATGAAACTATTCGCGTAGTTACTCAAAGCACAGATAAAACCACACTACTGGTATTGAACGATCGCACGCCCGATGGCACTGATGTATCCTGGATTTGGGACGTGGATACGGAGAAATTAGTCGAACGGGGAGGAACTTTAGTAGTGAGTGGCGATCGCGTCTACGATCTAGCTCTCCGTCTACGTTACAGCGAAAAGTCCCCTCAGAGTAAGTTAAATTTAATTGTCGAAGAAGATTTGCGACAAGCGATCGCTACTGCATTGGAGCATACACCAGAGAATGAAACTTTGCATATTCTACCCACCTATTCAGCCATGCTAGAAGTGCGAGAAGTTCTGACTGGGCGGAAAATTCTTTAAATTTGTCATTTGTCATTCTCCCCCAGTCCCCAGTCTCCAGTCCCCAGTCCCTAAATTTATGAGTTCTCAAAATTTGGAATTAACAATAGGTTGGCTTTATCCGACGCTGATGAGTACTTATGGCGATCGCGGTAATGTAATTACTATAGAACGTCGCGCCGAGTGGCGGGGATACGATGTTAAAGTTTTACCCCTGGATCAAAATGCCACAGCCGCAGATATTAAAAGTGTAGATGTAATTGTTGGTGGTGGCGCACAAGACCGTCAACAAGAAATTGTCATGCGTGATTTGCAAGGCGCGAAAGCTGACGCGATGCGCGAGAAAATCGAAAATGGCACACCAGGAGTATTTACTTGTGGTTCCCCCCAATTACTGGGACATTATTATGAACCAGGCTTGGGACAAAGAATTGATGGTTTGGGAATACTCGATTTAGTTTCCGTCCATCCTGGTGAAAACACTAAGCGCTGTATTGGGAACTTGGTAATTGAAGTGACAGCTTCACGCCTAGCGCGAGATTTAAAAGAGATGACGGGTAGCACACCATATTTGGTAGGCTTTGAAAATCACGGCGGACGTACCAAGTTGGGAAAAGTGGAAGCTTTGGGGCGCGTGGTGTACGGTTTGGGAAATAATGGTGAAGATGGGACAGAAGGAGCGTTTTATCAGAATGCGATCGCTACTTATTCCCACGGCCCTTTATTACCGAAAAATCCCTTTGTGGCCGATTGGTTAATTCAAACAGCGCTGCGGCTAAAGTATCAGCAGGCAATTACGTTGCAACCTTTAGATGATAATCTCGCTGTACAAGCACGAGAAGCGATGTTTAAGCGGTTAAAAGTCAGTTTACCAAGTGTTACTGCGACGAAAGTTTAAGAAGAGGCAGGGGGAAGGGGGCAGGGAGCAGGGGGAAATGCCCCCAATTGAGAGCGAAACATGGGTTACCAATGACGTAGGCGCAACTCTTGGAGACGCTACGCGTAGCTTGCTTCCCCGTATGGGTACGCCTTCCCACAGGGTATGACAAAGGACAAATGACGACCCTCTCCTGCAAAGACGCTACGCGAACACCAGTTAACTTTATTTACGCCCACCTACTTATGTAGAAGTTATTAAACTCAACGAGGCTAAGGAATATGCCGAAAACCCTTGAGGAACAGCAACGTAGTTGCGTATTCCGTACTTCAGGCAAGGGATGTTCGCGCTTGCGTCTCCCTTTGGGAGAAGGCTAGCTGAGTCCTTTAGGACTCCGTGAAGTTTCGTTTTGCCTGGTTTGTTTATGTAAATCATGGTAACATAAGATTGTGGTTAATTGGTCGATGCCATGATTGTCTACGAGTTCAAAGTTAAGGGCAAGGAAAAGCAATATCGCGCTATTGATGAGGCTATACGTACCAGCCAGTTCATCCAAAACAAGTGCTTGCGCTACTGGATGGATAATAAAAATGTTGGTAGATATGATCTCAATAAACATTGTGCGGTGTTGGCTGCTGAGTTTCCCTTTGCAGATGAACTCAATTCAATGGCTAGACAGTCTGCTGCTGAACGTGCATGGTCAGCCATAGGACGGTTTTACGATAACTGCAAAAAGAAAGTTAAGGGTAAAAAGGGATTTCCTAAATTTAAAAAACATTGCCGATCAGTTGAATACAAAACTACTGGGTTTAAACTTTCCACTAACCGCAAAGCGATTACTTTCTCTGACAAAAAAGGCATTGGAACTTTAAAACTAAAGGGAACCTACGATCTAAACTACTACAACATTAAGCAAATTAAGCGTGTCCGGTTAGTGCGTCGTGCTGATGGATATTACGCTCAGTTTGCGGTTGATGCTCAAGTTTTAGTTGAGACACAACCGACTCAACAAGTAGTTGGTATTGATTTAGGTTTGAAGTGTTTCATTGCCGATAGTAAAGGTAATGTAGAACCTGCGCCTAAGTTTTACCGCAAGGCGGAGATTGCTTTAAACCGCGCCAATCGTAAAAAGTCTCAGAAGTTCAGCATAGCAAGGAAGAAAGCCAAGGTTCGACAATCCAACAATTACCACAAAGCTAGAAATAGGTATGCTCGTAAGCATTTAAGGGTAAGTAGACAGCGAAAAGAGTACTGCAAGAGATTAGCATACTCCGTCATCCAATCTAACGATTTGGTAGCCTATGAAGACTTAAATGTGAAAGGGCTGGTACGCAACCGACATCTAGCTAAATCTATCAGTGATGCTGGCTGGCACACTTTCCGATTGTGGCTAGAATATTTTGGGCATAAATATGGGAAAGTAACTGTTGCTGTTCCTCCCCACAATACAAGTCAAAATTGTTCTAGCTGTGGCGAGAAAGTGAAAAAGTCTCTATCTACGAGAACACATGTATGTCCCCATTGTGGCTATGTGGCTGATAGAGACTTGAACGCTAGCATCAATATTCTGAGACTAGGACTGAGTACGGTAGGGCATACCGGAATTTACGCTACAGGAGATTTGCCCTCTTGGGCGATTGGCGCAAGCCTGTCGTCTAACGGCGAGTCTGTGAATGTAGAATCCCCGTACCTTTAGGTCGGGGAGTGTCAATTCACTTTTTCAAAACTACATGGAAGGAATTTAAATACCCAGTAATGGTTTTAGCTAATGTCTTCTGCTGTTTTTTTGTAGTTATTGTCATTACTTGATATAGTCTCCCTTCGGCAACATACATTCTACTGATAGTGATTTTCCCTCCCGAATTGATGTATTCAATTTCTTTGCCAGGATGATTATTGGAACTACGAATGTTTCGTTGGCTAATTAAATTACTTTTCGTAGTCTTTAAAGCCATATCCCGTGCATTATTAAGTACAGCCTGGGGGTCAGTGATTTGACCATAACTATAAGGAAAATCATTGTAAACAACTAGATATGCTACTTGCTGTTTTGGTGGTTGAGCGACAAATATTTCTAAGGTAATTTTCCCCATGTAAGTTTTTTGGTATTCGATATTTCTGTTGGGGTTTCCCGGCATCAAAATACTAAAGCGCCCATCTGGAGCGGTGAATAACTTCCATTGGGGCTGCACGGGTTGAGAAACAGTTGGTTTAACAACAGTCGCCGGGGGTTTGGCTTGACGCGCTTCCACAAGAATAGAGCCACCACAGACAAAGGTGGCAGCGATGAATGGCAACAGACTTTTAATTGTCATAAATTTTGCCTTTTGAGATGCTGATCTCACTGATGATGCCAGCTGTTATAACCTAGCAGCACATAAAGCAGCACCAATTAGCCCCACTTGCGAGTTGAGGATAATATACACGGGGATCTCTTCGAGGAGGCGGCGCATTCTACCTTTTTGGGTAAAATTTAATAAGAAACCGCTATTTTGGATTAAGGGCAAGATTTTGGGCGCAATTCCCCCAGCGATGTATAAGCCACCGTAAGGTAAGAGTTTCAGGGCGAGATTGCCGGCTTCTGCACCGTAAGCGTCGATAAATAATTGCAAAGTTTGTTCACAGAGGCGATCGCTACCTTCCAATGCAGCTGTACCAATAGCCGCACCGGGATCAACACTTTTCTCTTCCTGTCCCGCTTCTTGTTCCCAAGTTCTGACGATTTGGGCAATATCTGGTGATTCAGTGGCAAATTTGCGATCGCGCAAAAATTGATAAATTGCTACAATTCCCAGTCCAGAAACCACCCGTTCCACAGAAACGCGCTGGATATCATGTTTACCCAGCAGATATTTCAACAGTTGAAACTCGATTTCGTTCCGAGGGGCGAAATCAGCGTGTCCACCTTCTGAGGGAAAGACTTGATAGTTGTTTCCCTGTTTAATTAAAAATCCTTGTCCTAAACCAGTACCAGCACCAATAATTCCAATGGGGGCATCGTCTGCGGATTTGCCAACTTGCAACGTCAGCAAGTCTTCTTTTTCTAAACCTAAAATGCCGTAGCCAACGGCTTCAAAGTCGTTAATCAAAGAAATGTGCGGGATGTCCAATTCTTGTTCTAGACGTTCGGTATCCAAGAACCAAGCCAAATTGGTTAGTTTGGCAGTATTTTTGACAACAGGCCCTGCGATCGCAAAACAAGCCTTTTCTGGTATTGGTGTATTAGCTTTGACCAAAAACTGCTGCACTATGGGTACTAAATCGGGAAAATCAGCACTGTGGTAACTTTCCTGATAAATAGTATGCAAACTTGGTGAATCTGATGTTTCAACCAATCGTAAAATAGTTTTCGTACCGCCGATGTCTCCTGCTAGTAACAAAGTCATAGAACTTATTCGCGAATTACTTACTTTTTTTGTAGGATATACCCAAGGTACCAGAAGTCATGAACCCAAATCTCTATCAGAGGTTTAAGCAAATCGAATAACTTCTTCTATGTGGGTTAAATGGGAAGTATCTCCCTTTAGTTCTAATAACCATTCTGGATCTTCGCGCACGACTTTCACCAGGGAACATAGAGAAGCCTTGACTTCTGTTTTGGCAATTTCCCCCACTAGTCCCATTGCTCCTCCCAAGACAGATGCACCATGTGCCACTAGCAGGATATCCTCTGGAAAGAACTCAGTAGCTAAACATCTAGCAGTTTGCCCAGAACGTTCTCGCACTTTTTCGTGAGTTTCAGGATATTTGGCGGCGATGCGCGAAGTATAACTGGTGTCAATTCTGGGGAATAATTTTGCTAACGCTGGAGTTGAAAGTCTTTCGGGTTCTTCTGTCATCCAAGCTGGATTTAGCCATTCACTCAAACCTGTTTCTAATTTGATCGGTAACTTGAGAACTTCTGCAACTGCGTTTGCCGTTTGCACGGTTCGTAGGAAAGGAGAAGCAAAAATATGGCCAATATTTTCTTTTTTCAAACGTCTAGCTAACTGCTGTGCCTGCACCATCCCATCATCAGACAATGGTGGATCGTAGCGTCGTTCGGCGGTGAGAAACCAATCAGGGTTTACGAAGTCGAGGCGGTTAGCGTGTCTTGCTATCCAGACGATTTGACTCATGGGTTTAATTATTCCGGTGAATAGAATTCGCCGCTAAACAAATAATAGATATCTGCAAGGAGGGCTACAAATATTAATATATTATGACAAAATCGTAATAATTTTTAATAATATCAATGATTGGGAAAAGTTATCAGTAGCGTTAGTGTAGTTTTACTTAAAGCCTTTTTAGCCAAGTCTCTAAAGCAATATCGACTCTAGTAATCTGCATCTTCTAAATTAGCTTCAGTCGCAAATTCCCAACTATTACCCATTTTTCTTAAATTCACGAAATTCATTATCTCGCTCTAACTTCGGTAAATTACTAGTTTTATAGGACTACTATTTGATTTTCAAAAAGATACGTAGGGTGTGTTAGCGACAGCATAACGCACTAAATCCTTACGAATGGTGCGTTACGGATTTCATCCTAACGCACCCTACAGTACCTAATTTTGTTCAAAAATCAAATAGGAATCCTATAGTATTCCCAAAACTAGACAGTAATTTATACAATTGCTTATATAGCGGTTGTCAGTTGAGTGAGGTATAATAACCCCTCCCCGCAAGCGAGGAGGTGGCTCTGATTAGGAAAAACTATAACTTCAACCATCCAAATAGTTGCCCTACAGTTAATTGAAAATCACTAACTAAATCGGGAACTGGTAATATTTCTTGTTCTTCTTGTAAAAGTTCTGGTTGCTGCTTTGGTGGATAAACTAAAACAGAACGCTCATCTGGATCAATCAGCCAACCAAAACGACTACCATGCTTTAAACAATGTAGAATATTTCCGGTTACTTTAGTCTGGCTTTGATCTGGCGAAAGAATCTCAATTGTCCAATCTGGATAAGTCTTGAAGACATTAGCGACATCTCCACGTTCATCTAAGGGAATTCGCTCCCAAGCAAATACAGCTATATCAGGGACAATTGAACGTCCACCAAAAGTACACCGCAATTCTGGAAATGCAAGGGCAACTCTTTGAGGTTTTACCACATAATTGATATTACTGACTAGTTCACCCTGAAGAATACTATGTTTTCCCTGTGGCATTGGCTTTTCAATAATTTGACCGTTGATGTATTCTGAGCTAGGTTTGGTTTCTGGTAGTTTTAAAAACTCCTCTAAGGTTAGAGGTTTAGTTGGTGATTTTACCATCTGCTTGTACCTCCAAAATTTTCATTTAATTATTTACCCTAAATAAGCTTTTTTAACTCGTTCATCACTAATTAATTCTGATGCCGCACCTGTTAAGGTAATAGAACCAGCTTCTAAAACATAACCGCGATCGGCAATTTGCAGCGCCAGATTAGCATTTTGTTCAACCAACAGAATAGTCACCCCTGTAGCCCGGAGATTTTCAATAATTGAGAAGATTTCCCGGACGATCGCAGGTGCTAAACCTAAGCTAGGCTCGTCTAAAAGTAAGAGTTGTGGTTTACTCATGACAGCGCGAGCGATCGCTAACATTTGTTGTTCACCACCGCTAAGGGTTCCTGCTAGTTGATTGCGCCTTTGTGACAAGCGAGGAAATAGCTCAAATTGGCGCTGAATATCTGCTTTGATCTCGGCTTGATTGGAGCGAATATAAGCACCCAAAAGTAAGTTATCAAACACTGTTTGCCGCGCTAATACTCTACGTCCTTCAGGACAATGGGCGATACCAAGTTGTACAACCTCGTGAGTTTGGCGGCGAGTAATATGATGTCCATTATAGATAATCGCCCCACTCTGAGGATTAACTACTTTAGATATGGCGCGGAGTGTAGTAGTTTTACCAGCACCATTAGCACCAATTAGAGTAACTACCTCGCCTTTTTGAATAATTAAATTAATCTTTTTCAGTGCTTGGATGCCGCCATAATTAACATCAAGTTCTTGAACTTCCAAAATTGTATAGTTTGGTTTACTATCGGCTTTCATCTGTGGTTTACATCTATAAATTTTGAATGCTGATTCACAATTTAATATACATCAAGATCCAGTTTCAAACTACTGTGTAGAGGTAGGCTGTTGCCGTCTTAACAATAATCAGTCCTTTGTAGAGACGGCGATTTATCGCGTCTCTTGGCTTAACCGAACCGTATTGGGGCTGGAGTCGCTCACTACGAACTAGACATCTCAATATTTTTTACATTAGGGACTGACAAATAAAAAAATACTCAACTACTTCTTGTGGGGTGGGCGACACGAGAGCCGGTATAGAAATGCGCTCATGTTGCCCACCCCACAAGATTGGGTAATTTATTTGTTGTCAGTCCCTTACTTAATCTATAGGACTAATATTTGATTTCTGAAAAAGCTCAGTACAACTCGGAAAGCCTAATTCCCTATTCCCTACTCCCGCCTACGTAGATAATTTAAAAAATCAAATACGATTCCTATAGTTTGATTTATTCTCACCGACTTACTTAGAGGTTGTTTGAAAAGTATTTCCCTGTGATTTTAGGCACTTTGAGATCCCCCCTAACCCCCCTTAAAAAGGGGGAAGAATCAAAGTCCCCCAATTTATCGGGGAGCCACTGCGGTTTTGGGGTCTCCCCAAGTAGAGCAAGTGGCGTGGATTTAGGGGGATCTCAAATTTTTGATACCGACAAGAGGACTTTTCAAACATCCTCTTAGGCGCAAATAATTAAATATAGTGTAAAATATTTCAAGGGTTCGGCAATACACGACAAACCGAATAAAAAATTTTGGATTGTCGCTCACAAGATGTTTCCATTGAGTCCTAACTCCTAAATTCTGCTAAATTTTAATTATTTAATTTTTTTTAGCTCATATAATACAAATTATACGCTATTCAATCCCTTGCTCAAACGTGATTTCTAACACTAGGATGTCATGCTATGAATAATTAGCAAATTACACACGAGCAAGTGAAATAAATGACTGATATAATTGATACTACCGTTACTGCTGGTTCTTTTAGCACCCTAGTTGATGCCATCAAGGCTGCCAATCTGATAGATACTCTCAAAGGTGTTGACTCGTTTATCGCCTCTGCATCCACAGATAAAGCTTTTGCCAACCTGCCAGTAGGTACTGTAGAGACATTACTTAAGAATATTAATAAGATCCAGGAACTTCTGAGGTATCACGTCGTTTCCGGCAAGGTAATACCCATGAAGCCCATTGAAGATTCGAGTTTTAAAATTGACCCTTTCCATAATGTCAATGGAGATTATGCCCCAGACGATCAAAACCCAATGCTGCTGATGATAACGGTATCATCCACATCATTGTTGATTCCTCGATAAATATATAGATCGCGAATAATATCTGTGGAGTATGAAAAATATCACACTTTTCTCCTAAAAGGAGAGAGGCTTTGACTCTCCCTTAGAGGGTGTTTGAAAAGTCCTCTTGTTAGTAGCAAAACATTATAGATATCCCTTAATCCCCCCGTTTATTGGGCTACGGTGTACACACAAGTCGAAAAAAGCTCGATTTCCCATTGTTCTCTCGTTCCCATGAAGAGCATGGAAATGGCTGACTAGGGGCTGCCGCCTCCAGTCAAGACATTGAGCCAGAGACTCAATGAATGCATTCCCAGGCGGCAGCCCAGGAATGAGTAAAGCCTTATCAAGTTAGGTTTTTAGGACTTGTGTGTACACCGTAGCCCCAATACATACGGGGAGGGTTAGGGTGGGGTATTTTTGTACCTCACCAACTCGCAATCTGCTGTAATACGGTGCCTTAGGCGCTTGACCAAAATTTTCCGTTGCAAACCATATTCAACGAGGGGGCAGGGGGCAGGGAGCGGGGGGAGAATGACCCCTGACTCCTGCCTAGTTTGCGGAGCGGAACATGTTCTTAGAGGTTGTTTGAAAAGTCGTAAAGTATACTAGAAACCCCTCTCCAAACCTCTCCCCGAAGCGGAGAGAGGCTTTGAAACCCCCATTCCCTCGTAGGGAAGGGGGGCTAGGGGGGTTAGGTTTCCGAGGCTTTGATGTTACGAAAAATAGTTTTCAAACAACCTCTTATGTCCCCCGCTTCTATTAAGTGGTTCTCGAATTGATTGGGTTGAATCCCAATTCTTTTCTATCCCCCTTGCTCCCTGCTCCCCTGCCTCTTCTTCAAATATGTGCCTAACACACCCTACAGTAATTTTCTTTTTACTTTATAAATTTTTAATCACTAAAGTGCTGACTACAAACCCTCAAAACTAGATTAATCAAGTTCAATTAATCATTGGTATCCGTTATGAATTTATTTCAATCTAATCAGTCAGAGTTTGCCTGGTGGGTAGAAATTAACACCGCCGTTCCCCGATGCACATATTACTTTGGCCCTTTTGATAGTGAAAAAGAGGCACAATTTTATAGAAGTGGCTACGTGGAAGACTTATATCACGAAGAAGCCAGAGATATCATTGCAGTAGTCAAGCAATGTCAGCCTGATGTCCTGACGATTTTTCAGGATGAAGCAAAAGTCGAAATATCTACTTTTTGAAGCCCATCTCGCAGATATTTTGCTAAAAGAGGTCTTTCGAGAATATAACTCGTTGCATGATTTTCAGGGATGATTTGCAATACTTTTTTACAGAAATTGGGAAAGTCTTCTAAATGTCCATGTGATATACCTCGACCAAGCCAGATCAAAGCTATTACCTCTGCTTTTTCTTCCTGGGAAAATTCGTCAATATATTTATATAATATGTTAACTGAACATCCTCCGGTCATGTTGAAATCTGCTAAATAATCAGACAATTTATCTACAAATGTTTCTGATCGGTGTGTTCTTTCAGATCCATAAACTAATTCAGCAATTTTAATGACATTATATATTTTGTTAATTGACAATAGATCCATATTTTTATCTTAAATTTGGAGTCAGTAAACACAAATCAAAAATATAAATAACTTAGCCATTTGGATGACCAAAAGCTGTTAAATAGAAAGATATACTGAGATTATAAATCTCTAGTAATGGAACTAGAGATTTATAATCTACCAAGTAACCCTTCAGCCTCTACTTAAGCATTACAGAAAAGTGCTTGAATTAAGGTATGTCAAAAGGTTGAAATGTATAAGATAAATGTATAACGTTTGATTTAAATACAAAAATTAAAAAACTTGAGAGCAACCCTAGAATTTTGTATAACTTTAAGCGATTAGAATGGTAATATCACATAAAAGTTCTAACATCGCAAATGTTAATAAAAGTTAAAGTTTATGATTTGAGGAGCAGAGTTTTTGTCTATGGTCAAGCGATCGCTCCAAGCATCACTCAATGGGATACAAGAGGCAAAAAGATCATTTGCCCGCAAGGGGTGGACACAAGACAATCTCGCAGCAGAAGTCAACCTCAAGACTAGACAACCAATTTGGCGGTTTTTTAGTGGTCGTCCGGTTGAGCGTCACAGCTTTATTGAAATTTGTTTGGTCTTGGAACTGAATTGGCGGGAGATTGCAAGCAATCCCCCAGCAGAATTCTTAGAACTAGAAGAATACCCACTGCCCCCTGTGGTGGATATTGATAAATTAGTGCAACAAGTGCGATCGCAACGCTTCGACAAAATTCAATACCAGTGTGGTATTTTGCAGTTATTAGATATCAGCCGTCCCGTTGCGATCGATGACATATATATAGATGTGAATATTCTGGAGGAGATTGCCAGCCTTCAGCACTTAGAAATCAGCGATCTGCAAAACCTTGATCCCAAAGATTTTGACCGTTTTGGCTTAGGTGACGTTGACGAAAAACAAATACCTGGTACACAGGCAGTTGAAACCTACTCCCATCTCAGGGTGCTAGGCAAACCAGGAGTAGGTAAAACCACCTTTTTGCAATATCTCGCCATTCAGTGTAACCAAAACGCATTTGCGGCAAATCAGGTGCCAATATTCATCACACTGAGAAGTTTTGCCCAAGAGTCTAAGATTAGCAACGAGTTCAGCTTATTAAAGTACATCCATGAGGAATTTCTCACATCTGGAATTTCCGATCCCTCAGTCATCGAAACCTTGCTGAATGCAGGTAGGGTATTACTGTTGCTTGATGGCATGGATGAAGTTCTTAAGCAACAAAGCAATGCTGTTTTAAGCGAAATTCGGAGGTTTTCAGAAAAGTATCACACAAATCAGTTCGTGGCCACCTGTCGAACAGCATCTCAAAAACTCAGACTCCGAGGCTTTACCGATGTTGAAATTGCCCCATTTACCTTAGAACAAATCCGAGCCTTTACTCAAAAATGGTTTGTGGTCTTTACCAAGACCAACCAAAAAGATGGTCTGACCGAGTCCGTTGACTTTATTCAGAAGTTGGAATTAGCTGAAAATTGGCAATTTCGCCAACTCGTCGTCACCCCCCTATTTCTGCATCTTGCCTGTTGGGTGTTTCACGGTCAAGAAAAATTTCCGACTAAGCGGACTGACTTTTATAAGCAAGGTTTAGACCTTCTATTGGGTAAATGGGATGAAGCCAGAGGTGTTGAACGGGATGAGGTTTACCGAGGGTTTTTATTACCACAAAAGCTGAAGTTATTGAGTCAGATTGCCGCAGCGACATTTGAGCAAGGTCAATACTTTTTTGAGCAACGCATCGTTGAGCAATACATTGGTGACTATATTCAGAATCTCAGCGATGTGCCAATGGATGCAGAAGAACTGCAAATCGAAAGCGAAGCAGCGCTGAAGTCAATGGAGGCTCAACATGGGCTACTGGCAGAACGGGCGCGGGGAATTTTTTCCTTCTCCTATCTGGCCTTTCAAGAATACTTCACAGCAAGGAAAATTGTTGCCAGCCATAACCTAGAAGCATTTGGGCAAGCACTATCCGGTCTGGTGAGTCACATCACCGACCCGCACTGGCGCGAAATCTTCTTGTTAACCGCTACCATGCTTAGGAGTGCAGACTCTCTAGTACAGTTGATGAAGCAACAGATTGATACACTGGTTGCCGAAGACGATTATTTACAAGAGTTTTTGACCTGGGCTAGCCAAAAATCTCGCAGTATTCCTACCTCAAAAGATGCGACAGTTCGAGCATTTTACCTAGCCTTGAGTCGGACTCCTCACATAGCTTCGCACTTTGCCTTAGCCAGCAGCCTCGACCAGGGAATGTTTCTAGATGCGGCATTAGATGACTTGCTGATAGAGTGTGCAATTGATGGCAGCCAGGATTTTGCCCACATCCACGCCTGCGGAGATGCTATGAGCAACATTTTGGGTATTGTTCTAGATGTTGGACTCCATAAATCCTTGGAAAAACTCTCTGACCAATTGCCAAATTCGGCTCAAAGTCAACAACGGTTTGAGCTATGGTCACAAACGAACTATTCAGCTTGGGCTGAACAGTTAAAGAAGACGGTGATTAATTATCGCAATATTAACCACGAGTGGCAATTTAGCTCTGAGCAACAGCAAGTGCTGCAACGCTACTATGATGCTAATCAGTTACTACTCGATTGCCTGCATAGCAATTGTGAAGTAACTGCTGCTATCAGGCAAGAAATTGAAGCCACCTTATTGTTGCCTCAAAAGGAACTTGAGGAGAGGGAATGGCAATAGTTATTTTGGTTAATTCCTCAAAGAGGTTTTGATTGCGAAAACAATCTTCAGTACATTTTGTGTCGTAGTCAATCAAGTTATTCACAAAATCAAACAACACCAAGTTTATAGTAAAGTAACACAACCATTCAAGGAATTATTTCTTATACCATTTCTTTGTGAGGCTGCGCCAAACCCTTTTAACTTCTTTCTTTACTTTGTGTCCAACTCTTACGAATTTTCTCTCGTTCCCTCCCCTTTCTAAGGGCAGGGTTAGGGTGGGGTAAAACCTAGGTTAATCAACCTGACAACATACTCTCAAAAATATAGATTTTCACTATCAGGATTTTTATATGGATGACTACAATCAGGGAGACAAAAACAATTTTATCTACCACGTATATCTGGGTAAATTCACACCCCAGAGCTTTGTATTCAATGCTCATCTTCAGGAATTTTCTCAAAGAGTCTATTACATCTCCAATTTACAGAGTGAAGAAAAACTTTCTTCACAGGAGTGCTACGAGGAAATTGAGTTACTCTGGCAGCAGTTAACACAAACTTTTAAGGCACTAGAAAGTGAATAATTACCCCGCGATACTTTGAAAAGTTTTACTACGTTTTGTGTCGTAGTTAATCAACTCATTTAGCAAATCAAACAACACCCGCTCATAGTACAAGAACAGAACCTAATAGTTGTAACCATTAAGTGGTTCTCTGCTAACTTTTACTTGACCTATCCGGTCATCTCACCTCTTTAAGGCTACGGATTTTTCAGATCACTTTGCACTTAAAGTCCTAATCGCAGGTCTTATTATGAATTTAATCAATGACTTTTGCTTGGCAGTTGGGATACTCAAAGGTGTACAAGTACTCGTTGTAGACAACGATCGCGATAGTAGAGATTTGTACGCATTTTTACTCAAAGACTTGGGCGCAAATGTGATTACTGCTGGTTCGGTAAAAGAAGCTTTAGAAATCCTGAGTTGTTTTACACCCAACGTCCTTGTCAGTGAAATTAGGTTTTTAGGTGAAAGTATTTATACATTGCTAAAGACATTGAATGCTATGGAAGCAGATAATGGCAATCATATCCCAATCATTGTCACTTCAACCTCTACCATCGGTACTTGTCACCAAATTCCAGACGTAGAGTTTGAAGAATATTTACTTAAGCCATTAGACCTTGACAATTTTGTTTCCATGATTACGAATCTAGTACAGAAAAATGTGGCAGAAATTTTTCATCATGATTTAGTAGTTTTACAAGAAGTAGGTGGGCATAAATTTAAGTGAGAAGCGCTATATGCCATCAAAAAGGCACAGCAAAAGTATGGATTTAAACTGCTTAAAAATACTTACCTAAACCTGCCTAGACCTGTTTAGAGATTTCTTCTCCCTTCAACCAAGGCAGTCGGCTGCTTCTTGTCCAGGAGCGTTGAGTTTCGCTTAAGCCAAGCGTACTTTATCTAGAGGTACATTCCTCAAATTGATAGATGCATTTTCATCACGATCTCGAATATTGCCGCATCCTGTCTCGCATACAAACATTCGCTCTGATAAGGGCATTGATTGAATATGATGGCATTTACAGCACATTTTAGAACTTGGAAACCATGTGACGATGATGCCACTGCAACTTACCTAGCTTGGTTTTCGCCGTTTTAGTGGTAATAGGCATATCGTATTTTGTACCATCGGAACAAGTCGCT
>NZ_JBALEK010000002.1:0-111608 GCF_036917815.1 Nostoc sp. | reverse complement strand
CGCATCATTGCTGATTTTTTTCTTCCTCCTCTACTGCATAACTCCTTACTTCTGTCAAATTTTCTGTTAAGAAAGATGTTTATAATGGATAGCTTCTTAAGGGAGGTTGGGGGGATCAAAAGTCTGTGACGCAACTTTAGAAGACTTGTGTGTACACCGTAGCCCCGCTTGCAGGGAGGGGTTGGGGGTGGGGTGTTAGGGGACTTTTGCAAGATGTCTAATCTCAGTCTTGACCGAATATGGGACTTCCAACAAACCGATTCACTCACAACAACTTATCTGGTGTAATTGGCAGATCGCGAATCCGTTTACCTGTAGCATGATAAACTGAATTAGATATGGCAGCTGCTACCCCAACAATCGGAAGTTCCCCCAGGCTTTTAGTTCCGAGTGCATTCACATAAGGGTCGTGTTCCTCAACAAATTGCACTTCCATATTTGGGATATCTGCATGAACAGGAATCAGGTAATCTGAAAGGTTAGCACCAACTATTCTGCCCTGATTAGCATCTATTACAGTTTTCTCCATCAGCGCCATACCGATTCCCCATGTAATCCCGCCCAAAACCTGACTCCGTGCTGTCTTGAAGTTGAGAATTCGCCCTGCATCATAAACGCCTACGCAACGTCTAACTTTAATTTCTCCCAACAACTCATCAACTGCAACTTCCACAAAGATTGCACCAAATGAGTGTTTGGCGTATTGTTTGCTTTCTGGGTTGAGTGAGGATTCCTCTGTAACTTCTAAACTTTCTAATCCATGACGATGTAGAATATCGGTGTAGCTGTCTCGCTTCGATGGGTCTTGTTTTAAAAATATTTCTCCTGACTCGACGGTAATATCTGCTGCTTGAGATTCGTAAAGCAGAGAATTTGGATCTGCCATCGCCATTTTAATTATTTTATCCCGTGCCGCGATCGCTGCTTTATGCACCGCCGGGGAAACACTAGCAACTGTCATTGAGTTCCCGGTGATGGGGGCTTTAGGAAGATTACTATCACCTAATTCAAACTGCACTGGTAAGCCTAGTACTTCAGCAGCTACCTGCGTCATCACTGTATAAGTGCCAGTACCTATATCTTGAGTTCCACTTTGTACCTTCACCTCTCCAGTGGCAAAAATTTCTACCTTGACTGATGCAGTTGCAATGTTGGTGGGAAATGTCGCACTTGCCATTCCCCAACCAATGAGGAAATAACCATCTCGCATGGAACGGGGAACTGGATTGCGTTGTAACCAACCAAAAATTTCTGCTCCTTTTTGGTAACATTCTTTCAGGGATTTAGTTGACCAAGGTAATCCTGTATGCGGATCGACATCTGCATGATTTTTTAATCTTAGTTCAATTGGGTCAATATTTAAGGTGTATGCCAGTTCATCCATTGCTGACTCTAAGGCAAACATTCCCGTCGCTTCTCCTGGCCCCCGCATAAAGGTTGGTGTGCCAGTATTGATACGTGCCAAACGGTATTTAATTTCTAAATTGGCACAGTTGTACATCATTTTTGTTGCTGCACCTACAGGTTCTACAAAGTCATCAAAGAAGGAAGTTAAGGATGTACCAATGTGATTGATGAGAGTTAGTTTGCCTTCTTTGGTTGCACCTAGTGTTAGCTGCTGCTGAGTTGGGGATCTATGTCCGCAACCAGTGTACATTTGCGATCGCGTTAGTACAACTTTCACAGGGCGCTTTACTTGACGAGCTGCGATGGCAGCTAAAATTGTATGCGATCGCAGCAACGCTTTACAACCAAATCCTCCGCCTAAATATTTGGAGATGACGCGGACATTTTCTTGAGGAATATTTAGAACAGATGCCATCGCTTTTTGGGTTGCAGAAATGCCTTGAGTGGTTTCATACAATGTCAAATTATCCCCTTCCCACATGGCGATGGTTGCAGAAGGTTCTAGGGGATTATGATGTTCCATTGGCGTGGTATAAATTTGCTCCACCAGCACATCTGCCTGGGCTTTTCCTGATTCAACATTGCCTCTGGTGATTTTAGCCGGCATCATGCCAAAAAATATTGATTCGGGTTCAAATATCTCTGCGCGTGCCATTGTGACTGTCCCAGTGGCTTCTTCGTAGATAATTTTCACCTTTGAGGCGGCGGATTCAGCTTGTTCTAAAGTTTGGGCAATTACAATCCCCAGATGTTGACCATTGTAGTAGATGTTATGGTCTTTTTCGGTTGACTGAGGTTTTTGAGGGGCAAAGAAGGGTATTTTTACCAGAGATGGGGTTTGCTCATAAGTAATGATATCTAGCACACCAGGGGCGATGGCGGCTGCGGATGTGTCTATTTGGATAATTTTACCGCAAGCGATCGCGCTTTGAAAAATCACTCCATAAGTTAAATTCTCTATTGGCACATCGGCTGTGTAAGGTGCTTCTCCCGTTACTTTCAGCTTACCATCAACGCGATCGAGTGGTTTACCGATAATTTTATTCATAATCTTTCTACCACAACTGAAAGCGCCCGTACCAAAGCGCGTTTGACTAACTCAATTTTGAATTCATTGTCTGTTTGCGGTTTTGCTTCTTTGACGGCTGCTTCTGCTGCGGCTGTAAAGATACCTTCGTTAGTTGCTTTCCCTTTTAAAAATTCCTCAGCATCTCTTGCACGCCAAGGTTTGGGTGCTACCCCTCCAAAAGCGATTCTTGCTGATTTAATCATGTCTTGTTCTACATCTAAGGCAACGGCTACGGAAACGAGAGCAAATTCGTAGGAAGCACGATCTCTGACTTTTAAATAATAAGACTTATGTGCAAAATCTAAAACTTCAATGGCAACAATTAATTCTCCAGGCTGTAATAGAGTTTCTTTTGCTGGTGTCTCACCTGGTAAGAGATAAAAATCATGAATGGAAATTCGACGTATTTTTTCTGCCCCTTGGATGCAAATTACTGCATCTAATGCCGCTAGTGCCACAGCTAAATCTGAGGGATGAACGGCAATACAATGTTCGCTAGCTCCGAAAATAGCGTGAGTTCGATTGTAGCCTATAATTGCCGAACAACCTATACCTGGGGTGCGTTTGTTGCAGGGAAAAACCGGATCGCGAAAGTAACCACAGCGAACTCGTTGCAGTAAATTACCGCCCACTGTTGCCATGTTTCGTAGTTGTGGTGAAGCGCTTTGTAACAATGCTTGGCTAATTACTGGATAACATTTCTGAATTTGGGGATGAGAAGCCACATCACTCATGCGAGAGATAGCACCAATGCGGATGCTATTACCTTCAAATTCAATATCTGCTAAGGGCAAACTATTAATATCAATTAATATATTCGCTGTTTGAACTCCATCCTTCATCAATCCCAGTAAATCTGTGCCACCAGCAATAAATGCAGCAGTTTTGTCTTGTTCAACTGTTGCGATCGCAGTCTCTTTTGAAGTAACTTTAGCATAACTAAATGGCTGCATCTGACATTTCCTCTAGCACATCCTGAATCGCGGCAATAATATTCGGGTATGCTCCACAACGGCAAAGGTTTCCACTCATCCTTTCTCGAATTTCTGCCTCTGATTTTGGCAGTTCTTCCAATATCATCCCTAGGGCTGAGACAATTTGACCCGATGTGCAGTACCCACATTGAAAAGCATCATGGGTAATAAAGGCTGTTTGCATGGGGTGGAGTTGGCTATCTTGTGCTAATCCCTCAATTGTGGTAATTTCAGTATCGATGTGCATTACTGCTAAAGTCATACAAGAGTTAATTCGCCGACCATTAACTAGAATAGTACATGCACCACATTCACCGCGATCGCAAGCTTTTTTAGTGCCCATTAGACCCAGCTTTTCCCGAAGTGCATCCAGTAAAGTAACACGAGGTTCTAGCTTCACTGAGTAGGAAACATTATTGACATTCAAAGATAATTCTACTTCCTCTAAACCTAATATTTTCAATTCCTGGGTAAGTGAGTCGGAAGTGATTGGAGCTAAGGAATTTTCTTTCATGTTTCATGCAGATAATAATTACATGATTACTTTCAGCAAAACACTGCTGAGTTCAAAATGAGAATTATTACTCAGCACTGCTTTGGTGACGATGGTGTTCAAGTAAATAGACTAGTACGACACGGCGTAAATAAAGCAACCATTTTAAATAGCCAGAAAGCCTACAGAATAAGCATTCTTTCTTTTTACTTTTGCCTTTTTACTTTTGCCTTCTTGTACTAGATAGGCTATTTAGAGGTTTTTTTGGTAATATTCCTCTATTGCACCTACAGCTTTTAATAATGGCGAATCTAATGGTTCAATCCAATCTGCAACTTCATGAGCTAGACCAAGGGTTGAGATTCCTCCTGATGGTTCAAGTTTACCATTCAGTGTGTTGCTTTTAATAGATTGTAGGGTGGCGATCGCGTTGTTTAAATGCACTGAAAACTCAGGTTTTTTGTCTTTAAGCATCTGTTCGGCAATTTCAGACGCTTGATCGATTAGCTTGATAAATTCTTCTGTCTTGGTTTCCATGAATTTTACGGACAACTAAACTTTTTTACAATGAGATTTTGTCCCTCAGACCACTTGATATTTGGATCTTGTGAGTCTTTAATAAATGTCTGTTGGGCACCACCTGGATAACATTTCACAGGTGCTTGGGCACCAACAATGCCTTGATAAGTTATCGTTCCTGCTGGCAAAGTTATTGTTTCTATCATAGTGGCTTCATTGCCCCATGCTTGATTGAGAGCTAGATTCTTGATTACTGCTACATTTGTTTTATATTTATTAGTTGTTAAATACCTGCCGTATTTATTTCCACTATTACTATAATAGCGATAAAATGTCTGCGGCTGTTCTATTTTGACTTCCTGACATTTAGAATGCAAGAAGGTAACGGCAATATCAGATGGCAGAGGGCATAAAGAGCTAACTTCTTGGGCAAAGACTTGTGGTGAATTTACAAGACGCGGTAATGAACTGACTGAAAAACTTAGAAGGCTCAAACCAATAACCGAAGCTGACTTAAATTTCATCGAAACTCCTTTGCAGAATCTTTTTTGAATATAAAAATGATACAGCAAGCTTAGTGAACTTACAGGAAGTTTAAGAAATTTAAAAGTCAAAATTAGGGAATTTATCAGCCAAATCGACGTAAAGGCATTTATTCGTGTTTATCCGATTGGCGAAAAATACTGAAGTCTTGCAGTTGTGCTTACCACCAGTAACCGCAAAGCTGATGACAACCCATTAGAAGACCAATTAAGAGTTGATTCTTAAGAAAGATTGACTAACAAAGCACTCAGGAGTCAAAATAACGACTGTGGATCTAGCTCTAAATATGAGGCTGCCTTTAGACATGGAGGAAGCGGATGTATTCGTGAGGAAATTCTGAATTTTGACTTTTAATATGAACACAAATTTAACTCAGAAATTATCCAAACCCATAGTAGAGAAAGTTGCTGTTGTTGGTGCTGGTCCAGGCGGTTTAGCTGCTGCTATAGCACTCAGAAGCCAAGGTATTGACGTTCAAGTATACGAAAAAGCCCAAGAATTTCGTCCGGCGGGAACTGGATTAGGGCTGGCTCCCAATGGCTTGAATTCTTTGGATGCGATCGCACCGGGAATTGTCGAAGCGCTCAAAAGTTCAGGATGCGAGGTTCACCACACGGTTTTAAAGAATATTCAGGGAGAAACAATTCGGACTAACCAAAGCAAATACTTGGAGCAATACGGACAACCGTTGTTGACTATTTGGTGGTATCGTCTACAGCAAGTCTTAGCATCCAGATTGCCCTCTGACATTATTCACCTCAATCATCGCTGTATCGGCTTTGAGCAAGATGAAAACGGTGTCCAAATTCATTTTGATGGCGAAAAATCGGTAGATGCAGATTTGCTGATTGGGGCTGATGGCGTGAACTCTGTCATCAGAGAAACTTTATTTGGCGAGGGTAAGCCTAATTATATCGGTAGTATGTGTTGGCGTGCCGTCATCAAATATCACCATGAGCTATTTAATGACTATGAACTAGTTTTTGTCAAAGGCAATCAACAGTTTATGTACGTTCTGAATGTGGGCGGCGGCTATACTAGTTGGATTAGTCGCAAGTTCTCGCCTGAGTACTCACTTTCTGACAGCGCCCATCAGGTGAAGTCTCGCATTCTCCATGAATTAGCCGACTGGGATGAATCCTTTCGGGCGATGGTGGAAGCGACACCAGCCGAGCAAATTTGGGAAGGGCCAATTTGCGATCGCCCACCGTTAAATGAATGGAGTCAAGGCAGAGTTACTCTCTTAGGCGATGCTGCCCATCCAATGGCACCTGCTATGGCACAGGGAGCCAATACCACTTTTGAAGATGCATACCAACTGCGAGAGTGTTTTTCTGATTCAGCTAATCTCCAAGAAGCTTTAACTAACTACCAACAGCGTCGCACTGAGCGCACAAAAATCATCCAAGCTCGTAGTGCCTTGGGTGAGATGCGATACTACGAGGCTAACATCGTGGCATCTACCGGACAGAAACAAGAGCGCCAAATGAGTCTTAATGATGATTTTCAGAAATGGCTGTACAATTTCAAGCCGTCTGTAACAAGTTAAAATAATTCGTAATTAAATTTTAGGGTGCTATGAGAAAAGCTGCTTTTATCAAAAAGTGGCGTAAAAGCTTACAGCAGGTGCTAATCTTATCGAGTGATTTGAGCATATCAGAAGTGACCGTTTTTAGTCAAGCTCTAAAACCCAACAAATTCGTCGAATAATTGAGAATTATTCGCGTAAAATCAACATAACTTAATCAAATTGTTAATTTTTGTACAGTTTCAGGGTAGAGTAAAATATTAAATCTCCTTTTGGAGTTTCTATACCTCTATATATCTACTATGCCAAATCTGAAATAGATTGAGCTATTGTTAGCCCTAACTGAAATAATGCAAAAAAGCTATAAATTAACATTCCCCGGCAGAGCCAGGGAACGAGAGAGAGAATATTAACTCGCAGCTAAATTGCCCCAACCGACGTAGGGTAATTTTGCAGCCGTTGCCCGAACTTGGTCAGCGTTAGCCACCAATTGCCCGCAAGCGTCCCAAGTCCCAGAAATAAATGTGCTTCTAGTACCTTCTTCGATCGCAACTGGGGCGGTGTAATCATCAATTTGCACTTGCAATGTTTCCAAATTTACTGTGACGGTGGCTTGGGGATTGGCAGCCACTAACTCTTGCAGTTGTTTAACAGTAACAGCATCGGCTGTCAGACAAGGTATGCCCATTGCCACACAATTACCGAAAAAGATTTCCGCGAAGCTTTCACCGATTAAAGCTTGGATTCCCCATTTTGCGATCGCTTGGGGTGCATGTTCTCTTGATGAACCACAGCCAAAGTTACGGTTAACTATTAAAATCTTCGCACCTTGGTATTGAGTTTGGTCAAAGGGATGTTCACCTTTAAGTGCTGTTCGGTCATCGATAAACGCGCCTTCGCCTAACCCGTCAAAGGTAATGGCTTTTAAATATCGCGCGGGAATAATGCGATCGGTATCTATATCATTGCCCACTAAGGGTATACCGCGCCCTGAAACTGTTTTAACTTCACTCACCATAGATTTTATCTATTATTTCAATGACAGCCTGTTGAAAAAGGGACTGGGGACTAGGGAAGATGAGGATATGAGGAATAGTAATAGGTAAACTTTTAATTACCAGTCCCCAGTCCCTAGTCCCTAGTCCCCATTCCCCAACGTTACAGCAACTCACGCACATCAGAAACTTCGCCTTTAATCGCAGCTATGGCGACCATCGCCGGACTCATTAACAATGTCCGACCGGAGGATGAACCCTGTCTTCCTTTAAAGTTGCGGTTGGAGGAGGAGGCGCTGATTTGTCTTCCTTGGAGTTTATCGGGGTTCATGGCCAAGCACATGGAACATCCCGGTTCACGCCACTCAAATCCGGCTTCCTGAAAGATTTTATCCAGTCCTTCAGCTTCCGCCTCTTCCTTCACCCTTTCAGAACCGGGGACAACAAAAGCTTTGATTCCCTCTGCAACATGGCGACCTTTGGCGATTTTCGCCGCTTCTCGCAAATCAGTAATCCTGCCGTTGGTGCAACTACCAATAAAGCAGACATCTATTTTGGTACCCTTGATGGGTTGACCAGGATATAAATCCATGTAGCGGTAAGCTTCTTCGGCAATAAATCGGTCTTCTTCCAGCAGTTCTTCGGGTTGAGGTATTGATTGGTTGACACCGATACCTTGACCGGGAGTAATCCCCCAGGTAACGGTAGGGGAAATTTCGGCAGCGTCAAATACGACTACATCATCATACTGGGCATCAGCATCGCTCTTGATGGATTCCCACCAAGCCACTGCTTTGTCCCAATCTGCATCAATAGGTGCAAAATCTCTACCTTTAAGGTAATCGTAGGTGACTTGATCGGGATTGACGTAGCCGCATCTAGCACCGCCTTCGATCGCCATATTGCAGACTGTCATCCTCTCTTCCATGTTCATTTGCTCAAATGTCGTACCTGCAAATTCGTATCCATAGCCCACACCACCTTTAACGCCAAGGGTGCGGATGATATGCAAAATAACATCTTTGGCGTAAACACCGGGGTTGAGAGTGCCGTTAACTTCAATTTTGCGGACTTTCAGTTTGGAAAGGGCGAGAGTTTGGGAAGCGAGAACATCCCGAACTTGGCTAGTACCAATACCAAATGCGATCGCACCAAATGCCCCATGACTGGATGTATGACTATCTCCACAGGCGATCGTCATTCCTGGTTGGGTCAGCCCCAGTTCTGGAGCGATTACATGAACTATACCCTGACTACCAGAACCAATATTGTAAAAAGTTATGTTATTTTCTTGACAATTTTGTTCAAGCGCTTGAATCATTTCCTCTGCCAAGTTATCGGCAAAAGGACGCGCCTGGTTTTCTGTGGGTACAATATGATCGACCGTGGCCACAGTCCGCTCTGGAAACAGTACTTTTAGACCCCTCTCACGTAACATAGCAAAAGCCTGGGGACTGGTGACTTCATGAATTAGGTGAAGCCCGATAAATAGTTGCGTCAGCCCTGAGGGAAGTGTACCAACGGTGTGTAAGTCCCAAACTTTGTCAAACAGGGTACCTTTGCTCATACGTCAATCAGTATTTAAAGAGTCCGGCCTTAAATAGTATCAAAAAAGAGTCTCGGTTTTTGCAGATAACTTAATATTCTCTGACTGTCTAATTAGTAGATTTGCGCTTATCTCTTAACGATCATAGTGGGGTTCAAGCTTTCAAATTCGTTACTATATACCAATAAGACAGCCAGGGCTTAATATTACTTACATCATAGTCCCCTCACGAAGAGCGGGGAGGGGGTTGGGGGTGGGGTTCTTGTACCTCGCTCAAGGGAGAACAGTCCTAAAACCATTCGCTCACCTTTGAGGTAGCAAAAGCAAAAATTCTCCGAAATATTGAGATGCAATGATGTAAGTAACTTTATCCTTTTCCACAAGGATATGTTAAGACAATACCAGATTATTGCACTACCAGGTTATGTCCATAGATTTACGGGAATTTTATCAGGCTAGCGATCCCAGCAGAACCCTGTTTGTTAACAATAGCTCTGATAGCAAGTATTACATAGATTTTTCCTCAGTCCGAGGTGGTGATATTCTTGGCAAGCTGAAGCAGAAAATTACTTTTTTTAAGCCCAATGAACCCACTTGCACTTTATTTACTGGGCATATTGGTTGTGGAAAATCGACAGAACTATTACGGTTACAGGCAGAACTCGAAAAGTTAGGCTTCCACGTAGTCTATTTTGAGTCCAGTGATGACTTGGAAATGACCGATGTCGATATTGCTGATGTGCTGCTAGCGATCGCTCGTCGGGTGAGTCAAAGTCTGGATAAAATTACATTGGAGACACCCAACAAATTTAATGAGTTGCTCCAAGGTGCTTGGAAGGTCTTAAACTCCGAGGTGACGGGGGTAAAAGTTAAGGTTCCAAATATCGGTGATTTTGGTGTCACCTCTGAAAAAGATAAGCTTTCTCTGTCTGTGGGCATTGGTGAAATCACCGCGAAGATGAAAAATGACCCAAACTTGCGAGAAAAACTCAATCAGTATTTAGCGCCGCAAAAAACTAAACTGCTAGAAGCGATTAATCAAGAATTATTGGAACCTGCGATCGCTAAACTCAAACAGCAGGGTAAAAAAGGTCTAGTGGTAATTGTCGATAATCTTGACCGCATCGATAATCGTGCCAAACCTTGGGGTCGTCCGCAACAGGAATATTTATTTGTCGATCAGGGTGAGTTTTTAACAAGGCTTAATTGTCATCTACTCTACACTATGCCCTTGGCTTTGAAGTTTTCCAATGATTACGGAATGCTAACCCAGCGTTTTCCAGAAGATCCTAAGGTGTTACCAATGGTACCTGTACAAAAGACTGATGGCAGTGTTCATATACAGGGAATGGCACTCATGCAGCAGATGGTACTAGCAAGAGCTTTTCCTGACTTGACACCAGAGGAGCGTTTAAATAAAATTACGGAGATTTTTGATAGTGCTGCTAGCCTAGAGCGGTTATGTAAAATGAGCGGTGGTCATGTGCGGGATGTACTGAGGCTGCTGAATACCTGGATTATGGAAGAAATGAGTCTTCCCCTAACCCGTGAAACCTTAGAGCAAGTTATTCGTTCTCGGCGGAATGAAATAATGTTACCGATTTCTGATGATGAGTGGCAATTGTTACGTCATGTCAAGGAAAGGAAAAAGGTGAGTGATGACCACGGATATCAAAAACTGATTCGCAGTCGATTTGTATTTGAATATCGGGATGGTGGCGAGTCTTGGTTTGATGTTAATCCCATTTTGGCAGAGGCGAGTGAGTTGAACGTTCCTTAACGGTAGGGTGTGTTACGGCTTCGGTAACGCACCATCTCCGGTTTCCGGTGCGTTATGCGCGGTACACACCCGACATCTTCCGTAACGCACTATCTCTGGTTTTCGGTGCGTTACGCTTCGCGGTAACACACCCTATATCTGCTATTTGCCCTGGCTCTTTTAATCCAAAATCCAAAATTCCAAATTGGTATGACAGATTCACAGCAACCTGAAAATGAAAAGGGACTGCAACAATTAGCTTGGGCGATCGAGTCCTCTGTGGGACAGTTTAAGCTGATTTTGGCACGGTGTAATTATGTTAGCTTGCGCGATCGCTTAATCTCTAGACTGCGGGAAATTTGTCAAGTAGAAATTCGTGTCTTGGCGGTGCAGCAATCGAACAGAACTCTTTATACTGCGATTCAGGAAGAATTCGGCGAAGAAATACCAGCCTGTGTAATGGTTGTGGGTTTGGAATCAGTGCAGAATTTGTCTGTGATGTTAACTTCTGCTAATCAGGTGCGGGAAGAGTTTCGCAAGAATTTTGCTTTTCCCTTAGTGTTGTGGATTGATGATGAAATCTACAAGCAACTAATACAGTTTGCACCAGATTTGGAAAGTTGGGCAACTACGAGAAACTTTGCCATATCAACACAGGAATTAGTAGATTTTGTCATCGAAACTGCTAATCAATGGTTTAGTAATAACTTAAAATTTAGCGTCGATGTATATATCAAACTGGAAAATGAGTTAGAAACAGCACAAAAAGATTTAATCAAGAAGCCAGATGTTTATAATTTAGAAATTCAAGCTAATTTAGAATCCTTATTAGGTTTTATCAAGCAGATAAATAATCAAAAAGATTCCGCGCTACAGCATTATCACAAAGCCTTAGAACTTTGGCAACAAAGTCATCATTTAGAACAACAGGCAAAAATCCTTAGTGAAATTGGTTTTTGCTATTATCTCAAAGCTTTTAAACATCAAGATATTAATCATCCAGATTGGCATAAAACTTGGCATTCTGTTCAAGAGTATATTAATTTTATTAACCAGTTTCAAAGTCCAGATTTAGTTGCTAATGCAGTAGTTAAATTCGGTGATATATTACGAGACTTGCAAGAGTGGAAAACTTTACATAGTCTTTCTAAACAGGCTTTATTAATCCATGAAACTAATAACCAGCCAAGAGAATTAGCCAAGGATTACGGTTTTTTAGCTGAGGTGGCTTTGGCTCAAAAAAACTGGGTGAAAGCAAATCAGTTAGTTCAGCAAGCCTTGAAAACTTTTGCCGCGATTCCTAATGTGGAATCAGCGAATATGTCAGGGGTTTTATCTGCTGACTTTTCACAGGATCTGAAAAACCTCTCTCCAAACCTCTCTCCTGCAAGGAGAGAGGTTTTGAATTCTCCCCCTTCCCTTGTAGGGAAGGGGGCTGGGGGGTTAGGTTTCGTGGATGAGGTGAAAAGTCAGGTTTTATCTGATATTCCCGAAAGCGTTTTAAAATCAAAAGATTTGAGCTTATATCAGTTTATTCTAGGTCGTTCTCAATACCATTTAGGTCAAATTAAAGAGGCAACTCTCAGCTTAGAAACTGCTAGGGATGTGGGTAATCCCCTAGAAGATGTCAGGCTTTACTTGGATATTCTCAGGTTTTTGCAGCAGCTTTACTTTGAGCAGAAAGAATATCTCCAAGCATATAAAATCAAACAGCAACGGCGTTCCATTGAACAGCAATTTGGCTTGCGGGCTTTTATTGGTGCGGGTAGGTTAGAAGCTACAAAACAGGCATTTGTAGAGACATTGCGCTCTAACTCTCCCCAAGGAAACATTGCCCCAGAAATTGCTGCATCTGGTCGCCTATTGGATATAGAACGTTTAATTGAACGCATGGGTCGCCCTGATTATAAGTTGATAGTAATTCATGGGCAATCGGGTGTAGGCAAAAGTTCTCTGGTAAATGCGGGACTGGTGCCAGCTTTAATGAATAAAGCCATCGGTATTCAAGATTATTTGCCGGTGGTAATGCGCGTTTACACCAACTGGGTGGAAGAGTTGGGGAAGCTTTTGGGAGGGTGTGAGGAGTGGCGAGTTTGTAGAGACGCGATTCATCGCGTCTCTCCTGAGTGGCGAGAGTCAGAACCTCAACCTTCGACCTCAGAACTCGGAGGTTCGACCTTTGATATTCAAAATACCCACTCCTTACTTCTCTCGTCTTCTTCACGCCCTAGTGCAGACGCGATGAATCGCGTCTCTACAAAGTTCCTAATTACTCAACTACGCGAAAACGAACAGCGTAACCTGCGAACGGTGCTAATTTTCGATCAATTTGAGGAATTTTTCTTTGTTTACACCGAACCGGCACAAAGGAAGCAATTCTTTGAGTTTCTGGGAGAGTGTCTGAATATTCTATCGGTAAAAGTTATCTTATCGCTGCGGATAGATTACATCCATTACTTGCTGGAGTGCAATGATTTGCCCAGTCTTAAGATTATTGGTAATGACATTCTCAGTAATAATGTGCTTTACAAGTTGGGGAACTTCTCACCTGTTGATGCGAAGTCAATTATTCAGCGTTTAACTGCAAATACTAGTTTTCACTTAGAACCTGCTTTAGTTGAACAACTCGTGCAAGATTTAGCCGGAGAATTGGGTGAAGTTCGTCCCATTGAGTTGCAGGTTGTGGGCGCGCAACTGCAAAGGGAGAATATTACAACTCTGGCAGAATATCGGCAACGTGGCACTAAAGATGAATTGGTTAAGCGTTATTTGGATGAAGTTGTTAATGATTGTGGTGAAGAAAATCAGCAAGCAGCAAATATATTACTGTATTTGCTGACGGATGACAAAGGAACTCGCCCTCTGAAGACTCGCACTGAGTTGGAACGAGATTTGCAGGAGTATTTATCAGTTAGTGGTTTTTATCTCTCGGATATCTCCCCAACCTCCCTAAAAAAGGGGGGGTATATTCTCTTCACTTCTTTTTTAAGGAGGTCAACCCAGGCGGGGGGATCAGAAACTAGGGGGGATAAAGCTTTTGACATCAGCGAATTAGATGTAATTTTAGATATTTTGGTCAAATCCGGCTTAGTGGTTTTGCTACCAGAAAACCCGGCTGATCGTTATCAACTGGTACATGACTACATCGCCGCCTTTATCCACGAGCAACAACAACCGAAGTTAAAGCACGTGATGGCGGAACTGGAAAAGGAACGAGAACAAAGAAAACTGAGTGACGCGAAACTCAATCTTTTTCTCCAACGCGCCCTTTTGGTTGCCGTCGCCGCCGTATTATTATTAGCTGGGTTGGCAGGGTTATTATTCCGATCGAGACAAGAGGCGGTAACGGAAAGAACACAAGCTGAAATTAATGAAATTAACGCCCTGAATAATTCTTCAGAAGCGTTTCTTGTCTCTGAACAACATCCAGATGCTTTAATAACAGCATTAAAGGCTAGTGAAAAACTCAAACACGCACCTTGGGAAAAAGAAAGAAGCGATACCCAAATGCAAACTGTCTTAACTTTACAGCAAGCGGTTTACTTAAAGCCAAAGGAGCCAAAAGAAAATCGTGCGATCGAGGTGAATACCTTAGAAGGTCATAGCGATATGGTCAGAAGGGTCGCCTACAGCCCCAATGGACAACAGTTAGCTTCCGCTAGTTCTGACAACACCATCAAAATCTGGGATGTCAGTAGTGGTAAACTCCTCAAATCCCTCTCTGGTCATAGCAGTCCGGTCAATCTCGTCGCCTATAGCCCCAATGGACGACAGTTAGCTTCCGCTAGTTCTGACAAGACGATCAAAATCTGGGATGTCAGCAGTGGTCAACTCCTCAAAACTCTGACTGGTCATAGCGATACGGTCAATAGCGTCGCCTACAGCCCCAATGGACAACAGCTAGCTTCCGCTAGTTATGACAAGACGATCAAAATTTGGGATGTCAGCAGTGGTAAACTCCTCAAATCTCTGACTGGTCACAGCAGTGAGGTCAATAGCGTCGCCTACAGCCCCAATGGACAACAGTTAGCTTCTGCGAGTGCTGACAAGACGATCAAAATCTGGGATGTCAGCAGTGGTCAACTCCTCAAAACCCTGACTGGTCATAGCAGTTGGGTCAATAGCGTCGCCTACAGCCCCAATGGACAACAGTTAGCTTCTGCTAGTTCTGACGAGACGATCAAAATCTGGGATGTCAGTAGTGGTAAACTCCTCAAAACCCTGACTGGTCATAGTAATGTGGTCAATAGCGTCGCCTACAGCCCCAATGGACAACAGTTAGCTTCTGCTAGTTTTGACAGGACGATCAAAATCTGGGATGTCAGCAGTGGTAAACTCCTCAAATCCCTGACTGGTCATAGCAATGTGGTCAATAGCGTCACCTACAGCCCCAATGGACAACAGTTAGCTTCCGCTAGTGGTGACAAGACGATCAAAATCTGGGATGTCAGCAGTGGTAAACTCCTCAAAACCCTGACTGGTCATAGCAGTGGGGTCAATAGCGTCGCCTACAGCCCCAATGGACAACAGTTAGCTTCTGCTAGTGATGACAAGACGATCAAAATCTGGGATGTCAGCAGTGGTAAACTCCTCAAAACCCTTACTGGTCATAGCAGTGGAGTGAGTAGCATCGCCTTCAGCCTCAATGGACAACAGTTAGCTTCTGCTAGTTGGGACAAGACGATCAAAATCTGGGATGTCAGCAGTGGTAAACTCCTCAAAACCCTTACTGGTCATAGTGATTCGGTCTATAGCGTCGCCTACAGTCCCAATGGACAACAGTTAGCTTCTGCTAGTGCTGACAAGACAATCAAAATCTGGGATGTCAGCAGTGGTAAACTCCTCAAATCCCTGACTGGTCATAGCAATTGGGTCAGTAGCGTCGCCTACAGTTCTAATGGACAACAGTTAGCTTCCGCTAGTTATGACAAGACGATCAAAATTTGGGATGTCAGCAGTGATCAACTCCTCAAAACCCTGACTGGTCATAGCAATGAGGTCATTAGCGTCGCCTATAGCCCCAATGGACAACAGTTAGCTTCCGCTAGTTATGACAAGACAATCAAAATCTGGGATGTCAGTAGTGGTCAACTCCTCAAAACCCTGACTGGTCATAGCGATTGGGTCAAGAGCGTCACCTACAGCCCTAATGGGCAACAGTTAGCTTCCGCTAGTTCTGACAACACCATCAAAATCTGGGATGTCAGCAGTGGTCAACTCCTCAAAACCCTGACTGGTCATAGCAGTGAGGTCTTTAGCGTCGCCTACAGCCCCAATGGACAACAGTTAGCTTCTGCTAGTTCTGACAAGACAATAATTTTGTGGGATTTGAATTTCGATAATTTATTACACAGTGGTTGCAACTTGCTGAATGATTACCTCATTTCCCATCCAGAAGTGTTAGAAGAGTTGCAATCATGCCAAACTCCATCCCGTAAGGCGCAAGGGGCGACAGTGTTAGTCATCCAAGGTGAGAAGTTAGCGCGAAATGATGATATGAATGGCGCTGTTGAAAAGTTCCGCCAAGCGCAGCAGTGGAATAATAAATTAAAGTTTGATTCCCAGGCGAGAGCGAAAGAGTTGGCGAATCAAGTCAAGGCAGACCTAAACCCCAGCCCCTTCCCTGCGAGGGAAGGGGAGTAATAAGGTGAGTAAGATTCAAAGCCTCTCTCCTCTTAGGACAGAGGTCAAAGGTGTTGCATCCAAACAAGAACTGCTATAAATAATCACAAGGTAAAAGCATGGCATACAGCGATTTTAGTCTCGCTCAGGTGAAAAAGAGTTTTGACTTAAGACTCGATGAAACTCATAATTTATTTGCTGATACAAAATCTGTGACACCATCAGAAACCCTCAGAACGATTTTAATAGATTACATTCCTTTAGCAACTGCAATTTCAACCGAAAAAGCGAGGTCAGAGTTTTTAATTGCACCAATCCTCGCAGAAGTCAGACGATTATTAAATAATCAAATCTCGCTGTTTTCTGGAAATGAATTTAATGTGGATGCGACTCAAGGCTTGCAAGGTTTTTGCGATTACATCATCAGCAATTCTCAGGAGCAATTATTTCTTTCTGCTCCGGTAATGTTTATTTTTGAGGCGAAAAAAGAAGATATTATCGGCGGTCTTGGTCAATGTGTCGCGGCAATGATTGCGGCGCAGTTGTTCAATCAAAATCAAGGCAATGAAGTTGCGCGGATTTATGGCTCGGTTACGAGTGGAACTAACTGGAAGTTTTTATTTTTAGAAGAAACGACTGTTTATATAGATTCGACTGAGTACTATATTAAAGAAGTTGATAAGATTTTGGGTATTTTATTGCAACCTTTTGGGACTGTTTGAATATATATAGCAATCCGAATTGAAGCGTGAGAAAATACGTAGACAAAAAGTACGTATCTATAAGCATTTAAGCGATTTTCTTGATCACGAATGATTTAGGATTGCTATAGTAGGTGATAATCTTTTCCCCAAGGGGACTATCTGACTGGTTGGCGCAGCCCGCACTTCGGCAAGCTCAGTGACCACCGTAGGCATCGCTCATAATGGATGAAGCCCCATAAATAGAAGAGAGGTTAAAGATGCTAAATGCGGTTGAGTTTCAAGCAAAGATTCAAAATGGTTTAATTCACATTCCCGATGAGTACAAACAAGAACTCGGTGAAGGGGATGATATTGAAGTAATCGTTTTGGTGAAGAAAAAATCATCTCCCAAAAGAGACATAATTGATGAATTAACAGAGAATCCTGTTCAAGTGGATGGTGTACTCAGCCGTGAGGAAATTTATAACCCAATACGCTTGGGTTAAGGCTAAAACTCTTTGTCAAAGTAAATTTTTTTAACGAACCGCCAAGAACGCCAAGGACGCAGAGAGAACAAAGAAATGCTTAACTGAACTGTATTGATTTATAACCGATAATTATGAGTCTTAGTGCATCTTTTATTGATACCAATGTTTGGCTATATCGTTTATTTGACGATAATAAGATGGAGGTTGGAGAAAGAACAATAAAACGTGAGATTGCTATTGCAATTACACAGACTGAAGGAGACATCATTAGTACGCAGGTTGTGAATGAGGTTTCTGCAAATTTGCTCAAGAAAGCAGCCTTTAACGAAGAGCAAATCAAAACTGTGATTCAGTCGCTTTATCATCGCTGCACTGTGGTAGAGTTCAATCGGGAGCATCCAAATGAGAGCTTAAATCTTTTCCCTCACCCCCAGCCCCTCTCCCAAAGATGGGAGAGGGGAGACATAATTCTAGTTCCCCGAATCCCAAAGATGGGAGAAGGGGTTAGGGGATGAGGGCTATCAAAGTTTTTGCACATTTGGGATGCTCCCGTTCAATCTGACTATTTTTGAATCTGCATCAGATATCCGCAGTCGATATAATTTTTCTTTTTGGGATAGTCTAATTATTTCTTGTGCCCTATCTGCAAGAACAAGTATTCTCTATTCTGAAGATATGCAAGATGGGTTAGTAGTAGCTGATCAATTAAAAATTGTGAATCCATTTAAAAAAGGCTAGAAACCGCATCTAAGCTGTCTCTAGCCTTAATTTAATTAATGGGCAGTACCAGACTCGAACTGATGACGTCCTGCTTGTAAGGCAGGCGCTCTACCAACTGAGCTAACCGCCCAATCCTTAACTAATATAGCAAAACATTTCCCATTGCGCTAGTGGTTTTAAGAAAATCTTTTTTTCTCTTATACTGACTCAGTATTGAGTTATTCAGCACTGGCTCAACGCCCCCCTATCGCTAACAGGATTTAGGATGCCCTCTGGTCGGACGCACGATCGCATTACTATGTATGCTCTGCCGTTGGTGGCGGGCGTTACTTTGTGGCAAACTCGCAGTAGCAATGCGACTTTGTTGGTTGCAGGCGGGTTTCTCTTTGGTGGGCTGATGTTTGGCCCTGATTTGGATATCTACTCTGTGCAATTTCAACGCTGGGGTTTCTTGCGCTGGATTTGGCTACCTTATCAAAAAAGTCTCCGTCATCGTTCTTTTTTATCCCACGGGCCAATTATTGGCACGATTTTGCGGATACTTTATCTGGGGTGTTTGCTGGCTATTTTGGCAATTTTCGTGTTAGCGATCGCCCAAAGGTTGTGGAATCTGAGTTTTACTTGGCAGGATTTGGGGGGAAGTGTGGGGCGATCGCTCCTGCAATACCATACTGAATATATCGCTTTGTTTTTGGGTTTAGAATTCGGTGCAATGAGTCATTCTCTCAGCGATTGGGGCGGTTCGGCATATAAGCGTTTTAAAAAGCAGGGGGTTCGGGGGTTGCTTCCTAGTGGCAAAATGAAGAAGCGGAAAGTTACAAGTCGTGGTAATCGTTCTCGGCCAAAGAAATAATTTTTTAAACGCAAAGGTACGCAGAGGTATGGAAAATAACAATGAGACTTTGGTGGCTTTGCAGGAATTGATTGAGGTGGTGGGGAAGTTGCGATCGCCTGATGGTGGTTGTCCTTGGGATTTGGCTCAAACTGCCGAAACGCTCACGCCTTATGTGATTGAGGAAGCTTATGAGGTGGTGGATGCCATTAAGAGTGGGGATAAAGGGGCGATCGCGGAAGAGTTAGGCGATTTATTATTACAAGTGGTACTCCAAGCCCAAATCGCTAGCGAGTCTGGGCAATTTTCCCTCAAAGAAATAACTCAGGGGATTTCCCAAAAGTTGATTCGCCGTCATCCCCATGTCTTTGGTGATGTGTCTGTGGCAAGTGTGGATGAGGTGCGGCAAAATTGGGAACAAATCAAAGCTGCGGAAAAAGGCGAAGTTCTAGAGGTGCAAAAATTTAGTGCGAAACTCGCTCGTTATGGGCGCACACTTCCCCCAATGACGGGGGCAATGAAGATTTCTCAAAAAGCTGCGGCGATTGGGTTTGAATGGGAAAATATTCAGGGCGTTTGGGATAAGTTTCATGAGGAGTTGGGGGAGTTTCAACAAGCTTTAGCTGAGGAAACACCCGCACGACAAGAAGCAGAATTAGGTGATTTACTGTTTGCGGTGATTCAGCTCGCCCGTTGGCATAATCTTGACCCTAGTGCTGCTTTGCAAGGCACAAATCAACGCTTTGTCCAGCGTTTAGAAAAAATGGAGGCAGTTGTTGACCGTCCCCTTTCTGATTACAGTTTGGATGAGTTAGAAAAATTGTGGCAACAAGCAAAAGCTCAACTTGCTCAAGAAGAGAGTGGGGAATAGGGCATGGGGGAATGGCACGCTTGTAAAGCCCAAAGACTTATTTAGCCTCGTTCCCAGCCTCCAGTCCGTTATACCAATCGTTGCCGGCACTATCTTCAAACTAGTAGTCTGTCAAGCTAGTTTTGAGAGGTTCGTAGTTGCGCTTTAGCGCTAAAGCGCAACTACGAACTAAATTAATACCCCTCAATTTAAACTTGACGGACTACTAGCCAATACTCCAGTCACGACCATTGCCTAAACTTTGCATAATGATGCCTGTATAGCGGTATTCTGGCTCATTTGAGTTGCCTCTGATATCATGTCCGAATAATTAGTTATGATTCCCACAGTCATTGCACCCCACCCCTTAATCCCCTCCCCGCAAGCGGGGAGGGGAGACAAAGCATAGCTTTGGCGGGGTGGGGTTCTTAGAGTTTAATAAGTAAAGTAATCAAGCGGACATGATATGACACAGCTGTAATTCCACCGTAGCCTAGTTCCAATGCTTCGGTTGCTGCCCATTGCCAAGTTATGCAACTTATTTTTACACGGCTCCTAATGACGTTTTCAAAATTTGCCTTTAATTCTGGATGACCAAGCCCCTTCGGGGCGGGAACAGGGAAGAGGGAACTCTTAACAGTGCAAGAATTAGCCCCGTTCGCGCAGCGTCTTTGCCAGGAGAAGATTTAGGGTACAGAGCAACTAAATTTATTTATGAAAGAAATAAAAACATTTTTTAAGGGGACGCGTAGCGCAAGAAAAAATACGTCCTTGTACAAATCCCCTAATTTTAATTATGGGGATTTCCCTGTTCCCTGTTGCCCGTTCCCTGTTCCCTTTTAAAGCTAGTTAGAAACCAATCTTTATCCAATGGGCTGGTTTTTCGTATGTATCCAATAAAACTGCTTTCCAGAAACTTTTAAGAGTTTTTATCGGTCTGCTTCTCCAACTTCTGCAAAAATCAGCCAATGTCATCTTCTGCTCAAGGTATTCCCGGATTACCCGATTTGACGCATCCGATTGAGCTTGTCCAATTTGGAACCCAGACACTCAAAGCTTCACTATTATTAGTATTTTTGATCGTAGCTTTAGGAGTTGCGATCGCTCTGATCAGTTTTTCTCTCCGTCGCAGCCAGCCGGAACAACTGATATTCATTGGCGAATGGGCTGTTGGTTATTCCCAACTGTTGCGGGGATTACAGCATTTAACTCTAGTATTAGTTCTGTTAGTACCGGGATTTTTTCTCTGTTCAACTTTAAGTAATCGCTACCACTACTGGGAACAAGCAAAGGTGGCTCAAGTGGCTGAAAGTGTCGCAGGTGAGAAGCTCGAACAATTTGCGCCGCAAGTGCGCTACTCTATTCAAGAGCCATACTCTTATAACACCCAAGTCGGTGGCAAGATTGTCAAGGTAAATGAGACACGAGAAATCAACCGCTTCTTAACGCTGGGTGGTTCGCAAATTCAAGTTAAGCTTGATCAAAGTGTAGATGTTCCAGGGCGTAGTTCAATTTATCAGGCAAATTACACTGCTGATTATAAAGTAGTTAACCAACTCAAAGATATTAATAATTTTTTCTTTGAAGCACCGCCACCTAACGGCTACACACTGCTTGCTAGCTATAAAGTTGAGCGTGACGGTACTAGGTTACAACAAACTAATCCGGGAGACTATGGCTTTCCCTTTAGGCTGCAACCAGGGGAAGAAACCACCTTTCGAGTCACCTATCAGGCTCAAGGAGGTCCTCGCTGGGTTTATAGCGCCGCCGGACAGTTGCTTTCTAATTTTCGCCTCACAGCAATTGCTAACTTTGCGCCGGCTGATTTTGCTAGTGGTGTTGTACCGAATGAGATTAAAGTTAACGGACGCAGTACTCAATTTACTTGGAAATTTGACGATAATGTTTCTGTCAAAAATCCATTTGGAGTCTTTACCAACACCGAACCGATTCGTCACACAGGGGTAATTCCACGTCTTTTATTGCTAGCACCAGCAATATTTTTGTGGTGGATATTGTTATTATATTTTTCACTGCCAATGAGTTTCAAAAATGTTGCGATCGCTGGTAGTATTTTCTTTGCTTGTCTATTGACTTTGACCTATCTAGCTCGCGTCATCAATGCTGAGTTGGCTTGGACTTTAATTTCCATCATTTTACTAATTTTAACATGGGGATTGGGAGCTAGTCGTAGTGCTTCCCTAGCTGCGATCGTCGCCACTATTGCTGGAGCAGTGCTACCTATTTTTGGATTATTAGTACCGTTGAGCGGCCTCACCCTTAGTTTAGCCGGTTTTCTTTCAGCGGTTTGGCTAGCAGTTCGTCACTGGTATGGCTGGTACAGTTTGCATCCAGAAGACCAAAGATTATAGAGCTGTAGTTTTGATTGTGTCTATTCTAATACTCTTGCCTCTGCTACTTGTCGGTTTTTTCTCCCAGTGAAGCGAGTGAGGAATACTAGACATCTCCGAAAAAGATTTAGATACCACAAATTTGCACCCAGACCTAACCCCCCTTCCCCCCTTCCCTACGAGGGAAGGGGGGTTTTAAAGCCTCGCGACCTTTCGGGGAGAGGTTTGGAGAGGGGTCTTTTTTCTTTTCTGGAGATGTCTACTCAACAAATATATTATCCCGACGTTTTTCACAAAATGCGAACGAAGGTGCGTTTAACTGGTGTTAACGCACCAAATTAGATCAAAACTATTGAGGCAAAACTTGTCGCAGTGCTGCTAAAAGTTCGTCAACACTTTCCTTACGACTATTAAAGCCCATCAATCCCACGCGCCAGACAAGACCCGCTAGTTCGCCAAGACCACCGCCAATTTCAATATTATGTTCATTGAGTAACTGCCGGGCGATCGCTTTACCATCTACCCCTGCTGGAATGCAGACAGTAGTGAGCGTTGGTAGTCGATACTCTTGCTCAACGTGCATACTCAGTCCTAAGTTCTCTAACCCTTCCCAAAGATATTCTACGTTCTTTTGATGCCTCTGCCAGGAATTTGCTAATCCCTCTTCTGCAAGCAAACGTAGTGCTTCCCGCAATGCATAATATAAATTAATGGGTGCTGTATGGTGATAGGTGCGTTCAGCGCCCCAATACTTGCCCAACAACAACATATCTAAATACCAGTTTGCAACCTTTGTTTGGCGCTGTTGCAATTTTTCAACTGCACGCGCACTCATGGTAAAAGGCGAAGCACCAGGCGGGCAACCCAATCCTTTTTGGCTACAACTATAGGCCAGGTCAACTCCCCAAGCATCCAAAAACAAGGGGACACCACCTAAACTTGTCACCGTATCCACTAGTAACAAAGTGCCAAATTCACCACACAAATCAGCGACTCCTTCCAATGGTTGACGGGCACCAGTAGAGGTTTCGGCATGAACTAGAGCTAAAATAGCTGGGCGATGAGTTTTTAAGGCAGTTTGGATTTCATCTAGGTTAAAGACTTGTCCCCAAGGTTTGGTAAAATTTCGCACATCAGCGCCATATCGTCCAGCCATATCCACGAGGCGATTACCGAAGTAACCAGCTACACCAATTAAAACCACATCACCAGGTTCTACAGCATTGGCGATAGTTGCTTCCATTGCGGCTGTTCCCGTTCCACTGACTGCAATGGTGAGTTGGTTTTCTGTTTGCCAGACGTAGCGTAACAACGACTGAATTTCATCCATCAGTGCAAGAAAAGCTGGGTCAAGATGGCCAACGGGTGAGGTATTCATCGCCTGAAGAACTGTGGGATGGGCATTGGATGGGCCAGGCCCTAACAGCAGACGGGATGGGATTTCTAGCGGTGTGAGTTGCAAGCGCCCAGAGTCGTTGATTGAAATTGTTTGCGTCATAAATCTGTCTTCGCCTAGACGATACTTACAGGATCATATAGGACTCGTACTTGATTTTTGAAAAAACTCAGTACAACAAAAAGAACCTTTTTCCGTGTATTCCCATTAATTAAAGCCGTATATTTACCGATAAAAAGGATTTATTTTATTCCTAGATTGAATGTAACTAGCATAAATGGTACTAATACCACCGATACTGGCTACAACCTTACCTTGGAAGGTGATGTCCGAGTTAATTTGAGTATCGCCTAGTCTCAAGTTATTTAGTATAAATGTACTAATAAAGCCTGTAAGCTAATGAATACTAGCTTTATTTTTTGAAAAAATCTAAGTATATGTAGGGTGTATTTCAAAAATCAAATATGAATCGAATGGCACTAATAAAAGCTATAAGCTTCGCCCTAACTGGTTAAGAGCCTGGAGGCTCTTAACCAGTTTTGAGAGGGCTGCCGCCTTCTCTTTCTTGACCAGAGGCAGCAGCCCATTCGGAATACATTCCCAGCCTCCAGGCTGGGAACGAGGCGACATAAGTCTTTGGGCTTTACAAGCGTGCCATTCAAATATGAATCCTATATATCAATACGCTTGGGTTAAGGCTAAAACTGTTTGGGAAGGTTAATTTTTTTTAACGAACCGCAGAGGCACAGAGAACGCAGAGAGAAGGAGGAAATGCTTAACTGAACTGTATTGTCCTATATATAGAGCGATCGCACCGATGTTTTAGTGAATCTGTCATTTGCCAGAAGATGCGATCGCCGCAAAGTATTACACTGATTGAAACAAATGTGTGAGAGTAGATTTATTCACTTACCCGGAGACATAATTATGGTTTTTGCTGGCAAACGACCGAATAATTCAGGTGTTAGCAACGGTAAATTAGCATCCTGCCCTAACTCTCCTAACTGTGTTTCCAGTCAGAGTACAGATGCAACCCACAAGATTGCACCGTTGACTTTTACATCTACCCCAGATCAATCAATCGCTAATCTTAAAAAGATTATTCAGTCCTTACCAAGAACTAAAATCATTACCGAAAGTAAAGATTATTTATATGCAGAATTTAAAAGTGCTTTACTGGGATTTGTAGATGATGTAGAATTCTATCTGGACAGAAATGCTAATGTTATCCAAGTGCGTTCAGCCTCACGCTTAGGTCAGAGCGATTTAGGTGTCAATCGTCAAAGAGTAGAGACGATTAGAGCTAAGTTAAAATAATTCGTAATTCGTAAATTTAATTAGCTGAGGATTTATAGCCCAACAAGTAAGTTGATACGTTTTTAAGCTGAGTGTTTCAAATCGTTACAAAGATGGTGATACGCGGTGACGCAAAGATGCAATTTGAATGACGATTAACTTAAACACCAACCATTTGACAATTAGACATCTGGTGAAAAAGAGACGTAGCACTGCTACGTCTGTACAAGGGTTCTGGGTAACGCATATTTAATTTCTGGAGATGTCTATTTGATGTGGTGTTTCACCGAAAACTAGGAATTATAATTAGTTAAACCGAACTAGATAATATCTGCGATCGTAATATTTGTGAAACTTAATTTATTTAAAAACTTCGACTCCCGACCCCGATTAATAATTGCTATCGGACTGGCTGTATTAGTTTCAGTAATCCTTCCGCCTTGGCTGCACTTACCAACTCGCATTCTCTGCGCTTGGAACTCTGGCATTGACTTCTTCTTAGCCATAACCTGGTGGAAAATGATCAGGGCTACCCCAGAAAAAATCCGCCGTTATTCTGAGAGTGAATATGAAGGACATTTGGCTATATTCATGCTAGTGATTGCTGCGGCTTGTGCGAGTGTTTTAGCCATTGGGTTTTTACTAACTGATAAAAAAGCGTTGTCAACAATTCTGCTTATCCTACACGTCATACTTTCAATTATGACCATTGTCGGTTCCTGGTTATTAGTACATACAATGTTTGCAGTGCAATATGCACACAGCTATTACAAATATATTAATCATCGTCATAGTGAAGAAATCACCGGAGGTTTAGATTTTCCTAATAATGACAATCCAGATTACTGGGAATTTTTATATTATTCTTTTGTAGTTGGCATGACTAGCCAAGTTTCAGATGTGCAGACAACATCACCCGATATGAGGCGCTTGACTCTGTTACATAGTATATTATCCTTCTTTTTCAATACTACCATTTTAGCTATGAGTATTAATATCATTGCATCCCTCATTTGAATTGGGGATTGGGGACTGGGCAAGAAATTGCTTTAAGATTTGGTTGGCGTCTGAATCTAGATACTTATCTTAGGAGGATGTTTTAAAAGTCATCTTGTCAGTAGCAAAACGTTTTAGATCCCCCTAAATCCCCCCTCAATTGGGGGACTTTGATCCGGTTCCCCCCTTTTGAGCGGGGGGTTAGGGGGGATCTAAAAGTACCTAAAATTACAGCCAACCACTTTTAAAACATCCTCTAAAAGTCCCCAATCCCCAGTACAACCAGTTCAAGCCTAAGCCGAGGCACTCTTCATCATTGAGTTTCTCACTGTTGACACCAATGGCATCTCGCCCATTCCACAAGAAGATATTTATCCCACAACAGCCGGACTTACTACTTTCTGCTCTCTTTGGGAAGGTGGACGCATTCCCAAACCAAGTAAATTCAGCATTTCTCGGTCAGTATCATAATCTGGACAGGGAGTTGTCACAGTCAACATCTTGTTGTCGTCGCTAGAAAAGATAGAATTGGCTCCTGCCATAAAGCAGAAAGCTTGTTCAACTTGAGAAAGTCTCGCCCTACCAGCACTAAGACGCACATCAGAAGCTGGCATTAAAATTCTAGCTGTGGCAATCATCCGCACAATATCCCAAATGGGGACATCAGGCTGATTTTCTAAGGGTGTGCCCGGTACTTGGGAGAGAATATTAATCGGTACAGACTCTGGATGAGGATGTAAGTTTGCCAAAGTTTGTAACATCCCAACACGGTCATCGACTGTTTCGCCCAAACCCAGGATACCACCAGAACATACAGTTACATTTGTCTGACGGACATTCTCAATTGTGTTTAAGCGATCGCTATAAGTCCTCGTGGTAATAATTGTGCTGTAATATTCCTGTGAGGTATCTAAGTTATGGTTGTAGGCGTAAAGTCCCGCTTCTGCCAATTTCCTAGCCTGATTTGCCGTCAACATCCCCAGAGTACAGCACACTTCTAAACCCATTGCAGTCACATCCTTGACCATTTCCAGGACTTCTTCAAATTGTGAGTTATCCCGTACTTCCCGCCAAGCAGCACCCATGCAAATGCGACTAACACCAGTTTCTTTAGCTTTCTGGGCGATGTTAACTACTGTTTCCTTTTCTAGGAGTGCTTGCGCCTTTACCTCTGTTTGATAGCGGGAAGATTGGGCACAGTAGCTACAATCTTCTGGACAACCTCCCGTTTTAATCGATATCAGCTTACAAACTTGGATTTTTGTTGGGTCATGATATTGGCGATGCACGCTAGCAGCTTGATAAATCAGCTCTAGCAATGGCATGTTGTATATCGCCCTAATCTCTAATTCCTGCCAATTGTAGCGTATTCCCACCAGATCACTATCCTTCTTGTAGACTAGGTTATTGAACCTCGCATGTTAAACCTATTTTACGGCGCATTTTTTCAATTTTACGGTCATCAGTGCTGTATTCAGTTAGCTGATCTGCTGCAATTTTCAGCAGTCGTTCTAATTAGCACCATCGGGTATTTTGATGCAGCTATTAAGCCGAACAATTGTTAATTTTTATTCACCATAGCTTTGCATTTTATAAATCTAAAATTTAATAGGGGAAAAATATACTAGCGGTTACGTACTAACAAATCGACTATAAGTTTAAAAGGTAATATTTATGGCTACAGTATCTAGAAGCACTTTATCTCAATTTTCCCAAGAGCGATCGCTCATTCTCTGGTTTGATGAAATTGGGATTGCTGATATCCCTGTAGTTGGTGGTAAAAACGCCTCACTGGGGGAAATGATTCAACAGCTAACGCCCAAAGGCATTAATGTTCCCACCGGATTCACCACCACTGCTTACGCTTATCGTTATTTCATCCAATCAGCAGGGTTAGAAGCAAAACTACGCAAACTCTTTGCCGATTTAGATGTTGAGGATGTCAAAAATTTACGAGAACGGGGGAAAAAAGCGCGATCGCTATTAATCCACACCCCATTTTCTGTAGAATTGCGGGAAGCGATCGCCACAGCATACCATAGTCTCTGTGAACGATACCATACAGAGACAGATGTTGCAGTCCGTTCTAGCGCCACTGCTGAAGACCTACCCGATGCTAGTTTTGCCGGACAACAGGAAACTTACCTCAACGTTGTCGGTGTCCAAGGAGTTTTAGCCGCTTGTCATAAATGCTTTGCTTCCCTATTTACCGATCGCGCTATTTCTTATCGCCACACCAAGGCATTTGACCATTTTAGCATTGCTCTGGCTGTAGGTGTGCAAAAAATGGTGCGCTCTGACTTAGCAACCTCTGGGGTGATGTTCTCTATTGACACAGAAACCGGCTTTAAAGATGCGGCACTAATTACAGCCGCCTATGGGTTAGGTGAAAATGTTGTCCAGGGGTCTGTAAATCCCGATGAATATTATGTTTTTAAACCAACTTTAAAAGCTGGCTTTCGCCCAATTATTGATAAGAAATTGGGCAGTAAAGAACTAAAAATGATTTATGATGATGGCTCCAAATTTACGAAAAATGTTTCGGTTTCAGCCAGTGAAAGAGGTAAATTTGCCCTGAGTGATGAAGAGATTTTACAACTAGCAAGTTGGGCGTGTTTAATCGAAGACCATTATTCCCAAGTCCACGGTATTCCCACTCCAATGGATATCGAGTGGGCCAAAGATGGCATTACGAACGAACTTTTTATTGTGCAAGCGCGTCCCGAAACCGTCCAGTCGCAGAAGACGGGAAATGTGCTGCGGAGTTATCGGTTGTTATTGGCGAATCGAATCGGGAATGGGGAAAAATCTTCCCAATCCCCAATCCCCCTTGTTACGGGAAGTGCCATTGGGGAAGCAATTAGTCAAGGAAAAGTACGTCTAATTTTAGATGTTCAGAAACTCGAACAGTTTCAAGTTGGGGAAGTTTTGGTGACAGAGAGAACTGACCCCGATTGGGAACCAATAATGAAACGTGCTAGTGCAATTGTCACCAATTCTGGGGGTAGGACATGTCACGCAGCAATTATTGCGCGAGAATTGGGTGTACCTGCGATCGTGGGATGTGGCAATGGTACAGAAATCTTAAAAGCTGGTCAAGAGGTAACAATTTCTTGCGCTGAAGGGGAAGAAGGAAAAGTTTATGCAGGGTTATTACCTTTTGAGGTTGAAGAAGTCCCCTTAGAGAACTTACCGCGCACCCGCACTCAAATTTTAATGAATGTGGGTAATCCTCAAGAAGCATTAAGTTTATCGGCAATTCCCAACGATGGCGTAGGTTTAGCGCGAACAGAATTTATCATCGCTAACCAAATTCAAATTCATCCAATGGCGTTGATTCATTATGAATTGTTAAAAGATGAATTTGTCAAAGCTAAAATTGCTGACATCACCTCACTTTACGAGGATAAACCCCAGTATTTTGTAGATAAATTAGCCCAAGGCATAGGTAGAATTGCGGCGGCATTTTATCCCAAACCAGTGATTGTCCGAATGTCGGATTTCAAAAGTAATGAATATGCCAATTTGTTAGGTGGGCGACAGTTTGAACCCCATGAAGAAAACCCTATGCTAGGTTGGCGAGGAGCGGCACGTTACTATGATGAAGGCTACAGGGAAGCTTTTGCTCTAGAATGTCAAGCCATCAAACGGGTACGGGAAGAGATGGGTTTGACTAATGTGATCCCGATGATTCCTTTTTGTCGCACTCCTGATGAGGGGCGTTTGGTTTTGGCAGAGATGGCAAAAAATGGTTTAAAGCAAGGTGTTAACGACTTGCAAGTTTATGTGATGTGCGAGTTGCCCAGTAATGTTATTCTGGCTGAGGACTTTGCTGACGTATTTGATGGCTTCTCCATTGGTTCTAATGATTTAACTCAGCTAACACTAGGTATAGACAGAGATTCGGCGTTGGTAGCGAGATTGTTTGATGAACGCAGTCCGGCTGTCAAGGAAATGGTGAAAATGGCTATAAAAGCTGCAAAAAAACATAACCGCAAAATCGGCATTTGTGGACAAGCACCCAGCGATTACCCAGAATTTGCCCAGTTTTTGGTTGAACAGGGAATTGACTCGATTAGTCTGAATCCAGATTCGGTTTTAAAGACGATGCTGGAAGTGGCAAAAGTCGAGGGTGTCAATTCTTGACACTCCCCACGGGGGGCTACGGTGTACACACAAGTCTTGTAACATTACTCTACAGGCTTAATGATCCCCCCAACCCCCCTTAAAAAGGCAGGGCTGATTCATTCCCTAAAAGGCTCTGATTTACAAGCGTTTCAAGCAAAAAAGTCAGGTGACTAAAAAATCTGATTGGGCGAGAAAATCGCGTAGGCGTAGCCCGTCGTAGACATCGCACTGAAATTTACTCGTTGAGGTGGTATCTTTTCGATAACCAAATCAAGCAAATTTCTGACTTATACTATTGACAAAATCTCTAAGAGATCGAATGAAACAGCCCTGCCTTAAAAAGGGGGGCAAGAACCTCTCAAAGTCCCCCAATTTATCGGGGAGCCACTGCGGTCTTCTCCCTTGGCGCTAGCCTCTCCCTTTGGGAGAAGGGGAGACGCTAAGAGCGATACAGCGCTTCCCGCTATTATGCAATACAGCTTTTCTCCTTACCCCTCTCCTAAGATAGCTTTCAGCTTTGAGGATGTACCTCATAGCTGCCGAAAGTGCTGTAGCGCCGGCGGCAAGCGAGTCCGCGTACCCTTACAGGGAAGCAAGCTACGCTTTTAGCGTCTCGTAGAGAGCGTCTGGGGGTTTCCCCCATGAGCAAGTGGCGTGGATTTAGGATCTCCAACCATTTTGATTTGGAACAGAGACGTGTGTACACCGTAGCCCCTGGGGGAGAGGCTTTGAAAACCAGTTTTAGTTTTGCTCTGCTTGTATGAAACCACCCTGCTCTCCGAAGCCCAGAAGGGAGTTTGGCTCCCCCAACGCTCGGAGCGTTGGGGGCTGGGGGGTTAGGTTTTTGATTACTGAATCGATGCTCTAGAGCCAAACATATTAACCGAACCGTATCGGTTTTAATGAGCGCTAAAAGCGCACTTGCTCAGTTTCCGACGGTTAGTCCTGCGAACTTGAGAAGGTTAGCGAAGATGACTTCTCCATTACCTCCTAGTATCGGCTCCCAGTTATCAGGTGCTGCATTGAAGTAGGATTCACGATCCGAATCCAACAGACCATAAAACACCTCCGCTACAATCCGACCGCCCACCCAGCCTAGCTGAGTTTTGGCTCCATCGTTTTGGAGTAGTTGTTCTTCATGGAACGTCTCATCTGTTTCTAATTTGATTGCATCCACAACCGAGGCTTGGGCTTCGGCCAAGATATAAAACCACAGAGGAGTATCTCTTTGAAGACTTGAATCGATTGGGTTAAATTTGAAAACTCCATCCCTTCCTTCAACCGCATTTCTCGTAGATAGGTGCTTTTGGTCTAGTATTTTAACCGGAAAATCATTTCTTTGGAGTACATGTGCGATCGCTTGTCCGCCTTGCACTTTATATATGTTACCACGAAGTAAGTTGAGGAGGGCTAAGGAAGGGCGCGGGGGATGAGCCACTGTGTCTGGTAAGGTGTCCTTAGGGCCTATTGTATCCTCAACTTCCTTAACCAGACCCCCAACCGTGGCGCTGGTCGGTAGTACACTAGGTGGTAAAACACCAAGTGGATCTACCAAAGTGGTATCAATTTTGTAAGCAAATTGTAGCCGGACTTCAGGGTTCACTGTGTCATCTGCGGCTTTGTGTCGATCTTCGGTGGTGAAAACTCCAGGTTGCGTATTTGGAAAAAAGCGACCCCAGTCGTCAATGACATGGGTTTTGGGGAGCGGTTCAAATCCCAGCAAGCTGTTGTTATCTGGTTTTGACTCCTCGCTGGACGGGAAAATAGTCAATCTAGTCTCTTTGTTCAGCCGATAACCTGTCCTCACTCCTGAGTGTCCAAAGCGGTAAGCCGCAACCACAAATTCGCGGGGTAAGTTTTTCCGCTTATCATGAGTATAAAGGGCGTAAAGGTTTTTCCGCTCTTCAGGTGTTGTGGCTTCCTGAAGGTCAGCAAACACTTCAGCTTTGACAATGCGCGGTAAAAAATCTTCAATCACCAGCTTTTGATAAGTCCAGCGCACCTCATTGCGTGCTTGATTAAATAGGGCAGTACCAGTTAGTTCTTTATCCTCTTGGCTCAGTTTTTTAACCACTGCATTGTGATATCTGACAAATGCCAATTGAATTTGGCTGATGATAGAGTTTTCATCATTGCGTTTATCGCCAATAATAGCGCGACCGTTGGGGCTACGCAGTAAGTCTTGAATTGCTTGCTCATAAGTTGTTTGAGATTGACTCTGATTGCTATCTTTGAACAGCAAACTGGCACCGTCCTCCGCGTATAAGAAAGGTTGAGCATCGGGACCGTCGCCATATAATGAGTCCAAATCAAAGCGTGGGGTACGCAAGTTGGTAGGTAAACGATCTTGTTCTCCAGCATCTGCTGGGTTTAGTGATGATGTGTTGTCAAAGGTCAGATCGTGATCGATGAATTGACCAAAGTAGGTATAACCTGCTGGTACCCAAAGGTTTTCTTCAGGATCGGGACCGTCTTTAACCGTATCAACATCTCCCTTTATACTTGCAGCAAGTTCCACAAGTTGATGTGTCGGATAGTCTTCTTCTCTTAAGTGCAGCAGAGTCGTAAATGCTTGTTCCCGTGTGCCAACGGTACCGTGACCAAATCCGCTCATATGATACTCCTTAATGAAGGTTGAGTAAGAGCTTAAATAATTGTAATCGTTCACGGTGGTCAAAAAATATCCGATATGAAATGACACGGAATCAGGGATTTCCAAGAAATAAATTATCCAAGAAAACGAACCACAGAGGCGCAGAGGGCACGGAGAGATGAAGAAGAGAGAGGATTGTTGTATGAGATTTTTGAATGTTTTTTAATTTGGAAGTCCCTCAGTACAAAAACCAGTCTAGATTTGATTTTTTACGGTTAATTTTGAGTAATGGGGCGAAATGAGCAGTAAGGGACTGACAATAAATAAATTATCCATCTTGTGGGGTGGGCATCCTGCCCGCGAGTTTCTTGGGGTAAAGGCTATGCAACAGAAGCAGGACAAGTTATGCTCAACTACGGATTTAGTATTTTGAACTTGCCAGTGATTTATGCCGTAGTGAAGCCAGAAAATAATGACAAATGACAAAAAAATGGTTCCGAATTGGGATGTTGACTATATTTATCCTCTCAGTTGCCTTACGGTTTTGGGGACTGGAGCGATTCAACACTCTGGTATTTGATGAAGTTTACTTTGCTAAATTCGGTAATAACTATCTCACGCATACACCATTTTTTAATGCTCATCCACCTCTGAGTCAATATATTATTGGTATTGGCATTTGGATTGGCAGTCACATTCCTTTTTGGCATGATACGGTGAATGGACTTACAGGTTCATTGCGATCGCCTTGGACTTATCGTTGGTTAAACGCCCTCACAGGCTCATTTATTCCTTTAGTTGTGGCTGCGATCGCTTATCAGTTGAGTTATCGCCGTAGCTTTGCAATCCTTGCAGGTTTATTCACAGCTTGTGATGGCATCTTTCTAGTTGAATCTCGCTATGCCTTAAGTAATATTTATATCGTCATCTTTGGTTTGTTAGGGCACTGGTTTTTATTATTGGCATTAGATAATCAAAATCGGCGACGTTCTTTTTGGTTAATTTTTGCTGGCATTGCTTTTGGTGCGTCAGTCGGTACTAAGTGGAATGGTTTATGGTTCCTGTCAGGTGCTTATTTCACTTGGATAGCAGCTTGGGTAATTCATCTGATACATTCCTTTCCTAACCCCAAACTCTTTTTTACATCCCCCTTATTGCAGGAGGCAGGAGACAGGAGGCAGGAAGTAGAAGTCAGAAGGCAGGAGTCAGGAGTTAGTACTTATTTTCCCTCATCTCCATCATCTGAATCACCATTACAAAACTTGACTCAGCTAAATATTTTTCAGATGCTGTTTTATCTAGGAATTATCCCAGCTTTTATCTACAGCATTATCTGGATTCCTCACCTTCAACTAGATAAAACTTATGGATTTATTGCAGTACATCAGCAAATTTTGAAGTTTCACTTACATTTAGGTGGCAATAGTCCTGACGTGCATCCTTACTGTGCTGCCTGGTATAAATGGCCGTTGATGACTCGACCAATGGCATATTATTATCAAACGGCTGAAAGTATCACTGACCCCTTACCTGTAATGGGGCCTCCTTTACCTGCTGGTGCTGGACAAGTTATTTATGATGTCCACGCTATGGGCAATCCCTTTTTGTGGTGGTTTGGTGTTGCTGCTATGTTGTTTTTAGTAGGAATGCTGGTATCACAAGTCATAATTCACCTGGTAAAGGAAAAGCGTTTTTCTGTGCCTGCAACTCTTAGTGTTGATACTTGGATTGCCTTGTACTTAGTTATCAATTATTTTGCTAACTTATTACCTTGGGTGGAGGTGAAGAGGTGCGCTTTTATCTATCATTATATGTGTGCAGTGGTGTTTGTATTTTTAGCGATCGCTTGGTTTGTTGATCAGTGTCTTCGCAGTTATTATCAACAACTTCGGGTGCTAGGTGTCACCATTACTTTTATCATTCTGGCTGCTTTCATTTTCTGGATGCCTATTTATTTGGGTTTACCCCTCTCCCATGAAGGTTATAATCTGCGAATGTGGTTCCACTCTTGGATTTGATTAAATAAAGTGGCATTGGGCATGGGGTATCGGAAGAATAATAACTCCTAACTCCTAGCTAATTTCTCAAGTTAACATAGCTAAATATATAGATTTGCTTAATACATCGGTTTCACATTTCTTATCACTATGTAGCTTTATTTACTGTTAGAATGTTCAAAGCGCAAGCAGATGATATTAAGGCTGCAAAACGCAACACCAGGGCATGGTGAATTAAATACTAAGTAAAAATAATGAATGAGAAATTATAAAATTTTTTATATTTATCATTCTCCGTTATTATAAGTACCTAGTTTTGATGCTCCCGAATAATAGAGGAGGATCGTCATGAAAATGAACTTAGAATTGCCAGATATTAATTTAATTAGCTTAAAAGAGGCATCGATTCATCTTTCTAGTCAAATTCAGCCTCATGGTATCCTGTTAGTCTTGGAGGAGCCTGAACTAAAAATATTACAAGTTAGCACTAATACATTAAGTATTTTCGGAATCACTCCCGAAAATATGTTACAAAAAAAACTAGAAGATTTACTCGACCCATTCCAAATAGAGAAAATTCAAACAGGGCTATCCGGGGCAAATCTTGATTTCATCAATTCCACCAGAGTTTGGGTGCGAAAAAAAGATGATGAATACATAGTATTTGATGCAGTATTTCACCGCAATGAAGAAAAATTTTTAATTCTGGAATTAGAACCTGCTATTACTCAGGAAACTATTCCATTTTTAAGCTTTTATCATTTAGCTCAAGCCTCCATAAATCAACTAAAAAAAACATCAAATCTCCGTGAATTTTGTCAAGTTATCGTTCAAGAAGTGGGGAAAATAACGGAATTTGACAGGGTAATGCTATATAAATTTGATGATGATGGTCATGGTTCTGTTGTCGCTGAAGAAAAACTAGAAAGCCTAGAACCGTACTTAGGACTGCATTACCCAGAGTCAGATATTCCCAAACCAGCGAAAAAATTATTCGCTGTCAATTCGATCAGAATCATACCGGATTCTTCTTCTGAGCCAGTAAAAATTTTTCCTGTCAATAATCCAATTAGCGATCGCCCGATTGATTTAACCAACTCTATTCTCAGAAGTCCTGCTCCCTGTCATCTGGAGTACTTGCATAATATGGGTGTTGGTGCAACGCTGACTATATCTTTAATTAAAGACCAAAAACTCTGGGGACTAATTGCTTGTCATCATCAGTCCTCTAAATATATTTCCTACGAATTACGTAAAGCTTGCGAATTTTTGGGGCGATTAATATTTGCCGAAATCTCAGCTAGAGAAGAGACAGAAGACCACGATCGCCAGATAAATCTGACACGTATTCAATCAGTCTTAATTGAATATATGTCTGAAGACGAAAACTTTATTGATGGTTTAGTTAAAAACCCGCAGCATATTTTAGATTTGGCTAGCGCTCAAGGCGCAGCCGTGTGTTCTGGGGGAAATTGTCGGGTAGTTGGTGAAACGCCGAAAGAAGAAGACCTGAATTTTTTAGTCCAATGGCTCAAGAATAACGTTGAGGAAGAAGTATTCTATACAGATTCTTTGCCGCAGATTTATTCAGATGCCGAAAGTTTTAAAAACGTTGCTAGCGGTTTATTAGCTATTCCCATTGCCAAACGAAATTATGTTTTATGGTTTCGACCAGAAGTAATTCAAACTGTAAATTGGGGTGGCGATCCTAATCAGGCTTTTGAAGTTAGCCAGTCAGAAGGAAATGTCCGTTTATGTCCACGCAAATCATTTGAACTGTGGAAAGAAACCGTCCGCTTAACATCTTTACCTTGGAAAGATATAGAAGTTAAAGCAGCATTGGAACTGCGAAAAGCAATTGTCAATATTGTGCTGCGTCAAGCCGATGAACTTGCCCAGTTAGCGCAGGATTTAGAACGTTCTAACGCCGACCTGAAAAAGTTTGCCTACGTCGCCTCCCATGACTTGCAAGAACCTCTTAATCAAGTTGTAAATTACGTGCAGCTGTTGGAGATGCGTTATGGCGAAAAACTCGACGAAGAAGCCCACGAGTTTATCAGCTACGCTGTGCAGGGAGTTAGCTTGATGCAGACTTTGATTGATGACGTACTGGCATACTCGAAAGTAGATATGCAGGCGATCGCATTTCAAATAACTGAGGTAGAGACAGCCTTAAATCGGGCCTTAAGCAATTTGCGTCAACGGATTAATGAAACTGGGGCTACTATCACCCACGATCCCTTACCAACCGTGATGGCTGACAGCACCCAACTGATGCAGCTATTTCAAAACCTCATTGGTAACGCCCTTAAGTTCCACAGTGACCAGCCGCCACAAATCCATCTGGGAGCAGAAAGGATAGAAGATGCATGGCTGTTCTCAGTCCGAGATAATGGTATTGGCATTGACCCACAATTTAGCGATCGCATTTTCGTGATCTTTCAGCGCCTACATACACGGGATGAATATATCGGTACAGGTATGGGTTTAGCTATATGTAAGAAGATTGTCGAATGCCACCGGGGGCGAATCTGGATAGAGTCAACACTGGGTGAAGGCGCAACCTTCTACTTTACAATTCCAGTTGGAGGACGTGAACTTGAGCGTAGAAAGGGGAGAAAAACACAAAATGATCTTTTTGGTCGAGGACAATAAAGCCGACATTCGCTTAATCCAAGAAGCGTTGAAAAATAGTTCGGTACCACACGAGGTAGTCACGGTCAAGGATGGCATAGATGCTATGGCTTATTTACGTCAAGAAGGCGAATATGCTAATGCCCCGCGCCCTGACCTCATCCTCCTAGATTTGAATTTGCCCAAAAAAGATGGTAGAGAAGTGCTGGCGGAAATTAAAACTGACCCAGTACTAAAACGTATTCCAGTCGTTGTGTTAACAACCTCAAAAAATGAGGATGACATTATTGAGAGCTACAATTTGCATGTGAATTGCTATATTACTAAATCCCGCAACCTTAACCAGCTATTCAAAATCGTCAAGAGTATTGAAGATTTTTGGCTCTCTACTGTGACGCTGCCATTAGAGTGAAACCCAAAATTATGGTTGTGAGCTACTCAGTAAAAATCTTGTTAATTGAGGATAACCTACCTTACGCTAGGTTGTTACAAGAGTTTCTCATGCAAGCCCAATCCCAAGAGTTTACTCTGGTTCACGTGAAGCGATTGCGGGAAGCACTTCAGGAACTAACTCAGTGTAATTACGATGTTATTTTGTTAGATTTATCTCTACCTGACAGCGAAGGATTGTCATCTCTGCCTCCTCTAATTGGTCAAGTTCCAAACATACCGATTGTTGTCTTAACCAATACAAATGACGAAGAACTGGCAATTGAGGCAGTACGACAGGGGGCACAGGATTATCTAATCAAGCGCCAGGTAAATTCAGATGTATTGGTTCGCTCTTTGCGTTATGCGATCGAGCGCAAGCAGGTTTTAGAATCATTACGCACGGTCAATGAAACGTTAGAAATTCGGGTTGAAGAACGCACTGCTGAACTGTTGAAAGCCAATGAACTCAACCAGTTAAAATCTGAATTCGTCTCGATGTTCTCCCATGACATCCGCAATCCCCTAAATACTATTCTCTTGGCTGCTGGATTGCTACAAAACTACGACGAAAAATTGACCAAAGAGAAAAAACTGAATCATTTGCAAATGATTCGCTCGGCGATCAAAAACATGGGACAGCTCTTAGATGAAGTTTCATTCATCGGTAAAGCTGATTCTGGTAGACTGCGCTGTGAACTTATCAGCTTAGATTTAGAAGCTTTTTGTCGCCAACTGGTCGAAGAAGTTCGATTAATGGCAAACGAGAAACATCTGACTTTGGTATTCACCAGTTTTGGGCAATTAGGCGAAGCACTATGGGATAAAAGCTTGCTGCGGCACTTTTTGAGCAATTTACTTACCAATGCTATTAAGTATTCACTACCGGACGGACTAGTGCATTTTGAACTAATTGGTCAGGAAAAAACAGTAATTTTCCGAATTCAAGATTGGGGAATTGGCATTCCTAAAGAAGACCAAAAGCGACTGTTTCAGCCTTTCCAACGTGCGGACAATGTTGGAACCATTCCTGGTACCGGCTTGGGGCTAGCGATCGCTAAAAAGTGTGTCGATGCACATGGAGGCGAGATTGTAATCAATAGTGAAGTTGGAGTAAGTACAACCTTTACTGTCACCCTCCCTTTACTCAGAGTTTAAGCGGTTACAACAATTTTTATTACATAGAATAGTCTTTACGCGAAAATATCCTGTAGAGGTAGGTTGGGTGGAGCGGAGCGCAACCCAACAGATATCAGGATGTTGGCTTTGGCAAAGCCTCCAACGCCACTTGCTACAACGCGGGAAACCCGCGCAACGCAGTGGCTCCCCAACAAAGCAATTTTTTTTGCAAGATGCCGACTTGAAGCAACTGGCGTGGACTGAAATTAACTTTAATTGGGGCGCGGCAATTGGCGTAGTTTATGAGCAGTATCTAATTCACTATTGTTTTTTCTGCCATATCCCCAACCCAAGATGCGACGATATTCACCCATAATGCCACTTTCAATTAAATCATCCTCATTGACTGCAACATTGCTATGAGATTCAGGTGCAACATAGAGCGCATCCGCAGGGCAATAAGCCTCACACATAAAACAAGTTTGACAGTCTTCTTGGCGGGCGATCGCAGGTGGTTGGTTGGGTACGGAGTCAAAGACGTTGGTAGGACAAACTTGGACACATAAATTGCAATTGATACAAAGTTTATGACTGACAAGCTCGATCATGATACTGCTCCTGCTAGAACTTTGATACAGAGGGTGTGGTTTGAGTGGTTTGTACTGGTGGTGTAGCGATGGCATCCTTAATCCAATCACGTCTCACCCAAAGTCTTTCTAAGCCGCCAGTTGCTTGATAATAAAGCTGATTTGGATCGGTTTCGGGATAGTCCACACGAATATGTTCGCTGCGCGTTTCTGTGCGATGTAAAGCACTAAAATATGCCCATCGTGCTACAGCCGTGAGAGCTGCTGCTCGACGAGAAAATTCCACATCGCGTACTGTATCTTGTTTCGGGTTCCCTTGTACTTGCTGCCATAGCGTTTCTAATTTGGCGAGGGAATCTAGAAGTCCCTGTTCAGAACGCAAGTAGTTTTTCTCTAAAGGGAACATCTGGGCTTGTACACCACGCACGATCGCTTCACTATCGAATGTTTCAGAAGATGGTGAAGGTGATGGGCTATGCCCTGCCATAGGCGATGGCGTTCCGCCCACCGTAGGCGATCGCAATCCCACTTGACCAGTAGGACGCGCAACCCGTTCATTTGCTTGAGTGCCCAAACTTTTCGCAAACGCCGCCGCCCCAACTCCTGCCCATTGCCCTGTGGAGATTGCCCAAGCAGCATTGGGTCCACCGCCTCCAGAAGCTAACCCAGCTAAAAACTCCCGCGATGCAGCATCACCGGCGGCGTAGAGGCCAGGAACTTTTGTACTACAACTATCATCTACAATCCGAATTCCACCTGTACCACGAACTGTACCTTCTAAAACTAGTGTTACAGGCACTCGTTCTGTATAGGGATCAATGCCAGCTTTTTTATAGGGTAGAAAAGCGATGAAATGAGACTTTTCAATTACTGCTTTGACTTCAGGCGTGGCTTTATCCAAACGAGCATAAACGGAGCCTTTCAGGAGGGCATTAGGGAGTAACGATGGATCGCGACGACCATTCACATAGCCACCAAGATCATTACCTGCTTCATCAGTGTAACTAGCCCAGCCAAAGGGAACACCCCGTGTCACTGTGGCATTAAAACCGGTCGAAATTGCATAGTGATTGGAAGCTTCCATACTAGAGAGTTCGCCACCAGCTTCTACTGCCATCAGCAGCCCATCACCTGTATTCGTATTGCAACCTAATGCTTTACTCAAGAATGCACAACCGCCATTTGCCAAGACTACTGCACCAGCACGAACAGTATAGTTACGATGATGTTGCCTTTGCACACCTCTGGCTCCAGCTACTGATCCATCGTCAGCCAATAAAAGTTCTAAAGCCGGACTTTGGTCGAGAATTTGCACACCAACACGCCAGAGGTTTTTGCGAAGTACGCGCATATATTCAGGGCCATAATAACTCTGACGCACCGATTCCCCATTTTCTTTAGGGAAACGATAGCCCCAATCTTCCACTAGGGGCAAACTCAGCCAAGTTTTTTCGATCACACGCTCGATCCAACGTGAGTTAGCTAGGTTTTTTCCTATGCGATAACGCTCCGATAAAACTTTGTCCCAATTCTCTGGAGAAGGAGCCATGATGCCATTGCCACTGGCAGCAGCTGCACCGCTCGTACCCAGAAAACCTTTATCAACAACGATCACTTTGACTCCTTGGGATGCGGCTGCCCATGCTGCCCAGGCTGCCGCCGGGCCACCACCAATTACCAGCACATCAGCAGATAGGTGTAGTTCATTTTCTGTTAGCAATTCCTTATCCTCCTTTTGGCAGTCAACATATTTCTTTGCCACTGTGAGTAATGGCACGCTTGTAAAGCTATAAGCTTTGCCCTAACTGGTTAAGAGCCTGGAGGCTCGGAACCAGTTCTGAGAGGGCTGCCGCCTCCTCTTTCTTGACCAGAGGCAGCAGCCCATTCGGAATACATTCCCAGCCTGGAGGCTGGGAACGAGGCGACATAAGTCTTTGGGCTTTACAAGCGTGCCATTCGCCACTGTGAGCAGTTTTTACAGGCAAAAATCCACCCGCCTGCATTTTCCCTAACCTTTAAGCACCACGTTTTGCTAGTAATTCGTCATCGGTTCAATCTTCTATAATGAGCTACGATACTGGCGTATTGAGAGGGAGAAAGTTACCTACCGTAGCTTGGTTCGACATTCTTGCCTCCAAATTCAATGGGGACTGGGAAGATACACCTTGTTTTTTATCCTTATCTATGTAAATCTCAATAATATACTACTATATCTCTACTAATTTACCGTATTTTATTTGAGGGGCAAAAATAAAGTTTTAGAGGCTAAGAAGTGGGCAACAGATGAAAACGAGGATTTAATCGCACAAGTCATCAGCTAAAACCCATCTAATTTGCATATTAAAATTTTCTCAATATCTTGTGCGTTAGGCATCATCCAAAAACTAAATCAATTGGTTGTTGATGCCAAATTGAAGGATTATATCAACAACTACCTCAAGGGGACGATCGCCCCTGCATTCTAAACATGATACGGAGGGCTAATGAGCGGATCGAAACAATTAAAACTGGGTGCGTTCATGCGCCCAGTAAGCATACATACAGGCGCTTGGCGCTATCCTGGGGCTTTGCCTGATGCTAATTTTAACTTCCCAGCGCTGAAAAAATTCATCCAAAAACTAGAGCAGGGCAAGTTCGACGCATTCTTTATGGCCGATCACTTAGCAGTGCTGAATATGCCAATCAATGCGCTCAAGCGCAGCCATACTGTCACATCCTTTGAACCTTTCACCCTGCTTTCTGCCCTTGCCAGCGTCACCGAACACATTGGGCTGGTAGCCACCGCTTCCACGACTTATGACCAGCCTTACCACATCGCTCGCCGCTTCGCGTCTCTCGATCATATCAGTGGTGGTCGCGCTGGCTGGAACATCGTCACTACATCCAATCCAGAGGCAGCGCTCAACTTTGGATTAGAAGAAGAGGTAGATCATGACGAACGCTACGTGCGGGCTAGGGAATTTTATGATGTCGTCACGGGTCTTTGGGATTCTTTCGCTGACGATGCGTTCATTCGAGACGTTGAATCAGGGATTTATTTCGATTCTGCAAAAATTCACGTTCTCGGTCATAAGGGAAAACATCTGCTTCAAAATACTTACCTAAACTTAGCCAAAGCTGAGAATAGAGATTTCTTCCTCTCAGTGCGGGGACCATTGAACATTGCCAGACCTATCCAGGGTTGGCCGGTGATCGTCCAGGCGGGAGCCTCCGAAGCCGGTCGTCAACTGGCCGCCGCCACAGCCGAGGTCATATTTGCATCAGCCAACAACTTGGAAGTAGGAAAGGCATTCTTTGCCGACATTAAGGGACGCGTGCGGGCGATCGGACGCGACCCAGATAGCATCAAAATTCTTCCAGGTGTCTTGGTAATCGTGGGCGAAACCGTCGCAGAGGCGCGTGCCAAGCGTCTTCATTTGGACAGCCTAGTACATTATGACAGTGGGATCGCTAGTCTCAATAGCGCACTTGGCTACGACGTTTCGCGCTTTGATCCAGACGGTTCCTTACCAGAAATCCCTCAGACTAACGCTGGACAGACCTCACGCGAACGAGTAATAGCGCTGGCGCAACGCGAAAACCTGACTATTGGACAGCTAGCTCAACGCATCGGCAGTTACGGTGGACTGGCCTTTGTCGGCACACCCCAAACGATCGCCGATGATATGGAGCAATGGCTGACAGAAGAAGGGTCTGACGGCTTCAACGTCATGTTCCCTTTTCTTCCTGAAGGGCTGAATGACTTTGTGGACAAGGTTGTGCCAGAACTCCAACGGCGTGGGATTTTTCGCCACGACTATGAAGGCAAGACGCTGCGCGAAAATCTGGGACTGGCGCGCCCCGCCAACCGCTTCTTTCAGACCACAACTGCTTCCGTCAGCTAGACACCTATGGCAGAAAAAACATTTGAAGAAGAATTCAGCATAACAAGCTATGTTTGCCATAGTGCTAGGCGATCGCACTATCACTAGTCCTCATTCACACTTCTCACTCTTTCAAACAAAGCCCGATAAACAGGTTCACCCTTTTTTTGCGTGCCTATTTCTCGTTCTGTGGCTACTGGTAGAGGGTTTTGGGCCAACCATTCTCCTGTACCAATTTTCTCAAAAGCTGGATTTTCAGCAAAGCGATCGCGCATTTCCACAGCGATAAATTCCATATCTGATTGCAGAAATACAAACCCCCCAATCGCCAGATAATTAGCTAAGTCTGCCACTAGTTCTGGTTGGACTACACGACGTTTAGCATGGCGGGTTTTAAACCAAGGATCGGGAAATTGAATTGTAACGCGTTGTAAACTTCCTGGAGGGAGGGAAGATAAAAGTGAGTTCAGTGAGTTATTCACATTGCAAAATAAATAATGCAGGTTTGTTAAACCTAATTCAGAACGTAACTTATTCGCCTCCCCCACCAACGGTTCCCGAATTTCTAAGCCGAGAAAATTCCAATTGGGTTCTATCTTGGCCATATTCAACAAAAACAGTCCCTTAGCGCAGCCAATATCTAAATGTAGTGGTTGATTTGGCTTTGCATAAATTTTTTCCCATTCAAGGGGACTTGCCGGTGTTTGATACTTTTTACCAAGTGGATTAACATGCTGGCGGACTCGGACTGCTGCCAAAATTTGCTCTCCTTTACGCGAAAATATCCTGTAGTGAAACTCCAGGTTACAAGGAAGTCTAGCAAAAGTATGCCAAAAATTATCGGTCTATCATTCAATTGCCTACGCAGTAGCAAGTTCATATAGCAGTCTCAGTCAAATACGTCATACTTACACTGTATTTTCAGGTTGTCGAGAAATTTATATTTTGGAAGTCCCTCATTTTGCATTACTCTCTAGAATTAAAATGCCCTAGCACATTTGCTCTAGTCATGGAGGGAGGAAACTTAAACAGTGGATATTTTAGATTTATTTTATAAAGGTGGTCCAGCGATGTGGCCTCTGCTAGCTCTATCGATTCTGGCTTTGAGTGTGATTTTCGAGCGTTTATGGTTCTGGTTGCGAATGTTGACTCAAGAAAAGCAAATAGTCGATCGCATCCTGGATGCTGCCCAGGAAAATTGGGAAGTAGCTGCGGACATTGCAAGAGTTGCAAATAATCAGCCTGTAGGACGTTTTCTCTACGCCCCTCTTTGCCTAACAAAAACTGATGCGGAAACCTTTAGACTAGCACTGGAGGCTACTGCCGAAGATGAATTAGCTGGGATGCGGCGGGGCGAAAAACTTTTAGAAGCCGTGATTGCCCTCGCGCCACTGCTGGGATTGTTGGGCACAGTTTTGGGTTTAATCCGCTCTCTGCGCTCAATTCGCATTGGCGATTTGGGAACTGAATCTACTGCTGGGGTGACTACTGGTATTGGTGAATCCTTAATTAGTACGGCAAGTGGACTAATAGTTGCAATCATTAGTTTGGTATTTTACCGCCTATTTCAAAGTTTTGTAGTCAACCAAGTCAAAGTTTTTCGGAAGGCAGGGAATGATATGGAATTGCTCTATCGCCAGTCCCCCCCTGATTTTAGTAATAGTACATCAGCAATTGTGCCAGAAAATATCACTCCACCCCGTAAGCCAGGAAAGACTAGGCTTCCTACACCTCCTGAACCCCCGAATACAGCTAATTAATAGTCAATAATTCAACCCCCTAACCAGGTTTGAGAGTGAGACATGAAAGTTAATCTACATACTCCAATTGAAGAAGTTCAAATTCAAATCATCCCTTTAATTGATGTTGTTTTTTGTATTCTGACGTTTTTTTTGTTAGCAGCTTTACAATTTACACGGCAACAGGCAATAAATGTTGATTTGCCCAAAGCTAGCCCTAGCAGTGTATCTGGGATAACGTCACAGGGCGGAAGTCTGATTGTGACTATCGATGCCGTTGGCAATACTTACATAGAAAAACAGCCTGTAAAACAGGAAGATTTAGGACAGAGGTTAAAACAATATCTCCAAGCAAACCCCAATGCTGTTATTGTGCTTAATGCTTCGCGGACAGCAACTTACAATGATGTAATTGAGACATTGGACTTGCTGCGGCAAGTCGGGGGCGATCGCGTTTCTTTGGGGATTATTCCTGGTTCATCTCAACCACCCACAAACTCACTTAACCAGCCTGTTGTCCCCTCTTTCCCAATAAATCCTGGTGCTGCACCAGTTCCAGGTATCAATCCTGAAGGGAATATTATCCCTAAATTTCCCTTAGCACCTAATTCTGTACCCTTTCCTAGCATAAGTCAGCCTCCAACAGGACAAGGCATCAGTCCTATCAATCCTGGTATTTCAAACCCACCAGCATCCCAAGCGCCTGTAGCACCGAAAAAAACCCAACCTCCTCGTGAAGAAGGCAGAAGGCAGAGGGCAGAGGGCAGAAGGTAGCAATATGGTGTGGGCTTCTCTTCTCTTCTTAGGCTGCGTCAGACCCACACCATATTGCAGGCCACCAAAATCTCTGATTTGTTGGGGGACTTAAACCCAAGTTCGCTCCGGTCACTCTAATAAGGGCAGGAATCAGAATTCCCTTCTGCCAACTGAGCCTCCAGCGCTGGAGCCTTTCTTGTTAAAAGATGAGATAGGGGACTGGGGACACTTCGACAAGCTCAGTGCATCGCTGGGGACTGGGGACTGGTTATTCTCCTCTGCTGCCCCTGCTTCCTCGTGCCTCACCGAACACCTCGCGCCGTGGAGAGCAACTACATTTATGTATGGGGTAAGGCGCAGGCGATTTTAATCGCCGTCAATTTGATTCCCCTTCAATCTTTTTCCTAAACCTAAAGATATCCAGAATAAAATTCGGCTAGAGAAAATTTTCCTGCTACTTTATAAATAATTGGTTGAGCTTTAAAGATTTTTCCACCGATAAATTGAAGCAATTTATCACCAATTGCCATTCACGTTTCAGGGGTTGTGGCATGAATATCGTGACGCTTTTAATTGTTTGGGTAGTAACAGCTATCAGCCTGTTGATAATTAGTAAATTGCCTCTGGGAGTTGAAATTGACACTCCTGGGAAAGCCTTCTTTTCTGCCGCAGTTCTTGGTATTATAACGGCAATAGTCAGACCGATTTTAAGCCTCGTTTTTGCACTACCAAATTTACTTACATTGGAATTGTTATCCGGGATTTTCACATTTATGATTGCCGTAGTTTGTTTTAGTCTTGCTGCTTGGTTAGTAGAGGGCTTTCGCTTGCGCTACGGTATTTGGAGTGCTATTATTGGGGCATTTTCGCTCACTATAATTAACAGCTTAATCTACAAATTATTGGGAGTATAAAGTTAAAAGTTAGGAGTTAGGAGTTATTAACAATTCCTCACTTAGAACTCCTAACTTATCACTCCCATCTTTTAACTATTCGTTGGAACTTGGGGGAGCAACTGGGGTAGTTGATTGTTGTTTACGTTGTTCGCGTTTTTTGCGATCGGCTGAGAGCATATCTGCCATCACTACTAGTGCTTGCGCCATCTTGTCTAGGTTAGAGCGGTATAACTCCAAATCTCTGTTGAGTTTGTCATCAAAGAGATGCAAGCCAGCAGCGATCGCTTTCAGCGCCTCAGTGAGTTGCTTTTCGTCTTTAACCAATTCGGGATCTGACTGTTCTAATAACGAAAATACACCAATTGCGAACAAACGGTTGTATTTAAAGTTAGGATTATTGGCGATCGCTTGCAGTTGTGCTTGTAAGTCAGCATCTCTATCTAAGTACGTAGTTTGACCTAGCCACCCAATTAAATCTTTAATTGGTAAACTTTTAGCTACAGATTGCAATCTTTGGGCATCCTGTCGATAGCGTTGCGGATCTTTTTCTATAGCCTGACATAAGGCGTTAAAAATTGATTCTTGATCCCGTTCTGGTTGATAGCCTTCCATGAAACGGTCAAAAGTAGTGACGACACCCAAGGCATAAATTGGATTGTAGCTAAAATCGATATTTACTGACAGTAGATGCATTTCCACCATCAATTCTTCGACTACCCGACGATAAATAGTGTTGATCGGACGGGTGTGAAGATTATAGAAAGTTCGCTTTGTATCAGAGACTGTACGGACGTTATTCACAAAGAAAAAAGAAATGTTAAGGGCGACGTATCTTTATTTTGTCGCTTAAAGGCTACTTTGCCAAGTTGAGCTTTTAGCGGGTGACGGTTTCATTTACAATATAGAGACATCAGAAGTATTTTATAAGCTTGTAGCCACAGGAGATAAGACCTTTTCTCCTAAAAAAATAGCCAAAAATTATTATCCTTAATGATTCGTTGATCGTATTTATGAACTTCTCGCCACAGTTAATTGCTTTAGGTGAGTACCTAGCTGGTGAATTTGATAATCGGGAACAAGCCATAGCCGAACCAGTTTGGTATGTCCACCTCCGTCTGTGGCAAAGACCAGTTAATCTGTTCACAGAAGATAGCATTACCTTGTTTGCTGAACAGGCTAACGTTATTACCCTAGATCAACCTTACCGCCAGCGAATTATCCGCTTGCGTCAGGGGAGCAACTCTGACGCAACCGTGGAAGTACAATATTATATGCCTCAAGATCCAGGTGCATTAAAGGGTGCAGGTAATAACCCTGCTCTACTGAACACACTGACACCCGAACAATTAGATTTATTACCAGGTTGTATCCTAACAGTTACTCAGGAGAAACTAGCTAGCGATCGCTATAAGTTTACCGCTAGCCCACCACCAGAGACACGTTGCAGCTTTACTTATCTTGGCAATAGCGTCTATGTTTCCTTGGGTTTTGCAGCTACATCAGCAGAATTTGACAGCTACGACAAAGGAATCGACCCAGCAACAGGAAAAGCAACTTGGGGAGCGATTATGGGGCCTTATTGCTACACCAAGCGAAATCAGTATTGAATAAGATAATGTTATGAGTTGTGAATTTTGAATTAACTCCTGTAGAGACGCGATTAATCGCGTCTCTACTCCTCACTCCTAACTCTTTTTCAGCTGGCAATGCTACGAGGTACACCTTCTAAAGCTTCCTCTTCTGTTTCAAAGATTTCAAAGACAGTATCCATCATCGTCACTTCAAACACGAGTTTGGCTTCTGGATGTACATTGCAGATGCGGAAACTGCCCTTGACTTTATCAGCATCACGCATTCCAGCTACCAAAGACGTGAGACCAGAACTATCAATAAAATTTACCTGAGCCAGATTTACAACTACATGGCGACTGAGTTTGGAAATACACTCCTGTAACTTCAGGCGAAATTGCCAAGCAGTGGTAATGTCTAGGCGACCTGCTGGTGTCAGGACAATAACGGTGTTTCCGTCTTGTGTTGTATAACTTTTTTGGTCTATGTGAATCATTAAAGCCCTCCCCGTGGCATTCCTTTTCAGATTAACTACTTACAGAATTTTCTAATGCTGCCACTTGAGATTAACAAGCTATAGCTAAAATTGTCACCTTTTTCTGTTAAGTACTTCACTTTAGGAGTTTAACTCACCAAAATAGTGGGGAGTGGGGAGTGGGGAGTGGGGAGTGGGGAGTGGAGGGGAGAATTAATAACCAATGCCCCACTCCCCACTATTTTCAAGTCACTATTTTGGTGTCCAGTTGATCCAATCTTGAGGCTTAAGGAAGGTTTCATACAATTCGGCTTCGGGGGAATTGGGTTCCGGTTGATAGCCGTATTCCCAGCGTACTAAGGGTGGTAGGGACATGAGAATTGATTCAGTGCGTCCGTTGGTTTGCAGACCAAAAATAGTGCCTCGGTCATAAACCAAATTAAATTCTACATACCGTCCCCGGCGGTAGAGTTGAAAATTCCGTTGGCGATCGCCATACTCTATCCCATGTCGCCGTTCTACAATTGGTACGTAGGCTGGTAAAAATGCTCTACCACAATCTTGCACAAAGCTAAACAAATCTTCCCAGTTGCGGATTGCTGGTGTTCCCACCTGGTTGCTATAAGTAGCCGCTTCCCCATTGGGATTTGGCCCACGATATAAAGCACCCTGACCATCTTGGTAATCAAAAAACAGACCACCTACACCCCGTGTCTCATCACGATGCTTGAGGTAGAAATATTCATCACACCACTGTTTAAACACTGGGTAATACTCTGGGTGGTGTTGGTCACAAGCTTGTTTTAATGTTTTGTGTAAATGTGCCGCATCTTCAGCAAAGGGGTAATAAGGTGTTAAGTCAAGACCACCACCAAACCACCACACTGGCCCTGCTTCAAAGTAGCGATAATTTAGATGAACAGTGGGCACGTAAGGATTGTGAGGATGTAATACCATTGAAGTGCCCGTAGCATAAAAGCCATGCCCTGCGGCTTCCGGGCGTTGGGCTAAAATTGAGGCTGGTAAATGGTCCCCCCAAACTTCAGAAAAGTTTACACCTGCTTGTTCAAATATTGCACCATCTCGCAGCACGCGCGATCGCCCTCCACCCCCTTCTGGGCGTTCCCAACTATCTTCATTAAACTTAGCTACACCATCTAGTTTTGCCAATGATTCGGTAATTTCGTCTTGCAGCTGTTTCATAAACTGACTGACTCTAATCTGAGCGTCAGGTGCTGGCAAAGACTTGGATGATACTGCTTCTACAGTTGGTGTTTGCGAGTTGGTCAACATAGATTCCCGAACCTAAATTACAAATTCCAGAAAGCCACAAATTTTTCATTTTAAAATTTGGGGGAAACACGCGCCAACAATCTAGCTCTATTTGCCCAACCCGCTTTTTTCTTACCGGTTAAGCATTTATACGATTGATGGGCATCACTAGAGTTATTTTCCCTCAAATGCGTATAGGCTTCTATATTGAATTAGTTTTTTTTGAAATTCTTAATTGGAATATTCTGGTATAAAGACTAAATTTTAGTCTTAAGCTTGAGGTATCAAGGATTTGACTGGCCTACTCAAAACTTTTTTGCCATATTGTTGCTGATGTCGGATGTTAAGGTTTGTAGCGAATGGAGGCTTGCTATTTTTAGGGCATTTTTGAGAAAGTTTTAATTTAGGGGTTGAGCGTAGTTGCACACCATACCAGAGTTACCAGAAAGTGTCTAGGGAGGAGGATTAGGAAAATGCAAGGTTGGTTATCCAAATTCATCCACCGCAAACGTCGTCGTTTTTGCGCTTCCCTAGTATGGACGTATCGAGAGATTAGTTCTGCTTCTGTAGATGAACTGTGGCAAAAAGTGGTTGACTTAACAGATGTTTCCTGGCATCCACAACTTAAGAGTACTAATGTCCCCCACGGATTAGTACCCAAACCAGGATTGATTTTTCAAGCTGTAACACGCTTTTCGCCAATTCCCATCAGAATTTTTGTGGAATGTGTCAATCCTAAAGAGATGCTGAGTATCCGAGTGATGGCGATTCCTGGAATAGAAGAACGGGTAACTTACCAAGTAGAGTCAACGGTTTGTGGTACTTGTTTGTCTTATTCTGTAACGCTACGGGGTTGGTTATCGCCCTTGATTTGGTCTTTATCCCGTCCTTATGCAGACCGGGTTGCACGGTCTTTAGTCGAGGCTGTAGAAAAGACGGCGTTACCAGCTGTATCCGCTAAGAAAAAATCCCTTAATGACAGTTGTTTTGATTTTTAGGTACTGGAAGAGGACAAGGAGAAAAGGGCATAAAGAGAATAACCCATGCCCAATGACCACTTGCCCTGAGCGTTCGCGTAGCGTCTCGTAGAGAAGGGATGCCCAATGCCCAAAGAAAGTTAAGATTCTATTAGGTAATAATGCAATTTACTAAGTTTTATTACGGCAGTGACAGTGAAAATACTAAACTGACCTTACTTAAGAAGGCATCCAGTTAATAGCTCAGATGTTCGCCACAAGTGTATTTATTCATTTTGAATTTTGAATTTTTATGTACGATGTCCTCGATTCTCGCTCTGTCTTAGAAGTTTTGCGACCAGTGGAAGACCCAGAACTCCGCAAAAGTCTAGTAGAACTAAATATGATACGCAACGTCACGATTGACGGTGGCAAGGTTAGTTTTACTTTAGTCTTAACCACTCCTGCCTGTCCTTTACGCGAATTTATTGTCGAAGACTGTCAGAAAGCGGTCAAAAAACTCCCAGGCGTTACAGATGTCAGCATAGAAGTGACGGCAGAAACACCGCAACAAAAAAGTTTACCCGACCGCACTGGCATTTCTGGGGTAAAAAATATCATTGCTGTTTCCAGTGGCAAAGGTGGCGTTGGTAAAAGTACGGTGGCGGTGAATGTAGCAGTGGCTCTAGCTCAAACTGGGGCAAAAGTCGGCTTGCTCGATGCTGATATTTACGGACCAAATGACCCTACTATGTTGGGTCTGGCTGATGCCCAAATTACTGTGCGTTCCACTGAAATAGGTGATATCCTGGAACCTGCTTTTAATCACGGTGTCAAATTAGTTTCAATGGGCTTTTTGATTGACCGAGATCAACCAGTAATTTGGCGGGGGCCTATGCTCAATGGTGTAATTCGCCAGTTTCTCTATCAAGTTGAATGGGGAGAACTGGATTACTTGATTGTAGATATGCCACCGGGAACCGGAGATGCCCAGTTAACTTTAACTCAGGCAGTGCCGATGGCTGGGGCAGTAATTGTCACCACGCCGCAAACTGTAGCCCTGTTAGATTCTCGCAAGGGATTGCGGATGTTCCAGCAGATGAATGTCCCAGTATTGGGGATCGTGGAAAATATGAGCTATTTTATCCCGCCCGATCAACCAGATAAGCAGTATGACATCTTTGGTTCCGGTGGTGGCTCTAAAACAGCCGCCGAATTGGGAGTGCCACTATTGGGGTGTGTACCGCTAGAGATTTCCACACGAGTTGGCGGTGACAGTGGTGTGCCAATAGTCGTTGGTGAGCCAGATTCAGCTTCGGCAAAAGCATTAACAGCGATCGCTCTTACCATTGCTGGTAAAGTATCAGTTGCTGCCTTGACATAATTAATTTTAATTTCTATCTACTTCCTGGGCTATACCTTGGGAATACTAGAGATTGGGGGGTGGGGAGTAGGGAGATGGGGAAGCACCGGAAGCAGGGGAAGAAGAACTATTGCCCAATTCCCAATCCCCAATCCCCAATCCCCAATCCCCAACAATTAAAAAAGTCTAAACTGGAACAATGTTGTTAAAACGATCGCTCCCCAAAGTTCGCTGGAAGTCTTGGGTTAAGCCCTGGCAGTCTGTAGATTGGCTACTATTTTGTTTGCCAATTGCTGTCAGTATCTTTGGCGGCATCATGATTCTCAGTACGGAATTAAAGCAGCCTGTAACTGACTGGTGGTGGCACTGGATGGTAGCAGCTATCGGCGTATTTATAGCGCTGTTGTTATCTCGCATCCGTTACGAACTATTGATGCAGTGGCACTGGGTAACATATTCACTGACGAACTTCAGTTTAATCGCCGTGATGATTGCTGGTACTAGCGCTAAAGGGGCACAACGATGGATTAATGTTGCTGGCTTTAACGTCCAACCCTCAGAATTTGCCAAAATAGGGATGATCATCACCTTGGCAGCTTTGTTACACAAACGCACTGCTTCTAGTCTCGAAGGTGTTTTCCGCGTTCTGGCAATCACCGCTATCCCTTGGGGATTGGTATTTTTACAGCCAGATTTAGCAACATCATTGGTATTTGGTGCGATCGTTTTAGGAATGCTTTATTGGGCAAATGCTAACCCAGGCTGGTTAATTTTGATGATTTCTCCGGTGGTTGCCGCCATTTTGTTTAGTATATCTTGGCCATTAGCAGCGCCAGTAGTTTTATTTAAAGAACTATCTTTTGGCCTATTAGGGCTAATTTGGTCAGTTGCGATGGCTATTGTCGGTTGGCAAACCCTTCCCTGGCGTCGATTTGGTTTCGGCGCTATCAGTGCGTGGAGTCTCAATATACTGGGTGGCGAATTAGGAATCTTTGCCTGGAACCATATTTTAAAACCCTATCAAAAAGATCGGCTAACTGTATTCATGGACCCCGATCACGATCCCCTCGGTGCTGGGTATCACCTAATTCAATCTCGCATTGCGATTGGTGCTGGTGAAATTTCGGGCTGGGGTCTGTTCAAGGGGCCAATGACGCAACTGAATTTCGTGCCGGAACAGCATACAGACTTTATTTTCTCCGCAGTGGGCGAAGAATTCGGTTTTATTGGTTGTTTGCTAGTACTATTTGTTTTCTGCTTAATTTCCTTGCGTCTACTACATATTGCCCAAACTGCCAAAGATAACTTTGGTTCATTGTTGGCTATTGGGGTTTTGTCGATGATCGTGTTTCAGGTGATTGTGAACGTGGGTATGACTGTAGGTTTAGCGCCTGTGGCAGGAATTCCCCTGCCTTGGATGAGTTATGGGCGTTCTGCAATGTTAACCAACTTCATTTCCTTGGGAATAGTAGAATCAGTAGCAAATTTTCGACAAAGGCAGAAGTATTATTGATTGGTCATTTGTCATTTGTCATTTGTAAGAACCAAGGACTACGATATGCGGCGCGAACGGTTGAGGGTGGGGACTTCCGCGATACGATTAAAAGGAAACAAGCGAGGCTAAAAACATGATCCTGCCTGGAGCAACTGTTCGCGTCAAGAATCCCGCAGATACCTATTATCGCTACGAAGGACTCGTGCAACGCCTGAGTGATGGCAAAGTAGCCGTATTATTTGAAGGTGGTAACTGGGATAAATTAGTTACCTTCCGCCTGAGCGAATTGGAACTTGTAGAGACCACCGCCGGACGTAAAAAAGCCAAATAAGATTAGTCATTAGTCATTTGTCCGTTGTCATTTGGCAAGAACTAATTACTAATGACCCTTACGGGTGATGCCTCCGGCACGCCAAGGGCGAACGCTAGTCACTCATGGGGGAAACCCCCAGACGCTCTCTACGAGACGCTGCGCGTAGCTTGCTTCTCTGTAAGAGTACGCGGACTCGCTTGCCGCCGGCGCTATCGCCCTTGGTGTCTCCCCTTCTCCCAAAGGGAGAGGCTAGCGCCAAGGGAGAAGACCGCGCTGGCTCACCAATGACTAATGACTAAATTACTATGCGCCTCCCATTACCACAGTTTGCCACTAGCGATCGCCATCCCAACCACATTGCGGAGGTAATTGAAACTACTAGTACTGAATTTCTGGCTCAGTGTTTAGAACCAGAAGATTTGACCTTTCCCTCTATGCCACCCTTTGGTAGTTGGGTTTGTTCTGTAGATGAGGAATCTGGCAATCAAATCTATGCTGTAGTGTATTATGCCACAACTATGCCCATAGATTCCGTACACCGAGCTAGAGCGTTGGGGTTATCCTTGCAAGACTTACGGGAGGAACAACCCCAAATATTTGCCATGCTCCGCACAGAATTCCGGGCTGCGATCGTGGGATTTGAACTATCTTCGCAAAATCAAAGTTATAACCAAAGAGTATATCAGTATCTTCCACCCCGTCCCCCGCAAATTCATCAAGCTGTTTATCGATGTGAACCAGAAGCTATCATTAAATTTACTGAAGAACTAGATTTTTTACGGACACTGCTTTGTATCAATGGTGCGCCAATCGAGTCGTTGACCGCAGCAGCCATTCGAGATGTATACCAGTTACGCAAAGCTGACCGAGAATGGCTAATTAAAGCTGGACGTAACTTGAGTGTGCTACTGAAAGACGACTACGATCGCTTGCGGTTCATTTTGAGTCAAATCCACCCGTAGGTACTTAGTTCTGAGACAATTACTTAGTTAGTGTAAATTAAGATTTCTGATTTTTCTTCAGGTGGCTTCTCAATTTACCCATCAGGCGATCGCCCCCAAGGTAATCGCTATTTTACCATAGCCCCTTCAATTCCTACATCATGGAACTCTTATCACAAGTTCTGGTTCTGGAACCAACTTCCCAAGTTCTTGGCAAGGAACCCATTGTTCCCTTTGCTATTTTACTGGTGGTCATCTTAGTTATACCCATCTTGTTCGATCGGCTAAGATTACCAGGATTAGTGGGTTTGGTTTTCTCAGGGCTAGTACTTGGTCCCTCAGGCTGGAATCTATTTGAGCCTGACTCGCCAATGATTAACCTCCTATCAGACATTGGGTTAATTTACTTGCTGTTTGTCGCTGGGCTAGAGGTTGATCTAGAAAAGTTCCGGCGAAGTAAAAGCCGTGCCTTTGGATTCGCTAGCTTGACTTTCAGTATACCCCTGGTGATGGGAACCTCATTAGGGCTGATTTTCGGCTATGGCTGGAATACTTCAATCTTAATTGGCTCTTTATTTACTTCCTATACCCTTTTGGGATATCCCATAATCAGCCGTTTGGGAGTGGTAAACAACGAAGCTGTTACTGTCACCATTGGAGCGACAATTTTTACAGATATTGGCGCAGTGCTGATCTTAGCCGTTTGTGTAGCGATCGCTCAAGCTGGAGCATTCAGCTTTGCTAAACTACTCACCTTGTCGGGTTGGTTAATTATTTATTCTGTTGCCGTTGTCACAGGCTTTGATTGGGCGGGCAAAGAATTTTTCAAGCGATCTGGAGACGACGAAGGAAACAAGTTTTTGTTTGTGTTGCTTTCGGTGTTTCTGGCGGCTGTGGGCGCTCAATTGATGGGTGTAGAAAAAATTGTTGGGGCTTTTTTAGCGGGTTTAGCGGTGAATGAAGCTGTGGGTGAAGGCCCTGTTAAAGAAAAGGTAGTATTTATTGGCAGTGTGCTATTCATTCCCATTTTCTTTGTTGACCTGGGCTTACTGATTAATCTACCCGCCTTTGTGAACAATCTGGACACGCTGAAGTTAACGCTGTTGATGATAGCCGGTTTGATTGTCAGTAAATTAATCGCGGCTTTGTTGACAAAACTAGTTTACCGCTACAAGTGGCAAGAAATGCTCACGATGTGGTCGCTGTCACTTCCCCAGGTTGGTACAACCTTAGCAGCGACGTTAGTGGGATATCGGGCGGGGTTGCTGCCACTAGAAGTATTACACAGCGTCATTGTCTTAATGCTTATTACATCAACCTTGGGGCCGTTGATGACCAGTCGAATAGCTGTTGGTTTAAATTCCTCACCAACCGAAGATCCAACACCACCCTTACCTGACCAGAACGCACCAGAGACAGACAGTGCTTTTACTATAGTCGTACCTGTGTATAATCCTCAGACTGAACAGTATTTGATTGAAATGGCGGCGTTATTAGCGCGTCAGTCTCAGGGGAAAATTATCCCACTGGCGATCGCTACTGCTGCCGCTCACATGGATGCACCGCAGTTAGAAGCCTCTCTACAACGGAGTGAACAGTTATTAACCAAAGCCACGGCACACAGTCGAATATTGGGCGTGGCCGCAGAACCAATGCTGCGAATTGATGATGCCTTTGCTCAAGGAATTAGTAGAGCTGCTCGTGAACAAAACGCTAATTTAATTGTTATGGGTTGGGGTAAACGCACTGGGTTACGAGCGCGTTTATTTGGGAATGTGATTGATGGTGTGCTTTGGGCATCCCATTGTCCAGTGATGGTGACACGTCTAGTAGAATCACCGAAAAAAATTCAGCGCATCTTAGTACCTATAGAAAATTTAACCGCACCGACATTACAGCCTGTACAATTTGCCCAGATGTTGGCAGAGGAAAATCAGAGCCATATTACTGTGCTGAATGTGTGCGATCGCCGCACTAGTTCGAGTAAAATTGCTTGGAGGCGATCGCATCTCTCCCTACTAGTATCTAAATTAGCTTTGACCAATCCCCCAGAAATTCAAATTATCGCTCACGAAAATGTTGCCCAAGCAATTTTGCAGGCAGCACGATTATATGATTTAGTAGTTTTACCTTTTATACGTAATCGTACCAGTCCTGGAGGGTTAGCTATTAGCGATGTCACAACCCAATTAGCCAGACAACTTACCTGCTCCATAGTCATGCTTGGAGAACCGCAACGCACTCAAACTAATGTAATTACCTCTAATGCGGTTACTACCATTACATCTACTGTATAATACAAGCCATAGTTCAATCTACTTAAGTAAGTGGGCACAATAAAACCAAACTGTGTGAAGAAAAGTAAACAAGGCTCAAACTCTTTTTCCCCCAGCTAAGTGCCTTATCCCAACGATAATTATTTACGCCGACCTACTTAAGTGGAGGTTGGGTATCCGAGAATTTCCACAAATCTTTGCAACAAATAAATCGGCTGTACAGATACACAGATGTTCGTCCCTCTCTTGTTGAAGATTTGATAAAGCTTAGGTAAAAAACCAACAATTTTCAAACAATGTTTGTTATTTTACTAATTAAATTCTTCAGGAAGCAGGTAAAAACATCATAAAACAAACTACATCCGTGAAAAATAGCTAAGTTCAACAAAAATTTTTGCTTGAGCCGTGTTCTTTTTTTTATTTTGTATTTTTGTCCCCAAGCTGGGTAATCTAAAAGTAAGTGCAATAGCTACTGAAAATATTTGTAAGTAACTGGGAAACTATGAGAATTTTGGTGACCGGCGGTGCTGGGTTTATTGGTTCCCATCTCATCGACCGACTAATGGCTGCTGGGCATGAATTAATATGCTTGGATAATTTTTACACTGGTCACAAACGTAATATCCTTAAATGGCTAGGTAATCCGTACTTTGAACTGATCCGCCACGATATTACCGAACCAATTCGGTTAGAAGTGGATCAAATTTATCATTTAGCTTGTCCAGCTTCACCAGTACATTACCAGTACAACCCAGTTAAAACCGTTAAAACTAACGTGATGGGAACACTGAACATGTTGGGACTGGCTAAACGTGTGAAAGCTAGGTTTTTCTTGGCTTCAACTAGTGAAGTATACGGAGATCCAGAAGTTCATCCCCAAACTGAAGAGTATAGGGGTAGCGTCAATCCCATTGGCATACGTTCATGCTACGACGAAGGTAAAAGGATTGCTGAGACTCTAGCGTTTGATTACTATAGGCAAAATAAAGTTGATATTCGAGTTGTGCGGATATTCAACACCTACGGGCCGAGAATGTTAGAAAACGATGGTCGGGTGGTGAGCAACTTTATAGTTCAAGCCTTACGGGGTAATCCTTTAACCGTATATGGTGATGGTTCGCAAACTCGTAGTTTCTGCTACGTTTCCGATTTGGTAGAAGGATTCATCCGCCTAATGAATAGCGACTACATTGGCCCAGTCAACCTGGGCAATCCTGGTGAATACACGATTTTACAATTGGCACAAACTGTGCAAAATATGATCAACCCGGACGCGGAGATTAAATTCGAGGAACTACCTTCGGACGATCCCCGGCGTCGCCAGCCCGATATCACAAAGGCAAAAACTTGGTTAAATTGGGAACCCACCATTCCTCTGCAAGAGGGGTTAAAACTGACAATAGAAGATTTTCGCGATCGCATTCAAGGCGATGTCAATAATTCAACCATCTAAGCAGCCTTTAGTGTCGCTTTGAATTTTCATGCAGGCTCACCCTCGATAACTAATCTGCTTAGTGGCTGAGTTTACTGCCAGTGTGTACGTGTCAAGTTGACAACTTCTTTTTGAAGACTAACCCAAAAAAAGTGAGGAGCTAAAAAATGCGTGTTTGTGTGATTGGTACTGGTTACGTTGGTTTAGTTACAGGTGCTTGCTTGGCTCATATTGGGCATGATGTAATTTGCGTAGACAACAACGAAGAAAAAGTTAAGTTGATGAAGTCTGGGCAGTCCCCAATTTTTGAGCCGGGACTCTCAGAAATTATGCAGTCTGCCATTCAAACAGAGAAAATTCATTTTACTAGCGATCTCGCAGCCGGAGTCACCCACGGGGAAATTTTGTTTATTGCTGTGGGAACACCACCTTTACCCACTGGTGAAAGTGATACTCGTTACGTCGAAGCTGTAGCCCGTGGGATTGGGGAAAATCTCAACGGTGGTTATAAAGTCATAGTGAATAAATCTACAGTACCCATTGGCTCAGGTGACTGGGTGCGGATGCTTGTTCTAGATGGTATTGCTGAACGGCAGAAAACACTGATACCCGCAGGTGGAGTGTCGAGTGATCAGAAATTACCTGAGTTTGCAGCCGAGTTTGATGTAGTCAGCAATCCAGAGTTTTTACGCGAAGGTTCGGCAGTTCACGACACCTTCAACCCCGATCGCATCGTACTAGGGGGCAATAGTCAGAGGGCAGTAGCCTTGATGAAGCAACTGTATGCCCCAATTGTGGAGCGGAAGTACGCTGAGGATCAATCTTTACCACCTGTGCCAATTTTGACAACAGACCTGAGTTCGGCGGAGATGATCAAATACGCCGCTAATGCCTTTTTAGCCACTAAGATTAGTTTTATTAACGAAGTCGCTAATATTTGCGATCGCGTCGGTGCTGATGTCACCCAAGTAGCCAAAGGTATCGGTCTAGACTCCCGCATTGGCAACAAGTTTTTACAAGCTGGTATTGGTTGGGGTGGTTCTTGCTTCCCCAAAGATGTCTCCGCCCTAATTCACACTGCTGATGACTATGGCTATGAAGCCCAGCTAATGAAAGCTGCTGTCAGTGTCAATGAACGCCAACGGTTGATTGCTTTAGAGAAACTTCAACAAGTTCTGAAAATTCTCAAAGGCAAAACAGTTGGACTACTCGGACTCACCTTCAAGCCAGATACCGACGACTTGCGCGACGCTCCAGCCCTCATCCTCATTGAGCAGCTAAATAGACTGGGAGCTAAAGTCAAAGCTTACGACCCCATTATTTCCCAAACAGGTATGCGTCATGGGCTTTCTGGGGTGTTAGTGGAAACCGATGCCGAAAGACTAGCTGATGGCTGCGATGCTTTGGTACTTGTCACCGAATGGCAGCAGTTCAGCACTCTCGACTATGTAAAGATGGCAAAATTAATGGCCCACCCAGTTATCATTGATGGTCGTAACTTCCTCGACCCCGAAGCACTGATCCGCGCTGGATTCCAATATGTAGGTGTGGGACGGTAGGCAATACAGTTCGGATCAGGTTTTTTAATACAACCCATAATCAATAACTCCTAACTCCCTTCAAAACCTCAAGATTTAAATACCGCCTAGATCATTCTAGGCGGTATTTAATTTGTTTAAAGCTTCACTTTACTTGGTGTTTTTGCGTGAAAATATCATATCAAGCGCTATGTGGAATACGTTCAACTTCAGCATATCCACTGAAAATAAGTTTTTGACCTTCAGTTTCTAATCTATTGAGCCTCATTTTCACTCCATCAAGGTCAAAACGATCCAAATCGACCATATTATCCAAAATTTCTACCAGCGCTACGCTCAAGGTTTGGGAAATTTCCCTTTGCGCTTCTGGCACTTGGTCAAGTTGAATTTTCGGATCTTTGAAAGAAACTCGCCGCCGCCTTTCTATGCCTATGCTTAGGATCATACTCAGGGGAACTAGTTCGCCATTGTTTAAATCTGCTTTTGCTAAAAGCTGTAAACGATTTTCAGGTAATAGCTGTACCTCAACTTCCGTAAAGGAGACTGGTTCACCGCCAGATAATGCCGTCAGTGATGGTACGGTGAGGTTAAGCAGGCGCTTTTTCACCAGTTCCGCATTAAAGGCTTGGTTTATGCCTGCTTCTGATAATATGACTTGAGCGATCGCCTGAGTAGGTTGCTTAAGGCTAAGTTTGCCACTTAAAACCGAGCCGAAGTCAATAGCCACCGCATCAGTTTCAAAAGTCATCTCCTCAACCGCGAAATCTCTCCGAATCACCAAGGCACGACCGCTCATTTTGAAGCTATCAATGCTGCCTTGCAAGAGCTTGCTGGAGGGGTAGCAGCGCACAAAGACTTCTACTGACTCGCTTTGAGTAAACAGGTGGCGAATCGTTTGGCTGGCGACCGTGTTGAGCATCCGCTCTCCCCAATCTGTGCCTTTAGGATCTTGTAAACCAGTAAGTCCGCCGAACATGTGGTTTTGGGTCTCTAGAAGTTCTTTGTACTTTTGTAACAAATTGTCAAGAATACAGCAAGCGATCCCGTGATTAATTGTGCTGATGCTGATGCATAGGATGGCTGATGGTTATAAATTCCATGTATCAGATGTTACTTTTACGCGTAGATATAGCCAAGCTGACACCAGGGGCAAGATAGTACAAATTTACCTAAAACTGAGGTTTGTAGTATCCCAATGACAGGACTGAAACCCTTATGATTTCGTTATAGCCTTGTCTAAGAATGTTAACATTTCTTAATCAAAGGCGATCGCAACCTCTACACCAAGTGCGATCGCCTCTCTCATAATCATGAGGCTATTTGGTAAATTGCAGGACGATATCTCGGTTCAGGAATTAGTTTTCCCACAATTTTGGCCGCATCTAACCATGCTTCTTTTGCTTTCAAAACTTCACGAAGTGCTTCTTCTTCTGTTGAACCAAACGCTGAACAGTACTTCAAATCAGGAATATCAGCAATATAGCCCTCATCTTCTTGACTGTAGAAAATATTAATATGATAGTTTTTCATCCTTCATCCTCCAAAGTAAGTGTATATTTTTCAATCAAAATCAAAAATTGACGGACTTGATACGGAACAGCTTCGCCCTTTCGATTTTGCAGGTTAACAAGCTCAGGAATATCTGGATTAGTAAATATGTGGTGACTACCATTAACCCGTGATAGAGAAAATCCAAATGCCTCAACCAAAGTCACCAGTTCATTAAATTGAATATTCTTAGAACCAGAAAGAACTTTCTCTAGCAATTTACGTTTTTTCGACATTATTTATACACTTTATCATCACAAAATCAAAAGCGTGTAGAGGCAAAGCAGCTTGTGATTGTACATCGCTATATTTCTCAGCAACTGAGTATCGCCACCAAAATACGCAGTAAATCTTCTATATCAGCAGGAACACGATATAAATTCAGGTTTTGAGTTATTTGTTTACTTTCTCGATTCAATAGAGCAAATTGCCAAATATACCCTGTAGAAACAGCCCCCTGTAAAATTGGCTCTTGAGAGTCAGTCCACGCATCAATAGCAATCAGTTCTACAGCAAGCTGAGTAAAACCCCTTGCCAAATCAGCATTTTTAGCTTCTACAACTAAGAGTTTATGGTCTGCGTGCAAATAATAATCAAGGTAACCTTTTAATTTTTCTGTAACCATTAAAGGATATTCGATTCTAAGTTGAGCGTGAGTGTAATGAACAACATCCAATAAAATGGGGGCAATTAGTAACTCTCTGCGAGCTGCCTCACTAGTCAAACTAATATATGGCAAACTCTCCTCAATCCTAGATTTGAGATTTGCGAGTCTGTCTAATTCAATGCTGGACTTTTGTAGATTGAGAGAGGAACGTTTTAAAGAATAGCCAAATTCAGCCAGTATATCTTCTGGCTCGAATGACATCTCAAAATAGCTTCTGAAAGTGTATGAGTGATTTGGTTGGAGGATGGGAATTTTGCTCATAGCTTTTAGTGTAAAATGATTATGTCCAAAGTTTTGGACATAAGTCACACAGTTTTAATGCCTGTCATTGAATCTAACAACTCTTTGCCACTTTCCCATCGGGAATCTGTAAAAATCCTGATCATTGGCTCCCGTCGAGGTATCAACAGGATTATTTAAAATATTTGATCCGCTTCTAGTGTAGTAAATGAGTCAGGATTGGAACCCAGGTGATCCGTTGCCGAAGGCAGAGGATGCCGAGATAGACCCTCGCAAAATTGAAGAATACTCCATGAATCCAAATAATCCTAGTAACCAAGGAAAGTGGATGGCATTCGCTGCAATTGGCTACGATGTACAAAATGCCGAGGCTCGTAACGCTGCGACTGTTGATGTAATCAGACAACTGCGTGAAGGTCTTGGCAATGCACCAGCCGTAAAAGGTCAGATAAGTATTTATGGTTTTCGATTTCAGGTAAGAGTGAGGATTCAGGGATTAAATAAAAGAGAGGGAACTCTTGTAACTCACTGGCAGATTGATAATGGAAAAGAGATTCCCCGACTAATCACAAACTGGCTGGAAGTAAACAAACGAGAGGAAGATAATAATGAAAGCTAAACTTTACGATCAAATAAAAACATTGGCACAAGTGCAACCAGATTTTGCCGACCAGATGATTCCTAAAAATACACTGGGAACAATTGTAGAATGCTACGAAAATCCTGAAGGTTATGCAGTAGATATTGCCATACCCAATCAAAAGTTAATTGGAAGCTATGAATACGTAAATGTTATTCTTACTGCTGACCAATTTGTGCTTGTGAATACTGTCTCGCAACCACTGAATGTTGTTACTCAGTAATGGCAAAACCTGATCGGGTCATGTGTAGGAGGATAGAGACGCGGATATGCGCTCTTAAGTTACCTACCTCGTCAACAACTTCCGCCGCAAATTATCCAACGCTGCATTCGCACTCACATAACGAATTAGAGAACGTCCTCGCACTGCACCAAACTGATACTCAAAACTTGCCACTTCATCCTTTGGCCCAGCTAAACCAACGTAAACTAAACCTACCGGCTTAGTATCTGTTCCTCCATTTGGGCCAGCAATTCCAGTGATACTCAATCCCCAAGTTGTTGCAAGGCGGGTTTTGACTCCAACAGCCATTTGCTCTGCAACGATCGCACTTACCGCCCCAAATCTATCTAAATCTTCCTGTTTAACCCCCAGCAGCCGAACCTTCACCGAATTGTCATAAGAAATTACTCCACCCCAAAAGTAATCAGAACTCCCAGAAATATCAGTCAACATTTGCCCTAAACCGCCACCAGTGCAAGATTCTGCCACTGAAAGGGTTTCTTTTGATGCCCGCAACAACTGACCGACCACGGAAGCAAGGGTATCATTATTAACGCCGTAAAAATCCAGTCCGGCAATTTCTTTAAGTTGTTTTTCAATGGGTGCAATTAAGGCTTCTGCTGCGGCTTCTGAAGTTGCTTTAGCAGAAACTCGCAATCTTACTTCCCCCTTGCCTGCATAAGGGGCGACTGTGGGATTTGGTAACTTTAAATAGGAAGCAACTTTTTCCGCCAAAGCCGATTCACCAATACCCCAAAATTTTAAACTCCGGCTGTGAATAATTTCTTTACCCCAACCTTGACTTTTGAGAAATGGCACAGCTGTTTCTTCCCACATCGAGTGCATTTCACTCGAAACACCGGGAAAGGTAAAAATTGTAATTTCAGGACGAGGTTGCCAGATAATACCTGGTGCTGTTCCCGTGAGGTTAGGTAGAATTTCTGCACCTTGGGGAATCAAAGCTTGCTTGCGGTTACTTGGTGACATAACCCGACCACGTTGGGCGAATTTCTGGGTTATATCTTCGATGATGTCAGAGCGTTCTACTAAGGGGACTTTAAAAAAATCGGCGATGGTTTCGCAGGTGAGATCATCTGGTGTTGGGCCAAGTCCACCAGTGAAAATGAGAATTTGCGCTCTGGAAATAGCAATTTCTATAACTTGTTTCAATCGTTCTGGATTATCCCCAACAACTGTTTGATAGTAATGGGGGATACCTAGCTGCGCTAATTGTTGCGCCAAAAACTGAGCATTACCGTTGAGGATATCTCCTAGCAATAGTTCAGTACCAACACAAATAATTTCTGCACTCATTGGATTGGGAATGGGGAGTAGGGAATGGGGAGTGAGGAATGGGGAGTGAGGGGACAAGGAGAATAAGTATATCCCATGCCCCATGCCCCATGCCCAATTATGCTAGTGCTGGTACAGGAATTTCCAGGTGAGGGTATAAGGGGAAGCGATCGCACAATGCCGCTACCCGTTGCCGACAATCTTGGGTTACTACCTCGGAATCTGGAGAAAGTAGGCGATCGCTAATAATGTTCGCAATCTCGGTAAATTCTGCTACTCCTAAGCCTCGCGTGGTCATTGCTGGCGAACCTAACCTCAGTCCACTGGTAACAAATGGCGATTGCGGATCAAAGGGAATAGTATTCTTGTTAGCAGTAATATTCACGGTACTAACTAGCTGATCTGCCTGTTTACCAGTTAGACTTACAGAGCGTAAATCTACTAATAGTAAATGGTTGTCAGTGCCATTAGACACTAACTTTAAACCCCGGTTTTGCAGTTGTTCGGCCAAAGCACGAGCATTTTCAATCACTTGGGCAGAATAGGTTTTAAACTCAGGCTTGAGGGCTTCTCCAAAAGCTACTGCCTTACCAGCAATAACGTGTTCCAATGGCCCGCCTTGGCTGCCAGGAAAAACAGATTTATCTAGCTTTTTACCTAGTTCTGCGTCACTGGTCAAAATTAAACCACCTCTAGGTCCGCGTAGAGTCTTATGGGTAGTTGTTGTCACCACATGACAATGAGGAATCGGATCGGGATGAAGACCACTAGCAACTAAACCAGCAATGTGGGCAATATCGGCAAGTAAATAGGCGCCGATTTCATCAGCAATACTACGGAATTTTTCAAAATCAATTATACGGGGATAAGCCGAATAACCACAAATCAGCAGCTTAGGACGCTCCCTCAGCGCCAGCTCCCGAATTTGGTCATAGTCAAGTTGTTCTGTTTGTTGACTAACCCCGTAATGACTAACTTGGAACCACTTACCTGAAACATTTACAGGGGAACCGTGGGTAAGATGTCCCCCATGAGACAAATCCATGCCCATAATTTTGTCCCCTGGTTGCAGCAGCGACAGGAATACTGCAAAATTGGCTTGTGCGCCAGAATGGGGTTGCACATTGGCATGAGCAGCACCAAATATCTGTTTAGCACGGTCGATCGCTATTTGCTCAATTTTGTCGATAAACTCACAACCGCCATAGTAGCGTTTACCAGGTAAACCCTCGGCATATTTATTTGTCAGTACTGAGCCTTGAGCCGCCAGTACAGCAGCAGAGGTAAAGTTTTCACTAGCAATCAACTCCAAGTGGTCTCGCTGACGCTGTAGTTCGTCGTTGATTAACTCTGCGATCGCCGGATCACTGGAGGAAAGAAAGTCTGAATTAGTCCTAGTCACTTCAATTATCCTTATGGAAATTTGTACAACGGCTGATTTTAGTTGGATGCAGCTCCTAAATAACAGTCAAGAGCAATGGTTTTTGACTGCTGCACAGAGGCGATTAATCGTCTGCGTACCCTGGAGGTTTATTTGTACCAACTTATTTATTATTAGACCCAAGCTCAATTAATGCATTAATTATCATAACCTTGCTTTTGGGAATCTTGATTTTGCGGCGATCGCTCTGATGTGATACAGAGAGAAAGGCGATCGCTTCGGTGTTACCGTGGAGTGAATTCCGAGTCAGGAGTGGGAAATATACTGAAGTAGTAAAACACCATTGCCCATAGGTGTCAACTTAACGTAGAAGCCAGTCTAGAACTAGCTTTTAGAGATTGTCTCGTTCCCAGTCAGAGACTGGGAATGCCCGTCGTTGGGGCTGCCGCCTCAAGACTGGCGGCAGCAGCGCAATTGATCTGCATTTCCAGCCAGAGGCTGTAAACGAGGTTTTAAAGGGGTTTTATCTTAAGTTGACACCAATGACCATTGCCCTACTTAATCATTCGTGAACAACAAGATCCCCGACTTCTTAAAGAAATCGAGGATCTGGGGGTTGCAATTTTCACAAATCAAATAGGATTAATATAGCGATTTTGATAGTAAGCCAAAATCTGGTTAACTCGTTGCCGACATTCTAAACCAGAGTTTGCCCTCCACGAAAGGCTCAAACCACCAATTTGACTTTGATTGTAATCAAATTCTTGGGATGATTGGGGAATTAAATCTACTTCCACCCCTTCGACTTGACGTAAATGCGCTGCTATTTCTCTATAGACAGCTAAAGGCAAACCAGCGAATTCAATTTTCTCCTTAGTCTCCATCTTTATGAAGCTCCCACATTAAAGGTATTTTGGGGGGGCGTTGTCGCTGAAACAGGATTGCCGGTAGCAGATGCAGCAGGCGGCGTTGAGTTGACAGCCCCTTCCCCTACCATTTTGGCAACTTCGATACCAAATTGTTCGAGAATCACAATCGGGTTGGAGCCTCCATTCATTTCAATACGTTTAATCAGTACGCCATTCGCTAATCGCTGTCCCGCCTGGACATAGCGACTCGCTGGCTCATCGGGTACTTTGATAATTGCCTGTGGTTCTTTACTAATTAGAACTACACCAGTCACAATAACTGCCCTTGCTAAGTCAGGTTGTGCTGGTGGTGGCAATACAGAGACTAAAGTCGGGTTGGCGACAACTTGAGGCAAAACCTTAGGCAAGACCGAAATCAAGGTAGGATTGACTTTTTTTGGTACAGGTTTCTGTTGATTTAAAGCTATCCTGGGTGTTGGAAGTTTTGGTTTTATTATCAATGCAGTCGGTAGTTTAGGCAACACGGGAACTGGTCTTCCAGGCGCTTTAGACATTCCCGGAACCAGTTGCCCGAAAAGTTGTGCAAAGGGGTCACTCCGATTTTTTGATATCTCAACTAACCGCACGCGCTCTGTAGCATTAGTGGATTGAATCAAGCTAGCAGATGCAGGATTAACTTGTGAAACCTGTTTGACAGGTATCACTGGATTTTTAAAGGATTGAGCCGTTGGTAGCGACTTTTTTGCTATTTGGGGAATTGGCGCAGGATTGATAGCTTGTTGTGTATCTTCAGAAGCACATCCAGCGATCGCCAAAGTTAGAATAGCTGCAATTGTAATTTTTGAAGTTCTGCCCATGAGCCTTTCTCAAAAGCCATTGGAAAATTGAAAAGTGGAAATCAATATGCCTAAAATTTGTATCAAAGGCAAAGTATGTTCCCTTTATAACCTAATTTTTGACATTTCAAGGGTTATTTTTAGCACTACCTACCCAGCATAACTGCGGGTTGGTGTTTGTTTGCAATCAATCCTCTGCCACACCCATAAGCTCTTTCATCAAATCCAGACCTTTCTTCACTCTACGGGAAACTGTTACTACACTGATGCCCAGATGTTCTGCAACTTGTTTTTGGGTCAAATCTTGCAAAAATACACATTCCAACACATCGCGGGTACGTTTTTCTAGCTGAAGCAGCGCCTGTTGTAAGCGAAGTTGGTCTTCTTGTGCCAGTTGAAAGCTGCGATAGTTAGGATCTGGAACCAATTCTCCCAAACAGGTAGAGCCTTCTTCGCCATCTTGGATTGGCACATCAAGACTTAAGGGAGCGCGATTAACCCATGCTAATTTAATTTCTTGCCATTCGTTTGGAGAAATTTCTAGTGCTGCTGCTAATTCTGAGTCGCTTGGTTGGCGATTATGTTTTGCCCGCCAAGAACGTGAAACTCCTATTGCTTGCTGTTGCAGCGCCAACCACCTGCGAGGAATTCGCACGGTGACACCTTTATCTCGGAGATAGTGTTGAATTTCACCCCGAATATAGGGAAGAGCGTAGGAACTGAAGGCGTGTCCTTTAGAAAGTTCAAATCTTTCAATCGCCCTGATTAAACCCAAACATCCAACCTGGAGCAAATCATCGTAGGTTTCATGACATTGATTTGTCCAGTAGTGAGCTTCTTTTCTCACAAGTCCAAAATTGAGTTTTACCAGTTGATTGCGGACATTTTCTGACGGAGATTGCTGATATTCCCGCAACAACTGCCAAATTTCGTGTTTTAGTTCATTGGTGACTGTGGTAGGCATAGCACCGGGTTTAGTGAGCAAATAAAGAATCAATTATTCATTTTTAAATTCAGCTGCGATCGCACGATATCAAAGACAATATCGCGCTATTTTTCCTAGAAAATACTATGGTAGATAGCAAAGCTTTTCTATCAAAATTACATAGGGTGCTTGACAATCGAGCAAAATTTAAATGGGCGAAATCACCATTTAGGTTGTTATTTATCTTTGGTATGACCTGTAGCTTTTTTTAGAACTACATAGGAATAAAATATAAAATTAATCACTAAATATCAAACCGAGATTGTACTTAACTTGAATTAATTAATGATGAAGCTAATTTAGAGAAACAAAACAACAGTAGTTACGTTTTTATTGGATAAGCAAAAGTTGGATTTACAGTAAAATTACGTGTCTATTCAACTGAGATTTATCCAACAATTAAAAATTACTAATAATCTTCAAAAAATAATACGTGTATTTACTCAAGCCAATAAAAAAAGGGCATCTTACCCTTTTTTGTACTTAAGTCTATGGTCAGGTTAAAGGGATGAATCAATTCACCCACAAAACCCAGGTATCATACTTTTCTCAATTGCAAGAGTTATTTCGCCCACAATTTTGCTCTACTTTAACTTTTCCCCATCTTTGTAGAAAATCTCTCAACCCTCCTGAAAAAAGATGGTAAATATAGCGCTTCTCAGTTGAGTTCAATACAGACTTAACCCCCAGCCTCTTAAAAGCAAGGAAAGGGGATTAAGTGTATTGCATACAAAGGAAAGGGGATTAAGTGTATTGCATACAAAGGAGAACCGCTATAAGTTGAGTTTTGCGATCAAGTCTGATACTTACAGAATTGTCGTTCTGAGTATAGCGGTTCTCGTTTACGTGAGGTACACCCGTAGGGGCACGGCACTGCCGTGCCCCTACACCTTGTGATGTAATGTTGTACCGCATCTGAATGGAAACCGCTATACCAGTCAGTTAAGTTACTTTCGAGGATTTAGCTACGAGTCGGTTCAACACGTCCATAAAATAGACCGCGAATCTTAACTTCTTTAGGTTCGCCAGCACCTAAATCTGTATCAGATGGCTGTTCGCTCTCGAAAGTACCAGCAATTTCACCACTAGAGTTATCCACTTTAGCGATTTGCAGAGAAATCTTGCCAGTGAGAATTTCAGCACGCTTGACGTTAGTGCGAGTAAGTTCCTCATCATCCGCTTGGGCGGGGAGAGCCACAGCATTATCGTAGCCACTGACGACACCACGACCCTTGGGATCGAGGAAGGCAGCACCACGATAGGAAGGAACTTTGAAGGTGCCTTCAAAGTCCGTAGAGGTGTTGATACTGGTTAAACTGGGTTGGGTTTGAGCAACCAAGTTTTTGATGGTGAACAGGAAAGGTACTCGCTCACCACCAGGAAGTTGCACTGTGATGGCTTGGAAATCCAGACCATCGGTTTCCGCAAAGGTCAGGCTATTATCGGCGTTGATTTTTAAGTTACCTTGCACCTGGTCAATGGTGGAAGTGTATCTAGTCAACAATTTACCAGCAACAAATTCTGCTTCTTGGCGTTTATTAGCAGGTTCTTCTTTGATGAAGAAGCTAGTTGGTTCCAAGCAAAGTTCTTTGATGGCATAAGACTGGCTAGAATCAATGGGAATGGAACCACGGCTTGTTTCTGCTAGTTGGGGGCATTTGTTAGCCAAACCAGTGCCACGAATTTGATCGTAAGTGAGTACATCTCTACTACTACTAGTAGGAGCATCACTACAAGCAGTTATTAGCCCCAGGCACAAAGCCAAGAATGCAACAATTAAAGCGCGATACCTCATGGTCAACCTCAATCTCAAAAATTAATATCTAAGTTGTAAAACTGCATCGAAGCTTTGATCTCTGATGAGAAGCCGCTACTCTGCAAAAAGCTACCTTTGGTCGGATACGGCTTTGCTCTGGTTAAGAGAGTTGAAGCAAGTGTCCGGGCGTTTAGGTTGTCAGCCTCTGCTCAAACTTTTCTCTGCTAAACGTGTCGCTCTCTTGAGCTTGGGGTGTAAACCCCAGACTAAGTAGCACACTGCATCCATTTGGGATGTGTGTTACTTGGGGAGCAAAAAACCAGCAGTTTTACTGTTGGTGGCATTTGTTAGAGTTGGGCGGGTGGATGAGTAAGCTCCACACAGAGCAGCATAAATGCTTGCCTCGAAGAGCGCGAAGAGGGGTGTCTGCTTCGCACTTTGCTTTTGCTATATGCAAAAGCAGCGTCGCCCAAGTCTTTTTGTATCATGTATGTGACGCTACTACATACAGCCCATTGTTTGATGGGTAAATCAGCCAGATCATACGATTTTTTTTAACTCAAAATCAAAGTACTCAAAATCGAAGAAAGTCTCGTTTTGATCACATCTAGCTGCTGTGGAGGCTATGCTAAAGGTTACTACGCTCTTTTAGGAGCGATCGCAATTGCTTTTGATAAAGATACAAATCTAGTTATATTCACCCCTGACTAGGGCAAGTGAGGGGACAAGAGCGACAAACTAGGGAAAATTAAAAATCTCCGGTAAATTTGAGTTGACCTCAATTTATACGGAAAGGGTGGCATGAACGATCACAAAAATCTGGAATTAGAGAAGTTGTCCTCTCAACTGCAAGCGATCGCAACTGTGGTAGGTGATACAGTTACAGCTTGTAAAGACGATACTGTAGCTCTTTTAGCTTTATTGCGGCAATTGGAGCAGTTACACCGAGAGATCCGGGATGGGGTTTTTCAAGAGAGTTTGCCTGTTAACCGTCAGCAACTCTACTCACTGCTGAAAGATATTGAGTCTGAGGGAGGCTGGCCTTATATTGAGCGGATGAGACTACAAGCTTTTTTAGCCAATTTGCCACAAGAGCGTCCCGAAGAAAATAACCATGAAGTTTTGGAGAGCGATCGCTCCTTGAGCTGATCATCCCGAAAATTATTTTGTCGCTCTGAATTAACAACTCCGATCGCCTCATCAACCGCTAAACCAAAAGCGGTTGCTCATTGAGGCTTCAACCTAATTCGTAATTCGTAATTTAAAAAGGTTTTCTACGGGTTATGCCATCACAAAGAAGGCGATCGCGCTTCTCAAGATTGCGGTTGTATTTGAGGTAATCGCCCACCCAGTCGCAACCACGAACAAGCAAATCATCAAGATTTAAATTCCACAGAATTATCGTCTTGTCATCACTAGCTGATGCTAATGTTTGACCATCTGGGCTAAAACTGACACTTAAGACTGAAGCGCGATGCCCATTGAGACTTTTAATTAATTTGCCGTCACTGCTCCAGAGTTTCACTGTACTGTCCCAACTGGCGGCGGCGAGCAATTCACCATTAGGGCTGAAACTGACGGCATTAACGCTATCGCTGTACCCTTTTAATAGGGTTTTTAACAACGTCCCATCCCGTCGCCACAGTTTCACGGTGTTATCCCAGCTAGCAGAAGCGAGTAACTCGTCGGTGGGACTAAAGCTGACACCCATCACCCAGCTGTCATTCGGCGAGAAAGTTTTAAGCAAAGTACCATCCCTTTGCCAAAGTTTAACAGTTTGATCGTCACTGGCAGAGGCTAAAACCTGACTATCATGGCTGAAATTTACGCTATTTACCCAACCCTGATGCCCCACTAAGGTTTTGAGCAACTTGCCTTGACGGTTCCAAAGTTTCACTGTCTTATCTTTGCTAGCTGATGCTAAAAACTGACCATCAGGACTGAAATTCACGCTCATCACACCATCGTTATGCCCGTGAAGAGTCCTGATTAAAGTACCGTCAAGCCGCCAAAGTTTCACTGTTTTGTCAAAACTTCCTGAGGCCAGGATTTCACCTTTGGGGTCAAAACTGACACTAGAAACTTGGTCTGTGTGCCCCACCAAAGTTTTGTATAGTCGGGTTTTTACCTCGCCACTAGTGGTGTAGCGTTGCCAAAGTTTGACAGTGCGATCGCTACTACCAGAAGCTAGCATCTGACCGTCGGGACTCCAAGCAACGCTCAAAACTCGCTTCTGATGCCCTTGCAGAATAGACGGTGTTGGAGCATCTAAACTCCATAGTTTCACGCTTTTGTCGAAACTTCCTGATGCCAGCAGTTTGTTATTTGGACTGAAAGCGATGCTGACGACAGCATCGCTGTGTCCTTTGAAAGTTTTGAGTAAAGTGCCAGTGATACTCCAGAGGTTTATGGTTTTGTCTTCACTTGCGGAAGCTAACTTTTTACTATCGGAACTAAAGCTCAAACTCCACACTGTATTGCTATGCTGCCGTAAAGTTTTGTAAGGACGAAAGTCAAAGCCGTCTTTAGCACTGTTAATCTCCCGCCGCCAAAGTTTCACTGTCTTATCTCGACCTGCTGATGCCAAAAATTTACCGTCCGGGCTGAAAACAGCTACAATCACACCGTCCTGATGTCCTTGTAAAGTTGTAACCAGGCTACCGTCCCGTCGCCAGATTTTCACTGTCTTGTCGTCGCTGGCTGAGGCGATAAATTGACCATCGGGACTGAAGTTTACCCAGTTAACCCACCCTTGATGTCCCCTCAGTATTTTTACTAAGCTACCGTCTTTCCGCCAGAGTTTTACGGTTTTATCCTTACTGCCACTAGCTAGCAATTCGCCATCAGGACTGAAATTAACGCTATAAACCCAATCTCCATGTCCTTTCAGGGTTTTATATGGCTTAGGGTTAAATTCACCTGTAACCGGGTTTTTGTGCCAAATTTGCACTGTTTTGTCGAGACTGCCAGACGCTAGGCTTTGACCATCCGGGCTAAAACTTACACAACTAACAGCATCAGTGTGACCTTTGAGAGTTTGGAGTAAGGTCCCGTCAGGACGCCAAAGTTTCACTGTCTGATCTCGACTACCTGATGCTAGCAACTGACCATCTGGGCTGAAAGTTACTCCCCAAACAATATCAGTATGCCCTTCTAGGCGGTTAACCTCCGTTACGCCATAAACTGCCTGTTCCAGGGCTGTCACGACTCGCATTCGGGTATCTGGTTGCACAACCTCTGCCTGTTTAAGCCCTCTCCAAGCCCGCAAACTTTCTAATAGGGCATCAAATTCTTTATTAGAGGCAAACAAAGCTTCGCTAGTAGAAGTGATCGCACTAATGTTGAAGTTGGTTTCACTGCTTTCAGCTCGGAGAGTTTGGCGGACTGCTGCTCTTTTTTGCAAGTCGGCTTGCCACCATAATACTGCTATTGTTCCCCCCATGATTGCCAGGATTGCGCCTGCTATCCGTGCTTCTCGCAGTCGCCGTTGCAGCACCAGATTTAGTTGCTGTTGACTAAGTTTTTGGGCTACTTCCGCTCTAGTTTTTTCAAGTTTGATTTTTTCTAATTCGGCGAGCATACCATAATTGTTCTTTTGGCGAATTGGTTCAACTAAATAATCGTGAACCAACTGGTAGCGATCGCCTAACTCTTCTCTAACTCGCAACACCAAACCGGAACCCACCAATATTTCTAAAATCAGTTCCCCAACTGTGTCAAAGCTTGATATTCTATCTATATCATGATTATTAACTAATATAGTCGCTAAATCAGCTTTAGTTTTTAACGGTCGCGTTCCCTTTTCATCAGTTAACTCAAATAATAACTTCCAACTTAACTCTTCATTTTGTTGACCACAATCTTTGATCACTTCCCCCAGCCAGCGTTCCACCAATTTTGTCGAGCCACCACAAAGCTTGTATTGTCCCAATGTGGTAATGTTTTCTATTTGGAGTTGAGCGCCGACTATTTGTAATTCAATTGGATGTACTTCGTCTAATTCTCCTGTCAAATCCTGCACTAATCGGTTAATTAATTCCTCACTCAGTTCATAATGTGAACGTTGAGTCAGACTTTGAATTATGGCTTTGGCATCTTGACTAGAGAATTTTCCTAAATAGTAGCGAATATCTTTATCGAGAATATTTTTATTAATTACGCCTAAATCATATAACCCAGTACTATTTTTCTGGCTCAAACGTTCAAACTCTAATAAATGATGTAAATAATCTTCTCGTAAGGAAAGAATAATTTTTACATAAGAAATATTTAAACATTCACTAAAAAATTTATAAAATTCTATTCTTTGTGTGGGAGGATTACTAACAAAGAAAAATTCTTCAAACTGGTCTAATATGATAACTATTGTATGATTTCGCTCAGATGCTAACCGAATTTTTTCTACTAGGATCGTGGGTGTAGAGTCAAGACTAACCGATGTTCCTGTGTATGCCAGCGCTTGGTTGATACTGCTGATTAAGATTGTCATCCAATCAGTATAAACAGATAAAACAATCGGTATAGCAATACGTTCACCGATAACTTTTCCCTTGATTGCTGGGACTAAACCAGCTTTGAGAATTGAACTTTTACCTACACCTGATGGACCATAAATTACTGTGAGTTTGTAGTCAGCGCGGCTAATTCTTTCAATTAAGCGATTGACATCTTGTTGCCGTCCAGAAGCAGATATTTCTTGAGCAATTTCTTCAGCAATAAACGGTATTTTGTGAGGTTCCAGTACTGGGTTAATTCTGGGGCGTTGCGGCTGCAATTGACTTGCCCCGATAAAGGCACGAAAGCCGTATTGATGTTCTATTTTAATTTTTTCTTGCTTCAGCTTAAAGGCTTCTGTATAGTTATGACGCTCAAAAAAGTAAAGCGATCGCAGTTCCTCTAAAATCTCTAAGTAAAGTGATGGCTGATGTTGTAGCTCACAAACTACCCTCGCCCATTCCAAATTATTAATAGCTTCCTCCGACTCACCCAGATGCCTTTGTGTACGTGCGAGCAAGAGAAGATACCAACTTTCTTGTCGCCGCGTTCGCAAAGCTTCTCGCAGAGAAACTTCTGTTGCTTCTTCAGAAATAGAAAGTGCTGTATTCGCTAATTCATAAGCCAGTACCCAATTCGACTCAGAAGCCGCCACATTTGCCAAAAAACCGTAATTTTGAGCAACTTGTGCGGGAGTTCCATAAGTTTTATGTAGATGTAATGACTTTTGAGCTAATTCTTTTAACTCATCCCAGGCTTGTAAGCGTTGCAGCATTTCACAAGCAGGCGAAATGAATTTAGCAACTAAGTCTTCTCTTTGTACCTGCTCCAATACCTCCAAGCATTGCTTAAACCACAACAGAGCATGTTCGCAATAGCTACTAGTATTCTGGTATAAGTCTGCCATTCGGTGATAACAAAGCCCCAGGTGGAATAGTACTATTGCTTGTTTAAGTAAAAACGAGGAGAGGGAAGGGCGAGGGGATGAGAGGGGCAAAGAAGAATTACTCTCCCACTGTGCTACTCTGCTTGCTTCCTGCTGCCATAACGCTAGGCTTCTTTGATAATTGGCTAAAGCACCATTAATTTGATCGTTGGCGTATTTATCTCGCCCCAACACAAATTCTAAACTAGCTTCTAATCCTGGTGTTAATTTAACACCATACAGGCGCAGCAAATCATTACGGGCTGATTCTATTTCGTGGCGGTGTTGGGACTTGGGATCTAAATCTAGGAAGGCATTAGATAAAAAGGTTTCGGCACCTGCTGCTAGAACTTTAGCAAATAGAGATTCTTCTTCTTGACGGATCAAAGCAATTAAATCTGCTTTGGCCATTTCAAATTTAATAGTGGTTGCAGCCCAGCTTTTGAAATCAGGCGCTAATCTTGAAAGTAATGATGCCACTTCATCTTGTAGCCACAACACCACTGGAAATGGAAAAGTCGCGGCATAGATATCTCGTGCTTGGTTGATGCCTGTAAGTAAGTTTTCCAGGTAGGTAGTTGACTCAATACCGAAAACCATCACAGCAGATGGCAAAGAGTCTGTAAGGACGGCAGGATTATCAAAAGATAGTTCTGAGACTATTGTGCTGTGTAAAGAAGTCGTTGAAGGATTGAGAACGATTTCTCTGATATAGATGTCTTTGGTGGTGGAGCGAATATTCTCTAACATTTGCTCACGTAATCGCCCATAGTTACATCGAACTAAAATCAGAGCAAATTGACCTTGAGAAAGTGCGATCGCTCTAATCAGTCTTTGCAAAGTATGCTGATTTTCTTTGGTGTAGAAGCGTAGCTGCTTGTCATTAGTCATTAGTCATTGGGAATTGGGAATTGGGCACTTGTACTGAGCGCAGTCGTTGGCGCAGCCTAAGAAGAGAAGTATGGGGAATTGGGCATTGGGCATTAGTTATTAGGGACTGACAAATAACAAAATACCCAAAAAACTGGCGAAAAAACTCTCTCCTCCTCATTCCTCTGTGTCGCGCCAATTGCTTCTCCCAGGGGGAGACGCTACGCGTAGCAAGATCCCCGGAGGGGTACAAGTCTCTTAACCGCAAGGGCGCACTGGCAACTCTATTTATTGTCTGGAGTGGTAGCCTGTGGCAAGCCGCTATCGCGTCTACGTTTCTTTGGGTAATTTATTTCTTGGAAGTACCTTAATCTAATGACTAGGGACTGACAAGAAATAAATTATCCATTTTGTGGGGTGGGCAACATGAGCGCTCTAAATCTGGGACGGGTGGGGACACCCATCCCACAAAAAATTTGGGATGTTTTTTTATTTGTCAGTCCCCTAATAACTAATGACTAATAACTAATGACTAATGACTTGTTACTTATTTTGTTGCCAAGCCAAAACTTTTTCTGTTTCTGCCAAGGCTGGACTGATGCCAAACCAGCGGCCTACAGGATCGCGATATTCAAACAGATACATACTTCTAAGTAAGCTCTGATAGTCAGACTCACCTTTAACTTTCTGCTGCTGCACTACTTCAAACAATAATTCCCACTGGGATTCATCAATAGCTAATAGCAGATCGTCGCGGTAGTCCTTAATCACGGCTTCTAAGCAGTCCCTAGAAAAAGGTGGATCTTGTCGTTGCAGGCAGCTATAAAGTAAACCCAATAAGTTACGAATGTGACCACCACTAACGCGACATATCCGATCCAAAGTTTGGGAGTGATCGAACAATTCTGTAATTAATAAAAGCCTTTCATTCAAAGGAACTTCTGGAAAAGCTCTTGCTAGAACTAATTGGCGCACTAATGACATACCTGGTTCGTAGTCATTGCCATCTCTTTGCCGCACCAATACCATCGGCAGTACTTTCGGCGCAATCCCTCCCCCCAGGCGATTTTTTAGTGTCTCATACTCATTGGAGAAAATTAACGTTAGAGGAATTGTGTAAACTAGGTGGCACTTGAGTCGGCGTAGCTGTTCGCCTCGGTCGATAAAAAGGTATTCTGGTTGCGATCGCCCTGATGCTAAGGGACGCATATCCACTCGATCCAAATTATCTACAATCACTACCAGTCCTTTTTGACCCCGTAGCTTTAGCTGTTCAACAGCCTTTTCTAAAATTTCTTCGTTAATCGCTTGCAAAATACTATTGGTACGTGGTTCCAGATATTGCCTCAGTTGATTTCGCATCTGGGTGCTATCTTTGGTTTTGGCGGTAATTTTGGCAATACCCAAAGACAATTCTGCTTGTCCAGAAAGCTCTATAGGGCTTTGCAAAAAATCGCCTACTTCTTTAAACAAATTGGTAAAGTAACCACCTTTGAGTTTGATGTTAATGCCTTCTAAACTGGCACTGACTTGACGGGCTACACTCAGCAAAATATCGCTGATATCAATATCCGCCATGTCTAAATCTTGACTAGACTCAAAATAAACCACATGAAATCCCGCTAATTCCAGTTCTGTCTTGAGGCGCTGTAATTCCGTTGACTTCCCGCAGCCAATGTGACCCGTAAATAACTGGCAGGTTGGCTCATCAGGAGAAATCCGAACGATAGTCCGTTGCAATTCTTCGACAATCTTGCAACCACGTACATCAGCAAAATCTATGTAATACTGCCGATCTAGCCCGTTACTTATATTTAGCGTGTAGCTGGGGTTACATGCTTTATAAAATCGTGACAAGTTTAATGTCGTTCTCATGTATGTAGAGGTGTATGTAGATGCAGTTTAATTCGTATCTTTTATACAATTAATCTCTATCCAGGATGTAAGCGTACGATTGACTCACAAGTTGTTAGTGTATTACAAAAAACATGACTTGGTGCATTATCACTGTCAGTAGTACGGTAGAGATTTAATTGACCATAATAGCCTTAAGCACATCTGTCCTTTTTACACCTGCTATTGAGATTTTGACAATCTCTAGCTTTTGTTTAATCTGGCGCAAACCTTTAAGGCTTAGTGAATCAGTCAAAAAAGCTACAAGAGTACATGGTTCTCAGTTTGTATAACTGATGAGATAGGAATGGTATTAATTATAGCAATGTACACAGAGAACCAGAAATACTTATATATCACTTCATGTTATATTTGTCAAGAAAACAAAATCCTCAGCATCTCAATTAATATTTTGTAATCTTTAGGGAAAAATCTTCAAAAAGAACTTGTCAAAAAGACTACAGTCAGTTAAAAATGGACACCGGAAACTTTAATAGCAATGATCACTAGCGCCATAATCGAATGGCACGCTTGTAAAACCCAAAGACTTGTGTAACCTCGTTCCTAGCCTCCAGGCTGGGAATGTATTCTGAGGGGCTGCTGCCTCTGGTCAAGAAATAGGGGGGGCTGTATCTTAACTTAGTGCCATTCCGCCATAATCCTTGTGTAGTTACTGTAAAGTGTTACTAAAAATAAAAAGAGTCTTGAGGAGAGTGGCTAACAGATGCCAATATAGCAGTTCTCAATTGCATGAAATACAGACCTAACCCCCAGCCCCTTCCCTGCAAGGGAAGGGGAGTAAGACTTAAAGCCTCTCTCCTTTTAGGAGAGAGGTCAAAACTGTACTGCACCCAAGCGAGAACCGCTATAGTGTTTACTGAAATTAATCATGATCCGAGTATGTCAAGGAATTTAGATTGCAACCAGAAAGGGGTTTGAATGGCTGGCATAATATCAGTTTCCCGCACGGATCTAGCCCAGCGTCGTCAGAAATTACGTCGGCAACGGCAGATGAAAATTATTCAGGCTATTTGGCGAACCTTTGCCATTACTGGTTTTGCGGGTGGATTGCTGTGGGTGGCAGTCCAACCGGTGTGGATGCTAAAGGCTCCCAAACAAATAGTGATGAAATCAGGTAATAAATTACTGTCGGATCAAACAACTCAGTCACTGTTGGTGCTATCTTACCCCCAGTCTTTGTGGCGGATTGAACCGTCAGCGATCGCTAACTCTTTGAAGAAACAACCAACTATTGCCCAAGCGATCGTCAAACGCCGCCTGTTTCCTCCTGGATTAATCATCGAAATTCAAGAACGAGTACCTGTAGCGGTGACTCAAACACCTAGCAACAAAAAAGTCACAATCGGCTTACTAGATGCAAGTGGGGCCTGGATGCCCTTAGAAAAATACACATCACTGAATCCCACTAGCAAATTACCTAATCTCAGAGTAATTGGTTCACCAAAACAATACTGCCTCAACTGGACTCAACTTCATCAAGCTGTCAGCCAAAGTCCCGTGAAAGTTATGGAAATTGATTGCCAAGATCCAGCGAATTTAATTTTGAAAACAGAACTAGGAAATGTGCATCTCGGCGTTCCAGGTTCCCAGTTGTCTGAACAAATTAAGGTACTCGCCCAAATGCGCCCTTTAGCAGCAAAATTAAATTCCAGTGAAATAGAGTATATCGATCTGAAAAATCCCGAAGTTCCATTAGTACAGATGAACCAAAATAACCAAAAATTAACTCCCAAAATCCCTAAAAACATCTAGTACGACACGGCGGAAATAAAGCAACTATTTTAAATAGCCAGAAAGCCTACAAAATAAGCATTCTTTCTTTTTACTTTTGCCTTTTTACTTTTGCCTTCTTGTACTAGGGTGTTTAATGTATTGATAGCTCCTAGTAAATTCAGAAGTTTTATGCTGATAAATATATTTATTATTTTCAGTTTTCTGGCAAACCGCACGAAAATCGGCATTAACTTCTAATTAGAATAAGAAGATCAATCATAAAATCTCCATTCCGAGTAAAAGACCCTCAATTGTTACCGTAGCATCTAATAGTAGGGTGCAAAATATCGGACAATCTAATGATGGTCTATAGCGTGTAAAACGCCTTCTGCCCATACATTCTTTGACTAAACCCAGTGCGAAAAAGAGAAAAATGCTTGAGTTTTTCATTAAAAACAGAGGGCACTGATGAGAACGGTTTATGCCGCCATCCAAGTGCAGAGCCAAAAATGCTGCGGCTTTGGTCTGTTGAGGACACTTCCAAAGACAGTTTACCGAAGTTTCAATCTGTAAGGAAAAATGCCGCCCAAAGTAGCGTAAATTGCTTATGGGCAATCAATTTGGACTGATCTGTGCTGTAATTCCTATTGGATGACGAAACCACTTAGGAAATCTTGATTTGTTGACCACACCAGTAAGGGTTCTCGTAGGATAGAGTATTCCTCCAACAAAGTGTCCCTTAAGACCCCCCAAAGAACAAATGAATCAGGTATAGTCTGACAAGTAAATTCTTGCTTATTTTAACCTTAAGGATAAGTAAGTAGAATGTAAATTTTGTGTCTAAAGTTGCAATCATCCCCAATGGTGAAACCTATTAACAATATTATTATTGAGGCAGAGAAGATACCCTGTAGTGTGTCTTTACAAGGGATGCCCTCCGATGAGAATAATGAAGAGATTAATGTCTGGTTGAAGTTATACACATCACTTTTAGATAAATATAGGTATACTTCTCTAGAATTGACTGTGCGATCGGCTGCGTTAAAAGCTTATCCCATCGCAAATTTTCCCACTGCCAATTCTGTTAGGCTTGGCAGTAGTGAAAACAATCAAGAACAATGCCATAGTATTGTGGCAGTGTCAAACTAAAGTTGACTCTTAGGTGAATAACACCTGAAAAAGTCGTTTATCTACCCTTTCACAAATCCAATGACACTTGATAATAACCAAGGACTTAACTATAAAAATTCCCAATCTGCGGGACAGCCAGGGTTCTCTCTGGCAGTTAACTCGACCAACCCCTTTAATAACTCCGGGATGAACTTCGGACAAAATCACGATAATAAGAAGATTTTTGCGGAAAATAGCCGAATTGGTGAGATTGTTCCTGGTCGGGTCGCCAACATCAAAGTGATTGGTGTCGGTGGTGGTGGTGGCAATGCTGTTAACCGCATGATCGAGTCTGATGTCTCTGGGGTAGAGTTTTGGTCAATTAACACTGATGCTCAAGCTCTTACCTTAGCTGGCGCTCCAAGTCGATTGCAAATTGGACAGAAATTAACGCGGGGTTTAGGAGCAGGTGGTAATCCTGCCATTGGTCAAAAGGCAGCTGAGGAATCACGGGATGAAATTGCTACGGCTTTGGAGGGTGCAGACCTAGTATTTATCACTGCTGGGATGGGCGGTGGTACTGGGACGGGCGCAGCCCCGATTGTGGCAGAAATAGCCAAAGAAATGGGCGCTCTCACTGTTGGTGTAGTCACACGTCCATTTGTGTTTGAGGGACGCCGCCGCACCAGCCAAGCGGAACAAGGTATTGATGGACTAAAAAGTAGGGTAGATACGCTGATTATTATCCCTAACAACAAACTATTGGAAGTGATCCCCGAACAAACGCCTGTGCAAGAAGCTTTTCGCTATGCAGATGATGTGCTGCGTCAAGGGGTGCAAGGTATTTCTGATATCATCACGATCCCTGGTTTGGTAAACGTTGACTTTGCTGATGTCCGAGCTGTGATGGCAGATGCGGGATCGGCATTGATGGGAATTGGCGTGAGTTCTGGAAAATCTAGAGCCAGAGAAGCTGCGATCGCAGCTATTTCTTCCCCGTTGCTAGAATGTTCTATTGAAGGTGCTAGAGGTGTTGTCTTTAATATTACTGGTGGTACTGACCTGACTTTGCATGAAGTCAATGCCGCCGCAGAAGCAATCTATGAAGTAGTTGATCCCAATGCCAATATTATTTTTGGGGCTGTAATTGATGACAGACTCCAAGGGGAGGTAAGAATTACTGTGATTGCCACCGGATTTACAGGTGAAGTGCAAGCTGCGGTACAACAAAGCGTAGCTAACGTTCGAGTAGCACCTAACACCTCCAAGCGACCAACAACACAGCAACCCGCAGTTAATCCCCCAACCTCAACTCCAACTGCAACTCCAACTCCAATTCCAGAACCAAAAGAAAAAATTGGATTGGATATACCTGATTTTCTGAAAAACCGACGTACACCAAGGAATTAAAAGATTTTGGATTTGAGACTCCGATGTGAGCGCTCAGTCGAACAACTTTAGATTAACTTATCAGTCTCGGTTCAGGCTGAGTGCTGTATAAAATCTGCTAGTTTCAGGGTTTTACCAAGGGCAGGGGTAAGCAATCTGTTGTCATACCCAATTTTGGCAATTGGTAAAAAAACTCGTCAACGCTACTTTATAGAATGGATTTGGGCAGGAGTCTGCTGGCTGGTATGTCCAGCTATGCTTTTGTAACCAAAAAATAGGAAGACCTGCCCAACTAAGGATAAGTAAATTTACTAAAGGTATCGGTAAGTGGAAATTATTTTTTAATTTTCAGGGTTTGTTCAATCCATTGAATTATCTGATGACCAAGGTGAGTGCCATCTAATCGATCAATCTCACGAATTCCGGTAGGACTGGTGACATTAACTTCAGTTAGGTAGCCACCGATAATGTCAATACCCACAAAAGTTAAACCGTCTTGGCGTAAGCGTTCGGCTAATTGGGTACAGATTTCATACTCTCTTGGGGTAATTTCGGTTTGAGCGACGGTGCCACCAGTTGCCATATTATTGCGAAAATCAGTTCCGCTAGAGAGGCGATTGAGCGCACCAATTGGTTCGCCATTGAGCAAGATAATTCGCTTATCTCCTGCTTTTGCCTCCGGTAAATAGGTTTGTACCATTACTGGCACTCGACCTTGCAGGGTACTGAGTTCGACAATAGAGTTAAAATTGCGATCGCCTGGTTGCAAAAACAAAATACCTTCCCCAGCTTTGTTACCTAGTGGTTTGAGAATTGCTGCCCCCTTTGCTTCCACAAATTGCCGAATCAACTGCTTATCAGCACTGACAATCGTCTCTGGAATCGCTTTTGTAAACTGGAGGGCGTACATTTTCTCATTTGCCCCCCGGATACCACTAGGACTATTAATCACCAGGGTTTTATTTTGGTCAATGTAATCAAGAATATAAGTCGCATAAAGGTATGAATCATTGACAGGTGGATCTGTCCGCATAAATACGGCATCCATTGTCTCTAAAGAAGTTAAGGAAGAATCGCTCAACTTATACCAAGGATTTGCCGCTACCCACCGTCTGTCTACCAACTGCACTGGTACAACTTCAACTCGCTGTAGGAAAGCCCAAGCTTTGCTTTCCACCACACTCAGCAGATTTACCTGAGTTATCCAAACTTCGTGTCCCAGGATTTGCGCTGCTTCGATCAGGGCAACACTGGTATCATGACACGGGTCAAGCAGATGGATAGGATCAATGATAAAAGCCAGTTTCACCCTTTATACCTCAATCACCAAGAAATTAAATAGTTATTCAATTATTATCTCTTGATGACCTTACCAATAGACGTACATTTGTACTGCTGAGTAGAACATCGAGCGTAAAGTCTTGTGGAAAGATATCGCTTTTGTGATAAAAAAGCACGTAAAAAAGGCAGCGCGTTCCTCTTCGTTCCAGAGTTGTAGCGACTGCCGTATAGTTTGCAGTGGCTTGTCGCTAGGGCAATATCTTCTGAATCTAAACGCTATTGTTAGAAGTTAGTAGCTCATCCAGCTTGCCTTGACTATCTAAAGCGTGGATGTCATCACAACCACCAATATGATCATCATTGATGAAGATTTGTGGTAAGGAGCGCCGTCCATTTGCTCTTTGAGCCATTTTATTTCTCGCTGCTTCATCTCCATCAATGCTGTATTCGGTAAATTCAACCCCCTTGTTTTTCAGCAAACTTTTGGCACGAATGCAAAACGGGCAAGTCCTCCAGGTGTAAATTTCTACTTTTGCAGCCATGATGTCCTCAACTTGATTTAATACTTCTTAATTTTAGAACTTTGCCACTGGCTGTAGTTGCCCTATCTCGTTTTGACTTTATTCTCAGAAGTGGCGAACTAAATTTGCCTTCCTGTGGTCTGAAATTCATTGATGAAGAAAAGGTACATTTGCACCACATCGACGGAAATCACGCCAATTGGAAAAAGAATAATCTAGAAGCAATTCATGAGAGTTGTCACGATTACAAACACATGGGCAAAAGCGCAAGCTGAGAACATCGGAAGCTGGATGCACAGAAATGGGCACGTCCAGATTTAACTGAGAGGTGCGGGGAATAATATCCCCCATCGACTCAACCAAATAAAAATCGTTAAAAAGCCTGTTTTATAGGCTTTTTAGCGATTGTATAGCTTCCTTAGAGTAGGGGTATGTTAGTATACTTACGCCTCTAGGGGAGTGTCCTTTAAGCTGTCACTAAAGACTTCTTCTTCACCACTCTCAGCGCACCTACAGCAAATAAGCCGAGGGCTGCGGCTGTATTAGGTTCAGGCACTTGTTTAGGCGGAGATGGCGGAGCTTGATAATATGCTGGCCCATTTCTGGCTATTACTTTGAAATCAGGTCCGTTGTAATTTGCATTCGTTGTTATTTGAATACCACTAAGAGAGGTTACTCCCAATTGCTTAAGTTGGACTCCCCATGAACCTACTTCTTGAGCGCCATCAATTTCTGTAGTGTCAATGCTATAGCCTGCATCTTTTTGGTCTTGGCGATTCAGTTGTAAGAATGTACCTATTAACTTGCCAGTGCTATCAATGGCTTGAATACCCAAGTCACTATTCATACCCCGTTCCCAAAAGAACAGGTTGTCTAATCCAGTATTATCTTTCTGAATGGAACTGTCGAAAAAGAGGTTCATTTTAAAAGATCCGGCATCTTCTGTATCAATAATGTTGTTTAAGTTTTTGTTCCCCAGGAAGGTAGCAATTTCAGCACCAGTTGGGTCTTTCAGACCAGAAACAGCTATGGGAGAAGAAGCTTTATCACCTTTATCTGTACTCGCTGCCCCGGTGTTATTGTTTTTGTCGCCTGGTGTACTCGTACTTCCTGGTTCAACGTTTGTGATTGGTGTGTTAGATAAGATATCTACTTTATTAATGAAAGAGAAATTATTAAATTTAGTTCCATCCTGAGTAACAGAATTTAGCCAAATATCACCTTTGGAAGCGTCTGCGCCTGTAAGAGATTGAGTGAAATTAGTCTGAAATGTGGCAGCATTAACGGATGGAGAAAATGCTAAAGCTGTTCCAAAATATATAAAAACAAAAGTTGATATGCTGCGAAATTTCATCGATTTTGCTGTGTTTTTTAGTAGTTGAATTAATATGCTATTTCTTGAGAAGAAATAGCATATTAATTTTTAAATGTAGTACTAGCAAGGATTAGCTGATATTGCTTAACTGCAATTTGTTGTAGCTTGATAGTTGACATTCGGATAAATCTACTCAATGACTATTCGATTTATTGATTAGGAATTGATAGCTCTAACTTGTCATAAAGAATCCTGCATAGTCCATCTTTTATCTATATGTTTATTAAAAATTTAATTTAGGAGGTAAAAGTTTTAATTTCTTAGGTATATATCTACGAGACAGTAATTACACGGAGTAACTAGATTTGGAATATTCCAGCAAAAAACTGGACTATGGAATGAACTATTTTCTAATTTAGAAATATCTTTAATAAAATTTAATTTAATTTATTTCATCTTCTGTGGTGGTGCAGGAGTGCGATCGCAAGCACACAGAAGCAGTCTACAGAGGTATACAGTTTTTACCATAATCGTTCAAACTATTACGGCAAAAGCTTTTTCAATATATTTGTATGGGTAACTTCAGCTTAGTGAAGTACAAATATTCTTTATCTTTAATAGCAAATGCCGTAGTCAATAGAACTACGGCATTTTTAACTGAAATACAAAACTTTAATTTCAGTATTTACCCACAGTCAACTGCATATTCAATTAGCTGGGCAAGGCGGTGGCGTAGGGTTTCTAATCCCAAGCGCTGACTCGCAGAAATAAATACTGCCAGGGGAAATTCTTCTCTAGCTATAGCTAGTGTCTCACTATCGGCTTGATCAATCTTGTTAAAAATAACCAGCGCTGGACCAGGAGTTATGGGCATTTGTGCCAAGATTTCTCTGACTGAGCGAATATGACGCAACCAAGCGGGGTGAGACAAATCCACCAAATGTAGTAGGGCATCGGCTTCTGTGACTTCCTCCAAGGTGGCGCGGAAGGCATCCATTAACGATGCAGGCAGTTCATGTATAAACCCTACTGTATCTGTAATCAGAATTTCCTGATGTTCATTTGTTTCGCCATAAGGAATTACCAGGCGGCGGGTGGTAGGATCGAGGGTGGCAAATAATTGGTCGGCTGTATAAACTTCTGCGTTAGTGAGAGCATTTAGTAAAGTGGACTTGCCAGCGTTGGTATATCCAACCAAAGCCACTGAAGGAACTTCCCGATGTTGCCGTCGCTGCCGTAACCGCGACCGATGGGCTTGTAACTGGGTTACTTCTTTTTGCAGTCGGGAAATACGCTGCCCAATGGCACGGCGTTCTGTTTCCAGTTTGGTTTCACCAGGGCCACGAGTCCCAATACCACCACCTAATCGGGACATGGTGCGACCTCTACCAGCCAATCGCGGCTGCATGTATTCTAACTGTGCTAGTTCTACTTGCAACTTACCGGCACGGGACTGAGCGCGTTGGGCAAAGATATCTAAAATAACTTCGGTGCGGTCAACTACCCGAATACCAATTTGTATTTCTAAGTTACGGACTTGGGAGGGTGAGAGGTCGCGGTCAAAGACTACAAGATTGACCCCTAGTGTTTGGGCTGTTAGGGCAATTTCTTGCACCTTACCTTCGCCAACTACAGTTTGAGGATGAATGCGCGATCGCTTTTGTTGTATTGTCTGTAATACATCTCCGCCAGCAGTATCAACTAAACGTCCCAATTCCACTAGGTTGTCTTGGAATTGTAGGGGAGTTATCTCACTGGTCATCACTCCCACAATTAGCACGCGATCGTGGTCAGCATCTACTTCCTGGGCGATAAATTCGCGCTGGAATTCCGCTTCCAGATTTTCTACCAAGTCTACTAAATCCTGATCTGCCAGATCGTCCAAGTCCAAAGGTGGCGATATATTCCAACTTGGGGATTGGATTTGGCTTTCTCCAACCTTGGGAGCCGCAGGACTAGTAATTAAAGTGCGAGACTCTTGGGGTGTCAGATGAGCTAGATAAGCTTCTTTGACATACCCGGTAGCACCGCCTCCCCGCCGTGTAAATCCCGCTCCGGTTATATTTAGGACAACTAGGGCATCTAAGCGTTGCAGTGCCATAGCCGTGAGCGCCCCTTCATTGGGCGGTTCTGGCTTGAGATGGGTGGCGATGCAACGAATACCACTGAGTCGTTCTGCACCGTAACGGGGCAATTCCATCGGTGGTATTTGGGTTTGACGCGGTGTGCCTACGCCGACGCGAATCACTTGTCCGCGACGGTTGATGTAGGCGCACACAGGCTGATTGACTTCTGTGCTAATTGCTGCCAGACGCTGGGAAAAATCAGGTGTGGTGATGCGATCGCCTGGTATGCGCTGGTGGTACAGTCGCTGTAGTTGCTTCAGCTGGCTGGACTTCAGACCTTGGAGATTTCCAAAAATAGTTTCTATAGGCGTTTTTGACCAGTTAAATGGCCCCCCGAATCCTTATATGTCTATTTTACAACAGGGTTTAGGCTCCTATCTCTCTCCTTTGAGGGATGCGTTAGCAATTAGTTCACGGTGGGTATTTATTTGACGCTATTTTGGTGGTAGTAACTCACAAATCGAGCAATGCTAACAACACGCGCCGCCTCAGAACAAAGGGCTGTATTGAGAAATATCAGTTGGCAGACTTTTGAAACCATGCTAGCTGAGATGGGAGAGGATAGAGCCTCTCGCATCACCTATGACCAAGGAATGCTGGAAATTATGACTCCACTGATGCCCCATGAACATTGGAATTGCTTGTTGAAAATGCTCATTTTCGTTTTGGGTGAAGAGTTAAATTTAGAGATTTTTCCTACAGGTTCAACGACTTTGAAACGAGAAGATTTGCGGCGTGGTGCGGAACCAGATAGCAGTTACTATATTCGCAATGAAGCGTTGGTGAGTCACAAATCAGAAATTGATTTGAACCGTGACCCAGCACCCGATTTAGTAGTAGAAATAGATTTAACGAGTTCTTCGCTGAATAAATTTGATATTTATGCGTCTTTAGGTGTTATGGAACTTTGGCGTTATGAGGAAGGTGTGTTGTATATTTACCAATTGCAACAAGGGCAATATATAGAGTGTAATAATTCGCTAATTTTTGCACAATTGCCTTTAATTGAAATTGCTCGATTTTTAGAAGAAAGTCAAAGAATTGGCGTGATGAAAATGACGAGAAGTTTTCGGGAGTGGGTGAAGGAGAAAATTTAAGTATTTAGTAATGTCGAAGTATTATTACGAATTACCAATTACGAATTATTTAAGGATCTATTTCACCAGTTTGTTGAACTGCAAAATTGATAATAGTTTCACTTAACCTAATTCCACGAGCAATCATTCTGTCAATTGCTTGTTTAATATCAATCGGGTATCCTTCTCGGTGTGCGCGCAACAAAATACCGATAGTACCTGTAACAGAAAGACCGCTTAACCTGGCAACTCGTCTACCAGCTGCTTCATCAATGCAAACAGTCTGGATATTTTCATTGAGCGCAAGTTGGATAACAGAAGCTTCTCCTAAATCTAAAGAATTAAGTAAGAATGGAGAAATATTAGTTAAGGGTACTTGCGATTTTTGTAGCCAATCTGCATCCTCAAATTCACTTACTGCAAATCCGCTTGCACCTCCAGCAAGTATTTCTTGACAAACTTCAAAGGGAACCAAAACCTGAGTATACAAAGATTGAAGAATTCTTAAATCTCCTATTGCCGCTATTATAGAAATAAGTGGTGCTGTGTTGATAACAATTATATTAGTTTCAAGCATTCGCTAAATCAGATATAAGTTCCTCTTCTGTTAAATCAATCATTGCTACACCATAACGGTGTAAATTAAGTAAAAAAGTTACCCTATCTATACCTGCTAACTGTGCAGCTAAACCAGAAGAAATGCGTTTCATTTCAAATAGTTTAACTGCCATCGCCATTTTAGCTTCTTGTTCAAACTGTTCTCGCGTTTGCTGTAAGGCATCTGGTAAAGTTTCTGGATAGTCAATTTGAAGTTGTGACATGATTTTATCAGGATGATCGCTTTTAATTTTCAGTCGTCATAAAGTCCTTGGTCTTCTGGTGCGTAGCCATTCAAAAAAGCGTCATGGCTACGAATGCTTTTGAGTTCTTCCACATCAATTATGTTGTCATTCTCAGTTTCCCAGTCTTCACCATCCAAAACCGAGAATTCTGTTAATTCAGGATCATTCAAAAAATCTTCGGCGGTAGCGGCGATCAAAGGTTCTAATATTTTGTGACGTTCTTCTAAAGATCGGCTAGCAATTTCTTTGAGAGATAGCTGTTTTTGCTCTTGTCCATTTTCTGACATTTGATTTACGTTCTTCAAGATAGGTTAACTTTATTAATTTTAATTTCTAGATATTGCTTTTAATTTAAATTATAGCATTTCCCAAGCTAGTAAGGTACACCCGTAGGGGCACGGCAGTGCCGTGCCCCTATACCTTGCGATATAATGTTGTACCTCATCTGAATGGGAACAGCTATAGTATTTTCAATGCGAGTGTGAAAGAGATCGCTACATTAATTTAGTCTTTATAGCGATTATTGAATCAATGCTTGAAAGCGTTCATCTTCCCGAATACTATCAAAATCCGAGTCACTCTTTGCTATCTCACGATATTTTTCATGGCTCAGATTAATTGCTTGTTGTAGATTCTCTAGTGCTTGCTCAATATTACCTTGAAGGGCATAACAGCTAGCTTTGTTGTACCAAGCTTCGCGAGCATCAGGTTTCAATTTCAGCACTTGATCGTAGGATGCGATCGCTTGTTCGTAGTTTTCTAAATTTACCAGCGCATAGCCCTTAGCGTACCAGGCTAAATAGTCATCTGGTTTAATTTCTAGTACTTGATCGTAGGAATTAATTGCTGCTTCATAATGTCCTAAATTCTCTAGCACAATACCTCTATCGTACCAAGCTAAATAGTAATCAGGTTGAATTTTTAATGCTTCTTCATAAGATGTAATTGCTGACTTATAACGTCCTAATTTTTCTAAAATATAGCCCTTACCATACCAAGCTAAATGGTAGTTAGGTTGAATTTTAAGTGCTTCTTCATAAGATGTAATCGCTTCTTCATAGCGTCCTAAATTTCCTAGTGCAATGCCCCTATTGTTCCAAAGTAAATGTAAATAATGTAAATTAGGTTGAATTTTTAGAGCTTCTTCATAAGATGCAATTGCTGCCTTATAACTTCCTAAATTTCTTAGTAAATTGCCTCGATTATTCCAAGCTTCATGAAAATCAGACTTGATTTTCAGTGCTTCTTCGTAAGATGCGATCGCTGCTTCATAACGTCCTAAATTTCCTAGTGCGATGCCCCGATTGTACCAAGCTTGGTGATAATCAGGCTGAATTTTCACTGCTTCATCATAGGATGCGATCGCTATTTCATTTTCGTTAGCAGTAATTAATAAATTTCCCAATTCACATAGTAAGCTTGGCTTTCGACTTGCTGTCTGGAATTTCTCTGTCAGCATATCTTTTATTTCCAGAAGTTTCTCTATTTTTTTCTCACGACTAAGTTTGAAATATTCTTCATAACCTTTTTTATCCAGTAAACGGGATGATTCTTCATCCACCACTTCTGGCGTTGTGGGTAATTCAAACACCCCAGAACGCCAATCAAAAAAATCTGGGGCGCGATGAATAAAATAGTTTATCGAAAATGAACGTAAAAGAAAAATAAAGCTAATGGTAAAATCATCTCTAAAGCGTTCTCGCTGTTGATTTAAGTGATTTAAAATATGCGGAACACTAGTTAAATTGCTAAATTGCCCTTCGGTAATTTCCCCAAAACTTCTTTTTTCATATTTATATAAAGAATATTCCAGACCTTTAATCAATAAAATATCAATTTGCTTGTCTTTAACAAACTCTGCTACTGGCTGATATAAATTATCAATCGCCTCAACAAAACGCAGCACTGCAATCTTCTTCTGCGGAATCTCCTGGGGAAGTTTGACAATAAATTTGTCTGCTTCCACAGGTGTACATTGCACAAAAAACAAACCAAATCCTGATTTACGCCTCAGTGCGCGAAGCAAATCTTGATAAACTTCTTCTGGTTCTGGGGGTAAATCATCATCCCAATCACTTAAATTTTGGTTCATGAAAGTTTTGCTACAGCTTCTTTAAATTCTGGAATTCCTTGAATCAATGGATGAATATCATACCAACGCTGCATCTCTCCATCATCATCAAAATATCGGTATTCTAAAAGACAACGGTTATACATCAAACTCCGATACAAGTCGTCATTAATAATCCGCTTAGAACAAGAGACTTTCGCTAACAGATCCCATTGATGATCTTCCACAGCGCGGCGATAAGTATCTCTGGCTTGAGTAATTGCTCGTCGCACCGCCTTTTCTGAAACAGGTAATTCTTCAGTGCGTCCAATGGCATCTTGAGTTAACAATAGCAAATTCCTCACATGACCTCCACTCATTAAACAAAGTCTGTCTAAGGTTTGGGGACTGTCAAAAATTTCCTTCTCTAGTGATAGTTCGGGTGCAATTTGCCGGACTCGCTTGTTAATTACTTCCTTAACTTTCTTGAGTCCTGGCTGGTAAACGTCTCCCTTGAGAGTGTTTACCATAATCATCGGCAAAATTTGGGGGTCGCCGTAGATATCTCTGAGGTCTGTTGCCCTGGTAGAATAGACCATTGAAATGGGGACAGTGTAAATCAAATGGCAATCTAAAGCTTGGAGTTGTTCGCTACGGTCTAAAAAGACTTCCTCATAGTTGGTGCGGCCGTCGCCGTCTTTAACTAACACCATCCGGTCTAAATTATCGACAATTACCGCCAGTTTATTGTCGCCATTAGGTAAGTGCTGTTTTGCATCCACCAGAAACTCATTTAACACCTGAATTAAAGTGACGGTGTGAGGATCAATTTTTTGGCGAATCTTCTGGCGTAATTCAGGAACAGCTCTTAAATTCGCGGTCAACTTGGCGAATTGAGCAAGCTGCACTTCTACAGCCATCTTCTCAAACTCTATGGGAGTCAGCGCCAAATCTTTTAAATCTACCCAACGATCTTTCAACCAGTCGAGTATCGGGCGAGGACTAGCAATTCCTTTTAAATCTTTGAGCAAACGGCGGGTACAGGCGAGAAGAATATCTGTATATTGGGCATCTTCAGAATCGATATCCTCTTCATCAGCCGCAAAATAGACTACATAAAATTGCCGATTTTCTAAATACTTCTTTAACCTGAGTAATTCTGTAGACTTTCCCGCACCCCGATGACCAGAATACAATTGGCAAGTATTTGTATTTGCCAATTGCATCCGATTTCCCAATTCTTGCAAAATATCGGCATCTCCCCGCACATCCTGACAATCTACATATTTTGGATCGCCTGCGGGTAAGGGTTCAAAGGGGTTAAAGGCGTTGTAGAGGTTTGCGAGTAAGTCAGTACTATTAACCATAGGTAAAAAATATAGCAATGATGGTCATAATAATCGAGATTAGGGACTTCCAAATAAAAAAACATCCCAAATTTTTTGTGGGACGGGTGGGGACACCCATCCCACAATTAGGGCGGGCAAGATGCCATTGGTGTCAACTTAACCTATAAGCCACTCTAGAACTAGCTTTTAGAGGTTGTCTCGTTACCCAGTCAGAGACTGGGAATGCCCGTCGTTGAGGCTCCGCCTCAAGCCTTGCGGCAGAGCCGCAATGAATAGCATTTCCAGCCAGAGGCTGGAAACGAGTTTTTAAAGGGATTTAATCTTAAGTTGACACCAATGGCAAGATGGCATAAGCCAGAAAGCCCTCATGTAGAGACGCGATATAGAGAGACGCGACGTTAGAGAGACGCGATAAATCGCCGTCTCTACAGAGAATCTACTTGTCAATTATTCCTTAACAGACTACTATTTCCGACTTGTGTGTACACCGTAGCTCCTAAAAGGAGAGAGAAATAGAAGCGAGGTTTTCCAGATACCGTGAAAAGTCAGAAAGTATCATAGACAACAAAACTTTTCTCAATCATCGCACCCAAGAAAACTTTTCGAGTTACTTAAGACTGTTAGAATTTATTCAAAGACTTGTGGAATCTGCTCTTCGTAAACAGACTAGACTTGCATAAATTACTCTTAACAACTTTCCCCTCACATCATGAACCGCTTTACCTCTATTTTGCTAGCCGGCTTGATAGCATCTGCTTCAGCTTTGGCTATTTCTCCAAAAGCTGATGCTAAAACACCAGTGTCTTATGTTGCTGAGTTAGATAACTACGGCTATCAACGCAACAATGATCGGAACTACGAAGGTCAGAATCGCGATCGCAGAGATGGTGATTCTGAGCGCGATAATAATCGCCGTAATGAGCGTGAGAATAATCGCCGCTTTGAGGGCGATAAAAACCACCGCTTTGAGCGTGAGAATAATCGCCGCTTTGAGCGTGAGAATAACCTTCGCAACATTCGTGAAAATAAGCGTCGCTATGAACGCGATCGCGATTGGGGTCGTGGTTAATCCCTCCGCTCTGTATTACTCGCGGTGTCTGTTCTAAGCAAACAACTGTGTGGTCAGCAATCGTCAGTCAATCGGTTAGATTCGGATTCGCGTAGGCGTAGCCCAACCTAGTGGTCTGTCAAATTCATTTTGACGGTTAGAGAGACGCGATCAATCGCCGTCTCTACAGAAAACTTATTCGTCAATTAGTTCTTGACAGACTACTAGGCATCGCCAATGTGAGTTACCATTTTTGCCCCACCCGCTTCAAAACATCTGTGACTACCCGATGCCGATGCTAACCATTTGTAGGATTCATTTTCCTCAATTGGTAAATTTTTATAGCCTCGTTCATGTTTATCTACATGGTCAAGATTTTGGCTACACAGTTGTAACAGGCTTAAGTGTATACACGGAAGACCTGTATGCCGGGTGGGGTTCTTTTTTTGATTTATCGCTCTTCTATGACTCTGGAGAGAGAATAATCCAGGCGATTAGAAATCGCGGCTACACAAGCAAAGTCCGCCTGCGCGGACTAACGTCAAAATAGGGTTTCAAATTTAATCTGATGAGAGTAATAAAAGAGCGTTATGCAAGAAGTCTAAGATTGATCCCCGCTTCGGACGACATTTTCAGCTTTAGGGTAAGATCGATCCTTAGTTGTTCACGGATATTATGCCTCAAAACCACAACAGCAATTCCCGAAGATTGCCCAAAATTAGAACCACGATTTTCTACATCTTCGCGGTTGTCAGTGTTTTAGTAATCGCTTTTCCTTGGCTGTACGAAATTAAAACCAAGGCTGGGATTGACATATTACCTGGACGACACGCTGGAACTTTTTTTGAAAAACATACCCACGGACTTTTTAAATGTGAGTGGCTTTATCCTTACCATTGCGACCGCCCCCGCCCCCAAGGTTAAGTAGGGGAAGTGAACCCCAGACAATTCAAAAGGATCTTGGCTGAATAGTCTTCGCTGACTGGTTAAATAACAAATCTCGTGATTTATCAGGATCAAGCGCTTGAGTTGTCAATGCTTCGGCTTTCTGATATGCGCGAATTGTTGCTGGACGGGCTTTAATTGTCTCAAACCAGCGCTTGATATTAGGAAAATCTTCTAAGTTTTGACTTTGGCGTTCATGGGGCACAATCCAGGGATAAGCAGCAATATCAGCGATGGAATAATCGCCAGCCACAAATTCTCTATCTGCTAGTTGCTTATTTAGTATTGCATATAAGCGCCCCGTTTCATTTACGTAGCGGTTAATGGCATATTCAATCTTTTCGGGAGCATAAGTACTAAAGTGATGATTTTGTCCCGCCATTGGCCCTAGCCCTGCCATTTGCCAGAACAACCATTCTAAAACTTGAGTGCGCTGCCGTAAATCTTGGGGGATTAATTTACCGGTTTTTTCTGCCAAATATAGCAAGATTGCACCAGACTCAAATACCGAAATTGGCGCACCTCCATCTAATGGTTCTTGGTCAACGATCGCGGGGATGCGATTGTTAGGAGAAATCTTCAGAAATTCCGGTTTAAATTGATCCCCAGCCCCAATATTCACAGGAATTATGGTGTATGGTAAGCCGATTTCTTCTAAAAGAATTGTAATTTTATGACCGTTTGGGGTTGTCCAATAGTAAAGTTCAATCATGATGATTTTTCCTGATATTTAGGGTGGTAATTTAAACGCCTAGGCGCCTCGCCTTCCCGCAGGGTAGGAATACAGAGGTACGCAGAGTTGTACTAAGATTGTGGTGATTTGGCGATCGCAGCCCAAACTCTATGGTGAACCTGAAGAATTGGCGTGGGATATTTGGCTGCGAGTAATGTTGCCAATTCTTGGTCAAATACTTCTACCAATTCTTGTGTTAAGCTGGCTCCCACGCCCGCACTAGCACGAATTCTTCCCCGCCAGTCTTCGTGTGTATAAGACACAAATACATCGTAAGAAAATGTGCGGATTTCTCGGAATCCTCCTTCGCCAATGTCTTGTAACCACAGGGGATGCAAGCCATTACCGCCGCCCATATTCCACGCGGGATTATGAGCTTTGATTAGTTGTTCTGTTGCTTCAACTACATTACCTTTTAAGGGTATCCAATCAAAATGTGCGATCGCGATCGAGCCATTTCCTCTCAATATCCGAGTAATTTCCTGGACGGCACGCAAACGGTCAAACCAATGCCAACACTGCCCAGCTGTCACCACATCAGCACTGGCGTCTGGTAACTCGGTATTCTCGGCAGTTGCGACTCGATAATCTACTTGGAGTTGGACAGCTTCGCTTAACTGTCTTGCTTGTTCTAACAGTGAAACTGATGGGTCGATGCCAATTACATAAGCACCTCTATCGGCAAAGCCCCGTGCTAGTGTTCCTGTTCCCGTACCAAGGTCAACAATATTTTGCCCTGGTAAACCTATGCCATATTCAGACAGTTTGTTAAATAATGAACTGGGAAAGCCAGCGCGGTGTTTTGCATAATCAGTAGCAGTTGCACCAAAATCAATTTTCATACCTGCAAAACTATTCTTGTAACAATTGTCTAGGCTAGAAGTTCTCTACCCACGGACGTAGTTCTACTTCCCACGTCCAAGCACTGCGGGGTTGGCGAAGAATGCTGAGATAAGTTTGAGCGATCGCATCGGGGTCAAGAGTACTATCAGGATTATCTAATGGATCTTGGCGAACTGCTGAACGGATTGCACCATCAATCACGAAATGCGCCACATGGATATTCTTTGGTGCTAATTCCCTAGCAATACTCTGAGCCAAACCACGTAGTGCAAATTTACCCATTGCAAAGGGAGCAGATAGAGGATAACCCTTGACACTGGCTGAGGCTCCAGTAAAAAATATAGCACCGCCGCCAAGTTGCAAAAACCTTTTGGTAGCAGCTTGGGCTACAAGAAAGCCACCATAAGCAGTGATATCTAGGGTTTTTGCCACCTCGCCAGGGTCTAGATCGACAAGAGACCCCCGTACCCGGAAACTGGGATTGTAAATGACAATATTCGGGGAACCGATTTTATGATCAATATCAATAAATAACTGTTCTACTTGATCTGGCTTTGAAACATCAGCAGCGAAACTAACTGCGCCGATTTCACTACTCAATTGAGCAAGTTTTTCAATTTGGCGAGCCGCTAAAGCTACGGTGATTCCTTCTTTAGCAAATAGACGAGCTAAAGAAGCGCTCAATCCATTACCTGCACCGACAATTAAAGCTGTTGTTGCCATATTTTAAACCTGTAGTGCTTATTCTGCCTAGCTTAGAGCTTTTTTTAGTGCCATTCGATTAAGACATTTATAGATTAAGAATTGAGCGTAACTGAAGATAATTGTGAATTGCCCTTAGTGGGACTTTGACCAATTTGCAGTACACAAACTGCGGCAATCAGACAGAGAACGCCTGATAAAATAAACGCTTGTAAATAACTACCCGTCCAAGTTCTCAACACTCCGGCTCCGAATGCTGCTGTGGCTGCACCAAGCTGGTGTCCGGCGACAATCCAACCGAACATCACGCCGACATTTTCTTTACCGAAGATGTTGGCAACCAGACGGACTGTTGGTGGTACAGTGGCAATCCAATCAAGTCCATAGAAGACGGCGAAAATGGAAAGTCCATAGAAGGAAAAGTTGAAACTGAAGGGTAAGAAAATCAAAGACAAACCCCGCAATCCGTAGTACCAGCACAATAAGTAGCGATTGTTCCATCGGTCAGATAGCCAACCGGACATAGTAGTTCCCAAAAAATCGAATAGTCCCATAATTGCCAAAAGCCCCGCAGCCTTGACTTCCGGGATACCGTGGTCAATACAAGCAGGAATCAGGTGAGTACCAATTAACCCATTTGTGCTAGCACCACAGATAAAAAAGCTACCAAATAGCAGCCAGAAGTCGCGGTTACGCATTCCCAGCCAGAGAGCGTTGAGAGTAGAGGCGATGGAATTCACTTTTGGCTTTAACACTTCCACCGTTTCGCTGTTGTCGCCAAAGGGTCGCAAACCGACATCCGTCGGGCGATCGCGCATGAAGACTGCGATCGCTGGAATAATTAGAAGTGCAGCACCAGTCAGAGCCAGAGCCGCAGTTCGCCAACCAAAGCGATCGGCGACTGAGGCCAGTATGGGTAAAAACACCAGTTGCCCCGTAGCTGTACTGGCAGTTAAGATGCCCAGAACTAGACCCCGCTTTGACAAAAACCAGCGATTGACAACAATAGCACCCAAAACCAGGGCGATAACTCCACTACCAGATCCGACAACTACACCCCATAGCAAGACTAGCTGCCAGGAAGCTGTCATCAAAGTGGTTAAACCGACACCGAGAGCAATGACGGCAAGGGAGAACACCATCATCCGGCGAATGCCGATCCGCTCCATAACTGTGGCAGCAAAAGGGCCAATTAATCCGTAAAGTACTAAGTTAATGGAGATTGCCAAAGATATAGTTGCTCTACTCCAACCGAACTCCTGTTCTAGAGGCACTATAAAAACTCCAGGCGCAGAGCGAATTCCGGCTGCCACCAGCAAGGCTAGGAATGTTAAACCTGCGACGAGCCAGCCATAGTGGAACGAACGACGCGCTAGGAAGGAAGCTAGTGACATGAGTGGGGAGTCGGGAAGATGGGGCTAAAGGCAATTAATCCAAAGATGGATTTTGGGGACGGGCAGTGTGCAAACAATATCCCTACTCAGGAAAATATCTGTTATTTTTTGGATTCTAATGGATAACTGTCAGGGTTCGCTGATGAACTAATGACATATTCAGGGTAGGCTGGGATGCCATGCTCGTGTAAATCCAAACCTGACAATTCGCCTTCTTTCGATACACGCAGTGTCCCAGTCAAGTTTACCAAATACATCAACCCCATTGCCACCGCAAAGGTAGACACAGTAATAATTAGGTTGCCGATAACTTGTGCGCTCAACACTTGTATCCCTCCACCATAAAGCAGACCTCGTAAGGGTGCAGAGACATCAGGCGAGATTGGGCCAGTCGCGCCGAATTCACCAGTGGCAAACAAGCCTAGCGACCACGTTCCCCAAATCCCGCAAAAACCATGTACAGGAACTGCACCAATCGGATCGTCAATCCGAAGCCATTCCAAGAGGTCTATGCCTAGAATTACAACTACGCCAGCTACCGCCCCAATAATGATAGAACCTGTTGGATTCACCCAATAGCAAGGGCAAGTGATCGCAACTAAGCCCGCCAAGAAACCGTTGACTGTAAAGCTCAAATCCCACTTTTTGGTTTTCGGATATCCAAAAAACAGTGCCGATAAACCACCTGCACACGCTGCCAAGGTAGTATTAGCGGCAACCCGTCCAGTCCCCACAAAGTCCATTGCTGAGAGTGTCGAGCCGGGGTTGAAACCGTACCAGCCGAACCACAGAATCAGACCACCGGAAGCAGCAATTACAAGGTCATGGGGTAACATTGGCCCGCCACCGTCGCGCTTAAATCTCCGACCCAAACGTGGCCCAAGAACGATCGCACCAGCCAGGGCAATGAATCCCCCAATGGTGTGAACAACTGTAGAGCCGGCAAAGTCATGGAAGCCAATTCCTAAGAAAGGCAAGAAAGTGTCTTTGCTGCCCATCGTTGCCAGAAAACCGTCTGGTCCCCAAGCCCAGTGTCCGATAATTGGGTAGATGAATCCAGAAACACCAATGCTGTAGAGAATATCGCCAATAAACCCTGTCCGCCCAATCATCGCCCCAGAGGTAATAGTTGAGCAGGTGTCTGCAAAAGCGAACTGAAACAGCCAGAATGCCAGAAATGCTACGCCTGTAGTTTCATAAGTTGCGGGCGCACCTTGCAAGAAAAACCAATTTAGTCCAATCAAGCCGTTACCATGACTGAACATGAAAGCAAAGCCCCATGCATAGAACAATAAACCGCAAAGACAGGTGTCAACGATACACTCCATCAAGACGTTGACAGTTTCACGAGAGCGGCAAAAACCTGCTTCCAGCATCGTAAAACCTACCTGCATTGCGAATACTAGGAAGGCCGCTAGCAGTGTCCAGAGTGTATTAATCGGGTTAACAATGTCATTGCCTTTGAGTACTGGATCGGCTGCCAGAGCTGGTGTTCCCATCAAATTGGGGATGATGACAAATACCATGAACAGCATGATGATAGCCATTCCCTTGCCTAGCAGTAGTAAGTAACCGTAGCGCCTCCACTCTTTTTCACGCAAACGCTGTCGCAATCGTACCAACTTGTTAACTTGCTGACTTTGCTCAACAGTCGTCGGTATTTTCTTGATTGTGGAGAATTGCTGAGACTTAACCCGGAAAAAGCCTTTCTTGACTGGGGTAGATACCGCCTTCACAAAAAAGCTCCAAAAGCTTGTTACCAAATAGCCAAATATGTTGAGGCAATTTAGGCTCTTTTTTCTCAAAGAACTACAAGCCTTAAATAAGATATTTTTTAGTTTGCTTCTCTTGTTACCCACTAAGTAAAACCTCCATTAAGGTAAGTATTGTTAAACAACCCCAACTCAATTTTCAGGAAAAATTTGAAAGTATTTGTCTCTAATACACTTGAGCGTGATTGTCTCGAAACTGATAGCCCATCACATTAAAATAGTTGCTGTAGTATCAACGACGTTTTTCAACAAGAGGTTGACCACAGTTTTTTAATATCAAAAATCCTGATATTGGGGAAAACGTCAAGGAGTCAAGAGGAAGTTATCTTCGTTACATCAGTAGCGAACAATTGTTTCCTTACAATATCAGTGTTTTCCGATATTAAGATAAAATCATCCAGAATATTATTAATTTTATATACAACAAGTGAAGAAGTTGTTACTTTTAAGCACCATAATAAATCTCGTCACATCTGCGTCATAAGTTTGTCATATATTCGTCAAACAAATGTGAAAATCTGAAATCCCCCCGATGTATTGGGGGGAAACAAGAAATCCAGTTCCCTCACGCCACTTGCTACAACGGGGGGAACCCCCGCAAAGCAGTGGCTCCCCAATATATCGGGGAGGGTTAGGGTGGGGTAAAACCTAGGTTAATCAACTATTTCAGACTTGTGTGTACACCGTAACCTTAAAGGAAGTGAGGAATGGAAGTGAGGCAAAGTGTATTGCATTCAAACAAGAACCGCTATATTCGCGTTTGGTTAGAGGTTGTTATTTGGAAGTCTCCACTCCCCACTCCCCCGCCTTTTTCCAAGGAAGTTTTACCGTAAATCGGCTACCTTTTCCTAACTGACTTTCGGCATGAACAGTTCCACCGTGCAACTCGACAATTTTTTGCACCATCACTAATCCTAAACCAGTGCCTGTAGAACGACGGGTAGAGGCATTTTCAACCTGCACAAAAGGTTGGAATAATTTAAAAAGGTCATCAGAAAGCATTCCAATACCCGTATCTACCACACTGAAAAAGATATATTCATTTGTGGAATTTGGCTGGACTTCAATCCAAACTTCACCTCCTTCTTTAGTAAACTTGATAGCGTTAGTCAGCAAGTTGATAAATACTTGGAGAATACGGCGTTCATCGACTTGGATGGGTTCGAGTTCTTCAGGTACTTGTGCCCTCAGTCGGATATTTTTCTGGAACGCCATCTGTTTGACAAAACTCAGGCTGGAGTCACATATTCCCTGAATCGAAGTAGTAGTTAGTTGCAGTTCTATCTTGCTGGATTGAATATCGGTAAGGTCAAGGATCTGGTTAATCAATTCTAGTAGGTTCTTACCGTTAGATTCCAGAATATTTAGAGATTGGCGCTGTTCTTCACTCACAAGGCTGTATACTTCATCTTGGAGTGATTCTGTAATTCCCAGAATGGAGTTTAAGGGAGTCTTCAGTTCATAGCTGATGTTTGTTAAAAAGGTGCTTTTGGCACGATTTGCTACTTCGGCAGTTTCTTTAGCCTCACGCAGATCGGATTCTGCACGTTTGCGATCGCATATTTCTAAAGTTAGGGCGACAAATTCCGCCATTGAGCTAACAAAGTTTTGCTCACTCAGTTCCCATATCCGAGGAATACCAACCTGTTCATACAATACTGTTCCCACCACTTCGCCCCCAACCCAAATAGAGGTATCAATTAGGGATACAATGTTATTTGATTCTAATAGTTCATCAGATAATTCCCGTACCCGTGGATCGGTGCGAGTGTCACTGACGGCGATGGTATAGCTAGATGCCAAGGCTTTAAAGTAGATGGGATAATCTGCAAGGTTGCGTTCTAAACCTGCCGAATGTCTTTGGTTGCTACGTTCATAGAGACTTATACATTGTAGTTTGGTGCGTTGGCGCAGCCCGCCTTCTCTACGAGACGCTCCGCGAACGGCATCCCCATTGAATAACCACACGCCCACTCGCTCTACTTCCAAAGCGTTAGCGGCTTTTTCGGTGATGACTTTGAATGCTGTTTCCAGATTTCCTTCAAAAATCCCTTTGTGATTTGCCAGCTCTACCAGTACTCGATGATGCTGTCCCAGTTTTTGCTCACTGTTGATGTGTTCTTGAGTTCGCTGCTTAACTTGCAATTCTAACTCTTCATTTTTGGTAGTCAGTGCGGTAAAAGTTTTGCGTAAATGCTGGGCCATCTCGTTGAAAGATTCACTCAGCACCTCTAGTTCCTTAATACCCTGTACTTTCACCACAGAGTCTTCATAATTGGTAAAATCGGCTAAATCTTTTGTCGCGGTACTGAAGTCCAAAATTGGCTGAGTTATCCAACGGGCGGTAAAAATCCCCATTAAAATAGCTAGTCCCAATGCTCCCACACAGAGAAAAATTGTAGTTTGAGTGTTGCGATCAATTTGTCCCATAAAGTCTGCTTCGGGGACAGCCACTACTATTAACCAATTGACATTTGCTTCGCCCTTGAAGGGTCTAACTTCTAAAAATTGTCGTTTGCCGTCAAACGAGAAATCTAGTTGCTGTAAACTTGGAATCTGGTCAAAGTTACTAAATTTAGTTGTTAAATATTTAGCGGTTGCTTGAGTAAAAGAATTACTACTCTGGGAAGCTGCTAACCTAATGGGTTTACCATTTTGTAAGCGGAATGGTTCTTCGGTTGTGGAACTTGCTACTAATAGCCCCGATCGCTCGATAATATAACTTTGCCCAGACTTGCCAACTTTGATGTTTTGCAGCAAATCTCCAATTTGTGATAAGTGAATGAGAGTGCTGTTGACTCCGAGTAACTCATCTTGGGAGTTATATATAGGAAGAGAAGCACTAATCAGAAGTGTTGGTTCAGTGCGAGGTGTAAAAATCTGACTAAAGCTGAATTTTTTGGCGGTAACTGCTGTTTGATAATCAGGACGCGATCGCGCATCATAGTTTTTAATCACCTCTGGTAGTTGGGTACGTTGACCTTGAGAGTCAATTTTGTAGGTGTAAAGGTCGTAACCAGTTGACTTCCCAGCTTTTCTGAGTAAAAATTGGCGATCGTTGAGCTTCTCCACCGCTAGATATTCTTGCTGTTCATTGCTTGCCGTTAAGGCCAACGCATCTGGAAAAATCTTTAACTGCTCTATTAAATATGACTCCCAGGTTGCCAGATTCTCTATCTTCAGCAACCCCATATCAATGATATTTTGATTCCCGCGTAGTACCTGACGCGGGGTTGAAAGATAAGTTTGTAAATTCTGCTCGACTCGATTAGCAACTTCATGGCGCAATTCGGTAGCTACCTCATTTACTGCTTTTTGCCCGTTGTCGATTGATAAGTATGCAGTCAATCCCACAGCTAGCAATATTTGCAGGAGAAACAACCCTACCAGAATTAAACTTAGAGGTACGGCTTTCAACAGGGAAAAAACACCACTTGTCCCAGTATTTTTGTTCATCTGCCCACTCTCCCTACTTCCCCGTCCTCTCCTGTAGTACTGAGTACAACACCTGGAGTTTGCTGTTCTGTGGGCTGATGCATAGTTTGTACTCGGTCAGGTCAAGTGCCAATATAGCACTTCTGGCAAAAGAACAAAACGTTAGTTAACTGCACTTAGAGATTTCATCAGTCAAATATTGCCGTGAACAACAAGATCCCCGACTTCTTAGAGAAGTCGGGGATCTAAACCTTGTGAAGATTGCTATATAACCTTTCCTAATTATATCGGACTTACGCACTATACAAATTAAGCATCATGTGTATGACGGAATTCGGTCGTTTCAAACTATAGAGCGATCGCCCTCAAACAGAATGATTTAAGACTTAAGTATTGACAATTTAAGTAAGTCGGCGCAATTGTAAAGCAAATATCTTTCTTTTTTCAGGATTAGAAATTACTTCGCGCCAAAAAACGCCAGCATTTTTTCGAGCGCGCCTGCGCTGTGCATCCGATCTCCATTTTCTAAAGACTGCTGCGCTGCCTCAGCCGCTCTTTTTCTCATTTGGTTTTCGTAAGAAGCAATAGCAGTTTGTATCTCACTAAAATTTTCGTTGCACAAACACTGGCTCAATTCCAAAGCATCAAGCATAGCCATGTTTGCGCCTTCTCCTGCAAAGGGCGGCATTACATGTGCGGCATCGCCGAGCATGGTTAAGTTGGGCTGGGCTTCCCAGTTTTGATTCAAAGGCATACAATAAATGGGTCGCCCAATAAAAGGTGTGGCTGCATCTTCAAACAGTTCGTACCAGATACTGCTCCATTCGGAATATTCTTCTTTGAACCATGCCAGCATTTGTGTTTTATCATAATAATCTAAGCCACTATTTGCTGCCCAGTTTTCATCTGTTTTGAAACTTGCGTAAAAAGTTAGGTCACCATTGCCTTTGAGACCCATCAATAAATTCTTTGTATTTCCGAAAGCCATTATTTTTCCGCCATTCAGCAATTTATAAATATGAGGCGTTGCTTTTTTTGCATCATAAATATTGCCTTCAAGCATTGTAATGCCTGAATAAAAAGCTTTGACGTCTGTGATGTATGGACGGATTTTAGAATTGGCGCCATCAGCAGCAATGACAATATCTGCGTAAGCAGATGAACCGCTTTTGAAATGCAACAACCAGCCCACATTTTGTTTTTCCATTGAAATCAAATGGCTGTCCCACACAACTGTTTTCAGTTGTAAAGATTCCAGCAACATATTTCGTAATGGACCACGGTCTATTTCAGGACGAAAATGTTCACTGTCAAAATCTTCATCAGGTTTGGTTTCGTGGTCGCTAAAAAATATTTCTGCACGTTCATTCACGATAACCATTTTATCGGCACCGGGACGAAAATTCTTTTTAAACTCGCTTAATAAATTTGCTTTGCGTAAAGCCGCCATTCCCGACCCTTCATGCATATCAAGCGGCGAGCCTACCATACGAGCATCTTTATTAAAATCTCGTTCATACACTTTTACGTTTGCACCTTTGAGTTGTAAAAGTCGTGCTAAGGTTAGTCCACCGGGACCGCCACCAACTATAGCGATTTGTTTATTTTGTATCCACTTAGCTACGACTTCATCCATAAGTTCCATAAATCTTATTTTAACGTATGCAGCAACGCCGCACGCAAGCGACAGAACTATTTATTATACGGAATTTTTCCGTATAATCTTTTTCTAAATCTAGATATATCAAGCATTACAAGCACCTCTTGTCGTATTATACCGAAAACTTCTTTTTTATATCCTAGGACTAGCCCTTTCAAGGTGGCCAACGAAGATACGTTGTTTCAGTGCTAGCATCTTGAATCATCCGCTCAGATTTTGGGCTTTTTGAAGATTTAAATAACCAATCTTGGTTCCAAATTTCACCACCTTGAAAGGGCTGGTCTTATCTAAATAAAAAAATTGACAATCAATTTATGGTGATTTTTTATTAGCCTTCTCTAACAGGGATTTTCCATATTCATCAGCTTCTAAAGAATCCTCAAAAACAGGAACTCCCATTTTTTCAAGATACCTTATATATATTGCATTCCATTGATCATCTTCAACTAAAAACATATAAATGTCATTTTTATCCACAACATATATTAGCCCTCTGTTCAATTTAGGCGTACCCCAAATATAAGAATTTTCTATTAAACCGATATGCGTCGTCAGATAATCATGGATCAGATCATCAGTAATTCCAGGTCTAGTCTTAACTTTAACTTTTCCAGTTTTCATATTTATAATTTACTATTTAACTAGGACAAGACTTGTTGCATGATAAACCCAACAATTTAAGGTTTACTTTATAAATGGTCTTTTATAATCATGAACATCAGAGCCACTGTTGTGCCAAATTTAATAGCTTGTCTACTCGACTTTCTAATTCTTGTTTGTACACCAATTCTTCTATCCATTGTCGGGGGATGTTTTTGTACCCAAAATGCGCTCCTAACAAAGCTCCAGCAACAGCAGCATTAGTGTCGGCATCGCCCCCTTGATGAATAATTTGGAGAATCCCATCTTCATAAGATTTTGCGTGTTGAAGTGCCCAAAAGCCAGCCCCCGTTGTCTTGAGGGTGTACCCAGTTCCACCTTTTTCTCCAGGGTTTAAACCTTCGTCTAAATCTAGTGCTTCTAAAGACAAAGTTGCGGCTTTCTCAAAATACTCTTGAATAGACGGATGGTATTCTTGCACGACAATCGCTATGGATTGCATTAAGGAGTCAATATCAATTTCTTGGCGTAGTAAAGCGCTAATTGCAAGACTTACCGCCACGCATGAACCAACGCACCGAGGATCGTAATGGGTAATTTGGCAAACCTGCTCGGCGTTGTGTCTAACTTTTTCAGGAAAGGAATATTCCCAAATACCCAACACAGAAGTTCTCATTACACCGCCATTGGCAGCCGCTTTCTGCCCAGATGCTTCCCAAATCTGCTTTGCAACCAAATGAGGGTTATCTAAAAAATTAGGAGAGTGGACTACAGAATAAACAGTTTGACCCATACCCATACCGTCTGTAACTGCCCAATGATGAAAGCGTGCCGCAATATCAAGTATTTCAACTTGCTGCTTTTCTAACAAACTATCGAGAATGCACAGCATCTGGTCAGTATCATCTGTCCAATCACCAGGAGTCCAACCACTTACATTGTGATAGCGAACAATTTGACTGTAGCTGCTCAACCCATCTGGATATTCTTTGCAAACTTGAGACTTTGGTATCCATTCTGTCCCAAAACCCAGAGCATCTCCTATGGCTTGACCGAAAATGACACCACGAATTTTATCAACTACAACTGAATCCATATTATTCTTCCTTAATAAATCTAACTGTAGACAGATGAAATTTGAAACGCTAATTTTAGAAAGTCTCTGTTCAGAACACTTAGTAGATGGGAACTCTAGCTAATAAGGTTAATTACAGTATCCCACCCAACATTGCCAATCATGTCCCATCCTCCTCATCCCACTTTAGGCGAATATTCTTACCCTCGCTTGACTAGAAGCCTGAGTGCTGTTGAAAGTTGGGGCTTTGGTTTGACAGCTCATATTTCTTGGACAGCATTGGTTCCAGCAATTCATGCAGCTCTGGGTCCCCAAGCTATTTTTGTCTGGATACCTGCGGTGATTTTGGGAATGCTGCTCAACTATCAGGTAAAACGCTTAGGTATGCATTTCATAAATGTGGCTGGAGGAACACCCAACTATGCTACTAAGCTGCTGCAAAACTACCCAGGATTAGCTCGCTATGCAGCAATTGGATACCTCCTGAATTGGGTTTCCTACCTGTCAGTTAATACAATCGTACTCAGAGATTTAATTAAAGTGAATTTGGAGGCGTTGGGTATTAGCTGTCCAGACATATTTCTGGATATCAGCTTTACACTGTTGCCTTTTATCGTGGCGTTTAGTGGGACTCGCGCCCTGAGTATTTTACATTTGTTTTTTGTAATTCCAGCCTTTGGACTGCTAATCACCTTCTGTATACAAGGTCTTGGTTGGTTAGCGTTTTCTCCGATTAGTCCTGGGTTTTTTCCTAGCACTTGGTCATCTTTGAGCTTTGTGGATTGGGCAAAGTGGTTCTTTTTCGTCACTTATGCAACCTATAGCTGTGAAACGGCTTCTTCCTTTGTCGCCGATAGCCGCAATCCTACCCAAACGTTACGCTTTCTAGACGTTGCGGCTTGGATGATGCCCCCTATCTTTTTGGGAGGGTCTTGGGTAGTGATGCGGTTAGCAACAAATCCCAACCTTCAAGACAATGCTTTCCTAAATCTTGTGGCGGCTTCTCAGCCCTTTTGGGGAAAATTCGCTGGTTTAAGTGTTTCTTTTTTGCTCGTAGCTGCTTGTCTATTAGGTTCGGCAACTGTGGTTTCTAATTGCCCACGAATTTTGTATCAACTGGCTTTAGATAACCACATCTCACCAGTATTTTCCGTTGTCTCCCGTCGGGGTGTGTTTGTCCCAGCCTTGACATTAACACTGGTGTTGTGCTTAATCTACTTGATTTGGGGAGATGTCGCGCAAATCGTGGCTGTTGGTAACGTGGGTTGGTTTGTCTCCTTTATGTTACTGCATCTGGGGCTTTGGCTGCGGCGCGATCGCCCCGAAGTTTTATTCCCTCGCCTATCTCTGGGTATTCTGTTGTTAGAAGTTGTGGTGCTGCTGGTGGGCGGATTTGCCTGGGGTTGGCTCAACTTGCTGATTGGGCTGTTCTTTCCCATTGGTGTCCTGGGAATTGATGCGGTGATTCGCCGTGTGAATTTCGCTCCATTCCATCCCAGTTGGTGGATGCGGCGATATCGCACACGCCCTGTGGTAATCATTAAAGACTCAGTAATTCTTCAGGTGAGCATCCTAATTTTTTTACTGTGTAGCGCCGTGGGAGTTGGCTGGTTATTTGGTGTCAAACTTAATAAAGTGACAAGTGCGGGGGGTGAAAATATCTTTGTGGTGCTGCTGATGAGTGTAGCATTTGTGGGAGTAGCGATCGCCTGTTGGACAACTTTACCGCAAGTGGTGGCGATCGCAGAAGCCCGAGAAGCTGCCGAACACCTATTTACTGTTGCCCAAGATGCTATTTTAGTGGTAGACGATCAAGGCATTATCCGCCAAGCTAACCCAGCCACTAAATCGTTCTTTGGTGTTAACTCATCTGAGATGCGGGGAAATCACCTCAACTTATGGCTACCTGCATTAGTCTACCATCCAGAGCAGTGGGCAAAGCGTAGCGAACAAACCCTAGTTGCCAATGGGAAAAACAGAACCCTGGAAGTTTCCATCTCAGACCGACCACATCAGGATTTTCAAGAGTATGTCGTCATTCTCCACGACATTACCCAGCGCAAACAAGCAGAGCAGATATTGCGATACTCAGAAGCACAATTGCGTCAAGAGGCAAAACAGCTAGCATCTCAACTAGTGCAGAGTGAAAAAATGTCCAGTTTGGGGCAGTTAGTAGCAGGTGTAGCGCACGAAATCAACAACCCAGTTAACTTTATCTATGGCAATATCAATTTTGCAAATCAATATATCCAAGATTTACTGGGACTGCTGCAATTGTACCAGCAAAACTATCCTAATCCAGTAACGGAAATTCAAGAAGAAACAGAAGCCATCGACTTAAATTTTCTGATTGGAGACTTGCCAAGCTTGCTAACTTCTATGACGGTTGGAGCCGAAAGAATCACAGAAATTGTCCTATCTCTGCGAAACTTTTCCCGATTAGATGAAGCAGAGATGAAAGCTGTGAATATCCATGAGGGGATAGATAATACGTTGACGATTCTGGAACATCGCTTCAAAGCTAAATCTAACTATCTAGCAATTGAGGTCATTAAAGAGTACGGCGAACTGCCATTAGTAGAATGTTATGCTGGACAACTCAATCAAGTATTTATGAATCTTCTGGCAAATGCCATTGATGCTTTAGAAGAGGCAGTGGAGAATGGTGAGTGGGGAGTAGAACAAAAAGCGCTCCCTATTCCCAACTCCCTAGTCCCTACTCCTCAAATACGCATTCATACTAAACTTACTAGCGAAAATCAGGTAATTATTGGCATTAGCGACAATGGTACAGGCATTCCAGAAAAGGTACAAAAACACTTATTTGAACCATTCTTTACTACTAAACCAATTGGTAAAGGTACTGGGTTAGGTTTATCTATTAGTTACCAGATTATCACCCAAAAACATGGGGGAAAATTACAATGCATTTCTGCTCCTGGACAAGGGACAGAATTTGTAATTGTAATTCCCCTAAACCAGCAAGGTATCTGATAAGCTAAAAAAAATCTAAGTAATCTAGTTTTGGCTGTTAAATGTTGATAAACTTCTTTTAAAATTTCTAGAATTTCTATGGTTGGTGTCCTAGCAACTCCTCCTATAGCAATATAGCCAAGCGGAATCAATACCTTTAGTAGTTGAGGTAGTGAATAGCAATTGGCGTGATGATTATTTAAAAAAAGCTGCTGACTATGAGGCTGTAGGCATCCCAGAATACTGGATTGTAGACTATGCGGTTTTAGGCGGTAGGCGATTTATTGGCAACCCTAAACAACCAACTGTCTCGCTTTACACTTTAATTGAGGGAGAATACCAAGTCAGCCAGTTTCAAGGTAGCGATGGCTGCGGTGGTAAACAACGCATTATAAAGGGTAGGTTGAAAACCCCTGAGAAACAGCAACGCAGTTGCGTATTTCGTACTTCAGGCAGGGGATGAAAACCACGATGCAGGCTTTAGCCTGCCTTGATGCAATGCTTTCTAATTAATTCCTCTAAAAATTCGCTAGCACTAATACTACTTTTAACAGCCAATTCTTGTACAGAGTACCAA
>NZ_JBALEK010000001.1:0-63987 GCF_036917815.1 Nostoc sp. | reverse complement strand
TATACCCAACGTGGCAACGACGAATGAGACGCGAAACGATGATGGTTGTTATCTTTGAAGCTCCGGCTTCAGCGAAGCAAGCCGGAGTACTTCACGCCACTGATTTCCACTTGGGGCAGTTTGACAGTGAGTGCTTTATAAGCTAATCGGCATTTAAGTTGCATAATCAAGGCGCTCATGTTGCCCAGCCCACAAATAGATTGATTTATCGTTTGGCTCAAGATATTGACAAGGGCGAGTATGAACTTCCGCCATAAGTAGAGGGGCGTGAATAATTCAAGGTTTGTAGTCAGGACTTTAGTCCTAATTTGAGGGCTGGAGCCGCTCTCTCCGAGACGCTTTGCGTAGCAAGATCCCCAAAGGGGTACACTACGAACTCATCTCCAGATTTTTTACATTACTTAATCTACTTTGATTTATTCTCACCTACTGACTTACCGTTAAAGGTAAGTCAGTGTTCAAAGTCAAGTAATTAGTATCCAGCTTGCTTGTCTACGACATTCCGCAAAGGCTGACCGGTTTGGTAGCGTTGAAGATTGTCGATAAACAGTTGTGCTATGCGCTCTCTCAAGCGTGGTGACAAGGCTGAACAATGGGGTGTGATAAAGGCGTTAGGTAGCGACCATAAGGGACTTTCCGGCGGCAGAGGTTCGGTTGCAACCGTGTCTAATCCAGCGCCAGCAATCCATCCTTCACGTAATGCGGTAAGCAATACGGCTTCATCTACGATCGCACCACGAGCAATATTAATTAGGTAAGCAGACTGACGCATAGAGCGCAATGCAGTTTCATCGATCAAGCCTTGAGTTTCTGGAGTTAATGGTGTCGCAATCACTACATAGTCTGCTGCTGGCAGGAGCGATCGCCACTCATCGGCACCCACAACTTTGTCAAAATTCGGTAGAGGTTCGGGATGGCGGCGACTACCCCAAACTGTGACTCCAAAAGCTTTAGCACGAGATGCGATCGCTTGACCGATATTTCCTGTACCGAGAATTAACAAAGTTGTATCTGCCAACTCTTCGAGAAACACTCCTCTTGCCCAAGTGTGTTCATTCTGCAATGTTTGCAATTTTCGCAGATTCTTGGCATGATAGAGCATGAATGCTAGTACAAATTCCGAAATTGGAATTGCGTGAACTCCTGCGCCATTAGTGAGGATAATATCCTTTTGCAAAAAATTTGGTGTGAGGATGTGATTCACGCCAGCACTCGGTGACTGTTGCCAACGCAGTGCGGGTGCTGCTGTCAGTACTTTGTCAAGGGTAGAAGTTTTCAGGTAAAATCCGTTGACATAAACTTCTGCATCACTGGCATCACCATCCAGATTACCTTCACTATCCACTTCCACAACATCTATATTAGATGGTAGGTGTGGCTCAATATCTGCAATGAGATGATCGGGTAAAATTAATTTCACCATTTGCTACTCCCTGATTTCATTTTGGATTTTGGATCGCACCTTTGGTGCGCTTTCAGCACAACTTGGATTTTGGATTATGCAACCCAAGCTTTATCCCTCTTTTGTCACTCTCCGGGAGGGCGATCGCTAGAAGCCTCATGAGGCAGTCAATACAAGCTATACTATTAGAAAAAAATAGGTCTTGTATTTGTTATTAGAAAATAATCGCGCGATTGCTTGCTATACAAAAGCTCTAGATTTTAGAAAAGGCAAATGTTTTCGGAGAGTGACAGAAGAGAGTTATAGCGTTTCTCAATCTAGTGAGGTACATCTTAAGCCCCCTCTCGAAGAGCGGGGAGGGGGTTGGGGGTGGGGTTCTTGTACCTCACTCAACCGAGAACCGCTTTAGTACCTCTTCATTTTTAATTGTTGGCGTTGCTGATTGCGGGATGAAAAATAAGTTTGCGTTATTTCAAAATCCTTGTAGAGAGGTTGCATTGCAACGTCTCTACATCCAAATTCATACCTCGGTTCAGCAACACCTAATTGTTTAATATCCTGCTTCTTTGTCTACTACATTTCGTAATGGTTTACCAGCTTGGTAGCGCTTCAGATTGTCGATAAATAGCGCTATTGAACGCTGTTTACTTTTTGGGGAATCGCTAGAAATATGAGGTGTGATAAAGATGTTAGGAAGTGACCATAAAGGACTTTCTGGTGGTAACGGTTCTGAGTTAACTGTGTCTAATGCTGCACCTGCAATCCAACCTTCTGTGAGCGCTTTGATTAATGCTGATTCATCGACTACACCACCGCGAGCAATATTAATTAGATAGGCATGATTTGGCAGCGATCGCAATACAGATTCATCAATAAATTCTTTGGTTTCTGGGGTTAGAGGTGTTGCAATAACTACATAATCAACCCCTGGTAGGAGCGATCGCCATTCATCAGCACCCACTACTTTATCAAAATTTGGTAGCTCTTGGGGATGACGGCGACTGCCAATTATTCTTAAGCCAAAGGGTTTAGCACGGGCAGCAATTTCTTGACCAATACCACCAGCGCCGATAATGAGCAAAGTTGCATCTGTTAACTCTTGGATGGTAAAGCCTCTTTTCCAGTGATGTTCTGCCTGTAAAGCATATAATTCTGGTAGATGTTTGGCATGAGCCAGGATATAAGTGATCACAAATTCGGCGATGGGAATTCCATGCACTCCCGCCCCATTTGTGAGGATAATATCTCTTTTCAAATAAGTTGGTGTCAGGATGTGATTCACCCCTGCATTCGGTGCATGATGCCAACGCAGTGCAGGTGCTGCTTCTATTATTTTATGCAGCGTCGGACTTCTGGATAAAAACCAACTGAAATAAACTTCAGCATCGCTAGCATCCCCGTCTAAATTTCCTTCAACATCTACCCTGACAACCTCTGTCTCAGGCGGTAGATAAGGCACAATGTCAGCAACGAGATCAAGCGGCAAAATTAGCTTCATTGTCGATTACCTCTTCTTTCTTTGCAGGGCTAAACTTTGTAAATTGTCTCTGTTTTATCAAAAAAATAAGTGCCATTTTACCTTGGCATAAATTATAATATTAAAGTAAGAGTAGCTAAATTTCTACTTAATCTTTAAACACATAAACTCTAGATCGAAATATTGATTATTAAATTTATACGCCATTTTCTCTATTCCATATATTTGAAAATCCAAAGATAAATAAAGTTGTTTTGCGAAGAAATTACTTTTAACAACATCAAGTAATAATATTTCTAACTAGTTAATAAATTTTGCTCTTTCAATTAATTCATTTAGTAATAATTTACCTATACCTTTCCCTTGATATTCTTGTTGAACATACATACTACTAATATATGCTTTGTGCCTGAGTTTTATTCTTGATTCTTGATGAAATGCAACTATTCCAATTAACTCTTTATTCTCAAAGCAGCCCAAAATAAAGTTATTGTTATCTACTGGTATTCTATCCCGAAATTGTTCTATCGTCTTAATTGCTTCTTCATGATACGTTGTGCCAAATGAATCTTGATTTTTAGATAAAGCTTCTAAGGGACTTCCAAATAAAAAAATGTCCTAAAAACTGACCCAAAAGCCTCTCTATTTCTCCTCTCTCTGTGTTCTCTGTGTCTCTGTGGTTCGTTTCTTTGGATAATTTATTTCTTGGAAGTCCCTAATCTGATCTGTCTATAATCTTCTGCATCATCCTTTGTTAGTTTTCTAATTATCATTAGATAAAATCTAAGTAATATCATGTCCGCTTGATTACTTATTAAACTCTAAGAACCCCACCCCGCCAAAGCTATGCTTTGTCTCCCCTCCCCGCAAGCGGGGAGGGGATTAAGGGGTGGGGTGCAATGACTGTGGGAATCATAACTAATTATTCGGACATGATATAATTGATATTTATTGTTTATTTTCAATAAAGCGATATAAATTAATAATTATTATGTTCTAATACGGTTCAGTTAAGGATTGTTGGTATTGATTTTAGGCATATATACACGTTGCAAGGCAACGTCTATACAAAGATTCGGAGCTTAACTGAAGCGTATTGTATTGTATTATGTTCTAGTTTATCTAGATCCTGAATATAGAAAAAATCACCAAGAGGCGCAGAGAGTATAGTTGAGAGGTTTTTTGAGTGTTCATAAATAATTTTCGATTGCTATAGCTGCTTTTTAAAAGGAAGTTTTAATCTCGAAGTAGCCTATTTTACCACAGCTACCTCAAGCATTATATTAATCAACTAACGAAAGCTAAATCTCAACTACTCAACTGCAATAATTGGTTATTTAGCTGAGTACTTTGATTGCTCATTACTCGCTGAAGAACTGCTTCTCTGATATTGATAAACACTTCACTACTTCTATCTCGCGGGCGTGAAAGTCTCACAGATAAATCCAGAGAAATCTGTCCTTCATCAATCACTATAACTCGGTCTGCCAACGCCACAGCCTCTTCGACATCGTGAGTAACCAAAAAGGCAGTAAATCTTCGCTCTTGCCATAAATTTTCAATTAATTGCTGCATCTCTAGGCGAGTTAGAGCATCTAATGCTCCCAGAGGTTCATCTAGCAACAATAAACGGGGCTGACTGACTAACGCTCTTGCTAATGATATTCGTTGCTTTTGTCCACCAGATAAAACGTAAGGCCACTCATCAGCCCGATCTTTGAGTCCGACTTTATCGAGTGCCCACAAAGCTTTTTCACGCCAATTACCTTCTAAGCCCAACCCCACGTTCTGAACAACGCGCTTCCACGGTAGCAAGCGGGGATCTTGAAACATTACTGTTACAGAGCGGCTGAGTCTACGCAGTGGTTCTCCATCCAGTAGGATTCCGCCGGAAGTTGCTTTATCTAATCCTGACACAAGACGCAATAAGGTACTTTTACCACAACCACTTCGTCCGACAATAGCGACAAACTCACCAGCTTCAACTTCTAAATTCAGCGAGTTTAAAACGGTTTTTTTACCAAAAACCTTCGTCAAATCCAAAATACTTAGTTGTGTACCTTGTATAGCATTAGAAATCACTTGGAAAACCTCCTGTTTTAGAACAATTGGGATTTAATTATTTAATGAGACCTTCAATAAAGCAAATCACACTCAAAATGAATAGAAGTCAAAAGGTAAAATCAGGACTTTTAAACCTTTGACTCTGATGATTTTAGCTTTGATAATTGGGATTCCAAGCCAAGAATTTTTTTTCTAATCCTTTGGCGATCGCATCTGCTAATTTACCCAGCAGCGCATAGATCACAATACTCAAAACCACAACATCAGTTTGCATAAACTCACGGGCATTCATTGCCATATAACCAAGCCCGGAATCGGCTGCGATCGTTTCTGCCACAATTAGTGTCAGCCACATAATCCCCAAGGAAAAACGGACACCAACCAGAATCGAAGACAAAGCTCCTGGAAAAATGATTTGCCACAGAAGTTGGGGTGTTTTCAATCCATAGACTTTTCCCATTTCAATTAGTCCAGGGTCAACACTGCGGATACCATGAAATGTATTGAGATATAACGGGAAAAATACTCCTATAGACACTAGAAATAATCTAGCTTGATCGCCAATACCAAACCAGAGAATCACTAGGGGAATTAATGCTAAATGAGGGATAGTGCGGAGCATTTGCAGGGAACTATCCAACAATTTTTCAGCTACACGGGAAAAACCATTGAGCAATCCCAAGCCGAATCCAATGCTGCCACCAACGATAAAACCAGATATCGCCCGCCCACTACTAATTGCTATATTTTGAAACAGTTCTCCAGTGGAGCCTAGTTTAATTGCTGTAGCGATTACGCCACTTGGTGCTGGTAAAATCCTGGTTGAAATTAGACCAGTTCTGGAAGCAAGTTCCCAAAGAACTAATACCGTAATCGGCACAATCCAGGGAATTATTTTCTGGAGTCGCGGGTTGTCTAACACCTCGCTCAGGGATATATTGTTGTTGCTTTTGGTGTGTTTAAGGGTAATAGTCACGTCGCTTCACTCCAAATTCAAAATTCAAAATTCACTCATTACAATCCCCATAAATAAACTTACGGGCTTGTACCCTTTTGTGTTTCGGTCATGAAGCACTTGTTAGTTGTTTAGCAAACTTTTCATTGACGACGATTTCGCTAACAGAACTCAAGACTGGTGGCGTTAAAGGTGTAGGTTGGCTCTGCAAAGGTAGGCGTGGAAATAATAATTCAGCAGTGCGATACGCTTCTTCTAAGTGAGGATATCCAGAGAAAACGAATGTTTCTATGCCCAGTTCTTGATATTCCAGCATCCTAGCAGCAACGGTGTCGGGATCTCCAACTAGGGCTGTACCAGCACCACCCCGTACCAATCCAATTCCTGTCCACAGGTTGGGGCTAATCTCTAAGGCTTCTCTACTACCACCATGTAGTTGACTCATGCGTTGCTGTCCTTCAGAATCAGAATTAGCTAAGTCTTTCTGAGCTTTGGCGATCGCATCCTCATTCACATACTTAATTAGCTCATTGGCTGCATCCCAAGCAGCAGACTCGGTTTCTCGCACAATGACATGCAACCGAATCCCAAAACGCACTGTTCTACCAAGTTCCGCCGCCAACTGCCGAACTTGGGCAATCTTTTGAGCAACTTGCTGTGGTGGTTCTCCCCAAGTCAGGTAAACATCAATGTGTTTAGCAGCAACCCGCTTGGCAGCAGCAGATGAGCCACCAAACCATAAAGGTGGATAGGGTTTTTGAACTGGCGGAAATAAAAGCTTACCGCCTTTGATATCCAGGTAGTTTCCTTTAAAATCCACTGTTTCCCCACTGACGATACCCCGCCAAACTGTGAGAAATTCATCGGTTAAATCATAGCGATCGTCATGACTAAGATGCAAGCCATCTCCAGCTAGTTGCACCGGATCGCCACCTGTCACCACATTTATCAACAATCTTCCTTTAGAAATCCGGTCAAATGTTGCGGCCATCCGTGCAGCAGCACCTGGGGAAGTAATTCCTGGACGAATTGCCACGAGAAACTTCATTTGCTTGGTGACAGATATGAAAGCGGCGGCGGTAATCCAAGCATCTTCACAAGAAATCCCTGTGGGTAACAATGCGCCCGTGTAGCCTAAACTATCCACAGCTTGGGCAATTTGCTGCAAATAATCAGGTGTGACAACACGAGAGCCAATATCTGTACCTAAATAGCGTCCGTCATGAGATCCAGTAGGAATAAACCAGAGAATTTGCATTTTTGTCAAGGCTATGAGGACTTAATCTACTATAAATCGACACAATTACCGTAGATAGTAATCAGTATTTTACAGCAAATTTTTTAAAACGCCAGTTATGGATTAACGATTCATTAAGAATAACTGCCCAAAAAATTGACTCTTTCGTGGATAATCGTGGTAATCATGACATTTTTGCCGTCACAATGGCTGTCGTGAAGAATACAAGTTTTATGTTAATTACCCACACATTTGCTGACGTAGTAAGTGTGAGCTTCCGGTTTCATCAAAAAAAGCCTTTCTAGCTTGCGGTTTCTTGGTCTGTGCTTGGATAGAGGTTATGATCGCTGATGGCTAAGACTATGTTTTCATAAGTAAACTTTTAAATAATTAATTAAAGGGGAAATTTGAGAAAGATGAGTTTTGTTACAAAAAAAGTAGGAGTAGAGTTCTAGTGTGGAACTTGAAAGCTGGTATTTTAATACTCACACTGGGTTGCATAATTGCAACTGGTATAGCAGTATATCTTCTTGGCGGCATTGAACCAGCACAAATTCAAGCTTTGCTGAAATCCTTTGGGATCTGGGCACCGATTATTTATATTACTTTGTACGTTGTGGCAACTATGTTAGTTTTGCCGTCAACGGTGCTGAATTTGACTGGAGGTGCAATTTTTGGCCCTTGGCTAGGTACTGTCTGGACTAGTGTTGCAGCAGTGATTGCGGCAATCATTGCCTTTGTTTTTACTCGGAGTATTGGACGCCAAACAGTTACAAAACGACTAGCAGGACGCTGGCAAGCTATGGATGTTGAGGTACGTCGTGGTGGGCTTTTTTATATGTTTGCCATTAGACTAGTACCGATTATGCCTTATGGCTTGGTCAACTTTGTGGCTGGACTGACTTCGATCAGCTTTAAAGATTATGTTCTAGGTACAACACTTGGTACTGTTCCTAGTGTCTTACCTTTTGTACTACTAGGTAGTTCTGGTTTAAAAGCAGTTAAGACAGGTGATTTGTTGCCGCTAGTACTCGCATTAGGTTTAACTGGAATGCTGATAGGGGGGTCTACTTGGTATCGGCATCGTCTGACTTTTCTGAAAAAAGCTGTAGAAAGCCTTAAAAAATCAGACTCTTCAGATGACATTAACCCGAAGAATAAATAAAGTTATCGCAATCTGACTTGAGTGTTGCTACATATACTGAGAACCAAATCTTTATGATTACAACCAGTCTGTTAGCTTGGCTGTTCAAAAATTAAACAGGACTCATAGATGATACCAAAGTATTCATTCATTGTTCCAATTTATAACGAAGAAGAAATTATTCCTGAACTATACCGCAGACTCAATATAGTTATGAATCGGATGGATGGTCTTGTTGAATTAATTTTAATCAATGATGGTAGCCGCGATCGCTCCTTACAACTACTACGAGACCTCCATCAAAAAGATCCGCGCATTTGCTATCTGAGTTTTGCTCGTAACTTTGGACACCAAATTGCAGTTACTGCTGGTCTCAATTTTGTCCGGGGTCAAGTTATCATCATCCTTGATGCTGACTTACAAGATCCTCCAGAACTAATCCCTGATATGGTTGAGAAATGGCGACAGGGCTATCAGGTCGTCTACGCTCAACGCACTCAACGCCTTAAGGAAGGATGGTTTAAGCGTTTTACTGCTTACTTCTTTTATCGCCTCCTCAAGAAGCTTGCAGATGTGGAGATTCCTACTGATACTGGTGATTTTTGTTTAATGGATCGGCAGATCGTAGATATTCTCAATTCTATGCCAGAACGCGCCCGCTATATTCGTGGTTTGCGTTCTTGGGTTGGCTTTCAGCAAACATCAATTCGGTTCGAGCGCGATCCGCGCTTTGCTGGGGAAGTTAAATACACTTTCAGCAAATCCTTGGCACTTGCCATCAATGGTCTAGTGTCCTTTTCAATTGTGCCACTGCGATTATCAACTTACTTAGGCTTAGTAGCGGCGGTGGCGGCCATCCTCATGGCTTTATTAGTCTTGTATTGGCGGCTTTTTGTCCCCCATTCGCCTTTAACGGGGTTTACGATTATTTTGATGGCAATTTTCTTTCTCGGATCTGTGCAGTTAGTCAGTGTTGGTATCTTAGGCGAATATATAGGGCGCATTTACGAAGAAGTTAAAGCCAGGCCACTTTATACTTTGGCTGAGGTAGGTGGTTTCTATTACAAATCCTCCAACTCAACGAATAATTCTGACAAGCTAGATAATTTAGCTTGAACAAAAATTTATCCCACACTTCTCTACGGGTCTAATGTGGGATGAATTTTTCATAATTGCAACTTATTAAAACGATGTTCTGACTTCGGCAATCTTTTGTTCTACTTGCCGTGGAAATTGTCTAAAATCTGACTATCTGCGGCGATTACCTAGGGTACGCTACGCGATCGCAGTTGGTTTAGTTGACTTAGCGAATAATTTTGACATATTTTCCACTCATATAAAAGTACTGGGTCTTGCATTGTACCAAGCTCTATGCAAAGATGATTCTACATAAAATCCGGTAAGTCTATCGGTTTACCAGATTTAGCTAAAAATTGAGGACAAGCAGACAAAGACTTTTCCCTACACGTTGAGGCATTCTACCAATATAAAATCGGAGATCATATTGAGGTTACGCCAGGTTTGATCTGGATTACTGCACCGGATTCTAATTCCAGCAATCCTGATAGTTTATTTGCTTGGGTTCGTACTGTATTTAGGTTTTAACCGAATGGCACTAAGAAAAGCCCAAAGACTTATGTAGCCTCGTTCCCAGCCTCCAGGCTGGGAATGTATTCCGAGAGGCTCTGCCTCTCATCAAGAAAGAGCTTTTCTTAGTGCCATTCCGGTCAGAAACGGTAAGCTCTATTGCCTGTGGAGTAGGCAAACCTCTCAAGAGTCATCTTGAGACTACGACGAAGCAGGAAGTTAACACTAAAACTATCAACGTACAGTTAAGTCTAGATAATGGTAGTTTTGGGTAAGTTTAACAGAGCGGATGTATTCTATTTCCCATTCTTAGCCAGGAATTTTGGCAAGCCAAAATTCCTAGTTTTTTCAGGTTAAAACTTGAAGGTAGTGCGGAGCCAAACAACTACAGTATCGGGATTGTCAGCATTAAAGTCAGGTGCAGTAATCCAGATTACACCAGGCGTGATTGCAATATTATCATTGACTTGATATTGATAAAAGCCCTCAATGTGTAAGGAAGTATCTTTGTCTGCTACACCATTGCCTGCTCCTAAATTCACATTCGGACTGAGACTAGTCAACTTTGGCTCCATCCCCACAAAAATACCTCCCAAACTACCTTTTTGGAATAAATCGGGAAATGCTAGTCCGGCACCCCAGTCCCAGACTTCTGCATCACCCTGCCCCAAGTAACGGTGCGCGGAATAACCGACCCATCCATTTAATGCTACAGATGGAGTAATCCGATAAAACGCTTCTGCACCATATAGATTCGCTAAAGTTCCGGCTCCAGCCACGGTGCTGTTTGCTAAGTTACTGCCGATAACTGGGCCAAAGTTGGTGCCACTCAGACCTGTAGTGTTTGGTGGACTATAAGTATTGGCGTAAGTCAAAGCCAGTCGTAAATTACTGTTGCGGCTGCTGTATAGTAATTGTCCTAGAGCTACATACCTGCCATCAAATAAGCCATTATTATCTGTCGGATTGTTACCGTTAATCGAGGTGTACTCCAACCCTAATTCCAGCTGTTTACCAAAGTTATGGAGGATGGCGACTCCGGCTCCGGTATCTCCATAGTCATAGACCATATTTCGCCGCGAATATCGTGAGATCCCATTAGCTGCTGACCCTTCAAAATACGGGTTGATGGTTCCACTCAAGCCTAGTTCAAAGGCTCCATCAGACTGAGCAAAAACGTTAATTGCAGTATTACCACCAAGTAAATAACGATAGCGGACACCACTGACATAAAGTTGATTGTTGGGGAAAAGTGGACTGGCGTTATCAGAAGTTTTGCCATCACTGGTTCCAAGTAATCCACTTCTTGTTCCTCCTAAAGAGGTGATATTTCCTGCCCCCAAGGTTACTCGCAGTTGATCTGTACCGTTGAAACTGGTGTTTAACTTTAAAGTAACCGCGTCCTGAAATGTGAAGTTGTGAGCTGCGGGTTGCTTGGTGACGACGTTATTGCCCGCCACAACTCCTCCAATCACAGTCTCAACTTGACCAACGAGTTTGGTTGTGGTGGAAAACTGCTGTGCTTGAACAGCAGCTGTTCGTGTTTCCAACGAATCCACCCTCCCCCGCAGTTGGGCTAGTTCTGGCGCAAATTGATTTTGGAGTTTTTGTAATGTTTCTAAATCTTCTTTTCTGAGTAGATCGCTAGTTCCTGCACTCACGAGTTCATTGATTCGAGCTAGAGCTGCATTTAATCCAGCCGCAAACTCGTAACGAGTCATTGCCCGATTTCCCTGAAAGGTTTGGTTGGGGTAGCCTGCAATCACACCATACCGTTCCACTAATGATTGCAAGGCTTGAAATGCCCAATCGGTAGGTTTGATATCTGATAACTGCGAAACAGAAGTTACCTGCTCCATTGCTGGATTGCTGACTGAGCGATCGCTAGTCTTAAGAGTAGGTAATCTTTTCGGTACTGGTGAGAGTAATTGTGAAACAGGTGTAACTTGCTCGACTACAGAATTGTTGCGATCGGCATATAATACAGGCAAGTGGCCAGAGCCAGGAACAGTGGTGTTATTTCGGGAAAAATTGATATGGCTAGGTATCACAATTTGCACTTAAACAAGTAGAAATACTATTAGTTTTTATAAAGTACTGTAAAAACATCAATTTACAGTACTTTAAGCAAAATTATCTTTGCATAGAGGTTTGTAAAATGCAAGTATCGTGACTCTGCTAGATTTTGCTGCCAAAAATCAGGTTTCCGATCAGCGTCTATAGAGAGCGATCGCAGCAGGTACATCTACATTTCATAAAACTGTGGAAAAAGCAAGTACTTTTGAAAGATATTCCAGTTAATTTGACATAAATTTACGTTTGAATTTGTTTGTTAAAGTGCTTGCTTTTTGTCGGAAACTGTGAAAAGCTTTGTTATATCAAACTACGGTTATTTGATCAAGATAAAGTAGTTTTTCAGGAGCTAATCTACTGGCAAGCTTCGTTAAGGAGCCGTAAGTTAAGGCTACTAGTACAAGAAGGCAAAAGTAAAAAGAAAGAATGCTTATTTTGTAGGCTTTCTGGCTATTTAAAATGGTTGCTTTATTTCCGCCGTGTCGTACTAGTAAGTTGGCAAGCAGATTTATTGTAGTGTGCAGCATCGATGGGGTAAAGACTTTAGGACTTACGCAAAACTACACGCTACCTGAAAATATCGATGGGGGAAAATTGTAGATGCTGAAGACGTTAACAACTGATTTTGAACTCGACTTAGAAGCAGATGTGCTGGTGATTGGGGGCGGTCCTGCTGGAACTTGGGCGGCTTGGAGTGCTGCATCAAGTGGAGCTAGAGTTGTCCTCGTAGACAAAGGATATTGTGGTACGACTGGATGCGCTGCTGCATCGGGCAATGGTGTGTGGTATGTGCCACCTGACCCAGAAGCACGGGAAACAGCAAAGGCGAGTCGGGAATCATTGAGTGGGTTTTTATCCGATCGCAGCTGGATGGATCGGGTACTAAATCAGACTTATGTAAACGTCAATCAGTTAGCAGAGTGGGGTTATCCCTTCCCTACCGACGATGAAGGTAAACCCTATCGGCGATCGCTCCAAGGCCCGGAATATATGCGGCTGATGCGGCGGCAAATTCAACGGGCAGGAGTGAAGATTTTAGACAACAGCCCCGCCTTAGAACTACTGGTTGATGACGATGGTGCTGTTGCTGGTGCAACCGGTGTGAACCGTCAGACGGGTAGTAAATGGATAGTGCGATCGCAATCCACAATTATCGCAACTGGTGGCTGTGCGTTTCTCAGCAAAGCGTTAGGATGCAACGTCCTGACAGGGGATGGTTATCTAATGGCGGCAGAAGCAGGTGCCGAGATGTCGGGTATGGAATTTTCCAATGCTTACGGCATCTCTCCCGCCTTTTCTTCAGTCACCAAAACCCTGTTTTATAATTGGGCAACCTTCACCTACGAAGATGGTAGTGTGATTCCGGGGGCAAGTTCTCATAGACGGTCAGTAATTGCTGAAACATTGCTGCAACAACCAGTTTACGCCATCATCGACAAAGCGGCAGAATCGATGCGGGCATCTATGCGTTTAGCACAGCCCAACTTCTTTTTACCCTTTGACCGTGCAGGCATTGATCCATTTACCCAACGTTTCCCGGTGACTCTGCGTTTAGAAGGAACTGTGCGTGGTACAGGAGGAATTCGGATTGTAGATGAGAGTTGTGCTAGTTCTGTACGGGGACTCTATGCGGCTGGAGATGCCGCTACACGGGAACTGATTTGTGGTGGATTTACTGGCGGTGGTAGTCATAATGCAGCTTGGGCAATATCTTCTGGCTATTGGTCGGGGAAATCGGCTGCTGAATATAGCCGCAGCTTGGGAGAACAGAGACGACAAGTTAAGGGAGTTGGAGAGGTAGGATTACAGAGTGGGAGCGATCGCGACTTAGCAACTGATGAAGTGATTCAGGCAGTCCAAGCGGAAGTATTTCCCTACGAAAAGAACTATTTCCGTACAGAACAAGGCTTAACTGAGTCTTTGGGTCGGCTAAATCATCTCTGGCAAGAACTCCGCAGTAGCCAGGTAACATCAGAAAAAGAGCTTCCTAGGGCGCGAGAAGCGGCGGCGATGGTAGCCACAGCACGATGGATGTACAGCAGTGCCATTGAACGTAAAGAAACTCGTGGTATGCACAGACATCTAGATTATCCTGAACTTGATGATAACCAGCAACATTACCTAATTAGTGGCGGATTAGATCAAGTCTGGGTGAAGAGTCAGCCTTTACATAGTACAGAAAAGTCACAATCTAAAATAGGGGTGGCAGTGTGATTGAGTTGGTCAGCGAGTCGCGGTGCATAGAGTGTAATATTTGCGTGAATATTTGTCCAACCAACGTGTTTGACAAAGTAGCTGATGCGCCGCCAACCATTGCCAGACAGAGTGACTGTCAAACCTGTTATATGTGCGAATTATATTGTCCAGTTGATGCCCTTTATGTTGCACCAGAAAGCGATATAAAGACTTTAGTCAACGAGGCAGAATTAATAGAAGTTGGGCTACTGGGTAGTTACCGGGAAAACATTGGTTGGGGACATAAACGTACTTCAAAAGCCAAAACGGATCAAACATTTCAAATTCTCAAGCAGATGAAATAGTACGGCGGAGAAAAAAGTCATGCTGTCGTTCAAAGTAGGAACAGGTTCTATCAGTAAAAACAAATTTACTTTCAGATTATCAACCTCAGTGGCTTGTGTCCTACTGCTATTAACTACATCCTGTAGTCAAGGCGAAACTAAATCTGCTCAATCCATTGAGGCTGTTAATGTCAATAACACTGTAGCTTTATCTAACAAGATTTCTACCCTACGTATAGGTTATGTAGGTAATTCAGAACCTACAGGGCCACTTGGTTGGGCAAAGAAAAAGGGAATTTTAGATCGTGAGTTGCAAAAAGCGGGATTTAAAAACATTACTTTTGCACGATTTCCTAACGGGCCGGATCTAAATGAGGCACTTGTCGCAGGGAAATTAGATGTTGGCTCTTTAGGCGATACACCAGCCATCGTTTTGAGAGCTAGGGGTCAGGAAACCCGACTGTTGCGGATTACTCAATTTAATACAACCGCCTGGTTAGTGGCAAAAAAGAATGGTGCGCGATCGCTTGCGGAACTTAAAGGTCAGAAAATAGCTACCCAAAAAGGTTCTTATATGCATCGATATCTGCTGGGTCTGTTAGCTGAAGCTAAAATTGCCAAGGATGTAAAAGTTGTTCACTTAATGACTACTGAGGCCAAAGCGGCTTTAGAACGTGGTGATGTAGCAGCTTATGCAACTTCAAGCGAACTGGGGCCTTTTCTAAAATCACAAGGGTTTCCAGTGATTGATTCTTCGGCAAATCATAAAGGTTTGTCAGGGACATCATTAGTTGTCGCAACCGAAAGCTTTCTGGCGAAACAGCCTGATTTTCCCCAGAGATTTAATGCAATTCTCACAGAAGCAGCCAAGGATTTAAAAGCCAATTCTGAAGAATATTATCAGTACCACGCGCAAATTACTAAATATCCCCTCAATATCATCAAAATATCGTTACCACTCAAACAAATATCAGAAGAACCATTACCAACCGAGGGCGTGAAACTTTTAGAGGGGACAAAGAAATTTTTAGTCTCCCAGGGTTTGGCAAAGTCGGACTTTAAATTAACTGATTGGGCTGTTAAAGAAAAATAGGGAGTGGGGAAGGTGGGGCCCCCTCTGGGGATAAGGGGTAATGGGGGAGTAGGGGGAGCAGAGGAGGCAGGAATCAGTAACTTTTCTAAACAAGAAAAACAGATTTTTGTAATTAAGTCTTTCAAAGGCTCAAGTTCCAGGCTCAAAGGCTCAAGTTCCAGGTTCAAAGGCTCAATTTCCAGGTTCCAAGGCTCAAAGGCTCAACTTCCAGGTTCAAAGGCTTCCTAGTTCCCTCCTAACCAATAATTCCTTGATGGTACAGAGCAAGTATCTGTGGAATCAATCGAAAATCGAAAATCGAAAATTGTTTAATCCATTTGAAAATTCAGGTAAAATGCTATGACTATTGCACTAGATCGTCCACAAAAAACCAAGTCTGCTCAAATTCGGGAAAAACTGGGTTATCCGATCATTGATACTGATGTACATACCCAAGAGTTTCCCCCAGCATTCTTGGACTATTTAGAGCAAGTTGCTGGAACTGCTATCGCAGAGCGTTTTCAAGAACACTTACCCGGTGCATCTCGCTCTAAATGGTTCAAGCAATCTTGGGAAGAACGCCGTGCTAACCGCACCGCCCGCCCTCCCTTCTGGACTCGTCCCACCAATGATCCCCTAAATTTAGCTACGGTTAGTTTGCCGAAGTTGTTGCACGAACGCTTACAAGAAGCTGGTACAGACTTTGCCGTTGTGTACCCCAACTTGGCAACGATGGCACCACACATCGGTCATGAAGAAATGCGACGGGCTGTTTGCCGTGCGGCTAACACCTATCACGCTGATATTTTCCGCCCTTATAGCGATCGCTTAACACCCATTGCTGCCATTCCCATGAATACGCCCGAAGAGGCGATCGAAGAGTTAGAATATGCAGTGAAAGTGCTGGGACTCAAAGCCATTCAAATCCCCGGACACATCCGCCGCCCGATTCCCGCCTTTGAGAAATATGGCGAAGAAGTAGCCAACGAAGCCATCTGGATAGATACCTTTGGCTTGGATAGTAAATATGATTACGATCCCTTCTGGGCGAAGTGCGTAGAACTGAAAGTTGTACCGACTACCCACTCTTCCGGTATGGGCTGGATTAATCGCCGTTCCATTAGCAATTACCAATACAACCATATTGGTCACTTTGCATCGGCTGCGGAAGCACTGTGTAAATCTTTATTCTTTGGTGGTGTAACTCACCGCTTCCCGACACTCAAGTTTGCCTTTTTAGAAGGAGGTGCAGCTTGGGGTGCTAGTTTGTACACCGATTTAATTTGGCACTGGGATACTCGCAATAAAGACCATTTGGTAGAAAATAACAATCCTGCCAATATCGATCGCGAAGAATTGCTAGAACTCTATACCCGTTATGGTGGTGAACTAGTACATGGTCGTTTGGATCAACTAGGTAGCGGTTTAGGTTTCCACGCTGAGTTATTATCTCCCCTAGAACCAGGTGATTTAGATGAATTCGCCGTCGCAGGAGTTACCAAACCAGAAGATATCCGCGATCGCTTTTTGAATCACTTCTACTTCGGGACAGAATCAGATGATACCCGTGTAGCTCAAGCCTTTAACCGTAAAGCTAATCCTTATGGGGAGCGTGTGAAAGCCTTCTTAGGTTCCGATTCTGGTCACTGGGATGTACCTGATATTACTGCGATCGCAGCCAATACCTATTCAATGGTAGAACGCAAGATTATTACCGAAGAAGATTTGCAATATTTCTTGTCAATTCATCCCTTGGAGTTGTATACCAGCCTGAATCGTGACTTCTTCAAAGGTACGGCTGTTGAGAAAACCGCAGATGAATTTTTGGCTGCGAAAGAGACGCGATAAATCGCCGTCTTTACAAGAATCAATCCTTTGTAGAGACGGCGATTTATCGCGTCTTTGCCAATGCCCATAAACATTTGACGAGAGTAAACTATCATGACGATCGCTTTAGACCGCCCACAAAAAACCAGGTCTGCTCAAATTCGGGAAAAACTTGGTTATCCAATCATTGACACCGATGTACATACCCAAGAATTTGAACCAGCAGTCTTGGATTATTTAGAGCAAGTTGGTGGAACTGCACTTGTAGAACGTTTCAAAGAGAATTTACCAGGATCTTCCCGTTTTAAGTGGTATAAGCAAAGTTGGGAAGAACGTTTTGCTTATCGCACCAATCGCCCTAACTGGTGGGGTCGTCCCACAAAAAATACTTTGAATTTGGCTACCATTAGCTTACCCAAGTTGCTGCATGAGCGCTTGCAAGAAGCAGGTACAGACTTTGCCGTGGTGTACCCCAACTTGGCAACGATGGCGCCGAATATCGGTAACGAAGAAATGCGGCGGGCTGTTTGTCGGGCAGTTAACACCTACCATGCTGATATTTTCCGCCCTTATAGCGATCGCTTAACACCCATCGCCGCCATTCCCCTACACACTCCCGAAGAAGGGATTGAAGAGTTGGAATATGCAGTGAATGTTCTCGGACTCAAAGCAATTCAAATCCCTGGTTACGTTCGTCGTCCAATTCCTGCCTTTGAGAAGTATGGCAAAGAAGTCGCTAACGAAGTCGTTTGGATTGATAACTTTGGCTTAGATAGCCAGTATGATTACGATCCATTCTGGGCTAAGTGCGTAGAATTGAAAGTTGTACCGACAACTCACGCTTCTAGCCAAGGTTGGACAACTCAGCGATCTGTCACCAATGCCCAGTACAATCACATTAATCACTTTGCCTTTGCAGCCGAAGCATTATGCAAATCGCTGTTCTTTGGTGGAGTTACTCGCCGCTTCCCGCAATTAAAATTTGCCTTTTTAGAAGGTGGTTCAGCTTGGGGTGCTAGTCTATACGCTGATATTATCTGGCATTGGGAAACCCGCAACAAACAACATTTGTTGTCCAATAATAATCCTGCTATTATCGATAAGGAAGCACTCGTAGAGTTGTATACTCGTTACGGTGGCGAACTTGTAGATGGACGCTTAGATAAAATTGGTGACGGTTTAGGATTCCATCATCAACTATTGGCTCCAGAAAATCCAGGCGAACTCGACGAATTTGAACTAGCAGGAATTGAGAAACCAGAAGATGTGCGCGATCGCTTCTTGAATCATTTCTACTTCGGTACAGAATCAGATGATACCCGTGTATCTCAAGCTTTTAATCGTGCAGCTAATCCCTTTGGCGATCGAGTTAAAGCCTTCTTAGGTTCAGATTCCGGTCACTGGGATGTGCCTGATATCACCGCCGTTACTGCCAACGCCTACTCAATGGCAGAACACGAAATTATTACCGAAGAAGACCTCCGGTACTTCCTCTCAATCCATCCCTTGGAGTTGTACACCAGTCTCAATCAAGACTTCTTCAAGGGTACAGGTGTCGAGAAAGCCGCAAACGAATATTTAGCGGCTAAGAAATAACTGTCATTAGTCATTAGTCATTTGCAAAGGACAAAGGACTAATGACAAAGGACAATTACAGCGTTCCATGTTCCATTTCCTCTGTTCACTTGTAGCGTGGGCTTTGCCCACTCTACATTTCTCTTAAATAACGAACCGCAGAGGCGCAGAGGGCACAGAGAGAAAAAATATCCTAAAACTGACGCAAAAATCCTATTGATTTCTCCTCCCTCTGCGTTCTCTGCGCGGCAGTCGCTCATGGGGGAAATCCCCAAGACCGCGCTGCCTTGTCTCTGTGGTTCGTTTATTTGGATAATTTAGTGGTTGGAAATCCCTAAAAGGATGATTTGATTATGGTACTAGATATTACAAAACCAAAGGATTACATTGACCTAGCAACTTCTCTATCCAAGGAACTTGCTCAATCCGCAGTTGAACGGGATGCCCAAGCTGGAGTTCCAGAAGAGGAAATTAATAAACTGCGTGAGAGTGGTTTGTTACCACTGATTGTACCCAAGCAATATGGTGGCATTGGCGGAACTTGGATTGATGCCTTAAAAATTGTCAGAAAGCTATCAAAAGCTGATGGTTCAATTGGTCAATTATATGGTAATCATCTCAATTTGACGGCTTTGGGTCACGTTTCCGGCACGCCAGCCCAAAAGGAAAAATATTATAGAGAAACTGCCAAGAATAACTTATTTTGGGCAAACGCCATTAATACAAAGGATACTAGGCTGAAAATTAACCCAGAAGGCGAGAATTTTCGGGTTAATGGTGTTAAAAGCTTTGGTACAGGTATTTCCGTTGCCGATTATCGGGTATTCTCCGCTTTGGAAGATGGCGTAGAATTGCCTTTCATATTCATAATTCCCAAAGACAGGGAAGGGTTGGTTTCCAATCACGATTGGGATAATATTGGGCAACGTCGCACTGATAGCGGTAGTTATACATTTAACAATGTTTTAGTAGAAAAAGATGAGATTTTGGGGCCATCCAATCCCCCTGAGAGTGCCTTCTCAACTTTTCTTGGGATTATTGCCCAGTTAACAAAAACCAACGTTTATCTAGGAATTACTAAAGGAGCCTTTGCCGCCGCTCGTGAGTACACTAAAACTACTACTAAACCGTGGATTACATCAGGGGTAGATAGTGCGACTCAAGACCCATATATTCTGCATCATTACGGAGACTTTTGGCTGGAAATTCAAGCTGCGATCGCTCTAGCTGACCAAGCAGCCGAGAAGGTGCAAGCAGCGTGGGACAAGGATGCAGAACTTACTCATCAGGAGAGGGGAGAAGTTGCGATCGCAGTTTCCGCAGCTAAAGCATTAGCTAGCCGTGTAGGTATAGATATTACCAATCGGATCTTTGAAGTTACCGGAACTCGCGCCACAGCAACCAAATATGGATTTGACCGTTATTGGCGGGATTTACGAACCTTTACCCTGCACGATCCTGTGGATTACAAATTGCGTGCGATCGGCGATTGGGTACTCAACGATCAGCTACCCGTCATCACCCAATATTCTTAGGGCATTGGGCATTCCTTCTCTACGAGACGCTACGCGTAGCTTGCTTCCACGAAGTGGTACGGCTCCGCTCAGGGCAAGTGGGCATGGGGCATTGGCTATTCCCTCTCGGCTCAAAATCTAAAATCCAAAATCCAAAATCCAAAATTGACATGACTCAACTAAAAACACTTCCTACCTACGATCCAAGTTTATTTGAGGGAGCTGCTGAGGGCTACGCTCAATATAGAACCAAATACCCACCGATTGTATTCGACAAACTAGCCGAAATATTTAATCTCAATGGTCAAGGACGACTCCTTGATTTAGGTACTGGCCCAGGATTAATTTCAATTGGTCTACGAACTAGATTTGAAGAAGTTGTGGCGATCGATCCCGATCCCGGCATGATTGCAGAAGCCAAACGGCAAGCAGCAGCAGTCGGCGCAAATAATATTACTTGGTTAGAACAAGGAGCAGAGTTAATCGACTCTAGTTTAGGGAAATTTAAGTTAGCCACTATTGGTAGAGCCTTCCACTGGATGGAACGCGAACTAGTACTTGAACGCCTTGATGAATTGCTTATTGATGATGGCGGACTAGCACTGCTTCAGACTGGTGACAGCCCTTGGGAAAGCAATCTACCTTGGAAACAAGCTGCTGTGGGAGTAGTGAAGAAATGGTTAGGTGAAGAGCGCCGGACTGGACAACGAGGACAAGGCATTCGTAAGCCAGTCGATCCTCCCCATGAAGTCGTAATTGGCAATTCAGCTTTTGCTCGTCAAGAAACCTATGAAGTGCCATTTGAAAAATCTTGGACTGTCGATAGCTATCTCGGCTATTTATACACTACAGCCTTCTCTCTCAAAATTTTCTACGGCGATAACGCCCCAGCATTTGAAAAGGATCTCAGAGAAGCGCTACTAGCAGTTGAGCCATCTGGACATTTTACAGAAGAACTCAAAGCTACAATCTTAGTCGCTTGGAAGCACTAAATTTAAATCTTCCACTAGCACCAGATTGGAGTGTGGCTCTCTCACTCCACTTCCTAAATTTTGCCTCCTAACAATTAAATTTTCAGTTCCTCGAGTCGTTGCAGGGTGGGTAATACCCACTCTCTTCCCTAATTTCATAAATAAGGTTTTTGAATTTAGAAAAAATATTTATTTGTTGTAGATTTAAAATAAATTAATAGAGAGGATTTTTTGTTTTTATATTGCAATTAATCATCAATTTTCTAATCACCTCAAGGAGAATCAATAAAACAATCCATGTCAGCTTTAAAAGGAAAATTTGAATTCAGAAAAAGCCAGAGAATAACACGTCGTTCTTTGTTGTTTGCTCTTGGCTACTGCTTAATGCTATCAACAGCCCTATCGAGTTGTAGTGAAACAAAAAATAACACTCCGCAGTCGGCAACTTCCCCTGAATCGGTGGCTTCATCTAGCACTACAGACAAGTCAACTGAGAAGCAAGTAGTGCGGATTGTGCGTTCCAAACAACTTTCCGCTCTAGCAGTTTTAGAAAAGCAAGGTTCCTTAGAAAAGCGATTAGAGCCTCTGGGTTTTAAAGTACAGTGGGCTGAGTTTGCGGCTGGTCCACAACAGCTAGAAGCATTGAATGCAAATGGCCTGGATATTGCATCTACAGCCGAATCACCTCCTGTATTTTCACAAGCAGCAGGAGCGCCCCTTGTTTATTTAGCTACTACATATCCCAGTGGTAAAGCAATTTCACTTTTAGTTCCTGTAAACTCTCCGATTAAAAGTGTTGCCGATTTGAAGGGCAAAAAAGTGGCTTTCCAGAAAGCCTCCATCGGTCACTACCTATTAGTTAAAGCATTAGAAGATGTAGGACTAAAATTGAGCGATGTCCAATCAGTTTTTTTAGCACCAGCAGACGCAAATGCGGCCTTCAGTCAGAACAAGGTGGATGCTTGGTATATTTGGGAGCCATTCGTTACCAGAGATGTACAAAATAAAACAGCTCGTGTTTTAGCAGATGGTGGTAAGTTGCGGGATACTGGCAACTTTTACTCAACCTCACGCCAGTTTTATCAGGCTCATCCTGACGTGATCAAAGTGTTTCTAGAGGAGCTACAAAAGACAGAAATCTGGACTAAGGATCATCCGAAAGAAGTTGCACAACTGCTTGCTCCTGTAACTCAGCTAGATCCACCGACTCTAGAAATAATGCATGATAAATATGACTATGGGGTGCTACCAATTACAGAGAAAGTCATCATTAAACAACAGGAAGTTGCTGACAAGTGGTATAGCTTAGGACTTATCCCCAAAAAGGTGAATGTTAGAGACGGGTTTTTGACACCTGAAGAGTACGCCAAAATCACTCCCTCAGACGTGTTAGCGAATAAATAGTTATCCCCAATCAGAAAGTAAAACACAGGATAATATGTAGATATCCAACAAGCGATTCTTCCTAATCTACAATATCAAGCCATCACACCTGATAATATCAAGTAACGTTAATAAGGGGCTTAACAAGCGGCTTGAGCAACTTGTTAAGCCCCTTGTTTATCAGAGATGCGATCCTTCCTACTCAACAAGATCAAGCGATCGCACCTGACCGTCTAAAATAGTCATTTGTCATTGGTCATTGCTAATAATGACTAAAAACTCCACCCACAAGGGGATGGAGTTTTTTATTTTTATACCAGATATTGCAATATCGCAGATGCTATAACTCTGAGCGCATCTATCTAGGATTATAGAGGTAGTGGTTGTGTACTACATCAACTATCATGCAAGCTATTTAAGCTATTATATAGAGTTGTTTCAATCCGGGGGATGAGAATATGAGGGTTTGGCTTGCCTGCTTTTTGGTGCTGTTTGCCTTGGCGGAACTGTTTGACTGGTTGCAAGAGTTTAATCTGCCATTACCTATCTATATTTTGGGTGGCGCTTTTTTAGCTGTTGCTTCTAACTATGATAAAATATTTGACTCTTATTTTGCTGATTCCAGCATTGAAGCATCACTCGAACAGCCCCAGTTAGATTCACTAACCCCATCTACTAATCCTATTTCTTTCCCAGTTGCCAGTCCTGTTGAAGATGCTCAAATATCTCAAGCAGATGATTAGCCGATCGCTTGTCTTATTCTCTGGTTGACGCTGCACCAAGCCAGCTTTAAGAGTAGAAATACGCCAATATCTCTAACCAGCGAGTAAATTGCTACATTAAATAGGAGCTTCAGGTTAACTAGTTTTAACCTAGAGTCCGAAAATTCAGTTCTGTGCCTGCAACATCTACCCAATTCAGGCTACCGCCCCAATGCCGTGATTAGTAGACTATTAAAAAAACTCCGTGTCCCCTTTGTCAAAGTTCAGGATTCCCGTGAAACTTCCAAGAACAAAAGCTGGCTGCAAATTATTTTTGTTACCAGTGTCGGAGTTACCGCCTTGATTTGGGGAGTTCGGGAACTCAAATGGTTAGAGCCTTGGGAGTTAAGAGTTTATGACCAGATGTTGCGATCGCATCCAGCAGAAGCACCCGATCGGCGGATTTTGCTAGTAAAAATCACTGATGAGGATCTCAAACGAGATAAATGGACTCTATCACATCGGACAATCAATCAGCTGTTAAAGAAAATAGAGTCTTATCAACCGCGAATTGTTGGTTTATATATTTTCCAACCAGAAGACAATAATTTGGCGACTAATTTCCCAAATCAAGATAACATTATCAGCACTTGTTTGTTCAGCAGTTTGGGTAGAGATGAAATTCCACCGCCGCTTAATTTCCCTATAGATAATGTTGGGTTTAGCGATGTGGTTGCTGACAATGAAGACGACCAAATTCTCCGCCGCAGTTTGTTATTTGCTTACTCTACAGACAAAAAATGCACAACATCATTTGCATTTGGTGCCCTAATTGCAATTGATTATTTGCAAAAACAAGGCATTGAATACCAGTTCACTAAAAAAGGAGATTTTCAGTTAGGTAAAACTCTGTTCCCGCGTTTACGAGCTAATTCTGCTGGCTACCAACATTTGGATGCAGATGGCTATCAAATATTATTAAATTTCCGTCATCCTAACAGCCTCGCCGATCAAGTGACCCTCTCACAAGTCCTCAGTGGCCGAGTCAACCCCAATTTAGTCAAAGACCGTCTTGTAATCATTGGCACTACAGCAGCTAATCTCCCTCCAGGTGGCTTTTATACGCCTTACAGCGCTTTGCCAGATCAACCAGCCAAAATGCCTGCTCTGTTTATTCATGCACAGATAGCAAGTCAACTCATCAGTACAGTGTTGGATGGGCGATCGCTAATTTGGTATTGGCCTAACTGGGTTGAACTTATTTGGGTGTGGGGCTGGTCGCTTTTAGGTACTATTTTAGCATGGCGGTGGCAAAATCCGTTGCTGTTGCTAGTGGTGGAAGCGACAACTCTATTTAGCTTAGTAGTAATCTGCGTTGCTTTGTTTTTGCAAGGCGGATGGGTGCCGTTAATCCCCTCTGCGCTTGCTTTGGTGATTAGTAGTATCTGTGTGCTTGCTTATACTAGCTACCAAAATCAGCGTCAAACTCAGGTGATTATTCTGCAAGTTGAAAAACAACAAGAAGCGATCGCCCAATTAAATGTACTCTTAGAAGATAAAACAGCAGTTCCCGATTCGTCTCTTGATTTTCCTCCCACTGTTGATTCACCAGAAATAAAATCAGGTGATTTGCTTTTGAGTGGACGCTACAAAATCTCTAAAAGTCTCGGTGCTGGTGGATTTGGTCGGACTTATTTAGCACAGGATACTCAACGACCAGGTAATCCGACTTGTGTAGTTAAAAAGTTAATGCCAGCCCGTCAAGATACACGATTTTTGCAAATTGCTCGCAGGTTGTTTAATAGTGAAGCTGAAATATTACAATCTTTGGGTAAACATCATCAGATTCCTGAACTACTTGCTTATTTTGAAGATGACCAAGAATTCTATTTAATTCAACAATATATTGAGGGACATACCCTAAGTGAAGAATTACCACCTGTACAAAATGTGCAAAACGAATTATTTGTGATGGAAATGCTCAAACAAGTTTTAGAAGTTCTAGAATTTGTTCACCAGCATCGAGTGATTCATCGTGATATTAAACCGACTAATATTATTAGATGCGCTCAAGATAATCGCCTGGTATTGATTGACTTTGGGGCTGTAAAATTGATGCAACCGCCGAATATTGATCAAACAGAATTAGCCACAGTCGCCATTGGGACGCGGGGTTATGCACCTCCAGAACAATTCGCCGGTCATCCCCGCTTATGTAGTGACATTTATGCTTTAGGAATGATTGGTATTCAAGCCATAACTGGGATAGCACCGCAAGAACTCTACCCAGATGCAGAAACGGGGAATGTGATTTGGCGACAAACAGCAGAAGTCAGCGAAGAATTAGCGGCAATTTTAGATAAAATGGTTTGTTATCATTTTAGCGATCGCTATCAATCAGCCACCGCAATTTTACAAGATTTGAAACGGATGTAGCCCTGACGATTAGAAATTGCGGCTACACATATTTTCGTCCGCCGATACAAAAAAAATTAATGGTTTGCAACTCGCATCTGCGGGTTTTGTCTGTAATCTCAAGGGTTTCTATAGGACTCATATTTGATTTCTGAAATATACGTAGGGGAGCCAGTCGTGTGGGCGGGTTTCCCGACTTGAGCGAACTGGCGTTGCGTTACGCCAAAGGCTAACGCACCAGTTAACGATTTAGGTGCGTTAGGCTACGCCATAACACACCCTACAGATACTTAGATTTTTTCAGAAATCAAATCGCACTCCTATACTTGTATTAATTATTAATGCTATTCATTTTTGTCCCATATTGACCTTGTTTTTCTATAATCTGAGTCAAGATTTTGTGGCAATGACAGTCACTTCCACATTGATTTAATATGTCTTGTGGAGCAATGTTGCTAGAACCTAAAGCCAGACAGATTTTTCCAGTACAAGTAAGCTTAAAATAGTCTCTTAAATTACCTTGGGGAGGCAATTCGTTAATTTGATAATTTGTTAAAGATTCAATAAAGCCTAATACTCGTAAATGTCTCAATCGTTGCTCACAGGATTGTTCTTTTTTATATGGAAACTGTCTTTGATCTTTTTCAGCATTAAATAAGTTTTCCAGAGTTGTTCGCTCTCCATCGTCTAGCAAAGAGTCAAAAAACTTTCTTTGGTTTTCATCATCTTCTATTAAAGTTCCTAATAAAGCTAAAGCTTTTGACTCTTTTTGATTAGCCTCTATATTAGCTTTAATTTTACTATGTACTAGGTTCAATTCTACTCCATTGCTACCAAGTTGTAATTTTTCTATTCTTTCAATAACTGAAGAGTTTAACAATAATATAATTGTTAAAAGTCCTACTTCTGTTGTCTCTAATCTCCGGTTTTTATCAAGTCCTTTAAATGGAATAAAAACTAAGTAACCTAAAACCACAATACTTATAATCAGCCTAGAGGCTAATGCCCATTTTTTGGCTAAATTGCTGAGGTTAGGCTGAAAAGAATCTTTAATGTTTTCAACTATTTTCTGACTCATACTACATTTTTAGATGAATATAATTAACTTTTCTTTGAGAGAAAGTAATTGCTGATAAATAGGGTAAAAAATTAAATAGCTAGTTACATCGAAAAATGACACACCTTTTTACCCTGTTATTATCTCTGGAATATTTGAAGATATTTACCTCAACTTATTGCAGAACTGATAACAGTTGACTTTTCACCGTACCTGGAAAACCTCACTTCTATTTCTCTCTTCTAAAATGAGAGAGAGTTTGAAGTCACCCCCTTTCCGTGTCAGGAAGGGGGTTAGGTTTTTCCGCATGACCTAAACTACAATCAGCAAAAAACTAACACTTATGTCTACATCCTGAATCTATAGTTTTTCGGATACCTTCCCAAATTTCTGATTAACTGCTCAGTTAACGTGAGTTCGACAAATCTTGTTTGACCTCTCCCCCAGCCCCTCTCCGCTTCGGAGAGGGGAGTAAAAAGCTTAATTTTTCGTTGCTCCTCCCGTTTCGGAGAGGGAGGTTGGGAGGGAGAGGTTCATCGAACTCACGTTCAGTTAAAAATATTCGTAGGTTGGAGGGTAAACGTTACTCAACAAACCCCGCAAAATGTTGGGTTTCGTTCCTCAAAAACGCATAGCGCAGGTATTGGATTAGCATTTCATCCCGATAGCGAATACCTGATTAACTGCGTTTCCTGGTTTTCAGCAAAAAAAATCGCCCCCTGAATTCAGGAGGCGCATCACCAAGCTGGATTATAGACGCGAAATCTCGCGTCTTTCGTTTTAGCTAGCAACGTATTCTTGGACATTAGCCCGACGGCGACGCAGATGAGCTAAAGCTTGATGCTCTAACTGACGGACGCGTTCACGGCTGAGATTCAATCTCTCACCCACTTTCGCCAATGACATTTCATTACCATCTTCTAAACCAAAACGTAGGGCTACAACTTCTCGCTGTTGCGGGGTTAGTTCCGCTAGCAGGTTGTTCAAGTCTTGGCGTAAAAATTCCTGGTTGGTGTAATACTCTGGTGATGGTCCATCATCTTCGAGCATTTCTTGCAACTCGGTGTCCTGGTTCTCGCCAACTCGCACATCCAAAGACACTGGTTGACGAGCCATATTCAGGTACTCCCGAATCTGAGCCGGTTCTAATTCCAGTGCTTTGGCAATTTCGGCTGGAGTCGGCGATCGCCCCAAGGTTTGAGCTAACTCGCGTTGCACTTTTTTGATTTTGTTCAGTTTCTCGGTAATATGGATCGGTAAGCGGATAGTGCGACCTTGTTGGGCGATCGCGCGGGTAATCGCTTGGCGAATCCACCAGTAAGCATAAGTCGAGAACTTATAACCCCTCATTGGGTCAAATTTCTCCACACCCCGCTCTAATCCTAGTGTTCCTTCCTGGATTAAATCCAGAAATTCCATATTCCGCTTTTGATATTTTTTAGCAATAGCAACTACCAAGCGCAAATTCGCTTCGATCATTTTTTGCTTTGCCCGCTTACCTTGCGCCACCGTTTGTTGTACTTCGGTTTCCGATTGTTGAACGTGGTCAGCCCACTCTGACATATTCGGTTCGCGTTGCAGTTTCTTCGCCAAAGCTTCCTTAGCGTCGATGAGCGTCATCATTTGTTGCACCTGCTTCCCAAAGACAATTTCTTGTTCGCGGGTTAGCAGTGGTACACGACCAATTTCTCGCAGATAGGTTCGCACCATATCAGCCGTAAATTTGGTGTTGAGGTTTTCAGTTTGGGTATTGACAGTAGGCATTGGTGCGATGTCCTCTACTCCGTAAGTACAATGTATATTTTCTTAGTAAACTGAACCTGGAAGGTAGTACATCTATCACGAAATATTGGAAGCTATCAAAAGTAATTATCAATTGATTCAGCCGTTCTTAAGACGGTAAACCCCCAATGATCGGTTCCCCTACCTTCCCTAAATTTTCAATTTTTTATAAGCACGCTGGTTGTTTTTGAGAATTCTTCTTTTGGGCAGTTACTAACGCAACTGGAAAATCCGAAGTCGGTATGAGTTCTACTTAGCTTTATAGTACAATAAATCAGGCAGATAGTAAACTATCTTAAGATAAAGCCTATAATTATAATTCAAAAGCGGTCGTTAGAGAAGAAAATTTAACCTTCCTTGAAATTACTGACTACATCTATAGTGACGCGAAAAACCCCTCTTCTGTTGCGAGAAAGTAGCCGGATAACCGAACTTAATTTGCTGTGACAATGGAGGGATGTTACGAATTGGGCATGGGGCATTCACGAATGACCAATGACTAATGACCAATGACTATCTAGAATCCAAGGTCGGCTTTGGCTAGTTCCGCAGCTGCGAATACTTCTGCGTCAGGTTTTTCTTCCCAGGCTGGCTCACCAATTTCTTCGTAAAAAGTTGCGTCGTAAGGTCGGGTACGTACTACTACTGGCATGGGAACGGCATGACCCAATATTAAAGCTTGTTGCTTCGAGTCTAATTTTGCTAACACCGATCGCAATCCACTACCACCAGAGACACCCGTAAAAATCGCGTCAATGTCTTTTTCATCATTCAGTAAAGCGGTAATGCGAGTTCCAATCTGGGACATAACTTCATTATCTATGCCTGATGGACGTTGATCAACTACCAAAAGTGTGACAAAATACTTACGCAGTTCACGGGCAATAGTCCCAAAAATAGTACTTTGTACCACTCCTGGGTCAAGGAAACGGTGCGCCTCTTCAATGGTAATCATCAATGGCGTTGGGCGATCGCTAGGATTTTTGCTTTGGAGAAATTTATCTGCTTTCTTGACATAATGCTCGTGAATCCGCCGGGTGATCATATTCGTCACCAACATATAAGAGAGCATATTAGACTGGGAACCAAATTCTATCACAACATTCTTCCCAGATTCCAGGCATTGCACAATTTTACTAATATAATTCTGGGGGCAAACCGCTCGCATATACTTCAAGCTATCCATCCGCAAGAGTTTGCGCTGCAATGCCATAATCGAGCCTTTGTGTCCGCGCTTCTCGTCGCAGAACATCTCGATTTCTTCGTTACTCATATTCAGCAACTGGACAATCCAAGACTTGCCAAACTCGCTATACAAAATATTGGCGTTATCCAAGGCTGCGTCAGAAAGTCCTAAATCTCGACTACATAACTTAATATCTTCAACTTCTATTTGCTCATAACTCAAATAAAGTTCTTGAGCATCACGCACACCCCGGCGCTTTGTGGATTCTGGGTCGAGGGTGTAAACTTCGACTTTACTAGGAAAAAGTTGCTTTAATCCTTTAACAGTACTGACATTTTTACCTTCTGCAACAGCTTCCCAGCCATACTCAGAGTGCATATCAAAAATCAAGTTCACTGCCGCATTTTTACGGATAACGCCAGCTAAAAGTAGCCGTGTTAGAAATGATTTACCAGTACCAGATTTCCCAAAGACCCCATTACTTCGTTCGACAAAGCGGTTTAAATCGATGCAAACCGGCACATCCATATCCAAAGGTTTGCCGATGGAAAAATTGCGCCTTTGGGGGTCATCTTCCCAACCAAATACCCGGCGAAAATCGTCAACGCTTGCTTCGTAAACTTGACTAAAGTGGCTAGGAATAGTTTTAACGGGTAACAATTCCATCGTCGTGCTGGTTTGTGGCACAAATGAAGCCAAACCCGTCATTGATGGCACAAAGGGATTTGCCGATTTGCCATTTGTTGGGGAGAAAGATTCTTCCGATTCGGGAGTGAACATCAACATCGGCGCGAGGTTGATAGTACCATAAGTCCCACTTCCGGCTAAAACATCTCGTAAAAAAGTGTCTTCCCAACTGGGGGGATTAGCAATAATTCGGGCATTAGCAGCTCCCAATGCTACATCTGTCAGCATACAAAAAAAACGCGATCGCATCCCTTGCACAACCAGAAACTTACCCACTCGCATATCTTCCACAGAAATGTCAGGATGCAATCGCACTTCTAACCCTTCAGTCAGAGAACCTTGAATAACCGAACCTAATGGTTGTCTCGAATTCATCTGATTTGTCATTGGTCATTGGTCATTTGTTTTTCTCTTCCCAGTCCCCAATCCCCATTCCTCATTCCCCAGTCCCCATTACCTAATCAATCTGAATCGAAGTTGGCGAAGTTCCCGTTGGTGGAGTAGTAGTGATTAATGGTTTGCGGAATTGGGCATAAAGGCGATCGCGCCAGGTAAAGAATGGTTCATAATCTATATTCTCGGCAAAGATTGGCAATCCTTTACCTCTAATAGAAGCTGGCAAATCCAGATAGGGGCCAGGGGGGAACTTGAGCAATATCGATAAGCCAGCTACCGCTAAGTCAGCTAGAGTCGGCTCATCTCCTGTTAAATAAGGGCTATCGGCCAATAATAAAGTCAAGGCTTCCAAGTCTTGTTTTAAGGATGCGATCGCTGACTGTATCACATCTGGACTGTAACCGACGCCAAAACCGAACAGTGTCAGGAAATCAGTCGGTACTCCTTCAACCAGACTTTTAAATATATCGGGTGTTGAGGTAGGTAATAAAGACTTACGGAAATTTTGATTTTGACTTATGGCAGCAAATAGTGCTTTGCGACCTTTGATGCCTATAGACTCATCCGCCCATTCTTCTATTAATAAAGTTAAACCCCGTTTCTTGGGATCTTGCGGTATTATTGGGCGATCGGGATACTCTAAGTCTAAATACTTAGCTATCTCCGTAGAATCCGCAATATATTTATTACGATCCTTTAATACCGGGACTTGTTTCTGACCAGTCAGCCGGAACAGTTCTACCTGTCCAATCCCAGGTGTAACATCTATTTTGCGGTAATCTAGTCCTTTAAAATCTAGAATTAGGCGCACTTTCTCTGAGTATTGAGAGAGTTCCCATTGGTATAATTCCAGCATTTGTTGTATACCTTGTAACTGGTCAACTTCTTAACTTTACAATTGTATCTTTAGTTTAAGTAATTTTTATTGGCATTAGCGCTCTTCTATGACTCTGGAGAGGGAATAATCCAGGCGATTAGAAATCGCGGCTACACAAACTAACGTCAAAATAGAGTTTAAAATTTAATCTGAGGAGAGTAATAAAAAAGCGTTAGGTGATTTCTGAGAAAGAAAATACCTGTGTTGGGGAGTTTCGACACTTCGACTACGCTCAGTGCATCGCTTCGCTCAACTCTCGATCTCTCAGTTGGTTGAGCGTACCCCTTCGGGGATCTTGCTACGCGTAGCGTCTCCAAGAGTTGTCGAAACCAACGCCGGCGGTATATTTATTCCTGTAAGTCGCCTTAGTTGCTTAGTTGTCTCTTTAATTGACATTAGGTTTAACTGATGCCTGATTTTTAGTAAAATTACTAATGGAAAAAATATTGTTTTCTGATTGATTAAAATATCAAATAACTAAATAATTTGATTCGGTATATTTTAGAAATAAATCTAACCGCTCAGTCTTGAGTCTTCAGCCGTCAATTTAACTCCTGTCACCTTTAGCCTAAGTTAGAATATTTAGGTATTAATTCTTTGTACTTTTGCTGCTGAATAATCAATGGTTAATTCCCAGATATGTCCTTCTTTCGTATTGGATGCAGGATTTTTGCATCAACTATTGATTTACGTACAAGTTTGTATATAAATTGGCCTTTCAAGTAGAGTCTTTCTCCGAAGTTCATTGTAACTCATAACTTGTAGCTGGGAGATTTTCAAACACTCTTAGATTTTACGCTACACCAAGTGGGGCTTTTTAACTCTTTTTGGTGTGATGCAGAAAATTTGCTCAATATACATAAAAAATATATGCTAGATATATTTAATACTTATTAGGGTGACGATGAGGGTTGAGACTCTACCACAGAAGCAGAAATTCTTCTGAGAAAAAATCTTACTTCCCTCTTCGGTTAGATTTTGTGACTAACAAAATGTTATAAATCTTTATGTAATGTGAAAACAAAAAGACAAACAAAATTTATGAAGACAAATTACAGCAAATTGCTGACCATGTTGGCAGGCATAGCAGGATTTACTAGTTTTAGCTTTCTGGTTACTTTACCATCTGATGCGAAATCGGCACTAAATCCTAACCCCAGTATTTTCAACGAAGCCCACTATAACCGGGGTCAGAGTCTTCAAGCAAACGCTCAATACACACCCACTGAGGCTGCTTCCCAAATAGAAAAGGGCAATACCAAAGGCCAAGAAGTGGCGCAAACAAGTGGTGGAACGACAAATTCCAGACCAAGTATTTTCAACGAGGCTCCCTATAACCGTGGTGGTACTGCTACACCTAGTGAACCTACACTCCGCACCCCAAGGACTACCCCGGGAACTCAACCTACCACAGCACCAACAGAAGTACCATCTACTGAGACACCTACCACGACTCCACCAGGCCCAGGGGCAAGCAGCAATCAAAGCAAAAACTTGTTAGCCTTAGCAGAGTCAAACGCTTCCTTTACCACCTTAACCAAGGCTTTGAAAGCAGCAGGGTTGACCGGAGCTTTGCAAGGCAAAGATAACTTAACTATTTTTGCACCCACTGATGCCGCTTTTGCTAAGTTGCCACCAGATGCTTTACAAGAATTGTTAAAACCAGCCAACAAAGAAGTATTGCTCAAGATTTTAAATTACCATGTAGTACATGGTAAGGTATTGTCCAGTGATTTGAAGTCTGGCGAACTTAAAAGCCTTGAAGGTGGCACAATCAACGTTAAGGTTGATCCTGCTACTGGTGTTACCGTCAATGATGCTAAAGTTACTCAGGCAGATATCACAGGCAGCAACGGTGTAATCCACGCAATTGACCAGGTAATTTTACCTCCTGACTTGTAGTTTTGAGATATCAGTACAACCTGTAGCAGACTAGTACAAGAAGGCAAAAGTAAAAAGGCAAAAGTAAAAAGAAAGAATGCTTATTTTGTAGGCTTTCTGGCTATTTAAAATGGTTGCTTTATTTACGCCGTGTCGTACTAGGTTGGCATTAAGTATTAATAGGAAAAATACCGTTCAGATGTTAATTTTGGGCGGTTTTTTTGTAATAACGGTCAGTTAAATTGGCAACCCCGCCTAAACAATAAGTCTTTATACAACAGCCTAGCAGACAGAAACAATTGATGTATTGATTAGAGTAGTCTCAACAGGAAATGGAGAAAGTTATGACAACCGTCACCCAAATGAAATGCGCCTGTTCAACTTGCCTGTGTATCGTTTCAGTTGATGATTCTATTAAAGAGGATGGCAAATACTATTGCTCTCAAGGCTGTGCTGAAGGTCACAAAACTATCAAAGGCTGTAGTCACACCGCCTGTGGCTGTTGAGTAGTGCTGAGTTACCGTTCGCCCTTGGTGTCTCCCCTTTTCTACGAGAGGCTCCTTCGCGTTGGGAGAAGTTCAGATTGTGGTGCCGGTCTTACTGCCAAACCATTCTCCAAGAACGGTTTGGCAGTTATACAGAACATCAGCGACGGTCGTTCCGATGATCGTAAGTTGACACTTCGACTGATTGCGATCGCACACAGCAATCATACAATGCCCAGTGAGCAACGCTGTAGGCATTATCTTGACTGACTACTCAGCACTTTTTTGGTTATAGGCTCGATATTACATCTCGTGCAACTGCTAAAGTCTGATCAATATCCTCTTCAGTGTGAGCGAAAGACGTAAACCCAGCTTCAAATTGAGAGGGTGCTAAGTAAACACCACGCTCTAACATCCCGCGATGAAAACGTCCAAATTTAGCTGTATCAGACTTTTTCGCATCTTCGTAGTTATGAACTGGGCCAGAGGTAAAGAATAAGCCAAACATGGCGCTGATTTGACCACCGCAAACCTCATGACCATTTTCTTTGGCAATTTGCAGCAAACCATCTGCTAGCTTTTTAGTAATCCGCTCAAGATACTCGTAAGTACCTGGCTTTTGCAGCAATTCTAAAGTCTTAATGCCAGCAGTCATCGCCAAGGGATTACCAGAAAGAGTCCCAGCTTGATACACGGGTCCGGCAGGTGCAACCATTGACATAATATCTCGGCGACCACCATAAGCCCCTACTGGCAAACCACCACCAATTACCTTGCCCAAGGTCGTTAAATCGGGAGTAACGCCAAATTTTTCCTGAGCGCCACCGTAAGCAATGCGGAAGCCTGTCATCACCTCGTCAAATACCAATAAGGCTCCATGCTCGTGAGTCAGTTCCCGTAATCCTTCTAGGAAGCCAGCATCAGGTGCAATAAACCCGGCATTACCAACGACTGGCTCAAGAATGACACCAGCAATCTCGTCACGGTTTTCTTCAAACAAGGCTTTAACTGCTTCTAAGTCATTGAAAGGCGCGGTTAAAGTGGTTCTAGTTGCAGCTTTAGGTACCCCCGGTGAGTCTGGTAAACCAAGTGTGGCAACGCCAGAACCCGCCTTCACTAGAAAGGTATCGGCGTGTCCGTGGTAGCAGCCTTCAAACTTGATGATTTTGTCTCGGTTGGTGAAAGCCCGCATTAGTCGCAAAACTCCCATACAGGCTTCAGTTCCAGAGTTGACAAATCTGACCATTTCGATGCTAGGAACGGCATCGATAACCATTTCTGCCAAAACATTTTCGAGGACTGAGGGAGCGCCGAAACTGGTGCCTTTTTCTAAAGCTTCATGCAATGCGGCAATGACTTCTGGATGAGCGTGACCACAAATAGCTGGTCCCCATGTGCCTACATAGTCTATGTATTGATTGCCATCTATATCCCAAATATATGCGCCTTTAACACGATCAAAAACTATGGGTTGTCCACCCACAGATTTAAAGGCACGAACTGGAGAACTGACTCCTCCTGGCATGAGGTTTTGAGCTGCGGCGAAGACTTCTTGTGATTTTGTGGTTTTAATTGTGGTATTTACCAAGGTTTTCTCCTAATAATGGGCAATAAAAAGCTCTATCTTAGGATAGGGTCAAAGAGTGCTTAGAATTTCTATCCTATAGAAAAATTAGTTGAACCAAAAAAATAACAAGATGTTATGCAATTCCAATGAAGACTCGACTTTTGATATTCAAACTCGATAATTTGAGGCATACCAGAATCTTTCTCCAACTATATGCCTGCATCAGTGTAGGAGTATTTCACAGCAAGATAAGATAGTTCAATTGAAAAAAATGTGCCCGTTGCCCTATTCAGAATGGTATCGTGAATCCATAAGTTATTCTCATTAGAGCAAACTAGCTAGTATGTCTTCTAAGGATTCGCGATCGCTGCATTACACCATCCCTGTTGAGAAAATTCGCTACGATGAACGGGGTTTGGTGCCTGCAATTGTCCAAGATTACTTGGATGGTACTGTCCTGATGATGGCGTGGATGAATCAGGAATCGTTACAAAAGACTTTGGAAACTGAGGAAACTTGGTTTTGGAGTCGTTCTCGGCAAGAGTTGTGGCATAAGGGGGCGACTTCTGGGCATATCCAGAAAGTCCAAAGTATCCGTTATGACTGTGATAGTGATGCGTTGCTTATCGGGGTAGAGCAATTAGGAGATATTGCTTGCCATACTGGAGAGCGCAGTTGCTTTCATCAAATAGAAGGGAAAATTGTCCCACCACCAGGGGATACATTGTCGCAATTATTTCAAATAATATGCGATCGCCGCGACAATCCGACTGAAAGCTCCTACACCTGTAAACTATTCGCAGGTGGCGATAACAAAATTTTGAAAAAGATCGGTGAGGAAACTGCTGAGGTGGTAATGGCTTTTAAGGATGATGAAGCAGATGCGATCGCAGGTGAAGTGGCTGATTTGCTATATCATACTTTGGTTGCCTTAGCTCACCATCAAGTTGATTTGAAATCGGTATATCGCAAACTCCAAGAACGTCGCCAATAGAGTTGAAGATTATGTCACTCGGCCAAAATTCGATTCAGGTACTATGCACCTCCACGGCAGCTTCATGAGTAGGCTGTACAACTCCTGCTTAAATTGTTCAAATTTTGAGAGTTCAAAAACCAGAGTCTCGCCAGTTTTTCCAGGCTGGCGGGTGTAGGCGACACTGTTCTACGTCATTTACCGTTCCAGGGTTCTGACTCAAATACCCAGAAATTCAGCAACTTTAGTTTTGTTTATTTTTTTACCTCCTCCCCGGTATCGCCAAAATTGTAGCAAGTAGCGACCACTGGCAGATGCTTGTGTCGGTCTTTCCCTAAATGGGAATATATTCTTTTTGATGAAAGTATGAGATTAAAATTCCCAATTTGGGAAAACCAAGTACGGAGAACTTAATCAATGATCGTCCTTGAGAAAACTTTGCGATTACTGAAATTGACTTTGACGTTTCACAGATGGTAGCAGTAAAAAAATGCTTGCAGACTCGTAGTAGTATGAACAAAAGTCAAGATATGAATTTTTATACAAGGTCAAAAAATAGGAGTCATCTGAATGTCTACATTTACCGTCACTAATACTACATAACCGGATTGGCAACCTCAGTGGCAGTACAGGTTTTTAGAGTAACCCAAGTTGCTAGGGCATTGCTGGTTTGATTGTTTTTTCCCTGTCAATATTCAATATTGGGGTAAACTTCAGCTACCATCAAGGGACTAAAAAAATGTAGCGCTCATGTAATACTACTTAACTCGGTTTTATGTCAATACATTTTATGTCAATACAGTTCAGTTAAGCAATTTTTTCCTTCTCCCTCTTCTCTCTCTGTGTCGCGCCAGTTGCTTCAAGTCGGGGAACCCGCCCAACGCACTGGCTTCTCTGCGCCTCTGTGGTTCGTAAAAAAAACGACTTTGACAAAGAGTGCTAGCCTTAACTGAACCGTATTGGGTTTTATGTTCCAATACTACTAACACCCCAATATATAAACCTCCTCTATCTCATTTAGTCACTAGTACGGGTGTTCCTATTTTCACAAATTCATAGAGTTTACGCACATCCCGGTTATACATCCGAACACAACCATGAGAAACTGCTTGCCCAACAGATTTTACATTCGGAGTCCCGTGAAATCCAATTTCGTCCTTTCCATCCGTCCAAAATCCAATCCAACGTTCTCCTAGAGGATTATCTGATGAGCCTGGAGGAACAATTTCTCTATTAGCAACAAAAGGGTTTTCCCAAGCTGGGTTTTGCACCATGTGAATAACTTTAAATTTGCCTGTGGGTGTTTCCGATCTAGGTTTACCAATAGCTACTAGGTAGCTGGCTTGCAAACTGTCACCCCGATAAACGTAAAGTTTTCGTTCATTAAGTTTAAGTAGCAAATGGATTTCTTGCTCAGAAGTCTTGGGAATTATTGGCTCTATGGAATGGTGGAGTTTGAGTAATAATCGGTGCTTTCGCTCAGAGTAGTTAGGAATATTTGACTGTAATGGTGGAGGGTTTAATTCAACTTGAGAAGAGTTTGGTTGATTATTAGCGACCTGAGCATTGGCGTATGATTGAAGCGATATCAGTACTGCTATTGTCGTCAAACTAAACTTGAAAGTACTACAAGAATACATCCTATGTATCATTTTCTGTTGCATTAATTATTAATATTATGATTACTTTTAGTAACTAGTAAGAATTCAGAATTCAGCTATCAACTAGCTTGGAACCAGCTTGAAGTCTGAATTCTAAATTCTCAATCTCCAAATTACTAAATATCGCAAATCAAAAAAACTCTACCCCCGTCCTCGAATTACATGAGATGAAGGTGCTGGTTGGGAGTCTGGAGTTGAGCCTGAGTCTTGTGTTGGAGCTTCTGGTTTTGGTTTTGGTTTTTGTCTTGTACCTGGATTTGAATTACGACTTGAAGGTTGCTTTGGTTTTATCTCGGTTTCGTTTGGTTTAGCAGGGGGTCGGTCTTGGTCTTGAGTTGGTGTGGGAGTTTTGTCTGGTTTTGCCGGGGTTTCATCCGGTTTAGCGGGAGTTTGGTCTGGAGTTGCTGCGGGAGTTGCGGGAGGTTGGTCTGGTTTTACCGGGGTTTCATCCGGTTTAGCGGGAATTTGGTCTGGAGTTGCTGCGGGAGTTGCAGGAGGTTGGTCTGGTTTTACCGGGGTTTCGTCCGGTTTAGCGGGAGTTTGGTCTGGAGTTGCTGCGGGAGTTGCAGGAGGTTGGTCTGGTTTTACCGGGGTTTCGTCCGGTTTAGCGGGAGTTTGGTCTGGAGTTGCTGCGGGAGTTGCGGGAGTTTGGTCTGGTTGTTGCTGCGCTAGAGTTACCTGTGGCACAATAACTACACCAAAGCTGGCGAAGAAGAGTAAGAAAGCAGTAGAAACAATGAATTTAAATTTTTTAGACAACTTTTGTTTCATTTTCCGTTAATTAAAGCTGATTTACATTCAACATTAATATTTATCATTATTAAGTTCATACTACAATATATTACATTAAATATTTTCTAGATATTACATGATAAATCGCTTCCTGGCAATTCTCCCTTCTGCCAAATCCCACTCTTCAAAGAGCCATCTGCGGATTGAAATGTTCCTTGCCCTTCACAGTACCCAGCTTTAAAATTGCCTCGATACTCACGACCATCTTTCCATCTAATTTTTCCTAGCCCCTGAAATTTATCCTTGACAAATTGACCTACATAATCTTTATAAGAACTACTGCTTGGGGGATATAAAAATATGCCACAACCATTGCGCTGATTCTTGTTGAATTCTCCATCGTATCGACTGCCATTCTTAAATATTATGACTCCCTTACCAAATAGGTTGTTATTTTTATCTATAGCCCCATAATATTCAGTACCATCTGGAAACTTTCTATCGGGTTTTCTAGTTGAGGGAATTGAAGTTAGTTCCGAATTGCAAGGTAGTGAAATAGATTGTTCAGTATTTTCAGTTATTTGGGGAGATTGCTGTTTGAGAAAATAAGATAATCCAAGCATCGCCACTACTCCTAGTCCGATTACAGTTGCAGCTAAAACTGCCCCATTAAATCCAAATATCCGCCTGTTTGTTGATTTTGGTTTTACAGGAGAAACTGAATAAGTTGAAGCTAAGATGGTAGTCGGAGATGTTGAGTACGCCAGTGTTTGTAATGCCTGTGCTGCTGACTGATAGCGTTGACTAAAGTTGTAACGCACCATTTTTGTTAAGATATCACCTAGGCGATCGCTGACATTTGTCCAATGACGCCAGATAATTTCGCCATTTGCATCTTCTGGGAATTCTTGAGGTATTCTACCTGTCAAAGCTTGAATAGCAACAATCCCCACTGCAAAGATATCGCTAGACAACCTGGGCTTAGAACTAGCTTGTTCATTAGGCATATAACCATTGGAGCCAATGATAATAGTCGAAGTCACTTGACCTTGAGTGTTTTCTGCCAAGCCTTCAATTTCTTTAACTGCTCCAAAATCAATCAGCATAATCTTGCCATCCTCGCGCCGGCGCATCAAGTTTTGCGGCTTGATATCTCGGTGGATAATATTCTGCTGATGTACCACTACTAAAACTTCAAGAATCTCCTGCAAGAGTTGAACTACTTGAGCTTCACCCCACGCCTGGCCAGGAATTATCTCTTTAGACAATTCATGTCCATCCACGAATTCTTGTACTAGATAAAATTCCCCATTTTCTTCAAAATGAGCGAATAACTTAGGTATTTGCTTGCTCAGGTTACCTAAGCGGTATAAAACTTCTGCCTCTTTATCAAATAATCGTCTGGCGATTGGTAAAACTGTTGCATTGGAGGTTTTCGGTTTTAAGTGTTTGACAACACACTTAGGCTTGTTGGGCAAATCTAAATCTTCAGCTAAATAGGTATCACCGAACCCACCGCTTCCTAAAAGCCCTACGATTTTATAGTGGTTGCGGAGAACTGTATTTATCAGCATCCATCTTACTCCGTAGGATGTTGTTGGCTAGATTGTACCACTTTCGCTGCCCCTCACTCCCTTTAAAAATAGACAAGCATGCAAAAGTCCCCTAAGAGCCTTGTTGGGGTATGTAGGGTGCTAGTCGAGCGATACCAACTCTTTGAGACGCTACGCGAACGGTGAACTTCTCTACGAGACGCTACCCAAAGCTACCCCAACACTGGCTGCACATAAACCAAGTTGATTGACAAAAAAGATGGGGACTTCTGCGAACCGTTAAATGTCATAGTTTAGTGACATTTTTGTAATTCTTATCATTGGCTGCAATTTTTCTCACTAATTCCACAGGATTTCCACAGGTATTTTCGCAGTTTTCCACAGGTGTTCTACGAGCTAATAGGCTTCTTACACTCTGACTGGGGATTGTTGATTATAAGCAGCAAAGAAGTTTAAGGACTGAGTTTTTATTAAGTAAAGTAACGAAAAATAGACTCTAATACTGATTCCTTCGTTCGCATTTATTTTTTATACCACCAGTTTTAACATTTCGCAGCATTGACAAACCCACCCCCTCTTGGCGCACAATGATTCGGCTTGCTTTTGTAATCCGTTCAACCGTTGGCATCAAATGTGTAAAATATATTACCACCAGATGTGGGCGTAGATTGTCGGGCTGGCGAAAGAGCGTGTGAGGTAGCCTTGGCACTTCACCGCAAGCAACTTGTCCCTTTTGATTATCCTCATAGGAGGAAAATCTCATGAAATCAACGGTTAGCATCTTTACAGAAATTCCCGAAACACTCCACGAATCCTTAAAAAACTACTTAGAAACCCATCCCGATTGGGATGAAAATAGAGTATTGACGGCGGCGCTATCATTATTTTTACTCCAAAATGGAGGTAGCGATCGCCGGGCTGCTCGAGTCTATCTGGAAACTTTATTCCACCACTCCTCAGTAGAAATGCCCAGAGTCGATTTACCCGCAACAGCTAATTTACTAGACACCCCATAGGTACTGGTATGAAGGGCGTTATTCTGGCTCATGCCTTCTTGATGGGCACGGCATACCGTGTCCCATCAAGAGGATTTTAAGCCAAATCGCTCGGTCATTTAGGGACAATTTCACAACAAAAAAGATCAGTAGATTCTGATCCTTAAAAAGATTCTAATAATTTCTCCTGTTGGCAAAACTAGTTGGCAATAGGGAATGTATAATGCGTGTTAACTTAAGCCAAAACACTAGAGAAAATTTTCGTTTCCAGCCTCTAGCTGGAAATGCTATTTATTGCGGCTCTACCGCAAATTCAGGAGGCGATAAACCCTCCAATAGGCATTCCCAGCCAGAGACTGGGAACGAGAGAAAGCTTTTTCACTGTATTTGAGGAATATCTACCAATTTTGATTGTCTAAATTTATCTTTTACTAAAGCTAAAGAAATTCCCTAACTACTCCCCCAAAAGTTAACAGTCAAGAGTTAAAAAACTCTAGACTATAAACTTAGGATTTGGCTTCCAACTGCTGCGGGTGAGCAGGAGATTCAAACTTATACCCTACGCCACGTACAGTTTGAATTAATGCTGGCTGACTAGCATCAATTTCTATCTTCTTGCGAATTTGGCCGATATGGACATCTACAACCCGTTGGTCGCCGACATATTCATAGTCCCACACCTCTTGGATTAGTTCTGCCCGTCGCCAAACTCGACCTGGATGACTTGCTAAAAAATGCAACAAGTCAAATTCCAGAGCAGTTAAGGGTACTGCTTGGTTATTAAGTGCTACCTCCCGTCGCACTGGATCAATCATAAGTTTTTCAAATACCAAGCGTTTCTGCTCGGCCGTAGTTATCACTCGCTGACGCCTTAGAATAGCTCCGACTCTGACTTCTAGCTCTCCTAGTCCAAAAGGCTTGGTGAGATAGTCGTCAGCACCTTTAGCAAAGCCGCGAATTTTGTCAGCTTCGTCAGCACGGCTAGTCAACATCAGAACAAAAACACCATTACGACTTTGCATCTCTTGGCAGAGGTTAAACCCGGTTACATCTGGTAGATTCACATCTAGAATCACCAAATCAGGGTTAAACTGCTCAAATAGATTTAAGGCTGTCTTTCCATCTTCGGCAGCCTCCACCTGATAGTTCTGTTTAATCAAAAAGCGTTGGATTAAATTCCGAACCGCAGGGTCGTCGTCAACTACAAGAATCTTGGCAGGAGCCATGACCATTACTTTGCACAAAAATTCGTAAGATTAACAAGAGGTTTGCGTAAAAACGCAGTTGCCACTTTGGGACTAACTAAGAATCTACATGGCTACGGTATGAGAATCCTGATTATTCAAAAATAAATACTCTAATCAGGATTGTCGGCAATGAGAACGCTAAACTTCTGTTAGCCACAGTATGTCAGCGCTCTGACTTGAGCCGTAAACCTACTTGATCCCAGTTAGGTGGTAACTTAAAACGTTTCAATTTTAAATCGATATGCGGATATATACCACAAGCGATTATTCAGTATAGTTAAAAAAACTCTATTACGGCACAGTAAGTTGCCAAATTTGAAAGGGTAAAGTTGGTTTTTTCATAAAAACTATGCATTTTAGGTACTCTCCGTTCAAATTCTAGATTAGAGCCAGAATTAGGCAACGACATGAGGGTATACACGGAGTTATAGCGATATGTTAAAGTGACTGTAGTTGAAATTGCAAAGTCGATCAAACTAACCCGTGCTACTATCCTGGTAGGGCGTAAAATAGATCGAGACTTTGGTTTAGATCAAAATAAAACCTAAAGCTGTTTTTTCTTCGACAAAAATTGCCTCTGACTTAGGCTGAAGTAACAAACTCCCATGAGCGATCAAAATCCCTACGAAAAACTTGGGGTATCAGAAGAAGCTAGCTTCGATGAAATTCAAGATGCTCGCAATCGCCTATTCGAGCAACACAATGGCGATGCCAAGCATTTAGAAGTAATTGAAGCGGCTTACGATGCGATTTTAATGGATCGCTTGCGGATGCGCCAGGAAGGTAAAATCAAAGTCCCTGAACGCATCCGGTTCCCAGAGTTGCGAGTGCAATCGGCTCCTAAAGAAAGTCCAGCCCCTCGCCAGCAATCACCTGCATGGCTGCAACGGATGCTCGATCAGCCAACGCCTGCGGATATACTCTTACCAGGAGCTTGGTTTCTGGGTTTGAGTTCTATTAGCCTGTTTTATCCAGAGGGAGGCGATCAGGTTTTGCAGTTGGCGTTGGTGGTTGGGGTAGGTACTAGTATTTACTTTCTCAATCGCAAGGAAGGCAAATTTGGTCGAGCAGTTTTGTTCACCCTGGTCAGTTTAATAGTTGGCTTAATCGCTGGGGGACTAGTTGCTAGCTGGGTTATATCACAAATATCATTTACCGGTCTAGGAACAAATCAATTATCTACTGTAGTGACGTTTATATTGTTGTGGTTGGTTAGTAGCTTTTTACGCTAAATCGTTACCCGTAAAGAAGCTTCTAAAAACTTCTAAAAAGAAGACGTGGCTGATGTGTGTTATTTATTTGGATGTAACACGCGGTAAGGGTCTATATGTGTGCCCTTACCATGTAGATAGCTGTATCTTAAAATAGTTCGTAGTTAAGTTTTGTAACGGGGTCTAAATCCCCATTACAAAACTTGCCGAGACTCGACTGAGCGCTAATATGATTCAAGTTGTTACAGCCTAGAGATTTCTAGACAAGACGTTTAGGTTTTAGGACTAAATCTACAGCAGTGCTAAAATCCTTAACGATTAAGTCGGGGTGATAAAGTTCTAATTGGGTGCGATCGCGAATCCCTAATTCTACAGCCATCACCTTAATGCCGTGGTTTTTCGCAGCAGTAATATCAGCTTCCGTATCTCCCACCATCCAGGTATCAGCAGCTGGGGGCAGTTCTTTTAATGCCCTAGCCATCAATAAGGGCTTATCTTCAATATCACGAGTTTTAACGTAGTCATTACTCAGGCAATAACGACGATCTTCTGGGAAAAATCTCCCTAAATCGTATTTGTTGAAGGCATAATCTAGTTCTCGAACTCGGCGCATGGTCATAACTGCTAAATCAATTCCAGCTTGTTGAATTTTTAACAGTGCATCCACAGCCCCAGGAGCGAGAGTGTCATAGTTGAAATAATGTTCTGTATGGACTGTTTCCCGCCGCAATTGGGCGAATTCTTGGGCTTGGGTTTCGTCTAAGCCGGAACTTAAGGCGATTTGTTTTTCGGGAATGCGCGATCGCTTTAACTGCCAAAATTCCCCTTTCGGAAGTTCTTGCACTACTTGGTTTGGGCGACGGGTTTTCTCTAAGCAGAATTGATAAACTCGGTAGTACCGTTCGGAAACATCAATAATTGGGCCGTCGAAGTCAGTAATCAGTCTTAGCATCGGCGGTAAATGTTAATTTTAATTAAAATTATCTCAGATATATGTCCCTACTTGGCTCAACGGGTCGCGCCAGGATTCCCCGACTTCGGCCAAGCAAGTCGGGGAGGAATGGCGCTCCGGGACTCTTTACTGGGGACTAGGAAGAGTTTTTTAAAACAAGGTTTAGGTCTGAATCTGACTTTTCACGTTATGTGGAAAAGCCACGAAACACCTAACCCCCTAACCCTCTTCCCGACGCTCTAAGGGGGAAAATTCAAAGTCTCTCTCCTAAGAGGAGAGAGATTTAGAGAGAGGTTTTCCAGATACCGTGAAAAGTCAGGGTCTGAATCCCCCTCCAAGTTTTCCCAGTCCCGAGTCCCTTTTTCAAATATGAGTTAGCCGATCGCCTTTACGCTGGGTTGGCTAGCTACGGTAACACCCTGAAGTTGCTAATTTGGCCTGAATGAGGGGAGAATCTATCAGTCAGGTCAAACTAACTTTCCAAAACTTAATAGTGGATGTTACAGAATTAGTCAAAGTTTCAATTATTCTCTTGCTTGTTGCAACAGGTGTTGCTCTGCTGTCCCGGCGGTTGCGAATCCCTTATGTTACAGGTTTAGTATTAGCAGGTTTGCCCATCACCGAGTTATTGTCTCGACGGATTGGTTTAAATCCATCTCTAATTTTGAATCTTTTTTTGCCAATTCTCATCTTTGAAGCTGGTATTAATACTGATGTCAGCCGTCTACGCAGCACTTTTAAACCAATTGCCCTACTAGCTGGGCCTGGGGCTGTGCTTTCTAGCGCGATTATTGCCGTTGTGTTGAAATTTGGGCTGGGACTGAGTTGGATACCTGCCTTATTTGTAGGAGTAATGCTGGCAAACACTGATACTGTTTCCATGATTGCCGTCTTTAAGGATATACCAGTGCCTGCGAGACTTTCCACCATCGTTGAAGGAGAAACTCTATTTAACGATGCAACTGCCTTAGTTTTGTTCAACCTGATTTTGCAAGTATATTCAACAGGTTCAGTCACATTTATAGAGGGAATCGAACAACTACTATTTATCTTTCTAGGAGGCTGCCTTCTGGGGTTGGTTTTGGGCTACTTGAGCATCCCTGTATTCGCCCGTTTAGATGATGCTCTCAGTAGTCTTTTACTGACAGTCGCAGTTGCATTAGGAACTTTTCAGGCTGGGGAATTTCTCGGTGTATCGGGTGCTGTGGCTGTAGTTGTAGCTGGATTGATTTTCGGGAATTTAGGGCTTTCTCGCAATACTTCTGCTTCTAGTCGCATCACCTTGTTAAGTTTCTGGGAATATGCGAGTTTTACCGTCAACACCTTTATTTTTCTGCTGATAGGTGTAGAAATAAACCTGGTAACGCTCTGGAAAACTTTACCTGCAATTCTACTTGTAGTTTTAGCTTATCAAATTGGGCGAGTTCTTACGGTCTATCCGCTACTAGCAATAGTTCGTTGGATTGACCGCCCAATTCCCCTACCCTGGCAGCATTTACTATTTTTCGGCAACATCAAAGGTTCATTGTCAATGGCTCTGGCGTTGAGCTTACCTGCTACACTCCCAGGGCGAGAAGTTTTGATAGCTATAGTCTTTGGCTGTGTGTTGGTGTCGTTGGTGGGACAGGGTTTGAGTTTGCCTTGGGTGGTAAAACGCTTAAAATTAACTAAATTTTCGGAAGTTCAACAACAGGTTGAAGAATTGCAAGCCCAGTTGATAACGGGTAAGGCAGCACAAGATGAATTAGATAGTCTGTTGAAATCAGGGGTGTTACCAAAAGCTGTTTATGAAGAGATGCGTTCAGGTTATCAGGTGCGAATTGCCGGTGCAGAAAAGATACTGCGGGAACTTTATAATCGTCGCCCTGATGAGGTGGAAGGCGAAAGTGGTAAGAGCAGTAAACTTGAAGCCATTCGCCGGCGTTTGCTGTTGGCAGAAAAAGGAGCGCTCAATGAGGCAATGCGGAAGCGAATTCTCTCGGAAGAAATTGTGCGCGGGCGGATACAAATTCTTGATGAGCAATTGTTAAAATTAGAGGATGATTAAGTAATTGTTGGGTATGGGGGATAGAAAGAGATATTCTTATTCCCTGGTGTGCCCATTCAGTTGTGGAGGTTTCGCTAGAACTTATTGCAAATATGTCTGAAAATTTTCGTGTTCGTTTCGGTAATACAAACCACGGATGGATGCCTGTTAACTTGATTACGAATGATCAACAATTCTCATTCATAGCTTCTTATATACCCTATGACTCGCTCGCTGAACTTGTGGAGGCATTAAGTTTATTTCTTCAAGTAGGTTATTTAAAAATTGTTCGGTGGAATGCAGAGCCAACATACTACGAGTTTATTTTCTCAGAAAGTAATGAGCAAGCAATGTTAAGAGTAATTGAGTACACTAACCAAAAACGAGTTCAAAATGCGGAGCAAGTAGTCTTCACTTTTTCTGGCTCCAGAGTATCGTTGATTATTCCATTTTGGCGGGCTTTACGTGATATCGAAACCCGCCACGGCTTCGAGCAAAATTGGCAACGACCCTTTGCAAAGCAAGGAATGCAACTACTAGGAGAGCAAATACATAAACAGCAGCATTGCTGATATTAGTCGCAGATAATTTGAGCCTAGAAATGTCTTATTTGCAAGTCTCAACGGTTAGGGACTGGAGTTTAGACTAAAAGCAATATGAGGGAATGCAATTAAAAACACTCTCAAGTCAGTATCAACGTATCCGCGATATTTGATAATCACGTAGTGTCTATTTGTTACAAAAGTACTACGATTTTGACCAGATCAAAATGCATTTTTTTAAGATTCTTATTTTAAAGGCGATCGCGTATGGTTATTTTGACTTTTAATTACTCTACCAGGACTGATAAAAGAAATTCCCTGTTGAAAGTCAGTACCAATCATCACTGCCTCCACTATGGGTTCGGATATTTCTGTTTGGGCTACCCACTCAACAATGAAGTTTGCGCCTAAACCTCCACTGGTGTCATTTCTATTTATAAAAAAATCTGTAGAAGCTAGGGCATCAAGTTGAATCGGGCGCTCTAAATACTGTTTAACTAGCTTTCCTTCTGAGTTATAGTAGCGCACAGAAGTAATAATAATCGGCTTGGTCAAGTCTGTATTCCGAATACTGAGGGTAACTGCTAACTCGAAAATCTCCTGTCGATTGTGATGATAGATATGAGAATATACAGGAACATAAAGAGTTTGACCGCTTGCTATCTTAAAATTCTTATCCAGCGTCACTGTTTTTTGCACAGGGGTTGCTTGAGTGGCATCGGGTTGTGACTTGGGGGGAATATTTGTTGGTTCACAAGATGTAAGAATAATAGCGATCGCTAAATAAATATGTGGATACGGTTTCATCAAAACTATCTACACCAATTTTATATATAGGACTCATATTTGATTATTGAAATATACGTAGGGCGCGTTACGCCAAAGGCTAACGCACCACCTTCAAGTTTTGGGTGCGTTAGGCTACGCCATAACACACCCTACTGGCGTGTCTAGGCTAAAATGCTGCAAAAAAATTGCTTTGTTGGGTGGAGGCTTTGCGTAACCCAACATCCTGATAATCAGTTGGGTTGCGCTCCGCTCCACCCAACCTACATCTAATACAGTATTTTAGCCTAGACAGTCCACTACATACTACTTAGATTTTTTCAGAAATCAAATCAAATTCCTATATCTATCTAGCTAACTGCGCTCAACATTTTTGTTGAATAAAATCAATGACTTGATGTAAACATCCTGGTTTAGTCACAATCAGCACGGTTGAATGAGGTTCCAGTATTGTACTGCCGTTAGGAATCATCAAATCTTCGTGGGGATGGGATTGATAGCCAATAATTAGCGAACCAGAAGGGAATCGGGAATCCTGAGCAATTTCGGCAAGGCTACGGCCAGCAACATAGCAATTGTTGGGGATGGAAAGTTTCAAAACCTCAATCTGTCCCTGCTCAAAATGCATCATTGATTCCACTTGGGGATATTCAATGGCGTTTACCATTGTTGAAACTGATAGTTCAACAGTACTGATAATGTGGTTGGCTCCAGCTATTCGGAGTGGTTCGGCAAAATCGGGGTGGCGCATCCGACTTAAAATATGGGTGACTCCGTAGTGTTTGGCAAGAGTTACCATTGCCAAGTTTAAAGCATCACTTCTCAGAGATGCTGCTAAGGAACCGGCTTTGCGAATCCCAGCTTCTAACAAGACTTCTGTACTGACAGCACTGCCTTCAAAAGCCATTGCTCCCACTTGTTCACGGGCGTAGCGGCAAGCGATAGGATCAATGTCAATGACGGCAACAGTATGTCCTAGTTCTACCAGTTTTTGCGCTAAACTTAAGCCCACTAAGCCGGCTCCACCGATGAGTACGTACATGAATCTTCCTGATATTCTGGGAATTTTTACTTCACTAGACCTTTTGCAAAAGTCCCCTAACACCCCACTCCCAACCCCTAAGAGCTTGCGGGGAGGGGAGACTTTGACGTAAGTTAAAGGCGGGGTGGGGTTCTTTTTTTGATTTAGGGACTGACAAATAAAAAAATGTCCTAAAAACTGGCTCAAAAACCCTCTCTATTTCTCCTCTCTCTGTGTTCTCTGCGCGGCAGTCGCTCATGGGGGAAACCCCCAGACGCTCTCTACGAGACGCTAAAAGCGTAGCTTGCTTCCCTGTAAGGGTACGCGGACTCGCTTGCCGCCGGCGCTATCGCTCTTAGCGTCTCCCCTTCTCACATTGGGAGAGGCTAGCGCCAAGGGAGAAGACCGCGCTGCCTTGTCTGGAGTGGTTCGTTTCTTTGGATAATTTATTTCCTGTCAGTCCCTTATGCAAGAAGTCTACTTTACAGGTTAACAAATATAGTTATTGGGCATTGGGTATTGGGCATTAGTTATTAATTTTGCTTCCACAGTGATTGCAGGTTTTTTCAGTTGTAGTTTTTGAATTGGTATTTTTCGAGTAACTCTTTAACTTGAGCAGCTACCAAAGGATGTGAATCTTTTTGTAACTGGGGGAGGATTTGCAGGAGAACACGATGTGAAACCATATTTAAGTATGCGATCGCAGCTTCTCTGACAAAGCCGGTTGGATGACGCAAACTCACTAATATCTCAGCACTGGTTAGTCGGATGCGTGTCACTTGAGCATAATGAAAACAGCAAGCCAAGCACCAGTCAGAAAGGAAGTTACCCAACATCAGCAATCTGTGGAGGCGATCGCTAATTACCATATTCTCATATTCTCCGATCTTGGCTTCTACAAGATGTTGCAATTTTTCGGACTGTGGCCGGTTATCTAAAATATTCAGCAATAAGGACTTTGAAGACAAAGTTATGGTATGCTCTAGGATTTCTAACCCCCGTGCTAAGTTTACCACTGAGAGCGATCGCAGATTGAAGGATGCTGCCTGCATCTTTTCTGGCGAGTAAAGCAGTCTCAGTAACAATAGCAGCCGCTCTTTGACATCCAATTCCAATTCTAAAAGGGCGCGTTGCAGTAACTCAGAGACAATCACAACCCTCTCACTGGATTGATAATTTTCTTTTTCGTCTAGGGTTTGGAAGTCAATGTATGCAGCGTAAATCTCACCTAAAAACTTTAATTCCTGCTTAATTAAATTTTCTACCCGACTTTCATAAAACCGATCTACTAAACCTTTAATTCCTGGTTGTTTATGTATTTTTAGTAAGCTGCGAAGAATATGATCTCTAGTAATACCCCAAGATATTTCTAAGTTTTCCCATAAAGTCTCTAAGGCTTCCTGAGTACCGACTTGAGCAATGGTGCGCCAAGCATACATCCGCACTACTTCCGGTTTGTAAGTATTAGTAGCCAACCGCAACAGCATTTCTAAAGCTTCATTTTCCAGTCGCATTAGGGCTGACATTGCTGTGCTACGAGTTGATTTGTAATAAAGTGCTGCAATCAGTGCCGAATAGTACTCTTCTAAATGGGTTGCTGCAATCATTTCCAATACCGCACAGCGCACCCGTAATGACTCATCTTGTAATAAATTTGGGATGTGAATCCGCAACGCTTGCAAATAAACTGCTTCTCTAAGCGCTCTAACTCCATTCACCCGTTCCCGTTCTTGCTTATGAGTCAACATCCGGCGCATAGTTTGGGTAGCCGCTACCTTTTGCATGGGTGTTCCCTGGCGTAAGACTAAAGCGGCGGCGGTGGCGCGGATGAGTGAGTTTTGCCGGGGGTGTAAATATCCTTCTAAAAGGCTTAAATTGGGATTTGGTTCAGCCAGCCAAACGTAGCGCAGCGCTAAGGCAAAAACTTCGGGGTTAGTTTCTTGAGATTCTTCTAATAAAGGACGGATGGCGGGTAGATAAGCCGAATTTACACCTCCCGTCAGCATCACCTCCAGACTTTGGCGTTGCAAATCTGGGGTTAATTTCACTAGTAGAGGTGCTAAAACTTCCGCAGCTCCTTGCAAGTCCATTTGGGCTAAAAGTTCAATGCAAGAGCGTTTATCAGCCTCACTGCCTTTTTCTGCTAAAGCTTTGACTACTCCCTGTTTGAAGAATCGTAAGCCCATATTGGTTGCACTTAATTGACCCCGCGCCACACTTAAGACTAACAGTTCAACATAGCGCGATCGCAATTCCCAAACTACTTTTAAACAGGTGGCAGCTATCAGCATTGTTTCTGCGACTAACACCCACTTTTGCAATGGTACGGGTACAAACCGCCCACAAAATAATATAGTTGCAAAAATTAGCGCTCCTGTCAAACCTGTGGCGATCGCTTCGGCGGTTCCCCCAGATAAAGTCTGCATCCGGCTGCGAATTCCCTCTGGAATCGGTTGGTACAGGATAGGGCCGCTACTCATGACAAAGGTATAGCGCAGAAGTTCATCAAAGAATTTGACAATTATCAAACCCCAAAAAAAGCTTTGCGATTGCATAGCTGGAATTAAATGCAGCAATACCAGCACCCCTGGGAGTGAAAAGCCAACGGTGATTGGTAAAAGCGTCGCCGTGAAAAATACCCCCATGCGTTCAATGAGTCGGCTGGAAATAAACCACTGCAACAACAATTCGCACAGTCCCAACATCCCACCAAAAAGACCCAAGAAACTGGCAAGTTCTCGGTCGCCTAAATTGGATTGGAGTTCGCGCAGATACTGAAAATCTATTAACAACCCAATGACTTGCAACAGTCCGACAAAAGCAAACAACTGCCAAACATAGCGCTTCAGTGGACTTTTAATGAAACGCTCTCGTGAAGCTTGTTCTTCAGGAATTTGTCTTTGTGGGGTTTCAGGAAAAGCTGCAGGGTAGTGATGAGTTAAATAGAATAAAATCCCTGATCCGAATAAAATGACTACACAGGCAATAAGGATAATCCTATTTAGGGTGGTGTATTGCACTAGCCAAGGCAAACTAAAGCCACTGATGACATCTGCGACTAAAAGACCACTACTCACCAGTGGGTAAGTGCGCTTAATTTCCCGAATGTTAAATAGTTGGTTGGCGACGATGGAGATGTTAAGGTCATTGACTACATAAAGCGCATCTACCCACAGCCGCAGCAGAAATACCGAAATAACTGCCAGGTAGGAAAATTGCGAACCCCAACGTAATACAATTAATAAAACTAATGGCACCAACATACAAGGTGCGATCGCCACAATCACCCGCCGTAAGGGAAAAATCTTTTGCAGCCAGGAGTATAAAAAAACCAGTCCAGCACTCATCACGGCGCTGGCAATATACATCCACGGCAGCAGATGAGTACCATATTGATCCAAAAACAGCGCCACAGTACTGTCCTCTGCCCACCGCAATCCTACACAGACAGTTGTGTAAAAAAGAAACATTATCTGAGTTCGTTCACTCTCCTCTGGTCGGAGATTTACCCACTGTAGTAGTCGTGTTAGAACACCTTTATTTGTAGCCAACCAGTAATTTTTCAGTTCCATGCAGTTTTAGTTTCTGGTAGATATCACCGTTTCAGGAGGCAGGGGACAGGGGACAGGAGTTCTTTAATTTTGAATTTTGAATTTTGAATTGATTTCCCCCTTATTCCCTGGAAATAGCAAAAGTCCTGAGCAACTGAGTATTATGTTTCCCACTCAGCCTTCAGGACTATCGATTTCAGATAAATTTAATTCACCTCAGAGGTAGGGCACCCAGGTGTCAATACCCTTGGGTTACGGCAGTTTTCATGTGTTTGAACCACATCTGTCGTAGGGGCACAGCATGCTGTGCCCCTACTGCGTGGTCTATTTAGGGACTGACAAGAAATAAATTATCCAAATAAACAACCACTCCAGACAATAGAGTTGCCAGTGCGCCCTTGCGGTTAAGAGACTTGTACCCCTCCGGGGATCTTGCTACGCGTAGCGTCTCCCCCTGGGAGAAGCAACTGGCGCAACACAGAGAAAGGAGAAATAGAGAGGGTTTTTGAGTCAGTTTTGGGACATTTTTTTATTTGTCAGTCCCTTAAGCCCAAAGCGCATATTGCAGCCAAAGGAAAAATGAGAAAATCCCCTGGCTTCTAGCCAGGGGATTTCCAAACTTGGTCTATTAAGCAGTTAGAAGATTATTTTTTGGGTGAGATGAGCATCATCATGTTTCGCCCTTCTTTTTTAGGCGCTTGTTGAAGTTCACCAAAAGGCTCTAAATCCGTTGCCATTCGCTTAAGCAAATCTTCTGCTAAGTCGCTGTGTTGAATTTCTCGACCCCGGAACATCACAGTTGCTTTGACTTTATCGCCATCTTTCAAAAAGCGCTCTGCTTGCTTGACACGCACGTTGTAGTCGTGTTCTTCTATTTTGTAGCGCATCTTAACTTCTTTGACATCAGCCGTGTGCTGCTTTTTCCGGGCTTCCCGCGCCTTTTTTTCCTGCTCAAACTTGTATTTCCCGTAGTCCATAATCCGACAAACCGGCGGGTCAGCTTTATCACTGATTAGCACCAAATCTAGCTCTTTTTCTTCTGCTAGTTGTACTGCTTCCAGTGGGGGCATAATTCCCATCTGGGCACCGTCAGTGTCAATAACCCGAATTTTTGGGAAGCGAATTCGTTCGTTAATTTGGGGCAGATCGCGAGTTCTTTTCTTCTCAATCACAGCCATTATGATTTTTGGGAGTTCTTAATGAAGGATTTGGTGTGGTCTAGATTGGTATGCCTCTGATAGGCAAAATACTGAACTAACTCAGAACTGAAAACATAGTCTACAATTCTAGGGTAACTAATCCATAAAATAGTTGCCTCGTTGTATTTGCCATTTTACTAACTCTCAGATAATTTCTCTGCAATAGTTAATCTAAATTACACAACCTAGACTATGTTAAATATTATTACAATTATTTAGCAATCCTTTTGGCGATCGCAAGATTGGGGACACTTCGACAAGCTCAGTGCATCGCTGGGGACTGGGAAGATTTGAATGGAGATTCAGACCCCAACCAAATCTTACTCATATTTTCTTCCCCAATCCCCAACTTCACTATGGCGACAGCCTAATGATCGGATCGGTGTACATTAAGATAAGTAAAGAAAACGCTTGGAACTAAATGGCAGCTCTCAGCTTACAAGAAATTTCTACTCAGTTAGAAAGTCCGAATTTACGCGATCGCATGGTAGCCCTTGCTAATCTGCGTCATGTTGACCCTGAAGATGCAGTCCCTTTGATTAAAAAGGTACTAGACGACGAATCTTTGCAACTGCGATCGATGGCAATATTTGCCCTGGGAATCAAGCCCACGCCAGAATGTTATTCAATTTTGGTAAAAATTCTCGAAAATGACCCCGATTATGGTATACGCGCTGATGCCGCCGGTGCCTTAGGATATTTGGGTGATGCTAGAGCCTTTGAGGTGCTATCGCGGGCATTTTATGAAGACACTGATTGGCTAGTACGCTTTAGTGCAGCCGTTTCTCTCGGTAATATTAAAGACCCCCGCGCCCGTCAAATTCTTCTTCAAGCATTGGATAGCAAAGAAGTAGTGTTGCAACAAGCGGCAATCTCTGCACTGGGAGAAATTAAAGATATTGAGTCTGTTGATCAAATTCTACGCTTCGCCCAATCAGATGATTGGTTAGTCAGGCAGCGTTTAGCAGAAGCCTTGGGAAATCTTCCTACTCCCAAGAGTGTCTCAGCCTTAAAATACCTAGAAAAAGACAATCATTTCAACGTTGCCGAGGCAGCCAGAATTGGCCTCAAGAAGCTTGAGGAAATAGACAATCAAACTTAATATTAAAACCTCCTGCTACCTTTTAATAAATAATTAAGTGGCAATCTTAGCATTTTGATGTAGGGTAATTTAATTCATGAATATTGAAGAATTTTTTCAGTTAAGCGCTGGTAAATGGTTTTCTCATCGTACTAGTCAACATTTGGCTTTTAACCAATCTGAAAATAGCAAGTCAGACATGATCATTGAGACGCTGGCATTAGATCATCCAGAAGTGATCAAACTGTGTCAAAATTATAAAATTAATCCTAGTTCTGCTTCCTATGCTACCAAAATTACCTGGAACGGCATAGTGGAAAAGAATCAACCAAAACACAGTGGTTCAACTGTCTTAGTGTCAGTACCTGATGCGGATAATCCAGCCCAAGGTAAGTTACTGCGAGAAATAGTTGATGCTAATAAAACTCCAGTTGCCGGACGCTATAAAATTGACAGTGACGGTGCTTTGATCCTAACTACAGAGGATGAAACCATCTCGTCAGAGGAACGCTTGTGGTTTGCTAGCCCCAATTTGCGAATGCGGGTAAATGTCCTCAAGAGTTTTGGTGGATTTAGTATCACTTCCTTCACTTCTGAGATTCGTATGGGTGGCTTTCCGCCAGCCGAGAAAGCTTCGGAAGCGGCTAATTCAGTATCTAGTTAGTTAGTTTGATGATAAGCTGTTGCGCCTTTAATTTGCACTAATATTTTTTCAATATAATTGTGGGGTGGGCAACATGAGCGCCCTGATAATGCAAGTTGTATACGTAACAGCTTAAAATATTCCCTCCGTATCTGGGGGGAATTAACTATAGGACTACTATTTGATTTTCAAAAAGATACGTAGGGTGTGTTAGCGACAGCGTAACGCACTAAATCCTTACGAATGGTGCGTTACGGATTTCATCCTAACGCACCCTACAGTACCTAATTTTGTTCAAAAATCAAATAGGAATCCTATAGGGATGGGTTAGCATTAGCGAATTAGGAATTAAAACGCTACATCACAGCAGCTTGAAAAATCTGGTTTGGAGTGAGATTCAATTCAGGAAAAGTTTGGGAGATAATGCAATCGCTATCTCGAAACTTACTTATCTGATATTCCCCATCAACCAAGTTACAAACGGAAATTGTCGCTTGTTTGGGATTACCGATAAAATTACGTCCACCCAAGGCAGCATAATCTGGAAATATTATCTCTAATCTAGGCGACTGCCAGCAGTTTCTCTACCATTTCAGGCTTTGATTAATTATTACTTTGATGTTAAACAGACCCGCGTTGTATGGATTTAGCAATAGACATCTCCAGAAAAGATTTAGATACCACACAATTCTACGCAGACCTAACCCCCCTTCCCCCCTTCCCTACTAGCGTTGGGGGGTTTTAAAGCCTCTCTCCGCTTGTCTGACGACAGGCTGACGCCAACGGGGAGAGGTTTGGAGAGGGGTCTTTTTCTTTTACGGAGATGTCTAATGCTAAACCCATACAAAATAGGCGTTGGATGCATTTTCAATCCCATAGTTAGCCAAGTATTCAAGAAGTCGCCAATTTACCTGAAAATAGCTGTAAGTTACACATCGCATAACTTGTATTTTAGACTAGCGATCGCTTTCACTGATCTGGGAGAGTGTCACAATAGCTATACTGTATGTAGCAATATATTTTGAATTAATTATGGTTCAATTTATCCAAGCTCATAATGTCAGCCTTGCTTATTTAGAAGCAAGATTTGGTCTGCAACAAACTGAAGGTGAAGATTTTTTTACAGAGTGGTTTGACGCTCTACCAGAAATCACAGATATAGAAAAACAATATCTAGACAGAGTTAAAACTAATTTTATGAGATTGGTTAAACACCCACCAATCTTAGAAAATGCAGTAAAAATGCTAGTTGTATCTCCTTTATTAGACTTGGCGGGATTCTATGGTGAGCCATTTTTTCTTGCTACTGAAGAATCTCTAGAAATCGCTTTAGAGGATGAAGGAGAAATTATCAGAGGGCGCATTGATATTCTAGTTATTCAAGAAAAATTCTGGTTGTTAGTAATTGAATCTAAAAGGGCTAGTTTTTCTCTTTTAGCAGCCATCCCTCAAACATTGACTTATATGTTGGCTAATCCTAATCCAGATAAACCTGTGTTCGGATTAGTGACTAATGGAGAAGATTTTCAATTTATCAAGCTAATAAAGCAAGATAAAGCGAAGTATAATTTGTCTGATAAATTCACTTTATCTAAGCGACAAAATGAATTATATCAAGTTCTCAGAATTTTAAGAAAACTAAGTCAAAGTTTGAGTTAATAATTATGTCTAATCGTCCTATATACCTTGATTCTCACGCTACTACACCCGTAGATAAACGGGTACTAGCAGCAATGCTCCCCTACTTTACAGAAAAATTTGGCAACCCAGCAAGTATCAGTCATGTTTATGGTTGGGAAGCAGAAGCAGCTATTAAGCAAACGCGAGAAATTTTAGCAGCAGCAATCAACGCCACACCAGAAGAAATTGTTTTTACAAGTGGTGCAACAGAAGCGAATAATTTGGCGATTAAAGGTGTTGCCGAAACTTATTTTAAAAAAGGTCAGCATATTATTACTGTTGTCACTGAACATGGTGCAGTTATTGATCCTTGTAATTATTTAAAAAGTCTCGGTTTTGAAATTACTATTCTCCCTGTCCAAAAAGATGGATTGATTGATTTAACTGAGTTAAAAAAAGCTTTCCGTCCTGAGACGATTTTGGTATCGGTGATGGCTGCAAATAACGAAATTGGCGTGTTACAGCCTTTGGCAGAAATTGGGGAAATGTGCTTTGATCGCAATATCATTTTCCATACCGATGCCGCCCAAGCTATTGGTAAAATTCCCTTAGATGTGCAAGGGATGAAAATTGATTTGATGTCGCTAACAGCACATAAAGTATATGGTCCCAAAGGTATTGGAGCGCTGTACGTCCGCAGACGCGATCCCAGGGTAAAATTGGCTCCCCAGCAGCACGGTGGCGGTCATGAACGGGGGATGCGTTCTGGTACATTGTATACACCGCAAATTGTCGGCTTTGGGAAAGCTGTAGAAATCGCTTTGGCTGAACAAGCAACAGAAAACCAACGCCTCACCCAGTTAAGACAAAGATTGTGGGAACAGCTTTCGCAAGTTGAAGGAATTCATCTCAACGGACATCCGCAACAGCGATTGGCGGGAAACTTGAGTATCAGTGTTGAGGGAGTGGATGGAGCCGCACTTTTGCTAGGATTGCAGCCAGTAATGGCCATATCTTCTGGTTCTGCTTGCTCGTCGGCACATACTGCACCTTCCCATGTTCTCACAGCATTGGGACACCCCCAACAGCTAGCTTATGCCTCGGTGAGGTTCGGTATTGGACGGTTTAATACAGAAGAGGAGATTGATATTGTGGCAAAGCATGCGATCGCTACTATTCAAAGTCTACAAAATAAACGGTAAGCATGAAAGCCAGCAATGCCTCTTTTTTGGCGCAGGTATTGCTACAAATAGATATTATCTGTGCGATTGCCCATATCAAAAACATTAAATTCAATTCCTTCTAACTTCAGTCTCAAAGCCTCTATTAAGAGGTTTACTCTTTCTTGAATAAAAATGGTTAAGGCGTGTTCAGGAAGTGCATCGGCTCTTGACCATTCAAGAATAATCGTAGGTATAAGATGAGAGCGTAGCACTGTCTCTAAACCAGGCTCGTCATATTCTTTAAGATAATCTAATGGATTTTTATCGCTAATTTTCAAATTAGTTATTTGAGACAGATAGGCAATATTCATCAAGCTGTCACATTCTATTTGACTAGCAATGCCACTCTGTTTAATAAAGTTAACTGGAAATATATGGTGTAAGTTAGGCTTATCTGTGAACAAGTAATAAACATCAGACAAAACATCGTTATGGGGTTTTGCCCAATCCTGCGGTTTGTGGTTTGCATAAAGTGATAGTATGGCTCTGGATAAGCGACCTCTATAACTGTAGAAAGATTTTCTTATGGAATTCTTATCAATATCAAATTGATTGAATGAGTAAGTACTATTAGCCTTTTCTTGATTAACAAAGTATATATGTTGCCAGAGGTGAGTAGTGTTTGTTAGTAAGTCTGAATTATGAAAACTATAATACCAAAAATACTTACTTAAAAAACTATAATCTGGTTTGTGATTACGATAAAAATATGCTGTAATAGTCAGGTACAAATATCGGTAAGGAATTAATCTTCCACCCTTAATATGCAAACAATTATCAAAGAAATTAAAAGTTTTAGCAACCGCTATTTTAAAATTAGACCATACAGCTTCAATATGCTCTGTTTTTAGCTCATTCAAGTACTTGTCAGTAATATTTTGTATCGCGGCTTCGGGAAATTCAAGTTTTACCACTACAGCTAGCATCTGGAGCAATGTCCAATTATCAATACTGGCATATTGACTACCAGGAATAGTTTTTTTAAATTTATCAAATAATTCACGAAGATAAAACCCAGAGATATTATTTGTCTTATTTTCAGAACGAAAAGTCTTAGCAACCACAATATCAAAGATATCCAAGGGTTTACCAGCTTGATTAATCCGCTCAAATATTTGGCATACTTCTCCAACTTCAATACCTCGTAACTCAATGAAAGAAATTCTGTAATTATCAAAAATTTGTCTAACTCTCTTTAGCTGTTTTTTGTACAAATTTTTATAATTATTTTCATTCTCTAAAAGATGATCTTCTATAGTATCATAATCACATTTGATATCTTTTAACTTGACAATTAATCCTTGTTTATAACGCTTATATCTCTCTATATTTATTTTTAGTTGACCATCCATATCATCAATCTCATCCCAAAATAAAAATCTTTTTGTATAACTTACGTCATCAGTAGCCTCGGTAAAATCAACAGAAATATCTACATATAGTGTGGGGTCAAAGTTTTCCTTGCCATCAATTTTGCCTCCATGTATTGACATTAAAAGAGCAGTTGTTCTTTGTTGTCCATCTAAAATATATTGGTATTCGTTAGAAGAAAAATTATCAGCAAGCTTAATACCTCCTATTTCTCTATGACTTTCTAGTTTAGTACTAGTTTTCCAAATTAAAATACTTCCTAAAGGGTAAAATTTATAAATACTGTCCCAGAGTTTTTTAACATTTTCTTTCTCCCAGACGACATCTCTTTGAAAAGTTGGAATTTGATACTTACTAGCTAAAAGATTTTCCAAATAGGTAGCAATACCAGAATCAGTTGGTTGAATACGATCAGTGTATGTAGACATTAAATTGACCTTACCTAACTTTGAGTAAATATCAAGATTGGCGTGTGAATTTAACTTAGTGTAGTAAAATTCCATACAAAGCTAACTGATATTTAATTAAGTGGCAACTCAGATTTTAGAAAATCTCTGCAACTTTTCCTCCATGCCAACGTTACCCTGTAAGCCTCCTGTGTGTACTAGTAATAAGCGATCGCCTTTACAAAAAAATCCCTGCTGTAGTAAATCCATCACTCCGTAAAACATTTTGGCGGTATATACGTAATCAAGGGGTACGCTATGTTCCTGTGTAAACTGCTGGCTGAACAGTAGCAAATCGTCATTCACCTTTGCATAGCCGCCGAAGTGGTAATCACATACCAATTCCCAAGAAGCCGGAGAGTCAACTGGCGAGGGTAAATCAGAGGTGAGGTAATTTGTCAATAAACTTTCCATTTCTTGTGCCAGAAATGCGCCATTTTTCAAAACGGGAAAAGCGATCGCTCTTTGTCCTTGATGCAACGAAAGGGCAATACCAGCCAGTGTGGTAGCTGTACCGCAAGCTATGCATATATGATCAAATGCGTAGGCGTAGCCAGCCGTAGGCATCGCATCAACTATCTGACTTTTCACCTCATCTAACGCAAAACCTAACCCCCTAACCCCCTTCCCTACGAGCGTTGGGGGAAAAATCAAAGCCTCTCCCCTTGTAGGGGAGAGGTTTGGAGAGAGGTTTTCCAGATGCCATGAAAAGTAAGCACTAACTATCTCAGTGCAACCGCGCACACCATTTAAATTACTACCACCTTCGGGAATGATAAACACCTCACCAAAACGTTGTTGCAGATATTCATGTAGCCCTGATGTGTTGCGCTGTCGATACATCTCGCGGTTCAGGTACACCAGCTGCATACCCTGTTGTACAGCAAAACTTAGTGTCGGGTTCAGTGGTAGCCTCTCCTCACCACGAATTACGCCGATAGTACGAAAACCGAAAAGATTCCCAGCCGCCGCAGTTGCATAGATGTGATTGGAATAAGCGCCGCCAAAAGTCAGCAGCGTGGTGAAATTTTTCTCCTTGGCCTCCAAAAGGTTGTATTTCAGCTTGAACCATTTGTTGCCGTTAACCAAGGGGTGCATGAGATCGAGGCGCAGCACATACAGATCAACATCAGCGTCACGGGCAATTTCGCTATTGATTTTTTGTAGAGGAGGAGGAAAAAACATTAACCACGTCTGTCCAGATTTTAACTTAGAATTGATATTCTCTCACGTTTATTATTGAAAAAAAGTAATGATCAACATTGAGTAATTCAATGGTAAATCAATCCAAATAAAGAATAAATCTTTCTGATGATTATCTTTAGAAATTAGCATTTTACTAATTGAGTATTTCAGGTAAACATAAGAAACATAACACTCACTCCAGACAATATTTTTTTGGAAAAAATAAATGGTCGCACTCACACAGCTTACTCAAGTTATTCCTAATCCAGGACGCTTGACGGTTCAAACTGTTGAAATTGCTCCTCAAACGACAGCTATCCGTTGTCTAGACTGGGATAGAGAACGTTTTGATATCGAATTTGGTTTACGGAATGGCACAACCTATAATTCTTTCTTAATTCAGGGAGAAAAAGTTGCCTTGGTTGACACATCTCACCGCAAGTTTGAGCAGCTATATCTAGAGATACTGGTGGGATTAATTGATCCGACTAAAATAGATTACTTGATTATTAGCCATACAGAACCAGACCACAGTGGCTTAGTGAAAAATATTTTAGAATTAGCTCCCTCCATTACTATTGTCGCTGCTAAGGTAGCTATTCAGTTTCTGGAAAATATGGTTCACCAGCCTTTTAAATCAATACAGGTGAAAAGTGGAGAGCTATTAGATTTAGGTGACGGACACAAATTAGAATTTATCTCTGCACCTAACTTACACTGGCCTGACACAATTTTGACTTATGACTACAAAACTTCGACTCTCTACACCTGTGATGTGTTTGGGATGCATTACTGCGATGACCACACCTATGATGAAAATATTAGCTTAATAGAGGAGGATTTTAAATATTACTATGATTGTCTCATGGGGCCGAATGCTCGGTCTGTATTAGCAGCTTTAAAGCGGATTGACAAGTTAGAAATAGTCACAGTTGCTACAGGACATGGCCCATTATTACAAAACTATATCTCCCAATGGCTCGGATGGTATCAAAACTGGAGTTTAGAACAAGCAAAAACAGAGACATTAGTGGCTCTCTTTTATGTTGAAGATTATGGATATAGTGAGCATTTAGTCCGTACCATAGCTCATGGATGCGCGAAAACAGGCGCGTCAGTAGAATTAGTAGCTCTCAATAGTGCTGAACCTCAAGAAGTTCGAGAATTAGTTGCACAAGCTTCTGGTTTAGTAATTGGAATGCCAAATCAATCTTCGGCGATCGCTCAAGCTGCTTTAAGTACAATTTTAGCTGCTGTTCATAAGAAACAGGCAATTGGTTTATTAGAGTCAGGAGGAGGAGAAGATGAGCCGGTTTATCCCTTACGCAATAAGTTTCAAGAACTAGGATTAATTGAAGCCTTTACACCGATCTTAGTTAAGGAAATTCCCACCCAAGGAACGGAACAACTTTGTGATGAAGCGGGGACAGACATGGGTCAATGGTTAAACCGCGATCGCACCATTAAACAAATCAAATCCATCGATAGTGAGCTAGAAAAAGCTTTAGGGCGCATTAGCACAGGATTATACATCATCACTGCCAAAAAAGGAGAAATTCAGAGTGCGATGTTGGCTTCTTGGGTGACACAAGCGAGTCTTGAGCCTTTAGGAGTAGCGATCGCAGTATCCAAAGAACGGGCAATTGAATCCTTGATGCACGTTGGCGATCGCTTCGTTTTAAATGTTTTAGAAGAAGGTAAATATCAAGGATTAATGAAACATTTTCTCAAGCGTTTTGCTCCTGGTGCAGACCGCTTTGCTGGAGTTAAAACATATCCCGCTAACAATGAATCGCCCGTTTTAGCTGAGGCTTTAGCCTATATGGAATGTGAAATTACTAGCCGTATGGACTGTGGAGATCATTGGGTAATTTATAGCACAGTCCAAACTGGAAGAGTTGCCAAGCTAAATGCACTTACCGCCGCCCATCACCGCAAAATTGGTAATCATTACTAAATTGGGGATGGGGCATTGGGCATTGGTTATTAGTCTAGGCTCCTCTACTCACCACAGACGCGATGAATCGCGTCTCTACAACACACAGACGCGATGAATCGCGTCTCTACAACACACAGACGCGATGAATCGCGTCTCTACAACACACAGACGCGATGAATCGCGTCTCTACAACACA